>CAVRVI010000011.1:0-74541 GCA_963724635.1 uncultured Chloroflexia bacterium
GGCGGGTCGACGTCCAGCGTCTGGCTCGCACTGGACAGGCCCTTGATCGTGTACTTGCCGGTCGCGTCGGTCATCGCGGTACGGGTATGGCCGAGATTGGTCGCTGCTACCTCCGCGCCCTGGATGGGCGCCCCGCCGGTCGTCGTGATCGTGCCCGCGATCGTTCGGCCGGTGACGATGTTGGCGTTGATCCTGGTTGCTTGGGCCCGACCGCCACGCCGCTGGCGCCCGCGATCGCGCTCGTGAGTGATTTGCGTTGGTGGTCGTGTAGTAGCCGTCCATGTACTGCGACGCGGAAGCCGGTGAGATGCCGAGCTTGTACGCGCCGCGGCGAGGCCCTTGATCGTGTAGTTGCCGGTCGCGTCGGTGGATCCCGCGCCGCTGTACGTCGCGGACGACGGCTGGATCCCGACGCCCGCCCAGGGCGTGCCGCTCGTGTTCGTGATCGTGCCGCTGATCGAGTAGCCGGTCGGCAGCTTGACGTTCACGCCGGTCTTGTTGGGGCCGACGGTCATCGCCGTCGCAGACCCGCTGCGATGGCGAAGTTGTTCGCGTTCGCGGTCGTGTAGAAGCCGTCCGGGAGCTCGATTGGCTGGCGCATAGAGGCAGAGTTGGTAGGCGCCGGCCGCGAGACCATCGAGGGCGTACATGCCATCGGCGCCAGGGGTAAGTATTCGAACGAGCCTCCCGTGGATGGACCTCCGGCCACCAAGGGCGGAGCCCGCCGTCGTGGTGACCGTGCCGCTGATGGTGAAGCCCGCCGGGAGCTTGACGTTGATGCCGGTCTTATTGCGTTCGACGGTGACCTTCGTGGCCGCCGCGGACGAGGCGTGTGGTGGTTCGCGTTCGCGGTCGTGTAGTAGCCGTCGACGAGGGTCGTCCCGAGCGGGCCGGACCGTGATGGAGTACGAACCGGCTTCAGGCCGTCGATCTTGTATTTGCCTGGTCCATTCGTTTCCCGGAGCCATAGGACCCGGACCCGGATCTGATCGCGGAGACGCTCGCGTCGGGTAGGGCGCCGCCGGTGTTATCGGTGATGGTGCCGGCGATGGAGAAGGCGGCCGGCAGCTGCACGTTGATGTTGGTGGCGTTGGCCGCCTGCGTCACAGGCGCCGCCACCAGGACGAACGCGGCGGCCAGCGTGAGCGCAAGTGGGAGCCTGCGGCGATGGGCTCGTTGAGGGCGCGGACCGGGCTGACACGGACCACTCCTTCGCGATGCGCGGAACCACGTCTGGGGCGAACGACGTGACGGGTCAGGGAGCCCGCGGGCGCCCGAGCTCGAGGCATCCAGGAGTCGGGAACACGCGCGCTCGACATGTGGTCAACCCCCCGGCCTTCCGACGTCACCCTCCGACCATGTGTCTGGGGGTCGCAGCATACAGCGGCCCCGTTACCGGAATGTCAACGATTTTCGCGGCCTCGGTCAGGTGGTCGCCTCGCGGCGATCTTCTTCGGCTGCAGGATCCGTATGGCATTCCCGAACGGGTCGCGGATGCCCATGTCCGTGCCGTAGAAATGATCAGTCGGCTCCTGCGTGAAGTCGGTGACGCCGCGGTCCTTGAGCGTCTCGTACAGCGCCCGGGCGTCGTTCGTTGTGAAGACGAGACCGGTCAGGGCACCCTTGGTGATCAGCTCGCGGATCTGCTCGGCCGTCGCGTCGTCGTGCGACGGCGGCCCCGGCTGCTCGAGCGAGATCTCCGTGCCGCTGTCGCCGGGGACACGGACGGTCAGCCAGCGGTAGGGTCGCCCTGCTTGAAGTCCGAGCCAACCTCGAGCCCGAGCTTGTTGACGTAGAAGTCGAGCGCCTCGTCCTGGTCGAGGACCATGATCGTTGCGTCCGACAGCTGGGTGATCATCGGTGCGTTCCTCCGGTGAGCGTTGTCGGGGACGACGGTCATGCTAGGAGAGCGTCCTCCGGTGGCTTCTCCGAAACTGCTCATCGCGCCGCCTCGCTCGCTGAGACCCGCGGGCGCGTCGCCCACATCTGGACGCAGTTGGGCGCGATGATCGGCCCGTGCCCGACGCGGTATGCCGACGGCGTCTCGCCGACGATCTCCCGGAACATCCGGCTGAAGGTCCCGAGGCTGGTGAACCCGACGTCGAGGCAGATGTCCGTGATGCTCCGGTCGGTCTCGCGCAGGAGGAACATCGCGCGCTCGACCCGCCGCCGCTGCAGGTAGCGGTGGGGCGTCTCCCCGAACACCACGCGGAAGCTGCGGATGAAGTGCGCCTCGGAGACGTAGCGCCACCGCGGCCACGGCCCGGACGTCGAGCGGCTCTGCGTAGGCGCGGTCCATGGCGTCGCGGGCGCGCAGGAGGCGCCGGTTGAGGTCCTCGGCTTCACGGCTCACGGCCTCACGCTACGCCAACCGCGGAAGCTGTGCTCAGTCGGTCGGTACTAAGGGCGGGTTGCCCGTCCACAATCGGATCCCGGGACGTGGACGTGTACGGTGGACATAACGCATCGGCTGGGAGGACGGCCGTGCGTCGCAAACCCCGGAGGGAGGTGTCATCGACGATGACCGCAGCCGTGGTCCACTGGGTGCCGTGGGTTCTCCTCGCGGCCGCGCTCGGCCTGTTCCTGTTCGTCCCGGACGCCACCGGTGTGGCGCTGGCCCTGAGCTGGGGGTCGATCAGACGTCGGACGCCCGACGTCGCGATCGCCGCCGCCTGATCGGCGGCTCCCACTCGACGGAAGTCCTCGTCTCGATGCGCGGCGGTCATCACCATGCTTCCGGCACTCAGGCCGACCCAGACCGTGTCATCCAGTGACGGAATAATCCGCCAGCCCGGATTCGCGCATCCAGTGGGCAGGTACAGTGCGCGTCGCCGCCATTCACCAGCAGGCACGTCGGTCTGCCCGGACCCAGGGCACCCGATCGCTCCGGATTGATGTGGGAGTGCGGTCAGCTCGAGCATGCCGAGCGGACGTTCCAACCCAACTCGGATCATCGGGCATCCGGGGTCTTGTCCGCTGATGAATTGCCAAGCCCCACCGGGGTGCCACCGTCGGGTGTCCGTACCCAGCCGTCGGGATACACAGCGCGCTGCGCTCGGCGATCGGCTTGCCCAGGAGCGTCGATGAGGGCGGCGTGGATGCTCTGGTTCTTGATGCCGGCCGAGGTGAGCAGCAGCTTCACGATGCCCAGCCTTCCATCGATGTCGGTGCGACGGGGTCAGCGCGCATGACCGCGGGAGGGCGGCGGTTGCGGCGCCGCGGTGAAGGGTGGCTCGGGAGGCGGGATTCGAACCCGCGATCTCGTGCTCCCAAAGCACGTGCGTTGCCAGGCTACGCTACTCCCCGACGGTCGTCCGTCGCCGTCGCCATGCTCGCTGCGATCGCGACTGTAGCAAAGCGCCATCGATTGGTCTCTCAGGGACCCTGATCGCTGACGGGCGGAGCGAACGTGCGTTGCCACGTGATCGGGGCGCGCGGGTCGGGCATGTATGAGCAGAATGTCCCCGTCCGGATGGTGGCGCTGAGGTGCTCCCCGAGGCCATCGCTCTGCAGCGCGATATGGGCAAGCGCGGTGCGGATCGCCCGGGTGACGCTGACCCTCGCCCGCTCAGCAGGGGATCCGAAGGTCCGATCGCGGCCACCCATCCCCAGGGCCGCCGCCAACTCGCGCGCCAGGGCCCGTTCCTCATCCTGCAGGCGCGCCAGCCGTTCCGGGTCGTTCCATTGCTCCGCCTGGGCGATATCCGCGCGGATGTCGTCCAGCCGTTGGCGGTATGCGGCCTTGGCCTCCGCATCGAGGACCGCTCCGCCGTCGCCCGCCTCAGCGACGACGCCGATCCCATCCGTTCGAGGCAGCGCGCCGCGGGGCGACGATCCCAGGCGAGACAACTCGAGGGCACTTGATCTCCTGGCCTGGGGCTTCGAGCAGCCGCGCGAGGTGACCCAGCCCCTTCGAATCACGGAGTCGGATCGTGTCCGTGCCGAATTCGATCGTCCAATACTCCCCTTCGCGTCGGAACACCGCTGCAGCGAGCGGTCCATCGGGCGGCGCCGAGGGCAGCGTGGCTACGGGTGGTGGCGGCTCGATCCTGGTCGCGAGGGCCATCCCGAGCGCTTGCGCCATGGCCAGAGCCGAGGCATCCAGTTCCGCAGCGCGAGCTGCGTCTCCCGGCTCGTCCCGACGCCGCAGGATCGCCGCGAGGTCGTGTTGGCTATGCGCCATCCAGGGCCGTGCGCCCATCCGGTCATCGATCTCGATCGCCGCCGTCAGGTGATCGACGGCGTCGTCGAGTCGGCCGCGGGTCGATGCCAGCAGCCCGAGGTAGCGATCGACGCCGCCGACGCTGCCGTCCGAGTAGCCGAGCGCATGCCGGCCGGCGAACGGCGCGAGCTGCTCGTACAGCGTTTCCGCCGCGGCGCGGTCGTCGAGCGCGGCACATGCTTCGCTCGCCAGACTCATCCCGAGGAGCCATTCGTTGTCGCGATACAACGCCCGGAACTCGTCCGTCGCGAGGTCATCGAAGACGGCTCGAGCCTCTCTGATCCGGTCGATGTCCAACAGGGCGCAGGCAAGCGCAGCGCGGTGGAACGGATACCACGGAAACTCGACGACCGAGTCCCGGATCGCCGCCTCCTCGTCGCCGACGCGGCCGAGTTCGCGGGCAAGCAGGAATCGGTGCATCCGGGCCGACGAGAGGTCGTCTCGGCCGGGCGTCACGCGAAACAGGGACTGGGGTTCGACAGCCAGGAGGTCGTGCGCCTGACCGAAATCGCCTTCCAGCAGGGCAAGCCAGGCACGGTTGTCCGGCTCGATCCAGAGCTGCGACGGTTGGCGCAACTCGGTGATGATCCGAGTGAGCGTGGCGAGTTCTCGCCTCGCCTCGTCGATGCGGCCGGATTCCGAGTGCGACAGCATCGCCAGGAAATGCGCTTCAGCGATCCGTTCGCCGTCCGTGTCCGTCGACACGCGGTCCAGCAACTCGATGGCGACTCGGTGGCGATCATCGGGATTGTCCGGCCACCAGGTCGCCCAGAAGGCCCCGACCAGAACGTAGCTGAGCACGGCCGGGTCATCCAGTTGGCGAGCGATCTGGATCGCCTGACGGCTGAGGCTCGCGCTGTCGTTCCGGCGTTCGGGTGAACTTCGCCAGGCACACGCGACTCGGGTGAGGAGACGGGCCCGCAACGACTCGTCGTCGCCACCGAGCATGACCAGCGCGTCCTGCAACAGGGAGATCAGTCTGGTGTCCGAGCCAGGTCGCGCCCATTGATGGCGACCACCGAATCCGAGCGCTGCGCGAGCAAGCGCGGGTCCATCACCAGTCTGGCGGGCGATATCGGCCGCCTCGAGGAACGCATCGCGTGCCGCGACGAGATCACCTGCGCGAGCGAGCACATCGCCGAGGGCGAGCAGGGTCTCGGCTCGCGTGCCCGCATCCGCCAGGTGATCGAGGTCGAGCACGGCCAGCGCCATCGAGTACGACCGGGCCGCTTCCTCGAACGCCAGGGACCGCACAGCATCATCTCCGGCGCGCCGAGCGTAGTCGACCGCCTTGCGGCCCAGCCGGCCGGCATCACCGTCGGCTGCCGCGCCGTCTCCCTGCTGGGCAGCCTGGACGAAATGGAATGCCAATTCCGCGAGATGCCCGCCGTTCGGCCCGGCGTACAGATCCTCCAAGACCTCGGCGATCTGCCGATGGAGCCGCACGCGACGACCCGGCGACAGCTCGTCATACAGGCTTTCCCGAACGAGGTCGTGCGAGAACCGGTACCGCCCGGACACGCCGGCGACCGGCTGGAGCAGCCCGGCTTCCACGGCGTCATCGATGAGATCGAGCACCTGGTCGGCACCGAAGTCACCGACCCGACGCAGCACCTCGAGACCGAACTCGGGACCAAGCGCGGCGCCGAGGGCGAGCGCGCGACCTGTCGCGTCATCGAGACGACCGATCCGCTTGGCGATCGCGGCCCGCACGCCCGGCGGGACGGCGATGCGAAGTGACGGCAGGTCGGCGACCTCGGTGAGTCGGCCCTCGGTCGCCAGTAGCCGGACCGCCTCCCCGACGAACAGGGGGTTGCCGCTCGTCGCTCGCCAGACCGCGGCGACGAGATGGTCGTTCGGAACGATATCGGCCGTCACGCCGGATGTACGTTGCGACCGCGGTCGAGTCCAATCCGGTCAGCGTGAAGACGCGCGTGACCGGCTCTCGACCGAGTTCGCCGATGGCTCCAGTCAGCGGGTGCTCCGGGGTCAGCTCGACATCGCGATAGGTGCCGACGACCAGGATCGCCATGTCGTTCAGCTGGCTCGCCAGGAACTGCAGGAAGAGGATCGAGGGGATGTCCGCTGACTGCAGGTCGTCCAGCACGACCAGGAGTGGCCGAGCGCGAGCGGCGTTGCGAAGCATCGCGGCGGTCGAATCGAACAGCTGGAATCGGGCCGATTTAGACGGCGCGTCCGGTGGCGGCGGGAGGGACGGGAACAGGTCGCGCAGTTCGGGCAGGATCTGCGCGACGTCTGCCGCGCCCGCTCCGATGTGCTGTCGCAGCTCGTCGGCGGGCGTCGACCGAACGAGGCTCCGGAGCGCCTGGACCCAGAGCCAGAACGGCGGAGCGCCGGCGTCTTCCCAGCCGCGGCCCCAGAGGACCTGGTGTCTTCGCTCCCGTGCCCTGGCCGCCAGCTCGTCCGCGAGGCGGCTCTTGCCGATCCCCGGTTCGCCGCCAAGGAGGATCAGGCGTCCGTGGCCGTCGGCGGCATCGGCGAGTGCCTCGACGAGTTCGTGGAGCTCGCGGTCGCGCCCGGCAAAGACCGCCCCGGATTGGAGTTGGGCCACCGTCCTCGCGTACCCCTGCACTACCTGACCGCCGGATGACCGACTGACCGCCGGATGACCGAGGTCGCTGGCACGCAGACTACATTCGTTCCATCCCAATCGCAGCCTCCGGGCCGTCTGTGACGCCCATGTGTACGAGTGTTCCGTCGATCCTCACGCCTTACCGGTAGCAGCCCCGCCGATGCCCACACAGGGCCGAAGCGAAACGGGTGGCGCAGGTAGGAGACACGACGATGGATCTCGTCCGGACAGGTACCACGGCAACCCCGACCACGACGCGGCCTCGGCCGATGGCTCGGCCATTCGTGCTGGCCACGGCGTTCTTGTCGATCGCGGCCGCGAGCTTGGCCGTGCTGCTCATCGCGACCGCGATCTGGGGAAGCGCCAACCAGACCGGAGGTTCGGTCGTCGACACGAGCTACGACCAGGTCGAGCAGGTCCGCGGCGCGATCCTCGCTCCGACCGGGCTCGTCGACACGAGCTACGACCAGGTCGAGCAGGTCCGCGGCGCGATCCCCGGCGGATGATCGTCCGAGTCCCCAGTCGATCCGAACGCCGGGACAGCCGTCCCGGCGTTCTTCGCGTGGGAGCATGAACCACACGATAGTCGACGCTGCGTCGCTAGCGGGAACCACGCTTGGAAGGGGCCGGCTACAGCGCTTGTGGCCTCAAGGCTCCCAAAGCACGTGCGTTGCCAGACTGCGCTCCTCCCCGCCGATTCGTGCTCAGGAACCATGCATGCTTCCTGAATCCGGTCATCGCGGCTGGCCGACAGCGCTCTTGTCACATCGGTAGGTGGCCCGTCGGCCCTACTTCAAGAGACGCCTCGCGCCTGCGGTCACGGCCGGCGATACGGCCACAGCTGAGTGCGGACGCTGCTCGCCTGCTCCCTCCGGATCTTCTATCGCAGCGCTTGCTCGGCGATTTGCCGGACAAGGTCGGCGGCCGGGACGATCGACGTGATCCGGCCGACACCTTCACCTGCCAACAGATCCATCTCGGAGCCGTCGTCGCGCGCCTTGGCGACTTCGATGCCGCGGTCGATCTCGAGACGTACCGCCTCGATCTCCTCCTCGCGGCCGATCCATCGGTCGGTCAGGGCGTTGCGAATTGTCCGCACTTCGACGCCAGGCCATGGTCGTCCCCAGACGCGATCCAGCATTCCCGTTCGCACCGTCGCGCCATCCTGAGCCTCCAGGATCGCCCGCTTATGGGCCGGCAGGGCGGGCGATTCAGGTGTCGCAAGGAACCGTGTCCCCAACCAGCCGCCGCTGGCGCCGAGGCTCATCGCGTCCGCCAGTGACTGCCCATCGACGATGCCACCGGCCGCCAGCACGGGTCGCCCACCTGAGACGGCCACGACCGCGGGCAGAAGGTCGGCGAGCGGGATCGGCCCGACGTGCCCGCCTGCCTCGACGCCCTGCGCCACGAGCACGTCGGCTCCGGCACGGACTGCTGCACCCGCCTCTTCCGCCGTCGTGATCTGGTAGATCACGACGGCGCCAACCGCGTGCGCGCGATCGACGACGAGCACCGGATCCCCGCGATAGAACGTGAAGACGGGCACGCGTGCCGTCAGGCAGGCTGTGAAGACGGGCCAGTCCATATGCTGCACGACGAAGTTCACGCCAAACGGCCTCGAGGTCCGCGCGCGAATGCGTCGATCTCGGCGATCGCGTCCTCCCGCGTTCGATTTAGACAGCCAAGGACGCCGAGCCCTCCAGCTTCGCTCACGGCCGATACAAGCCCGGCGTCGGTGAACCCGTACGCCATCCCCGCCTGGACGACCGCGACCTCGATCCCGAGCGTGCGGGTCACTGTCGTCCAGATCGAGGATTCCACCTTCCGCCGGCGCAAGCCTGAGCCCGATGGTCCACGCGAACCACACGATGATCGGAGGGTCTTCGGTCGCAAATGCCACGCACGGGGGCCCGAACCCTACAGCGCTCGTGGCCTCAGGGCTCCCAAAGCACGTGCGTTGCCAGGCTACGCTACTCCCCGTTGGCCGCGTTGCCGCGTACGCGTAACGCGGCACCGCCATCGTGCGTCAGAGGGCAAGACGCCGGGCGATCACTGGCAGGCTGATCGATCGCCCGGCGTCCCCATGTGCCGTTCCGCGCTAGACTCGGCCCGGACACCGCCACGCGCCAGGCGCGACCAAGACCGCTAGAGGACCATCGCCCGTCGTGCACGCCCGTCGGATCCGGCAGGAACCCGGACACCTCGACCGTCGCCGCCTCGCCGCGGCCGGCCTCTCGGCAGTGCTCCCCGGGCTTGGTCAGTTCTTCAACGGACGGCGCCAGCTGGCGGCGATCTTCCTCATCCCCTCCCTGATCCTCCTGGGCATCGGCCTGCTGCTCGTCCTGACGCAGTCGCCGGCCCGGCTCGCCGCGTCGATGGCCAACCCACAGGTGCTCGGCATCGTCCTGACCATCAACCTGCTCGTCATGATCCTGCGCCTGGTGGCGGCGGCGCAGGCATTCCTCGACACGCGCTGGCACGGCCCGACGGGTCGCGGCGGGATCCTGGGCCTGGCCCTGATCGGACTCCTCATCGTCATCCCGCACGGCATCGCGTATCGCTACGGAACGGCCCTGGGTGACACGTTCGCGAAGGTCTTCTCCGGCGCCACGCTGGGCGCGACCGGCCAGCCCGACCCCCGCCGGGACGCCGGCCCCGGCGAGAACGAGCGCATCAACGTCCTGCTGCTCGGCGTGGACAAGCTGCCCTGGCGGACCGCCACCCTGACCGACGCGATGATGGTCGTGTCGATGGATCCGGTGGGCAAGACGGTCTCCATCCTGTCCCTGCCGCGCGACCTCATCAACGTCCCCCTGGGCGATGGCGACGTCTTCGGCCCGAAGCTCAACTCCCTCGTGTCGTACGCGGACCGCCATCCGGATGAGTTCCCCGACGGCGGTATCGCCGCCCTCCAGAAGGCCGTCGGCGCGCTGCTGGATACCAAGATCGACTATTACGCCCGCGTCGACTTCTACGGCTTCGTCGACATCGTCGATGCCGTCGGCGGGGTCGATATCAAGGTGACCGACGGCTTCAGCGACGATCAGTACTACAACTTCGGCAAGCTGCAGACCTGGTCGGTGGAGCCCGGGCTCCATCACTTCAACGGGACGGACGCGCTCGCCTACGCACGAGCCCGCAAGGCGCTCGGCGAGAGCGACTTCACCCGTGCCGCGCGGCAGCAGCAGGTCCTCCTCGCTTTGCGCGACCAGGTGACCAAGGACGGATCCCTCCTCTGGAAGCTGCCCGACCTGCTCCAGCTGGCCGGCAACCTCGTGACGACCGACCTGCCCGTGGAGCGACTTCCCGACGCTCGCTGCCATCGCCGACGAGATCGGCGACGACGCCGTGGTGCGCTCGGTCATCCGCCATCCCCTGGTGAAGTCCAAGTCCACCCAGTACGGGTCGTCGCTCATCCCGAACGTCAAGGCCATCCAGGCCGTCGCCCACGATCTCTTCCCGGCGCCAGGCAAGGAACCCCAGCCGTGGCCGACCCCCAAGGCATCCGCCAAGCCGAAGGCCACCGCCAGTCCGTGACACGGGGCGGCATGCCCCTGTCGCCGGTCCGCGATCAGGGCGACGTGGTCCCCCATCGACCAGCCGGTGGCGACCACGCCGCGAAGGCCGCCAGCAGCGACGCGAGGTCGGTCGCGTCCAACAGCAGGCCGCGATGGGCGGGCGCGACGAACCCCTCGGCCACGGCGTGGTCCAGCCACGCGAGCAGTGCCGCCCAGTAGTCGTCGACCGCGAGCAGGCCGATGGGCTTGGCATGGAGCTCGAGCTGCGCCCAGGACGTGACCTCGGCGAGCTCCTCGAGCGTGCCCAGACCGCCCGGCAGCGTGATGAAGGCGTCGGCCAGCTCGGCCATGACGGCCTTGCGTTCGTGGAGCGTGGCGACGATCCGCAACTCGCTGATGCCGGGATGGGCCAGCTCGCGGTCCACGAGGCCCTGCGGGATCACGCCGATCACGTCGCCGCCCGCGTCGAGCGCGGCGTCGGCCACGGCGCCCATCAGCCCGACCCGCCCGCCGCCGTACACGACGCCGATGCCCCGCTCAGCCAGGCCGCGCCCGACCGAGCGGGCGAGCTCCAGATACGCCGGATCGACCCCGGGGCTCGCCCCGCAGAAGACGCAGATCCGCCGGAGCGACATCGTCTCGGCCACGGCCGATCCCCTCAGAACCCGAGCGCCGCGAGCCGCGGCGCCATCCGTCGGGCGGCACGGGCTCGATGGGAGATCGCGTGCTTCTCGGCCGGCGTCCACAGCCCCAGCGTCCGGCCGCCAGGCGGCTCGACCGCGGGCTCGAAGATCGGGTCGTACCCGAACCCACCAGTGCCGCGCGGCGCCGTGGCGATGCGGCCGCGGCATGTGCCACGCGTGTAGATGAGCGGCAGGCCGCCGCGCGCTCCCGACGCGCTCGGGCAGGGCGAGCGCCAACACGCAGACGTAGCGGGCGCCACGGCGTCCTGACGGGAGGCCGGCGAGTTCGCGCAGGAGCTTCGCGTTGTTGTCGGCATCGGTGGCCGTCTCGCCGGCGTAGCGACGCGTCCGGACACCCGGTCCGCCATCGAGCGCGTCGACCTCCAGGCCGGAGTCGTCGGCCAGCGTGGGGAGACCCGTCAGACGCGCGGCGTAGCGGGCCTTGATCGCCGCGTTCGCGGCGAACGTCTCGCCATCCTCCACCGGGTCGTCGCTGACGCCGAGTTCGTCGAGCGAGACGAGCTCGCCACGCTCCAGGTGGAGCAGCTCGCGGAGTTCACGCAGCTTGTGCGTGGAATGGGTCGCCACGACCAGGCGCGGCCCGGTGGACGCCACGGTCAGCGCTTGACCGTGGCCAGGACCTCGGCCTGGGCAGCGAACAGGCGGGCCAGGCCCTCGTCGGCGAGGTCGAGCATGGCGTTCGCGCCGGCGCGGTCGAACGGCTTGCCCTCGGCGGTCCCCTGCAGCTCCACGTACGTGCCGGCATCGGTGCCGACGACGTTGAAGTCCACCTCGGCGTGCGAATCCTCGCTGTAGTCGAGGTCGAGGAATCCCAGGCCGTTCACGATCCCGACCGACACCGCGGCCACATGCCCGGTGATGTGGCGCTCCATCCCGTACGTGATGAGTGCCGCCGCGAGGGCCGACGTAGCCGCCCGTGATCGACGCGGTCCGGGTGCCGCCGTCGGCCTGGAGCACGTCGCAGTCGACCGTGATGGTCCGTTCGCCGATCCGGCCGAGGTCCACGACGCCCCGCAGCGAGCGGCCGATGAGGCGCTGGATCTCGTGCGTCCGCCCGCCGATCCGCCCCTTGGCCGATTCGCGGTCGCTCCGCTCGGCCGTGGCCCGCGGCAGCATCGAGTACTCGGCGGTGACCCAGCCCGTGCCCTTGCCGCGGAGATGCGGCGGGACGCGGTCCGCGATCGTCGCCGCGCAGAGCACCTGGGTGTCTCCGAACGAGACGAGGCACGACCCCTCGGCCCATTTCTGGACCCCGAGCTTGAATCCGATGGGGCGCAGGTCGCGGGGGCCGCGGCCGTCCGCGCGGACGCTGGGCGGTCGATTGCCGAGGGTCATGACGTCATCCTCTCCTCCGCCTTGGCGGTGTCCCACAAGGCGTCGAGCGCCTCGAAATCGAGATCGCGCAGGGCGACGCCGCGCTGCGCCGCCTGGCGTTCCACGCTACCGAAGCGCCGCCGGAACTTGGCGTTGGCCGCGCGGACGGCGGCCTCCGCATCGATGCCGCGCTTGCGCGCGACGTTCACGAGCACGAACAGCAGGTCGCCGAATTCCTCGGCCCAGTGGGTGGCGTCGCCGCTCTCGGCGGCCTCGCGCAGCTCGTCGGTCTCCTCGACGACCTTGTCGAGGACGCCCTCCAGGCTGGGCCAGTCGTAGCCGAGATGGGCGGCCCGCTCCTGCATCTCCTGGCTGGCGGCGAGGGCCGGGAGCGAGCGCGAGATGCCGTCGAGGGCGCCCTTGGCCGCAGTGGTCGCATCACCATCGGCAGCGTCGGGGCCGTCCGCATCGGCCCGTTCCTGGGCCTTGATCCGTTCCCACTGCCGGTTGACATCGGACGCGGTACGCGCCTCCGCCTCCCCGAAGACGTGGGGATGGCGTCGGACGATCTTGGACCCGATCGCGGCCTGGACGTCGGTCAGATCGAAGACGCCAGCCTCGGCGGCGAGCTGGGCGTGCAACACGACCTGGAGGAGCAGGTCGCCGAGTTCGCCGGCCAGCTCGGGGGTGGCCCCGGCTTCGAGGGCGTCGTAGACCTCGTAGGCCTCCTCGAGCAGGTGGCTGCGCAGCGACTCGTGGGTCTGCTCGCGGTCCCAGGGACAGCCGTCGGGCGCGCGCAGGCGATCGCTGATCCAGGGCATCGCCCACGGACCGGCCACGGCCAGCTCCGGCGCGATCGGCGCGAGGTAGAGCGGCGCCGCGAGGTCGGCCGTCGTCAGCTCCCCGATCGTGGTCGCGGCGCCCGTCCCGAACCGCCCGATCGGATGCTCCCCGGGGTACAGCCGCGCGAGCACGGCCAAGGGGTCACGTCCACGTGGGCCGTGGCGGCCCGGGAGGACGGCCGCGGGCGTCGTCGCGGGCGTCGTCGTGCTGGCGCGTGCCGGATCGAGCAGCGCCAGCGGCACGAGCAGGGCCGGCCGCGACGCCTCCAGGGGCGTGCCGGTGAGCCGTTCCGTGGCGATGACCTGCAGGCCGGCTGCCGGGTCCAGCCCGAATCGGAGCCGCGCCTCGGTGACCAGCGCATCGAGCACGGCGTCGGTCCCCTACCCGGTCGTCGCGCCGGTGATGGACTCGTCGCGCGTGATCGTCGCGCCTTCCTTCTTGGGGTCGTACCAGGCGGACCAGGCGCGCGAGCGGATCTGCGACTCCTGTTGGGCGTTCGGGGCGCGCTCTTCCTCGGCACGGACGAGGAACAGGTACTGCCCGTCGTCGGCGATCTTGACGATGTCCGAGGTCGTGCCGATCGGCGCGGCGAAGATCGGGTCCGTGAGCTCCTGCTGGAGCTGGTTCTTGGCGACCCAGCCGAGGGCTCCGCCCTGGTCGGCCTCCGCTCCCTCGGACACGTCGCGTGCGACCGACGCGAAGTCCTCGCCGCCGTCGATGCGCTTCTTGAGGTCCTCCATCTTGGGGGCGTGGTTGAGGACCTGGACGATGTGGTAGCCGAACTCGGTCTTGATCGGGGCCAGGATCTGGCCGTCGGTGGCCTTGGCCGCGAGGATCGGATCGGAGAACGAGGGGACGAACTGGCTGTCGGTGGACACGTACGAATCCAGGACGCCACCCGTGCCGTCGACGCCCTGGGCACTCTGCTCGTCGCTCTCCGCGCGGGCGATCGCGTCGAACTGTTCGGGGTCCAGCTGGAGCTTGGCGTAGGCCGCGTCGGCATCGGCCTTGGCCTTGGTCCAGGCGGGATCGTCCGCGGGAACCTCGCCACCCTGGGCGGCGGCCGGGTCGTCGTTCGGGGAGTACAGGATGTGTCGGACCTTCACGGCCTCGGCCGGGAGGTCGAGGGTCGCCTGCGACAGGTAGATCTCCGAGGTGTCGCGCTGCGGCCCGCTCTTGAGGGCATCGGCGACGATCGAGTCCTCGAGCTTCTTGCGCACGACGTCGCCGCGGACCACCTCGCGGTACTTCGCGAGGTCGATGCCGTCGTTGACCAGCTTGTCCTGGTAGGCGCTTTCGACGGTCTCGTTGGCCACCTCGGTCACACGGCCGATGCGGAAGATGCCGTCTTCGCCCGGGATGACTGCGGTCGGGGTGTTGGCCGCGGCGGCGTACAGCGCGGCGAGGAACGCCGGGTCCGCCTGGCTGTCGTCTTCCTGGATCCAGCCCAGATCGCCGCCTTGCGGGGCGGTCGAGGCGTCCGTGGAGACGGTCTTGGCCACATCGGCCCAGGCCTTGCCACCCTGGAGGTCCTTGAGCGCCGTCTCCGCCTTGGTCTTGGCCGCGGCCACCTGGGCGGCGGTCGGCTCGGCCGCACCGGGGCTGGTCTCGGGGGCGACCTCGATGACCCAGCCGTGGCGCGAGGCCGGCGTCGTGGCCTCCTCGGTGAGCCGGGCATCGATATCGGCGTCGGTCACGGTCACGCCCTGCTGGCCGGCGAGGGCAGCCTGCAGGCGGTTGTCGATCAGCCGCTCCAGCGAGATCGGCACGAGCTGGTTCAGCTGCTGCGTGATGATCTGGTTCTGGGTATCGGCCTGGGCCTGGGTGAGACGGCCGGCCACGGTCAGCGTGCTGACCCGTCGCTTGGCCTCGTCGAGGCGCCATTGCTCGATCGTGACCCGATCGCGCAGCTCGGACTTCGAGATGGACTGGCCGTCCACGCTGCCGACCGAGGCGAGGTTCTCGTTGTAGAAGTTCGCGGCGACCGCGATCAGGAGGATCGCGACGGCGGCGACGACGACGAGGCCGAAGCCGAGGTTGAGGTAGAAATTGCGTCGGTCGCGGCTCTCCCACGAGTGTTTCGGGGCACGCTTCACGACGGGCTTGGCACGGAAGGTCATCGGCGTTCGTGGATCCTGTGACAGGGTGGACGAGGCCGGCTGGGCGTGCCGGACGTGGACGGGAAGGGCGGTATCGTACAACGACCTCGCGCGAGACCACGCGCGCGCGGGCCTGCCGCGCGCGTCAGTCGGCGGCGCGGTGGGGGCGCGGCGGCGTGCCCGCAAGCGCGGGCTGGACGACCTGCGTCACGAACCGCTCGGTCGCATGGCCGTCCGCCACGTCGAACGCCCATGTGCGGAAGGCCTCGATCCGCGCTCGGTCGATCGTGCCGGCCCGCAGGTAGTCGGCGACCGCCTCGGTCGTCTCGAAGACCGGGCCGGGGACGCCACTGCGATAGTCGAAGTAGAACCCGCGCTCGCCTTCATAGGCCTCCAGGTCCGGGGCGAAGAACAGCATCGGGCGATGAAGCAGCGCGTACTCGAAGATGACGCTCGAGTAGTCGGTGACGAGGGCGTCGCTCGCGAGGAGCAGGTCGTTGATCTCGGGATGGTCGCTCGCATCGATCGCGAACCCGGCCAGCTCCGGCGCGATGGCGACACCGGCGCGCACGAACGGATGCAGCCGAAGCAGCAGGACATGGTCGTCGCCGAGTCGGTCACGCAGCCGCTGCAGGTCAAGCATGGGGCCGGCGACGGCACTCCCCACGCTGTCGCCGCGGAACGTCGGGGCGTACAGGATCACGCGCCGGTCCGCGGCGATGCCGTAGTGCGCCCGGACCGCCGCACTCGTGCGGGCGATCGCCGCCTCGTCGAAGAGCGCATCGGTTCGCGGGATCCCGAGCTCCGTCCAGAAGCGCTCGACCGGCTGCCCGAAGGCCTCGGCATAGAACACGGCGCCGGCCTTCGAGCCGACCAGGCAGATGTCGTAGTTGCTGTGGATGCGGACCTGCCGCGTGAGCGCCTCGGTCGCCCCGAACGACTTGTCCAGGACGCTGTACCCGAACTTCTTGAACGCCCCCGAGGCGTGCCACGTCTGGACGATGGTGGTGCCGGTCCGCGGCTGCACCACGTACAGCGGGAAGTAGTAGTCATCCACGATGAACAGCCGCGCCGTGGCGAGGTGGTAGCCGGCCACCGCCGCACTCCACAGCGCGCGGATCCGACCCTGCCAGTCGCCGCGCGAGGCGTGCGCCAGGACGACGACCGGGATCGGTGGGTCGGCGGCCAGCAGCGCATCGCGGATGACCACGAGGTTGCCCCGCAGAGCGCCGTCATGCGCGGTGGCCAGGACCACTCGCCGGCGGAGCGGCAGGAACCGGGCGAGCCGGAACGTCACCCGCACGACGAGCGCGCGGATCCGCACGATCACGGAGTTCAACGGGCGAGGACCAGCTCGTCGATGATGCGGTCCGTCGCGTGCCCGTCGAGGTGGGCGAAATGGGCAGCCACGAACGCCCGGACCTTCTCGACGTCGTAGTCCTCGCGCCGTATGGCGTCCAGGAGTTCCTCGGACGTCCGCACGATGCGACCTGGGACGAAGGCCTCGAAGGGCACGTAGAAATCGCGCTCGGCGATGTACTCGTCGAGGTCGTACGCATAGAACAGCATCGGTCGCTCCAGGACGGAGTACTCGAAGACGATCGAGGAGTAGTCGGTGATCAGCAGGTCCACCGCGAACAGCAGGTCGTTCACGTCCAGCGTGGTCCGCGTGCCGTCGACCAGGCGATCGTTGTAGGGGGCGGGGATCGGGACGGCAGCCGTCACGAACGGGTGCATCTTGAAGAGCACGACCGCGTCACGCTCCGCGGCCAGCGCGTGGAGTCCGGCGAAGTCGATCCGGTCCATCGCATACGTGGCGGCACGAGCGCGACCGCGATAGGTGGGCGCGAACAGCCAGACGAGATGGTCGGCGATCATCGGGAACGCGGCGAGCGCGGCTGCCCGACCGACGGATCGCGACCGTTCGTCGAAGAATCGGTCCATGCGCGGGATGCCGATCGGGACGAGGCGCGACTCCGGGATCCCGAACGCTTCCGCGTAGAACGGGGCGTCGTGGTCCGAGCTCACGACCGCGTGCGTGTATTCGCGGTGGACGTGGGCATACGGGTCCGGGGCGTCGGGCTGGCTGGGTCGGCTGAATCCGACGGTCTTGAACGCCCCCGACGCGTGCCACAGCTGGATGAATCGCACATCGGGGTCGTAGCCGAGGCCGTAGACGGCGCGCTGGCGCGAACCCGCCACGAGGATCGCCTCCGCCCCCAGGAGGAGCCGGGCCGATCGCCAGCGGGCGCGCAGTCGGTCCAGTGGTCCGCCTGGGGTTCGGATACCGAGTCGGACCAGCTCGTAGTCGGCGTCGAGGCCCCGTTCGATCATCCGATCGCGGACGACCTGCAGGTTCCCGGTCAGGCTCGCCCTCCCGGCGGAGGCGAAGACGATCCGGCGACCGGTCCGGTGCGTCGTCCGACGGGCCGCGGCCACGGTCGCACGACGGGCCGACCGGATCACCGCCTGCTTGACCTCGATGGCCTGCCGTCGCCCGACCCGCCAGAACGGCCAGTGTCGCGGGATCCGTCCGTCGAACGGATCCGTGGCGATCGTGACGGTCAGCTCCCCTCGATCGGCGTCGAACGCTGCGGTCGCGTCGTACCGGAGGTGCGTCAAACGGAACGAGGTCGTGACCGGGGTGCGGGTCGCGTCCGTGACGCCCAGACGGACCGGCCTCGACCGGCCAGCGAGGCTTTCGGTCAACGTCCATCGACCGCGATCGAGCGGGTGCCGTCCGGACCCACGGATGACGTTGAAGCGCAATGACACTCGGTCACCGATGCGATCCTCGGCCATCGGTTCGACCGCCTCGGCCGACCGCCGACCGTTCCGCGTCAGGCGCAGGCTTCGCGGCGACGATCGGGCGTCCGCTGCCTCCTGGATGGCGACGAGCAGCTGCACCCGCTGCCACTCCAATCCGACGAGGCGCCGCGGTGGACTCGGTTCGCGAACGACCGGGCCGTTCATCTCTCGACGACGAGCTCGTCGATCACCCGGTCGGTCGAGGTCCCATCCAGGTGGTCGAAGTGGCGCCTGGCGAAGGCATCGACCAGTTCGGCCCCAAGATCGTGCCGTCGGATGGCGTCCAGCAGCTCGTCCGAGGTGCGCACGATGCGACCGGGCACGAACGCCTCGAACGGGACGTAGAAGTCGCGTTCGGCGATGTACGCATCGAGGTCGTAGGCGTAGAACAGCATGGGCCGCCCGAGGGTGGAGAACTCGAACACGATCGACGAATAGTCGGTGACGAGCAGGTCCACCACGAACAATAGGTCGTTGACGTCTATGGGCGTCGCGGTCCCATCGATCAATCGGTCCGTGAGCGCCTCGGGGATCGGCAGCGGCTCGCGCACGAACGGGTGCATCTTGAAGATCACCACGGCGTCCTGCTCGAGCGCGAGTGCGTGCAGGCCGGCGAAGTCGATCTGCTCCGCGGGATAGGTCGCAGTGCGCGGATCGCCGCGGAAGGTCGGGGCGAACAGGATCACAGAACGTCCCGTCGCTGCCGGGAAGGCGGCCAGCGCGGCGGCGCGGCCCGCTGCTCGCGCGGCCTCGTCGAAGAACCGATCCATGCGCGGGATCCCGGTCGGGACGACACGCGCCTCCGGTATCCCGAACGCCTCCGCGTAGAACGGCACGTCGTGGTCCGAACTCACGATGGCGTGGGTGTAGTTCTTGTGGATCCGCGAGTACGGACTGGGCCCGCCGGGCTTGCCGACCCGGCTGTAGCCGACCGTCTTGAAGGCCCCGGATGCGTGCCACAGCTGGACGATCCGGACCTCCGGGTCGTCGATGCGATAGACGACCGGGATGTAGTCG
The DNA here is from genome assembly GCA_963724635.1 of uncultured Chloroflexia bacterium. GTDB lineage: Bacteria > Chloroflexota > Limnocylindria > Limnocylindrales > CSP1-4 > SPCO01. The sequence continues at coordinate 19,119 of CAVRVI010000011.1, forward strand.
TCCACGAGGACCACGTCCGCCGTGGCGAGCAACCAGGGCATCCGGAACCGGTCGCGGAAGCTCCGATGGTCGGCGATGCTTGGCTTGAAGAGCGTGATCATGTCGTAGTGCCGGTCCAGGCCGCGCTCCACCATCCGGTCCCAGACGACCTGCAGGTTGCCACCCAGGTCCGCCCGCGAATCGGAGGCGAACAGGACGCGCCGACCGGTCCGTCGAGCGACGCGCCGAGCCACCCGGTAGGCGGCCCGAAAGACGGCGCGGCGGGATCGACTGATCAGCCGGCGGACGACGCGCTCGGGGCCGCTGGCCGCACCCGTGCGGCGGCGCGCGGCGATCTCGGTCGGGTCGACCAGATCGAGGGTCACGTCCAGCCACAGGGCGCTGTCGACCGGATCGACCGACGGGACGACGGTGTACTCGCCGCGGGCCAGCGAGAAGCGACCGGTGAGCGCCTCGCGATCGAGTGGCCCGCTGCGGACGACCAGCGGCCCGCCGCGGACCTCCAGGCGCCAGCGGCCGGGGTCCAGCGGCATCTGCTCGGGGCCGGTCATCACGTTCAGCCGCAGGTAGAGCTCGTCGCCGTCGAGGCGCACCCGCGTCGGCGTCATCACGGTCATGGGCCCGCCCGGTTCCACGGCTCCATGGACCTGCTGGAGTCGGATGGCGGCGAGGTCCAATGGCACACCGGACGTGTCCACCCGGGCCCGGATCACGACCTGGATCCGCTCCCAGGTGAGCGTCCGGATGTCGATCTGCGGGGCCGTCCCATGAGGCCGCGCGAACGGCGAAGCGCCCACGGACGGACGCGTGGCCGGGTCGGGTGCCGTCTGCCCGGCCTGCCCGGCGTCGGTCGCCGACGGGCGCGCGGACCCGGTCGTCGGGTGGGTCTCGGGCGTCGTCGTCGACTCGTCCATGCGCGTGCCGGTGTCCGTGGGATCGTCCTCCGTCGGGGCCGCGGGCATCATAGGGTCTCGGTCCGACGAGTGCGGTCGGGCGGACCCGCGCGTATCCTGTCGAGCACGGTCCGTGACGCCACGACCGCCAGTGGACGACCCGAGGATCGATGCGAATCCACGCGCTCCTGCTCGCCGGAGGCGATGGCAATCGCTTCGGCGCCGATATCCCCAAGCAGTTCGTGCGCCTGGCCGGTGAGCAGATCCTCGTGCGCAGCGCGCGCGGGGTCGCGGCCGCGGGCGTCGACCGGATCGTGGTCGTCGCCCACCCCGCCTGGCTGGCCCAGACCGAGGCCGCCCTGGCGGGCGCCGGGTTGGCGATCCCGGCCATGGTCGTCGCCGGTGGGACGACGCGGAACGAGAGCACGCGCAATGGCCTCGCGAGCCTGGATGCCGCCGATGACGACATCGTGGTGGTCCACGACGCGGTCCGGCCGCTGGTTCCCGTGGACGTCGTGCGCCGCTCCATCGAACCGATCCTTGCCGGCGAGGCCGACGCGACCGACACGGTGATCCCGAGCGCCGACACCCTCGTCATCGTGGAGGACGGGCGGGTCGTGGAGATCCCGGATCGAGCCCGTTTTCGACGCGGCCAGACGCCCCAGACGTTCCGTGCCGGCATCCTGGCCCAGGCTTATGCCGCGGCCGCGGCGGCCGGCGACCTGTCGGCCACGGACGATTGCAGCCTCGTCCTGCGCTACGTGCCTGGCGTCCGGCTCGCGGCGGTCGCCGGCGACGAGGTCAACCTCAAGATCACGACCCGCATCGACATGGTGATGGCCGACCGGATGCTCCAGATGCGACTGCTGGAGTCCGACGGGGCCGGTGGGGTCGGGGGGCCGCCGCCGGCGCGCGACCTCGCGGGCGCCCGGGTGCTGGTCATCGGCGGCACGCACGGGATCGGCGAGGCGATCGCGGCCGAAGCCGGCCGCCAGGGCGCCGCCGTCGCCGTGGATGGCCGCTCGATGGGGCTGGATGTCCGTGACCCGGACGCCGTCCGCTCGCACATGGACGCCGCCGCGACGACGCTCGGTGGATTGGATCACGTCATCTGTACGGCCGGCGTCCTGCGCATCGGGCCGGTGGCGGACGGGGACGGCGCCGACATCGCCGAGGTCATCGACGTCAACGTGACCGGCACCCTGCACGTGGCTCGGGCCGCGCATCCACATCTGTGTCGAAGCCGAGGCTCCTTCACGGCGTTCGCGTCGTCGTCGTTCACCGTGGGACGGCCGCGCTACGTGGCCTACTCCGCGAGCAAGGCCGCAGTCGTCAATCTCGTCCAGGGCCTCGCCGAGGAATGGGGCGATCAGGGCATCCGCGTGAACGCGATCAGCCCGGAACGGACGGACACGCCGATGCGCCGGCGGGCGTTCCCCGACGAATTGCCCGAGGGCCTGCTCAGCTCCGACGAGGTCGCGGTGGCGACGCTGCGCCTCTTGACCACGGACTTGACCGGCCAGGTGCTCGACGTCCGCCGTCATGACCCGACCTGAGCCCGGCGGCGCTGGCATCATGGGCACGACGAACGATCGTGGCGACGATGGACGCGGACGACATGGACGTGGCGTGAACGGGAGGACTCGATGAAGACCGGCATGGTCGTGCTCGCCGGCGGGATCGGGAAGCGCATCGGGCGCCCGTTCCCCAAGCAGTTCCTGCTGCTGGGCGGCAAGCCCCTCATCGTGCACGTCCTGGAGAAGGCGCGCGCCATCCCCGAGATCGAGCGCGTCGTCATCACCTGTCCGGAAGCCCACCTCGAACCGACCCGCGAGCTCATCGCGAACCATCGGCTCGGGGCGAAGTTCGAGTGCATCCTGGGTGGGTCGTCGCGCCAGGAATCGGTCTACAACGGCCTGCTTGCCCTGGACGGCGTGGACTCGGTGATCATCCACGAGGCCGTCCGGCCGCTGATCACGGTCGAGACGTTCCGGACGCTCATGGACGCCCCAGAAGAGAACGCGATGTACGGCATCCCGATCTCGTTCACCGTCATCAAGGGCCACGAGTTCGTGGAGGGCCTGCTGGACCGTGGCGAGCTGGTCAACGTGCAGCTGCCCCAGAAGTTCGACCGGGCCAAGCTCCTGACGGCGCACGAGGCGGCCCGTCGCGAGGACGCGGACTTCACCGAGGACGCCGGCCTCTTCTTCCACTACACCGGCGAGCCGGTCCGGATCCTGCCGGGCTCCGACGAGAACATCAAGATCACCGTCCCGACGGACACCGTCACGGCCGAGGCCATCTACGCCGACCTCCTGGGCCGGGGATCCTGAGCCGATGGGCAAGACCGTCGTCATCACCGGAGCCAGCCAGGGGATCGGCCGGGCGGCCGCCATCCGGATGTGCCACGAGCCGGGTGTCAGCGCCATCGTCCTGATCGCCCGAAGCGCGAGCGGCCTGGAGGAGACCGTCGCGACGATGCAGCCCGAGCCGGGCGTGACGGTCCGCTGCATCCCCTACGACCTGTCCGACCTCGATGGCATCCCGGCGCTGGTCAAGGACATCCACGACGAGTTCGGCACGCTCGACATCCTGCTCAACATCGCGGGCTACGCCGAGCCCAAGTCGCTCCTGGACACGACCGCCGACAACCTCGTGACCACGTTCACGATCAACGTCTTCGCGATGCTGCTGCTGACGCGCGAGTTCGTGCGCTACATGCAGGGACGACCGGCCAAGATCCTCAACATCGCGTCCACGGCCGGGATCACGTCCCGACCGGGCTGGGTCGCCTACGCGGCCTCCAAGGCGGCGGTCGTCTCGCTTTCGGGGACGCTCGCCGACGAGTTGGCGGGCACCGGGATCAAGGTCTACAGCATCTCGCCCGGTCGGACCGCGACGGAGCTTCGGCGCATCCTCGCGCCCGACGAGGATCCGTCCAAGATCATGCAGCCGAGCGCGGTGGCCGAGGTGATCGCCACGCTCATGCGCGACGACGAACGGACGCTGGACGGCCAGAACATCATCGTCCGCCAGCAGGCCTGAGCCCCGCGTGGGCCGCGTCGAATACCTGCTCGCGAGTACGCTGCTGCGGATCGTGGGGGCGGTCTTCGGGCTCCTCCCGCTGCGATCGGAACGGATCGTCCTGGCGACCGCGCGGGTCCCGATCCTGGACGGCAACCTCGCGGCCATCCATGACGCCATCGTCGCCCGGTATCCCGACCGCCCGGTGACCCTGCTCCTGGAGCCTTACAGCTACGGCCTGCGCGGCAAGCTGGCCTACCTGGTCCGCCTGGTGCGCGGGATGTACCACCTGCGCACGGCCGGCCTGTTCGTCGTGGACAACGCGTATCTGCCCATTCACGTCGCGCCGCATCGGGCGGGCACGACCGTCGTCCAGGTCTGGCACGCCGTCGCGGCGCTCAAGCGGTTCGGGTTGGACGCCCTGACCCCGCCAGCCGACCCGGAGCGTCGGTTCCTCCACCGCCACTACGACTGTCGTCGTGCTGCACGGCCGAACGGTCGCGCCTCCCGTGGTCCGCCGCATTCGGCGTGTCCGCCGACAACGTCCTGCCGCTGGGCACGCCCCGAACGGATCGGTTCGCCGACGCGGCCGGGCTGGATGCCACCCGTTCCCGCGTCCTCGAGGCGCATCCGGATCTGCGCGACCGGCGGGTCGTGCTCTACGCGCCGACGTTCCGCGGGCGAGGGGCCGAGAAACGGGCCTCCGGCGATCTCGACGGCACCGCGCTGCGGGCCGCCCTGCCGGCCGACCACCTGCTCGTCCTCAAGACGCACCCGAACCTGGATCCCGCCGCGACGGACGTGGCCGGCTTCGACCTCGTCATCGACCCGACGACCGAGATCAACGACCTGCTCACCGCGACCGATGTCCTGATCACGGACTACTCGTCATCCATCTTCGAGTGGGCGCTGTTGCGTCGCCCGCTCGTCCTGCTCGTCCCGGACCTGGAGGCGTACGAAGCGGATCCGGGTATCTACCTGGATTACCGGACCGAGATGATCGGCGACCAGGTCCTCGACACCGCCGGGGTCGCGGCGGCCGTCCTGACCGCCGTGGTCGACGAACCGGCGTGGGACGCCTTCATCGAGCGCCATCTCGGCACCGACATCGGCCATGCGAGCGAGCGGTTCGTCGAGCGGTTCGTCACCCCGTCAGGGGCCGGCGATGGTCGAAGTGGTACCCTTCCGCGCGATGTCCGCCACGAGTGAAGTACCGGCCGCGTACCGGAACACGGCCGGTGACCCGGGCGCGGTCCGCCTGATCCGCGAGGGCATCGATGACGTCCGGTCGCGACGTCGACTGGTCCGCTACCTGGTCGTCGCGGACATGCGCAAGCGGGGCGCGGACACGCTCCTGGGCAACCTCTGGTGGGTCATCGACCCGCTCCTCCAGATGGTCGTCTACGTCGTCCTCGTCACGCTGATCGCCCGCGGCCGCACCATCGACGACTATCCGCTCTTCATCTTCGCGGCGATCCTGCCGTGGAAGTGGTTCACGGCCTCGATCGGAGACGCCACCACGTCCGTGGCCTCACAGGATCGGCTGATCAAGCAGATCGCGTTCCCCAAGATCGTGCTGCCGGTCGCGGCGACCGTGGCGGGCGTGGTCGGATTCGCGTTCGGGCTCATCCCGCTGTTCGGGCTGATGCTGTTCACGCCCGACCGGATCACGCGTCTGGCTGCTGCTGCATCCCGGTCATCGCCGGGGTCCAGTTCATCTTCACGCCAGGCGATGGCCCTGTTGGTCGCCGCGGGCAACGTGTTCTTCCGCGACCTCGGCAATGTCGCCAGACACGTCCTGCGGTTGTGGTTCTACCTGTCGCCCGGGTTGTACAGCCTGGCCGTCCTCGAGGAGGTGAACATCCTCAAGGAATTCCCGATCCTGCGGACGATCCTGCTGCTCAATCCGTTCGCGATCCTGTTCGAGGCCTATCGCACGGTGATCTGGGGGACCTCGCCGAACGGCCCGCCGACCTCGCCGGACTGGCTGTCGCTCGCCCTGCTCGCCGTGGGCAGCACGTTCTTCCTGGCGCTCGCGACGGTCGTGTTCAAGCGCCTCGAACCGAACTTCGCGAAGGTCCTCTGATGAGCCTCGAGACGACCGCCCCCCCGCCCACCTTCCAGCGCGGGGCCGAGTACGCCATCCGGGCCGATGACTTGGGCGTCCGCTACGACCTGCGCTTCACCAAGAAGACCAAGCTCAGCCGCTCGCTCGGGCAGATGCTGGGTCGCGGCCAGCACGAGCAGTTCTGGGCACTCCGCAACGTGTCGCTCCGCCTGTTGCAGGGTGAATCGCTCGCCGTGATCGGGCCGAACGGGGCGGGCAAGAGCACGTTGCTCCAGGTGCTCGCCGGGATCATCCGGCCGTCCGAGGGCTCGGTCGATGTCCATGGACACGTGTCCGGCCTGCTGACGCTGGGCGCCGGCTTCGACCAGGAGCTGACCGGCCGCGACAACATCCTGCTGGGCGGGGCGTTCCTCGGGCTCGACGACGCCGTCACCCGCGAACTCCTGCCGTCGATCATCGCGTACGCGGAGCTCGGCGACTTCATCGACGCCCCGATCAAGACCTACTCGTCGGGCATGCGGGCACGGCTCGGGTTCGCCATCGCGACCTCGGTCAACCCGGACATCCTGCTCCTCGATGAGGTCCTCGCGACCGGCGACGCCTCGTTCCGGGCGAAGTCGAAGGCGCGCGTCATCGAGATCGTGCAGGCGGCCAAGGCGGTGGTCCTCGTCACGCACGACATGGCCTGGGTCACCGAGTACTGCAACCGCGCGTTGCTCATCGAAAAGGGCCGCGTGATCATGGAAGGCGACCCGGCGACCGTGGTCGAGCTGCACCAGACGCACATGGAAGAGGCGCGTGCCGCCAAGATCGCCGCGGCCGAGGCCGCCGGCATGGATCCGCGGATCGTCAAGACGCGCTAGGGGCCTGCAGCGGGCGGCGCCGATCCGGCTCGCGTCGGCCCCATGGCTCGGAGCCATCGATCCCGCGCAGAACGCCCTCGACAACACCGCGGTGGCCACGCTTGTGGTCCAACCATGGCTCGCAGCCAAGCCGAGGACTGGGAATGGCATCGGCGGCGCCTCAGGCTGGTCGAAGGCGTCGATCAGGTTTGCGGGATCGACCGTTCGCGCCGGAATCGATGGCTCGCAGCCATCAGGGGACGGATCGGCGGGGACGGATGGGCGGGGACGGATAGGCCGGCGGAAACGACGAAGCGCAGCGCCCGCCCGCGCGGCTCAGCGGCGGCGCAGGATCCCGAGCAGGAGCCCCAGGCCGGCGCCCAGCGCCAGCGCGCCGCGCCAGTCGAGGAACGGCCGGACGTTGCCGTCCACCTGGCGGGCGATGAGGATCCCGACGGCGGTCGTGCGCTCGATGGTCACCTGCATGGCGGCCATCGTCCCGACGGCGGTCTGCTCGATCCGGGCTTCGCGCGCCAGCACGGATCGCACGTAGGCCTGCTGCACTCGAGCCTCGCCCGCGACCGCGATGCCCATCGCGCCCATCTCGAGGGACACGCGCTCGCCGCGCGCCAGGCCGATCCCGCCCTGGCTGACCGCGATATCGGTCGCCTGCGCCTGGCCGATGCCACCCTGGGTCACGTCGATCGCGCCGCCCTCGGCCTGGCCGATCCCGCCCTGGGTGATGGAGATGGTCTGGGCCTGTCGCCGACTCCATGCCGCCCTGGGTGATGGTCAGGTCGCGCAGCGGACCGGACTCGGTCGCCCCCGGGATCGCCTCGGGGGCCGGCACGTCGAAGACGGCGATGGCCGACGACGCGGCGGCGGCGGTCACCTCCGGCCCATCGGACGGAGGCTCTGCGGCGGCCTTGGCCGCGCTGGGCGGCCGGGGACGCGTGGGCTTGCCGACCGTGGTGGCCCGGGCGCGGGTCACCTTCGGCTTGGCGGGCGTGGGGTCCTCGGTCGCGTCGTTCGTGCCCTGGTGGGCGGGCTGCTCATCGTTCATCGTGGGGCTAGCCTACTCCGCCGGGACCCTCTCGCGCGACCGCGGTATCCTGCGCCGAGCGTTCGAGTCACTCCACCTCACCGATGCGATCCGGACCGTCGAACGCTACGGATCGCGTGGAGTCCGAGCGTGCGTGGATCGACGGGATGGGGCGTGGTCCGGTTCGCCCTCGCGAGCGGTCTGCTGATCGCTGCGGTCGCGGCCTGCGGCGAGTCCGGCCCCACGCCGGTCCCCTCCGTGGCCGTCGTCTCGGCCACCGCCACGTCCACGCCGACGCCCACGCCTGCGCCGTCGCCCACGCCCACGGCGACGCCCGAACCCACACCGACGCCGGAACCGACGCCCACGCCAACGCCCACACCCACGCCCACACCCGCGCCGGTCGCGGCCCCCCTGACCGGGGAGCTGGTCCCGCCGAGTGTCGCCAAGCGGCATCCGATCGCCGTGATGATCGACGACATCCGGGCCGCGCGGCCGCAATCGGGCCTGCACCTGGCGGACGTGGTGTGGCACGCCCCGGCCGAAGGCGGCATCCCGCGCTACATGGCGATCTTCCAGTCGCGCCTCCCGTCCTCGATCGGGCCAGTCCGCAGCGCCCGCTCCTACTACATCGCCTGGGCGGCCGAATGGAAGGCGCTGTACGCCCATTCCGGCGGATCGCCCCAGGCGCTCGCGACGCTCCGGTCCAAGGGCAACGGCCAGTATGTCTACGACGCCAACGAATACCGGTATGGCGGGCGTTACTTCCATCGCACCAGGGACCGGCGCTCGCCACACAATGTCTACACGGACGGCAAGACCCTGCGCAAGCTGGCCAAGGCCCGCGGCGCCAAGGACAAGGCGTACGAGCCGGTCTGGTCGTTCGCGACCGATGCGCCGCTCGAGGCTCGGCCCTACGGCGGCTCCATCAAGGTCCGCTATCCGCAGAACACGATCACGTACCGCTACGCCCGCACCACGAACACGTACAAGCGCTCGGTCACGGGCGAGGGCAAGCAGTTCGATGCGGCGGACGGCGAGCGGGTCGAACCGAAGAACGTCGTCGTGATGTGGGTCAACTTCACGCCCATCGGCGACCGGAAGCATCGGCTGGAGGCGGACCTCATCGGCAGCGGCAAGGCCTCGGTCTTCACGAACGGACGACGCGTCGACGGGACCTGGAAGAAGACGAGCACGACCAAGCCGACACTCTTCTACGACAAGTCCGGCGAACCGATCCCGCTCACGGTCGGCCAGACGTTCATCCAGGTCATCCCACGTACGTACAAGATCGCGGTCGTGGCCTCGTCCGACACGCCGCCCGCCACCCCGTCCCCGTCGGCGTCGGCCGCGGCCAGCCCGACCCCGTGAGCGCGGCGCCCCGCGCGGCCTAGCTCACGCGGACGCCGACCTCGGCGTAGACCCGGCGGGTCGAGTCCGCGACATCCGACCAGGTCCGCCGCTCCCAGGTGGCGCGCTCGAGCGCGGCTGCCGCGAGGCGTTCGTGCAGCCGGTCGTCCGTCCAGACCGCGCGCAAGGCGGACGCCAGCCGGTCCGGGTCGCGGGCCTCCACGAGCAGCCCGGCGGGTCCCACGAGCTCCGGCAGCGCCCCGACCGACGACGCGATGACCGGCGTCCCGGTCGCGATCGACTCGACCGCGGCCAGACCGGCGCCTTCCGAGACGACGGGGAGCAACGCGGCGCGTGAGGCGCGCAGGAGCGCGGCCAGCCGCTCGGGACCACTCGGCGGGGCGTAGGCGAGCGCCTCGGCCACGCCCTCGCGGGCGGCGGCGCGAGCCAGCGAGGCGCGGTCGTCGGGGGTGGCGCCGGCCAGGAGGACGCGCGGCGGCCACGGCGCGTCGGCGGCGAGATCGGTGGGTCGACCGCCGTCGGCGAGCGCGGCGAGGGCCCGTAACAGCGTGGCGAGATCCTGGCGGACGTCGTAGCGGCCCGAATAGACGAGGAAGCGACCGGCGACGAGACCGTGGCGAGCAAGGTCGTCAGCCACCGAGGCGCCGTCAGGCAGCGGCGTGTCGGCCGCCGTCGGCGTGAAGCCCGGCCGTGGAGCGATCGGCACGATGCGCAGCCGCTCCGGCCGGATCCGCAGCAACCGCCGGGCCGAGCGGGCGACCGCCTCCGTACCGACGATCACGGCCGACGCGTCGCGCAACTGCTGCGCGCGCAGCCGGCGGCCGAACCGCGCCGCGGCCCCCGCCGTGAATGCGCCCGGGATCTCCCAGGGGGCCAGGTCCAGGAGCGTGACGACGACCGGCAGCCCTGGTGCGATGGGCAGCGACCCGGCGCCGACGGTGTGATAGACGGCCCCGTGGGCGCCGCCCCGCTCCGACCGCCAGGCCGCGCCCAGCGAGGCCCCGCGCAGCAGGAACGGGTCCACGGTCTGCGATGCCGATCGCAGCAGCCCGGTCGGAGGCAGCATCCGCCGGCCGATGACCTCGAGGTCGTCCAGGTCGGCGGTCGGATCGTCGAGGTCGGAGCGCAGGAGCAGCGCGAACAATTCGCCATCGAGCGGCGCGGCGTCATAGGCGGCCAGCAACGAGCCGAGATACGCCGCGGTGACCGGCGCCCGACCGGGATCCTGGAGGGGCCGGGCATCGAGGACCACGCGGACCCCCGGCGGCGGTGCCGGCCGGGACGACCCGGCCGCTCCCAGCGTCACGACGGTTCGACGTCCTCGACGACGGCAGCCGGGCCCGGCCGTCCACGACCCCGGAGGCGGCCCAGCAGCTCCTCCGCCCGAAGCTGGACGACGACGACCAGCGCCTCGACCACGATCCGGCGCGACATCTTGCTCTGCCCGACGCGTCGGTCGCGGAAGGTGATCGGGACCTCGCGGATCCGTGCGCCCGACCGGCTGGCCCGGAACGTCATCTCGATCTGGAACACGTAGCCGCCGGCATGGACGCCGTCGAACGGGATGGCTGCGAGCGTCGGGGCCCGCCAGGCCTTGAAACCGCCGGTCAGGTCGTTGGCGGGCAGGTTCAGGACGATGCGCGCGAAGAGGCTGCCGCCGCGCGAGATGACCCGCCGGCCGATCCCCCAGTCGACCACCCCGCCCCCGGCGGTGTAGCGCGAGCCGATGACGAGGTCCGCCGCCCCGGCCTCGAGCGGGGCCAGCAGGGTCGGGAGGACGGCGGGGTCGTGGCTGAAGTCAGCGTCCATCTGGACGATCCGCTCGGCGCCGCCATCGAGGGCGACCGCGAACCCATCGAGATAGGCGCGACCGAGGCCCTGCTTGGCGCGGCGATGGCGCACCCGGACGCGGGGGTCGGCGGCCGCGAGCGCGTCGGCGAGCTCACCGGTGCCGTCGGGCGACCCGTCGTCCACGACGAGGAGCGTGGCGCCCGGGAGCGCCTCGAGGATGGCAGCGGTGATCGGACCGATGTTCTCGGCCTCGTCATACGTGGGCAGGACGACCCACGTCCCCGTCCCGGCGCTGCGCTCGTCGGTCATCGGGGCCAGTGTAGGGCCGCTTCCCCGCTCAATGGACCTGGACCGTGACGTAGCGGGTCACGTACGTCGTCCCGTACTTGCTCTTGGCGGCGACCAGGACGCGGTACTTGCCGGGCTTGGCATACGCGCCCGTGCTCGTCTTGCCGGACCAGGTCCAGCCGTGGGCGCCGGTCGCGAGGGCCTTGGCCGCCCAGATGGTCCGGACCCTGGTGGTGCCCAGGTAGATCGTCGCGGTCACGGTCGCGGCCCGGCGCAGGGTCACGGTCATCCGGGTCGTCTCGCCGCCGCGCGGGTCGATGCTCCCGTCCGACCACTTGTGGAGCTTGATCGTGTCGTCGACGAGGACGGCGGTGTCGACGATCCTCAGGTTGCCGGCCCGGTCCCGGCCGTTGACGCGATACAGGTACTTCCCGTTGGGCAGCCGGGTGCCGTCGTCCCCGGTCCCGTCCCACTCGGTGGACCAGGATCGGCTGTCGTCGTACCTCCAGAGCCGCCGGGATGTCCCGCTTGCGTCGAAGATGCGGACGGTCCCGTGGATGGCCTGGGAGGAGGTCCAGGCGAGCGACAGGTGGTCGTCATAGCCGTTGCCGTCGGGCGAGAAGTTCAGGTCCTCGGCAGTCGTGGTCACCGTCGGACGCTTGGTGTCCACGGTGACGGCCCAGGACTTCTCCGACCGGTTGTCCGAGGCGTCCGCGGCCCACAGGGTGAGCTTGTACTTCCCGTCGGGCACGCGGCTGCCGGTGTTGGCATCGCCGTTCCAGGTGAAGCTCGCCTTCTTGTCCTTGACCGTCGCGCTCCGGACGGACGGCCCCACCGTCGTGCCGGTGATGGGCTGGATCCGGTAGCCCCACTTGATGAAGGCGGTCGCGGTGAGCCTGGCCGTCGTCGTCTCGAATCGATCGTCACCGTTGGGCGAGATGACATCGGTGGTGAGACTGGAGGCGCTGATGGCCGGCGGCACCGCGTCGGTGATGAACTTGGCCTTGAGCGCGGCGTACAGCTCCGTGCGGGTGCCGTCATAACCCAGGGCCCAGATCCCGACCCCGCGCAGGCCGTGCTTGTTGACGAGGTCGTACTTGCTCTTGAGGGCCGTGGCGTCGTCGACGTACAGCTGGCGCCACGAGGTGACGCAGCCGTAGGTCGCCGTGCACGTCTCGCGCTTGTAGGCGGTCCAGGCCACGCCTTCGGTCGCGTCGTAGCGGCGGCCGTGATCGGCCAGGAACTCGCGCGCCGTCGTGTAGACCGCGGTCGACGAGGCACCGAACTTGGTTCCCGAGATGTTCTCCGAGTGGAGGTTGTCGGTCTTGGTGGACCAGGCCCGCCCGTAGTACGGCACGCCCAGGATGAGCTTGGAGGCCGGCACCCGGGCGAGGTACGCGGCGATCGTGTCGTTGATGTCGTAGATCGACCCGCGCAACGGTGCGATCGACCCGGCCACCGACGCGCCCGAGGTCCGGTAGTCGTAGCCCATGACCATGATCGCGTCGGCGCCGCCGGCCGCGGTCGCGGCCTCGATCGGATAGTTGCCGATCCAGCCGGTCGTGTCGAAGGTCAGCTGATAGCCCTTCGCCGTCGCATCGAGCGTCGAGCGCACCTTGCGCACGAGGGCGGTGAACTCGTCCGCGTAGCCCGAGGCCAGCGGCTCGAAATCGAGGTTGACGCCGTCGGCGCCACGATCGCGTACCGCCTTGGCGATCTGGGACGCGAGATTGGCCCGGGCGGTCGCACTGCCGAGCAGCGCCTTCTGGCGCGTCGCCCCGCTGGTGGACCAGGCGAACGACTGCACGGTCAGGACGACGCGGGCGCCGCTGGAATGGGCCGCGTTGATGACGCTCGTCATCTTCGAGCTCGTCCAGCCGCTCCAGCCGACCGTCGTGGAGCCGTCGCTGTTGCGCTTCTGGAGGCTCCCGTCGGCCGCCGCGCCAACGCCGAAGAAGGCGACCGTGGAGATCTTCTCCCAGTCGAGGCGGGTGGAGCTGTCACCCAACTCCCAGTACGGCAGGAAGCCGAAGACCTCGCGGCGGAGTCCGCCGGGATCGACGGCGGCGGTGAGGTCGATGTCCGGGTCGTCCGCGCTGGCGTCCCATGACGCATCCACCGCCTCGAACCGGGTCGCCGGATCGACCACCGGCTGGTCGAGCGCCGCAGGCCCGTCAGCGGGTGCGACGGCGCCCGTCCCGGCGGCCTCAGGGAGCGCGCGCATCGCCCGGCCCGTGGCACGACCAGCGGGGAGGGCCCGCGGGGCGTGGCCGCCGACCTTCCAGTGGTCGGTGGCGCGAGGGCGGAACGGGACGGTGACGCGGCCACCCGGCGCGAAGGCGATCTTGTCCCTGGCGTGCGCCTCGGCCTCTTCGTAGTGGATCGTGGGCTGGAGGCCGGCACCACCTCGCGGCGATGCGGCACCTACCGGCGCGACGGGCAACAGGCCGGCGAGCACCAGGGCGCCGAGGACAAGCCCAAGACGGCGAGCGACGGTCGGGCGGCTGGGCGGCTGGTGCGGGGACAACGGCACGACGATCCTCTCGCGGTGGGGTCGGGGCATCGACGATAGGTCGGGGTGCCCGGAACGACTACGCGACGATGGTCCCGGTCAGGACCGGTACGGTGCGGTGCGGTGGGGTCCGGTGCGGTCGATGGACCGGCGCCGCGACGCGGCGATGCGTCAGTGCAGCGGGAGGTACAGGTTAGAGGACTGGCTCCGCCCGTCAACGTCCCTGGCCTTGACCTGGAAGCGGACCTCGCCCTTGCCGCCACCGGTCTTGATGGTCAGGGACACCTTGTACTTGCCGGTGCTGACCTTGGTCATCGCCGCGCTCCACGTCGCCTTGCCGGGCTGGTAGACATAGACCCGGGGCGTCGTGGACAGGCTCTCCGCCGACGTCGCGGAGACCGTGATCCGCTGACCGCGGGCCGGGGTCGTATCCGAGGCACTCGGGACGAAGGCGCGCATCTTGAACGTGCGGTACTGGCTGATCGGCACCGGCCCGTCGCCGGCGAGCGTGACCACGGAGCGGTAGGTGCCGCGGGCCAGGTAGGTCCCGTCGGGGCGCTTGCCGTCGAAGACGCGGGTCACCGGACCGGCCGGCAATGCCACGGCGTCGAGCAGGGTGACGGCCGTGGCGCCAGCCTCGTCGACGATGGTCCAGGTCACGGTCGCGGGCTTCGTGAGAGCGAACCGCAGGGTCGTGGTCGCCGCGAGTCGATCGGCGTCCTGCGGGTAGAACAGGATCTTCGACGCGTCGACGTCGCCCAGGGTCGTGTCGACGAGGAGCGGTCGCTTGACCGTGGCCCCGTCGTTGCCGGCGGCGTCGCGGGGCGTCAAGCGCACCTCGTAGGTCCCGTCCGGGACGGCGGCTCCGGCACTCGTGCGGCCATTCCAGCTCACGTCGTTGACGCCCTTGCCGGTCGTGGTCCGGGTGGAGCGGACCGTCTCGCCATCGGCGTCCACGATCTTGAGCCCGATCGAACCACCCTCGCTGGTGGTCGCCTGCCAGGTCGCCAATTCCTTGGCGAGATCGCCGTTGGGCGAGACCCACTTGACGGTGTCGGCACCGGGCGTCACGGCGCTGAGCTTCGGGGCGACGGTATCGATGGTGAAGGTGCCGGTCGTGGTCGCGGGCCCGTTGGCCCAGCCATCGGTCGCCGTGATCTTGTAGGCGTAGGCGCCGTCGACGGCATCGGCGCCAGCGAGGTCCAGCGAGAATGTCGTCCCCGACCCCGAACCGGTCGCGACGGTCGCGTCGCCGCGCTTGACCGCCACGCTCCATTCCGCCGTCTCGTTGAGGGTGCCCGAGACGGCGTGGTGACCGTCGGTCGCCTTGGTGCTGTAGGCCTTGCCGCTGCCCCCGGTCAGCTTCACGAGATAGGGGGCGATGCTGTCGCGCGGCTCCAGGTCGCGAGCGACGACGTAGCCGGCGATGGCCGCGTCGTCGAGGCCCTGGACCCTGAAGACCGCCGTGTCGCCGGAACCCGCGACCTTCTCGAGGAGCTTGAGTCGGGTGTCCGGCGGGAGCACCGCGGCCGGCTCGATCGGTGCGGCGGCATCGGTGACGGTCGGGATCTCGTCGTAGATCGGCGCGCCGTCGGCCTTGGGAGCGGCCCGACCCGGGACCGCGAAGCCGCCGGTGATCTCCTTGGTCGTGAGATCGCGATCGCCGATGAGCGACCGGTAGAACCCCGAGGTGGGCTTGTCCGGGTCCATGAATCCGGTGGCCCCGATGCTGCGAGTGCCGGCGAACGAGGTCACGTTGCCGTTCGCGTTGGGCGCCTTGCGCCACAGCGATTCGATGGTCTGATTGGTCGTGAAGATCGCCTTGAGGTAGTCGGCCGGGCCGCGATGGCCATCGGCCAGCACCGCGCGAGCCTTGCCCTTGAGGAATCCGGCACCGTAGTTGTCGATGCGCTGCTTGGCCGTGGTCACGCTGGGCGCCGCGCCACCCGGCTCGGAGTTGCCGGAGGCGTAGCAGAGGTGGTGGAGCAGGACGATGGCGTTGTCCGCGAGCTCGAGCGTGGAGACGTAGGGCTCGCCGTAGTACTTGTTGTTGCTGTCTCCGTTGCCGGCGGTGGCGTTGAGCCCGAACCCGTCCTTGGTCGTGTACTTCGAGTCGTAGGTGTATGGGCTCGGCCAGCCGTTCCCGTGCCCGAAGTAGATCAGGATCGATGCGCCCTTGGCGGCGGCTTTCACGGCGGCCCAGGTCGCGTTGGGGCTGTAGACCTTGACCACGTTCGGCGTGTACTTGATGGCCTCGGCGTAGGCCACATTGGCGTACGAGCGGTACGTGTCGGTGACGCCATGCGTCGCACCGACGACGATCACCACCTTGGGACCCGTGGTCGCCGCTGCCCGTGTCGGGGCGACGGCCTGCAGCGCGGGCGCGGCAACGCCCACGGCGACGAGCAGGGCGAGCGCGACGGCGGCGAGGGAGGAGCGCAGGTGACGCAACGACGGCTCCACGATGGGGACGGGGGTCGACAGGTCCCCAGCCTCGCGTCCGCGCACGCCGCATCCAATCGCAGGAAGGTCCGGCCCCTCGTAGCCCCTTCGGGCCGGGGCGGGTACCAGCGTGGAGGGTCCGGGACGGTCCGGTGGGATCCGGTGGGGTCAAGGCGGGTGCGGACGGGCACCGGCGGGAATCAGGTCCGGAGCTGTCCCACGAGGGCCGCCAGCGACGGGTTGGCCCGATCACGGTCCGAGAGGATGGGCCGCCCATCGGGGGTCGCGATCGCCGGCCACGGGACGGCGGCCAGCGGATCGTCCCAGGCGAAGCCGAGCTCATCGCTGTTGTCGTACTCGTTGGTCACGAGGTAGATGAGCTCGAGCGGTTCGAGGGCCAGGAATCCGTGGGCGACCCCGGCCGGGATGTCGACCCAGTCGTCGGTCCGCAGTTCGCGCGTCTCGACGAGCGGTGCGGCGGCGGGCGCATCGGCGCGCAGCATCGGACGGACGTCGACGAGCGCGACCGATCCTCGGCCGCTCGCAACGACCCAGCGATCCAGCTGGCGGCGGTGCAGGTGGAGGCCGCGCAGTACGCCGGCCGCGGACGCGGACAGGTTCGCCTGCACGAAACGGTCCGTGTCGGGATAGGCGCTCGCCCGCCACAGCTCGCGGAACGAGCCGCGCACGTCCTCGGACCGGCTGATGCGGCCGAAGCGGACGCCGGGGAGGCGTGAGGGGAGCGGATCGGTCATCAGCGAGCCACCGCGCGGCGAAGCGCGGGCGCGTAGTCGGCCATGGCCTGCGTCCACGGACGGATGGGTTCCCCGCTTGGCAGCGGGGTGGCCGCCAGCACGCCCCAGCGGGGGGGCGTGGAGGCCCGTGTCCAGGTGTCGCCAGGGACCGCCGCGACGGGCGTGGCGACCCCGAGGCGCGTCAGCACGTCGGCGGCCCACTCGGCGCGCGTGGCAACGCCACCGTTCACGAGGTGGTGTCGCCCGACCAGCGCATCGTCCGCGAGCAGTTCGCAGATCGCCTCGGCGACGTCGGCGGCGTAGGTCGGTGTCCCCCATTCGTCACCGACGACGCGCAACGGCTCGCCGGACGCCGCGGCCCGCTCCGCCGCATCCAGGATCTTGCGCGGGAAGTCGTGGCCGGGCGGTCCGAACAGCCACGCCGTCCGGGCGATGCCGAGGCTTCCGCCACGACCCTCATAGGCGCTCTCCGCCGCCCGTTCACCGACCAGCTTGGACGCGCCGTACGGGTTTGGCGGGGCGGGCTCGTCGTCGGGGCCGTAGCCCGCGCCATCGGTCCGGTCACCTGTGAACACCTCGTTCGTGGAGATGACGAGGAGGTCCAGGCCGCGCTCCGCACAGGCCCGAGCCAGCACCCCGGTCGCCTCGCCGTTCCGTCGCATCGCGAGCCCCGGGTCGCGGGCGCAACCGTCGACGTCGGTCCAGGCCGCGGTGTGGACGACGACCTCCGGACGGTCGCGATCCAGGGCGACCGACACGCCTTCGGGCGCATCCAGGTCGAGATCGGTGCGGGTCCAGGCGATCGGGCCCTGCGGCCCGGTGAATGGCGCGTCCTCGAGTGCATGGACCAGCGCCCGCCCGAGTCGCCCCGTGGACCCCGTCACGGCGACCCGCATCAGCCGCCCGGATCGACGGCGGCGGCGGCCTGGCCACCTGCCAGCCGCGCACCGTACTGGCGCTGGTAATAGGCGTCCCAGTCACCCGAGCGGGCTGCCCGCCACCAGGCTTCGTTGGCGACGAACCAGTCGACCGTGTCGGCGAGACCCTCGGCGAACGGGGTGCGTGGCTGCCACCCCAGGGCCGCGACCTTGCCGCCGTCCATGGCATACCGCCGGTCATGCCCCGGCCGGTCTTCCACCTCGCGCACGAGCGACCACGGCTTGCCGAGGCGGTCCAGGAGCATCCGCACGGTCTCGCGATTGGTCTGCTCCGTGCCGCCTGGCAGGTTGTAGGTCTCGCCGGCCAGACCATGGCGCAGGACGAAATCGACACCGCCGGCGTGGTCGCTCACGTACAGCCAGTCCCGCCGCTGGAGGCCGTCGCCATAGAGCGGGAGCGGCCGGTCGTCGATGGCGTTGGTGATGAACAGCGGGATGAGCTTCTCGGGGTGGTGGTACGGGCCGTACGTGTTGGAGCCACGGGTCACGACGGCGTCCAGGCCGTGGGTGACGACGTAGCTGCGCACCAGCAACTCACCGGCCGCCTTCGCCGCCGCATACGGCGAGCGGGGCGCGAAGGCGGCATCCTCGCGGGCATGGCCCACGTCGACCGAGCCGTACACCTCGTCGGTGGACACCTGGAGGAACCGGGGCCGTGAGGGCGCCGTGCGGCACGCCTCCAGGAGGACGTGGACGCCGATCACGCCGGTCGTGAGGAACGCCTCGGGATCCAGGATGGAGCGGTCCACGTGCGACTCGGCGGCGAAGTTGACGACGGCGTCCGCCTCCGCCACGAGGGGGACGACGGCCGCGGCGTCGGCGATGTCGCCACGGACGAAGCGGAAGCGTGCCGCCTGCTCGGGATCGGCGCGGACCGGGGCGAGATCGGCCTCGTTGCCCGCGTACGTCAGCTTGTCGAGGACGGTGATGGTGGTCCCGTCCCGACGAGCCAGCACATCGCGGACGTAGGCGGACCCGATGAACCCCGCGCCGCCCGTGACGAGCAGGTGACGATAGGCGCGCTCCGGGCTCGGACCGTCCGGGCTCGTGGCATCCGAGCTGGACCCGGACGCCGGGTCAGCCACCGGCGCCCTCGACCGGCGGAGCGAGCCGACCGCCTTCGTCGTCGTCGCGGGCGAGCTCGGCGGCCCGGAGCAGGCTCGAGACCGTCCCGGCGTCCGTCCAATGACCGTCGTAGACGCGGGTGAAGAGCCGGCCGCCGGGGATGTAGTGGTTGAGGACGTCGGTGATCTCGAACTCGCCGCGATCCGAGGGCGCCAGCCGCTCGATGACGGGGAACGCATCCGGGCGCAGGAAATAGACCCCGATGGGGATGAGGTCGGACTTCGGCTTGGCCGGCTTCTCCTCGAAGCCGATGACGTGCCCGGCCTCGTCCAGCTCGGCGACGCCGAACCGCTCCGGATCGGGGACGCGATAGAGCAGGGTGCCGGCCCCGTGGGGTCCCGTCTCGAACTCGCGCGCCGTCTCGGCGAGGGCCGGTCCACGCAGGACGTTGTCGCCCAGGATGCAGCAGAACGCGTCGTCCCCGACGAAGCCGCGGGCGAGCCCGATGGCGTGGGCGATGCCCTTGGCGCCGGCCTGGTAGCGGTAGGTCAGGTCCAGCCCGAAGTGGCTGCCGTCACCCAGGAGCTCCACGACGTCACCGACGCTCTTGCCCCCGACGATGACCATGACCTCGCGGATGCCCATCGCCGCCAGCGTCTCGATGGGGTAGTAGATCATCGGCCGGTCGTAGATCGGCAGCAGGTGCTTGTTGGTGACGATCGTGAGCGGGAATAGTCGAGTCGCGGTCCCGCCGGCCAGCACGATGCCCTTCACGGCCGGAAGCGTAGCAGCCCGGTCCGCCCGGGCGTGCCCCGCCGCCTCCTACACTTGCGGGGCGGCCTGGCGTGGGCCGGACCGTGGGATCTCGCGAGAAGGAGCCCGGTGGAACGACCAGCCCATGACGCTGAGACCGGCCATCCCCTGGCCGCGGCCGTCCTGCGCCCGCGACCACAACGGAGCGTGCGGCCATGGGCCGGCCATCGGCTGGGTGCGGATGGGGACCAGGTCGGCGAACTCTGGCTGGCCGGCCCGGACTCCGTGGTCGAGACCGTTCGGGGATCGCTGACGCTCGACGAGGTGGCCGCCGCGGCCGGGACGGCCTTCGTCGGCCGCAACGGCATGCGCCTGCTGGGCGCCCGATTCCCGCTGCTCGTGAAGCTCATCGATGCGGCCGAATGGCTGTCGCTGCAGGTCCATCCGGACGACGCCCTGGCGGCCGAGCTGTACGGACCGCGGGCGCTCGGCAAGACCGAGGCGTGGGTCATCCTCGACGCCGATCCAGACGCGGAGCTCGTCACCGGCCCGGGTCCCGGCCTCTCGGCGGACGCGCTGCTCGCGGCCGTCGCCGCTGGCGACCTGGACCGCGACCGGTGCCACGTTGAGCCGTGCACGCCGGGCGAGACCCGGCTCCTGCGGGCGGGCACGCTGCATGCGATCGGGGCGGGCTGCTTCGTCTACGAGATCGAGCAACCGTCGGACCTGACGTTCCGCATCTCGGATTGGGGCCGGCCCGAAACACCCGATCGCCCGCTCCATCGTGCCGAATCGGCCCGCGCCGTCCGGCCCGACGCCCGGGCCGAGCTCGTGGGCCGAGGCTGGCAGCTGGACGGCGGAGCGCTCTCGATCCCGGAGTTCCAGCTGGAACTCGTGGACGGCGTCGGCGCTGGGGGTCGCGGACACGACCGCCGACCCGCCGGGACCAGCCTCGAGATCGTGACCGCGGTCCGCGGCCAGGTCGAGGTCAGCGGCGAGGGCTGGAACGAGTCCCTCGCCACGTTCGAAACGCTGGTCGTGCCGGCGTCGATGGAGGCCTACCGGATCCAGGGAGCCGGCGAAGCGCTGGCCTGCGTGGGCCGCATCCCGTAGTCGCCCGGCTCGGTCAGGGGCGCTTCGTCGGCGCGCTCGAGGGCGCGGTCGTCGGCTTCGGCGTCTTCGTCGGGACCGGGGTCGGGTCCAGGCAGGGCTGCTCGCCCTCCGGCAGCGTCCCGTCCTCACCCTCGGTGGAGCAATCGACCGGCTGCTCCTCGAGGGGCGGCAGACCGCCTTCGTAGTCGAGGATCACGAGCACGTACTCCAGCCGGTCCAGCTCGGCGGCCGGATCCAGGTAGGCGGTCTGGACGACGCTGTTGGCGTCGCGCCGGACGTCGATGACCTGGCCGATGAGCAAGCCCTTGGGATACGGCGAGCGGACCCCACCGCCAAGCTCGATCCCGGCCGTCACGACCTCCACGCCCAGGTCGATCTGCTCGCTCGAATCGATCTGGTCCATCACGAGGACCCCGCCCAGCTGGCCGACCACCTGCCCGGTCGCCGCGGTCGTGACGAGCTGGCCGATCACGGTCGAGGTGGCGTCGGTGAGGAGCACGACCGTCGAGGAATCGGGGCCGACCTCGGTCACCCGGCCGGCCAGGGCGCCGCCGGCGGAGATCACGACATCGCCGACGTTGATGCCGGCGTTCGTCCCCTTGTCGAGCCCGATCACCCGCCGGAACTCGGACGACTCGCGGGAGATGACGGTCGCCGCGGCGGTCTCGTAGTCGAAACCGGCGCGGAGCTGGAGGAGCGCGGTCAGCTGCTCGTTCTCGCGGCGGATCTCCTCGAGCCGCGAGTTCTCCGCGGAGAGCCGGTCGTTCTCGGCACGCAACGAGGTGTTGTCGACGCGCAGCCGGTCGATCTCGCCGATGGCCGTGCCGATGGAGGCGGCGCCGCTCGCGACGGAGTCGAGGGCACCCTGGATCGGCCGGAAGGCATAGCCGACGCCGTTCTGGACGTCACGCACGGCCGGATTGCCGGAGAACGCCATGAGCACCAGCGTCACGCCGATCAGGGCCATGAACGCGATGCTGCGGCGGCGGGCGGTGCGCGTGGCGAGCAGACTGGTCATCGGCGGGTCTCGGTCGCCGGCCTTGCGGCCGGGGTCAGCGTGGCGGGCGGGCGTACGTCTCGGCGACGAGGACGCGGTCCATGTTGTCGAGTTCCTGGAGCACGATGCCCGTCCCGCGGGCGACGCAGGTCAGCGGATCGTCGGCGATGTGGACCGGCATCTGGGTCGCCTCGGCGACGCGCCGGTCCAGGCCGGCCAGCAGGGCGCCACCACCGGCGAGCACGATGCCCTGGTCCATGATGTCGGCCACGAGTTCCGGCGGCGTCTCTTCGATCGTGTCCTTCACGGTGTCGACGATCTGGGCGACGGACGGCTCGATGGCTTCGCGGATCTGATCCGCGCCGACTTCCACGCTGCGCGGCAGGCCGGTCAGCAGGTCGCGGCCGCGCAGGGTGACGCGCTGCGCGTCCCAGTCGCCGGGGTACGCGGACCCGATGGCGATCTTGATGTCCTCGGCCGTGCGCTCGCCCAGGAACAGGTTGTACTCGCGCCGGGCGAACGTGACGATGTCCTGGTCCATCTCGTCGCCACCGATGCGGATGGAGCGCGAGACGACGATGCCGCCGAGCGAGATGACCGCGACTTCCGTGGTCCCGCCGCCGATGTCGACGATGAGCGAGCCGGACGGTTCACTGACCGGCAGACCCGCGCCGATCGCGGCGGCCATGGGCTCCTCGATGAGGCGGGCCCAGCGGGCGCCGGCGTTCAGGGCGGCGTCTCGGACGGCTCGCTTCTCCACCTCGGTCACGCCCGACGGGATGCCCAGCAGCATGCGCGGCCGCGGGATGAGCCCGATGCGGTCGTGGACCCGGTTCACGAAGTACTTGAGCATCTGCTCGGTGACGTCGAAGTCGCTGATGACGCCGTCGCGCAGCGGTCGCACCGCGATGATGTTGGCCGGCGTTCGGCCGACCATGCGCTTCGCCTCCGCGCCGATCGCCAGGACCCGCTTGGTCTTCGCATCGATCGCGACCACCGACGGCTCGCTCATCACGATCCCGCGATCGCGCACGTGGACCAGGGTGTTGGCGGTCCCGAGGTCGATACCGATGTCGCGGGAGAAGAGTCCGAGCAGGCGGTCGAGCATGGTGGAAGGAAGGTCCTCGTCGGTTCGCGGGGTCGTCGCGGGCGGTCGCGGGCGGAAGGCCTGGCCCGGGGTCGGGGCCGGTATCTCGCCGGGGATGTCGGTCAGGTGGGCCCTGGAAGGCCCCGGCAGTATACCCGAGGCTTCCCGGAGGCCCGGTCAGGCGCGACGCCGACGGATATCGTGACGGGGTTCCCCACCCCTGGAGGCCACCCGACCATGACCGCAGCCACGGCGCCCACCGTCGAGCTTGCCGATGCCCGGATGTCGCTGGGCGCGGCGGGTCTCGACGACCTCTTTCCGGAAGGTGCGGCCTTCCGCCGCTCGCTCCGGACCTACATCGTCCTGCTCGCGCTGGCGTCGTTCGTGGCGACGTTCGGCCTGTTCCAGGACTCGACGGCATCGATCATCGGCGCCATGGTGATCGCGCCCCTGGGCGGCGCCATCCTCGCCATCAGCGGCGCGCTCGTCACGGGCCGCACGCGATGGCAGACGATCAGCCTGCTGCAGGTCCTGTTGTCCGCCGCCGCGGTCGTGGCCATCGCCTTCCTCGTGTCGATGCTCATGCCGGACCTGCTCACCTTGACGCCGGCCCTGGACGCTCGGACCGAGCCGAGCCTCCTCGATCTCGGCGTCGCCCTGGCCGCTGGAGCGGCCGGTGCCTATGTCGCCGCCCACCGGACCGGCTCCGACGCCCTGCCGGGTGTGGCCATCGCCGTCTCGCTGGTACCGCCGCTCGCGACGGTCGGCGTGTGCCTGGAGCTGGGCCGCCTCGATGACGCGGCCGGCGCCCTGTTGCTGTTCACCACGAACTTCGCGGCGATCGTGGTCGTCGGTTGCATCGTGTTCGCCCTGGCCGGTGCTCGACCCCATCCCGAACACGCCGACGAGGCGCGACGACTTCGGGTCGGTTTCGCCATCGCCTTCGTGGCGCTGGTCCTCATCGCGCTCCCGTTGGCGTGGGGTGCCGTCGCGACCGTGGAGGACCAGGCGACGGCGCTGGAGGGCGCTCCGGTCGTTCGAGCGCTGGATCGGGGACCGTGACCTGACGGTCACGGACTACAGCATCGACGGCGACCGGATCGAGCTCCTCCTCGCGGGCGCGTCCGTCCCGACCGATGTGCCCGCCCTGGCCGATCAGCTGGCCGCCACCCTCGGTCACACGGTGGACCTGACCGTCGAGTACGTGCCGCGGATCCGCGTCGAGGCGGCCGCGCCGGACTGAGCCCCTGGACCGCGCCCACTCGGGTGTCGGGACGGATCACTCCCTGGTCAGCGCGGACGGGGCGGCCGCCCGGGCACTGGGCACCGGTCCGGTCCGGTCGAACGACACGCCGCGGTCGCGGAGCGACACATACGCGTCGTGGCCGATGATCAGGTGATCCAGCAGGCCGATGTCCAGCAACCGGCCGGCCGCGAGCGCTTCCGCGGTCAGGTGGAGGTCGTCGGGCGACGGCGTGGGATCGCCGGATGGGTGGTTGTGCACCAGGATCACGCCGGCGGCGTTCAGCCGCACCGCGTCCCGGAAGAGCTCGCCGACGCGCACGAGCGATGACGAGACGTTGCCCTGATAGACCGTCGGCACGCGCAGGACGTGGTTCTTCGTGTCGAGGAGGACGACCCGCAGCTCCTCGCGCTCCAGCCGGCCCATCTGGAGGATCAGCCGGTCAGCCACGTCGTGCGGCCCACGGATGGACCAGCGACCGGCGGGCCAATCCGCCATCAGCCGCCGGCCGAGTTCGAACGCGGCGACCAGCTGGGCCGCCCGCGCGGCACCAACGCCTTCGAGCGAGGCGAGTTCCAGCTCGGTCGCGCGAGCGAGACCGCCCAGCCCGTCGTGCCGGCTCAGCGCGTCAGCGGCGAGATCCACGGCCGACCGACCACGCGTCCCACTGCCCCATAGCAGGCCGATGAGTTCTGCGGCGGTGAGGCCGCCAGGTCCGCGCTGGGCAAGCCGCTCCCGGGGCCGCTCCGCGAGCGGCAGCTCCCGGATGGCGTGGCCGCGAGCGGCCGGCGAAGGGCTCCGGGCATCGATCACGCGAACCTCCGGGGCGGGTGGACGGGCATGTGGCGGGAAACGCTGTGGACGAGATGCTGGCGAGGGCGTCCCCGGGGCCCGAACGACGAGAGCCCGCCAATTCCCCCCGCCATCCGGACCCCGAGGACGACGCAGAGCCTACCCACGAGCGCTCTCCCGACACTCACCGAGGGCTTCGCCGCGACTCACCCCCGTGGCCGGTTCAGAGTCCGCCGCGAAAGGCCGCCTCGCCCAGGATGAGCAGGATCCCGTTGAACGTGGCATGGAGCCCGATCGGCACCCAGATGGAGCGGCTGCGAAGGAACAGCCAGCCGAGCGCGATAGCCACCGGCAAGCGCGACACGAAGCCGATGACCGCCAGCCCCAGGGCCTGACCGGCGGTCCCGCCGGAGATCGTCAGGACATGGACGATCGCGAAGAACAGGGCTCCGCGGATCAGGGCGCGGCGCGGCCCGAGATCGGCCGCCCAGGCCGTCGTGGCGAAGCCGCGGAAGAGGATCTCCTCGCCGATCGGCGCCACGACCGCCCCGGCGAGCAGGTTGAGGATGAATCCGCTCGTCTCGCCGGTCGGGGGCAGGGGGCTGACGGGGGTCACGGGGAAGATGGAGCCCAGGATCGCGGCGATCGGGATCGTGACGAGGATGACCGGCGCCGCCCAGATCGCGCCCGAGACGAACTCGCGCCCCGCGCGGACATCGGGCCAGCGGATCCCCATGGCGCTCCATGACAGCGCACCGGCATCGACCACGAGCAGGCGGATCAGCCCGACGTAGATGAGGGCCTGGACGATGACCGAGGCGAGTCGCCCGGCCGGTCCGTCCACCGCGATCCCCACCACGGCCATCGGGATGCCAAGGAGGATGACGGCGACGAGCGACGTCGGGATCGACGCCGCGAAGACCAGCAGTGGCGACGGCCCCAGGTACACGAACCCGCCGCGAGCCCGGCGCTCGATCGACTGCGACCCCGCTCCCGCGATCAGGCCGATCGACAGTACCGCCAGGCCGCCGACGAGGAGGAACGGGGATGCGCCTCCGCCGCCACCGAGCAGGGCGATGGCGATGGTGACGATCCCCGCGACGGTGGCCAGCCACCCCACGACGAAGAGTGCCGGCGCCTGCCGGCCCTCGATGGTGAACGTGCCGGCGCCCGGGCGCGACGCACCGGGGGTTGCGGCCGGCGCGGCCGGGTCCGCAGCGGCGTCATGCGTCGAGGTCGATAGGACGGAGTCGGGAGCGGGAACGAGGTCGGACCCCTCCGGGTCCACCGGGGACGACGGATCCGGGTTCGCCGGATCGGACGGGATCAACGCTCCGGCAGCGGGTCCTGCGCGGTCGCCGACCGGGCGCTGCTGCGAGCCGAGGTCCGGCCGGAGCGAACGGTCGTCTGGATCGCGGCCGGCGCCGCCTGGGGCGCGCTCAGCCGGCCCGTGGGCTCGAGACCGGACGGCAGCGGCTCGATCGTGGCGGCGGCCGCCACCTCACGGCGTTCGAAGTCCTTGCCGCACCAGGCGCACAGCGACCAATCGAGGCCGACAAGACGCGAGCAGTTGGGACAGACCCGGTTGAGCCGCGTCCGGCATGACGGGCAGATGATCCATTCGTCGTTGACGCGGCGCTCGCACGTGGGGCAGTGGTGGATGGCCTCCACCTCGGCCAGCAGGGCCTCCTCCGCCAGGTTGCGCTCCCACGTCTCGCCGATCTTCTCGTGGGGCCGGATGATCTTGTAGACCCAGTAGGCCAGGAGGAAGAAGACGGGGGTCGCGAGGATGATCGTCGCCGCGACGAGGTACGGCAGGATCGCGTTGTCCGAACGCTGCTGCATGTCCCGGAACGCCCAGTACGCGGTGGCGACCCACAGCACGATCACGTAGAAGGCGATGAACCGGAGGCCGAACTGGACGACCGGGCTCCCGATGACGTCGCCGATCGTGTCGGTGATCCCGGAAAGGATCTGATCCATGCTCTGGCGGTTGCCTCCGTAGGAGTCGAGTCGCTTCAGCCGCCAGCGTTCGCCCCATCACGGGCGGCGTCGGGCGCAGTGTAGCAGGGGTTCCTGAGGGTCCTGCGACGCGTCGGTGGGGTGTCGACCAGGCTCAGACGGACCGTATCGGGCGGCCGTGACGGTCCGGGACACCAGCGTCGATGCCGACGTCGATGATCGACGCCGTGCCGCCCGACGGTGCTACCAGCGATCGAAACCCGGACTTCGGGGCGCCAGGGCCGCCTTCGACGTCGGATGACCCGCCCGACGGCACGATCGACGGCTGAGGCGGCGAGCGGGGCGATCCTGGCCGTCGTCGTTCGTCGGCAGCGCCGCCCGGCGGCACAACGGCCGGCGGCCCGCGACGAGCCGTTCAGGCCGACGGCGCGACGCGGCTTTGTCGGTCCACGACGATCGCCCCGATACCGGCGCCGATCGACATCAGCGACCCCAGAGCGGTGGCCATCGCTCCGAGCGAACCGTCCAACGGCCCGACGAGGTACGGCCAGACCAGTCCGATGAGCAGGGCGCCGACACCGAGCCCCGGGAGACCGATGCCGAGCCAGCCGGCACCCGATCGCGCATGATCGCGGCAGCGAGGATCGGCCAGGAGCCCGATCACGATGAGGATGTGCCCTGGGCCGGCGAAGCCCCATCGGTCGAAGTAGCCCACGCCGGTCGGCGCCGATGACCGAGATCGCCGACCACGGCAGGAGGAATCCGACCAGGGCGAGTGCCGTACCCGCGATCGCGAGCCAGCCGACGAACTCGCTCGACTTCGCCCGTTCGGCCGAGGCCTCGTTGGCGTTGTTGGCCGAGGTCGTGCCGCTCGCGACGGCACCGGCCGCCACGGCCGCGCCGTTCACGGCCGGGTCGTGGCCAGCCCAGGCTCGGGCCGGTGCCGGCGACCGGCGGGTCGGAGGACCGGCGGCACGTAGGCACCCGGCGTGGGCGCCGCGCCCGGCAAAGGCATGGGTGCCGCCATCGGCGGTGTGGCGACGGTCGCTGTGGCCGCGACGGGGAGCGGTGGGGCTTCGGCGTCGATCGGCGGGGCAGGGGCCGGCGCCCGGCTGGCGTCGACCGGCTCGGCCTGGATCGGTGGGGCCGCCGCGACCTGGTCAGGCGCGGCAGGTGCCGGCGGGCCCGGCGCCGGCGCGGCCGGTGCCTGGTTGGCGGCCTGTCGGACCGCGGCCAGCGAGGCCGCGTACGGGGACAGCCCCGGAGCCGCGGCTGGCGTCTCGATCCGCGGTTCCTCGTCGTCGAAGCTGAGGTCGGTCCCGCCGACCTCGCCGGCTCGGACCAGGTGCTCAGCTGGCCCTCGACGACGTCGTGGCCGTTCGCCGAGCCATGGTCGCGGCACGACGTTTCGCAGGATGGATGGCGCAGGCGGCGCCGCGACCGGTGCCTCGACGGTCGCCACCGAGCTCGGTCGACGGACGGCACCCGCCACCGACGCGAGCATCTCGCCACATTCGGGGCAGGACAGGCGGCCATACGGCCACCTTGATCCCGCACCCACCGCAGACGATCGACTGCGCACCATTCGGTCTACCTCGTGTCCGGATCGACCCCGCGGGATCGAAGGTCGGTCAGCGTGCCAGACTCGGACGCACTGTTCCAGTCCCCCGGTCGGCCGGTCTCGTTGCACCGAACGTCCCGGCCACTTCGACCGTCCATGCGGCAGCTCGCCAGGCCGGACACGCCCCGATGAGCACCAGTCCGCCGATCCATAGGGCCACGAAAGGCACGAGCAGGGCGATCGTGACGGATGGACGCCGCTCCCGGTCGTGAGCGATGCCTCGCAGGCCGTCCCAGGTCGTCGCCGCCGCGGCCGCGGACGGGATCAGCACCGCGAGCAGGACCGCGAGCGGCCCGAAGGCCGAGCGCGATGGCCACGGATCGGGATGGCGGACCGTCCGGCGGACTGCCCCGGACCAGGGCCCGGCCGATCGTCGATGCTCCGCCGAGCACGACGCGTCGAGCCGCGATGGACCCGACGATATCGCCGATCGAGCCAGGCACGATGACGATGGCGACCACCGCCTCCGGGGCGGCGACGCACGATCCGGATCACGATGGGGGTCAGCACGTCCGAGGGCACGGTGAGCTCGCGGTAGGCGACGGCCACGAGCCGGGTGATCCCCAGGCGAGCACGACCGCGAACGGCAGCAGCGCCACGAGCCGGACGACGAGGATCCGCAGCGCCACGCCTGGGCGCCCGCGGGGCGGGCCGGAGTGCCGCCCCGACGGTCGCGGCGATCTCCTCGTCCGTCGCGACGACCCCGATGATCTCCGCCTCGAGCGCCGCCGCCAGACCAGCCTCCGATGACGAGCACGAGGCCGACGACCCCGAGGCTCACGCCGCCCACGAGCAGGACCAGCGCTCGTCGAGCCGCCGGCGAAGACCACCGTCGTGATCGCCGGGGCCAGGAAGTTCGCCAGCCCGACCGCGCTCGGCAGCACGACGATCGGCGCCAGGACGAGGAGGATGCCACCGCGGACGAGGAAGGCGGCCAGGGCGAGTGGCCCAGGTGGCCGGTCGGACGAGCGTGACGAGGAACGACGCGAGGAGCGCCGCCCCGATGCTCATGGGGCGGGGCTGGACGATGCCCCGGGCGCCGGCAGGCCGAGGTCCGGGGCCAGCTCGTCGAGCCGCTGGAGCGCGGCGTCGACCGCGAGCGATCTCCTCACCATAGCGGGCGAAATCGCCGTTGCGGAGCGCTTCCTGCGCGAGGTCGAAGTGGGTCTTCGCGTACGTGATCAGGCCGACGACGTCGTTCGGGAGCGGTTCCTGGGGTCCCGTCGTGGGCCGTGGCGTCGGCGACGCGCCGGGCGCCGGCGTCGGGGTCGCGCCTGGCGACGGCGCCGGCAACCCTCCGCCGTTCCCGTTCTCGGCCTCGAGCAGCAGGCGCAGCGACTCGCTCAGCGTCTCGGCCCAGACCACTTGCCGCGGCGAGGCCACGATGATCCGGCGGAACTCCGGGAACGCCGACCCGGTGGATTGCAGGTACACGGGCTGCAGGTAGAGCAGGGAATCGCCGACCGGGACGACGATGAGATTGCCCCGGATGACCGAGGAGCCGGACTGGTTCCACAGCGTGAACTGCTGGCTGATGATCGGGTCCTGGTCGATGCGCGACTCGATCTGTCCGGGCCCGAAGATCGTCGTGTCCGCCGGGAATCGATAGGCCCGCGTCGTGCCGTAGTTCGGCGCATCCATCCGGGCCGCGACCCAGGCGATCATGTTCGACCGGCCGACCGGGACCATGGGCTGGAGGAGCAGGAACTCCGCCTTCGGCTCGCCCGGCATGCGCATGACACGTAGTACGCCTCGGACGGCAGCGTCTGCTAGCTGCCGCCCTGGTCGGTCGGGACCGTCCACAGGTCGTTGCCCGAGAAGAAGCGCTCCGTATCGGTCACGTGGTAGCGACCGAACATCCGTGGTCTGGATGTTGAACAGCTCCTCGGGCACGCGCAGGTGATCGGTCAGCCCGACCGGCAGCGATCGACAGCGGTTCGAACATCGACGGGAAGATGCCGCTGTAGGCCCGGATGATCGGATCGGATGGGTCCGACACGTAGAAATGCATCGTCCCGTCGTAGGCGTCCATCGTGATCTTCACGCTGTTGCGGATGTAGTTGATCGAGCCCGTCGCGAACGCGGTCGACGTCAGCGTCGCCGGATCGAAGGACTGGGCGTCCGGGAATCGATCGCTCGTCGTGTACGCGTCCTGGACATAGACCAGCTTCCCGTCGTCATCGACCACGAGGTAGGGGTCCTTGTCGTAGCTGGAGGAACGGCGCGATGCGCGGCAGCCGATCCGCCAGGAAACGGTGCATCAGCAGCTGGCTCTCGGCCGTGACCTGATCGCTGATGAGCAGGTCGATGTCACGGAACCGTGCGGCGAACAGGAGCCGCATCAGGGTGGTGTCGAGCTTGATGCCGGTCGTGCCGGTCCACCGCGTCGACGTGCCGTCGCCGGCGGTGCCCTCACCCTCACCGGTCGGATAGTCGAACTCGTCCTGGCGGGCGCCGGTCGACGACGTATGAATTCGGCAGTTCCCCGAAGTAGATCCTGGGCTGCGTGATCGTCGGAGCGCCATCGGTCGACACTGGTGGCAGGTTGCTGATGAACAGGCGCGGCTGGCCTTCGTTGGCCACCTCGTTGACCGGGACCATCGCCACGCCGATGCCGTGGGTGTAGACGATCCGCTGGTTCACGAAACCCGTGGCGCCCTCGGACTGCGGTCGATGTGCGAGCTCGCGGCCGGACAGCATGACCTGGCGCTGGACCGACCGATCTGGTAGCGATCGGTGTCGACGTCGGGAACGTCGTAGTACCGGCGGATGATCTGGAGCTGGTTGAGGGTGTCGCCGAGCGGTCGGTAGTCCCACAGCCGGGCGTTGCGTGAACGTGTCCGCGTCCTTGGCGATCATCTGGCGGGGTCAGGATCGCCTCACCCTGGAAGTTGCGGTCCTCCCAGGTGTCCAGCCCGAACGCCAGGCGCGTCATCGCGATGTTGTTCGCGATGTAGCGGTCCTCCTGGGCGAACTGGTTCGGCTTGACCGTGAAGCACTGGACGGCCTCCGGGTAGGCCCGGCCGATGATGATCGCGGCCAGGACCCAGACCGCCACCGTGAGGGCCAGCGGCCACATCATCCGGGTGAACGCGGCCCCGACGAGGAAGGCGGCGGCCAGGCCGGACAGGATCGTGAGCACGTCGTAGGCGAAGAACTGGGCGTTCTGGTCCGTGTAGGACGACGCCCGTCGCGATGCCCCGGACGCTGTACGAGAGCTCGTACTTGTCGAGCTGGTAGCCGAACGCGACCGACAGCAGGAACAGGCCACCCAGGACGCGCGAGATGGACGCGGACCGGGGTGATGAAGACGAGGCCGCCACGCATCGCCCCGACGAGATAGCGCGCACCGACCACGATGAGCGTCGCGACGACGACCCCGTTGAACAGCGCCTGGACGAAGCGCAGGAAGGGCAGTTCGAACAGGAAGAAGCCGATGTCGCGGTTGAAGATCGGGTCCACGACGGCAGTGGCGGTATCGGGCGAGAACGGGACCCGGTTCTGCCACAGCAGGACGGTCTCCCAGGCCGCGGCGACGGTCCCCGCGATGGTCAGGGCGATCAGCACGCTGACCACGACCAGCACGACCTTGGCGACCGGCGTGAGATCGGGGATGTCCTCGGCTGCGAACGTGACGGTCCGCGCTTCCTCCGGCTGGTAGCGCCGCCCGACTCCACTGCGCGCCTGGGCGCCCTGCTGCGCCGCCTCGTTGAGGCGGTCGAAGAGCGAGCTGAGCGAGGACGGACCGCGACCTGGTTCGCCCGGCGGCATCAGTCGACCGGCCAGCCACAGGTTGCCGAGCAGGATCCCGTCGTGACGAGCGCCGTGATCACGAACAGGCCCGCCTGGGCACCGATGCGGGTCCAGAAGACGCTGTCGAACCCGACGCTCTGGTACCAGAGCGCGTCCGTCCAGATATCCAGCCCGACGCTCAGGAAGACGATCAGGCCGAAGAGGATCAGGCCGAAGGCGATCCAACCGAAGTGTCGTCCGCCGCCCCGATCGTCGTCATCGACGACGAGCCTGGGACGGCGCGGCGGCGAGGCCTCGTGTGGCGGCGGCGGTCGGCGTTCGTCGTCATCGGACGCGTCGTCGTCCTTGTCGTCGGGCGCGTCGTCGTCCGGGTCGGGACCCACCGAGCGGGCGCGTTTCGGCGCGCCGGCATCGGGATCCTCGCCACGTGCGGCGGCCTCCCGGCGTCGAAGCTCCTCGAGAAAGTCGTCGAACAGGTCGCGCATCAGTCCCGCGAGTCTAGCCGTTCCGAGCGGGAGGGTCCGCAGGCGCGATCCCCGGTCGCCCGGCTCGAGGCGTGTCAGGGACGCGACAGGCCCTCCACGGCGCGACGGAACGCGGCAAGCACCGTATCGGCGAGTTCGTTGGGGCGCATCGTGGCGGCGCGCGCTGGCTCGAACCGGAAGGCCGCCCGGACCGCGAGGGGGGCGCGCCACGGGCGCGTCTCGTCATCAGGGGGGACCAGGCCCCCGACGCGGAGTTGCAGCCGACCGGCGTCCTCCAGGATCAGGCCGCTCAACGCTCCGGCGAGCGCCGGGCCCGAGTCGGGCCAGGGGTGGGTCGGGTGGCGGACCGGCGATCGGGGCGACGTCGCGGAACGAGATCACGCCTTCGTCATCGGTCACCCAGAGCAGGGTGAGCCACCAGCCGTCGGGCGCATCCGAGGGGCGCGCCATCCCGGCGCGGTACAGCCGGTCGCCGATGCGGACCTCGTGCTCGCGCAGGAACGACGGGCCGGGTGGCGGCAGACGATCGGGCACGGCCGAAGGATAGCGGCGCGCTCCCGGTCGGGCCGGGAACGGCTGGTGCGCGACGGATCAGGCGGGCGGGGCGGCCTCGTCGGGAGCGACGGCATCCGCAGCGGGGCGGCGACGGCATCGGCAGCTGGGGCGGCGACGGCATCGGCGGACGCCGTCACGGACGCCGGGCCATCGGTGTCGGTGGCGAGGTCTGCCGTATCCAGGCGCTCATCGATCGAATCGAGGTCGGCGGACACCGCGTCGAGCTCCGCGACGACGGCGTCGGCCGCGGCGGCGTCCTCGGGCGTGGCCTCGGGGAGGCGGCCCTCGACCGTCGCCTCGGCACGGAGCGCATCGGCTTCGGCCTGAAGGTTGGCGACCTCGGCTTCGAGCTCCAGCCGCAGGATCTCCCGGCGGACCTCCAGGTCAGGCGGAGCGAGGGCCCCGGCGTCGGCCGCCGCGGCGGGCTCGTCCGGGTACTCGCCGCTGATCCACGAGAGCAGTCGATTGCGCGACTTCTTGACCGGCTCCTTGGCGCGCACGATGGCGGCGGCGTCGATGGACGTCAGTCCGGGCAGCGACGGGTTCGATGCGGCGTCCCCGGTCAGCGTCGCACCACACGACGGACAGTTCTCGGGATCGCCGGCATACGAGGCGGAACACCATGGGCAGATCGGAGGAGGTGGGCTCACCCCCGGAAGGCGCTTCGTCGACCATGCCGGGAATGCTACCGCGCCGCCGGGGCCCCGGAATACCCCACAGGTCCGGGGTACCGGCACCGGCCGGACTACTCGCGCTCTACGTCCGCGAGGCCGGATCGGGCCCGCGTCACTCCCATTCGATGGTCGCCGGCGGCTTGGAACTGATGTCGTAGACGACCCGATTGACGCCCGGCACCTCGTTGACGATGCGTGACGAGATCTTGCCCAGGACGTCGTAGGGGAGCTTCGCCCAGTCGGCCGTCATGCCGTCCTCGCTCGTGACGGCGCGGATCGCGACGACGTTCGCGTACGTACGACCGTCGCCCATCACGCCGACGCTTTGGATCGGCGTGAGGATCGCGAAGCTCTGCCAGAGCGAGCGATACAGCCCTGCGCCCTTGATCTCGTCGATGACGATCCAGTCCGCCTCGCGGAGCGTGTCGAGCCGCTCCGCGGTGACCTCGCCGATGATCCGGATCGCGAGGCCCGGGCCCGGGAACGGCTGGCGCAGGACCATCGCGTCGGGCAGCCCGAGTTCCAGGCCCGACCTTGCGGACCTCGTCCTTGAACAGGTAGCGCAGTGGCTCGATGAGCTGGAAGCGCAGGTCTGCTGGCAGACCGCCCACGTTGTGGTGGGTCTTGATCTTCTGGGCGGCCTTGGTCTCCGAGGTCGCGCTTTCGATGACGTCGGGATAGAGCGTGCCCTGGGTCAGGAAGTCGATGGCGCCGATCTTGAGCGCCTCTTCCTCGAAGACCCGGATGAACTCGTCGCCGATGATCTTGCGCTTCTGCTCGGGATCCTCGACGCCGGCGAGCCGGGCCAGGAAGCGCTCGCGCGCATCCACCATGACGAGGTTCATGCCGAGGTCGCGCTCGAAGGTCACGCGCAGGAGCTCCGACTCCTTCTTGCGCATGAGCCCGTGGTCCACGTAGATGCAGGTCAGTCGATCGCCGACCGCGCGATGGACGAGCGCGGCCGCCACGGCCGAATCCACGCCGCCCGACAGCGCGCAGATGACCTTGCCGTCCGAGCCCGTCTGGGCCGCGTGTCGGTCGACCCGGTCGCGGATGCCGGCCACGGTCGTGTCGATGAAGTTGGCGGCCGTCCACGACGGGGTGACCCCGGCGATGCCGACCACGAAGTTGCGCAGGACGTCGCGACCGCGCGGGGTGTGGACCACTTCGGGATGGAACTGGATGCCGTAGAGGTGGCGGTCCGGGGCCGGCCAGTCCGGCGAACGGCGTCGAGTCCGTCTGGGCGAGGGAGGTGAAGCCTTCCGGCAGGCGCGTGATGGAGTCACCGTGGCTCATCCACACCGGCTGGTCGCGGTCCAGGCCGGCGAACAGGCTCGCGTCTGGGGCGGTGATGGTGACGCTGGCGGGGCCGTACTCGCGGTGGGCCGTGGGAAGGACGTCGCCGCCGAGCTCGTGGGCCATCAGCTGGGCGCCATAGCAGATGCCCAGGACGGGGATCCGGCCACTCCAGACGGCCGCGTCGGGCTTGGGCGCGCCGTCGTCGTACACGGACATGGGCCCGCCGGACAGGATGATGGCGCGGGTCCCGCGGCGTTCCAGTTCCTCGAACGGGGTGTCGTGGGGCAGCAGCTCCGAGTAGACGTCCAGCTCGCGCACGCGCCGCGCGATCAACTGGGCGAACTGGCTGCCGAAGTCCAGCACGACGACCGGACCCGATGCGGTGGCCACGGACTCCGGGCCGCCTGGCCGGTCATCCGGGGAGCGCTCCGGCGCCGGGGCCTTGAGCGCGGTCTCGAGATACGCCTCCACCTCGGCGTCATCGGGAGCGAGGACCCGGTGCCCGGCGTTCGCCGCCTCGCCGTGGACCGTCTTGCCACGTTGGGCGGGCTCCCGGTCGGGATGTGTGGTCGTTGACTCCTCGGTGTCCGCCAATGCCGCCCTCCGCTGCCGTCCGCCCGCCGGACACCAGTGTACCGGCCCGGGGCCGCTGGCTCCCGGGCCGGTGGGGACGCCCGGCGTTCAGCCGCCGATGACCTCGCGGATGGCGTCCGCGACCGCGTCGGGCCGCTCGAACGGCATCTCGTGGGTCGCGCCATCGACCGTCACGAGCTTGCCGGCGGTGGACCTCGTCGCGAGCTCCTCCTGGAGTTCCCGGTAGATCCGTTCCATGGTCGCGCCAAGGGTCGCGTCGAAACCCTCCGTGACGCCACTCGTATCGCCGGCCGCGAGGACGACGAGCGGGTCGTCCCCGAACCCGGATGTCCCGAGTGCCTGCGCCGCACTCTCGGCAAGGAGCAGGCCCTCGGGATTCAGCGTGGGATCCTTCTCGAACCCCTCCGGATCCGTCCGGGTGGCATGGATGGCTTCCGGTTCCCCCGAGACTTCGGGCGGGAGTGCCTCGAGCGAGCGCTGGCTGAGGCCCGGCGGCCGGACATCGACGAAGACGGCACCGACGACGTCGTCCGGGTGCGCCGTCGGCATGCACCATCGCGTTCCAGCCCCCGACCGAGTAGCCCACGAGCACGTACGGAGGCGGCACGTTCGCGGCCGCCAGCAGGGCCCGCAGGTCGGCCACCTGGTCCTTCGTCGTCCGTCCGACCTCCGCCGGGGGGCTCTGCCCGTCGCCGGCGCGATCGTACGCGCAGGCCCGCGTGACGCCATCGAGTTCGTGGAGGACGTCGCTCCACTGGCCCGCATCACCACCCAGACCGGACTCGAAGAGCACGGTGGGATGGCCGCTGTCGGTCGGGCCGACGCACAGCAGGTGCATCGTCCGGCCGCCGCCGATATCCAGGTCAGCGAGCAGGTCCTGGTGCCCGGACGGCGCCACGACCGCCGGCGCGATGGACGCCGCGGCGTCCTGGCTGGGCCGAGCGGACGACCCGCTCGTGGCCGTGCCCGTGCAGCCCGCGACGATGGCGAGGCATGTCGCGCTCGCTCCGAGGGCCGTTCCGAGTCGTCGCATGTCGAAACCTCCGAGCCGGGTCGACGCTCTTCGTCGACCGATGCCGACAGCGTCCCGGACGGCGGCCGCCACGTCGTCGGGGCTGACGCGTCGATCGTGTCCGGGCTGGCCCTGACGCCACCGCGACACGGGTCCGTATCGTTGCGGTCGTCAGTCATGCCACAGGGAGGCCGCGATGCGGTCAGGTCGCGCGCTCGTCGGGATCCTGCTGGTCGCCCTCACGGCCTGCGGCGGGACGGTCCCGACCGGCGCCCCCGATCCCGCGACGGGCTTCCCGATCGGCGTGTTCAGCAAGGAGATCGACGACCCGACCGGCGGTCGTGTCCGTCTGGACTGGATCTTCGGGCCGGATGGTCGATGGGCCGAGGTCCCGCTCCCGCTGGATGGCCAGCGACAACCGTCGCCGGTCGTCCGCGGCACGTACGTCGTCGATGGCGACACCCTCACGATCGCGACCTCCTGGCCGGACGGGTGGGGCACCAGCCAGCATCGCTGGCGACTGGACGGGGATGACCTCTGGACCGTCTTCCTGGCATCCGACGTTCCCGAGGACGCGGACTGGTTCGCCACCCTCGACACCAGGCCGTGGCGGCCGGCCGGATGACCGAAGCGACGCTCCCGGGTCCCCGGGTCGTGATCGTCGACGACCACGCCGGCTTCCGGGCGACTCTTCGGCGGCTACTGGAGGCCGACGGCTGGAGCGTCGTCGGGGAGGCGGCCGACGGCCGGTCGGCGATCGAGCTCGTCGAGCGCTCCGACCCGGACCTCGTGCTGCTCGACATCGGGCTTCCCGACATCGACGGATTCGCCGTGGCGAGGCACGTCGCCGACGGCCGCGGGACGGCGCCTCGCCCGGCGATCGTCCTGATCTCGAGCCGCGAGGCGGCCGCGTTCGGAGGGCGGCTCGCCG
Organism: uncultured Chloroflexia bacterium; assembly: GCA_963724635.1. Taxonomy (GTDB): domain Bacteria; phylum Chloroflexota; class Limnocylindria; order Limnocylindrales; family CSP1-4; genus SPCO01. The sequence goes on from CAVRVI010000011.1 coordinate 57,021, forward strand.
CGGCGCCGACACGCGGGTTCGTGTCGAAGGCCGACCTCGACGGCGCCAGCCTCCGCGCCCTCCTGGCGACGCCGGCATGACCCGCCGCAGGCCCGTCCGCCGCGTGGTCCTGGTCCTCATCGGGCTCGTCGCGCTCGTCGTGGGCCCGTGGGCCACCTCGCTCCTGACCCTGACGGCGGAACGCAGTCCAGCGCTGTTGCTCGCCGACGTGGCGGTCGGTTGGTCGATGATCGCAGCCGGCCTGGTCATCGCGGACCAGCGGCCCGGGAATCGGATCGGACCGCTGGCGATCCTCACCGGGTTCGCCTGGTTCGCCGGGGACCTCGCATCCGCCGACTCGGCCGTCGTGGCCTATGCGGGCATGGTCGTCCATGGCTGGTTCGATCCGCTGTTCGCGCTCGTGATCCTGGCCTACCCGTCAGGACACATCACGCGGCGCCCCGAGCGGTTGCTGGCGATCGGCTTCATCGTCGTCCAGGGCGCGTGGACCCTCGTCAAGGCCTATGCGCTGCGGCCGATCGCCTGGTGGTCGTGTCCGGACTGCCTCGCAACGGTCGACGGCTGGATCGACGGGCAGATCGCGATGGAGTGGCTCGGGCGCGTCGAGACCGCGGCGTTGACCGCGCTGAGCATCGGCGTCCTCGTGCTCGTGCTCTCGCGCTGGCTGCAGGCCAGTGGCGCCGCGCGGCGGCGCCTCTCGCCGGTCGTCGTGGCCGGGGCCGTCCTCACGCTCGGGTTCACGGGCGGGTTCCTGCTCCAGACCGTGCTGCCGACGAGCGCCCGCACGTCCGAGGGAGAGCTGCGGGTCATCGTCCTGGCGATCCTTCGCATCGGCGTCGCCGTCGGGCTGCTCCTCGGCGTGCTCCGCGACACGGCGACCCGCGGCCGGATCGCCGACCTCGTCGTCTCCCTCGACACCCTCCCCTCGACCGGGGACCTCCAGTCGTCGTTGCGCGACGCGCTTGGTGACCCGTCCGTGGCCGTCTACCGCTGGGATCCCCGCCTCGCCGGCTGGCGCGATGCGACCGGGCGGCCCGCGGCTCCGCCACCGGACGACGACCGGCGCGCAGTCGTGACGATCGACGACGGTCCGGCTCCGGGTCTCGCCATCGCGCTGGATCCGGTCCTGCGCGACGACCCCGGGCTGGTGGCCGCGGCCGTCGCCGCGGTCCGCCTTGCGGTCGAGAACGAGCGACTCCAGGCCGAGGTCCGCTCGCAGCTCGAGGACGTGCGGGCGTCGCGCGCTCGCATCGTGGAGGCCCAGGACACCGAGCGACGCCGTCTCGAGCGCGACCTGCACGACGGCGCGCAGCAGCGACTGGTCTCGCTCCAGCTGTCCCTGGGACTCCTGCGTCGGCAGCTCGGTCCCGACGCCGATCCGGCGACCCTCGCCGAGCTGGACGCGGCCGCCAGCGAAGCGCGCGAGGCGGTGACCGAGATCCGGGAGCTGGCCCGCGGCGTGCACCCGGCCGTGCTCACGGAGGCTGGCCTGGGGCCCGCCCTGCGATCCCTCGCGGAACGGGCCTCCATCCCGGTCGACGTCCAGGTGGTCGACCTGCCCGACGGCACCACGCGGCTGCCGCCGGCGGTCGAGGCGACGGCCTACTTCGTCGTCGCCGAAGCGCTCACCAATACGGCCCGCTACGCCGAGGCTGGCTCTGCGTCGATCGCTGCGCGGCGGGATGGCGACGTCCTCATCGTCGAGGTCAGCGACGATGGGCGCGGCGGCGCCTCGCTCACCGGTGGATCCGGACTGGCCGGCCTGCGTGACCGGGTGACCGCGCTCGACGGGTCGTTCGTGCTGTCCAGTCCGCCGGGCGAGGGCACGCGCCTGATCGTGGAGTTGCCATGCGTATCGTCCTAGCCGAGGACGGGGTCCTGCTGCGGGAGGGCCTCGTGCGGGTCCTGCGCGACGGGGGGCATGACGTCGTCGCCGCCGTCGGCGACGGGAGCACGCTCCTCGCCGCCGTGGCGGGCGCCGACCCTCGCGCTGACCTCGCGATCGTGGATATCCGGATGCCACCGACCTTCACCGACGAGGGCCTGCGAGCGGCCGAGACCCTGCTCGGCGGTGATCCGGCGACCGCCGTCCTCGTCCTGTCCCAGGCGGTGGAGCCCGGTCACGCGGTCCGCCTGCTGGGTGACGGCCGCGGCGGGGTCGGCTACCTGCTCAAGGATCGGGTGGCTGACGTGGACGACCTCCTTGACGCCGTCCGGCGCGTGGGGCACGGCGGCACGGTCATCGACCCCGAGGTCGTGGCGATCCTCGTGCGGCGGCGGCGCGACCACGACACTCTGACCGACCTCACGGATCGCGAAGGCGAGGTCCTCGCCCTGATGTCCGAGGGCCGCTCGAACGCCGCGATCGCGGCACGGCTCGGGATGGGTGAGAAGACCGTCGAGACGCATGTCTCGCGCATCTTCTCCAAGCTCGGCCTGGAGCCGGAGCCGGACGACCATCGCCGAGTCCTCGCGGTGCTGACCTGGTTGCGAGCGCGATGACCGTGGCCGTGGCGCGTCGGCGCCGCCGTCATTCGGTGTTGCGCATCGCCTCCGCGGCCAGCGTGATGTAGGCCTCGAGCTCGGCGGCCACGTCGGGTGGCGGGTCGAGTTCGGCGAGCGCGGTGCGCATGTGCAGCAGCCATCGGTCGCGGGCGGTGGCATCGATCGCGAACGGGAAATGTCGCTGGCGCAGCCGCGGGTGGCCGCGCTCGGCTTCGTAGGTGCGCGGCCCGCCCCAGTATTGCGCCAGGAAGAGGGTCAGTCGACGCGTCGCGGGCGCGAGGTCGGCTTCCGGATAGAGCGGACGGAGGACCTCGTCATCGGCGACCCCGGCGTAGAAGCGGGTGACCAGGGCCTCGAAGAACGGCATGCCGCCGGCCCGGGCATAGAGGCTGGTCTGGTCGATCACCGTCCGAGGATAGGTACTCGGCCCGGCGCCGATGCGGGTTGCGCGCGACCCACGCTCGCCGGGAGCGACGCGTTGCGCCGCGTGACCGCGCGAGGGGCGACCGTCAGCGGCGGGCGCGCGTCGGGCGAGTCGACCGGGTCGTGCGTTCCGGGCCGCGCAGGTTCGCGGCGGCGATGTCGAGGAACGCGAGGGACCCGATCGCGAGGATCAGCAGGCTGAGCGTATCCATGCCCGGAGCATGCGCGCGCCCCGAACGCCACGACATCCGGCGAAGGTCCACTCGGGACCTGGCCGGATGACGTAGTCGGGACGAGGAGGGAGGTGGGTGTGCCGGCGCGATGCCGGCCCGTGGCGGCTGCCCGGTCAGGCGGCCGCGGCGACGGCGACGAAGCGGCGCGGGGCGACCATCGGCGCGAGGGCCTGCTCGACGGGCGAGGCGACCATGACGACGCGGGTCGGGCGACGTACTGGCACGGTCCGGAACGGCTTGAGAGCGAAGCGCATCGCGACGAGCCACGAGCCGATCATCCAGATGAAGAAGGCGACCGTGGTCGCGTCACCGGCACCCAGGATGGACTCACCGGCGCGGGCGATCATCAGGATCGAAAAGGCCGATGCGCCGATCCCGGCGGCGGCGAGGTAGGCCACCAGCGACCCGCTCCAGCGACGACCCCGGACGAGGCCGTAGACCGCAACGAGATGGGCGAGGCCGGCCGCGATCCCGAGGATCGAGAGCCACGCGGCGAGCGGCATGCCGACACCGGACTGCGGGGCCACGACCGCTCCGAAGGCGAGGACGATCAGGCCGTTGATGGTCGTGACGAAGGCGGCGAACCCGCGGGTCCCGCGCTGGAAGCGGATGGGGTCCCAGGTCCGATCGGGGGCGGCGGCGCGGGCGTTCATGCATCGACTCCAGTCGTGGGCAGGGTCCAGGTCCAGGCGGGGTCGGGCGCGATGACCCGGTCCGCGGTCTCGCCCGTCCGGCGGGCGAGGTCGGCGAAGAAGGCGGCCCGGCGGTGGGACACGATGCGGGCGTCCTTGCAGGGGCACCCGTCGACGAGGCAGGCGCGACTCCCGGCGGAGGCGACGTGGGCTGGCACGGTGGCCGTGGTGGCGTTGACCTGATCCGGGTGGAACATCGCGACTGACTCCTTCCTCATCGACCGTCCGGACGAGGGCCGGTGGTCGATGAGAGGAGGATGGGCGCCGCGCTCGCAGGGTGGCATCGACGCCGGGCGCGAACCCGCATGGACGGATGTCAGTCCGCCGGGACCGACTCCAGGCGACGCTTGAACGCCTCCACGTCGAGGGCCGCCGCCCGTTGGACCTGCGGGACGACCATCCCCTCGAACATCCGATACCGGAGCGGCACGTCGATCTTCGCCGACCAGCGCAGGCGAGTGCCGCCGTCGTCGGTGGCGGCAAGCAGCGCGTCGAGTGTCGTGCTGATCCCGTCGGCGTCCTTGCCCGCGATCGCGAAGTGGGTCGGTGCCTCCATGACGCTCACCGCGGCGTCCACCACGCTCGCGCGCCCCGCCGCCTTCTGGTCGATGGTCAGGCGCGTGCCGACCGTCACGGGCGCCGCGGACGTCCGGGTCACGCGGACGATCCCGGTGGCGATCAGCCAGGCGGGCCAGTGGTCGACGTCCGCGAGCGCGGCTGAAGACGACGGCCGGTGGGCGGGCGATGTCGGTCTCGATGACGACCTTGATCGCCATCAGCCGGGCACCGCGTCCGGGACGAGGCGGAAGGACGGGCCGGTCCCGAGCCCTTCCGACGGCGTCCCGTAGCGAAGGATCAGCTCGCGGATGACCCTGGCATGATCGGCCCGGTCGAGCTCCACCGCCGTCGCCGTGAACCGGCGACCGCTGACTTCGACCTTTGCGATCGGGTGCGCGAGCAGGTTGAGCCCCCAGGCCGAGCGCGGACCGTTGGCCGCGACCAGGATGGAGCCATCGGGTTCGGCGACGAAGCCGACGGCGACGTCGCGCGGCTTGCCGGTGATCCGGCCGCGGGTCACGAGAAGGGCGACCCGGCCGTCGCGGACGAGATCCTGTTCCATCGGCGAGACCACGGTCGTCAGGCGGCCTCCTCGAGGTCGACCGACTTCCCGCGGAATGTCCCGGTCACCGACGTATCGCCATCTCCGTTGCGCCGATAGCGCAGCGCATCGCCGGCGACGGTCGCGTCGAGCGCGAACGTCCCGGCGTCATCGTCCACGGTACCCGTCCCGGAGATGGGCAGGCCATCCGTGAACTCGCACGCGTCGAGCGTGATCTTCGTCCCGCTGTCGGTCAGGGCGTACGTGAGGCTGCCGCCGAAGTCGCAGCCGGCCGCGATGGGCTCGTCGTCCAGGCGGCTGAGGTAGTCCTCCGTGTTCAGCAGTTGGTCGTCCATCGACTGCATCAGCGTCAGCGCGTCATCGAACGCGCCCGCCTGGGGCGGCGCGACATTGACGTAGTCGTCGGCGATGCTGCCGGCGCAGGTCGTGATGCGCGCGGCCGGCAGTTCGTCGTTCGCGAGATAGGCCGCGATCTCCGTGTCCGGACAGGGCTCGCCCCAGCCGAAGATCACGTGCGGGCCGCCCAGCGTCTGGAAGAACCACGCGTCGTCGAGGCGACCGTAGATCCGATAGCCGTTCGCGATGGCCGTGGCCGGGTCGTTCGTCGAGGTCAGGACGAAGACGGGATACGGGACGTCGAGCAGCGGGGCGGGCCGTTCGGCGGGCGCGGTCACGTTCGGCCAGTAGAGGCACGGGGTGTCGCCATAGAAGCTGGTCCCCAGGCGCAGGTCGTCGATGCCGGCCTCGGCGCCCGCGGCGACCCAGGCCGCCAGACGGGCATCCGGGTCAGCGCCATCGGGGTAGAACGCATAGTCCTGGCACTCGACCGCGTAGTACATCGCGTCGGACCAGGTCGGATCCTCCTCGGCCTTGAGCGTCTCCGGATCCAGCCCGATCGACCCGTAGGCGAGCCGGGCCAGCGGGACCAGGTTGTCATGGGAGGCGGCAGCGATCGCGCGCTGCAGCAATTCCCGGTCCGCGGTGCTGAAGATGTAGCCGTAGCCGGCGTTCTCGAGATCCGTGCTGGTCAGGGAGCGTCGCTGGACGGTCCCGTCAGACATGGGGAAGTCGAACGGGATCGGGGCCGTCGCCAGCGAGGCGGCGAGGGCGTCGTAGACGGCCAGGGCGTCGCCTCCGTCCACGTCCCCGGCACACGTCGCATCGGCTGTGCAGGCTGCCAGGACGGCGACCAGGGTGTCCTCTGCGCTGCGGGTGGTCTCGACGTAGTAGTCGATCCCGTCGATCGTGAGGTCGACGGGGCCGTCCACGAACAGGGCGGCGACGCGGTCCGGATATGCGGCGGCATAGGCCTGCACGAACTGGGTTCCGTAGCTCTCGCCATAGAGATGCAGCTGATCGACGTCGAGGTAGTCGCGGATCGCCTCGAGATCGTGGATGGCCTGGCGCGACGCATACAGCGGGAGGTCAGCCTCGGCGATGCCCGCCTCGGCGATGCAGTCGGCAGCGAAGCGTCTGGGCGGCCGCGGCCGCGGCAGGTCGCTCGGCTGGGACCTTCACGCGGTTCGGGTCGCCATAGAACACGGCCGCTGCGTCGATGCACTGGATCGGCTCCGAGAGCCCGATCCCCCGCTGGTCGATGAACACGATGTCATAGGCATCGGTGATCGAGGCGTCGTAGTAGTCCGTGTACCCGTCAGCGGAGGCGATGCCGCTACCGCCCGGCCCGCCGACGATGACGACGAAGGTGCCCTTGCGCTCCTTCGCCGCGCGCTGGATGGCGAACGTCACGTCCCAGGTGGGCCCGCCCGGCGCGGCGTAGTGGTCCTTGGGCACGGCCAGGGTGATGCACTCGAAGCGGCTCTCGGGACAGGGCTTGGTTCCGACCACGTGGTACGTGGCGTCCGTGACGGCGCTCGTCGGCGCGGGTGGGGCGGATTCCGCGGGCGCCGTCGTCGCTGCGGGCGCGGAGGGGACCGCGGTCGAAGCGGGATCCGGTGACGCGGCCGGATCCTGACCGGCCGGCGGATAGGTCCATGTGGTGGTGGGGTCACCGGCGCAGCCGGCCGCGACCAGGGCGAACAGGAGCAGGGTCAGAACCCCGACAGAACGCCGCATCCGGATCCGATCCCCCGGCTTCGTATGGTCGGCTAGCGAGCGCGCTGCCAGGACTTGCCCTCGGTCTGGGTCGAGGGCGCGTAGACCATCTCGACCGCCTGCATCTCGCGGATCGTCCGGGCCCCCAGGGCCGCCATCGACTGGCGAAGCGCCCCGACGAGGTTCTCGCTGCCGTCGGTCACGTGCGCCGGGCCGATCAGGATCCGTTCGAGCGTGCCGGTCGTGCCCACCTTGATCCGCGTGCCGCGCGGCAGGGTGGGCGACGGGGCCGCCATGCCCCAGTTCGTTCCTCGGCCGGGAGCCTCCTCGGCCTTGGCGAGCGGTGAGCCGATCATGAGGGCGTCAGCGCCGGCGGCGACGGCCTTGGCGAGCTCGCCACCGCGTCGCATGCCGCCATCGGCGACCACCGGCACGTAGCGGCCGGTCTCGGCGTGATACGCGTCACGCGCCGCGGCGACGTCACTGATCGCGGTGACCTGCGGGACCCCGATGCCGAGGACCTCGCGGGTCGTGCAGGCGGCACCCGGCCCGACCCCGACGAAGACGGCAGCCGCGCCCTGCTCCATGAGCGCGAAGGCGGCCTCGGCGTTGGTCGTGTTGCCGACGGCGACCGGGATGGGCATGTAGCGGGTGAAGTCCTCGAGCGAGAGCGGGTCGTACCCGGTCGCAAGGTGGCGGGCGCTGCTGACCTGGCTCTGGACGAGGAAGAGGTCGGCACCGTGCTCGGCGCAGAACGGACCGAACCGCCGGGCCGCGGCCGGGGTCGCGGCAACGGCCGCCTTGCTGCCTGCGGCGTGGATGGCCTCGAGCCGGGCCGCGATGAGGTCCTCGCGGATGGGCTGCTGATAGACCTCGGCGAGGAGGGCCTGGACCTCGCCGTCGGGCGCGGTCGCGATGCGCTCCAGGACGGCGTCGGGGTCGTCGTAGCGAGCCTGGACGCCTTCGAGATTCAGGATCGCCGAGGCCGCCGAGTCGAGCCAGCTCGCCGGCCATCCGCACGTCCACGACGGCATCCATGGCCGCGGCGAGGATCGGGATGGCAAGGTCGATGCCGCAGAACGTCTGGGTCAGGTCCACGTCGGCCGGTTCGACCGTGTCGGTCCCGGGGGCGAGCGAGACATCCTCGAAGCCGTACGTCGGTCGGATCGTGTCGACCTTCGAATGGAAGACGCGGCGCGTGGCCGCGGGGGACGCCTCGGTTCGCTCGATCACGTAGCCCTCCTGGGTGCGCCGCAGGTGCGTTCCGCCTCACGGTGGGTCGCCAGCCGCACGGCCCGACAGCGCGAGTCTACCGCGACTCGCGGCCGCAGCGGGTTGCGGACCGGGAACGTCGCTCGGGAACCGGCGCGGGCACAGCGCACGCGGGTCGCGGGCGGTGCCGCGGCCTGCGTCCTACTCCATCGGCTTGCGGTCACCGTCGAGCGTCAGCTCGAACCAGGCGGCGCGCTCCGGGTCGGCGAGGTCATCGCGGATCCGCTCGATCGCGGTCCGGTAGCCCGGCCAGATCACCTCGTCGTGCGCTTCGTCGACGGCGAGCCACCGTGCGTCGTCGTGCTCGTCAGAGAGCCGCGGCTCCGCCGTGGAAGGCAACCGCACCGCGAACACGGCCGCCGTGACGATCCCATCCATCGACGGCTCGTGGAACTGATTGACGAGGTCGAGGTCGTAGAAGGCCTCGATGTCCGCGCCCGCGAAACCGGTCTCCTCGGCCAGTTCGCGCAGGGCGCCCGCCGCGATCCGCTCGTCTGGCTCCAGCGATCCCGACACGCATTGCCACAGGCCCGGCAGGATCCGTCCCGGAGCACGCTTGACGAGCAGGATCTCCAGGTGCTGGACGCCGCGGGCGGTCAGCGGGGTGCGAAACATCCAGCAATCGATCAGGTCGGGGCGAAAGGGGCTCATGGGGTCCTCATCGGCCGGCGGCGCTGTCCGGGTTCGCGGCCTCCGGGTCGGCGGCCGCGCGCTGGCGTTCCACGATGCCATGGAGTTGTTCGAGATGCATCAGGTCGTGGACACCCGCGAAGAGCAGCCACTCCCCGCAGCGGAGTCGACCGACGACCGGGTGGACCAGGGGGCATGGGTCGGTCTCGTGGCCCGCCACGGTCCGCGCCGACCGTTCCACGATCCGTTGGCTCTGGGCGATCTTGCGCCGCAGCGTGTCGTGATCCACGTCGGCTGACCCCGGGACGCCAGGAACGACCTGGGGTGCGTCGGTGGGGAAGGTGCCCGCGGCAGCTCGCGCGGCCGCCAGCGACAGGCCGGCCCGAGCGTCACACGCATGGCCGATCGCCTGGGCGACCGTCCAGTCCTCTTCGCCACCGGGCCGGCGCAGATCGTCATCGGTGAGGTCGTCCACGATCGCGGCCACGGCCGCCGCCGTCGTGGCGAGTTGGGACGCCAGCGCACCGGCGCTGCCGGTCGCGGACCGACGACGCACCTCGCGGCGGACGGAGAGGAGCGCGCCCTCCTCGATGCCGCGCCAGGCCGCCACGATGTCCGGGGCACCCGGCTCCAGATCGTCGACCCACGGTCTCACTGGTGCGGGTTGGGTCATCGGATCGCTTCCGTCGGCGACCACGCGTCGGTCAAAGCCGCTCGAACCGGTCGACGGCCACGACGAACACCGTCGCGCCCCCGACCTCCACCTCCAGCGGGTACGGCATGAAGAACTCGCCGGGCTCCATGATCGGCGGCATCGGGTTGACGACCTGGGTCCGCGACGTGCAGGTGTCGCGAACGATCCCCATCACCTCATCGACCTCGGCGTCATCGACGCCCAGGATGATGGTGGCGTTGGACTGCTTGAGGAATCCGCCCGAGCTGTGGAGCCGCGTCGCGCGGAACTCCTTGTCGAGCAGGGCATCGACCAGGGCGGAGGCGTCCTCGTTGTGGACGATGGCGACGACGAGCTTCATCGCGCGGAGTATCAGCGCCGCGTGCGTGCCCGGTCAACGCATGTTCCGCTCGAATCGTCGGGTGTACGATGCGCGCTCCGAAATCATCGTGCGTGCAGGAGTCGACCCGTGACCAGCGACGGTCCGTCCCGCGATCCCCGATCCAGCCTGTCCAGCGCCATCGCCGCAGCCGCGGCCGGGGCCCAGCTCGACGCGTCGCTGCAGGCGATCCTCGACGCCGGCGCCGCCGGCCTGGGTGCCGAGATCGGCGCGATCTTCCTCCAGGATCCCGACCGACCGGGTCTGACCCTGGCCGCCTCGGTCGGCATGCCCGACCCATCGCGCCTCGAGGCCGAGGCGCAGGACCCTGCCCATCCATTCGCCGAAGCGGCGGCAACGCGGACGGCGACCTTCGACCGCGTGGCGCTCACCGCAGCCGGCACCGAGTTCGTCGGCGCCTACCTGCCGCTCGTGATCGCCAGTGGCGGCGTGGACGTCACCCTTGGCTCCATCGGGCTCGGGTGGTCCTCGCCCCATACGCTCGATACCACCGACCGCGAGGTCCTCACGGCACTGGCCTCGCTCGCCGCCTTGACGGCCGATCGCGCCCGCCTAGGGTCGACCGCGGCGGAGCGCTCGGAGTGGTTCGAGCGCATGGCCCACACGGACCCGCTGACCGGGATCGCCAATGAGCGGACGGTCGGACGCATCCTGGAGCTGGAGCTGGCCCGCGCCGGCCGGCAGGGGTCCGAAGTGTCGCTCGCCCTCTTCGATATCGACGACTTCCGCTCCGCCAACGCGGCCGACGGCCACGAGGTCGGCGACGACATCCTGCGACGCGTCGCGGCCGTGCTGGCCGAGTCGGTCCGGCTCGTCGACACGGTCGGGCGGATCGGTGGCGACGAGTTCGTCCTGGTCGCGCCGGGCTCGGCAGGCGGCGATGGTCGCCCGGCGGGTCCAGGAAGGGATCGCGGCCCTGCCCGCGGTCGCGGGACGGATCGTGTCGGTCTCGGCCGGCGTCGTCCGCTTCCCGGTCGACGGCGACGATGCCGAATCGCTCATCGCGGCGGCCACGGCCACGCTGGAGCGCGCGAAGACCACCGGCGCTGGATCCGTCGCCGAGGCCGAGGCGACCGGGGCCTGACCACGACGGGTCGGTCAGCCGGCCAGGTTCTCGGTCGCGGTCCCGGCCGAGACGATCGGCATCGTCGGCGTGGTCGCACCGGGTCCGGGCTCCAAGGTAAGAGCAAGGACGATGCCTGGGTCGGTCGGCAGACCAGCGGCCTCGAAGGCCGCCGTTCCGCTCGATCCGGGCGTGAACCCGCCGAGCGCCACAGGTACGCCGTCACTCCCGATCACCCAGGCCTCGTAGACCTGGTCGCCGGTCGTCGGTGCGAGGTCGCGCATCGCCATCGTGACCTCGCCAGCCGGGCTCACCGCGGCCAGGCCGGCCGGACCGCTTCCGCCCGGCGGGAGGAGGATCGGCCGTCAGCGACCCGGGCTGCGCGGCGACGTCGAGGACGGCCGCCACGTTCTCCTCATAGGTCTTGGACGCGTTCACCTGGCCCTGCAGCAGCAGGTTCCAGCCGCCAAGGACGACGATCGCGAGCACCGCGGCGATCCGAAGCACCCAGGTGGCGGGCGAGGTCCGCGTGCGGTCCACGGCGCGCGCTTCGCGCTCGGTCGTCGACGGGAACGGGATCGGCGTGGGTTCCGGCGCGGCCGTTGCCGCGACGGGTGCGGCCGTTGCCGCGACCGGCGCCACGTCCACCACGCCCGTCCGTGTCGCCAGGTCGGCGGCCGCGGCGGCCATCACCCGGTCCTTCAGCCCGGCCGGCGGCTCCACGATCGGGATGCTCGCATCGAGCACCGGCAGCACGGATCCAAGCTCGGCGAACTCCGCGTGCGCGTCGGCGCAGGTCGCCAGGTGGGCGCGGACCGCGTCCATCTCGTCGGCATCGAGCGCGCCCAGCACGAAGGACGCCGCGAGGTCGCGGACCTCATCACAGGTCAGCCCGCCATCGCCGGACGAGGTCGGGCGCGTCAGGTCGTCGCTCACGTCGACCCCTCCTCGAGGGCGCGTCGCATGGCGAGCAGCCCCAGGCGCATCCGCGACTTGACGGTCCCCAGCGGCGTGGCCGTGCGGTCGGCGATCTCCTGTTGGGTCAGTCCGCTGAAGTAGGCGAGTTCGATCGCCTCGCGCTGGACGTCCGACAGCACGGCGAGCGCGCCACGCACCGTATCCGCGTCGAGCGTCGCGGAGACCTCCGCCCAGACGTCCGGCGCCCGGAACTGGGGTGGCGGCACCTCCTCGTGCTCGGGCAGCTCCGTCGTGGGTCGGCGACGCCGGATCGCGTCGATGGCACGGTGATGGACGATGGCGAGCAGCCAGGTCTTCACGCTGCCCCGGCCCTCGACATAGCGCGCGGCGTTCCGCCACGCGCCCAGGAACGCGTCCTGGACGACGTCCTCGGCGAGGGTCGGGTCATTCGTGATGCGGTAGGCGATCGAGTAGGCCATCGTCTTGTAGCGCTCGTACAGTTCATCGAGGGCGTGGAGTTCCCCGGCGGCGATCCGGACCAGGACGGCCCGGTCCGCGTCATCGGCGACGGTCGCGACGCGGAGCGGGAGCGGCCTGGTGGTGTCGCTCATCGTGGTGTGCGCAGCTCGATCGATTCTGGTTCACCGGCGGCCATCCGCGCATCGACCGCATGCGCGATCGCGGCGCCCACATCGTCGATCGACCGCGTCGCATCGACGACGACGAAGCGTGCCGGCTCCGCGGCCGCCAACTCGAGGAAGCCGGCTCGCACTCGCCGATGGAAGTCGAGGTCGAACTCGGCCTCGAATCGGGTCACGTCCTCGGGCGCCTTGCGCGCCAGGCCGGCCTCCACCGGCAGGTCCAGCACGATCGTCAGATCCGGCGTGAGGCCGTCAGTGGCGATCTCGGCCAGGGCGCGCAACCGCTCCAGCGGGATCCCGGCGCCGAAGCCCTGGTAGGCCAGCGTCGAGTCCGCGTAGCGGGCGCAGATGACCGTGGCGCCCTCGCCGAGCCGCGGCCTGATCACCTCGCCCACGAGCTGGCGACGTGCGGCGTTGAAGAGGAATGCGTCCGTCAGCGGGTCGGTGGCCGCGCTCGCCGCGGCGCCGGTCCGGGCCAGCAGGACGTCGCGGAGCCGCTCCCCGAGCCAGGTGCCGCCAGGTTCGCGGGTCAGATGGACGCGTCGGCCGCTCGCCGTCAGGTGGTCGCGCAGACGCTCGGCCTGGGTCGTCTTGCCGCCGCCGTCGGGCCCGTCGATCGTGATGAACCAGCCGCGCACGGCCGGTGTCGAGGGTCCTGTCATCGCCGGCGAGTGTAGCCGACGGTCTCCGTTGATCCGATCCCGCACCGCCCGCGTACCCCGGGCACATCGCATCGCAGCCGTGCCCACGGGCGGAGGAGGAGCCCTATCGACCAGCGACCCGCTGACCGGCGCCCGACGGCGCCGACCCGACCTACCCGCCGACGGTCCTGTCGGCGGCACCCATCCTGGAGGTCCCTCGACCCATGCCCGACTATCGCCGGAAGGCTTCCGGCCTCGCCCTTCTCGCCGCCGCTGCTGCGGTGGCCACCGTCGGTACCGGCTCGCTGCTCGTCAGCGCCGCCGACCACCTCGACGCCCCGACCGCAAAGTCGGACGCGCGCATCGATCTCACCGACATCTACGCCTTCAAGTCGAGTGGCGGCACGACGCTCGTGATGAACGTCAACCCACTCACCAGCCCGGCCGACACCAAGGCCACGCGCTTCCGCGAGAACACCCTGTACGAGTTCAAGATCGACACCAACGGCGACGCCTGGGCGGACATCGCCTATCGGATCCGCTTCTTCAACAACCGCAAGGCCGCCAACGGCGCGATCGTCCAGGACTACACGATCAAGCGCGCCACCGGTGCCGACGCCCGCGCCAATCGCTGGAACGGGAGCATCGTCGACACCGGCCGCACCTCCGCGTATGGCGGCGAGACCCGGGTCTCGGCGGTCAGCGGCGGCGGCAAGTCCTTCGTGGGTCCGCGTGACGACCCCTTCTTCTTCGACCTTCCGGGTTTCGTGGAGTTCAAGAAGCAGCTCGTCGGTGGCTCGACCGACCTCGGCGTCCTGCTCGGTGGTTTCACCGGCAAGGACACCTTCGCCGGCACCAACGTGAGCACCATCGCGATCGAGGTCCCCAACAGCAAGCTCGGCGGGACCGGCAAGACGGTCGGCGTCTGGGCCGCGGTCTCGCGCAAGCTCAGCCTCGGCAACTACGAGCAGGTCGAGCGGATGGGCCGCCCGGCGATCAACACCGTGTTCAACAACACGAGCGCCGAGAAGGAAGCAGCCAACCGGCTGCGCCCGTCCGACGATCGGGCGTTCGACATGGACAACGTGGTCGGCGTCCTCAAGGCCATCGACCACGTCCTCGAGGTGAACGGCGCGCCCTCGTACACGAACGCGCAGATCACCGGGATCGCCAAGGTGCTCCTCCCGGACACCCTGACGGTCAAGCTCGGCGACGTGGCCGGGTTCCTCAACGGCCGTCGCCCCGCGGACGACGTGATCGACGCCGAGTTCGGGCTGCTCACCAACGGAGCGGTCACGAGTGACGGGGTCGACCACAACGATCGCTCGTTCCCGACGACCTTCCCGTACCTGGCCAAGCCCCACTGAGCCGCGGGCCCGGGCCGGCCATCTCGGTCGGCTCGGGCCGCGACCCGACGTCCACTTCTCCCCGAATCACCACGAGCTTTGGGACGCACCACCGATGAACACCCTGCAGCGCCGAACGAGTCGCCTTCCCCGGATCCCCTTGGCCGTCCTCGGTCTGACCATCGCCGTGGTCGTCGGCGGTCGGGTCATCGGCCCGGTCGTGGCGCCGGTCGTCACGCCGGTCGTCGCGCCCCAGGCCGCAGCGGTCTCCGACGATGGGGATGGTGCCACCGGCAACGATCAGCCGGGGCTCGCGAACCCGCTGGATCCGGCGGCGGTCTCGACCACGGACGACGACCTCGCCCGGATCCGCGCGAACATCACGTTCTGGGACGACCGGTTCCGCGGCGAACCCCCGCGACTTCGTGAGCGCCACCCGGCTCGCTGCATCCTCGATCGAGCTGGCGCGCGCGACCGGTGACGTGTCGCAGTACGTCGCGGCCGACCGGGCCATCGACGGGGCTCTCGCCGCCAACCCCGACTCGGCGCAGGCCCAGGGCTATCGCGGCGTGGTCCTCGTCGCGCTCCACCGGTTCGTGGAAGCTCGCGATCACGCGGACGCGGTCCTTGCCGACCAGCCCGAGGATCCCGTCGCGCTGGCCACGCTGGGCGATGCCGCCCTCGAACTCGGGGACCTGACGACCGCGACCCGGGCGTACGAACAGCTGCGCCTGGTCGCCGATTCATCCGCCGCCGAGGTTCGTGCGAGCCGGCTCGCCTTCATCCAGGGTCGGGCAGCCGACGCGGTGGCCGCGTCGCAGCGCGGCGCTCGCGGCAGCCGTCGACGAGGGGCTTACCGGCAACGGCCTTGCCTGGTACCGCTATCAACTGGGGGAGACCCTGCTCGCGACCGGCGATCGAACGGGGGCCGCTGCATCCTTCGATGCGGCGCTCGCCGACGACCCCCACGCGTATCTCGCGCGGGCCGGCCGGGCGCGCATCGCCGCCGCCGATGGACGGATCGATGACGCGCTCGCCGACCTTGACGCGGCCGTCGCAACGGTGCCGCTGCCGGACCTCCTGGCGCGTCGGGCCGACCTGCTCGAACGGCGAGCCGGTGCCGGCGATGCGCGACAGGCTGCCGAGGACCGCGCCACGATCCTGGTCATCGCCCAGCTGTCCGGCGAGGCCGCGGGCGTCTACGATCGGACCTTGTCGCTCTACCTGGCCACGACCGGCATCGATGTCGAGCGGGCCCTCCAGCTGGCGAAGGCCGAGATCGCCGTCCGCAAGGACGTGTACGGCTATGACGCCCTGGGCTGGGCGCTCCTCGCGAACGGCCGCGCCACCGAAGCGGACGCCGCGCTGACGACAGCCCTCGCCGTCGGCACCCGGGATGCCAGGGTCCTCTATCACGCGGGGATGGCGGCGGCGGCCGTGGGCGATCGGGGACGTGCCCGCGACCTCCTGACGGACGCGCTCGCGCTCGACCCGACGTTCGATCCGGTCCAGGTGGAGCGGGCCCGGACGACACTGGAGGGTCTGCGATGACCGGCTCGCGTCGCCGAACGGCGACCCTGGCGCTCGCGATCGTCGCGGTCGTGCTGCTGCCGGCGGTCGCGATGGCCCACCCCCTGGGCAACTTCACGATCAATCACTACGCCGGGCTGCGCGTGGAGCCGGATCGGCTGCTGTTGGACATCGTGATCGACGAAGCCGAGATCCCGGCCTTCCAGGCGCGCCAGGACTTCGACGCGGACGAGGATGGCTCGGTGTCCGACGAGGAGATCGATGCGGGTCGGGTCGAAGCCTGCGAGGCCCTGGCCACGGATCTGCGAGTCGCGGCCGATACGGCTCCGCTGACGCTGACCCTGACCGACGCCGGGCTGGCGTTCCCACTCGGGTCGAGCGGACTCTCGACACTGCGGCTTGTCTGCGGGTTCAGCGCGGCGTTCCCGGCGACGCTCGGCGACGTCACCCCGACCCGGATCACCTTCGACGACCGCTCGGATCCGGATCGGCTGGGCTGGCGCGAGATCGTGGTGACAGGCTCCGGCGCGACCCTCGACGTGGTCGACGGCAGCGCGCGCGCTACCGACACGTCCCAGCGCCTCACGTCGTATCCGGCTGACAAGATCGCGCAGCCGCTCGCCGACGAAGGCGTGACGATCGATGCCGTCGCTGGTGGACCGACCCTCCCCCCGGTCGCGGTCCCGGATGCGAGTCCGGTCGTGGGCGCGGCGGTGGCCGTGCCCGCGCCGACGGCCGTCGCGTCCGCGGGTGCCGTGGCGACCGTGTCCCCGCGAGCGAGCGCATCGGCATCGGCGACGGCGATGGCGCCCGGCCCAGGGGCGTCCGCTGCAGGCGCCGTTCCCGGTGGCATCGAAGGCGAACTGCCGTCCATCTTCCGCACGGCCGACGTCACCCCGATCGTCCTGCTGCTGTCGCTGATCACCGCCGCGGCGCTCGGCGCGGGTCATGCGCTGACCCCCGGACATGGCAAGACCCTCATGGCGGCCTATCTCGTGGGGACCCGCGGCACGCCGCTGCACGCACTGGGCCTCGGACTCTCGGTCAGCATCTCGCACACGGTCGGGATCCTGGTCCTCGCCGCGATCGTGATCGGCGCCGCCGATATCCTGCCGCCGGACCTCGTGGTTCGGGCCGCGCCGGTCGTCGCCGCGATCTCGATCCTGGGGATCGGCGCGTGGATGCTCATCGGGGAGGCGCGGCGGCGACAGGCGGCGGCCGCGGCGGCGCGGTCCCACGCCGGGGCGCATGCCGATGGACTCGAGCACGATCACGGGCACACGCACGATCACGGGCACACGCACGACCACGACCACGGAGTCGCCGGTGCACACAGCCACGGCGGCATCCGGCACAGCCACCTCCCGGCGGCCGGCGGC
>CAVRVI010000012.1:0-19467 GCA_963724635.1 uncultured Chloroflexia bacterium
AGCAGATCCGGGATCGGGAGGCGGCGTGGTGGCCGCATCAAGCGATCGGCGCGCGCTCTCGTAACGCTTTGCGGACGCGCTCGCCCTACGGTCACGGCACGAACGATTCAGGAGGGAACGAGATGACCCGCCCCAGCGTGATCCTGTCGGTCACGGTGTTGAGCCTGGTCGTGTCGGCATGTGGCGGAGCCACGGCCACGAGCCCGGTCCCCGGTCCGGCCGCGACCGGACCCGCGGTCGCCCTGACCATCACGGCGAAGGACATCGCCTACACCGAGGCGGTGTTCGACGCCCCGCCCAGGACGCCAGCTCGACGTCACGTTCGACAACCAGGATGCCGGTATCCCGCACAACGTGGTGCTCAAGGCCGGCCCGGCGTTCGCGACCGAGCTGTTCAAGTCGGAGATCATCACCGGCGTCGCGAGCGAGCAGTTCGCGATCCCAGGCCTGGTGCCCGGCGTCTACCAGTTCATGTGTGCGGTGCACCCGAACATGACAGCGACGCTGAACGTCGGCGGGTGAAGCCCCTCGCGGGATGGCCCCGCGTCAGCCGCCGGCCGGGCCGCCGCCCAGCCCGGGCTCGGTCATGGCGGCGGGGTCCAGGAGTCGGTCGAGGTCGTCAGCGGACAGTCCGCGCTCCAGGGCCAGTTCACGGATCGTTCGGCCGGACTTGAAGGCTTCCTTGGCGAGCTTGGCCGCCTCGTCATAGCCGATCACCGGCGCGAGGGCCGTCGCCAGCATCAGGCCCTGTTCCACGAGCGCCGGCCCGCGCTCGGTCGCCACGAGGCCGTCCACGGTCCGTCGCGAGAAGTTCGCCGCGACCGCCGCCAGCAGCTCGATCGATTCGAGGAGCGCGGCCGCCGTCACCGGCAGCATCACGTTGAGCTCCAGGAACGATCCGGTCTGCCCGAAGGCGACCGTCGTGTCGTTGCCGAGGACCCGGGCGACCACCATCGTCAGCGACTCGACGATGACCGGGTTCACCTTGCCGGGCATGATCGAGGATCCCGGCTGCGTCTCGGGCAGGGCCAGTTCGGCGAGGCCCGCGCGTGGGCCCATCCCCATCAACCGGATGTCCGAGGCGATCTTCCAGAGGCCCAGGGCGGTCGTTCGGATCGCGCCGTGGGCGGCGATCGCGACGTCCAGGGAGGCCTGCGCGTGGAAGTGGTTCGGGGCCTCGCGGACGGGCAGCGTCAGGAGCTCGGTGAGGCGCGCGCAGGCGCGAGCCGCGTACTCGGGATGGGCATTGATCCCCGTCCCGACCGCGGTGCCGCCCAGGGGGACCGTCAGCAGTTCGTCGCGGGCGGCCTGGCATCGCCGGATCGCTTCCTCCACCTGGCCCGCATAGCCGCGGAACTCCTGGCCCAGCCGGATCGGGGTCGCGTCCTGCAGATGGGTGCGCCCGGTCTTCACGACCGGCCAGAACTCGTCCGCCTTGGCCGCGAGCGTCGTCTGCAGTTCGACGAGGGCCGGGATCAGGGCTTCTTCGATGGCCATCGCCGCGCTGAGCTGGAGGGCGGTCGGGATGGTGTCGTTGGAGCTCTGGCAGCGGTTGACGTGGTCGTTGGGGTGGACCGAGCGACCCTCGCCGAGTCGCGCCGCGGCGAGATGGGCGATGACCTCGTTCATGTTCGTGTTGGTCGAGGTGCCCGACCCGGTCTGGTAGATGTCGATCGGGAACTGATCGTCGTGGGCGCCGTCCGCGACCTCGCGCGCCGCGACCGCGATGGCCGTCGCGATCTCGACATCGAGGAGCTCCAGCTCGGCATTCGCTTCCGCTGCGGCCAGCTTGATCAGCGCCAGGGCCCGGATGAAGCGGCGCGGGAAGCGCTGGCCCGAGATCGGGAAATTGAGGACGGCGCGCTGGGTCGAGGCGCCGTAGAGGGCGTCGGCCGGGACGGCCATCTCGCCCATCGAGTCGCGCTCGAGGCGCGTCGCGCGAACGGGGTCGGTCATGGGGTCGATTGTAGGTCCGCGGCCTCCGGGGCCGAGGTCGTCGTCGTCGCCCCGTGTTCGAAGCGGTGATGGAACGCTCGACGATGGAACCCGACCGCCTCGTAGAGCGCCTCGGGCCCCGGTTCATCGGCGTCGGCGTAGACCTGCACGATCCGTGCGCCCATCCCGAAGAACCGCGTCAGCCCGTGGGACAACAGCGCCCGCGCCAGGCCGAGGCGCTGGTGGCCGGCGGCGGTCCCGACGGGCTCGAACTCGCCGACCCGGGCGACCGGATCCCACCAGGCCATCGCGAATGCCGCGAGCGTCCCGTCGGGTGCCTCCACGACGAGGTCGTCCTCGAAGCGATAGTGCGGCAGGGTGCTGAGGCGCTCGTACTTCGCGACGTTGAGTCGCGAGCCCGTGAACGCCGACCGATGGACGTCCACCCGGGCCGGGATCTCGTCGGGGCCGAGGACGGAGCGGATCGTGTAGCCGGCGGGGACGCTCCTCGCGGGCGGCGCGCCCTCGTCCGCGTGGCGCTGCCACTGCGACAATCGCCGGCCCGCGCGGCGGAATCCGAGGGTCTCGAACAGGGCGAGCGCGACGTGGTCGTCGTCGGCTGCCCAGGCCCCGACCAGGCTATCGGCCGCCTCGTCAACGACGGTCGCGAGGATCTCGCTGGCGACGCTCCAGTCGCGCTCCGGGTCACCGCTCCAGACGTGCCACTCCAGCTCCCCGCTGTCGTGCCACGTCCACGCGACGGGCGCGTCGTCCAGGAACCACAGGCGGAGGTGGTCGGCGAGCGCATCCGGCCACGACCCGGCGTACCACCACTCGATGGCGGCCGGGGTGCCGACACAGGTGGGCGAGCCCGATGACCAGGCCGCGCTCATCAGGCCATCGGCAAGCCGCAGATCGGCGAGGTCGACGGCGGGGCGGTGCATGAGCATGGCCGCGAGCATAGCCCGGGCAGTAGCATCGGACCCGATGCCGACGATCGACGCCAATGGCCTGCGCATCGGCTACGACGTGGCCGGCGCCGGACCGCCGCTCCTCCTCCTGCACGGCGCCACGTCCGTGGCGAGTCGCGATTTCCGCGGCCAGCTCCCCAGCCTTCGTCGCGCGTTCCGCTGCTATACCCCCGATGCGCGCGGCCACGGCCGGACCCGCTGGGACGTGGCCGCGGGCGGGTTCGAGGCCGCCTGGCTGGTCGATGACGTGCTGGCGTTCGCCGACGCCCTCGGGCTGGCGACGTTCCATCTCCTCGGGTTCTCGCTTGGGGCCATGGCGTCGCTGGGCGTGGCGGTCCGGGCGCCGGAGCGACTCCGGACGCTCGTGGTCGTCGGCATCTCGACGGAGCGCGACCCGCGGGCCAGCGTCGCGCGGCGCCTGATGGACCCCATCCGCATCGATCGCGACGATCCGGCCTGGGCGGCCGACCTCGCCGCGCGCCACGACCCGGTCCAGGGTGAGGGTGCGTGGCGTCGGCTGTTGCCGGCGATCGCAGCGGATGTCGCCGCGCAGCCTCTGCTGACGCCCCGCCAGATCCGGACGATCGATCCGCCGACGCTCGTGGCGGTCGGCGACCGCGACCCGTTCGTGCCCGTGGACCATGCCTGGCGGCTGTCGCGATCCGTGCTCGACGGGCGGTTCCTGGTCCTGCCGGACGCGCGGCACGAGGCGTTCGCCGAACAGCCGAAGATCGCCACGGAGGCGCTGGGCGCGTTCTATCGATCCACCGAAGCCGTGGCACGTCGGCGCGCCGCGGCCCATCCGTCCGAGGAGGTCGACCCATGACCACGTTGCTCGCGCTCTATCGACGACCCGAGGGCGGTGAAGACGCGCTCGCTACGTTCGAGCGGCGCTATGCGACCGAGCACCTGCCGCTCGTCGCGGGCACGCCCGGGTTGCGCTCGACCGATGTCCAGCGCGTCTCGGGGGCCCTCGGCGGTGAGACCGATCTCGTGCTCATCACGTCGATGGCATTCGACGACCGGGCCTCGCTCGATGCCGGGCTCGCGTCGGACGCGATGCGTGCGGCTGGCCGAAACCTGCGCGAGATCGCGCCGGGCCTGGCGACATTCCTCGTGCTGGAGGACGCGCCAGACCTCGCGAGGTAGGGTCGCGGGCCCGCGCCGCCGGGCAACCAGCCGGGCAACCACAGATGTCGCGAGCGCGCCGCGACTCGCGCGGCTCAGCGCTCCTTCAGGGATCCCTTCATCGAGAGCAGGCCGATCACGCCACCGACATCGATGGTCCTGGTGCCGACCTTCAGCGACCCGGCCGCCTCGCGCGAGCGCGCCTGGACCATGGTCTTGCTGCGGAGCTGCTTGGGGATCGTGATCGTCGAGCGGGTCTTCTCTGTGACGACCGGGCTGACACCGTTGAGCGAGAGCGAGACAGCGAGTGTCCTGGTCGTGGTCGTGCCCTCGTCGCCCGTGCACTCGTCGTAGGTGAAGACATCCACCGTGACCGTGCCCTTGGCGATCGCCGAGCGGAAGGTCTTGCCGAGGGACAGGGTCGCGTCGCCCACGCCGGTCGTCTCGGTGCCGACGAACCCGTAGAAGTCGTCGGACTGGTCCGGGGTGTCGCCGCCTTCGCACAAGATGAGCTCTCCCTTGGAGATGCCGACACTGACCGTCGTGGCGCCATCGGCAGTCGCGAACAGGACGTCGCCGAACTCGCCCGCGCCGGTGTCCTCGTTGTAGGACTCCCAGCTCGCCTCCGCGATCAGCGCCCTGATGGACACCTTCTCGCGCGTGGCGGCGAGGGCCGTCGAGGACCCGACGGCGAACAGCATGACGACGATGAGCAGTCCGAGCGCCTTGCGCATGGTCCCCCTCCTTGGAGTCCGGACGCGTTGCTGCGCCCTCCTGACGCCAACGACGGGCGTCGGGTCGATGGTGGCACGGACGGACCGTGCCGGTACGCCGTTCCGTGGCAGTGCTGGCCCAGCAACGTCCTCGACCCGCATGTCCTAGTAGGGCGCTATGGATTTGGGTATACTCCGGGGACGCCGGCCTTGGGGGAGGTCGGCGATCTCTTTTCCCGGGGAGATCAGCACCGATACCCCGCGCCGCCGGGCGCACCGGTCCAAAGCGGTCCACGACGCAGCCTGCGGGCCGTCCGGGTCAGCCTCTTGGGCTCTCGCGGGCCTCGTGCGATAATCCGCCCGCGCGACGGGTTACGACCGACTCGAACGGGCGAGGACCCCGGGGCCAGCACCGGCCGACGGACCCAAAGCGCGAGCCATCACGAGGATCAAGAGCCCACATGACCGTCGAGACGTCCACCTGGGCGACCAAGAAGGGCCTCGCCCAGATGCTCAAGGGCGGCGTCATCATGGACGTCGTCACGCCCGATCAGGCCAAGATCGCCGAGGACGCCGGCGCGGTCGCCGTCATGGCGCTCGAGCGCGTCCCGGCTGACATCCGCAAGGCCGGCGGCGTCGCCCGCATGTCCGACCCCGAGATGATCGTCGGGATCATGGACGCCGTGACCATCCCGGTCATGGCCAAGGCGCGGATCGGCCACTTCGTCGAGGCCCAGGTGCTCGAGGCGCTCGGCGTCGATTACATCGACGAGTCCGAGGTCCTCACCCCGGCCGACGAGGCCAACCACATCGACAAGCACGCCTTCAAGGTCCCGTTCGTGTGCGGCTGCCGGAACCTCGGCGAGGCCCTGCGCCGGATCAACGAGGGCGCCGCGATGATGCGGACGAAGGGCGAGGCCGGCACCGGCAACATCGTCGAGGCCGTTCGCCAGCTGCGCGACGTGCTCGCCGAGATCCGCCGGCTCCAGGCCATGCGCGAGGACGAGCTGTTCGTCGCGGCCAAGGACCTGCAGGCGCCGTACGAGCTGGTCAAGGACGTGGCTGCGAACGGCAAGCTGCCGGTCGTGAACTTCGTCGCGGGCGGTATCTCCACCCCGTCCGACGCCGCGCTGGTGATGCAGCTCGGCGCCGAGGGCGTCTTCGTCGGCTCGGGCATCTTCAAGAGCGAGGATCCGGCCCGGATGGCCAACGCCATCGTCCAGGCGACCACGTTCTTCGACGACGCGAAGAAGATCGCCGAGGTCTCCAAGGGCCTGGGAGCCCCGATGCGCGGTATCGCGCTCGAGGAGATCCCCGACCAGGAGCGTCTCGCCGTCCGCGGCTGGTAGGCGCGCTCACGACACCGGCGACGAGCGCTCACCCGCGCATGAAGATCGGCGTATTGGCCTTGCAGGGGGCCTTCCGCGAGCATCTCGACACGCTCGCCGCCATCGGCGTCGAGGGCGTCCGCGTGCGCGAGCCCGCCGATCTCGACGACGTCAGCGGCCTGATCCTGCCCGGTGGCGAGAGCACGACGATGCGCCAGCTCATCGAGCGCTGGGGTCTCCACGAGCCGATCCTTCGCCTCGCCGCGTCCGGGGCGCCGTTGTTCGGCACCTGTGCCGGCATGATCGTCCTCGCGCGCGAGATCGCCGGCGACGAGGAACCGATCCTCCCGCTGCTCGACGTGACCGTGGAGCGGAACGCCTTCGGGCGGCAGCTCGATTCGTTCGAGGCCGAGTTGTCCGTGCCGGTCCTGGGCGATCGACCGGTCCACGCCGTCTTCATCCGCGCCCCGATCATCGAGCGAACCGGACCGGGCGTGGACGTCCTCGCCCGCCTCGACGACGGCCGGATCGTCGCCGTGCGGGAGCGGAACGTCATCGCGACCGCGTTCCACCCCGAGCTGGCGGGCGAGACCCGGTTCCACCGCCTCGTCGCCACGATGGCCGCGGAGCACGACGACCCGGGCGAGGGATCGGGTCGTCGGCCCCACCCCACCCGACGGACGCAGACGCGATGACCGCGTCGCGGCCGCCCCGCAGCCCGGGCAAGGTCCGCGCCGCTCGCCTGACCGACCTTGCGGCCCTGGGTGAGCTCTCCCGCCTGTGCCAATCCGACGATCCCGCCACCCGGTCGCTTGGGTTGCCGGTGAGCGGACCGCCCATCGGGGTGTTCAGCCTGTTCCGCCTGCCGCTGGGCGCGTTTCGCCCGAACGACCTCATGTACGTCTACGAGCAGGATGGCCGGATCGCCGGCCTTGTCCGCGTGGAGCGCGAGGCGTCGCGCGACGAATGGACGATCGTGGAGCTCGACGGCGTCGGCATGGCCGACGCGGGCGACATCCGCTATCGACTGGTCAACCAGCTGCTGCGCGAGGGTGCCAAGCGTGGCGCGGCGCGGTTCCACGTGGCATGCGCCGATGCCGACGGCAACGTGGAGCTGCTCATGCAGGCCGGGTTCATGCGCTATGGCGAGGAGCTGGTCGAGTTCCGCGATGCCGAGCTGGCACTTCCCGCCCCGTGGTCGGACGAGCAGGCGACCGAGGTCGGGATCCGTCCGGCCCAGAGCGTCGACGCCGTCGCCCTCCAGCGCCTCTACGCCACGGTCACGCCCGGACCGGTCGCCCGGCTCGAAGCGATCCGCCTGCCCGACTGGGAGCGGCAGGGGACCCACTGGCGCGTGCCTCGTTCCGGCCTCGCCCCGATCCTCCGCTTCGCCGATGTGGAGGCCTACGTACAGATGTCCGGCGACGGCGGCAAGGACGGCACGCAGCTCGATGGCTTCCTCCAGGTCGGGGTCGCGAAGGAGGACCAGCCGCACTACCTGAAGGTGATGGCCCGACCCGAGGCAGACGCTTCGGCGCTCATCGGGTACGGTCTGGGCATCATCGCGGCGCGCACGGAGCGCGGCGGCGGCCATCGCCACGACCACGGCGTCATCGCACCCGTGCGAACCTACGAGTCACCGATCGACCGGCGTCTTGAGGAGGCAGGCTTCGCGTCCATCGCCACCGTCACGCTGCTCATGAAGGAAACCCTGGTCCGGGTCGCCGAACCGGCTCTCGTGCCGGCCGGCGTCCGCTAAGGCCACACGAACGATGGAGGTCAGCGTGGGATCCGAGGATCGACAGCGCGAATCGATCGACGACCTCGACGCCCTGCTCACGTCGCTGCCCCCGGAGATCGTCGCGGCGGTCCATGCCCTGCCGGACAAGGAATCGCTCATCGAGGTCGTGATGGACCTGGGCCGGCGCCCCGAGGCGCGCTTCCCGGACTCGGAGGTGATGCTCCTCGACCGCGAGATCAGCGATGCCGACATCGCGTTCGTCGTAGAGCACATCGGGTCGTTCGGGGACGACAACCGCGCCGGCATCGAGCGGACGCTCCATCGCATCAGCGCCATCCGCAATCGCAACGGCAAGGTCGTGGGCCTGACCTGCCGGATCGGTCGGGCGGTGTACGGGACCATCGAGATCATCGATGACTTCGTCGAGACCGGGAAGTCGATCCTCATCATGGGTCGCCCGGGCATCGGCAAGACCACGATGCTCCGCGAGGCCGCCCGCGTGCTCGCCGACGACATGGGCAAGCGCGTCGTCGTGGTCGATACCTCGAACGAGATCGCGGGCGACGGCGACATCCCGCATCCGGCGATCGGCAAGGCCCGCCGCATGCAGGTGCGCACGCCATCGCTCCAGCACGAAGTCATGATCGAGGCGGTCGAGAACCACATGCCCCAGGTCATCGTCATCGACGAGATCGGGACGGAGCTCGAAGCTCAGGCCGCCCGCACGATCGCCGAGCGCGGCGTGCAGCTCATCGGCACGGCCCACGGCAACAACCTCGACAACCTCATGCTCAACCCGACCCTGTCCGATCTCATCGGCGGGATCCAGAGCGTGACCCTTGGCGACGAGGAAGCCCGCCGCCGGCGCACCCAGAAGAGCGTGCTGGAGCGCAAGGCCCCGCCGACCTTCGATGTCATCGTGGAGATCCAGGATCGCGAACGCGTGGCCGTCCACAGCGATGTCGCGGAGACCATCGACGCGCTGCTGCGCGGGGATGCGGTCTCCCCGGAGCTGCGTTGGCGCGACGAGGAGGGCGTGCACCGGAGTCAGGGCCGGCCGCGGCCGTCGCCACGTGAGCAGCTCGGGGCCGAGCGGTTCGCCGGTCTCGTCGGTGGCGGCTCGCCGTGGCGGATGGAGCCCGGCTGGCGCGGCGATGGCTCCGCCCGGACCGCAGGCGGATTCCGCGAGGCGGAGCGCGGCGCGTTCCGGCCCGGCTATCGACCGGGGGCTTCCGGCGGCTGGCGTCAGACTCGTGGCGGCTCCGGCCGCGAGAGCGCCCCGCGTGGCCCTGTTTCGGAGGGTGGCGCACCCCGCTCCATGCCGGGCGAGCGATTCGCCGGGCGTGGCGGTGACGCGCCGTTCATCGCGGGCGACATCGCCGATCGCGGCCCCCTGGAGCGTGGCGCCGCCCAGACCGCGCTCGAGACCCGCGCCCGCGAAGCCCGCGAGCTGGAGCGCCAGAAGGCCTGGCGTGACCAGGCGGCGCGTGCCCTCCAGACGTTCAAGGCGGAGGAGGGGACCGCGCCCGTCAATGCGGACGAGCTGGAGGTCGACGACGACCTGGATCGACTGCCGCTCGGCGCCGAAGAGGGCGCCCATGGCGAGACGGTCCTGGTCCACGGCGGATCGCCGCTGCCGACGCTGCATGTCCTGCCCCAGGGCATCAGCCGCAAGCGCCTGGAGCAGGCCGTTCGCGATCTGGGGCTGCCTGTCGTGATCGCCCGCGATGTCGACGAGGCGGACGTGATCATGACGCTCAAGAACGAGTACAAGCAGAAGACGCCCCTGCTCCGCGAGGCCGAGGAGCGGGCCATGCCCATCTACGTCCTCAAGAGCAACACGATCCCGCAGATGCAGACGAGCCTGACCTCCATCTTCTCGCTGGAGATCGATCCCCGCGAGGCGGCGATGCGCGAGACCGAGGACGCCATCGAGGCGGTGTTGTCCTCGTCCGAGGCGGTGGAGCTGTCACCGCAGAACGCGTACATCCGTCGGCTGCAGCATCAGATGGCGGAGCGGGCCAATCTCGTGTCGCGGTCACGGGGTCGGGAGCCGTATCGGCGGGTGCGGCTGTACCCGGACGCGGCGCGGAGCTCGTGGCGCTGACGGGCGTTCCTCGGCGATTTCGACTGGCGCGCCGCGGACAAGCGCCTGACCCGGATCCGCTGGCGGAGAGCCATGGATATCGGCCGCAAGACGGCTGGGGCGTCGGCTTCCGCGCTGGTGCACCGCCTTCTGGCCCTCATCCACCAACCATCGATGGCGGCGGGCCATGGATCGTCGTCGGAGTCGCCGATGCACAGGCGGGTTCGGGGCTTCGGCTCCGATTCGATGGCTGCGAGCCATCGCGACCGGCGGAGGGCCGGTAGGGTATCGCCATGTCCAGCCTTGAGGTCGACTTCATCGGGCATTCGGCGCTGCTCATCGAGCTCGATGGGATCCGGCTGCTGACCGATCCGGTCACCCGAGCCCGGGTGGGGCCGTTGCGACGCGTGGAGCCGGTACCGGCTCGGCACCGGCTGGCCGGTGTGGACGTGGTGCTCATCTCGCACCTGCACTGGGATCATCTCGACGTGCCGTCACTGCGGGCGCTCAGTGGACGCGTGCCGATCGTCGTGCCGGCGGGGTCGGGGGCCTGGATGCGCGCGGCCGGGTTCACCGATGTACAGGAGCTGGGCGTCGGCGGGACGCTGGATGTGGGTGGCGTGGAGGTCCGCGCCGTCGAGGCGCTCCATTCCGGCTTTCGCCCCCCGCTAGGCCCGACGGCCCCGGCGATGGGGTTCGTGCTGCGAGGCTCCCAGTCGGTCTACTTCGCGGGCGACACGGACCTGTGCGAGGCGATGTGGTCGCTCGGCGACATCGATCTCGCGCTCATCCCGGTCTGGGGCTGGGGGCCGACGCTGGGTCGCGGGCTGCACCTGGACCCGTTGAAGGCCGCCGAGGCGCTGCGCCGGATCCGGCCGCGGGCCGCGGTGCCGATCCATTGGGGTACGTACTGGCCGCACGCGATGGGCCGCGTCTTCCCGGAACGTCTGGTGGAGCCGCCGGCCGCCTTCGTGGAGTACGCCTCGGAGCTCGCGCCGGACGTGCGGATGCTGCCGACCGCGGTCGGCGATGCGGTGGCGCTGGACTAGGGGAGCGGGCGTTGCGGGGCCGCGCACCAGGGCCCCCGGCGCCCTGGGCTCGCCGGCCCGACCCGCGCCGCGACACGGACAGTGTCGCAAGTCAGATGAACGAGCGCGGGCCGATGCCCAGGCGACCGCCTGGGAGAGGGAACCTGCGTATTCGTGGCGCTCGCGACACTGATGGTGTCGGCGCACGGACGCGACGGCGAGCGGGTCGAACCCTCGCGCCTCCGCGTGGCAGACTTCGCGCATGACCGACAACGACGAGACCGCGGTCCGACCGACGCCCCCGACACCGCCCGTCGTGCCGGCATCGCCCGCGCCCCCGGCCGCCCCCGCCCCGGCTACGGCCCCCGCGTCCACGACGACCTCCGACCTGCGGCCGGCGTTCCGGCGCCTCGGGTCCGGCCTGCTCATCTACGGGACGATCGGCTTGATCCTGGCGGTCGTCAGCCTCGTCGCGATGTTCTACGTGAGCAACCGCATCGGGAGCCTCGCTGACAGGACCGCGACGCAGGTCGAGTCCATCGTCGCCACTCTGGACAAGACCTCGACCGTCCTGACCGACGCCAGCGCCACGGCCCGGTCGTTCGCCGGCACGCTGGAGCGCACCCCGCCGACGATCCAGTCCGCGGCGGACACGATCGGCAGCGTCCGGTCGCAGCTCGATTCCGTGTCGTCGCAGCTGGGCCTGTTCTCGATCCTCGGCGCCAACCCGCTGACTGGCGTGGCCACCGTGTTCGGCACGATCGCCGACGGCCTCGAAGGCCTCGACACCCAGCTCTCGCAGGTCGCGGCCGATCTCGGTGACAACGAGGAGAAGCTGCTGACGAACGCCGACTCGCTCGAGGCGCTCGGGGTGCGGCTCGATACGGTCGCGGATCAGCTGCGGGCCGGCGTCGTCCAGGACAGCCTCGCCGACGTCCAGTTCATCACGACCTTGCTGGGGCTCATCCTCGTGATCTGGATGGCGGTCCCGGCCGTCGGCGCGCTGTTCCTGGGTCGATGGCTCCGCCGGGAGCTCGCCCCGACGGCGTAGTGCGGGCGCCTAGCGGAGATCCCGCCGCAACGCCGACTTCGCCGCGAGATAGCCGCCCATCCCATGGACGCCGCCGCCCGGTGGCGCCGATGACGACCCGAGATACAGCCCGGGCCCGGCGTGGTACGGGTCCAGGGTCGGCGTGGGGCGGAACAGCAGTTGGCGGATATCGGACACGCCAGCGTTGATGTCGCCGCCGACGTAGTTGGCGTCATGGGCCTCCATCTGGGCCGGCGAGTGCGTCGATCGCGCCAGGATCCGATCCCGGAAGCCCGGCGCGAAGCGCTCCACCTGGCGCTCGATGGCGCCGGTCATGTCCACATCGGAACCGTTGGGGACGTGGCAGTACGCCCAGGCCGTCGTCCGCCCCACCGGCGCCCGTGACGGATCCCACGGGTGGTACTGCACGACGAGGGTGTACGGCCGGTCCGGGTGGCGGCCCGCGGCGACATCCCGTTCCGAGGCGACGATCTCGTTCGCGGTCCCCCCGAGGTGGACCGTCGCGGCGCGACGCGGCCCATCGGCCGTCCAGGGGATCGGGCCATCGAGCGCCCAATCCACCTTGAACACGCCCGGACCGTAGCGGAAGGCCTCGTACCGTCGGCGCGTGCGGGCAGGCAGACGGTCGCCGGCGATCGCGGCGAGGGCCGTCGGCGTCGTGTCGAAGATCACGACCCGCGAGACCGGCAGCTCGGCGAGGGAGGTGACCCGCTGTCCCACGACGATGTCGCCGCCCGCGGCCCGGACCTCGGCCGCCAGGGCCTCGCCGACCGCCGCCGAGCCGCCGCGGATCATCGGCCAGCCCACGGCGTGGGCATAGGTCCCCAACACGAGCCCGAACGAGGCAGTCAGCGGCCGCTCCAAGGGCACCATCGAATGCGCGGCGAGCCCAGCGAACAAGGCTCGCGCCGCTTCGCCACGGAACCGCCGATGGGCGAGACCGCTCGCCGACTCCAGCGCCGGCAGGCCGAACCGCATCAACGCCAGCGGGTGGCGCGGCAGGTGCACGACCGGCCGCAACAGCTCCCCGGAGAGCTTCCCGGCGTCGCGCGTCAGCCAGCCGAACAGCGCCCGCCACGCCTTCGCGTCGTGGGCGTCGTCGAACCCGGCGCCGGTGGCCGCGACCGAGCGCTCCAGCACCGCCGAGCGGCCGCCATCGAGCGCGTGGGCGACCGGCGCATCCGGGTGGACGAGCTCCACGCCGTGCGCGGCCAGGTCCACGGTCTGGAAGAAGGGCGACGCCGCGGTCAGCGGCAGGATCGTGGAGCAGACGTCGTGGCGGAACCCAGGTAGTGTCAGTTCCTGGGTCCGGGTCCCGCCGCCGATCGTGTCGGCGGCTTCCACGACGCGGACGGACCGACCGGCTCGGGCGAGCGTCAGCGCGGCGGCGAGCCCATTGGGTCCGGCCCCGACGACGATCGCATCGAGCGCTGGGGTGGTCACGACCGTCCGCCGGTCGGCGTGACCGCCGTCACCCCTTCCGCGAGATCCAGCGGACCGGCGCGGTGAGGGTGTGGCGGGCCGTCCGCAGGGTCGCGCTGTTGCGCACGTTGCGGGCCTGCCGCCATTGACGGCGCTTGTCGATGCAGATGATCTGCGTGTCGACCTTGGGTTCCGGGTTGCCCAGCGCCTTCGCGACGTTGGACAGCGTCTCGCGCCAGAACCGGTCGTTCATCTTGTTGCCGCCCAGGACGTAGGCGATCTCGTCGAACGGGTCGGACGTGCGCTCCAGCGCCTGGGCCTGGACCACGGTGGCCTCGCCATCGCGATAGGCCGAGAAGGTGATCCATGCCGACAGGGTATGGCCTTCTGGGGTCATGAACGTGAACGACTCGTCGTCGGCGTAGATGACCATGACGCCGGTCGAGAGCTTGACCGGCGCACCCGGCACGGGCGCGATGTCGAGGAGGGCCACCTCACCCGGCGCGATGCCGGCGAGCGGCGCGTAGAACCGGGCGCTCTTGGGCCAGAACGTCGGGAAGCGTTCCTTCCAGACGGTGACGACCTCCTGCGGCGTCATCGAGCCGTCGAGTTCGACGCGGAACGTCTTCTGCCACAGCTGGCCGAAGCCCTGGAGCGGGCCGGAGACGCGCTTGCCACTGACGGAATCGACCTTGGCGCCGGTGACGCCAGTCGCGGACAGTCGATCGACGGGCTTCGCCCAGTTGCCGGCGTCGCGGGAGGTGCGCGGGGCCGCCGGTCGCGGCGGGGGCGGGGGTCGGAGTCGGGTTCGTCGTCGGTTCGGTCATGGTCATCGTCGTCACCCTTCCGCGGCCGCGATGGCCGCTGCCTCGGTGTCGTGGATCTCGATCGCTTCCTCCAGCCGGGTCAGGGCGAGGATCTCGTGGTAGTGGTTGGAGAGGCCGGTCGCCAGCAGTCGGGTGTTGCTGCGCTGGGCTCGCACGAGCAACGTGACGAGGAGCCCGATGCCGCCCGAGTTCATGTACTCCATCCCGGAGAAGTCGAGGATCACGGCCTTCGCGCCATCATCGATCGCGCTCGTGAAGCCTTCCATCAGCTCGCCCTCGCTGCCCGATGTCACGTCACCGGCGATGCGCAGGATCGCGACGGTCCCGACCCGGTCGAGAGCGATGGTGGTCGTGCTCATGCGGCGTCTCCTTCGACGATGTCCATGAAGTCGGAGAGGCGGGTGATGCGGAAGATCTCGCGGTAGTGCGGCGTCAGGCCCACGGCGCGGACGCCGCGTCCGTCGCGTCGCGCATCGGCGAGCAGGCGGACGACCAGCGCGATGCCGGTGCTGTTGATGTAGCCGACGTCGCGGAAGTCGAGCGTGACGCGGTTGGAACCGAGGGTCGCCACTTCGCCGTACGCCGCGCTGAGGGTCGCGTCGGCCCGGCTGTCGAGGTCGCCCCGCATCCGGACACGGACCTCGTCGGGGACTTCCACGACCTGGGCTCCGAAGATGCGGTCATCCATGGGTGGTCTCCTCGCGGGCCAGACGCAAGGTCACGGTCTGGGTGCCCGCTTCGTCGTCGGTCGTCACGTCCATCGCGTCGACCATGTGCTCGATCAGGAAGAGCCCCCAGCCGCGCGGCTTCTGCTCGCCGGCGAGCTTGCGCTCGATATCGGGGGTCTCGGCATCGGAAGGAACGGTGCCGGAGAGGGCCCGGTCGGTCACGCGGACGATCACGTCCGTCGGGGTCACCGCGACCTCCACGTCGAACGGCTCGTCTTCGCGGCCCTGGCTGCCGTATTCGATGGCGTTCATCGCGGCCTCGCTGACCGCCGTCTTGAGCCGCTCCAGGCGGTCCTCCGGGAGGCCCAGGTCGGCGACCGCGGCCGCGACCCGGTCCATGGCCTCGCGCTCGTTGCCGGTCGTGCCGGGCAGGCTGAACGCGGTCAGGGCCGTCGAGCCGGTCGTCGTGTCGTGGTCCGCGACCCCGGCCGACCGCCGCAGCGTGACGAGCGTGATGTCGTCCTCCTGCTCGTGGTCGGTGCCGGTGAACACGTTGAGGGTCTCGAGCAGGCGATCCAGCAGCTCGCTGCCGGCATCGTCGATGCGCATGGCCTCGCGGAGGCGATCGAACCCGAACATCTCGCGGGCCCCGTCGTGGGCCTCGATCAGGCCGTCGCTGTACAGCAGGACGTTGCTGTCCGGCCCGATGTCGCTCTCGGTCTCGTCGTAGCGCATGCCCGGCATGAGCCCGAGGGGCATCCCGGTGGCCCGGATCTCGGTGACGGCGTCGCCGGAGCGCACGAATGGCAGGTTGTGGCCGGCATTGGCGAGGACGATGTGGCCGGTGGCCGGGTCCAGGACCGCGAACAGGCAGGTCACGAACATCTTGGCCGGCATCTCGGGCACCAGCAGGTCGTTGGCCCGCGACAGGATCTCCCCGGGCGAGTTGCTGCGGGACGCTTCGGCGCGGAGGATGCTGTGGGTTCGAGCCATGACGAGCGCCGCGGGGACGCCCTTGTCCGTCACGTCACCGACCGCGATGCCGATGCGGCCGTCGGGCATCTCGACGAAATCGTAGAAGTCGCCGCCGACCGCGCGGGCCGGGCCGTAGTAGGCGGCCACCTGCCACTGCGGCAGCTGCGGGAGCTGGCGCGGCAGGAACTGCTGCTGGATGAGGGTCGCGACGCGGAGCTCCTGGGCGAGGCGCTCTTTCTCAGCCGCCTCGTTGGCCTGCTCGCGGACCAGCTGCGCGACCCGGATGGCGGGCGCGGCCTGGGCGGCGAGGGTCGTGAGCAGCCGACGATCGTCGGTGGAGTACTCCTGCTCGCTGAGACGCGGCCCAAGGTTGAGCGTGCCGATCAGCTCGCCCTGGGAGACGAGCGGGACGACGAGGGCCACGCCCGCGTCGCGCATCGCGCGGACCGCGGGTGAGTCGAGATCAAGCCTGGCCACGTCCACCGGTCCGGGCGCGGACTGGAGGTAGGCCAGGAGCGGGTCGCTCTCGGGGATGTCGACCGCGATCGACGCCGACGCCGGCATGGCGGCGACATCGACCGGGGCATCGGCCGGCACGGACTCAGTGGCGGTCGCGGCGGGATCGGGATCGCCGCGTCCAAGGAGGCGGCGGATGGGGCGGGTCAGTTCGGTCATCTCGTGCCTCATGTTGAGGGCGCCTCGTCCGGAAATCGTTACGGCTCGGGCTTGGTCGTCGGTCTCGTCACGACGCGGTGTCGCGCAGCCACAGGCCGATCGCGGCCGGCCGCACGGCGCTCTGGACGGTCTCGGTCAGGTCGCGCGAGACCATCGTGATCTCGACCTCGCCACGCAGGCGACCGGCGAACTCGGTCGTGGTGCGTTCGGCATCGAACCGCGCCCGATGGAAGCGTCGATCCACGACGCGCTGGGCCCAGCGGCGGACGGGCTGGAACGCCGCGAACGCGACGAGTGTGGAGGCGGCGACGGCGAATGACTCGCCCTGGGTGACGTCGGTGAGCAGGGTCTGCAGGATCAGGACCCCACCGGCGAACACGGCCACGAGCACGCCGGTCGCCAGGGTCCACGAAACGGTCCGCGAGACGATCCGGTCGATGTCGTAGAGCCGGTACCGCAGGATCGCGAGCGCGATCGCCAGGGCCACCAACGGCAGCGTCATGACGCTGATGAGGTCGATGAACGGGAGCGATGACCCGACATCGCTCAGGCTGAGGGGGAGCAGGATCGCCGCTGGGATGGCGGCCGCCAGCAGCCATTTCAACTGGGCTCGCTCCACGCCGGTCGCCCGCCGGACTCGGGTCGCGATCGCGGCGACCCCGAGGACCACCGCCAGCAAGAGCGCGAGGGTGCCGAACCCGGAGACTACCCCGAGCACCGCGACGGCCGAGTCCGGGAGCCAGGTGAACCACTGGCCGATCGGGTTCACGACATCGAAGTCCAGGGACGCCGGGACCAGCGTGACGGCGATCATCGAGGCAGCGGCGAGGACGACGACCAGGTTGACCGGCCCGCGCCATCGTGGTCCGGGCAGCTCACCGGTCGGGAAGACGAGCATCACCGCCGGGAGGAGCAGGATCAGGGCCGGCGTGAACAGGAGCGCCCCCGCCAGGACGAGCCAGCCCGCCACGTCTCCCGGAGCCAGGGCGCTTCCGGCCCAACACGCGAAGACGGCCGCCGTCATGGATGCTGCGGTCGAGAAGAGCCAGCCCACGCGGTGGCCATCGGCCCGCAAGACCACGATCACCCCAAGCGCGAAGTAGATCGCCAGTCCGACGAGCAGCAGGATCGAGAACCCGGGGTCCAGACTTTCGTCGGGCAGGACCGCCGTCCCCACGATGATCACGGCCGTGCTGGTCACCAGGGCGACCGCGAGCCCGAGAAGCAGGGCGATCCGACGGCGGCGGACGCCGGACAGGCGCGTCGAGTCGATCGTCATGCGTTCTCCCGGAGCCAGAGCGACGAGATCGTCGGGCGGACCGCGGCACCGACGGTGCCCTGGAGCTCAGCTGCGAGGGTCACCAGGTCGACCTCGTCGCGCAGGCGTTCGGCGAACGCGGCGGTCGTCCGCTCGCCGTCGTAGCGCGCCCGGTCGAAGCGACGGTCGACGGCCCGCTGGACCCGACGGCGGACCGGCTGGAAGAGGGCGAAGGCGACGAGCGTGGAAGCCGCGACGGCCAAGGTCTGTCCTTGCGTGACGTCGGTCAGGAGGGCCTGGAGCGCGAGAACGCCGCCGATGAAGACGGCGACAAGGAGTCCGGTCACGAGGGCCCACCCGATCGTCCGGCTGATGATCCGATCGATCTCATACAGGCGGTAGCGGACGACGGCGATCCCGATGGCGGCGGGCACGCAGACATAGGCGATCACGACCGCGCTGAACGCCGGGCCGTTGGTGTCCATGCTCAACGCCAGGGTCGCCACGGCCCAGGCGGTGTTAGCGATGGCCACAAGCACGATTGCCGCCACGAGCCAGCGGTACTGGAGGCGAATCAGGCCGACGGAGCGGCGCCACCGGATGAGCAGTCCGACGACCCCGACGACGAACACGACGAACATCGTGACGAAGAGCGTGGTCGGGGCGGGAACGACGGCCCAGAGTGCGGCGTCCGGCAGGATCGCGAACGGACTTCGGGACGTCGAACGCGCCCGTGGCGCCGACCGGCGTGACGCTGACGATCGGAGCCGTGGCCATCGCGACTGACAGCACGACCTCGACGCCGATCGCGATCCGGCTTGGCCATCGAGCGCGCCCGCCAGGCAGGTGCCCGGTCGGGAAGACCAGCGTGAGTCCGAGGAAGCCGATGAATGCGATGCTCCACCCCCAGGCGTTCGCCCAGGCGGCCATCGCGGTCGCCGTGTCGAGGTCGCCGGCCAGCAGCTCCGCCGGTGTCGCGTGGACCCGCACGCTCCCGATGGCCAGGCCCCAGGCCGCGACGATCAGCAGCCACCCAATGCTGTTGGATGGCCGGCGGATCGCGAGGTAGGCACCGACCCCCCCGAACGCGATGAAGAACACGATGCCGGTCGGGTCGGCGAACGCGATGGCGAACAGCAGCCCCGCGATCGAGGACGCGAGGACGGCGACCCGGACGATCCACGGCGCCCGTCATCGATCCGCCTGGAGATCGCGCCGCCAGACCCCGATGGTGCTCGGTTCGACAGCGTCGGCGACAGCCGCGCGGACCTGGTCCAGGAGTCGATCTACGTCGACTTCGTCGCGCAGGCCCGCCGTGAACCGTTCGATGGCTCGCTCCTGGTCGTAGCGCGATCGATTGAAGCGCCGGTCGACGAGGCGCTGGACGCGGACACGCAGCGGGTTGAACAGCGCTGCGACGGCGAGCGTCGACACGGCGACCGTCAGCGCATTGTCGCCGAGCCCGGAGCCGACGAGACTCCGGATCCCAAGCGTCACCCCGGCGAAGACCGCGAACAGGATCGCCGAAACGCCGATGTACGCGATCGTCCGGCTGATGATGCGGTCGATCTCGAAGAGGCGGTAACGCATGACGGCGATGCCGACAGCGATCGGGACCAGGGGATACGCGATCAGCGCCGGGATCCAGGCGTATCCGGCGA
>CAVRVI010000013.1:0-290315 GCA_963724635.1 uncultured Chloroflexia bacterium
CGCAGGCGCGCCGGCGGTCAGGTCGCTTGTGGCCGTCGTCGCAGCCATGCCAGCGTCACGACCGTGATCACGATCATCGTCACCGAACCGGCGATCCCGAGCGGGCCTGACGACGGGCAGCAGGGCGCCGGCGATCGCCGGCGTTGGAGGGATCGCGGCGAGCAGGTTGAGCGTGAACGCGACGCCGAAGGCGAGCCACAGCCACCGCGGCCGAGCCTCGGGGATCAGCAGGACCAGGAAGATGACCGCGGCGTACGCGTAGCGCTCGTGCATCTGGGTCATGAACGTGAAGAACACGAGGACCGATGCGGCCAGGCCCAGGATCAGGGTTCGTGGCCGCGGGTCGCGGATGATCGTCCAGCCGATCAGCGAGGAGAGCACGCCGGTCACCGCGATAGCCGACGTGGCGGAGCGTGAGCGGTCCTGCGAACGCGACATCGTCCGCGATGAACTCGCCGCCGGCCGCCGCCTGCTGGACGAGCCACCAGACGTTCCACGCCCGAAGCGACAGGACGTTGAAGATCTCGTTCTGGTAGATGGCGAGGTTCTGGAGGTAGTTCGCCGGGCCGCCGGCGGGGATGAACGGCAGCCACAGCAGGACGCAGACACCGAGGCCGATGAGGCCGGTCCGCGCCGAGCTCCAGGGCGCCGCCCCGGACCCCGCCGCGTGGCGCTTCCCGGGCCGTAGCCCGCTGGCCCAGAACCAGGCGGCGAACGGGATCACGAACGGCAGGGCCTGTGGCTTGGTCATGAGCGCGACGGCCACGAGCGCGGCGGCGGGGCCGTTGTGGCCGTTGATCGCGAGCACGGCGCCCCGAGCCCGGCCACGACGAAGATCGACTCGTACTGCCCCCACCACGCGCTCACATCGACCACGGCGGGGTGGAGACAGGATGGCGACGGCGCCAGCGCCGCCCACTTCCGATGCTCCGGAGCGCGTACACCGCGATCGCGGCCAGTCGCGAGGTCCGCGATCGAGGCCGGGGCCTTCATGAACGAGCGGATCAGCCGATCCGAGGCGTCCGTCGCGGTCGCGAACGCCGGCTGGATCGCGGCGAGGATCCCCCAGATGTAGGCCATGACCGGCCCGAAGGTGACCGGCCCGGCATCCGTGCCGCTGTACAGCGTGCCGAGGCCGTTGAGCGCGATGTGGTGGACCCACCCCACGAACTGGTCCAGGTC
Organism: uncultured Chloroflexia bacterium; assembly: GCA_963724635.1. GTDB lineage: Bacteria > Chloroflexota > Limnocylindria > Limnocylindrales > CSP1-4 > SPCO01. The sequence goes on from CAVRVI010000013.1 coordinate 1,183, forward strand.
GTCGCGCAGGCCGGTCGTGGGCAGGAGGTTCGGTGCGGATCTCGAAGCCGATCGCGAACGCGAACGCGATGACGATCCAGCCGGTGCGCTCCCAGACGTCCCCGACGGGCGGGCGGGGCGTAGGGCCCTGGCGAGTCGGTCGGGTCGGGCGACTCGGTCGGTGCCGGCGACTCGGTCAGGTCGGGCGACTCGCCAGGCGCGGTCACCTCCGATACGGACGTCACCGCGTCAGACGCGGCTCGTCACCCAGTACCGCTCGGCGGATCCGGCGACCTCGCCCACCTCGCCGAGCCCCTTGCCATACACACGGACCGCGTTGGCCATCGCGGCGGTGTCGTCGAACAGGCGCTCGATCTGGCTCTCGTAGAGCTGATGCCCGGTGATCTTGCGCTCGAGCTGGTCCGTGATGTCGGCGTACGTCGGGTAGATGCTGACGTCGGCCGGCAGGCCGTCGATGACGTCCGTGCCCAGGTCTCCCAGGCGTCGGAAGTCGTTCCACCAGGCGTACGGGAAGTCCTCGTAGAACACGACCGTTCCGGCGTACTCCGGTCCGGGCATCACCCACTGGCGGCTGTCGTTGAGGAGGCCGATACCGACCTCGCGGCAGAGCTGATGGTCCACGTGGCCGCCGACGCCCAGCGGGAAGTAGACCTTCTGGGGCTCCAGGCGGGCGATCTCGCGGCGGAGGATCTGGAACGGTGCCGTGTCGTCGGCCCGTGGTGCGCCCAGGAGCTGCTCGTCGCCCTCGTAGCCGCGGAAGACCGCGTCGGGGAGGTCCAGGAACACGATCGACGCCTCCGCGAAGTAGGCGTATCGCTCGTCCTCCATCCGGCGCTTGGCCATCAGGTCGCCCGCGGCCGCCGCGTCCATGACCTCCTCGGTCAGGACGGCACCCTGCGTGGAGAGGTCATCGATGACGGGCTGACCGGCCAGCGACTCGTTGCGGATGCTGGCGCGTCGATACCAGGACGAGCGCTGCCAGAACCGCTTGGCGGCGGCATCGGCGTCGGTCTGGGTCGCATCGAGCTGGTCGTCGTCGGCCGCCCACGGCGTCGATCCGGGCGTCTCGGGGTAGTCGGCGAGGATGGAGCTTCGATTGAAGGCTTCGGTCGCCGGCCAATGCGTCTTGGAGCCGAACCCGAGCGCTTCGCGCTGGTACGACGTCAGCGGCTCGCCTTCGCCGTCGTCGCCGAGCGGTCCGTTGCCGGAGAAGACCGTCACGATCGCGACATTCTGTCCCAGCTCCCGCAGGCTGGCGATCAGGCCGCCGCACGAGAGGGCGACATCGTCCGGATGGGGCGCGACGAAGACGTGGGTCATGGCCGGGCGAGTATACCGAGCGCAACGGCGCGCCGGTCAGTCCGGGAAGCCGCCGCGACCGATGAGCGGGACGAAGACACAGGCCCCATGCGGGGTCTCGCGCCAGTCGTTGCCGTCGCGCACGACGAGCATCAGGACCTGTCGATCGCGCGGCCCGACCGGGATCACGAGTCGGCCGCCGTCGGCGAGCTGGTCGCGCAGCTCGGTCGGGATCGATGGCGCCGCCGCGGTCACGATGATCCCGTCGTACGGGGCACCATCCGGGTCGCCGAGGCTGCCGTCGGCGGCGCGGATATCGATGTGGTCGGCGAGGCCGAGGTCGGCGAGTCTGCGTGCGGGCGGTCGCGGCGAGCTCCGGGTGGCGTTCCAGGCTCGTGACGTCCGCGCCGAGGTGGGCGAGGATCGCGGCCTGGTAGCCGGACCCGGTGCCGAGCTCCAGGACCCGATCGCCGGGTCGGGGCGCCAGGAGCTCCGTCATGCGCGCCACCATCCAGGGCTGGCTGATCGACTGATGCAGATCGATCGGGACGGCTTCGTCCGCGTACGCCTCGCGCTGGTGGTGCTCATCGATGAAGCGTTCGCGCGGGATCGCGCCCATCGCCTCGAGGACGCGTTCGTCGCGGATGCCTCGACCGCGCAGCTGGTCCCGCACCATCCGCTGTCGATCATCGAGCGCGTCCCGACGTCGGAACATGCGCTGAGGATAGACGGATGCCGTGGCGGGGGTTCGGGGGTGCGGGGGTGCGGGCCGGGGCCGTGGCGGGGGTCCGCGCGGCGGGCCCAGGCGAGTGGCGCGCCCCGGCCCCGGAACCCAGGCGAGTGGCGCGCCCCGGGCCCGGAACCCACGGCGAGTGGCGCGCCCCGGGCCCGGAACTTCCGTCCTAGTCGCCCAGTGAATCCTGTGCAAGCTGGATCGGTCGGTTCCCGCCTCGATTTCTTCCGTCTCAGTCCGTGGTGACTAGCGCGAAAGAATATCGAGCGAATCGAGTCCGATCTCGGCGTCGTTTCGTGCCGCGGAATCACCCAGTGACTAGGGCGGAAGTTGGCCAGCGCGCGGTCGAAGACCGGGGCAGGTCCTACGGTGAGGGGCTCGCCTCGACCGACGCCGCCGGCGACGCGGGAGCGACGGACACGCTCGGCGCGACCGGACGGGCTCGGCGCGACCGAGACGCTCGGCGCGACCGACACGCTCGGCTCGGCCGACACCGCGGCCGAAGGCGCCACACTCGAACTGGCGCCCGCGCTCGGCTCCGGGGAGGGGGACGGCGTCGCGGTGACAAGGCCGCCCCTCCCGCCGACGAGGCCGTACAACAGGATCACCGCGAAGACGGCCACGGCCACGATCACGTAGATCCGGCTCCACGGTTCCTTGACGTGGACCGCGATCTCCGATGGCGATGGCGCCTTGACCGAGGAGCTCGGTGCCGCCCGACGTGTCGCCGAAGACGCAGCGCCTGTTGCGGCCGCGGTCGCTGCGGCTGCACCGACGACGGCAACCTCGGCGTTGTCGCCGGCCTCGTCCTCGTCGGTCTCGTCGACTTCCGCGACGTCGTCGCTCTCGGCGTCTTCTTCCGCTACGGCGACCTCGTCCTCGACGACCGGCTCGGGCTCGGGCTCGGCGGCTCAGGCTCGGGTTCGGCGCGACCGGCTCGGGCTCGGGCGCGGCCTCGGCCGCGACCGGCTTCGGCTCGGGCTCGGGCTCGGGCTCGGCCTCGGGCTCGGCGTCGGCTCGGGCTCCGGCTCGGGCTCGGGCTCGGGCTCGGGTTCGGCCAGTCGGCCTCGGCCTCGGCCTCGGGCTCGCCGGCGGCAGCCTCGACCGAGTCGGCCGCTTCGTCGATCTCGGGCGCGGTCGTCGCGTCGGGCGCCGCGTCAGCGGGCGGCTCGACCGGCGTCTCGGTGGGTTCGGTCGCCTCGGGGTCGATCGAGCCCTCGGGTCGTTCGCTCATCCGTTCGTCGTCACTCCTGGCGCGCGACGCCTGCCGTTGGTCGGGCATGGCGCCGGTCCGTCTGCGGGCCGCTGCGCGGGCGCCAGTGTACCCAAGTCGAGCGGCCGACTGCGGTCGCAGGTCTCAGCGGACGTCGCGAACGGCGGGGAACAGCATGCCGGCGAGTCCGGCCGCCATCGTGATGAGGCCCGACACTGCGATGACCGTCGTCACGCCGAATGCCTGGGCCAACAGTCCACCGACGCCCATCGCGAGGGTCATCGCCCCGAACACGGCTGCGAATCGGAAGCCCACGACACGGCCCATCAGCTCGGGCGGGGTGCGCTCCTGGAACATCGTCTGGCTCGGGATCAGGAAGATCATGTTGGCGATGCCGGAACCGAACGCGAAGCCGAGCACAAGCCCCAGATCACCGGTGAGTGAGAGCAGGAAGAGGAACAGGCCGAAGAGCGTATAGCCGCCGATGATCATGCGGCCCTTCGCGAACCGGATGCCGACGAGACCCACCACGAAGCCACCGATGAGACTGCCGATGCCCTGGCTCGTCTCGATGAACGAGTAGATCGCCTTCCAGCCGAGCGGGTCATCCCCGAACACCGTGAGCGCGAACGCCGGTGTGAGCGCGATGAGGACGCCGACGGTGAGCTGCGCGACCGTCGCCTGGAGCGTGTTCGCAAGCAGGCTCGGCTCGCCGCGCAGGAAGTGCCATCCGGCCTTGAGCTCCCCGAGGAAGCCGTCGGCAGCGGGCGGAGCCACGGTGCCATCGATCGCCGGGTCGCCGCGCTCGACGACGACGTCGCCGTCGGGAGCGATGGCGCCGGTGGCCACGGACGATCGCGAACGCGCGGACTTCACGACGATCGAGCTGATCAGGGCGGCGGAGGCGACGTAGGTGGCGGCATCGAGCCAGAACGCGACCGGGATCGCATTCCCGAGCGAGACCACGAACAGGCCGGCGAGTGGCCACCCGATGATGTCGGCCATGGTCTCGCCGACCCACAACGCTGAGTTGGCACTCAGCAACTCGTCCTGGCGGACGATCTGCGGCAGGATCGCCACGCGTGCGGGACGGAAGAAGATCGAGACGGTCGTGATGAGGAAGACCAGTGGGTAGACCAGGAGGATGTTGGTCACCACGGCGATCGGCACGAGCAGGACCAGGGCCGCGCGCAGCAGGTCGCTGACGACCATGACCTCCTTGTGGTCCCAGCGGTCCACGAGCGTGCCCGCCACCGGACTGAGGAACAGGTTCGGCAGCGTCGCGGCCATGAACACGAGCGCCGACGCGAAGACCGAGTTCGTCATCATCAGGACCACGGCCGCGAGCGCGATCGTGTGGATGCGGTCACCGAACAGCGAGATGAGCTGGCCCGCCCACAACGCCGAGAACGAGCCGTTGAGGGACAGCCGGACGTAGGGGTGTTGGCGGACCCGCGCCATCGTCTCCGGCGATGGCCGGGGGACGGTGATCGGCGGCAGGACCGTCGTCGGCGTGCCGCCGGCCGTGGCTGCGAGGCGGTCGTCGGGCGCGGCGGTATCGACCCCGTCCGCCAGCTCCACCTCGCGCTCGTAGACGCCGACGGGGAGTGGCGCCAACGCCGGGGAGGCGAGACCGGCACCCTGCCCGCCCATCACGAGTGGCCGTTCCAGCGCGGCCGCGTCGGCGAGGGCGGGCGCGAGGCCTGTCTCGGGCGCGATGGTCGTCGCGCCGGGTGTCCGGGCGATCCGCGTGGAGCCGGCCAGACCGGCCAGGCGCTCGCGGATGGCGGCTTCCTCGTGCTCCTCGAGCACGTTCGGGACGCGAACCACGCCCGCGAACAGGAAGAACGCGAGCCCCAGGGTCAGGAACAGGTCGCCGAGCGAGGCGACGTTCTCGACGACCGGCAGGGGGATCGGGATGACGTCGCCGATGATCAGCAGGTGGAGGAGGAAGTCGCTTGGCGTGCCGGGCAGGACGATGTGCAGCGCCGACGTCACGTCCGCCTCGGTGAACCCGGCCGCCGCGAGGGCCGACGCCCAGATCGGCATGTAGCCGCCGTTGACGACGATGACGATGGCGTTGAGCAGGATGCCGACGAAGGCCAGGCCGAGACCCGGATACGACCGATTGACCCAGAGCCCGACGAGCAGCAGCCCGAATCCGGTCGCCAGGAGCGGGACACGCAGCACATCGACGATCTCGACGCCCGCGTTGAGGAGGATCTCGGTACCGAAGCGGATGATGACCGCGGCGAACAGCAAGCCGACCCAGCGCAGCTGGATCGAGGCGAGGTTCGCTAGGCGCCCGCCGGCGAGCAGCCCCAGGAGCAGGCCGAGCAGGATCCCGAAGATCAGCACGGGGTCAGGGCGGCTGGGGTCGGGGTCTCGCGCGGGCCGCCGGGCGCGGTCTCGCGCGGGCCGCCAGGCGCGGTCTCGCGCGGGCCGCCGGGCGCGCCATCAACCTGGGCGACGCGAGCGGCGCGTGCGCGGGAGTGTGGGCTCACCCGCGCATCATCCCCGAACGGAGCCTTGCCGTGCCTCGTGGCGATCGCCCATCTTGCGTCCTAGTCTCCACGTGAATCCCGTGCAACCCCGAGGCCCGTCGTGGTGACCCATTTCCTGCGCCGTAGTCCCACGTGACTCAGGCGGAGGAGATTCCGTTCGATCGAGCTCCATTCGCTCCTGGCGTAGTCACCCTGTGACTAGGACGAAAGATGACCGGGGCGGAAGGCGTACTCTCGGGCCTTCAGGCCTTGTCCGACCCTCCAGGTCCCACCGCCGCGGGACCGCCTGGAGCGGGCGTCGTCATCCGGCTCGCCGCCTGGCCGATGAGCGGGATCGATCGCGGCTGGGCCGTCCGTCCGGGATCGGGAACGCCCTCGACGTGATGCGTCTTGACGAACGCATCGACCATCGACCGGGTCGAACTGGATCCCGGCGAACTTGCGAAGTTCGCCCAGGGCCTGTTCCGTCGTGAGTGGCGTCATGCGATAGGGACGGGCTGCCGTCATCGCTTCGAAGGCGTCGGCCACGTGGAGGACGCGCGCCAGCTTGGGGATCTCGTCGCCGATGAGCCGATCTGGGTAGCCCGAGCCGTTGTACCACTCGTGGTGGTGCCGGATGATCGGCAGCTCGGGGGCGAGCTTGGTGACCGGCGCGATGATCTGCGCGCCCAGGACCGGATGCGCGTTCATCAGCATCCGCTCCTCCTTGTTGAGGCGTTCCTGCTTCAGGAGGACGTTGTCGGGAACACCGATCTTGCCGACGTCGTGGAGCAAGCCGCCCCACTCGAGCGCCTCGAGCTCCGCGTCGCTGACGCGCAGGACGCGCCCCATGTCGACCGCGATCTCCTTGACCCGATGGCTGTGCTGCGCCGTGAATGGATCGCGCTTGTCGACGGCCTCCGCCAGGGCCCCGATGGTCTGCGTGAACATGTCGCGCATTTCGACAAAGCGCTTGTACGCCAGCACGGGTCGAGTAAAGCGGAACTGCAAACAGAGCGGTGGCCCACCACTGAACGGCGTACGTGATCGTCATGAGCCAGGAGAGTGGTGCCAGGGCAACCATGTTGCCGGCAGATGCCTCGAGTGTCACCAACGAAGACGTCGCGCACCGATTGGCCCGTCCTTAAGCCGAGCAGGGTCGAAGCCAGGAATGGGTTGAGGATTAGGAACACAGCCGCGGCGATCATGGCCGTGATGAAGTCCGCGACCGGCCCCGAGGTGACCGTCATCCCTGCGTGGCGGACGATGCCCGCGACGACTGCTGGGAATAACGAGGCCTGCATGGTTCGCCAGGGTCCCGTACCAGGGAATTCGACCGCGCAATTCCCGGACTTCGGTCGTGCCGATTGCGGCGACCCAGCCTCCTACCGCGGGACCACCCAAGAACATCGAGCGCCATGATTGGCGCGATGGCGACGGCCTGTTGGGACCCGCGTGGGCTGCTGAACGGGGTACGCGGATCCGACCAACGTGAGGACGATCCAGAATGCGACGCCGAGCGAGTATCTCCGACTCGGGTGGGGCTCGGTCCGGTCGACGTTGAACGCGAATGGCGATGCGGCTTTCGAGCGGAAACAGAAATGTCGCGACCACCAGCGCTAAAGCGCCGATGACCACGACACCAGTTATGTAGAGCTTCAGGGACCTCGGCATATACCGTCTCAAGTCGGGGTTTGGCCAGGTGACTCTACGCGTCACGTGCTCACCATGGTAATGGCCTTCCCGTACTAGAAGCCCCTAAGCGAAGCCCCTCCTGCGAGAGCGATCATCGCAACGCTCGAAAGCGTCAAGCATGATGCGCGTGACTCGGGCTTTCATGGCAGTACCTCGACTACCAGCCCTTGACGGACTCGGGTGCCACGCTCGTTCCTCCTTTGCGGCCCTCGTGCTCTGGGGAACACGAAAACCGACCTGACTCATGGTCGGTCGGTTGCACTACTCGCTCCGCCCCACCCTAAGTGCCCATTTCAGGTGCAGGCATCGGCGCGTCCGAGCGTCTTAACGTTGCTTCCTAGTACTGGGGTACTAGTCAGTGGGCGGACTCTACGGATGCTGGACCGGACCGGTCAATACGGCACCTTACCTATCCCTACAGGGATTCGAGTGGCGGAGGCTCGATCCCGAGCTCGTCGCGAAGCACGCTTGAGTAGTGCGCGTACTGCTCAGCAGCGGCTGAATGGGCACCTGTGGACTTGTAGAGCCGGAGCAGCGACACCTCGATTTGGTCCGAGTAGGGATCCACCTCGAGTGCGCGTCTTGCGATTGTTATCGCGCGATCATGATGGCCGGTCGCGACATCCTCCAGGAGTGACCTTTCGACGACTTCGAGGTACGCAGCGTGGACGGACTCGCGGTAGGTGGACGCCCACTCTTCATATTCGAAAGTCGAGTGCGAACCGGCCTCGATACATCGACCGCAAGGCGACTCAACGTCGTCCGGGGACGGGTCCGTCTGGCAATTCTCGAATGAGACTTCCGACATCGGGCGGTGCGACTCGAAACCAATTCCGGATCGAGCCAGATCACATCTCCTTCATGGTGTACGTATCCGGGCGAAAGATCCTCGGCATAGTCGTCCTCAAAGACCCGCCGAAGGAAGTACAGGGTTTGGTTGAGAGAGTTGCGTCGCCACCTCGGGATCCAGATCGGGCCACAATGGCCTCAAGCACCTGGTCTCGCGTCGCAGACAGGTCAGGACGTGTCAAGAGGTAGCAGAGGATCGCCAGCACCTTCCGTCGAATCGTGGATCCGGCGACTTCGCGCTGGCCGATCCTGATCAATACACGTCCTTGATCCTCGACGAATACCGGGTTCGCAAGTACGTCGAGCCAGGGCACGACCGAGTGATGCCGAGCGACGATGGCGCCGGTGGTTATGGGCGTATGTACGCAATCGAAGGATGTCGGGCGTTCGCCGACGTCTCGAGAAGTAGACGCGGCCTCGTGACTGACGGACCATCGAGAGCGAGGCATGTACGTAGTCGGCTGCGCCATCGCTCGGGTGAATCCGACGGCCTTCGCCACCACACGCTCGTGTCTCATCGTCGCAGACGGGAGGAGCGGTACGAGGCCTCCGCACCGTGCGGTGAGATGCCACGGGCTGCGTCGCCCACCAGCTTGATGGCATGATGAGCTCTGGTGTCATCGGAGGCTGCTCCCAGCAGAAGTTCGGCGGCCCGGCGAGCGCTATGTATGCCCCCGGACGCAGGCCGTCTCGAGTGCCGCGTCTCGCAGAAGCTCTTCGCTCGTCGGACGGCCATGCGCGATCGCCAGCTGCCCGACAACCACGGCCTTCGCCACGCCGGCATGCCGATCATCGTCGAAACGCCCTCGGGTACTCCTCGATCGCCTATTCGGCGTTGTCGAGTGTCCCCGCCGGATCAGGATGCGCGCGCGGACAGGGCTGAAGCCCGATGGTCGACAAGCGTCTGAACGGATCGGTCCCCAACACGGTTGAAGAGTTCGTCGGCCAGCTCTCGACACGCAAATGCGTCGAAGACGTCCGCAGCGCCAGCAACGCGTCGTTCTGGAGGCTTGGAGGTCCTCCGAGCAGCCCGTCACAGTCGCATTGGCTTCCATCGCGTTCGGTCCATTTCAAGCAGGATTCCAAGACGGAGAACGGCGCTGCCTGACGTTCGACCACGGAGGATGTGTCGACGAACGCTTGGAGCGCTTCGCTCGACCTCTCGCCTCCGCGTCGTCGAACCGATCCTGCAATCAATGAGTTCGTAGCGAGGTTGTACATCGAGACGCCGAAGTGGTGAGCCTGCCCGTTGCGTTGCCGTCTCGCCATGGATAGCAGCTTCCGATTGATCGACGTCCCGCTCTGTTCTCGCAACCCAAGAATTGCAATCGAAGCCTCGGCGATCGTCGGCAGGTTTCGGTCCGACGTGGTGTCGCGAAGGGTCGCCGCGATTTCAAGGGCCTCTTCGCCGTACCCATAGTTGAAGCTAACGGCCAGGAGATTCAGCAACGCATGGTCCCGCTGGACGGAATCGGTACTGACGGCTTCTAGAACGGCCCTGCGCTAAAGCGCGGCGGCCTCAAAGTCACCGTGCTGCAGAGTCAACCCGACCCAAGCACGAAGTTCGTTCCTATCGGCCGCAGTTTCGGTCGGAATCATCGCCGATGAAGGTCTCGGCATGCGCGTACTGCCCATTGGCCATGATTGTCGGTATTGCGGAGTCCAACGTCGCCACCATGGCCTCGAGAGATCCCCGGCTTCGCGGTAGTGATGAGCGGCCACTCGCCAGTCTGAGATGGCGGCCGCTTCAGCGACCCTCGATGAAGACTGCGCGACGGCGGTCGCCCCGATGCTGGAAACCAGGCGTGCCTCCAGGAATTCACGCACCAGCGGGTGATACCGCTGGTGCGTTCCTGGGCCGCCGGACACTCGGCTAAGCAGGGTCAGGCGTTCGGCCGATGTCGTGAGCCGAGCAACGGCGTCTGGTGGTTCCCTTCGAGCGATCTCCGGCGAATTCTGGCGTGACGATCTGAAGGACCGATGTCGTCATCAGGAAACGTTGCACGTCTTCCGGAAGCTCGCCGACGACTACCTCGGCCAGGTAGTCGTAGAGTTCGCGATCTGCGCCCGTCGAGGCTCGCGCACGAAGCGCCGCATCTCGGCCGGAGAACGGTCCCGCAAGGCGGCCTGAACCAACTGCAGCGACGCGATCCAACCTTCAGTTCTGTCGCCAGCGTCAGCAACGACATCCGATTCGAGATGGCGTCCGTACGTGTCGTTGAAGAGTCGGGTGGTCTCCGTGAAAGGTCGAAACGAAGGTCGTCGGTCATGAGTTCTGCGACCTCACCCGTGGCTCGCAGGCTGGCCGACAGGGCAATGCTCGGCGCCCGCCGGCTGACGAAGACGGTGGTCATGGCGCTCGGACCCGTTGCAACGAGTTGTCGCGACGACGAACCGGCAGTCCGGCGACTCGTCGACCAAGTGAAAGTCGTCGAGGATCAGGCCGACCCCATCCGTCGCGAGGCCACTGCAGCTCGTTGAGGAAGGTTTCGACGACCTGCTCTCGTGCGTGCGGTCATCTCGTTGGAGTTCAGCAAAGCCCGTGGCGGCGCGCGAAAGCCGCGATCGTGCTGCCGGCCGGCCGCAACCAGGTGATTTACAAACACGAGCCAATCGGTCGTCCGACGTTTCGAGCCGGTACCAGACCGTCCGGATGCGAGTGCGTCGGGAGATAGTCCGCGAGCAGGGTCGTCTTGCCGTACCCAGCGTCGGCGAGCACCAGGACTACCCGACTGTGGATATGCCTGCGCGGAGCCAGTCCAGGAGGCGCGGCCGTTCCAGCGTCTCACTGCGGAGCGCTGGTGGCTGGACCTTCGCAGCTGGATGGGGTATTCGCGAGGCTTCGTCGCGCAGGGGGCCGCTCCTTGGAGGTACGGCGGTCAGCGGTCGTCGGGACCCACCGGGACAGGTGCTCGAGACTGGGACGGATCGGAGCGAGCTCCGTAGGACGGCACGCGGGGCGAGCGTTCACGCGCAGATATCGGCGTGGTCGCGGGGGAGTCAAGAGTGGGTCGAAGCGGACCTGGGCATGCGCCCATGTTGGCGCGCGTCACTCACCCCACGATTAGCTGCGACTTGATCAGGTGGGGAAGGCCGTTCCGGGCCAGGCGGACGCCGGGCGAGCCCTCATCGACGGCTCGGCGCCATGGCGCGATGACGCTCACCCAAGACCCGGTCAGCCCTCGTATTCGAAGCCGATCTTGACCTCGACGCGGTACTCGACGATCTCGCCGTCCTGGACGACGGCGCTCGACTTCACGACTTCGACCGACTGGATGTTGCGCACGGTCTTGGAGGCTGTCGCGACGGCTTGCCGCGCCGCATCGCTCCAGGACTGCGGGCTGGTCCCGACCATCTCGCGGATGATGATGACGCCCACGTGTGCACCTCCTGGGATCGATCGGGTTCCGGGTCGCCATCATGCCACGCCCCTGACACGATGAAGCCGGCCCGTTCCCGGACCGGCTTCGGATCGGCGATCGACGGGCGCCGCGCGCGCCGACGCCGCGCCCTGCGCGCCGGCCCTCCAACGGGCGCGGTCCCTCTAGACGTGGGCCGCTTCGGCGCTCAGGGTTCCGGCGCGGACCTTGTCGAAGCAGGAGCTGCAGTAGACCGGTCGATCGTTGCGCGGCGCGAACGGCACGACGGCCTGGCCGCCGCAGGCGCCGCACACGGCGGCGTGGAACTCTCTGGGCGCATCGGCGGACCGAGCGCGCTTGGCAGCGGCCCGACACGACGGGCAACGCTGGGGGTCATTGACCAGGCCCTTGCTGGCATAGAAGGCCTGCTCGCCGGCCGAGAAGACGAACTCCTCGCTGCAGTCGCGACAGGACAGCGAACGATCCGCGTACACCCTCTCCAGACCTCCCTCGCCTCGGACGCGTGACGGTCGAGACCCGCACCGGTGATGGGCGCCTGGAACGGCTCGGTGACGCGCTGGAACAGGGGGCGCGCTCGGGTCGGTCCGGGCTCGGCCCGGGACTCATAGCGGAGAAGATACGCGCGCCGTCAAGCCCATTTCGCGCCGTTCTCCGCACGGAATCGTTGCTCGGCGAACGAGACTCGTACCGAGCGACCGATTCCGGGGCCTCGGAACGTCGCCCGGACGCCGGTTTCAGCCTGGACCAATCGGAACCGCCCGCGACCATGTAACGTCCGGCACCCATGTCCAACCTTCCGCGCCGCAAGGCCTCCCTTCTCCTGATGCCCGCCCTCGCCCTCTCGATCGTGGCCTGCAGCAGTGCCGGCGGAGCCGCGTCTCCGGTGGCCTCGGGCGGTCCGTCGAGCCCGCCGTCGGCGGCGCCCAGCGCCACCCCCGATGCCAACGCCATCGACCACGCGACTGGCGCGACCGACATCATCCTTCGCTATGACGAAGGCGGCGGCTTCGTGATGGCGTCATATGCCGCGACCATGGTCCCGCCCTTCACGATGTACGGCGACGGCACCATCGTCTTCCGCGATCCGACCCTCGAGTTCCCTCCGATGGAGGGGAACATCGGCAAGTTCAACCCGATGCGCACCGCCAAGCTGACCGAGGCCCAGATCCAGGACGTGCTCGAGCTCGCGCTCGGCGAGGGCGGACTCGCGGTCGCCCGTCCGGAGTACACGAACATGATGGTGGCCGATGCCGGGACCGCGATCTTCACGGTCGAGGCCGGCGGCGTGAAGAAGGTCGTGCAGGTCTATGCGCTCGGCATCGATCCCGCCCAGGGCGATCCCGACGCGGCGGCTCGAGCGGCCTTCTCGAAGCTGGCCCAGGCGCTCACCTCCATCGAGAAAGGCGGCCAGATCACCGCGACCGACTACGAGCCGACCGCCTATCGCGGGATCCTGCTCGATGGCCAGGGCGTCGTGGATCCGGGCACGAAGGACTGGCCGTGGGACGACATCGCGCCGGCCGACTTCAAGCCGGATGCCGATCCCAACGGGCTGCAGTTCCCGCATCGCACGCTCACGGCGGACGAAGTCGCGGCGCTGGGCATCGATGGCTACGAGGGCGGACTCCAGAACGTGACGCTGAAGTCGCCCGATGGCGCGATCTACACGCTTTCCGTCCGACCCCTGCTCCCCGACGAGACCGCGTAGGCCGCTATCTCGGGCCCTCGGCGTCGTGGCCGTGCCGGGTCAGCTGGTCTCGGCGTAGCGCTCCCCGGCATAGGAAACGAACCGGGTCTGGCGCTTCTTGAACCAGAGCTGGACTTCGCCGGTCGGCCCGTTGCGATGCTTCGCGAGCTTCAGGTTGATGACCTCGCCATCGGCGTCCTGATCCTCGGCCGCGCGCTCCTTCTCGCGGTACAGGAACATCACGAGGTCGGCGTCCTGCTCGATCGCGCCGGACTCGCGCAGGTCCGAGAGCCTGGGCTCCTTCGACTCGCGCATCTCCGGCTGGCGTGACAGCTGCGAGAGCGCGATGACGGGCACCGACAGCTCGCGCGCGAGGGCCTTGAGCCCCCGCGAGATCTCGCTGACTTCCTGGACACGATTGGCGTCGCGATTGGTGGTGGTCGCCTGCATGAGCTGCAGGTAATCGACGATCACCAGGTCCAGGCCGGCCTCGGCCTGGAGTCGGCGCGCCTTGGTCCGCAGCTCCATCGCGGAGATGTTCGGCGTGTCGTCGATGTACATGGGGGCTTCGGAGAGGGAGTTCATCGCGGGGGCGATGCGGGCGAAGTCGAGCTCTTCGAGGAAGCCCGTCCGCAGTCGCTGGGAGTCGATATTCGCGACGCTCGAGAGCATGCGCAGGACGAGCTGTTCCTTGCTCATCTCCAGGCTGAACACGCCGACGCTCTTGCGCTCCTTGACCGCCGCGTGCTCCGCGATGTTGAGCGCGAAGCTCGTCTTGCCGACCGATGGCCGCGCCGCGAGGACCACGAGGTCGCTCTTCTGGAGGCCCGTCGTGAGGGCATCAAGATCGGAGAAGCCCTGTCCGCACGCCGCTGATCTCGCCGCGGTGGGCGTGGAGGTAGTCGAGCCGGTCGTAGGCGTCGTGGAGCAGCGCCTTGAGCGGGCTGAAACCCGTATCGATGCGCTTCTGGCTGACCGCGAACAGCTCCGCCTCGGCCCGGTCGATGGCTTCCTGGATCTCTGCCGGATCCTCGTAGCCGATCCCGGCGATGCGCCCCGCCGCCCCGATGAGTCCGCGCAGGACCGCCTTGCGCTCGACGATCCGGGCGTACTGGGCGGCATGGACCGCGGTCGGGGTCTCGTTGGAGAGGCTGGACAGGTAGGCGCGGCCGCCGACCGCCTCCAGCTCCTCGCGACGCTCCAGCGATTCGGCGACCGTGACGATGTCGATGGGCTCGCGCCGCTCGAACAGGTCCAGGATCGCGGCATAGATCCGGGCATTCGCCTGACGGTAGAAATCCTCGGGGCGCAGGAACTCGGCGACCTCGACCACGGCGTCGCGGTCGATGAGGATGGCACCGAGCACGGACTGCTCGGCTTCGAGGCTTTGCGGCGGTAGACGGTCGATCACGGCGTGGCAGGACTCCGACGGGTGCTTGGGGGCGTCATTGTCCGGTGGTGGCGGTGAGCTCCGGTCCACGAAGACCGCCGATCAGCGGCTTCCAGTCCACGGAAACACCATCGATGTGGGCCGACTGTGGACGACCCGTGTGGATATCCCCAATCCCTCAGGAAGTCATGGTCTGACTCGCCGAACAGAGAATCGGCCCGCTGCTAATCCAGTTTCCGGATGACACCGATGAGCTTGCCCTGGATGCGAACATCGTCATAGAACTGCGGCGGGTAGGCCGGGTTGGCGGGCTGCAGTCGGATCTTGTCCTTCTCCTTGAAGAACCGCTTCAGCGTGACGGCGTTCTCCTCCACCTGGGCGACCACGATGTCGCCGTTGCGGGCCGTGGTCTGCGGGCGGATGAGGACGAAGTCGCCGTCGGCGATGTGCGCCTCGATCATGGAGTCGCCGCGGACCTTGAGGACGTAGGCGTCGCCGCTGGGGGCCAGCATGTCCGGGACGGCCATGGATTCCGAGGCGTCCTGATAGGCCTCGATGGGACCGCCGGCCGCGATCTCGCCGATGATCGGCAGCACCCGCGAGTCCGCCGACGTGGCCTGCGGGACGAGCTCGCTGGACAGCCCGAGGTGGATGGCGGCGGTGGGCGTGAGCCGGATGGCGCGACTCTCCTTCTCCCCACGCTCCAGGTAGCCGTCGCGCTCCAGGATCTGCAGGTGGTGATGGACCGCGGAGGTGGAGGCCAGCCCGACGGCATGGGCGATCTCGCGAACGGACGGCGGGTAGCCGCGCGCGCGCAGCGTCGCCGCGATGAAGTCGAGGATCCTGACCTTGCGCTCGGCGTCGTGTTTGGTCACTCGCGCCTCCTTGTGGTGCATGATACCGAACGGACGTTCGATGTCAAGGCGAGGCGGCACCGTGCGCCGAGCGTTGATGGGCGGCCGCACGGTTCGCTGGTAGACTGCCGCTCCCCGGATCGGCACGCACCGCCGTTGGCCGGGCACGAGGACGGACGTTCGATGGCCGGGACCACCCAGGATCGAAGAAGAGCGGCAACGCGGGATCGGCAGCGCCGGTCTTACGCGGATGCTGTCGCTGCTCGCCTTCCTGCCGGTCGCGAGCCGGATCCCGGACTACGCCCGCCTCGTCACGGCGCTCGTCCTCGACGAGCGGATGCCGAAGGACCGCAAGGTGCTCCTCGGGGCCGCCGCCGGCTACCTCGTCCTCGGTCGCGACATCATCCCGGACGACGTCCCGATCATCGGCGGGCTCGACGACCTCGTGGTCGTCGTGCTCGCCGTGGACCTCTTCCTCGACGGCGTCCCGCGGGACCTGCTCGCAGGAGAAGCTCGACGAGCTCGAGATCGATCGGGCGGCGTTCGAGCGCGACATCGCCCAGATCCGGCGCTTGACGCCGGGCCCCGTCCGTCGGACCATCCGGCGGGTCCCCGACCCTCATCACCGGCGCCGGGGACGCCATCAGCCAACTGGGTCTCGGCCCGCGCGTGCGGGCCTGGATCAACAGGGAGGATCCCATCACTTGAAGGTCATCCTGACCAAGGACGTGCCGAAGCTCGGCAAGAGCGGCGAGATGAAGCAGGTCGCCGACGGCTACGCGACGCAACTTCCTCATCCCCCAGGGCGTGGCCGTGCCGGCCGCCGGCGGGGCCTACCGCGCGTGGCAGCACGACATCGCGAGCCGCGAGGAGAAGCGCGTCCGCGAGCGTGCGGACGCCGAGATCGCCGCGACCCGCATCGCCTCGACCACGCTCACGATGGGCGTCAAGGTCGGCGACGGCGGCAAGCTCTACGGCTCCATCACGTCGAAGGACATCGCCGACGCGCTGGCCCGCCGCGGCATCGACGTGGACCGCCACAAGATCGACCTCGACGAGCCGCTCAAGACCCTGGGCACCTACAAGGTCGCCATCAAGGTCTTCTCCGGCATGACGCCCGAAGTCACGATCATCGTCGAACCCGAAGGGGTAGCCCGGCGCGCGGCTCGCTGGCCGCTGCGTGGGCCGAAGTCATCGCACGTGATGCGCCCCATGGGTCGCGTCGTGCGCAGACACGGCCCGAAGGTCGTTGCTGACGCAGGATCACGCTCGCCGTGATGCGCCCGGCGCATGACGTGCGATGGCGTGCGACGACGAGTCAGCTTGGAGCGAGCCCTGTGCGGAACGATCGTCAGAACGCGACGAATTCGATCGAGATGGCCCAGATCGCGTAGGCGCAGATCGCGATCGATGCCAGCGCGGCCAGCCATGCCAACCTTGACATGCCGCGCTCGAAGACCGTGGCCAGGATGACGAACAGGAACACCTGCACGTCCAGGCTGAAGCGGTAGCCGAACTGGGCGATGCCCACGTTGCCGTGCGTGATGATCGGGATCGCGACCAGGGCCGTCGCCACCACGGATCCGAGCACCCGCGGGTCCTGCAGGCGGGCACGGACGAGCCAGATGAGCAGCGGGGTCGTCAGGAACAGCCCGAGGCCCCACCAGCTCGGCTGGAAGAACGGCGGGTCGTCCACGAAGTTCCACGAGCGCAGGAAGATCGCGTAGATGTGGCGCGGGATGTATTCGATCGCGAAGATCCCGAACTTCTCGTAGATGGGGTCCTCGAGGACGCCCGGGATCTTCGTATAGCCCTGGTCCAGGAGCGTGCCCCAGCGCGCTTCGTTGTAGGCGAAGTACAGCGCGACCGGGACCGCCATCCCGACCCCGAAACCGACCGTACGGCGCAGCGCGAGGGCGCGATCCGTCGGGAGGCGCAGCGGCCAGCCCAGCCGAAGCAGCAGCATCAGCACGCCGACGCAGGCGAGCGCGACCGGTAGGCGTGAGATCGCGGCGAGCCCCAGGAACAGGCCGATCGCCACGGGCCAGCGACGGTCCAGCGCCAGCAGCACGGCCGCGGCGCTGAACATCACCGCGCTGGCGTGGCCGATGTACCAGGCTGAGCCGTTCTCGGCGACGTACCAGAGCACGGTCCCGAACGCGAAGACCACGGTCAGGATCAGCGCGCCGCCGGATGGGGAGCGTGAAACGGCCAAGGATCAGCCACATCAACCCCACCGAGATGGCGCCGAACAGGCAGGAGGCGATCTGCTGCGGGAACTCGGTGCCGAAGAGGGCGACGACCGGCATCAGCAGCACGGCCGGGACTGGCGGATACACCACGTACCAGCCGCCACCGCCGGGCACGAGCTCGTTGAGCCAGGACGGGGCCTCCAGCAGGTACAGGCGGCCGTGGAGGAACGCGTCGGCCAGGCGCACGAAGTAGTCGAAGTCCTGGCGGTCGCGATCGGCCGTGAACAGGTAGACGGCCATCGTCACGACGACGATGAGGACGGTCCCGACGCTGTTCGGTCGGCGGGCGACGTACGCGCCGAGTTGGCCGAACGGACCGCCCCGCCGCGTGGTCCGACCGGGACGGGACGCGGGAGTCGAGGGCGTCGAACCAGTCGTCGGAGTCGAGGCGGACGTCGGGGTCGAGGCAGACGCGAGGGACGCGGCGGACGCGAGGGACGGGTCTTGGTCGGCCATCGGGCTCGACGATACACGCTGCCTCCCGTCGCCGATCCGGGCGGACCGCAGGACCCACGCGACCGCCGCCAACAAGGCGACCAGGCCGAGCAGCAGGCCCGCCAGCGCATCGAACGGGACGAGCTGGGCGGAGATCCGGTGTGCGCCCGCCGTGACCGGCACCAGCATCCCGCCGAGGGCGCGGGCCGGCGTGACGGCTTGACCATCGACCTCGACCGTCCACGCGGGCCACCACGCGCGTCCGAGCCAGACGTGGCCGTCGTCCGGCGCGTCCACGGTCGCCGTCAACGACCCGGGCACATCGCGCTCCACCGTGCCGTCGACCGCCGCGCTATCCGCGCGAGCGAGATCGAGTTCGACGTCGCGCGGCCCGAAGAGGCCGGCCGGGCCGGTCGTGGTCACGACCGCGTCGGCCGGGATCCAGTAGGGACTCGTCCGAGCGGGGACACGACAGACGATGGCCGCGTCGGCGTCGAGTTCCTGTGGCCGCTCGCCGGGGCAGGGCACGCCGAACGTCACCAGCGTGTCGACGCCGACGAGGCGGCGGACGAGCTCCGCGTCGGGCCCATGCCGTGCCCGTTCGGTCACGGCATCCGTTGCCGCCAGGTTGAGCGAGCTGAACATGTCGAGGTCGGGCACGCGCGCGGCGGCGAGTCGGTCTGGCGAACCCGCGTAGTAGCCCGGCGCATCGAGGGTCAACACGCGGTTCGGATCCTCTGCCCGGAGTGCCACCGCCAGCTCGGAGTCGACCGGCCACACGTCGTCCTCTGGACGCAGCACGTTCGACAGCGGCGACAGCAGGGCGAGCGGGATGATCGCGAGCGCCACGATGGCCCAACGGACCGTGGCGGCGTGGTCGGGGCGACGCGCGGCCACGGCAAGAAGACCGAGCGCGACGATGACGGCGGTCATCTCGGCGACGACGGGGAGCGGCGTCGTGAGCGCCTGGATCGCCAGGTCGCGGGCCTGCGCCACGGCCTGCGGCGAGCCGTCATTGGCGGCCGACCGGAACAGGGCCGCGAACACGTCCGGGAATGACTCGGCCGCGGCCGTCACGAAGAGGTACCAGCCCGCGACGAGCAGGGCGACGACGCTGACCGTGACCACGTCCCGTGCGACCCCGTCGTCATGGACCGGGCTGCGCTGTCGTCCCACGCGGGCGACCCCGATCGCGGCGAGCAGGCCGATCACCCAGGCCACGAAGATGTAGGCCCGGACGGGGGACCGGAGCCCGTTGAGGATCGGGATGTGGAGCCACGGGTCGGGACGCAGTGCGGCCACGACCGGGATGGCGAGCAGGACCGCCGCGACGACCAGCCAGGGTCGCGCGCGGCGAGTCCGCGCCCCGATGGCCGCGAGTGCCAGCACCACGAGACCCACCAACGCGCTCGTCTCGAGCAGCGCGAAGGTCCCGTCCGGGAACCACGCGGTGTAGAAGTCCCAGCCGTCCGCGCCGGTCCGCACGAACGCCTGGCCGAACCCGAATGACAGCGGGTCGAACACGGTGGACGAGGACGTGAACGCATCGTTGGGCGAGACTCCGGTCTGGCGGACCGAGAGGGTCGTCAGCAGCAGCGTGGGCAGCAGTTGGACGGCTCCCACCGCCACCCCGATGGCACCGAACACGGCGACCCGCCCGACGGCCCGGAGATCGCGCCCGTTGACGAGGAGCAGCACGGCCGCCGCCAGCCCGGTGAGGAGCCACGTGTTCGGGTGGCCGGCGAGGGCCTGCAGGCCGAAGAGTGCCCCGGCGAGGACGAGACCGGCCCGGGTCGGCGCCGGCCGTCGGGCGAGGGGCAGGAGGATCCAGGGCAGCCAGGCGTAGGCCTCGACGAGGTTCGTCCACTGGAGCTTCGTGACGATCGCGCCGCCCAGGACCGCGACGGCCGCCGCGAGCAACGCCCCGAGCCGGTTGCCCGTGATCCGCTCGGCGAGCAGGCCCGTCCCGACACCCACCAGCGTCAGGTGCAGGAGTCGCGTCGCGTCGAGCGCCGTCAACGGGTCGAGGCGGAACAGCAGCCAGTTCGGCGGGTAGAACGCGCCGATCTGGCCCTCGGCGTAGAGCGGGAAGCCCAGGCCGAGCTGGTCGTTCCAGAGCGGGAGTCCACCGCGGGCGAGCGCGTCGTGGAAGAAGACCGCGAGCGGGGCATCGATCTTCGGGAGGTCGAGATTCCAGAGGGCCAGCCCATCCGGGGCAGGCAGCCGTGTGGCCAGGAGGGCGAACCCGACGCTCGCGAGCATGAGGATCGGCAGCGAGCCGAGCATCCCGGGCCCGAAGGGTCGCCACTCTCTCGCGGTCATGGCCCTCCGCCATCGTGTCCCGGCAACGACCGCCGCGACCCGAGCGATGATACCCGGGTCATGGTGCGCACCATCCTCCACGTCGACCTCGACGCGTTCTTCGCGTCGGTGGAGCAGCGCGACCGGCCGGAGCTGCGCGGGACGCCCGGTCATCGTCGGTGGCGACCCACGCTTCCGTGGCGTGGTCTCGGCCGCGAGCTACGAGGCCCGCCGGTTCGGCGTCCATTCCGCGATGTCGCTGCGCGAGGCGGTGCGACGCTGCCCGGACGGGGTCTTCCTGCCCGTCGACGGGCGTCGCTATCAACAGGCGTCGCGCGACGTGATGGCCGTCCTCCGTCGATTCACGCCGCAGGTGGAGCCGATCTCGATCGATGAGGCGTTCCTGGATGTCACGGGTTCGATGGCGCTCTTCGGCGACGGTGCCTCGATCGCGCGTTCGATCAAGACCGCGGTCGACGACGAGGTCGGGCTGACGGCGTCGGTCGGCGTCGCAACGACCAAGCTCGTGGCCAAGATCGCGTCGGACCTGCGCAAGCCCGACGGGCTGGTCGTCGTCGCGCCGGGCGACGAGGCCACGTTCCTCGCGCCGCTTGCCGATCTCGCGGCTATGGGGCGTCGGCGAGAAGACGGCCACGGCCCTCGCCGAGTACGGCGTCCGGACCATCGGCGACCTGGCCGCCTTGCCGCCCGACATCGTCGTCCGCCGGTTCGGCAAGCACGGCGGCTCCCTGGTCGAACGGGCGCGCGGGGTCGATGCCGACCCGGTCCATGAGGGCGACCCGGCGAAGTCGGTCGGTCACGAGCACACGTTCGATGTCGATACGAGTGACCCCGAGATCATCGAACGCACGCTGCTGGCGATGTCGGAAGGCGTGTCGGGACGCCTTCGGTCGGCGGGTGTCCGGGCCTCGACCATCGCGGTCAAGATCCGTGACTCATCGTTCCGGACCATGACCCGCCAGCGGACGCTCCCCGAGCCGACCGACCTGACCGAGCCGATCTTCCGCGTCGCGCTGGACCTCGCTCGCCCGGAGATCCGCGGGGTTCGCGTCCGATTGCTCGGGGTGACCGCGTCGAACCTGGGGGAGCGCGAGCAGCTCGGGATGTTCGCGTCGGAGGATCCGCGTCGCCGGGCGGCCATCGAGGCCGCGGATGCGCTGCGGCGCCGGTATGGGGCCGACGCCGTGACCCGCGGTCGGCTGGTCGGAGCCGGCCTGCCGGCACCGTTCGAGCGCGACCCGCGCAACCCGCTGGATCGGCGGGCGCGCGGCGTGCCGACAGACGCGACCGCCGACGACGATCCTGCTTCGGGATCGTCCGCAGGTCGTGACAGCCTAGGTGACACGGACCTCGACGACAGTCCGTCCGACGACGCTTGACATCGAACGCCTGTTCGGTCTACGGTGACGGCGTCATCGAACACATGTTCTGTCGACCGAGTGCCCCGGACGACGAGACCCACAGCGTCCCGTTGCCGAAAGGAGCCATCTGGCATGGCATTCATCCGTGTCGAACCCGTCGCGGTCCAGGTCCGGACCGACTGGTTCAGCGGTCGTCCCCGTGAGATCACCTGGGGCGACGAACGTCTACCGATCACCCACCTGATGGCGGTCCGCGAAGAGGCCGCCGCGTACCCGGTCATCACCGGTCCGCGCACGCTCTTCGAGGTCGAGACCCCTCGCGCCCGCCTGTCCCTCACCTACCTCCACCGATCCGGTCGATGGACCGTGACGGGGATGGATGACGACCAGGGGCGCAAAGCCGCTTGATCCGTAGCCGGTGGTTGCCCTCCCGCCCACCGGCGCTCGTCGGGACGGGGTGGGCGCGCCGGTACCGCGCCCGCCCCGGCTCCGACCTCCGCGGCGCGTCTGATGCGACAACCACCCGAGCGGCGGAACGTCGGGAACCTACAATCGGAGCGTGCACCCTTCAGATCCGGCCGTACCGTTCCGTGACCTGACGCTCGACGGCTTCATCGCTCGCCTCGCCTCGGCCGAACCGGTACCCGGCGGCGGCAGCGCGTCGGCCGTCGCCGCCTCCCTGGGCGCGGGGCTGGTCGCCATGGTGGCCTCGCTCTCCACCGGCCGCCCCAAGTACGCCGCCCACGAGGACTTGCTGGCCTGGGCCATCGCGTCCGGCCAGGAGCTCGCCGATCGATTCCTGCGCCTCGCCGACGAAGATGCGGCCTCCTACGCGGACTTCTCCGCAGCGCTCAAGCTCCCCAAGACGACCGACGACGAGGTCGCGACGCGAACGGCGGCCATCCGCGCGGCCGCCCGCGGTGCCGCCGAGGTCCCGATGCGCTGCGTCGATGCGTGCCTGGAGCTCGTCGCCGTCGCCGAGGCGCTGGCCGGCCGCAGCAACGCCAACGCCTCCAGCGACCTCAACGTCGCGGCTCTCCTCGGGGAAGCGGCCGCTCGCGGTGCTGCGGCGAACGTCCTCGTCAACCTCCCGAGCGTCGGCGATCCGGCGTTCGACGAGGAGATGACGGCACGCGTGGACGAGCGGCTGCACGACATCGAGCGACCTCGCTTCCTCCACCCACGAGGTCGTCGGCCGGGGGGAGCCCCGCGAGCCGATCGCCCCGCGGGCGTGACCGCTGCCGTGCCCGCCGGATCCGCGCGACTGCTCGAAGGCGGGCCGATCGCGGCGGAGATCCGGGACGCGGTCGCCTACGACGTGGCGGCCTTCACGGCGAACAACGGCCGACCGCCGGGCCTCGCGGTCGTGATCATCGGGCGCGACGCGCCATCGACCGTCTACCTCGAGCAGATCCTGCGCGGTTGCGCCAAGGTGGGCATCGAGGCCCGCTTCGCCGAACTGGAGGGCGAGGCCACGGAGGCCTCCGTCGTCGCGCGCATCCGTGAGTTGAATGCCGACCCGGCGGTCGATGGTGTCATCGTCCAGATGCCCTTGCCGCGGACGATCCGACTGCGTTCGGTCATCGATGCCATCGACCCGGCCAAGGACATCGACGGGATCCATCCGCTCAACGCCGGGCTCTTGCGCCTCGGGTACGACGGGTTCCTGCCGGCCACTGCGCACGCGGCGGTCGAGATCCTTCGTCGCTCGTCGGTCCCGCTCGCGGGCATGGATGCCGTCGTCATCGGCCGCTCCGCCGTGGTCGGCATGCCGGCCGCGTTCCTGCTCGTCAAGGAGGATGCCACCGTAACGGTGTGCCACTCGCGGACCCGCGACCTCGCCGCGCACGTCAAGCGCGCCGACATCGTCGTCGTGGCCGCCGGGCACCCGGGCCTCATCACGGGCGCCATGCTCAAGCCCGGCGCCGTCGTCGTGGACGTCGGCATCAATGTCGTCGAGGGTCGCCTCGTCGGCGATGTCGACTTCGCGTCGGCCCGCGACGTCGCCTCGGCCATCACCCCGGTCCCCGGTGGCGTGGGACCGCTGACCAACGCCCTGCTCCTGACCCACCTCGTCCGCGCCGCGGAGCGACAGGTCCGATGACGCCCGGCACGACTACGCCGACTCGGACCGTCCCGCGCACCACTGCCGCCGCACCGGCACCACCCGAAGGAGACCGATGAGCTTCCCGTCCGATCTCGATATCGCCCGCGCCGTCACCCCGCGGCCGATCGTGGATGTCGCCGCCGACCTCGGCCTGGCCCTCGACGACCTCGAGCTGTACGGCCCGGTCAAGGCCAAGGTCACGCTCGAAGCCATCACTCGCCTCGAGGCCGAGCGCCCACGTGGCAAGTACGTGGTCGTCACCGCGATCACGCCGACGCCGCTCGGTGAGGGCAAGTCGACCACGACGGTCGGCCTCGCCCAGGGCCTCAACAAGATCGGCAAGCGGGCCTCGGTCAACATCCGCCAGCCCTCCCTCGGCCCGGTGTTCGGGATCAAGGGCGGAGCGGCCGGCGGCGGCTACAGCCAGGTCATCCCGATGGAGGACTTCAACCTCCACCTGACCGGTGACGTCCACGCCATCGGGGCGGCGCACAACCTGGCGGGCGCCTTCATCGACAACAGCCTCCATCACAAGAACCCGCTCGGCATCGACCCGTTCGGGATCCTCTGGCCGCGCGTCCTGGACATCAGCGACCGGGCGTTGCGCCACGTGATCATCGGCCTCGGCGGCAAGGAGGACGGGGTCCCGCGGCAGACAGAGTTCGTCATCACGGTGGGCTCCGAGGTCATGGCCGTCCTCGCGCTCGCCACGGACCTCTTCGACCTGCGCGCCCGACTGGGCCGGATCGTCCTTGCGACGCGCGTCGACGGCACCGCGGTCACCGCGGACGACCTGGGCGTGGCCGGCGCGATGACCGTCCTGCTGCGCGATGCCATCAAGCCGAACCTGCTCCAGACCCTGGAGGGCGGCCCGGCCTTCGTCCACTGCGGGCCGTTCGCCAACATCGCCCATGGCAACAACTCGATCATCGCGGACCGCCTGGCGCTCGTGACCAACGACATCGTGTGCACGGAGGCGGGATTCGGCGCGGACATGGGCGCCGAGAAGTTCTTCGACATCAAGTGCCGGGCATCCGGGCTTACGCCGGATGCGGCCGTCGTGGTCGCCACGGTCCGGGCGCTCAAGATGCACGGCGGGGTCGGCAAGATCGTGGCCGGCAAGCCGCTGGACCCGGCCCTCCTCGAGGAGAACGTCGAAGCCGTCCGGGCCGGCGCCGCGAACCTCGCCAAGCAGATCGAGAACGTGACGATCTTCGGCGTGCCGGCGGTCGTGGCCATCAACGCCTTCCCGACCGACACTCCGGGCGAGGTCGAGGCGATCAAGGAGGTCGCGCTGGCGGCCGGCGCCCGGGCCGCGGTCGTCGCGACGCATTTCAGCGACGGCGGGGCGGGCGCCGCGGAATCTCGCGCAGGCGGTCTGGGATGCCACGGAGGACCCGTCGCGCTCCTTCCAGCTCCTGTACCCCGACGAGATGCCGCTCGCCGAGAAGATCGAGACGATCGTCACCAAGATCTATGGGGGCGCCGGGATCGACCTGCTGCCGGCGGCGCGGAAGCAGCTCAAGCAGTACGAGGACCTCGGCTACGGGCACCTGCCGGTGTGCATGGCCAAGACCCAGTACTCGCTCAGCCACGATGCGGCGCTCAAGGGCCGCCCGACCGGGTTCACCGTGCCCATCCGCGAGATCCGGCTCGTCGGCGGGGGCCGGGTTCATCACGCCACTCTGCGGCGAGATGCGGACGATGCCGGGCCTGCCGTCGCGACCGGGCGGCGAGAACATCGATATCGACAAGGACGGGAACGTCGTCGGGCTCTTCTAGGGTCGCCCCGGCTCAGGGGCACGGTGGCACGGCCGCGCTGGCCCCACCGACGCCTCGCGTCAGTGTGAGACACGGTTCGGGCACGGATGCGCATGATCGGTCGTCCAGGATGCCGATATCGACGGTCTGGGACGGCGGCCGCGCTGATTTCCTGCGCGATCGGTGTCTCAGGCTGACCGTCCGGCGGCGCGCTCCCCGGCGCCCCGCGGGACGGGCGAGGTCAGGCCGTCGCGAGGACGAAGCAGACCGTCACGGCCAAGCCGAGGACCACGCCGACGACGCCGGCACCCCAGGCGCGGACATCGATCGGACCGAGGGCCTCCTCGTCATGTGCGTGGTCGTCATGACCATGGTCGTCGCCGTGGTCGTCGAGGGCGTGGTGGGCGACCGCGCCCGCGTGTCCCGGGGCGTCGTCCGCGTGCGGATCGGTGCTCATCGTGGCTCCCTCGTCGGATGGACATCGGCATTGTCGCAGAGGCCGTCGCCCTAGATGAGTCCCAGTCGGGCGACCTCCGCGGCCGCCTCGTAGCGCGACAGCGCTCCGAGCTTGGCCATCACGTTCGAGATGTGGACGCTGACGGTCTTCTCGCTGATGAAGAGCTGATCGCCGATCTCCCGGTTCGTGTGCCCGGCCGCCACGAGGCGCATGACGGCGGCCTCCCGTGGCGTCAACGCGCTCGGCGCGGGACCGGCAGCCGCGGGACGTTCGGCCGTCGGCGCCCCATCGTGGAGGGCGAGCCGTCCTTCGCGCGCGAGGGCCTCGATCGTCGCGAGGAGTGGCCGCGCTCCGATCCGATCGGCCGTCTCGGCTGCCGCCCGGAGCGTGGCGAGGGCCTCGGTGCGGTCGCCCTGCCGCAGGCAGGCCTCGGCGAGGCGCAGCTCGAGCCAGCGCCGTTTCGTAAGGGTGCGGCAAGGCCACCCATGACGCGATGCTCTCCCGCCACGCATCGGCCGTGTCGCGCCCATGGGCGCGGTCGGCGTCCGCGACCGCGGTCAGCCAACCGGCCTCCGCCCACTGCCCGGCGCCACCCTCGGCGCGGCCGCGTTCGATGATCACACGCAGTGCATCGAGCCAGCGTGTCGCGGCTTCCGTGGCCGAGGCGGCCTCGGCGGCTCGTCGTCTCCGTCGGGCCGACGCGGCCGCATCGCCGGCGCCCCGGATACCAACGGCGAGGATCTGCCAGGTCGGCATCGCGTGCTCGTCAGTGAGCTGCGGCAGGATGCCATCGACGAGGGCCCCGATGGAGGCGAACCGGCCCTCGCCCCGCTCGAGGTCGACCAGGGCGAGCAGCTGGTAGGTCGGGCGGCCGTCCAGGGCCGTCCGGTCCTCGATGCTCTCGATGAGCTGCCGTGCGCGCTCGACGTCGCCGTGTCGCGTCGCGACGCGAGACATCGTCGTCCGCATCCAGTCGATCGAGTGCGGGACCCCGTCCCCGGCGAGGACCGGCGCCGCCAGCTCGTCAACGCCGGCGGTCTCACCGAGCTCGAATCGGGCATCGATGATGCATGCGCGAAGGTAGTGGGCGACGCGTTCGTCGAACCCGTACCGGCCCGCGATCTCGAGCGCCTCTTCCGCCGAACGTTCGCCATCTCGGAACCGGCCGATGGTGAGCAGCGCCACCGTCCGGTCACCCCAGGCGAACACGGCCTGGAAGTTGTCCTCACCCACGCGCATGGCTTCGGCCGACGCATCGAGCAGCGACGACGCCTGCACCGACTGCCCGAGGTCCGCTCGGGTGTGCGCGAGCTGTGTCATCGCTTCGCCCCACGACTGCCGATCCCCGAGGCGATCCGCGAGCTCGACGGCTTGCTCTAGGAGTACGACCGACTCGCGCAGGCGCTCGTTCCACCATCGATCGGACCCGAGGGCGATGAGCCCGGCCAGGTCCGCCTCGGGCGAGAGGCTGCGCCCGAGCGTCTGCACGCGCTCGACGGCGGCACTCGCGGCCTCGAAGTCGTAGGCCTCCCAGGCGACCTGCCAGCGTTCGAGCTGGAGTGTGTGTTCGATCGCGTCGCGCTCCGGATCGTCGTCGCGCAGGTCGGCGATCGCAGCATCGAGATAGCCGAGCGCATCGCGCTGGCGGTTCGCCGCGGCCGCGAACCGGGCCGCCATCACGAGCAATCGCCGTCGCTCGATGCCGGCGATCGCGCTCGGCTACCGGGACCTGCGGCCAGAGCTCGAGCGCGCGCTGGGCGTGGATCAGGGCGTCGCGATAGGCGACGGCGCCCTGAGCGCGAGCGACGGCGCGGATCGACCAGCGGAACGCCCGGGTCGCGTCGTGGGCCGCGATCCGCGTGGCCGCGCGATGGTCGCTGCCAACTCGGCGGAGCGGGCGGGCTCCTTTGCGTACACCGCCTCGTAGTGGTCCGCCACGCGGCGGTGCATGCGCGTCCGCTCCAGGGATGTGAGGTCATCTTCGGCCGCCTCTCGGACCAGGGCGTGATGGAAGGCGAGGCCGGGCCCCTCCGGGCCGTCGGTCGAACGGAGGATCGACGCGTCGACCGCGACCCGGATCGCGGCGTCGAGGGTCGGCTCGTCGAGGTCGACCACCGCGGAGAGGGCGTCGGCGTCGACCCGGTCGCCGATCACCGCCGCGGCGCGGACGACGCCCAGGGTCATGGCATCCAGCCGGTCGAGCCGTCGACCGACGATCCCGCGGACGCTCTCCGGCAGCGGCAGGGTGTCGCCGTCCATCGCGTGGACGAGCTCCTCGATGTAGAACGGCAGCCCGTCCGACCGCTCGAGGACCGTCTCGACGAAGGCGGCTCGCGGCGGCGCGCCGGTGAGCGCGGCGACGAGCGCCCGGACGTCCTCCACCGCGAACGGGCGGAGGGCCACGCGCTGGACGCGCTCCGCTCGGGCGAGCTCGGCGAGGAGTGGCTGGATGGGGTGGCGCCGATGGAGCTCGTCACTCCGGCACGTGGCCACGAGGAGCAGCCGCTCATCGCGGACGTTCCGGACGAGGAACCGGATGAGGTCACGGGTCGATGGGTCCGCCCAGTGGATGTCCTCGAGGATCAGGACGACCGGCTCGATGGCCGCCATCCGACCGATGGTGTCGATGACCGCATCAAAGAGCCGGGCGATCCGGCTGTCCGGAACGTCCGACCCGCGCCCGTCGCGCTGGGTGGTGGCCCGGTCCGACCCGATGGCGGGGACGAGCGCGGCCAGGGCGTCGGCATCAGGACCGACGATCGCGTCACGGTCGTCGCGCCCGTCGGGCGATGTCGACCGCCACCAGGCCCGCAGGGCTTCCGCGAAGGGGGCGTACGGGACGCCCCCGACCTGGAGATCAAGGCACGCACCGGAGAGCACCTGGGCCGGGCTGGCTGCCGCCGTCGCGGCGAACTGCGCGATCAGGCGACTCTTGCCGGCCCCGGCGTCGCCCGTGACCAGCACGAGCGATGGCTCGCCCGCACGCGCCCGTTCGAGCGCGCGTTCGAGCTGACCGAGCTCGTCATCCCGGCCGACGAACGACACGCTGCTGCCATGGCGCGGCACGGGCTCGATGATGCGGCCTCCCGAGCGCCTCGACAACGGGCGTCGTGGATCAGGCGTGTCCGAGGATCCGGCGCCGCATCCAGCCGATCGATCCGATACCGGTGGAGCGGTCGTCTTCTCGCGAGCGCACGGTCGGCGTCGCGTCGCCATCGATGCGTCGGCGGGCGGCGGCCATACGGAGGTCGTCCTGCCGCCACGCCTGGGCGGTTCGCATGGCGCTGCGTCCAGTCCCGGTCATCGTGATCTCCTTGGCGGTGCTCTAGTGGGTTCGGTGGAGAGGACGATGCGTCTAAGGGGTCCAGCGCCGGTATCGGCAGGGTCCTTAGGTCTGGCCCAGGTCGCCTGAGGGGCCCGTAGACTCGGCGGGTGCAGAGCCCACGCCCGACCCCGGTCTGGTCGCGAGCCTGCGAGGTCTGGACCGGGACGGGCGGGCCCTCTTCGCCCTGCGCACGCTGCGCATGTTCGGGTACGGGTTCCTTGCGGTGGTCCTCGTCCTGTACCTGGACGCCGTTGGCCTGGACCCGCTGGCCGTCGGGCTCGTCCTGACCCTGACGCTCATCGGCGACACGATCATCTCGCTCTGGCTCACGACCAACGCGGACCGCTTCGGCCGACGTCGCGTGCTGGTGGCGGGCGCCGTGCTGATGCTCCTGGCCGGGGTCGTCTTCGCGTTCACGAGCTGGGTGCCGCTGCTCGATCCTCGCCGGCGCGATCGGGGTCATCTCGCCGACGGGCAACGAGGTCGGCCCGTTCCTCGCGGTGGAGCAGGCGGGCCTCACCCAGATCGTCCCCGACCGCAGGCGGACGGCGACCTTCGCCTGGTACAACGTCGCGGGCTATGTCGCGACGGCTACCGGCGCACTCATCGCCGGTCTCGCCAGCCAATGGCTGCTGGCCGGTGGTGCCGCGCCGGCCGACGCGTATCGGGCGATCGTCATCGGCTATGCGCTCATCGGCGCGCTCATGGCGATCGGCGCCTGGCGCCTGGGTGCGGACATCGAGGCGCCGGCCGCGTCGATCGACCCGACCGACGGGATCCGCCGGCGGTTCGGACTTCACCGCTCCAGGTCGGTCGTCCTCAAGCTGTCGGTCCTCTTCTCCATCGACGCCTTCGGCGGCGGCTTCATCCCGCAGAGCCTCATGGCCTACTGGTTCCACGTGCAGTTCGGGGTGGAGCCCGCCGTCCTGGGCGCGATCTTCTTCGCGGCCAACCTGCTCGCGGCGGTGTCATCCCTGTCGGCCGCGCGGATCGCGGCACGGTTCGGGCTCATCAACACGATGGTCTTCACCCACATCCCGTCGAACGTGCTGCTGATCCTCGTCCCGTTCATGCCGACGCTGCCGCTCGCGGTCGCCGTGCTGCTGCTGCGGTTCAGCCTCAGCCAGATGGACGTGCCGACGCGGCAGTCGTACGTCGATGGCGGTCGTCGATCCCGACGAGCGCTCGGCGGCGGCCGGCATCACCGGCGTCGCGCGGACGACCGGTGCCGCCATCTCGCCGACGCTTCTCGTCCGTCCTGATGGCGAGCGCCGGGTACGCCGCGCTCCCGTTCTACCTCGCCGGCGGCCTCAAGATCGTCTACGACCTGCTGATGTACCGCGAGTTCCGGGCGGTCAAGCCGCCCGAGGAGCAGGCCGCCGGGACCGCTGATGGCGAGCGGCAGCGGTCGTCCGGTCAGGCTCGGGCGCGTCGCGGCTTGATCATCCGGAACCAGATCCAGGCCACCACGACCACCACCAGGACCGCGATCACGGCGTACTCGAAGCGCTTGAGCCAGGCCCCGACCGTCTCCCAGTTCGCGCCCAGCTGCACCCCGGCGAAGACGAGCAGCGCGGTCCACGGCAGGGAACCCAGGAACGTGAAGACCGTGAACTTGCCCAGGGGCATATGCGCGATGCCGGCAGCGAACGACACGAGGGACCGGATCACCGCGGATCATCCGACCGAAGAAGCTGGCGGCCTCGCCGTGCCGGGCGAAGAAGTCGTCCGCCTTGTCGAGGTCCGCCGCGGTGATGCCGATGTACCGACCCCATCGCTCCAGGAGCGGACGGCCGCCCCAGGCGCCGATCCCGTACGCGATGAGCGCGCCGACCGTCGCTCCGAGGGTGCCGGCCAGCACCGTCAGCCAGAAGTTCCAGGGGCTGCCGGTGATGGGCTCGAGCGCCGTCCCTTCGCCGACGAGGAACCCCGCGAACGGGAGGACGAGCTCGGACGGGATCGGGATGACGACGCTCTCGAGGGCGACCCAGAACGCGACGCCGAGATAGCCGACGGCTTCGTAGATCTGGGTGACCAGTTCGCGGACCGGTCCGTTCAGGAAGTCGAACACGGCCGGGAGCATAGCCGACTATCCTCGGACGAGGTGAGTGAGCCGGAGGTCCCGCACTTCACCCCGGACCGTGGTGGGCGCATCACGGGGCGAGTGGCGTCGTCCTGACCGGGGCCGACCTGACCGTCGCCGACGTCGAGGCGGTCGCCCGCGGCGACGCGCCCGGTGCAGCTCGACGTCCACGCCCGCGAGCGCATGCAGGAAGCGCGCGACGTCATCGACTCGCTCGTCGCGGAGGGCGCCGTGGTCTACGGCGTGACCACGGGCTTCGGCGATCTCGCCTCCACGTTCATCGCCCCCGAAGACGTGGAGCGGCTCCAGGAGAACCTCCTGATGAGTCACGCCGCGGGGGTCGGGCCGGCCTTCGGGCGCGACGTCGTGCGAGCCATGCTCCTGCTCCGCGCCAACACCCTCGCCCTGGGTCATTCCGGGTGCCGGCCGCTCCTCGTGGATCGTCTGCTGGACTTCCTGCGCCTCGGGATCCACCCGGTCGTCCCGGAGCAGGGGAGCGTCGGCGCATCGGGCGATCTCGCGCCGCTCGCCCACCTGGCGTTGCCGCTCATCGGGCGTGGGCAGGTCGAGTTCCGAGGCCACGTGACCCCGGCGCTCATCGCCCTCCGCGAGGTCGGCCTGGAGCCGCTGACGCTGCAGGCCAAGGAAGGGCTCGCGCTCCTCAACGGCACGCAGATGATGAGCGCGCTGGGCGCCCTGCTCCTCGCCGACGCCGACCGGCTCACCCGGACCGCGAGCGTGGCGGCGGCCCAGTCCGTGGAAGCCCTGCTGGGCACCGATGTGGCGTTCGCCGCGGCCTACCAGCTGGCCCGGCCGCACCCCGGGCAGATCGCCGTCGCGGCGGAGCTGCGCCACCTGCTGCGCGACAGCGGGCTGCAGCACGCGCACCACGGGACCACGCACAAGGTCCAGGACCCGTACTCGCTGCGCTGCGTGCCGCAGGTCCACGGCGCCGTCCGCGACGCGCTGGATCACCTCCGGCGCGTCCTGGACATCGAGCTCAACTCGGCCACGGACAATCCGCTGGTCTTCCCGGGTGGTGGCGTCGCCGACGTCGATACGGTCGCGACCGGCGGCGGCCGCGTCATCAGCGGCGGCAACTTCCACGGCGAGCCGATCGCCCTCGCGCTCGACTTCGCCAAGCTCGCCCTGGCCGAGCTCGGGTCCATCAGCGAACGCCGCATCGCGCTGCTCGTGGACGCGCGGCTCAACGGCGGCCTGCCGCCGTTCCTCGCGCCGGCGTCCGGCGTGGAGTCGGGGATGATGATCTACCAGTACACCGCGGCGGCCCTCGCGTCCGAGCACAAGGTCCTGGCGCATCCCGCCTCGGCCGACTCGATCCCGACGAGCGCCAACCAGGAGGACCACGTCTCGATGGGGTCCATCGCGGCTCGGCACGCGCGGGCGGTGCTCACCGGGGTGGAGCGGATCCTGGCGATCGAGCTCATCGTCGGCGCCCAGGCGCTCGACCTGCGCCTGGCCCAGATGACCGCGGCGGCCGACCCGGGAACCGAGGCTGAGGGCGTCCTGGCCCCGGGTGCCGGCGTCGCCCTGGCGCATGCGCGCATCCGGGAACGGATCGCCCACCTGGATCGCGATCGTGAGCCCGGCGCCGACCTCGCCGCCGCGACGGCCCTCGTCCACGAAGGCGCGCTGGCGGATCTGACGCGCGACTGAGTCGATGCCGGGCTGACTACCCGCGTCGGAAGCCGAGGCGGCCGGTGTGTCGGACGGTGTTCACCGACGGCTCCGGGCGATACCCGACCTGCTTGAGCGCCCCATCGATCTCTTCGACGTACGGGGCGCCCTCGCGACGAACGGCCAGCCACTCGAGATAGCCGGGGTCGACCCGGGCGATCTCGCCGATGGACCAACCGATGTGGCGACCGAACTGGAGGACGCTGCCGGACGGACGCCCCGGGGCCGGGCCTGCACCGCCCGTGCCGTCGCGCTCCGTGGTCCTGGAGAGCCCGGAGGTGCGCGTGCTGCCGTCGTCGTCCCGCCGCACGGCCCCTGGCGTCGACGCCAATTGCTCGTCGAGCTCGGCGCGGCGCTTGGCGGTCCGGATGGCGTCGAACGCGGCATTGATCCGCATCATCCGGACGGTCGCGGCGTCGCCGGCGATGTCGGGATGGAACTTGCGCGCCAGCGACCGATGGGCGGCCGCGATCGTGCGATCGCTCGCCCCCCGGTGCACGCCAAGGATCTCGTACGGGTCGAAGGCCCAAAACTCGTTCATGCCGGGTGCACTGTACCCGGACCTTCCGTCAATCGGTAACCCCACCTTTCGGCCTAGAATGCCCATCCCGTGGACCGCATCTCGATCATCGACATCACCGATCCTGCCTCGTACCAGCGGATGCCGCCGTGCGCGGATCCGGGCTTCGACCATCGATCGTGCGACTACTGGGAGGACGCGGATCGGGGGTCCAAGGCGATCCGGCTCGAGTGGCTGAGCGCCGAGTCGGCGCCCCCGCCGACAGCCCCGGATCGCCCGCCCGCGGCGGTCAATCCCTTCCTTGCCGACCTCGAGGCCAGCCGTCGTCCCCCGGTCAACCCGTTCCTTGACGATGGCGATGACCCGGACGATCCGCTGGCCGATAACCCCTTCGCGCCGCGTCGCGCGCCCCGCCCGACCGTGGCCGACACGGCTCCGCGCAAGCTCCGCTTGCTGGGCCGCGGCCTGGGGGTCGCGGGGAGCTACGCGAAGGTCCTGCTGATCGATGAGGACCCCGCGGCGTACTGCCAGTTCGGGCCGCTGACGGCCTATCCCCGGGCCCAGCGGACGCGCGACCTGTACCCGGCGCTGCCCGTGGCGCCGCTGCCGGCAGTCATCACCTGCATCGCCACGACGGCCGCCGCGCGCGACCGTGGCCTGGCCCGGCGGCTCGTCGCGGACGTCTGTGACGACCTGTCCGGCCGGGGGTTCGCGGCGGTCGAGACGTATCCCGAGGTCGGGGCCCGAGAGGACGCGACGAGCGGGGCGACCCCGGCGTTCTGGCAGTCGGTCGGGTTCGTGGTGGCCGCGGCGGACGACCGCTTCCCGGTGTTGCGTCGCGAGCTCGTGTGATCGGCGCAGGACTGGGGCGGGCGACGGCGCTCGCGGTCGGGCTCGGCGTGGCGCTCGCCGCGGCGCTGGTCGGGTGCGGGAACCCAGCGCCGTCGACCGGCGAGCCGTCGGGTGTCGCGGCGCCGCCGTCCCAGGCCCCGTCGTCCTCGATCGTCACGCCGACGGCGGTCGTGCCTGGATCGCCGGTCGCCAGCGGCGGCTCGATCACCGTGGACGACGGCCTGCTGGCGCTCCTGCCGGCCCAGGTCGGCGGCGTGCCCTTGACCCCGGACCCGGACACCGCCGCGGAACTCGCCGCGGACACCACGCTCGGCACGGCGCTGACGTCGGTC
Source organism: uncultured Chloroflexia bacterium (assembly GCA_963724635.1). GTDB lineage: Bacteria > Chloroflexota > Limnocylindria > Limnocylindrales > CSP1-4 > SPCO01. The sequence goes on from CAVRVI010000013.1 coordinate 36,271, forward strand.
GCGGTCGCCACGGCGTTCGGTCCGGTCGCCAGCGACGGCTCCGCCGACTACGCGGTCGTGACGGTCGTCCGGCTCCAGCCCCGCACGTTCTCCGACGGGTTCTTCCGCGATTGGCGGGACAGCTTCGATGGAGCCGTCTGCGAGCAGGCGGGTGGCGTCGAGGGCCACGCCGAGGCGGAGATCGCCGGGCATCCGACCTGGATCGGGACGTGCGCCGGTGGCACCCACACCTATCACGCGACCCTGCAGGACGACACCGTCCTCGTTTCCCTCCAGGGGTCCGGGGAGGGGCGCTTCGGCGAGCAGGTCATCGCCGGTCTGACGGAGTAGCCTGACCGCGTCATCCCCGACTCACGACGTCCAAGGAGCCCCGTCCGATGAGCGGCCCCCGTCCCGTCCGAGCGCCCCACGGTCCCGAGCTCACCTGTCGCGGCTGGTCGCAGGAAGCCGCCTTGCGGATGCTCATGAACAACCTGGATCCCGAGGTCGCCGAGGACCCCGACCACCTGGTCGTCTACGGGGGCACCGGACGCGCCGCGCGGAGCTGGGACGCCTTCGACGCCATCGTCCGCGAGCTGCGCGTCCTGGCCGACGACGAGACGCTGCTGGTCCAGAGCGGCAAGCCGGTCGGTGTCCTGCGCACCCACGAGTGGGCGCCGCGGGTGCTCATCGCCAATTCCAACCTGGTCGGCAAATGGGCGAATTGGGACCACTTCCGCGAGCTCGAGCAGGCCGGCCTGATGATGTACGGGCAGATGACCGCGGGCTCGTGGATCTACATCGGGACCCAGGGCATCCTGCAGGGCACCTTCGAGACGTTCGCCGAGGCGGCACGGCAGCACTTCGGTGGCACGCTGCGCGGGACCGTCACCCTGACCGCGGGGCTCGGCGGGATGGGTGGCGCCCAGCCGCTCGCAGTGACCATGAACGACGGGGTCTGCCTCGTCATCGAGGTCGACGAGGCGCGCGCCCAGCGCCGGCTGGAGATCGGCTACGTGGACCGCCTGACGCGCGATCCCGCCGAGGCGCTGGCCTGGGCCCGAGGCGCGGCGGCGAGCGGCGAGGCCGTCTCGATCGCCCTCGTCGGCAACGCGGCCGAGATCGAGCCTGCCTGGGCCGCCGCCGGCGAGCGCTTCGACCTCGTGACGGACCAGACATCGGCGCACGACGCGCTGGCCGGCTACGTGCCGGCCGAGATGTCGCTCGCGGATGCGCTGCTCCTGCGCGCGTCGCAGCCCGATACCTACGTGCGGCGCTCGATGGCGGCCATGGCTGACCACTGTCGCGCGATGCTCGCCTTCCAGGCCGCAGGATCGGTCGTGTTCGACTATGGCAACAACCTCCGGGCGCAGGCCCAGGAAGCCGGGGTGACCGACGCGTTCGCCTACCCCGGGTTCGTGCCGGCGTTCATCCGGCCGCAGTTCTGCGAGGGTCGCGGGCCATTCCGCTGGGCGGCCCTGAGCGGCGACCCGGCCGACATCCTGCGGACGGATCGCGCCGTCCTGGAGCTCTTTCCCGACGACGCCGGCCTCCATCGCTGGATCACGATGGCCCAGGAGCGCGTGCCGTTCCAGGGGCTGCCGGCGCGGATCTGCTGGCTCGGCTATGGCGAGCGGGCGAAGGCCGGGCTGGCGTTCAACGAGCTCGTGCGCACGGGCGAGGTCGCGGCGCCGATCGCCATCGGGCGCGATCACCTGGATTCCGGATCCGTGGCCTCACCGAACCGCGAGACCGAGGCGATGCGCGACGGGTCCGACGCCGTGGCCGACTGGCCGCTCCTCAACGCGCTCGTGAACACGTCGGCGGGCGCCTCGTGGGTCTCGATCCACCACGGCGGCGGCGTCGGCATCGGGTACAGCCAGCACGCCGGGATGGTCGCCGTCGCCGACGGCACGCCGCTCGCGGCCCAGAAGTTGGAGCGGGTCCTCACGACCGACCCGGCGATGGGCGTGCTCCGACACGTCGACGCGGGCTACGAACGGGCGATCGAGGTGGCGCGCGACCGCGGGGTCCATGTCCCGATGCTCCCGAAGCAGGGCGCGGCGCCGGTCCCGTCCCGCTAGCATCGTCGTGTGCTGATCGAGTCCGTCCCGAACGTCTCCGAAGGCCGTCGCCCCGACGTCGTGGACCGGCTCGCGGCGGCGATCGCATCGGTGCCGGGCGTCTATCTCCTGGACCGCACCAGCGACGCCAGCCACAACCGCTCGGTGTTCACGCTCGCCGGCGAACACGAGGGGGTCGTCGAGGCCCTGGAGCGCCTGGTCGCCGCGGCGATCCACGACATCGACATGGATGTGCACGAGGGCGAGCACCCGCGCATCGGGGCCGTCGACGTGATCCCGTTCGTGCCGCTCGCCGCCACCACCATCGATGACTGCGTCGAGCTGGCCCGGGCCTTCGGGGAGCGCATCGCCGACCCGGTTCGACCTCCCGGTCTACCTGTACGCACGGGCGGCGACCCGTGCCGACCGCGAGAAGCTCGCCGACGTCCGGCGCGGCCAGTACGAGGGGCTCAAGGCCGAGATCGGCCAGCGCGGCCGCGAGCCCGATTTCGGTCCGTCGGTGCTCCATCCGTCGGCCGGGGCGGTCGCGGTCGGGGCCCGCCCGTTCCTGATCGCCTACAACATCAATCTCGCGTCCGACGACGTCGATCTCGCGAAGCGCGTGGCCCGCCGGGTCCGCGAATCGGGCGGCGGCCTGCCGCGACTGCAGGCGAACGGCTTCGAGGTCCGCGAACCGGAGCGCGGGCACCCATCGCGCGCCCAGGTCTCCATGAACCTGCTGGACTTCTCGGTGACCCCGCTGTGGCTGGTCTGGGACAGCGTTCGCGAGCTCGCCGCGGAGGACGGCGTGGAGCTGGCCGAGTCCGAGCTCATCGGGCTGGCGCCGCTGGCCGCCTTCCTCGCGGTCGCCGACCACGCGGACGCGCCCGCCGATGCGCCGGTCGAGGACCGCCTGGCCGCGGCTGCCGCGTACCTGCGCCTGCGCGACTTCACGCCGTCGCAGGCGCTCGAGCTCCGGTTGGGCGCGGCCCAGGCCGCCCGGCCATGAGTGGCGGACCGTTCCGGGTCATCGAGGGCGGCCGCACCGGTGAGGCGACGCCGGGCCTGCTGATCGTCGGGGCGAGCGAGGTGGTCACGATGGCCGGCGGGGTGCGGCGCGGCCCCGACCAGGGCGACGTCGGACGCCTCGTCGCCACCGACCCGGCCGCTCCCGACGCCCCCGCGGTCGCATGCTGGGAAGGACGCATCCTCGGCGTCGGACCGCGCGCGGTGGTGGAGGCCGGACTCGAGGGCGAGGGCTACCCGCTCGCCCGGTTCGCCCGCATCGACGCCGGCGGCGGCGCCGTCACTCCCGGCCTCGTCGACCCGCACACGCACCTGCTGTTCGCCGGGACACGGGAGGGCGAGCTGGTCCTGCGCCAGCAAGGCGCCTCGTATCTCGACATCCTGGCGGCCGGGGGCGGCATCCTCTCGACCGTCGCCGCGACCCGGGCCGCCTCCGAGGCCGACCTGCTCGCCCACGGTCGCCGTTGGCTCGACGAGATGCTGGGTCACGGCGTGACCACGATCGAAGCGAAGTCCGGATACGGGCTGGATCTCGAGACGGAGCTGCGACTCGTGGAGGTGGCCTACCGACTGGGCCGCGAGGGCCCGGTGGAGGTCGTCCCGACGTGGCTCGGAGCGCACGCCGTGCCGCCGGAGTTCCGCAGCCGGCCGGAGGGCACGGAGGCGTACGTCCGCTCGCTCATCGAGGACCAGCTGCCCGGGATCGCCACCCACGGCCGCGCCCGATTCGCCGATGTCTTCTGTGAGACCGGAGTGTTCACGGCCGATCAATCGCGCCGTGTCCTCACGGCCGCCATGGCGGTCGGGCTCATCCCGCGGCTTCACGCCGACGAGCTCGCGCCATCGGGTGGGGCCGAGCTCGCGGCCGAGCTCGGGGCCGCGTCGGCCGACCACCTCGCCACCCCGTCCGAGGCCGGCATCGCCGCGATGGCGGCCGCCGCGGAAGCCGGCGAATCGGTGGTCGCGACCTTGTTGCCGGTCACGACCTGGTTCCTCATGAAGGACCATCACGCTCCGGCGCGGGCGTTCATCGATGCCGGGGTGCCGGTCGCCATCGGCACGGACTTCAACCCCGGCACGTCCCCGACCGCGAGCCTGCCGCTCGCGATGTCATTCGCCTGCGTGAATCTGCGGATGACGCCCGATGAGGCCCTGGCCGCCGTCACCATCAATGCGGCCCGGGCGATCGCGCTGGAGGAGGAGATCGGGTCGCTGGAGCCCGGCAAGGCCGCCGACATCGTGGTCTGGCGCCCGCCGACCAGCGCGCAGATCCCGTATTGGCCCGGGGCCGATCTCGTACGCACCGTGGTCAAGCGCGGGCGGGTCATCCTCGACCGACCCTGAACGCCGACCAGCCGGCCCGGGATGGGCCGACGTGATCCGCGGTGCAGTCGGCTGTGTCAGAATCGGGGCGTATGGAAGTGCAGTGGTACGGACGGACCTGCGTCCGGCTCCGAGGCAAGGACGCGGTCCTCGTGGCCGATCCCTATCAGTCCGTCGTCGGCCCCACCGGGCGTGGCATCACCGGGGACATCGTCGTCTTCAGCCACCCCGACGACACGCCGCTCGCGAAGGGCAAGCCCAAGGGCCGATTGTCGCGTGACGGATCCACGCTCATCCCGTCCAGCCTGGACCAGGCGTTCGTCCTGGATGGACCCGGTGAGTACGAGGTCAAGGAGATCCTCGGTCACGGGGGTGCGGACCTACCGCGACGATGCCCGGGGCGCGGAGCGCGGCAAGGGCGTTTCCTTCGTCGTCGAGATCGACGGCGTCCACACCATGCACCTCGGTGACATCGGCCATCTGCTGTCCGAGGAGAAGCTCGCGGACATCGGCACGGTGGACATCGTCTGCGTGCCGCTGGGTGGGGCGTTGACCCCGACGAAGGCCGCGGCGCTCGTCGCCCAACTGGATCCGCGGATCGTCGTGCCGATGCCGCTGTGCGAGGACGAGGCGGACTGCAGCGACGTGCTCGCCAAGTTCTTCCACGAGATGGGCGCCGAACCGGTCACCCAGCCGAAGCTCTCGGTGACCGCGACCAGCCTGCCCGCCGAGACGGTCACCGTCCTGCTGGAGTCGCGCGGCAAGCAGGTCTGATCCCGCTCTGATCCGCTCTGACCCCGCTTCCCGTCGTCCGCCCTCTTCGCGCCTCGCGCGCCTTCCGGAAAAGGAAAGACCGGAGGTGCCTGCCCAATCGGCACCTCCGGTCGGAGGGGAGGGAGGATAGAACCTTGTGGGTTCGTCCAGTCCGTACCGTATCGAAGCCGGATTCATGGTCGAGTCGGCAACCGGTTAAGAAAGCGATATCGACCCCCGGAACGGACCGCCACGAAGGCCATGGCACAATCGGACGCATGACCCGAACCCTTCTGGCGCGGCCTGCCGCGCTCCTGTTCTCGACTGCCCTGCTCCTTGCCGCATGCGGGGGGACGACCACCAGCCCCTCGCCGTCGACGGCGACCACCCCGACGGCGACACCCGGGATCGCGAGCCCGACCATCGGCCCGTCCACGCCCCCGAGCGTCGCGCCGACCGCACTGCCGAGTGGCGCGACGGACGCGATCTACGACGCCATCGAGGAGCAGGTCGTCGGCATCCGCGGCCTCAAGCCGGTGGACGTCAAACGCGAGACCATCGACGGCGAGACCCTCAAGCAGATGAACGCGGCGTCCTTCGACGAGGACAATCCGCCCGACTACGTCGCGGGCAACGACCGCCTGCTCAAGGCCCTGGGCCTCATCAAGGAGGACCAGTCCCTTCGCCAGCTCTACCTCGACCTCATCGACAGCCAGGTGGCCGGCTTCTATCGGCCGGACGCCGAAGACGCTGTATGTCGTGTCGCGCTCGGGCGCCATCAATGGGGCGGACAAGATCACGTTCGCCCACGAATACGACCACGCACTCCAGGACGCGAACTTCCCGGGCGTCTTCGATGCCCAGAAGGATCTCCTCGACGAGTCGGACCAGGCGATGGCCCGCGCCGCCGTCTACGAGGGCGACGGGACGCTGCTCATGACCCAGTGGGCGATCCCGAACATGACCCCGGCGGAGCTGCAGGACTACGTCGCAACGGGAGCCGATCCGGAGGCCAACGCCGTCCTGGCCCGGACTCCGCAGATCCTCGTGGACGGTCTCCTCTTCCCGTACACCTCCGGCCTGAGCTTCCTCACGCCGATGCAGTCCACGGGTGGGTGGACTGCCATCGACGAGGTCTATCGGAACCTCCCGGTCTCGACCGAGCAGGTGCTCCATCCCGAGAAGTACACCGCTGGCGAAGTCCCGGTGGACGTCACGATCCCGACCGACACGCTCCTCAAGGGGCTGGGGGACGGCTGGAGCGAGACGCTCCAGGACACCTTCGGCGAATTCCAGACCGCGACGTGGCTGCGCCAGTCGGGCGTCGCGGCGCGAGATGCGTCGGACGCGGCCGCGGGATGGGGCGGCGACCGGCTCGCGGTCCTGGACGGGCCCGGTGACACCTGGGCCGTGCTCCTGAAGACGGCCTGGGACACGGAGGCGGACGCCCAGGCGTTCGAGGCTGCGGCGACCACCGCGATCGCCTCGGCCGGCGGGCCGGCCGCGGTCCTGCCCGGTGAGGGGGGCACGACCCGTTGGGTCGTCATCGGCAGCGACGACGCGACGCTCCAGCAGGTGGCCGGGGCGGCAGGCCTGGCCGGCTGACGGCCCCCGAGGCGCGCAACGCGCTCGGCTACATCAAGTCGGGCGCGGAGATCCCCAGCAGGCCCAGCGTGTTGGCGAGGGTGACCTGGGCCGCTCGGGCGAGCGCGAGTCGCATCGCGGACCGCTCCGGGGCTTCCACGTCCACGACCCGGGCGTCGCGGTAGAAGGCGTGGAACGCCGTGGCGAGTTCCGTCGCGTACGCGGTGATCCCCTGCGTCTCCTCGGCGACGACCGCGTCCTCGACCACCTCGGGGAACCGGGTGATCGCCCGGGCGAGGGACGCTTCCGGCCCGGCCTCCGGGCCCAGGGCGCCGGCGATGGATGCGGCGGGGGTCAGTCCGGTGTCGGCCGCCTTGCGCAGGATGGAGGCGATCCGGGCGTGCGCGTATTGCACGTAGAAGACCGGGTTCTCGCTCGATTGCTTCTTGGCAAGCTCGATGTCGAAGTCGATCGCGCTCGTGTAGGCGCGGGAAGCGAAGAACCACCGGGCGGCGTCCACGCCGACCTCGGATAGCAGCGCGTCGAGCGTGATGAAGTCGCCGGCCCGCTTGCTCATCGACACGTCGACCCCGTCCGCCACGAGGCGGACCCACGAGTAGAGCAGGACCTGCACGGCCTCGCGGTCGTAGCCCATCGCCTCGGCGGCGTTGCGGACCCGGGCGACCGTGCCGTGGTGGTCGGCGCCCCAGATGTAGATGAGGTGGTCGAAGCCGCGGCTGAACTTCTCGGTCACGTATCCGATGTCGGCGGCGAAGTAGGTCGGCCGCCCGTCCGATCGGTAGATGACGCGGTCCTTGTCGTCGCCAAAGGCCGTGGACCGGAACCACAGGGCGCCGTCCTGCTCGTACACGTGGCCGCGCTCGCGCAGTCGACCGACGGCTCGCTCGACCCATCCCTCGTCGTGGAGCCGCCCTTCGCTCGTCCACACGTCGAAGCGAACCCCAAGGTCGGCCAGGCTGCGCTCGATGCCCTCGCGGACCCGGCCCGCCGCCCATTGGCCGACGATCCCGTCCGTGTCGGCGTCGGGCGTCGTGGCCGCGGCCCACACCTCGGCGGGGAGTGCCGTGGCAAGGTCCGGGACGTAGTCGCCCTTGTAGCCGTCCTCCGGGATCGGCTCGCTCCGGCGCAGCGCCACGACCGTCGCCCCGAGGTTCCGGATCTGGGCGCCTGAGTCGTTGAAGTAGTACTCGCGCGTCACGTCCTGGCCGCCAGCCTCAAGGACCCGGGAGAGGAGATCTCCCACGAACGCGCCCCGGGCGTTGCCGACGTGGAGGGGACCGGTCGGGTTGGCCGACACGAACTCCACGTTGACCCGCCGTGGACGGACCGGTGCGACGCGACCCCAGGCTGCGGGCTGGTCGTTGATGCCGTCGACGATGGCCGTGAAGGCGTCGCTCCGAAGCCGCAGGTTGAGAAAGCCCGGCGGGGCGACCTCGGCGGACTCGATCGGCGAAGCAGAGCCAGCGGCACTCGCGTCCCGGACCAACTTCGCGGCCAGGATCGTCGCGATCGCCAACGGGGCCATCCGGTAGGGGCGCGCCAGCTTCATGGCGAGGTTCGTGGCGAGGTCGCCATGATTCGGATTGGCCGGGTGCTCCACGTCGACCGACGGACGCGCGGCGTCTTCCGGGAGGACCGGCAGATCGCCGGCCTCGATGGCGGCGGACCAGGCCCGCTCGATGGCGTCACGGACCTGCGTGCGGAGGGGATCGGGGATCACGAGTGGTCGGCCTCGTCGTGGAGGCTGCAAGCGATCGCAGCCGGGTGGGCGTCCAATCGTACCGGGACCATCCTGGTCGCGCGTACTGGGTCGGGCCAGGACCATTTCGGTGCGGAGACGCACCGGGGTTCGTGGACGCGGTGATGGTGGTGATGGTCTGGTGCGGTCACGAGTCGGCAAACGTACTGGACCGGTACCGGTCGAGCGTGCGACTATCAGCGTGCACGATCGGTGCAGGCTGCTTCGGGGGAAGCCACCGACCGCAGCGCCATCCATCCGAGGCGCCGTGCCTCACGTGTTCGGGGTTCCATCATCATGTCCAACGGTTCTCGGGCGCGGACGCGCCTCGCACGGCGGCTCTCGTGGCTCGCCGTCGCCTTGATGGTCTTCACGGCCATCGCCGCCCCAGGCGCTTCCCCCGCCCTGGCCGCCGGTCCCGGCGACAATGGCAATGGCTGGCCGGACGGTGGCCCCAAGTCGTCGGCCACGGTCGGCGGCCTGGCCTCCGGCGTCGGCAGCGGCGCCACGATGAACACCGCCAAGATGTTCTGCGACGGGACGTCCGCGAGCTCGTTCTCCGGGTCGTTCACGCTCAACAAGGACTTCGACGCCGGTTCGAAGATCGTCGTCTACCTCGCGGCGAACAACGGCTCCAATGCGTCGCCCGCCGAGAACGTGTCGAAGAACTACGCCGAGGTATCGGTGTCCGGAACCGGCACCGTGCCCTTCACCCTGCCGATCACGTCCGGGTTCACCGCCTCGACTGGTGGCATCCTGATCGTCTTCGCAGTCAATGACGACGGCACGGTGATCTCGTCGAGCAAGTCCAACTCGCTCAACTGCACCGAAGCCACGCCGACCGCGACCGCCGACCGCGACCCCGACCGCGACGCCCGACCGCGACCCCGACCGCGACCCCGACGGCGACCCCGACCGCGACCCCGACGGCCACCCCGACCGCGACCCCGACGGCGACCCCGACCGCGACCCCGACGCGCCGACCCCGACCGCGACCCCGACGGCCACCCCGACCGCGACCCCGACCGCGACCCCGACGGCGACCCCGACCGCGACGCCCGACCGCGACCCCGACGGCCACCCCGACCGCGACCCGACCCGACCGCGACCCCGACGGCCACCCCGACCGCGACCCCGACCGCGACCCCGACCGCGACGCCCACGGCGACCCCGACCCCGCAGCCCACGGAGGCCGTCAAGGCGAGCATCCTGATCGCCAAGTACGACGACCGGGGCACCGAGAACCTGGACGACGACGTCGCCCTTGATGGTGCCACCTTCGAGGTCTACCTCGACAACGGCGACGAAGCCTTCGATGCCTCGACGGACACGCTGGTCTTCGGACCGGCGACGACCTCCGGTGGTCTGCTCGATACGGACCCGCTCGACGAGGGCTGGTACTGGATCGTCGAGACGATCGTGCCCGATGGCTACACCGGTTCCGACCCGATCCTCGTCGAGCTCAACGTGGACTCGCAGGTCACCTGCGTCTGGGACGCCGCCGGCCTCGTCGAGTGCGTCGAGAACGACGGTGACGTGGACGGCCTGAGCTGGACCATCGTCGAAGTCGAGAACAGCCCGGTCCAGGCGACCGCGACCCCGACCGCGACCCCGACGGCGACCCCGACGGTGCCGGGCGGTGGCGTCGGTGGCGAGACCGGGACCCCGGGCGTGACGCTGCCGCCGACGGACACGATCACCGGCGGCGGGGCCACCCCGACGGGAGATGGCTGGCGCCTCGTGCTCCTGGCCATGGCCGGCCTGCTGGCCACCGCGCTCCTGCTGACGCCGGCCGGTGCGGTGATCCGCAAGGACGACCGCCGCTAACCGATCGACCCGGGCGCTCGGCGCCCGTCCAGGACCTCGAACACGCAGCGACCGTCGGCCGCGAGGCCGGCGGTCGTTCAATTCCCGCGCATGGCGCGGTGGCCCGAGGTCCCCGACGAAGCCCTCAGGGCCCGATCACGTACCGCTCGCCCGGCCAGACGAGCGTCACCGGCCCGTCGAAGCGCGCGCGGACGCTGGCCACCGTGGCGTCCGTGTCGAAACCCATCTGGAGATGCGTCAACAGCACCTGGGCTGCCCCGGACCTGGCCGCCAGCGCTCCGACGGCCGGGCCATCGAGGTGGGCCGCGCCCGGGGTGACGGGACCGGCCCCGAACGAGACCTCTGACAGCAGGGTGTCGCCCGGCCGGACCAGCTGATCGAGGTCCTCGGCCCGGCCGCAGTCGCCGCTGTAGACGAGTCCGGGTCCGTCACCCGGATACGCGACGCGGAATCCGTAGCTGTCTTCGGTGTGCAGGATCCGGGCGGCTTCAACCTCCACGTCGCCCACGGGGAAGCAGCCGGGTTGCAGCGCCTCGACGTCCAGTCCCTCCGCGCTGAACCCGGGTTCGGCGTGCAGGGCGTCCATCCGTCGATCCAGTCCCGCCGGGCCGAGCACCCGGACACGTCGGCCCGGATCGAATTCCCAGCGCAGGTAGTGGCGCAGCGCGACCAGGTCGATGAAATGGTCGGGGTGCAGGTGGCTGATGAGCACGGCATCGAGGGTGCTGGGTTCCAGGGTCCCGGCCAGTCTCGTGAACGCTCCCTGACCCAGGTCCAGCACGAGCATCGTCGTGGCACTCCGGACGAGGTAGGCCGCACCGGTCGCGCCCGGCCGATCGGTGTACGCCGGCCCCGCGCCGATGATGTCGAGCAGGAGGGTCGCGTCGGGGCGTGTCATCGTCCCGGAGGGTACCGGAACACGCGTGGTGCGCGCAGCCGCCGGCGACCCTGAGGCGGTCAGCCGCCTCCGCCCTGGCCGCCAGGGTTCCCGCCACCCGGGGGATCGGTCGGCCGACCGTGGGCCGGCGGGGTCTTCTCCGGGCGGGGCGTGCGGGTCGGCTCCGCATCGGGCTTCGGCTTCTTGGTGGGCTTGGCGGTGGGCACATCAGTCGGCGCCGGCGCCGGCGTCGCGGTCGGGGTCGTGACCGGCGCCGGGGTTCCTGCGCCGCCGTTGCCGTTGCCCGGGCCGACACCGCCGCCGCCGCCGTTCCCGTTCCCGTTGCCGCCGCCGTTGCCGCCGCCGTTCCCGCCGCCCGATCCGTTGCCGCCGCCGTTCGCCGTTCCCGTTCCCGTTGCCGTTGCCGCCGGCGTTGGTTCCGCCGTTCCCGCCGCCCGATCCGTTGCCGTGGATGCTCTCGACAGCCTCGCCGCTGCGCTGGATGGCGCGCTCGATGGCGCGGCTGACCGCTGCGGACCCACCGTCGGGCAGCCGTGTCGAGAGCTCGGTGAGGCGCTCGATGTTGCGGGCGACGCCCGCCTGCAGCGCAGCCGATCCCACCGCGTCGCCATCGATGACGGCACGCGTGGAGGCGCTCTCCACGATGGATCCGTAGGCGGCCAGGGCGGCGGCGGCCGCGCCGGGATCGCCGGCCCGGCTCGCGTCGACCGCCTCACTGAGGCGGTGGTTCAGGCGATCCACCTCGGCGATCGACCGAGCGGCCGGATCGCTCGGCAGCGTCAGCGACTCGACCCAGAGGCGGGTCGCGTACATCGGGCCACCGGGGCGTGCCGCGAAGGTCGTGCCCACGACGAGGACGAGGCCGAGGCTCGCCGCGACCAGCACGGCGGTGCCTCGGCGACGAGCGGCGCCACGGCGGGCACCGCGCCGAGCCGAGCGGGCCTGGACGACCGGGCGGAAGAGGTCGAGATCCGTGGTGACGCGCGGGACGATCGCGAGTCCGGCGTCGGTGCCGGCCGATGCGGCCTGGCGGTGGGCGACGGCCAGGACCCGCGCGCGCATCCGGCTGGTCGCCGCCGGATCCGGGGACAGCCGGATCTCGGCGTACGCATCCAGGCGTCGCCGCAGTCGTGCATCCCCGGCCAGCAGATCGATCATCGCGTCGTCCATCAGGGGTTCCGCCGGTCTTGCAGGGCGCCGAGGTCATCGTCGCCAGCGCGTTCCGACTCCTCGATCGCGAGCTGGCGCCGCAATGCGGCGATCGCCCGGAACTGGAGCCCTCTGATCGTTCCTTCCTGCTTGCCCATCACCGCGGCCGCCTCGCGGGCGGAGAGGCCGGCGAAGAAGCGAAGCGCGATGGCGTCTCGTTGCTCATCGGTCAGCGCCGCCATGGCGGCAGCCACCTCGTCCAGGTCCTGGCGCTCCACCGTGACCTGCTCAGGTCCGGCGTCCTGCCCGGCGTGGCCGATGGCGGCGTCCAGGTCCGCGTGTTCGTGGCGGGTCCGGACATGATCGATGACGGTGTTCCTGGCCAGCCGAAAGAGCCAGCCCCCGAACGGGATGCCCCTGGCCTCGTAGCGTGGCAGGGCTTCCAGGGCCTTGACGAAGACCAGCTGCGTCAGGTCCTCCGCGTCCGCCGGGCGATGGATGCGGCTGGCGATGTACCGGTAGACCGGTAGATGGAAATGGTCGAAGACGAGTCCGAAGGCCCAGGCGTCCCCCGCCTTCGCCTGCTCGACGAGCCGTTCGATCGCTGCGTCGTCGAGGGTCACAACGAACGTCCTTCGACGACGTTAGGTCCTGTGGGGATCGCCACCGAAACCGGTGCGTCACCGCGCCGGAAGGTGAGGGCCTCGAACCCGGCCGCTACGGCAGCGGCATAGCCGTCGCCCAGGGCCCAGGCGAAGGCCTCCGACCGATGGGCGTCCGAACCGATCGTCACGGCACGGCCCCCGAGCTCGCGATAGCGCGCCACGATGGCGGGCGACGGGTAGCTCTCCCCGGAGGGTTGGCGGAGGCCGCTCGTGTTGACCTCCAGCGCCGTCCCGCTCTCGACGAGGGCCCGCAGGATCGGCTCATAGGTCTCGGGGACGGTCGCGAGGTCCGCGGCGGTCACATGCGGCGCCAGGAATCGCTTGATGAAGTCGATGTGACCCATCGTGTCGAACAGCCCCGTCCGGGCCCCCTCGGCGACCTCCGCGAAGTACGGCGCCACGATCTCCGCGAGGGACTTGCCGGCCACCCACGAAGCGACGCGGTCCGGGGCGTACGGCGATCCGCGATACACATGGACGGAGCCGATGACGAAGTCATGGGGATGCGCCCGAAGGTAGGACCGGATGTCGTCGGCCCAGCGACGGTCCCACGTGATCTCCGCGCCGAACCGGATCGCAACACCGCGATCGGCCCACCGTTCGGCGGCCTCGCGGACCGTGCGTTCGCGCTGGCTGAACGTCGTCTCGCCGAAGGCGGGCGCGGACGGGTCGAAGTCGACGTGGTCCGTGATCGCGATCTCGGGGATCCCGCGCTCGATCGCCTGGCGGGCGTAGTCGTCGATCGGGACGTCGCTGTCGTGCGAGAGGTCGGTGTGCAGGTGCGCGTCGAGCGGCAGGTCGCGCGCCTGTCGATCGATCAAGGTCATGGATGGCCCCCCGGCGCGCGGCTCATCCCGAGATCAGCCCCAGCTCGCGCCCGACGAGGGCGAAGGCCTCCAGCGCCCGGTCCAGCTGCTCGTCGGCATGGGCGGCCGTGACGATCGTCCGGAGTCGGGCCTGGTCCAGGGCCACGGTCGGGAAGACCACCGGCTGGGCGAAGACGCCCTCGCTCATGAGTCGGTCGCTGAAGCGCATCGCCGTCTCCGGGTCGCCCATCATGACCGGGGTGATCGGTGTCTCGGAGCGGCCGGTGTCGAAGCCCAGCCGGGCGAGCTCCGCCTTGAACCGGCGGGTGTTCGCCCACAGGCGCTCGTGCAACTGCGGCTCGTCCACCATGACGCGCAGCGCCTCGCGACAGGCGGCCACGACGGCGGGAGGATGGGACGTCGAGAACAGGAACGGGCGAGCCCGCTGGGTCAGGATCTCGCGCAGCGCCGTGCTGCCGGCAACGTAGCCGCCCAGCGACCCGACCGCCTTGCTGAGGGTGCCGACCTGGACCGCCACCCGGCCATGCAGCCCGAAGTGGTCGACCGAACCGCGGCCGTCGCGACCCAGCACACCACTGGCGTGGGCGTCGTCCACGAACACCGCCGCACCGACCGCCTCGGCCGCGTCGACGATGCCGGGCAACGGGGCGATGTCGCCGTCCATGCTGAAGACGCCATCCGTCACGACGAGGATGAGCCGGTACGGCTCGCCGCTCCCGTCGCGGCCCCGCTCGACGGCCTCGGCGAGGATCCCCCGAAGGGCCTCGACGTCCGCGTGCGGATAGACCTTGCGGGGCGCCTTCGACAGGCGCATGCCGTCGATGATGCTGGCGTGGTTGAGGGCGTCGCTGACGATGAGATCGGTCTCGCCGGTGATCGTCGGGATGACCCCGGTGTTGGCCGTGAAGCCGGACTGGAACGTCAGCACGGCGGGCGTGCCCTTGAAATCGGCGAGCTCCGCCTCGAGGGCCTCGTGCATCGACATGGTGCCGGCGATCGTCCGGACCGCCCCGGATCCGACCCCGAACTCGCTCACCGCCGCGAGGGCAGCCGCCTTCAGCCGTGGGTGGTGGGTCAGGCCCAGGTAGTCGTTGGACGAGAGGCTGATGAGCCGTCGCTCATCGACCGACACGATGGGGCCCTGCGCCGACGACATCACGCGCAGGGCGCGGTACAGGTGGCGTTCCTTGAGGGCGGCCACCTCGTCGTCGAGGAAGGCGAGCGGGTCGGTGCGCGGTGTCGTGCTCATCGGCGGCGCGATCCTGCCACGGTCATGCGGTCCAGTCCATGATCACTTTGCCGGAGTCGCCTGAACGGGCGGCGGCGAACGCCGACGCGTGCTCCGTGTACGGGAAGCGATGGGTGATCGCCGCCTTGATGTCCAGTCCGGACTGGAGCATCACGGTCATCTTGTACCAGGTCTCGTACATCTCCCGGCCGTAGATGCCCCGCAAGGTCAGCATCTTCATGACGATCTCGTTGACGTCAAGACTGATCTCGGCCGTCGGCAGCCCCAGGATGGCGATGCCGCCACCGTGGGCCATGGCCCCGATCGCATCGCGCAGGGCGGTCGCGTCGCCGGACATCTCCATGACGACGTCGAAGCCCTCCACCATCCCGAGCTCCTCGAACACGTCCGCCAGGCGGCGCTCGCGCGGGTCGATCGCGACCGTGGCGCCCATCCGTACGGCCAGCTCGCGCCGGAAGGCGTTGGGCTCGCTCACGACGACGTGGCGCGCGCCGGTGAAGCGGGCGATCGCGGTCGCCATCAGCCCGATCGGACCGGCGCCGCTCACGAGGACGTCCTCACCCAGGGTGGGGAAGGCGAGCGCCGTGTGGACGGCATTCCCGAACGGATCGAAGATCGCGGCGACCTCTTCGTCCACGCCGGGCCAGTGATGCCAGATGTTGGTCATCGGCAGCGCGACGAACTCCGCGAACGCGCCGTCACGGCCGACGCCGAGGCCGATGGTGTGGGGGCACAGGTGGCGACGGCCGGCCAGGCAGTGGCGGCATCGCCCGCAGACCACGTGGCCCTCGCCACTCACGAGGTCGCCCGCGCGGAAGTCGTTGACGTTGGAGCCGACCTCGACGATCTCGCCGACGAATTCGTGACCGACGACGAGCGGCGGCGTGATGGCCTTCTCGGCCCAGGGATCCCACGACTCGATGTGCAGGTCCGTGCCACAGATCCCGGTCTTGTGGACGCGCACGAGGACGTCGTTGATCCCGATCGTGGGGCGGGGGACCTCGCGCAACTCGAGACCGGGTCCGGCGGTCGTCTTGACCAGGGCCTGCATGGCACCAATCTACGCCTCGCGGCGTTCGGTCAGTCGGTGGTGTCGTTCGTCCAGTCGATGACGGGGTTCTCGACACTCCCGATGCCCTCGACCTCGCAGCGGACGCGGTCGCCGTCCTCCAGGAAGACCGGGGGATCGCGGAAGACACCGACGCCGCTCGGCGTCCCGGTGGCGATGACGTCGCCCGGGTCCAGGGTGATCGTCGTGCTGATGAACGAGACGAGCGCCGGGATATCCAGGAGGAGGTCACGCGTGTTGCCGTCCTGCATCGGGTGTTCCGTGCCGTCGGGGGTGATCCGCCAGCTGCGCAGGCGGAGGCCCGCCCTGGGGTCCAGCTCATCCCTGGTCACGAATACCGGGCCCATCGGCAGGAAGGTATCGGACCCCTTGGCACGCAGCCACTGGCCGTCTCCCTGCTCTCCCTCGCGGAGGGCCTGCGGGATGCCCTGCCAGTCGCGGGCGCTCACGTCGTTCACGACGACATAGCCGGCGACATGGTCCATGGCGTCCTCGACGGCCACGCGACGGGCCCGCTTGCCGATGACGACCCCCAGCTCGACCTCGAGGTCGAGCGCGTGGGTGCCCTCGGGCCGGACGATCGGCGTGCCGTCCGCGATGACCGCGCTGGGGAACTTGGCGAACAGGGGAGGCTTGGACAGGCCCATCCGGCCACCTTCGGCCACGTGCTCGCCGTAGTTGAGGCCCACGCAGACGACCTTGCCGGGCATGACGGCGGGCCGCAGCGCCAGGGACTCGATCGGGAGCCCGGCGGCCCCCGCGAGGGGACCCACCTGGCGGCGGATGTCGGCCAGGTCGTCCTCCATCAGGAGCTCGGCTTCGAGCGCATACGCGGACAACGGGATCACGCGTCCATCGACCACCAGGCCGACGCTGTCGCCCTCGATCGGGTCTTCGTAGGTGAGGAGACGCATCCGTCCGGGCCCTAGCTGGCGCTGGGGGCGGCGGACGGATCCGTCGAGGGTGCGGGCGAGCAGTACTTCTCCGGGTTCGTCCGCTCGCCGTACGTCTGGTCGAACTTGAGGATCGCCTCGGTATCGAGCGTCTGCAGCGGCAGCACCCGACCCCAGACCATGGCCGCGAGCGGCCATTCCATGTCGTCGAAGCGCGCGAAGACCGGCCCGACACTCGTCCCCGGCGCGAAGCCGCAGACGGGACTCGGCGGGTAGCTGGAGAAGAACGCCTTGAGGGCGGCCTGGCCTGCGTCGGTGGCACTCTCGCTGTCACCCCGATACAGGACGACGAGCGCGCCGTGCTCGAGGTTGTGGATCCAGCCCTGCGGGGTGACCACGTCCTGCGGCCCGTAGACGCGCGCCGCGACCGGGCCGACCTGCGTCCCGTTGTAGTGCTTCCCCGATGCCGGCGGGCAGTAGGTGTACGTGATGGACGTGCCGGTCGCGACGTGGCCCTGGCCCATGTCCGGCTGCGGGTAACCCGGCTGCGGCGGGGTATCCGCGAGGGGCGACGCCGTGGGGTCGGGGACCCAGGTGTTCGAGCACGCGAAGGCGGGCTGAGATGACGCCGCGAAGATGCCGATGCCGACCACGCCGATGACGACGACCGCGGCGATCCCGACCAGCAGCGTCCGATAGCGCTCCACGAACGACGTCCGCGCCATCGGGCGGCTGTGCTCGCGACGACCGGCCCGCGCTGTCCCCGTGGGACTCGTGCTCGGCTTGTGTGCGGATGGCGCGGATGGCGCGGCGCTGGTCGTGCCCGACACGGTCGTGCCCTGGGCGGTGCCGGCGGCCTGGCTGGCGCGCTGGCGTCGTCGGGATTCCTTGCTCAACTCGTATGCCTCGATGCGGTCGATGGGGTCGTCGGATGCGGTCGGATCGGACGGCGACGGGGGCCGCGTCGCGTGAGGGTACCGTTTCGCGGCGAATCGGTCCGTCCGGACGCCCGTCCGCGCGCTCAGGCGTCCCCGTTCACTCCTCGCTCAGGTAGGTCCGGACTTCCGGGCGCAGCAGCCCGCGGAACAGCAGGACCGCGAAGGCCGCCACGAAGAACGGGGTCGCCGGATGGACCGGACTCGTCAGGAGGACGGCGACGGCCGGGATCAGCAGGCTGGCCAGCCCGATCGCGAGCGTGCGGGCCGCCTGTTTGCGCTGCAGCACGAGCGTCGTCGTGAAGATCGTGTAGGCGAGCAGGACCATCACCAGGACGCCGAGCGGGCTCACGGGCGCCGCGATGGCCTGGTCCACGACGAAGCGCATGCTCAGCCCCACGGCGATCAGGATGAGGAACGCGTACAGCAGGAAGAGGCGGATCCCGCCGGGCATGGCGCGCAGGTTCGTGAACACCAGGGCCCTCCGCGCTCTACGGCGCGAGCGCGATGAGGAGATCGCCGTTCGCCGGGAGGCTGCCGATCGACCAGGTGTCGAAGCCGCCGGCCGTCGTGATGGTCGGGGCGGCGATCTCGCCTGACGCCGTCCCGAGGACCACGGACGCGGCCGGGGCGCCACAGAGCGGACCCTCGGCGAGGTTCAACGTCACGTCGTCGATGGGCTCGCCGGACAGGTTCGAGACGACGACGACCGACTCGCCCGAGACCGGGTCGTGGCGCAGGTTGGCGTAGACCGTGCGGCTGGAGGCGTCCAGGGCCGTGAGCGTGCCACCGGGTCGCAACGCCGCGTGCTCGCCGCGCAGGGCGATGAGCGACCGGTACCAGGCGAGGAGCGAGTCCGGATCCGCGAGCTGGGCCGCGACGTTGGTCGCGGTGACGTCGTCGGCCATGGCCTCCCATGGGTCGTCGGCAGTGGTGAACCCAAAGCCCGGCGCCTCGCCCGTCCACGGCATCGGCGTGCGGATCCGCTCATCGGGCTTGCGCCCGGTCAGGCCGATCTCCTCCCCGTAGTAGAGGAACGGGACGCCGGCGTTCGTGAGCATCAGGGTGGCCGCCTGCTTGGCGCGGGCCGTGTCGCGCCCGACGACGTCGAACACCCGATCCTGGTCATGGTTCGTCAGGAACGAGGCGTAGCCACCGGCTGGATACGCGCCATCCACCGCGGACTGGGCGATCCGCAACAGCGAGCTGCTGCCCATCGTCACGGAGCCGACCATCTTCGATGCGAGGTCGAAATCGAAGGCGAGGTCGAGCGCGCCATCCTGGACGAAGCTGGACGCGACTGCGGTGGTGTCCCAGACCTCGCCGAGCACGAGCGCGTCCGGCGTCGTGGCCTGGAGCCGTTCCTTGAAGCCCTGCAGCCAGTCGTGCGTGGCGGCCGTGTCGTTGAGCGTCGCCCCGTCCTCGATCAGGTACGGGACCGCGTCCAGCCGGAAGCCCGCCGCGCCCATCTCGTCGACCCAGAAGCGGGCGACCGAGTCGAGCTCGCTCGTCACCTCCGGGTTCGTGAGGTTCAGGTCCGGCATGCCCTCCCAGAAGTAGCCGTAGTAATAGCGATCGCCCTGCTTGTGCCAGACCTGCCGGCCGTCGGGGCTGGCGATCCCGGGATCCTCGTCCGCCCACACGTACCAGTCGTCGTGGGCCGAGCCGGGCGTTTCCGAGTCCTTGAACCACGGGTGCTCGACCGAGGTGTGGTTCATGACCAGGTCCACGACCACCTCGATGCCGCGCTCCCTGGCCGCCGCGATGAGCGCCTTGAAGTCGTCGTTGGTGCCGTAGTCGGGCTCGACGGTCGTGTAGTCGGTGACGTCGTAACCGTGATAGCTCGGCGACTCCGCGACGGGCATGAGCCACAGGGCGGTGACGCCGAGGTCGTCGGTCGTGGCCGGGTCGCCGTCGTTGAGGTAGTCGAGGCGCGCGGTGAGCCCCTGGAGGTCGCCGATGCCGTCGCCGTCGGAGTCGGCGAAGCTGCGCACGAACGTCTCGTAGAACACGCGGTCCTGCCACCACGGTTCGTCGCCGGTGGCCGGGGCCGTCGGGCAGGGGGGACCGGCCGCCGTGGACGGCGCGGCGGACACCGCCGGAGCCTGGGACGGAGCGGCCGCCGAGGCCGAAGCACCCGAATTCGGTGGGGCCGCCGCACGCCGCCAGGACGACCGCGACGGCGGCGATCGGAACGAGCCATCGGCGCTTCGACATCGCGCGCAGTATCGCACCGACCGACGTTCGCGCCGGGCGGACCCGGGCCGGGATGGTGGCTCGCCTCTATACTGCCGCTCTCGTGGCAGACCTCCCGATCGAACTCGACGCCGAGCTTGCCGAGCACCTCGCCCGCGTCGTCGATGTCGAGGGCAAGATCCCACGCGCGCTCGAGACGCTCGGTCCGGTGGGGGGACGCGACGTGATCCTCGTCGATGGGCCCGCGGGGATCCGCGCTCGGCAACTCGCGGATCTCGGCGCGCGGGTGACGCTCGTGGACTCGAGTGGACCCGCGCGGTTCGAGGCGCCCGACGCGTCCGCCGACGTCGTGGTCGCATGCTGGTCGGCGTTCCGTGGGGCGTCGGCCGACGACATGGCCCAGGCCGGACGTCTGCTGCGCCCGGGTGGTCGATTGCTCGTCGTGCATGACTACGGCCGCGACGACATCGCGCCGCTGCGCGGGGACCTGCCCGAGTACGGGGCGTGGAGCCATCGGAGCGGTCCGTTCCTGCGCCAAGGCTTCAAGATCCGGGTGGTCCACTGCTTCTGGACCTTCGCAGACCTGTCCGAGACGCGGGACTTCCTGGGGACGGCGTTCGGGGACGCGGCACGTGCGCTCGGCGATCGCCTGTCGCGACCGCGGCTCACGTACAACGTCGCGGTCTACCACCGCACGTTCGACGAGGTGGCGTGATGGCCGACCGGACGCCGGTCTCGACGACCCGCTCCCGACGGCGGATCTCGCCCGGCCTCGTCTTCCTGGTGGTGGCCATCGTCGCCTCCATCGCCTACGTCGGCTACGCGATCACGGTCCGCGATGCGTCGCAGATCCCGCTGCTCGCGTCGGGCGCGGTCGTGCTGGCCATCGCCTTCGGGGCTCTCACCGTGTACTGCTTCGGTGCGGTGTTGCGGGCCGGTCGCGAGGGCCGCGGTGGGCGATCGATCCTGCTCGCCCTGGTCGGCGGCGGCGCCGCGATGGCGACCGCGGGCAGCCTCGCGGCGGCCGTGATCCTGTTCCAGCTCTCCGGTGGCGGCTGAGGCTCCGCGGGCGGCACGGCCCGTCGTGGCACCGTCCCGCGATGCCGGCCCGCGATGCCGGCCGGGCGGGTGGCGGCCGGGCCTCTGGTAGACTCGGCGCCGGCCACGGGCCGCCCGTGCCCCCATCGTCTAGAGGCCTAGGACGCCACCCTTTCAAGGTGGAGATCAGGGGTTCGAATCCCCTTGGGGGTACCACGCCGACCGGTGGCGCCGACGGGCGCCCGACCGCGGCGCCCTGCTACCATCGGTCGCGATGGAGATCATGGGCGTCCGGATCCGGACGATCATCAGCGACAACGTGGCCACACGCTGCGACGGCTGTCACGAGGTGATCGACGCCACACCATGGCGGGTCAATCTCCTCGATATCGTCGCGGCGGAGAAGCCCGTTTCCTGGGACTCCCGACCGGCCGTGAACCCGGGACCGTTCCAGTTCCACGGCGATCCCGCCTGCGTCCGGCGCTGGATGGCGGCCAAGGGCTACCTGTTCTGTCGCCGAGGCGAGGTCCGCGAGATCATGCGTCCGGTGCCTCTCCCGACGGCTTCGGACGATGCGCCCGATGCGGTCCGCTGGGGTCTTTGCGACGGGATCCACCGCGACGACCACGAGTTCGTCCCGGCCTGACCGACAGGCCCGCGAGAGCCGTCGCGCGACGGCACGCAGGAGCGCCATCGCCGGCGTTTGACACCCTCGAACCAGCGGGCCTATCCTCCGCCCGCTTGGGCGACGAGCTGGTACCCAGATTTGCCCAGGTTCGTCCATGTCGACGGGCAGCCGGACGTCTCCCCCCACGGCCGGCGCCCGTCGGCGCCTGAACCGATCCACGAAGCGAGGACCCTTGGCAGACGTCGCGGCAGCCGCGCCCGTCCGAGACACCCGCTGGTTGTCGCTGGGACCCGCCAGCCGCCTGCTGGGCGTGGACCCCGACACCCTGCGACGCTGGGCCGATGACGGTCGCGTCGCGGCATGGACGACACCCGGCGGGCACCGACGGTTCGAGCGTCGCGTGCTGGAGCGCATGGCGGAGGAGCGTCGGCCAGGCGCGACCATCCGGCCCCTGGCCAGCCTGGGCGCCTCACCGGCCCGTCTGCAGCGGATCTATCGGCAGCACTACGCGACGGCGACCCGGCCGACCGCGCCGGCTGCCCCACGCGACGACGGCGAGCGGGATGTCTACCGACGCGACGGTCGCCGCCTCGTGGAGACGCTCGTCGCCTACCTGGATGCGAACGAAGACGAGGCGGTCCGCGCCGCCGCCGAGGTGGAGGCCAAGGCCGTCGTCGACGACCATGCGGTACGCCTCGCCCAACGGGGCGTGAGCCTGACCGAATCGGTCTCGCTGTTCGTCGCGGCGCGCCAGCCCTTCCTCGCGGAGATCGCCGGCCTGGGTCGCCGCCGCTCCCTCGCTCCGGCCCATCTCGCGGTCCTGTACGAGGATGCGTCGATGCTGCTGGATCGCCTCCTGCTGCGCTTCATCGAGGTCCACCAGCGCGGCGAACGGGGCGACTGAGCGTCATGGACCTCGCGATCCTCCTGCCGACCCTCACCTCACTCCTCGCTCTCGTCTTCAGCGTGGCGCTGTTCGACCAGTGGCGGGAGCGGCGGCATGGGTTCCAGCTCATCTGGGCCGTCGGGATGCTGTTCTACGGGATCGCCGCCGGTGCCGAAGCGATCGCCAGCGCATCGGGCTGGAACGAGGCGCTGTACCGGACCTGGTACCTGACCGGCGCCGTGTGGACCGCCGGTTGGCTGGGCCTGGGGACGGCGTTCCTGCTGGGCCGGACGCGCTTCGGGTACACGTACGCCTTCCTGCTGCTCTTCTCCGGGGCGATCGCGATGATGCTGCGCAACAACCCGACCTACGAGGGCAGCGGACCCTTCCCGTTCCTGTACCTCATGGTCGCGGTCGTGCTGGCCCTGGCCATCGGCGTCGAGACGTACTTCCAGAACCCGAGCTGGCCGCGACTGGCGGCCGCGGCGCTCATCGTGACGACCATCGCCTCGGTCGTACTGATGGCGGTGACCACCCTGCCGGCCCCGGGCTATGCGGTCGACCCGGTGACCCACCAGCCGACCGCCGCCATCATCCCGGGCTACCTGCGGCTGCTCACCCCGCTGACGAACTTCACCGGCGGCCTGGCCCTCGTGCTGGGCGCGGTGTTCTCCGCCTACGTGTTCATGCCCAAGCGCCGCGTACTCGCCTATTCGCTCGACCCCAACCAACCGGGCGACCACTTCCTGTTCAATCTCATCATCGCGGCCGTCGCGATCCCGGTGAACCTCGTGGCCTCGTTGCCGGGGGCCTTCGGGGCGCTCGTTTCGCGGCGCATCCACAGCCGCGTGCCGGCCACGATCCTGATCGCGATCGGGGCCTTCATCCCGACCGTCACCGACTCCATGGCCCGGCTCGGGAACACCGACTGGTTCTATGTCGGCAAGTTCCTGGGTGTGGTCTTCCTGTTCATCGGCTTCCTGGTCTCGATCGAGGTCTTCCGCGAGTTCCGGATCCCGTTCACGAGCGTCCGCCTCAGCCGGACCCGACGGGAATCGCCGGAGGCCGTGCTCGATCGCGCAGGAAGCCGGGGCGCCCGATGCGGACGAGGCCCTGGACCGCCCGCCCGACCTGACGGGCGAACTCCCGACCGAGGGTGCCGGCATCCGCTGATCCGGGGCGCCTCGTGGCGTCCACTCGTCGCATCCGAGCGGTGGACCCGCTTACCATGGCGCCCGTGTCCGTGAGCTCCGCCTCCCTCGCCCCGCGTCCCGCGTCCCGGCCCGTCCCGCTGCTGGGTTTCCTGACGGTGCTCGCCTCGGCGGCCTTGTTCGGGACCCTTGGGCCGCTCTCGCGGCTCGCCTACGACCTGGGCGTGGAGCCCGCGGCGTGGGTCGCCTGGCGGGGGTTGATCGGGTTCCTGACGCTGGCCCTCGTGATCGCCTGGCGGGCCCGCTCCGGGGCCATGGCCGTCATGCGGCCAGGCCAGCTGTCCCGCCACGCGAAGGTGACGCTGCTGCTCGCCGCACTGATGGGGTTCACCCTCAACCTCTGCATGTTCTTCGCCTTCGACCGGATCACGATCGCCCTCGCCCTCCTGTGCTTCTACACCTATCCCGCGATGGTGGCGGTCGTCAACGTGGCGCTGGGTCGGGAGCGCATGGATGCATCGCGGATCGTCGCTCTTGGGCTCGCGCTCCTGGGGATGGTCGCGGTCGTCGCGTCGCAGCTGGATCCGGCGGCGGGCATCCGACTGGATGCGATCGGGATCGGGCTCGCGCTCGGCGCGGCTGTGAGCCAGATGGTCTACGTCGTCGTCAGTCGTGACGGGTACCGCGAGGTCCCGACGGAGCAGGCCATCGCCGTCGTCATGGCGGTGACGGTGGTCGGCGCATCGCTCGTCGCCATCGTGGCCGGGTCCGCCGGGTCGCTCGTCCCGCCGCTCGGGGCGCCTGGCCTCCTGCCGCTGATGTTGTTCACCGGCATCTTCGCCGCTGCCCTCCCGTCCCTCGGCTTCCTGGCGGGGATCCGGGCCATCGGCGGCCTGCGAGCCGGGATCCTCATGCTGTTCGAACCGGTCGTCGGCGTGGCCCTCGCGGCCTGGCTCCTGGACGAGTCGCTGGCTCCCATCCAGGTCGTGGGCGCCATCGCCATCCTCGCCGCGGCCGTGATCCTGCAGCGCGGTGCCCGCGGGGCCGACGCCGACGACCCTGCCCCGCATGCCGCCGTGGCCGTCGGCGGCGGGCCGTAGTGGCGTAGACCGACATGACCGCCCGACCCACGACCCCGATCCGCATCCTCATCGTCGACGACCACGCGATGGTCCGCCGAGGGATGCGCGACTTCCTCGAGCTTCATGACGATCTCGAGGTCGTCGGCGAGGCCGAGGACGGCGCGCGCGCCGTCGAGCTGGCCATCGACCTGCGACCCGACGTCGTCGTGATGGACCTGCTGATGCCGATCCAGGACGGGATCGCCGCGACGGCCGCGATCAAGGCCGCCGCCCCGGAGGTCGAGGTCGTGGCGCTCACGAGCTTCGTCGAGGAAGGGCGGGTCATCGCCGCGATCGAGGCGGGAGCGTCGGGCTTCCTGCTCAAGGATGCCGATGCGGACGACCTGGCCGCCGCCATCCGGGCGGCGGCGGCAGGCGAGGTCCACCTGGACCCCGCGGTGGCCGGCATCGTGGCGCGGCGCATGCGGACCCGGACGGGCACGGCATCCGGCGGTGCCGATGCCGGAGACGGGATCGCGAGCCTGACCCCTCGCGAGCGCGACGTGCTCAGCGGCGTCGCTCGCGGCCTCTCCAATCGGGCGATCGCGGACGAACTCGGCATCACCGAACGCACAGCCCGGACCCATGTCTCGAACATCCTGGCCAAGCTGGGTCTGGCCAGCCGAACCCAGGCGGCCCTGCTGGCCGTCCAGCATGGGCTGGACCGACCGCGTTGACCGGCACTGCCACCGGCTCGACAACCGAGTCGGCCACCGGCGCCGCTGCCACCCGATCCGCCTACGACATCGACGGCCCGCCCGGCGCCCCGGCCATCGTGTTCATCCACGGCACGCGGCTGTGCCGGACCGCCTGGTCGGCCCAGATGGCCGACCTGCGCGGCGAGTACCGGGTGATCGCGCTGGACCTGCCCGGGCACGGCGCCCTTGCCGGGGAGCGCTTCACCCTCGAACGGGCCCGCGCGCAGGTCATCGCCGTCATCGATGCGGCGGCCGATGGCCGCGCGGTCCTGGCCGGCCTGTCGCTGGGCGGATATGTCGCCATGGACGTCGCGGCGGCGGCACCGGAGCGCGTCCGTGGGATCGTCCTATCCGGCGCCACGGCCGAGCCGACGGGCGTTCGCTCCGTGCCTTATCGCGGTCTCGCGTGGGTCCTGCGCCGGTTCGACGGTCCGCGGCTGGACGCCCTCAACCGCTGGTTCTTCCGGACCCGATTCCCCGCGTCGATCGCCGAGCCGATCGTCGCCGGCGGGTTCTGGTCGACGGGCGGATCCGACGCCCTGCGCTCGATCGCCGGGGAGCGATTCGCCCCGCGCCTGGCCGCCTATCCCGGGCCCACCCTGATCCTCAACGGGCAGTTCGACCTGCCGTTCCGGTTGTTCGCGGGATCGTTCGCCAGGGCCGCCCGGCAACCCCGACGCGTCCGCCTGGCGGGTGCCACCCACCTCGCCAACCTGGACCGGCCGGCGGCCTACGACCACGCGATCCGTTCCTTCATGCGCTCCCTCGAGGACGTCGCCGAGGCGCCGCTCGATCCGCTGCGCTGACCCGCGGCGGCACGGTCCGGCCGGGTCCGGCCGGACCCCGGTGGTAGACTGAATGGACGTTCCCGACCCGTTGTTCCCACCACATCGCTGAGGTTCGATGCGCGTTCGCAAGGCCGTCTTCCCCGCCGCGGGCTGGGGCACGAGATTCCTCCCAGCCACCAAGGCGCAACCCAAGGAGATGCTGCCCCTGGTCGACAAGCCGATCATCCAGTACGCGGTCGAAGAGGCCGTCGCTGCCGGGATCGAGCAAGTCATCATCGTCACCTCCAGCCAGAAGCGCGCCATCGAGGATCACTTCGACCTCTCCTACGAGTTGGAGCACCTGCTCGAGGAGAAGGGCGACATCGAGATGCTTCGGCAGGTCCGCCACATCAGCGACCTCGCCCAGGTGGCGTACGTCCGCCAGAAGGAGCAGCTGGGCCTGGGACACGCCGTCCTGATGGCCAAGGACCTCATCGGACACGAGCCCTTCGCGGTGATCCTGCCCGATGACGTGTGCGTCGGCGAGCGGCCGGTCATCGGCCAGCTCATCCACGCCTACCACCAGACCCACGGCTCGGTCGTGGCCGTCATGGAGGTCCCGCCCGAGGAGACCAGCCGCTACGGCGTCATCGCCTCCGAGCCGTCGGACGATCCGCTGGACCACGGGCGGCTGCACAAGGTCACCGCGCTCGTGGAGAAGCCCGCGCCGAACGAGGCGCCGTCGAATCTCGCGATCATCGGCCGCTACGTCCTGACCCCCAAGATCTTCGACAAGCTCGAGCAGACCCAGCGGGGCGCCGGTGGTGAGATCCAGCTCACGGACGCCATCCAGGCCCTCATGGAGGAGCAGGCGGTCTACGGCTACGAGTTCGAAGGGACCCGCTACGACGCCGGCACCACGATGGGCTGGCTGCAGGCATCGGTGGAGCTGGCACTCCAGCGTCCGGACCTCGGCGAAGAGTTCCGCGCGTACCTCGCGTCGCTCTCCCTCTAGCATCCGATACCCGGGTCGTCGCGGCCCCATGCGGTACGATGCCCGCCGACGCGCGCCGTCCATCGACGGCGCCTGACACACCACACGAGGGGCAGGTTTGGCGGAGATCGGGTCCATCCTGGGCGGTCGCTACCGGCTGATCGAGTTGCTGGGTCAGGGCGGGATGGCGACCATCTTCCGGGCCCTCGACACCCAGCTCGGCCGCGACGTGGCCGTCAAGCTCCTCCGGCCCGAGTACCTGCGCGACCCCGACTTCGGGTCGCGGTTCCGCCAGGAAGCGCAGAACGCCGCGTCCCTCAGCCATCCCAATGTCGTCACGGTCTACGACTACGGCGAGGACCCCTCCGGCCCGTACATCGTGATGGAGTTCGTCGACGGCGAGGACCTCGCGACCATCCTGCGGCGCAACGGCTCGCTGCCGCCGGCCCAGGCGGCGCGGATCGCGGCCGCGGTCGCCCGTGCCCTGGAGGCCGCCCACGCCCGCGGCATCGTCCATCGCGACGTGAAGCCCGGGAATGTCCTGATCGGCCGGGATGGCCGGGTCAAGGTCGTGGACTTCGGGATCGCCCGGGCCATCGCCGAGGCGCAGATGACCCTGCCGGGCACGACCCTGGGCAGCGTCCACTACTTCAGCCCGGAGCAGGCCCGCGGCGAGCCCACGACCGCCGCCTCGGATATCTACGCGCTGGGCATCGTGCTCTTCGAGATGCTCACCGGGAGCCGGCCGTGGGAGGGCGACAGCGCCGCATCGGTGGCGCTCGCTCGACTGAGCGGACCGACGCCCGATCCCGCCCTCCTCCGCCCGAGCCTGCCGACCGACGTGGCCGCGATCACCCGCAAGGCCCTCGCCCTCGCGCCGGCCGATCGGTTCGCCTCCGCCGGGGCGATGGCCGACGCCCTCGAACGGACCATCCCGCCGGCGACGGGCGCCGCGGCCGGTGCTGCGGCCGGGGTCGGTGCTGCGGCGCGGCCGGGGTCGGAGTCGCCGCCGCCGGTGTCGCCCGGGCCAACCCGACCGTCGTCGCCTATCCGCCCGATGCCTATGCGAGCCTCGACGACGAAGCCGCGCCCCCGGGCGCACCGCCACCGGCGACGGTCGAGGACCAGGGCAACGGCCCTGGCGCCATGGTCTGGTTCGCCGGCCTTGTCGCCATCGGGCTCCTGGTCGCGATCGCCTTCCTCGTCTTCCAGCTGCTCTCCGGCCCCAGCGGCCCGGACGAGCCGACCGACGTGGCCGTGCCGAACTTCGTGGGCAAGACGCTGCAAGCCGCGACCGTGGAGGCCGACGGCCTCGGCATCACGCTCGAGCCGACGCCAGGAGACCTCCGACCAGCCGGTCGGGACGATCCTGCGCCAGGACCCGCCCGAGGGATCCGTCGTGGCCGAAGGGGACACCGTCAACGTCGTGGTCGCCGCCGGCGTCGAGACCGTCCCGGTGCCTGACCTGCGCAACCAGACGGAGGCGCAGGCAGTCGCGACACTCCTTCAGGCCGAACTCGCTGTTGGCGCCAAGTCCGAGGCGTTCGACCCGACCGTCGCGCTCGGTCTCGTCTTCACGCAGAGCCACCAGCCGGGCTCGATCGTGGCCAAGGGAACGCCGATCGACTACGTCGTCTCCAAGGGCCCTGAACCGACGCCCGACCCCGACGCCCACGCCGACCCCGACCCCGACGCCCACCCCGACGCCGACCCCGACCGAGGCGCCGACGCCGACGCCGACGAAGCCCCGACGCCCACCCCGACCGAAGCCCCGACGCCGACCCCGACCGAGGTCCCGACCGAAGCCCCGACGCCCGACGCCCTGACCCGGGCGCGGTCAGGACTCCAGGTCGCCCCAGAGGTTCCAGCCCGGTTCGCCGGGTCGCGTGGTGGCCGTCGCTGCGGCCGCGGAGACATCGAGTCCGTCGCCCGGCCGGTCGTCGCCCGGCGAAGTCGCCGTGGCGTTGTTCGCGTCGCGAGCGGTCGTGGCGACCTCCGTCGCGGGGCGACCGACCTCCGACGAACTCCAGGCGTCCGGCGCGTTCGCTGCCGCGTCCTTGTTCGGCGACCGCGGTCATCGGGCCGGGGCCGGCCTCGAGCGCCACCGGCCTGGCTTCCCAGCACGCCCGGATCTCGTCGCCGACGAGCGGCGGCGCGTCGGCGGTCCAGGCCGCAATAGCCGCACCTGGGCCGCCACGGAGCGGCGGAAGTGGCGACACGTGCCGCAGGCGGTGGAGGAGCGCCGACAGACCCAGCATCGGGCCGTCTCGGTCTGGGGTGTCCCGCAATGCGGACATCGCCATGTCGGCATGCGCGCGATGGTAGCTGCGAATGCGCGTGCTGTCACGGCCCGCGGCGGGTTACTTGCGGATCGTGATCGTCGTGCCGGTCGGAGGTCGTGGAGCCGAACCCGTTCGTGCGGACGAGGACCGTCGCGAGGCCCGCGCCCGGGTCGGCGCCCTTCGGGATCGTGGTCTGGAACACCGCACGTCCGTTCTCATCGGTGACGGCATCGCCCGTCACGGTCTGGACGCCCGGGCATGCCGAGCGTGAAGGTGACACGGGCGCCCTTGAGCGGCTTGCCGTCGGGGTCGTCGACGGTCACGGTCAGCCGGATCGGCTCGGGCAGCGCGGACCGCTTGATCGAATAGCGAGGAGGCCCGCAGGTCGCCTGGAGCTTGCCGGAGCCGCGGGTGACCCGGATCTCCGTGTCGTTCGCGTTGCCGGCCGGATCCGTCGCACTGACCGTGATCCGGTTGCCGCCCATCGCGATGGGGAGGCGCAGCGTGAACCGCCCGTCGCCGTCCGCGGTCCCGACGATGGAGTCGCCGGTCGTCTGGTTGCGGGCGATGAGCGTCGACCGACCCTGCGACCGACCCTCCAGGCTCACGGTCTTGCTGTTGATCGTGGCGCCGTCCTTGGGGGCACTGAGCTTGATGCTCGGCTTCTTGCGTGTCCAGCACGAAGCGCACGACCGGGCTCGTTTCCGACTCGCCGCCCGGCCCGATGAGCGACACCGTGAAGTCGTTGATGCCCGTGGTCAGCGTGACCGGGACGATCGTCTGTGGACCCTTGGCCAGCGGCGTCTCCTGGATCGGCGCGCGCTCCTGATCCTCGAGGGCCAGGTAGACCCGGAGTCGATAGTCGGGATCGCCGACGACGTCGGTCGGGACGGTGACCTGGAGGTCGACCGACTCCTGGTTGGTGTACGGCTCGCTGGGCGACACGATCGAGGGCGACTTGGCCTTCGGGACGGGGGTGACCGATGGGATCGGCGTCGCGGTCACGTCCTGGACGAACCCGGTCAGCGTGGAGCCGACGGAGCCGGCGACGGTCGTGAAGCCACCAGCTCCGAGGTACAGGACCCCCGCCGCCAGCGCCACGACGGCGATCACGAGCACGAACCGGCCGACGATCGGGATGCCGCGACTGCGCCGGACCGGTGTCCGAACGGCGAGTCGTCCAGGCGCCGGCGCGCGCGGTCGGATCGGGGTCGGTGCGGGGCGGCCGCTCGAGGGGGGCCGCGGCCTGACGTGGGTTGGTCGCGCGCCGCGCCGGTTCGTCATCGGACGGGATTGTCGCACGCCCTGCCGACGAGCGACGGCAGGCAGTCCGTGACGGTGTCGCCCCACCTCCCAGTCGGACGTGGTGGGGGGAGCGTGCCGGATGCGTTGCGGTGCGTTGTACTCTGGCCCGGTCGCGCGTCGCCTCGCCGGGGCGCGCCCGCAGCGAGGGATGGAGTGCAGGCCCGCGATCCACGATCCGGACGCGCCACGGGGGGCTCGTCATCAGGTCCATCGAGCGAGTCGACCAGCGGGGCGGCACCCGGTCGGCCGGCGTTCGGCCTGGGGCCGATCGCCCGGGTGACCCCGTCGCCGTTGGCCAACCGGACAGCGCAGGGCGGCGCCTCCACCCTGCCGATGATGCCGCGCCCCGGGTTCGGACTGCCCAACCTCCGGCGCAACGTGTGCCCGCACTTCTACATGACCGGCTCGCGCGGGGCGATCCCGATCCAGGCGCCACATCTGCTCAAGGCGCTCATCCGTCAGGACGCCAACGTCTCGCGCTGTCAGCTCCGCGGCGGCGTCCACCTCGACCAGGGCTACGTCAACGACGTCTGCCTGACGCCCCGCTTCAACCAGTGCGTGTTCTACGAGGACGAACTGATCCCGCGAGTGACGGTCGCCGGCTCGTCCCCACCGCTCGACTACCACGAGGCCCTCGCCGCGCTCGCCGACCGCGGTCGATTCGGCATCCGCCTGGGCCTCGGCCGGACCCGCGCCCTCCTGCACGCCCTCGGCGATCCCGCAGCCGACCGTCCGCGGTGCGCTCGTCGCGGGGACCAACGGAAAGGGCAGCGTGCTCGCGCTCGCGGGCAGCGCCCTGCGCGCCGCGGGCCTGCGCGTGGGCGAGACGCCCAAGCCGCACCTCGTCAGCTACCGCGAGCGGATCGTCGTGGACGGCCTCCCCATCGAGGCGACCGACTTCGCCCGCCACGTGACGGCGGTCCTGGCAGCGTCCGACGCGATCGCGAGCCGCCACGGCGAGCCGACGGAGTTCGAGCTGCTCACGGCCGTCGTCTTCCGGCACTTCGCCGAATCCGACCTCGACGTCGCGCTCGTCGAGGTCGGGCTCGGCGGCCGGCTGGATGCGACCCATGCCTGGGACGGCGGGGTGGCCGCCGTGACCAATGTGGCCCTGGACCACATGGATCGGCTGGGTCCGACCATCACGGCGATCGCCCGCGAGAAGGCCGCGATCATCGAGCGGGGCGACCTGGCGGTGACCGGCGCGACGGGTGAGGGCCTCGAGGTCGTCCGCCGCCGGGCACGCCGGGTGGCGGCACCGTTGACGATCGTGGACCCGGCGCCGCTGCTCGGATGGGATCGCGACACGATCACGGTCGAGCTGCCGCGTCTCGGTCCGACCCGAGTCGGCTTGCGTGGCCGGCATCAGGCCGCCAACGTCGCGGTGGCCGACGCGGTCCTCGATGCGCTCGAATCGGCCGGTATCGCGGTCGCCGATCCCGACGGCCCGGCGCCGAGGGCTACGCAACGGCCGTGTGGCCCGGCCGCCTCGAGCTGCTCGCCCACCCCTGGTGGCGGCCACCTGCTGCTCGATGGCGCCCACAATCCGGCCGGCGCGCTGGCCCTGGGCGAGGCGCTCGTGGACCTCCGCCCGCACCTGGATCCGCCGGCCGACCGCCGCCCGATCACGCTCGTGACCGCGTCGATGGCGGACAAGGACATCGATGGTGTCGTTGCCGCGCTGGCCGCGAGTCCGGCCCTCGCGGGCGCCACGGTCATCGCGACCACGCTGCCGGACGCGCCGCGTGCCCTGCCGGCGGCTGACCTCGCCGCCACGTGGCGGCGCCTGGCGCCCGATCTGGACGAGGTCGTGGCGGTGGACGACCCGATCGCGGCCACGGACCGGGCGATCGGCACGGGACCCGGACGCGGCCTGTCGTCGTCGGCGGGCTCGCTCTATCTCGTCGGCGCGGTGCGCGCCTACCTCGTCGACGACCCGGCGCTGCGCGACCCGAGCCCCGGCGCCGCCCGATGACGCATCCGCCGCCGACCCGGATCGGGCCGTCGACCTTCGCTCTGGGGGTCGCGCACCTACGTCATGGGCATCCTCAACATCACGCCGGATTCGTTCTCCGGCGACGGCCTCCTCGCCGCGGACGCCCGGACCACTCGGCGGACCGCGTGGCTCGTGCCGTCGTCCAGGCGCAGCGCATGGTCGATGAGGGCGCCGACCTGCTCGACATCGGTGGCGAATCCACCAGGCCCGGCCACGCCCCGGTCGACGTCGACGAGGAACGCGACCGCGTCGTCCCGGTGATCGCCGCGGTACGAGCGGCCCTGCCCGGCACGCCGATCAGCGTCGACACGACCAAGGCCCAGGTCGCCGAGGCCGCGATCGAGGCGGGCGCCGACCTGCTCAACGACATCTGGGGCACGGGCCCCGACGCCGGGGCCCTGGCCGCCGTCGCCGCGGCGCGGGGCGTCCCGCTCCTCGTCATGCACAACCGGGCCGAGCCGGTCTACGTCGATGTCGTCGCCGAGGTCGTCGCCGACCTGCGGGCCGCGGTGACCCGAGCGGTCAACCTCGGCGTCCCCGAGACGGATGTCCTCATCGATCCGGGCATCGGCTTCGGCAAGACGGCCGACCACAACGTCATCGTCCTGCACGACCTGGCCGCCCTGCGGGCGATCGGGCGCCCGGTGCTGCTCGGGACATCGCGCAAGTCGACACTCGGGCGGATCCTGGACCTGCCGCCGGACGAGCGCCTGGAGGGGACGCTGGCGACGACCGCGCTCGGGGTCGCGGCCGGTGTGGATCTCGTGCGCGTCCACGACGTCCGTGCCAACGTACGTGCGGCGCGGGTCGCCGACGCGATCGTGCGCGGCACCTGGCGCGCCGACCAGCCCCAAGGAGGCTCCCGCTGAGCGACCGGATCGTCCTCGCCAACATGCGATTCCAGGGCCGCCACGGCTACTACGACTGGGAGCACGAGCAGACCCAGCCGTTCGAGGTCGATGTCGAGCTGGCGCTCGACCTGCAGCCCGCCGGTGTCGACGACGACCTGGAGCGGACGATCGACTACGGGAAGGTCTACGACGTGGTCCGTCAGATCGTCGAGTCGACCTCGTTCAAGCTCCTCGAAGCGTTGGCCGAGGCCATCAGCCATGAGCTCATCGCCGACTTCGAGGTCGATCAGGTGACCGTTCGGGTACGCAAGCCGGCCGTCAAGCTCGGCGGTCCCCTGGACTACGCGGCCGTCGAGATCACGCGACGTCGATCGCCACGCTGACCGGGCGCGCGGCGCGCCGCGCGTCCGCCGTCACTTGGCCGGGCGGGTCCCCAGCGTCAACGAGACCGTCACCGACGCGCCGTCGCGCAGGATCTCGACACTGACGGTGTCGCCAGGAGCGAACTGACTGAGCGTGGCATCGAGCGGATGCGTCCCGTCGATGATCGTGTCGTTGACCTTGACGATGATGTCGCGGTCCTGGAGGCCGGCCTTCGCGGCTGGGGTATTCGGCGAGATCGCGACCCCCCCAGACCCGCCGCCGATCAGCGCGCCGTCGGTGACGGGCAGGTTCTCGGCCTTGGCGATCTTGCGGGTGATCGTCGTATAGGTCACGCCCATGTACGGCCGCGCCAGCGGTTCGCCGGCCACTGCCTGGGCCATGATCGGACGGGCGATGTCGATGGGGATGGCGAACCCGATGCCGTTGCTGTCCGCGGCGATGGCCGTGTTGATGCCGACGACGCTGGCGTTGGCGTCGAGGAGCGGCCCGCCCGAGTTGCCCGGGTTGATGGCCGCGTCGGTCTGGATCAGGTTGTTGAGGTTGGAGCCGTCATCGGTGGTGATGGAGCGGCCCTTGGCGGAGACGATCCCGCTCGTGACGGAGTTCGAATAGGTCCCGAGCGGGCTGCCGATGGCGACCACGAGCTGGCCGACCTTGAGCGCGTCCGAGCTGCCGAGGGCCGCACTGGGCAACTCGGCGCCTTCGATCTTCACGATGGCGAGGTCGGTGAGCGTATCGATGCCGTAGACGGTCCCCGTGAAGGTCCGCCCGTCATTGAGCTCGACCTCCATCTGGTCGCTGCCGGCGACGACGTGACGGTTGGTCAGGATCCAGCCGGCGCTGTCATAGATGACGCCGGACCCGACGCCCCGCTCGGGGATGATGCCCAGGTTCGTATCGGCATCGCCGGTCGTGGTGATCTGGACGACCGCCGGATTGACCTTGGCCGCGACATCGATCGTGGCGGACGACTCGTCGATCGTGACCGGCTGCGCGGACCCGACCGTCTGGCCCGTCGTCGAGGTCTGGATGGGCTGCGGCCGATCCAGCGAGCCGGTCGCGCTCAGGGTCAGGACGGTCCCGCCCGACGCGAGGGCGGCAGACAGGAGCGCCGCCGCGACGATGGTGCGGGTGCCGCCCCGCGATCCGCCGGCCGCGACGACCGGCGCCGGCACCGCGGCGACCGGCGCTCCCAGGACCGGGGCCGGTTCGTACCAGCGCTCCGGGGTCGGGGCCATCATCGGCTCGTCGTGGCGCGACCAGGCCGGACGCGGTTCGGGGGTCGGGGAGTAGCGCTCGATCGTCGGGCTGGGGGCGAGCGGCTCGCTGGGCTCGGCAGGCGTACCCGCATCGACGCTCGCATCCGGCGACGCGGGGACGTCGTGGCGCTGGGTCAGCTCGGCATCGTCGGGGCGGAAGGGATCGGTCATCGGTTCGGGATACCCCTGGGGTCGGCCGGTGAGCAGCCGGAGATGGGATCTGCAGCCTTCAGGGTGCCGATGCCGGATTCATCTGCGACGCGTCGGACGGTGAAGTTTCCGTCATGTTCGCCGTGCTGTCCTGCGAGCCCTCTTCGTCCGCGGCGGCCGCCGCCGCGATGCGCTCGTTGCCCTCCGCCGCGCTGGCCACATCCGCGCGGGCGGCTGCCGGGGTGCCGGCGACGTCGCGCGGGTCGCGCGGCAGGCGGACCGTGAACCGGCTGCCGATGTCCGCGCCGCTCTCGACGATGACCGTCCCGCCGTGCATGTCGACGATGCTGCGCACGATGGCGAGGCCCAGGCCCGAGCCGCTGCCGCGCGCCTCGTTGGAGCGTGAGCCGCGGTAGAAGCGCTCGAAGATGTGCGGGAGCTCGGCGGGATCGATGCCGACGCCCGTGTCGGTCACGTCGATCCGGGCGCCGTCCGGCGTGGCCGCCACCTGGACGAGGACGCGTCCGCCGCGTGGCGTGAACTTGACGGCGTTGCCGACGAGGTTCGCGACCACCTGGCCCACGCGCGGCGGATCGTGGCGGATCCGGATGGGCGCATCGGGCAGGTCGATCTCGAGATTGACGCCACGGCGAGCCGCGAACGCGTCGTGCTGATGGGCCGCCGATTCGACCGCCGCCCGCAGGTCGTCCGGTCGGAGCTCCAGCAGGACGAGACCCGAGTCGAGCTTGGACAGCTCCAGGAGGTTCTGGGCGAGCCAGTCGAGCCGCTCGATCTGGCCGGCGCTCGATTCGAGGAATTCGTGACGCAACTCCGGATCACTGCCGGCCGATTCCAGCAGGAGCTGGTTGAAGGTCCGCAACGCGGCGAGCGGCGTCCGCAGCTCATGGGAGACATCGGCGAGGAAGTCGCGACTCCGGTCGCGGTCGCGACGGATGACCTCGACGCTCTCCTCGAGGCGGTCGGCCATGGCGTTGAACTGGACGGCGAGCTCGGCGATCTCCGACGAGCCGGTCTTGCGCTGGCTGGTCGGCACGCGGCGGGACAGGTCGCCCTCGGCGAGTCCCCGGGAGGCGTCCGTCAGCTGGCGCAGCGGTGTCGTGAAGCGGCGGGCCAGCGCGGCCGAGACCAGCACCGAGAGACCCAGGGCGAACATCGTGATGGCCGCGAGCAGGCTGGTGACGTTGGCCAGCGCCGTGGCTCGCAAGGTGTAGGGGTTGGCCAGCGTGATCTCGACCCGATACCGCGCGTACTGCGGGCCGCTCCCGTATGGCTGGGTGACCGACGTCGGCTCGCGCGTCTGGCCCTTGGCCGGTCCGGCTTCGAGGTTCGTCTGGAACGTACCGTTCTCGCTCGGCGTGAAGACCTGGGCGTCGCCGTCGGTCCCGATCACGCCGAACCGGATGGTCACGTCGGCCTGTCCGAGCCGGTCGGCGATGAAATGTCGCGTGGCCGGGTCCTGCATGGCCGCGACGACTGCCGGCGTGAGCTGGCCGAACTCGTCCACGACGGGGCTGTCACCAGCCGCTCCATTCGCGATCGTCGTGACGAATCCGGCGACGGTCGCGGTCCGCACCTCCAGGTCGGCCGTCTGCTGGCCGGTGAAATAGTCGTCCAGGCGGTTGATCACGAGGATCGTGACCAGGGCCAGGGTCAGTGCGATGACCGTGACGAACGCGACGGTCAGGCGTCCCTGGAACGTGTGGGGCATGAGCCGGCGGAGGCGCCGGGCCAGCGCCTCGCGGCGCGAGATCGGACCGTCGATGCGCTGGATGTCAGCGCTCGGCGAAGGCGTAGCCGACACCGCGGACCGTCAGGACGAAGGCGGGCGACGCCGGGTCGTCCTCGATCTTCTCGCGCAGGTGGCTGACGTGGACGTTGATCGTCTTCTCGTCCTGGTCCAGCGCCTCGTAGTCGCGGAGCAGCTCCAGGAGCTCGCCGCGCGTGTAGACCCGGCCCGGCCGGCTCGCGAGGTGGCGCAGGATCTCGAACTCGGTCGGCGTCAGGCTGATCCGGCGCGCCCCGCGCTGGACGCGCCGTCGCTCGAGGTCGATGAGCAGGTCGTGGTGGCGGATGACCCGCCCGCCCACCGCGTCGGCGAGGTCGCCGTACGAGCGCCGCAGGAGCGCCTTGATCCGGCTCAGCAGCTCGCGCAGCCCGAACGGCTTGGTCAGGTAGTCGTCCGCGCCGAGCTCGAGGCCGATGACCTTGTCCACCTCGTCGTCGCGGGCGGTCAGGACCAGGATCGGCATCTTCGCGCCGGCGGCGCGGACGCGGCGCAGGACCTCGAATCCGTCGATGCCGGGCAGGCGGACGTCGAGGACGACGAGGTCCGGGCGCCTCGCGCGTCGCGATCTCGAGGCCCTCCTCGCCGGAGCGGGCGACGGCGACCTTGTACCCCTCCTGCTGGAGGGCGTACTGGATCCCGCGCGCGACGGCGTGCTCGTCTTCGACGATGAGGATGGTGGCTGCCACCGCGCGATGCTACACCGACTGGGCCGCATGCCCCGGACCGGGCCGTCGGCCACGCTCCGTGGTACCCTGACGGTCCCGCTTCGGGCGCCTCGCCACTTCCGGCCCCGCCGGCGAGCCGCAGCCCGATACCAGTCCGAAGCATCACCACCTGAGGTCCCGATCCATGTCCACCGCCCGCCCGACGCTCGCCGCCGAGCACCGCGAGGTGACCGGCAAGGCCGTCAGCCACCTGCGCAAGGCCGGCCGCCTGCCCGCCGTCGTGTACGGCCACGGCAGGCGATCGGCGAACGTGACCGTCGACGCGCACGAGTTCGAGCTCCTGCGCCGGCACACCGGCCCGAACGCGCTCGTCGACCTGTCGGTCGATGGCAAGAAGGCGCAGCCCGTGCTCATCCACGAGCGTCCAGGTCCATCCGGTGAACCGCCGGCCCCTCCACGTGGACCTCTTCCTCGTCGCGCATGACCGAGGAACTGACGGTGGACGTGCCGCTCGTCGCCGACCGGCGAATCGAACGCCGTCGACGACACCTGGCGGGACCCTCCTCCACGTCGATCGAGACCGTGCGGGTCCGGGCGCTGCCGGACCACCTGCCGCAGTCGATCGAGTACGCCATCGACTCGCTCGTGGACTTCGACACGCAGATCCACGTCCGCGACCTGGTCGTCCCGGCCGATGTCACGCTCCTGACCGACGGCGACGAGATCGTCGCGAAGGTCCAGGCGCCGCGCGTCGAGGTCGAGGAAGTCCCGGTCGTCGCCGCCGAAGGCGAAGGCGCCGAGGGCGAGGCCGCCGAGGGCGAAGCCGCCGAGGGTCGGCAGCGAGGCCGCCGAGAGCTGAGGTTCAGCCGGCGCGTCGATCCGGCGCGCCCGGCAGGAGCTCACCGACCCCGCCCAGGATCTCGAGGAACGCGGCCGTCGGTCCGCCGACGGCCGCCGACGTCGCGTCGTCGGATCGCGACGATGCGCCGACGGATCGGTGCCGCGCCCGCGATGGTGACCGCTCGCAGCCGGCCGTCCGCGAGTTCCGCCGCCACCGCGGTGTGGGGGAGCAGGGCGATGCCCAGCCCCTGGCCCACCATCTGCTTGGCGGCGTCGATGTTGTCGAGCTCCATGACCCCGTTCGGTGCGACGCCGGCCTCGCGGAAGAACGCATTCGTCAGGTCGTAGTAGCTCGACGTGCGGTCGAACAGGATCAGCCGCGCATCGGCGAGCTCGCGCAGGTCGATCCGGTCGCGACTCGCGAATGGGTGCGACTGGTGAGCCACCAGGATCAGCTCGTCGTCGTAGAGCGGCTGACTCTCGATATCCGGGTGGCGGAGCTCCCGGACGAGCCCGAGGTCGATCTCGCGCCGGAGCGCCATCTCCAGGATCTCCTCGGAGTGCCCGGTGCGCACGACGAGGCGGACGAGCGGGTGGCGCTGGGTGAAGCGCAGCAGCAGGCCCGGCAGGACGTATGTGCTGATGGCCGGGGCCGCGCCCAGCACGAGCTCGCCGGTCCCGCCGCGCCCGATCGAGGTGACGAGGCCCGCTCCTTCCTCCAGGGCGAGCACGGCGCGCTGGGCGTAGGGCAGGAAGGCGCGACCGGCCTCGGTCAGCTGCATCCCCCGGCGGCCGCGCACGAACAAGGTGGAACCCAGCTCCTGCTCCAGGGCCTGCAATCGCGCGGTGAGCGCGGGCTGGGTCACGTGCAGGGTCTCGGCGGCCCGGCTCAGGTTGCCCTGCCGGGCGGTCTCGAGGAATCCTTCGACCTGTGCCATCAGCATGCTGCCATGCTAGCACGGTAACATCAGCCAGATCGATAGAACACATCACGACATTCGATTGGACTGATGGTCAGTCGCAACCTAGCATCGCCTCCTCAGCGCGATCGACGACCGCAGCCACGAGGAGCATCCCATGAGCCCGACCGCCACCCCGGCCCGGATCACCATCGACTTCCGCGACGCGGTCCATCCATCGCGAACCTGGATCCTGGGCTTCGGCGATGACGTCCCGGCGCGGGTCGAGCTCCTCGCCTTCGAGGCGCCGCTCGCGCCGTCCCTTGGCTCTGCGGCGATGCCGCCACTGCCCGCGCGGGCGACGGCCCTGTCCGCCGACTGCGTCTGCCCCGACTTCTGCGAGCGCGATCACGCCAACGAATAGTCGTCGCCGCCGACCCTCGCCGACTACCCGCGGAGCCGCGACCCCATGACTGCGCCATCCACCCTTGTCGACCCGACCCGGCCCGAGCGCGGACGCGACGCCGCGACCACGGACACCGCGTCCGCCCCGGTTCCGACGACGCCTCCGTCCGCCGCGAGCGCGGCCGTCGAGGACGGGGCCTTCGAGCGGGAGGTCGCCGCGGTCCAGGCGTGGTTCGACCAGTCCCGGTTCGCTGACACGATCCGCCTGCACACGGCGCGCGACGTCGTCGCCCAGCAGGGGTCGATCGCGAGTGAACACGCCGTGGCCCGTGACGCCGCTGAGGGTTTGTACGCACGGTTGCGCGCGCTGTTCGGCGAACGGCGTCAGATCACCACGTTCGGTCCGTACTCTCCGGGACAGGCCGTCGTGCAGAAGCGGGCCGGGATCGAGGCGATCTACCTGGGTGGTTGGGCGACGTCGGCCAAGGGCTCGCAGCACGAGGATCCGGGGCCCGACCTCGCGAGCTACCCGCTCAACGCCGTGCCCGACGA
The DNA here is from genome assembly GCA_963724635.1 of uncultured Chloroflexia bacterium. Lineage (GTDB taxonomy): Bacteria > Chloroflexota > Limnocylindria > Limnocylindrales > CSP1-4 > SPCO01. The sequence goes on from CAVRVI010000013.1 coordinate 77,144, forward strand.
GGCCGCCACGATCGTCCGGGCGCTGCTCACCGCCGACCGGAACCAGCAGTTCGCCCGCTCGCGCATGACCGACGCCCAGCGGCGGGCCACGCCGGCCATCGATTTCCGGCCGTTCATCATCGCGGATGCCGATACGGGCCACGGTGGGGACGCCCATGTCCGCAATCTCATCCGCCGGTTCGTGGAGGTCGGCGTCCCGGGCTATCACATCGAGGATCAGCGGCCGGGTGCCAAGAAGTGCGGCCACCAGGACGGCAAGGTGCTCGTCGCGCAGGCCGAGCAGAACAAGCGCCTCAACGCGGCGCGCCTCCAGCTCGACATCATGCGCGTGCCCGGGATCATCGTCGCCCGGACGGATGCCGAGTCGGCGACCCTCCTCGACGATGCCGGAGACGAGCGCGACCAGCCGTTCGTGCTGGGGGCCACGAACCTCGACGTGCCGCCGTTCCGCATCGGGTTCGTCGCGATCCTGCGGCGCCTCCACGACCTGGGACTGCGCGATGTCCGTGGGCACCTGCTCTTCGGCATCCCGGCGACGGACCTCGATGCCGCGACGGCCTGGCTCGATCACGCCGGGCTGCTCGATGAGATCGTGGATCGCGTCGCGCGTCGCCGGTCCGGCGGCCGACCTGGAGCCGCTGCTCGACGCGATCGACGCGCGCTATGTCGATGTCTGGCAGGCCGCCGCCGGTGTGATGCCGATCGGCGAGGCGCTGTCGCTCGCCATCGAGCGCGCCGAGGCCGCCGGGCGACCGATGACTGAGGCCGCTCGCGCGTGGCGCGAACGCGCCGACCACGCGTCGTTCAGCGAGGCGCGCGCGCTGGCCGCGGACCTCGGCCTGGAGCTGCACTGGGATCCCGAGTTGCCGCGCACGCCCGACGGCTTCTACCGCGTCAGGGGCGGCATCGACTACGCCATCGCCAAGTCGCTCGCTGCGGCCCCATTCGCGGACCTGTTGTGGATGGAGACCAAGACCGCGGACCTCGCCGACGCGCACCGCTTCGCGGACGCCATCCACGCGGTCTACCCCGACAAGATGCTCGCCTACAACCTCTCACCCTCCTTCAACTGGGACACGACCGGGATGAGCGACGAGGAGATGCGCGGCTTTCCCGAGGCCCTCGGCCGGCTGGGCTTCGTGTTCGACTTCATCACGTATGGCGGGCACCAGGTCGATGGCCTCGCGACCGAGGAATTCGCGACCTCGCTCCGCCGCGACGGCATGCTCGCGCTGGCTCGACTGCAACGACGCCTGCGCCTGATCGAGTCGCCCTACAAGGGTCCGCAGGCCCTGGTCGGGGGCGACCGGCTCGATGCGGCGCTGACGGCGGCGACCGGGCGCACGGCGTCGACCAAGGCGATGGGCAAGGGCTCGACCCACCACCAGCACCTCGTCCCGATCGAAGCTGCGCCATCGCTGCTGGCCAGTTGGCTGCGGACGGGCGACGATGCGACGACGGGTGCGGCCGCGCTGCGCCCACGGGTCCGACTCGTCCCGGACGCGGCAGGCTCCGATCATCTCGAGCTGCAGATCGCGGACGCCGAGGCGGGCGATCGCGACGCGCTCGTCACCATCGCCCACACGACCTTCATCGACGCCGCCGGTCGCCGCACGCTGGCCGTCACGCGACTCGGGCGGCACGCGCCAGCGCCGGTACGGTGGACAGCCCTCGGCCTCGTCTACCTGCTCGAGCGGACGCACGCGGTCGCCGTCCACGTCATCGCGCCGGGCCAGGAGGCGAGCGATGCCGTCGCCGCCCTCCGCGACGCGGACGTGCTGGATGGCGTCGATGCCCTTGGTGACGCGGTCATCGTCGCGTCGGTGGATACGGCCGGTCTCGCCGCCGCAGTCGCAGATCCGGCGAGCGTCTAGCGCCCGGAGCGCCGTCCCGAGGCGTACACGATCGGAGCACGGAAGACGAGCTCGTCTGGCGTCAGGGCCATCAGTCCCTCGCGCAATCGCGCCAGGAACCGGCGCCGCTCGGGTCGGGCCATGTCGTCGAACGTGCTCTCCTCATCGAACTCGACAAGGAACGCGACGTAGCTCTCCACCGTGAAGGCGTGCTCCAGGACCGTGCCATCGGCCGTCACGTCGCGGAATCCGGCTCGTCGCAGCTCGGCGGCCGCCGTCGCGACACTCGGCACATCCCCGACCCGGCCATCGCCCTCGCCGTCCTCGAAGCCGAACTCGGCGAGGAGCCCGTCGAACACCCGGTCCGGGGCGAACGGCGTCCGATCCGTCAACCACGTGACATACGCGAGCATCGCGCCGGGCCGGAGGACGCGGCGGATCTCACGCAGAGCGCGCGCTCGATTCGGGACCGAGCTGCAGCACGAAGGACGACATCGCGAGGTCGAACGAGGCGTCGTCGAACGGGAGTTCGGCGGCGTACGCCACCTCGCCGCGGAACCGGGCGCGCTCGTCGGCAGGCGCGCGCTCGGCGATGGTTTCGGCCGCCTGGACCATCTCGCGGGACGCGTCGATCCCCGTGACCTCCACCGTTGGCCAGCGATGCAGCGCGGGCAGCGCGAGATTGCCCGTCCCGACGCCGATGTCGATCAGGTCGCGAGCACCTGCCGCGACGATCGGATCGAGCCGGTCCAGGAGCGCATTCGCGCTGGGCGCCAGGACGGGCGCCCACCAGCGCTCGTAGCCGTCGGCCATGCGGTCGTAGCGTTCACCCTGGTCCGTCATCCCGGATGGTGCCATGGGTGGCTCGGGCGATGCGGACGCCGATGCCGGGCCGGCGCCCGCACCGGTTCAGGCGGCTGGAGCCTCGCTCGGCGCCGGTCCACCCGGGGTCGGGCCCGGTCCGGCGGCCGGGCCGCCCGGATGCCGCCGTGGTCCGATGATCCCAAGCCGGCGGACGATCGACGAGGCCGCCAGCACCGACCACGCCCGAGGACGAGCAGGATGGGCAGCCACACGATGACGAACCAGATGCCGGCACGGTGAGCGCCTGGAGCTGTCGATGAGACTGGCCGATCGCCTCGTCGACCACGGCCGTCGGGTCCCAATCCTTCTTCGCGACGTCCACGGCCACGATCGGCACCTGGTAGCGTGGCCGTCAGCGTCGCGTAGTCGGCGCGATCCTCGAGGTCCTTGAGCTGCGCGGTGAGCGACTCGATCTCGCCGCGCACCTGGGTCAGCTGGTTCTGGACCTCGAGGACGTCCGATACCCGGATCGGCCTTGGCGGCGATCTCCTGGAGGGCCGTCTCGACTCGCCCGGAGGTTCCTGATCCGAGCCTGCAAGTCCACGACCGCACCGGTCACTTCGACGGCCTGGGTCTGCTCCGCGACGACCTTGGTGGTCTGCCCGTTGAGGCCACGAAGGAGGTCGAGGGCGTCCTCCCAGCGGTCCACGGGGATGCGATAGGTGACCGTGGCAAAGGGCTGGTCGTCCTGGTTCGATGTCGTCGAGGCGCCGATGTAGCCACCCATCGAGCGGATCGCGTCTCGCGCGGTGCGCAGGGCGGTCGGGACGTCCTTGACCTCGAGGTCGATCGTGCCGGTGCGGACGATGCGCGCGTCGTCGATGGGGGCGCCGACGCCGTCGCCGGGCGTTCCCTCGCCGTTGTCCGGCGCGGCGGGCGCGGCACTGGCGGCGGCCCGGGCTCCCGTGAGGCCGTCGTCGAGGGTCCCGTTGAGATCGCCGCCGGCCGCCTGCGGATCCTCCTGTCGGGCGGTGGATGCGCCGCTGGCGCAGGCGGCAAGGGAGATGGCCAGGACCAGGACGGCGAAGGCCGTCAGAAGTGTCGATGGACGGATGGTGCGCATGCGAGTGGCCCTCCGTGACAGACCGGACACCCGACGGGCGCCGATCGCACCGCCGGGACGTCGTCGAGGCCCCCGGGTGTTCCGCCGGGCGAGACCGGCCGGTGCACGCCGGCGCCACACCATCGGCCCCGGAGTCGTCCGAGCCTCGACCGCCGGCGTCGTGCAGCCCGACGACCGGCCGTACCCCGAGGTCCCTGCCCATGGATCGTCCTGCCGCGCGCCGCCTCCTGGCCATCGCGTTCGCCATCGGTGTGCTCACCGACCTGCTCTTCGAGGGCACGGCGATCGGAGTCAACGTGGTCATCCTGGTCGGGGCCGTCCTGGCGGCTGGTTGGTTCGTTCGTCGCCGTGGCCGCGCCCCCGATCCCCTCGACACCTGGCTGCCGATCTCGGCGTTGGTCCTCGCCGGCTCTGACCGCCGTTCGCGCCGATCCGTTCCTCGCATCGCTCGACCTGGTCGGGGCGGCCGCGCTCGTCGGGGCCTCGATGGCGGCCTTCTCGGGCCTCGCCGTCACGCGACGCTCGGCATCGGTACTCGCGGCGATGGCCGCCTGGGTCATCGTCGCGATGACAGGCGCGGCCGCCACCGTCCTGCGCCGGGCTCGACCCCCGCGCGAGGCCGTCGCCCCGGCGGGTCCCGGCCTGGCTCCCCAGCCTCGGGCGTGGCCTCGTCCTCGTGATCCCGCTGGTCGTGATCTTCGCGGTGCTGTTCGCGTCGGCCGATCCGATCTTCCGCCAGGGCACCGAACGCGTCCTCGGGTTCCGCCTCGACCTCGGCGACCTGCCCGGTCGCGTCCTGTTCATCCTGGCTGGGGCCTGGTTCGCGAGCGGGCCTGTTGACCGTGGCGGCGGCGGGGATCCCGGCCCTGGAGGCGTCGTCGCTCGGGGCGGCCGCCCGGACCCGGCCGATCGGAGCCGGTCGTTCGCTAGGCACCGCCGAGGCGCTCATCGTGCTCGTCGGGGTCGATCTCGTGGTCGGCCTCTTCGTCGGACTCCAGGTCGCCTACCTGTTCGGTGGACTCGACACCATGGCGGCCGCCGGGATGACGTACAGCGACTACGCCCGGCGCGGCTACTTCGAGCTGGTCGCCGCCGCTGGACTCGCGGGCGGGATCGTCGTCGGGCTGGAATGCGCGGTCGCACGGCGAAGCCGGTGGTACGTGGTCTCGGGCATCGTGCTCGTCACGATGACCATCCTCGTCCTCGCGAGTGCCGCGCTCCGACTCCAGCTCTACCAGGACGCCTACGGCTGGACCGAGCTGCGACTCTACGTGGCGGTCTCCATCGCCGCGATGGCCGTCACGCTCGCGGCCCTCGCCGCGTTCCTCGCCACGGACCGGACGCGCTGGCTCGGCCACGTGATGGCGGCCACCGGGCTCGTCGCCCTCGATCGCCCTGAACGGGTTGGCGCCGGCGTCGTTCGTCGCGCAGCGCAACGTGGACCGGGTCATCGACCCGTCGCTCGTGCCGGCGGATGGCTGGGTCGGTCTCGACGTCGACTACCTCGGGATCCTGCCCGACGATGCCGTCCCCGTGCTGGTGGAGGCGCTGCATCGACTGCCGCCCGCCGACGCGGACTCGCTCCGGGCGATCCTGGACGAGCGACGTCGCGAGCTCGCGGCGGACGCTGCCGCCGTCCGGCCCGCGGCCTGGAACCTGGGTCGTGAGCGGGCGAGGGCCGCGCTGTCAACTCTGCCCTGACCGGTACACTCCGGGCGATGCCGCTCGACCTGCCCTTCCAGCCGCCGCTCGAGCCGATGCTCGCCAAGGCCTCCGACGGCCTGCCCGATGGGCGACGGCTGGCTCTTCGAGCCCAAGTGGGACGGGTTCCGCGCGCTGGTCTTTCGCGACGGCGACGAGGTGTACACGCAGTCGCGCGACCTCAAGCCGCTCGACCGCTACTTCCCCGAACTGGCCGATCCGCTACGCGCCGCGCTGCCGGACCGGTGCATCCTCGACGGCGAGGTCGTGATCGCGACCGATGACGGGCTCGACTTCGAGGCGCTGCTCCTGCGCATCCACCCCGCGGCGTCACGCGTCAAGATGCTGGCCGAAGGGTCGCCCGCATCCTTCGTGGCCTGGGATCTGCTCGCCCTCGGCGACGAGGACCTGCGCGAGGTACCGCAAGGCGAGCGGCGGGCTCGCCTGGAGGCCGTCCTTGGCGCTGTCGAGCCACCGGTCCACCTGACGCCGGCGACGCGCGACCGGGCGACGGCCGCCGACTGGTTCGATCGATTCGAGGGCGCCGGGCTCGATGGCGTCGTCGCCAAGCGCCTGGATGCGCCCTATCAGCCCGGCAAGCGGGCGATGCTCAAGATCAAGCACCAGCGCACGGCCGATTGCGTCGTCGCTGGCTTCCGTTGGCACAAGAACGGCCCCGGCACGCACATCGGATCGCTGCTCCTCGGCCTGTTCGACGACGAGGGCACGCTCCACCACGTCGGGGTGACCTCGTCGTTCACGTGGGACCGGCGGGCGGCTCTCGACGGAAGAGCTCGCGCCGCTGCGCGACCACGCCCTGGACGGCCATCCGTGGCAGGAGTGGGCCGAATGGGCGAGCGCCGGCGATGCCGACGCGTCCGGCCAGCGCCTGCCCGGTGCGACGTCGCGCTGGAACCGTGGCAAGGACCTGTCCTGGGAACCGCTGCGCGCGGAGCGTGTCGCCGAGGTGGCGTACGACCATCTCCAGGGTTCTCGCTTCCGGCACGGCACGACGTTCAAGCGCTGGCGCCCCGACAAGCCGCCCGCGGCCTGCCGGTACGACCAGTTGGAGACCACCACGCCGTACCTGCTGAGCCAGATCTTCGGCGGCTGACGGTGCGGCCATGACGGTGTCGGATCGCTCGCGACGGTGGCGGTGACCGGTCGTGGTCGCAGCGGGTTGCGCCGATGCCGCCGTCGCGGACCCAGTCCTCGTCGGCGATGCTGCGCGTGCGATTGCGCAGACCTTCGAGGCAGCGCCACGACGCCGCCGATCGAACGCGAGCTCGACGTCCCCGCCGGCACGTCGATTCGAGGTGACGGTCTGCTCGAACCCATCGACCGGGTTCTCGTGGGAGGAGCCGACCTGGGACGGCGATGCCGGGGTCGCAGTCCGCGGAGCACGAGGTCTTGGACGACCGATCGGTGGCCCGCCGGGCCGAGGCCGGTCGGGAACGGTTCACGTTCCGAGCCACGGCTCCCGGCGACGCGACCATCCATTTCGTCTACAGCCAGCCCTGGGAGGGCGGACAGAAGGGGGCCTGGCGGCTCGATGTCGGCGTGACGGTGACGCCGCCCGGCGGCTAGGCCGGATCGAAGCGCGTGCCGGTACTGAAGCCGGCATCGGCCGCGTCGACCAGCTCGATCCGATTGCCGAACGGGTCGCGGAGGTAGCAGCGGTTCACCGGGACACCGCTCTCGTCCTCCTCGACGGGGACGCCGACCGCCCGCGAGACGCGCGCGCAACGCGGCCAGGTCGTCCACGACGAAGGCCGGATGGGCCTCGGCCCGCCGGGCGGAACTCGGCCTCGACGCCGAGGTGGACGGCGACGCCGCGACCAGCGAACCAGGCTCCACCCCGGGCGACCAGCTGGGTCGGCTTCGTGATCTCGCGCAGGCCAAGGAGGTCGCCATAGAACGCGCGCCCCGCGGCCTCGCCACCGGCCGGGATGTCGAGCTGGACGTGGTCGATGGCGGCCAGCACCGCGTCTTCGGTCGGCGGCCCCGCGAGGCGGGCCTCCCAGTCGAGCGCGTCGTCCAGGTGCTGCCACTCGCGCCAGAGCGCGATCCTGCCGTCGGCATCCAGGCGGACGATCGCGGCGCCGTGGTAGCGGTGGTGGCCCTCGTACGAGTACTCCACGACGCCGGTCTGGGCCGTGTCGTCCCACAGGACCTGGTGCCAGGTCACGTGGTGCCCACCCGGTGGCGGCTCGAAGAACGGCAGCAGGTCGTCGCGCCGGGTGAATCGATACAGGAAGGGGTCCGCGTACTCCACGTCGACCGCGAAACAGTCGCCGACCGCGGCCGCGTCACCGCCGGCCCAGCCGGCCGCGGCGCGATCCAACACGGCGCGCAGGTCGTCGCGGGTCACGAGGTCTCGTCGCCGGGGTCGGCCGGCGTGGCCTTCTTCCGTGGGGCCCGATCCAGCTGCCCGGCCTTGTCGGGCCATTCGTAGCCGGCCCACGGGTCGTAGTCGGGGTCGAGGGCCTCCTGGGCTGGCCGGTCCGCTTCCGGCACATGCGTGAGATTGACCCGGACGCGGTACCAGAGCGAGGACCGGCCGCGCATCCCGTCAACGAGGACGTCGGCAGGCTCCAGGTGCTCGCCGACACCCGGGTGGCGCGCCTTCCAGCGATCCAGGCCCTCCAGGGCTTCCGCCTTGGAGGCGGCGCGCGAGATCTCGATGACCGGGATGGTCGTCTTGCGCCGGCCGGTCGGGGTCGGGCGCGAGCCTTCCCACTCGGTCGGCAGGCCGGCGTTCGGGTCGCCCGCGGCCACGGCCGCCGCCCGCTCGGCGGCGACGTCCGGCGGCGGCCCGCCGTCCACGCCGCGGCCCGGCTCGTACTCGGCCTTCGGTCGGCGGGCCCGTGACGGCTGGACCCGTGGCGGCTCGCCGGCCTGCTTGGCGTAGTTCGGAGGCCACGGGGCATCGCCCTCGCCCTCGGCCTCGTGCCGCCGCGAGAGCTCGAGCAGCGCGTCGAGCGACCCGACCGCGCCGTCGATGCCGGCTCCGGGATCGCCGATCTCCGCGAACCGCGCCGGGACGGTCCGGATCGTGAACGCCTCCGCTTCCACGGTCGGCACCTCGTCCCAGGTCAGCGGCGTCGACACCCGCGCGTCCGGCAGCGGCCGGATCGAGTACGCCGACGCGACGGTCCGGTCCTTGGCGTTCTGGTTGTAGTCGAGGAAGACGCCGTGACGCTCCTCCTTCCACCACTTCGAGGTCGCGAGGTCGGGCGCCCGGCGCTCCACGTCGCGGGCCAGCGCGAGGGCAGCCCGTCGTACCTCCGGATAGGTCCAGCGACGCTCGATCCGGACGTTGATGTGGATCCCGCGCGAACCGGACGTCTTGGGCCAGCCCACGAGCCCGACCGCCTCGAGGGCCTCCTTGCAGACCATCGCGACGTCGCGGATCTGCGACCAGCCGACGCCCGGGACCGGGTCCAGGTCCACGCGCAGCTCGTCGGGGTGGTCCAGGTCGTCGGCCCGGACGGGGTGCGGATTGAGGTCGATGCAGCCGAGGTTGACGATCCAGGCGAGGCCCGCCGCATCGTCGAGGACGATCTCGGACGCGGTCCGCCCGGACGGGAAGGTCAGCTCGGCCTGACGGATCCAATCGGGCGTGTTGTCGGGCGCTCGCTTCTGGAAGAACGGCTCCTTGGTGATGCCGTCGACGAAGCGCTTGAGCGCCATCGGGCGGCCGCGGACGCCGGTCAGCGCGCCCTCGGCGACCGCGAGGTAGTACTGCACGACGTCGAGCTTCGTGAAACCGGCGTCCGGGAAGTAGACCTTCTGCGGGTTGGAGATCGACGACCTCGTGGCCGGCGATCTCGAGCGTCTCCTTGGGGCTGGCCATGTTCCAACGATACCGGCCGGGCCGTCCGATGGACACCCTCGCTAGACTCGTCGGACGCGGGTTGTCGATTCGCCCGGTCCCCGTTCGTCACTCAGTCGACAGCGGCGGACCAGCCGCATGACCCAGCGCAGGAGGCCGATGTGCAGTACGCCCTGTTGATCTACGGCGAGGAGCCGACCGAGGAGCTGACCGGCGAGGCCCTCGAGGCCGAGATGGCCGGGTACAACGCCTTCACCAGCCATATCCGCGAGCGCGGACGCCTTCCGCGGCGGCGAGGCATTGCACCCCATCGCGACCGCGACGACCGTGCGCGTGCGGGACGGCCAGACGCTGACCACGGACGGCCCATTCGCGGAGACCAAGGAAGCCCTCGGCGGGTTCTACATCGTGGAGGCGGCCGACCTCGATGCGGCCATCGCCTATGCCGCGCTGATCCCGGGTGCCGCGAACGGGTCCGTGGAAGTCCGGCCCATCGTGGACTGGGCGGACACCGGCATGGGCGCCCAGCTCGAAGCGGCCAGCGCGGTCTGACCACCGCCGACGCGACCGCCCACGAGGTCGTCGACCGCCTGTTCCGCGAGGAACAGGGCCGGGCGGTGGCCACCCTGATCCGCGTGCTCGGCGACTTCGACCTCGCCGAGGAGATGGTCCAGGAAGCCTTCATCACGGCCCTCGAGACGTGGCCCGTGCGAGGCGTGCCCGACAATCCGGGTGCCTGGATCACCACGACCGCGCGGAACCGCGCCATCGATCGACTGCGCCGGCGCCAGCGCCTGCGCGAGAAGACCGAACTCCTGGGGCGCGAAGTGGCCATCGAGGCGGAGCTCGCGGCGCTCGATCCGGGCGACGAGGAGGATCCGATGCCGATCGCCGACGATCGCCTCCGGCTCATCTTCACGTGCTGCCACCCGGCCCTGCCGATGGACGCGCGAGTGGCCCTGACCCTGCGCACCCTGGGCGGCCTGACCACGCCCGAGATCGCCCGCGCCTTCCTGGTCCCCGAGCCGACGCTCGCCCAGCGACTGGTGCGGGCCAAGCGGAAGATCCGCGACGCCGGGATCCCGTATCGCGTCCCGCCGGTGGAGTTGCTGCCCGAACGCCTGGACGGGGTGCTGCGCGTGCTCTACCTGGTCTTCAACGAGGGCTACGCGGCGTCATCCGGCGATGCGCTCGATCCGCCGCGAGCTGACGGCCGAGGCGATCCGCCTGACCCGGATCGTGGTCATGCTGCTCCCCGACGAACCCGAGGCGGCCGGCCTGCTGGCCCTCATGCTCCTCCACGACGCCCGTCGCGATGCCCGGACTGGGTCGGCCGGCGAGCTGGTGCTGCTCGACGAGCAGGACCGGACGCGCTGGGACCGGGGTCGGATCACGGAGGGGTCCGAGCTCGTGGAGCGGGCGTTGCGAGCCGGCCGCCCCGGGCCGTACCAGCTCCAGGCGGCCATCGCGGCGCTGCACGACGAAGCCGCCACGCCTGACGCCACCGACTGGCCACAGATCGCGTCCCTGTACCTCGCCCTGGCCCGGCGTGATCCTTCGCCCGTGGTGGAGCTCAATCTCGCGGTCGCCGTCGCGATGGCCGATGGCCCGGCCACCGGGCTCGCGATGATGGATGGCCTCGCGGCGAGCGGGTCCCTTGACGGCTACCCATACCTCCACGCGGCACGGGCCGACATGCTGCGCCGGCTCGATCGTCGCTCGGAGGCCGTCGCCGCCTACCGGCAGGCGCTGGATCTCACCGGCAATGCCGCCGAGCGGGCATTCCTGGAGGGACGGATCGCGGAGATGGCCGAGCCCGTGAAGGTGCGGCGGCCCGACTAGGACCGGTGGCTCGGGCGCCCGACGTGGACGGCGTTGACGTGGTCGGTCGGCGCCGCGTCGCTCGGCTTCGGGGCGGTCCGGGGCCGGTTCCAGCGCCAGCGCACGTCGTCTTCCTCCTGCACGCCCTGGGGCCACGGATCGCCGCGCCAAGGTCGGAAGAACGTGAGCCGCAGGTGGCGGATGCGGTCCGTCCAATGGGTGGCGAGCAACCACCCGATGATGACCATCGCGAACATGATGGTCCGCCAGGTGATCTCGATCTGCATCATCGAACTCGATGCCGCGGGGTCCACCGGGTGGGGTCCGTCCGAGCCCGTGCCCCGACAACCCGGATTCTACGCCGGCCGTCGATGGGCATCCGTCCATGTCGCGGTCACGACCCCCCGCTGAGCAGGATGGCCGCGGCGTAGGGACCGAGCACGATGTCGTCACCGACCGTCCTCGCTGACGCATCAGTCGCCAGGGCGATCCTGAGGCCGTTCGTCGCCTCGAGACGGACGCGCTGCGCGGTGGGACCGGCGTTCAGGACCACGATCGCCTGGTCGTCCGCATCGCGACAGGCATAGGCGTAGACACCGGTCGCGTCGTCGGTGACGAGGGTGGTCCGGGTCGCCCGCCACAGGCCAGGAAGCCGGCGGCGCAGCGCGACCAGATCGCGATAGAACCGCAACAGCTCCCGATCCTGGGCGTCGCCCCACGGCATCGGGAGTCGCGACTCCTCCGGATGGCCGCTGCCATCGGCGTAGCGGACGTCGCGATCCTGCGACAGGCCCACCTCGGTGCCGTAGTAGACGATCGGCGGGTCGGGCAGCGTGAACTGGCACATCGCCGCGAGGCGCAGCCGGCGCGTGTCGCCCCCGACCACCCACAGGAACCGGTTCATGTCGTGGTTGTCGAGGAATGACGGGCGGACGAAGTCGGCCGGCTTGAACGCCTCGTGCCGGCGCAGGAAGTCGTCGAGGGCCGTCGGTCCCAGGGTCCCGAAGGCGAACGCGCCACGCAGCGCCTGCTGCCCGATGAAGTCGAGGCACCCGTCCAGTCGCCCGGCAAACGTCCGCTGCACGGCCGACGTCTCGACGACCTCGCCGAGCGTGATCGAGTCGGGCGCGACCGCACGCGTGGCGGCGCGGAACGCGCTCCAGAACGCATGCGACGGGCCCTGGGCGTAGTCGCACCGGAACCCATCGATGCCGAGGGCGAGCCAGTGCCGGGCGCTTTGGATCATGTACGCGCGAGCGCCGGGGTCGTCGCTGTCGATCTGGGGGTGGTCCTGGACGCCGAAGAACGTCAGGTACTCGTCGGGCCAGCGGGTGAACGTGAACCACCGGGCCTCCGGGCTGGTCTGGTCGCGCAGCGCGGTCTGGAACGCGGCGTGGCCCGAGGACACGTGGTTCACGACATAGTCCAGGATCACCCGGAGACCGCGGGCGTGGGCCAGCTCGGTCAGTTCGATCAGGTCGGCTTCCGTGCCGAGACGGGGTTCGATCGCCTGGTAGTCGGTGGCGTCGTAGCCGTGGTGGGACGGGCTCGGGAAGACGGGCGACAGCCACAGGCAGGTCGCGCCGAGGTCCACGATGTGATCCAGCCGCTCGATCACGCCGCGCAGCGTGCCGCCGTAGAACCCGCCAGGCGTCGCGGGTTCGTCGAACGGCCGGCCGCCGGTCGTGGCGAAGCGATCCACGAAGACCTGGTAGATGACCGCGTCGTGGAGCCAATCCGGGACGCGCTCGTCGTCCACGTGGATCGCGTCGGGGCTCGTCCGGCGCACGGGCCAAAGGGCGCTCCCGAACGCGAACATCGCAGCGTCCAGGTCGGACACGCCGGGTGGCCGCTCGCCGGCCACGACCCCGGCGATCTCCGACGCCCAGACCGACTCCGGCGCGTGCTCCGACCAGGCCTCGATCCGGTAGCGGACCAGGGTGCCATCGGCCTGACCCGGGATCGTCGCGGCCCAGGTCTCGACATAGCCCCAGGTCAGCGTGTCCCAGGCGACGTCGAGCCGGGTGCAGGCGATCGCGTCGCCGGTCGTCGCGACCCCACGCTCGCCCGCTGGGTCCGCGCCATCCGTCGTCACGTAGCACGTGACCCGGTCCGCATGGACCGCTGGTCCCACCGTGACCCGGACGGTGATCGGTTCGCCAGGCCGTGGGTCCAGCGGCTCGAGGTCATGGCCGTGATGCACGCCCGAGGTCGTGGCGCGGAGCTGGGCGAGGCGCAGGTCGTCGGTGGCAAGCGTCCCGAAGACGAAGTCCGCCGAGACCCCTTGGCCCGGCTGGGTCACGACGCGCTCCCGTTCGACGCCGTCCAGAGCGCCACCCCGGGCGGAGTGGCGGGCAGGTCCAGCGCGCCGTCCGTGACGGTCGCGGTCGCCCCGCTGAGCAGCTCCGTGAACGACATGCCGTCGGGGATCGCGCCGTGGCGCACGGGGAGCGGCCCCGCCGGCCGGGGCTCCGGTCCACGGCCCACCACGACCACCACCCGATCGGTCTGGGTGTCACGCAGGTACGCGAGGTGGTCGTCCCCGATCTCGAGCACCTGGAAGCCGCCGCGGCACAGCGCCTCGGAGCCGACCCGGAATCGGATGAGGGCCCGGAGGAACGCCAGCAGGTCGTGGTCCCAGCGATCGGTGTCCCAGGGCATCGGCCGGCGCGTGTCGCCGCCGTCGGCGCCTTCGAGCCCGATCTCGTCGCCGTACACGATCGAGGGCACCCCGACATAGGTCATGAGCAAGCCGTAGGCGGCCCGGATCCTGCCGCGATCGCCGGCCACCTCCGTGACGATGCGGGCCGTGTCGTGGCTCGCCAGCAGGTTGTACTGGCTACGCGCGACGGTCCAGGCGATCGGGGCGCGGAAAGCGTCCAGGGTGCGGACCATCGACGCGGTCGTGGACGGCCCCAGGCGGACGTTGAAGCCGCTGGCGTGGCTCCACAGGTCGGTGCCACGCAGCCATTCCAGGACCGGGCGCTGGAACCCCTGGTAGTTCATGACCCCGTCCCAGGTATCCCCCGCCAGGTGATCGATCGCGTCGTAGGCGTGCTCGCCGATGAGATAGGCCTCCGGGTCCTCCGCCTTGACCGCCTCGCGCATCCCGCGGGCGACCTCCGGCCCCAGCTGGACCGGTCCGAGCCGTCCCAGCATGTTGGCCACGTCGATCCGCCAGCCATCGATGGCGTAGGGCGCTCGTAGCCAGTGGCGCAGGACGGCATCGGGACCGGCGTACATCGCGTCGCGCAATGCCGGGGACCGGTAGTCGAGCTTGGGCAGCGAGCCCACCCCCAGCCACGACTCGTAGTCATCAGGGTGCTCGCGGAAGATGAAATACGGTGCCGTCTGGGCGTCCGCGTCGGCCTGGGCCGCCTGGAACCATGGGTGTTCCACGCCGATGTGGTTGGGGGCGATGTCGAGCATCAGCCGGATGTCGCGCTCCCGGGTCGCGGCGCGCAGGGCGACGAGCGCGGCATCGCCGCCGAAGTGGTCGGCCACGTGGTCGTAATCGATGATGTCGTACCCGTGATTGGATCGGGTCGAGAAGATCGGCGTCAGGTAGATGGCGTTGACCCCGAGGTCCACCAGGTGGTCGAGGTGCCCTTCGATCCCGGCGAGGTCGCCACCGAAGAACTCCACCATCCCGGAACGGTCGCGCGCCGGCAGCGCGTCCCAGGGTCGCTGACGGGCCGCATGCCCGCGGTAGGTCCACGCGCCGTCGACGACGTCATTGGTCGGGTCGCCGTTCGCGAAGCGGTCCGGGAAGATCTGATAGAAGACGCGGTCGGCCAGCCAGCGGGGCGGTTCGTAGCCGGCCAACAGCAGGAAGTCGTCGCGGTCCGTGGGCATCTCGATGTGAAGGCCGGACCCGTTCAGCCAGCGGTGGGTCCCGCCGGTCATCACGAGGAACCGGTAGCCGGTCGACGGCATGGACACCACGAGGTCGATCTCCCACCATCGACAGGCCGGCCCGGGCTCCACCTCGGTCATGGGCTCGAAGACCTGCTCGCCGTCGGGCGTGGTCCGCAGGATGATCCGCTCCACCGGGGCATCCAGACCGGCGCGGATGCGGATGCGGAGGTGGTCGCCGATCCGCAAGCGGTCGGGGTCCACGCCCGGGCCCGGGCGGACGTAGCGGTCCGAGCCGTCGTGATGGAGCGAGGCGAGGGGGTCGACCGCCGGCGGCCGGGCGATCTCGTCCGTCACGTCGTCGGCCCTTCGATCCGTCTCGGCCACGGCTGGTCCCGGATCACTCGGCAAACAGCACCGCGCCATCACGTGGGGCCATCTCGATCGCGGCCCAGCCGTCGATGATCGGGATCGTCTCCGAGACGTGACCTCTCGGGCTGCCGGCCCAGCGCTGCGGACGCAGCGACCGACCCTCCAGCCCGGGCAGGTGCAGATACAGCAGTTGCGTGTCGTCGCCGGCGTTGACGACGACGACCGCCTCGTCCGCCCCAAGCCGGCGCCGATACGCGACCGCATGGCCCTGGCTCATGACGTTCTCGAAGGTGCCGTGGCGCAGCACGGGATGCTGGTTCCGCAGGGCCGTCGCCCCGCTGATATAGGCCAGCAGCCCCTCGTCCCACGTCTCGCGGTGCTCCCAGGGAAACGCGCCGCGGTTGTCAGGGTCCATCTCGCCGACCAGGCCGATCTCGTTGCCGTAGTAGATGGTCGGAGCGCCGGGGACCGTCATCTGGATGAGGGTCGCGAGCCGCAGGGCCTCGGTGTCGCCGTTGACCATCGACAGGAACCGCGGCGTGTCGTGGCTGTCGAGCAGGTTGAGCTGGACACCCGTGACGTCCGGCTCGTACACGGACAGCGCTCGCGCCAGGCGCTCGGCGAACCGCTGGCCGTCGTCGTCGAACACGGACGAGGCGACCATGATGTGCTGCTCGAGGACGCGGCGATCCAGCCGTCCGGCCCCCACGAACGAAGTGATGGCCGCGCCCAACGGGTAGTTCATGACCGCGTCGTACATGTCGCCGCGCAGGTCCTGGGGCTTCTCGCGCCAGATCTCGGCCACGATGTAGGCATCCGGGTCGACGCTCTTGACGCGGTCGCGGAACTCGCGCCAGAAGTCGTCGGGTACTTCTTCGGGGACGTCGAGCCGCCAGCCATCGATGCCGAACCGGAGCCAGTATTCCGCGACATCGAGCAGGTAGGCCCGCACGTGCGGGTTGGCCGTGTTGAGCTTGGGCAGGGCGGGCAGACCCCACCAGGCCAGGTAGCCGTACTGGCGGATGGATGCCGCGCCCGACATCTGCTCCTCCGTGACGGCCCCGACATCGACGATCGGGTCGTGGCTGGGATAGGGCCGCAGCTGGCGACCGGCCTCCAACCCCTCCTCGTCGAAGAAGAACCAATCGCGGTATGGCGAATCCTTGCCCATCTCGAGCACGTGGTGGAACGGCCAGAACCCGCGGCTGGCGTGATTGAAGACGCCGTCCAGGACGACCCGCATGCCACGGGCGTGGGCCTCGTCGAGCAGCTCGCGAAGGGCGTCGTCGCCGCCCAGCAGCGGGTCGACCTTGCGGTAGTCGTAGGTGTGATAGCGGTGGTTGGACGCCGACTGGAAGATCGGGTTGAGGTAGATCGCGTTCGCGCCGAGTGCCTGGATGTGGTCGAGATGCTCGACGATGCCCAGCAGATCGCCGCCCTTGAACCCGTGGATGGTGGGCGGACTGTCCCATGGCTCCATGGGCCCCGGCTTGGGCACCCGGGCGCTGGACGCGAACCGGTCCGGGAAGATCTGGTAGAACACCGCGTCCTTGACCCACGCCGGAGTCCATGTCGCGGTCATCGTCGGGTCAGCCATGCCGCCTCCGAGCAGAAGGAGATCCGGCGGTCGTGGGGCGACCGCCGGATCGTCCGGATACGCTCAGGTCTACCGAGGGCTGGTCGTCAGCCCTTCACCGCGCCGGCCGTCAGGCCACCGGCGATGTACCGCTGGAGCGAGAAGAACAACAGGACCGTCGGGATCGCGGTGAGCAGGGTGCCCGCCGCGAAGACGCCGAAGTTCGCGTTGCGCTCGCCGGCCACGAGGCCGTACAGACCCACGGCGAGGGTCTTGGCCTCGCTCTGGGTCAGGAACACGCTGGCCATCAGGAACTCGTTGATGGCCGAGATGAACGAGAGGACGCCGACGACGGCGAGGATCGGGACGACGAGCGGCAGGATGATCGAGAAGAACGTCGTCGTGTGCGACGCCCCGTCCACCTTGGCCGACTCGTCGAGCTCGATCGGGACCGTGTCGAAGAAGCCCTTGATGAGCCAGGTGTTCACGCCCAGCGCGCCGCCCATGTAGAGCAGGATCAGGCTCCACGAGGTGTTGAACCCGATCGGCGGATACAGCTCCGAGATCGTCGTGAACATGATGTAGATGGTCACGATCGCCAGGAACTGCGGGAACATCTGGATGATCAGCAGGAACAGCAGGCCCGGCCGCCGGCCCGAGAACCGGAAGCGCGAGAACGCGTACGCCGCGAACGTCGAGAGCGACAGCGAGAAGACCGTCGAGAACCCGGCGATCACGATCGAGTTGATGAACCAGTTCGGTGAAGTTGGTCCGATTGAACAGGGCCTCGAAGTTGACCGTGCTGGCGTCCGGACGGGATGAGCGTGCTGGAGCTCAGGGTGCCCAGCGGGTTGAACGCCGCCGAGGCCACGAACAGGATGGGGAACAGGGCGAACAGGCACGCGAGGAGGGCGACGAGATGCCGCCAGCCGACGCGCCCGAACCACGACGTACCGGTCATCGGTTGATCTCCTCGAGGGCCGCGGTGCGGCGGAAGCCGATGATCGACATCGTGGCGACGATCATGAAGATCAGGATGGACACGGCCGCCGCGAAGCCGTACTGGGCGCCGCCCGAGGCGAAGGCCAGCTTGTAGATTAGGCTGACCAGCAGGTCCGTGGCACCGGCCCGCGGGTTATCGGGTGGGAACGGCCCACCGTTGGTGGTCAACGCGATGATGTTGAAGTTGTTGAAGTTGAACGCGAACGACGAGATGAGCAGCGGGGCGACGGCCACCAGCAGCAGCGGGAAGACCACCGCCCGGAAGGCCTGATAGCGCTTCGCGCCGTCGACCGAGGCGGCCTCGGTCAGGTCCTTGGGGATCGCCTGCAGGGCGCCCAGGCAGACCAGGAACATGTACGGATAGCCCAGCCAGAACTGGATCAGCAGGATCGCGAACCGGGCGGTCCAGACCTCGCCGAACCAGTTGATGCTCTAGCCCGGTCAATTGGTTCACGAGGCCGAAGTCCTGGTTGAACATGTCGCGCCAGACCAGCAGCATCGCGAACGACGGCATGGCGTACGGCAGGACGATGAGGACCCGGTAGAACTTCAGGGCCCGCAGGTCCGGCGAGTTGAGCGCCATCGCGACCAGCAGGCCGGCGATGAAGGTGATGCCGACCGACAGGAACGCGAACGCGAAGTTCCAGGTCAGGATGCTCAGGAACGGGCCGGACACGGCGGGGTCGGTGAAGGCGCGGGTGAAGTTGGAGAGCCCGACGTTGACCTGCCAGCCCTGGGGGAGCGCCTTGCCGGACGGGTCGATGAACGAGCCGACGTTGTTGTCGGCCGTCCAGACCTCGCCCGAGACCTGGCCGGTGATGCAGTCGCAGGCCTCGTCGTAGACCCGGGTGGGTCGTCCTTCGTAGGCCCGGCTCAAGCCCCTGTGACTTGATCGCCCCGTTCTCGGTGGGCACGGCGAACGTCTCGAGTTCGACCGATCGGGCGGCGGCCTGACTGGCGTTGAGGAGGACCAGCCCCTGGGGCGGCGGTCGTACCTTCCCGCGCTCGTTCTGACGGCGTCGGGGAACGGCGTGAGTCCCTCGGCGTCGCCCTGCTGGGCGACCTTCGTGTCCGGATCGACCAGCAGGAACACCAGATCGCCGCTGACCGGCTCGAGGCGGGCCGGCGATGGTCAGGATGAATTCGGTGGATCCCTCGACCCGCTGGACCGAGCCGCTCTCGATGGAGCGGACGGCATCTTCCTTGGTCCCGCGGTGTCCGTCACCGAAGTTCGTGAAGGCGGTGGCGCCCGTGAAGATCGACCGGGATCACCTGGAACGCGATCAGGAAGATCGTGCCCGGGATCAGGTACTTGATCGGGATGTGCCACGGCTGGAGGAAGACGATGTAGAGGAGGACCGTCGTCACGACCACGACGATCAGGGGGACCCACATCTGGGTCGCGATCAGCGGGATGGCCAGCCAGACCGCCACGGCCGTGATCACGGCCAGCAGGACGATCTTCCCGAACAAGCCGCCGATGCTGTTGGTGTTGAAGCCCCAACCCCTGCCCGGTGGTGCCTCGGACTCCCTCATCTCGTCGGCTCCTTGCGTTCGACTCCGGAGCTATCGCCGGGTGCCGCCCGAAGGCGGCACCCGGCGGATGGCGACGGACGGCCTTACTGGGCGGCGATGCCGTCCCGGATGGCCTTCGCGGCAGCCTCGAGCGAGGCCTTCACGTCGCCACCCTTGATGATGGCGGCCTCGGCGACCCCGAAGGGTCCCCAGACCTGGCCCATCTCCGGGATGCCCGGCAGGATGGTGCCGCCGGCGGCGGCAGCCTGGAACTTGGCGATGTTGGGATCGGTCGCCTTGACCTCGTCGACGCGACGCCAGCAGCGCCGGTCGGCGCGGCTCAGCCTGGTAGAAGGCGGTCTGGACGTCCTGCGTGGTCAGGAAGTTCGTGGCGAACTCCTGGGCCAGGGCCTTGTTCTTGCCCTTGCTGGCGAGATAGAAGCCGTTGACGCCGACGAACGGGCCGGCCGGCTTGCCACCGGTGAACGGCGGGATCGGGCAGATGTCGTACTTGACGCCCGGCCTTCTCGATGTCCGCGACGGCCCACGGGCCGGAGACGAGGAACGGTGCCTTCCCGTCGAAGAAGAGCGGGATGGCGTTGGTGTTGTCGATGGAGGTCTTGAGGGCCTTGTCGCCCTTCTCGCCGATCGCCTTGATCAGCTCGCCGGCCGCGATGGACTCAGCGGAGTCGACCGTGACGTTGGCCGGGATCCGGGTCGCCCGTGGCGGTCTGGCCGAAGAACGACCCACCACCCGACGCGAACAGCGGATAGATGTGATACGCGTCACCGGACTGGCCGACTCTGCAGCGCCAGGATCTCGGTGGTCTTCTTGTCGTCACTTGAGCGTCTTGCCGGTCGTGACGAGGTCTTCCATCGTCGCGGGGCAGCCGGTCGTCACGAGGTCCGTGTTGACGAACAGGCCGATGTTCTCGACCGAGTACGGGATCGCCGTAGAGCTGACCGTCGAAGGTCATGCCCTGGATCGCGAGCGGATCGAAGTCGGCCGGATTCGACAGCTGGACCGGATCGATCGCGCCGTTGGCGACGAGGTCGCCCACGACGTCATGGGCCCACACGACGACGTCCGGCGCCGTGCCCGCCTGGCTGGCGGTCAGGAAGTTCGGGATGATGTCGGCGGCGATCGCCTCGATCGTCACGGTGACACCGTTGTCGGCCGCGAACTGGTCGGCCAGCGGCTTGAGGGCGGCGGCACGCTTGTCGTCCGCCCAGATGACCAGCTCGCCACCACCGGCGGCGCCTTCGCTGGCGGCGGCCGACGGCTCGGTCGAGGTGACCGGCGCCTCGCTGGCCGCCGTGGTCGCAGCGGCGCTCGGAGCCGTGGAGGCCCCACCCCCGCTGCACGCGGCGACGATCAGGGTCAAGCCCATGATCACCGCGACGTTGAGTCGTTTCCTGGACATACTCTCTCCTCTTCTATGCACCGACCACGGCCTCCCATGCCGCGCTGTCGGTCTGCTCTGGATCACAGGCCGGCGACGTTCGTCGACGGTCCGCGGCCTCAGCCTTGGGTATCGCTCACCTCCTGCCGCGGGAGCGGCGCTTGGCTGGTGGTGCCTCGGATGACGAGGCGCACCTCGAGTCGGCGGTGTTCGGAGTGACCGGGATCCTGTTGCCCCGGATCGCGGAGCAGGAGCCGGACGGCCTCCTCGCCCTTGCGGTGGATGGGTTGGTGGATGGTGGTCAACGGCGGGTCCGTGTACTGCGCCATCTCGATGTCGTCGAAGCCGACGATGGACACCTGGCTGCGGCACGTTGACGCGGAGTTCCCGGGCGGCGTGCATCGCCCCGATCGCGGTCACATCGCTCATCGCCAGGATCGCGGTGGGTCGCAGCCCGTCGCTCCAGGCCGCATCGAACGCCTGGCGGCCGCCCTCGATCGTGGTCGGGGCGATGACGATGTGCTCGTCCGGGAGGTCGATGCCGGCCGCGCGCAGGGCGGTGACGTAGCCGCGCATGCGCAGGGTCGCCACGGCGGCCGTCCGGCCGCCCGACCCAGCCGGCGGTTCCACGCTCAGGACCAGGAAGTCACGATGGCCAAGGTCGATGAGGTGCTGGGCCGCTGCGCGCCCGCCGCCCTCGTTGTCGACGGAGATGCTCGACTCGTCGTCCGTCTCGGACGGAATCCGACGACGACCAGGCGCATCCCCGAGCGGCGGATCCGGACGACTTCCGGATGGCTCGATGAGAGGCCCACGGCGATGATCCCGTCCACGCTCGCGCGGTCCACGGCGCGCGCCAGCGAACCGTGCAGCGGGGAGATGAATTGCAGCGCGAGGCCGGCCCGTTCGGCCTCGGCCGCGACGCCCGCCGCGAACAGGGCGTGGTACGGGTTGTTGAACGTCGAGGTCGAGGGACTGGGGCGTCAGGATCCCGAGCGTGCCGGTCCGTCGCTGCGCCAGCGAGCGTGCGACCGGGTCCGGGCGATAGCCCATGGCCGTCGCGATGTCATGGATGTGGGAGACCGTGTCGCTACTCAGGCGGTCGGGCGCGTTGAATGCGAAGGACACGGCGGTCTTGGACACGCCAGCGGCCTTCGCCACATCCGCGATGGTGGTGCGGCGCATCGTCGCCTGCACGAACTCCTCCGACCCCGATCTGCAACGTCCCCCCTCGCGCCCGCTCGGCCGGACGGTTCCATGAGGGGGATAAACGGTTTAGCAAACCGGTTTAGTGACGGTAGCAATGGCGGCGGTCCGTTGTCAATACGGTGGCGGAACGCAACGTTGCAAGGTCCGTCAGACGGGCCCGATACCGAGCACACGCGCCTCCTTCTCCGGCACGTCCTCAAGGTCGACGAGGGTCGGCACGAGATAGCGTGCCAGCTTCGACCAGCCCGGCCGCGGGCAGGTACGCGCGGCCGAGGTCGCCGGTCAGCACGTGCGCCCCACGCGCGGCCAGGCCGCGCAGCCACGGCTCCATGTAGGCCGCGAGGTCGGCCTCGTACCAGACATCGCCGGCGAGGACCACGTCCCAGCCGTCGTCGCGTGCCGACCGGGTCGCCCTCGAGGAGCGTCACGAGGCGGCCACGCCGTTCGCCTCGGCGTTGAGTCGACAGGCCTCGATGGCGTATGGCTCGATGTCGAGCGCCGCGACCACGCGTCGCGCGCCGGCGAGCGCGGCCGCGATCGGCGACGATCCCGCCGCCGGCGCCGATGTCCGCGACGCGCGACCGCGAACGAGCGCCGGGTCGTCGAGGACGATACCGCGCCAGGGCCTGGCCGCCGGCCCACGGCCACGCCCAGTACGGCGGCGGCACGGGCAGCCGCTCGTCGGCGAGCGCGGCGGCCTCCCAGAGGGGCATCGCCGGGCCGCCGAGGTGCAAGGCGGATCTCCGGGACAACGGCGCGGTCTCGGATGACGGTGTGCGAGCGATGAAGGCGCGTCGCTCGTCGGGGGTCACCCGCTGCAGTCTGAGGCCGCAGGACGCCGCCCGGCGTCGAGTCAGGGCAGGCGCCCGAACCACAGGGCCGAGAGCCCGGCGCCGAGCACCACGAGGAGCAGAGCGCCGCGGCGGCGAACCACGCCGTGACCTCCTGCTGCTCCTCGGTCGAAGCCGACGCGCGACTGCAGGTTGTCGTAGACGGTCTGCAGGTCCTTGGCCGTCGGAGCGTCGAACGCGGTGGCCTCGGTGATCTCGGCGATCTGCGCCAGCGTCTCGGTGTCCGGCGGGACGTCGAGGGTTACGCGGCTGGCCGAACTGGTCCTCGACCGTGACCTGCCCGTCGGCGCGTCCCGAGCGCGATCGTGTAGATCGGCACGCCCAGGGCTCGCGGCGCGCTCGGCCGCGTCGAGCGGCTCGGCCTCGCCGACCGAGTTGGCCCCGTCCGACAGCAGGATGGCCGCGACGAGCGGCTCGTCGTTCGGGCTGTCGGTCGCGGCGCCGGGGTCGCGCTCGGCGTCCGGAGCCGCGCTCGGCATCCGGGGCCGTGCTGGCGTCGGGGCTGCGGTCGCGTCGGGTCGGCCGTGGCCGCTCCGGCGTCGCCGGCCTGGATCTCCTCCGCGATATCGAGGACCTGCATGAGCGCGTCGCCCATGGCGGTCCCGTCGAGCGGCTCGAGCCCATCGATGGCGCGTGCGTCCAGCTCAGCGCGGTCGTGCCGTCGGCGACACGAGCGTGACCGGTCGCGACGCGAACGCCACGATCCCGACCCGGATGCTCTCGGGCAGCTGGTCGATGAACGAGCGAGCCGCTTCGCGCGCGGCGTCCAGACGGGTCGGGGCGACGTCGGTCGCCTTCATGGATCCGGACACGTCGATGGCCAGGATGACCGTCGCGTCCTCGCGCGGGACGGGCACGACCATCGTCGGTCGGGCGAGCCCGAGCACGAGCAGCGGTCACGGCGCCCAGGTACACGGCGGTCGGCACATGGCGACGCCAGGCTGGGCCGGCGCGGCGCGAGGTTGGCGAGCAGGTCGAGGTTGGTGAACCGGACGGCGTACCGCGACCGTCGGCGCTGGACGACGACGTACAGGCCGATGAGGACCGGCACGAGCAGCAGGCCCAGGAGCAGGAGCGGCGCGAGGAACGTCATGCCGTCCTCCCGGTGGTGTCGAGATCGCGGGCCAGCGACGTCGAGCCACGAGCCCTCGGTGGTGAGTCGAGATGTGGCGGACGCCGAGGCGGCGGAATTCGCTGGCGACGGTCGCGCGCTCGGCCGCCGCGCCGTCGGCGAACGCCGTCGCGCAGACGGCCGATCGGAGGTGTCCACGCGCAGCGAGCGGCCCGTCTCGGGATCGATGAGGGTCAGCTCACCGACGTCGACGCAGCGTCTCCTCGCGCGGATCGACGATCTCGATGGCGAGCACGGAGTGCCGACCGGCGACCTCGGTCAGGGCCGGCCGCCAGTCGAGGGGCCCGCGAAAGTCGGAGACGATGGTCACGAGCCCGCCAGTCGTGCGCGACGCGGCGACCGTCCGCAGGGCCCGGGCCATGGACGTCGCGGCCACCGCCCTCGTCGGGGGCCTCGGCATGCAGGGCGCGCGAGCAGCGACAGCATGCCGTTGCGGCCGCCGGCCGGCGGCGAGACGACCGCTCGCGACCGGCGCCGAAGGTCGACGACACCCAGACGGTCGGATCGTCGCGCGACGAACCGACCGACCACGAGGGCCGCGCCCTCGGCCACGTCGGCCTTGCGCCGGTCCGCCGTGCCGAAGTGCATCGACGGGGACGTGTCCAGCAGCAGCCAGGCCGTGAGCTGGCGATCGGGCACGTCCTCGCGGACCTGCGGGACCAGGCTGCGCGCCGTGGCGTTCCAGTCGATCCGGCGGATGTCGTCGCCGGGCTCATACGGGCGGATGCGGTCCAGCTCCAGGCCGTCGCCGAGGCCGTAGCCACGGTGGTCGCCGGTGAGGCGGCCGCCGGCTCGTCGGGTCAGCGCGATCTCAAGCCGGCGGACGAGGTCGTCCGAGATGGGGCCGGGACCCGGTCGGGCCGGGGTCCGTTCCCGCTGCCCGATGCGGGCGAGGTCGCCACTCATGCAGTCGGCTCCGCCGCGAGGTCGAGCTGCGGCGCGGGCACGAGGCCGAGCACGCGCGCGACGACGGTGTCCGCGGTGATGCCGTCGGTCAGGGCGGCGTAGGACAGGACCAGGCGGTGGCGCAGGACGTCGGGCGCCAGCTCGGCGACATCGGACGGCAGCACGTAGCGGCGGCCGCGCAGGACGCGCCAGGGCCCGGGCGCCGTGGATGAGGTTGATGGAGCCACGCGGGCTCGCGCCGTACGCGACATAGGCCTCGAGTTCCGCGGCGCCCCAGTAGGCGAGCCGGCGGGTGGCCTCGACGAGGCCGACGGCGTAGCTGATGATCCGCGGATCCACGTAGACGTCGTCGACCTTGCGCTGGAGGGCCGCCAGGCCATCGGCGTCGAGGACTTCGCGAGGCGGCAGACCGGCGCGCAGCGAGCGGGCCACGATCTGGGCCTCTTCGCTCGCGTTCGGATAGCCGACGACGATCTTGAGCATGAACCGGTCGACCTGCGCCTCGGGCAACGGGTACGTGCCCTCGGCCTCGATCGGGTTCTCCGTCGCGAGCACGATGAACGGCTCGGGGACCTTGTGGGTGACCCCGCCGATGGTGACCTGGTGCTCCTGCATCACCTCGAGCAGGGCGGACTGGACCTTGGCCGGCGCGCGGTTGATCTCGTCGGCGAGGAGGAAGTTGGCGAAGACCGGGCCAAGCTCGGTCTCGAAGGTGCCGTCCGACGGGCGGTAGATGCGCGTGCCGACGAGGTCGGACGGCATCAGGTCGGGCGTGAACTGGATGCGCTTGAAGCTGCCACCCAGGACATCGGCGAGGGTCTTGATGGTCAGCGTCTTGGCGAGGCCCGGGACGCCCTCGAGGAGGATGTGGCCGCCGGACAGCAGGCCGACGAGGATGCGCTCGAGCATCGCGTCCTGGCCGACGATGACCCGTCGGACTTCGAAGAGGATGGCCTCCGAGGTGGCGCGGGGATCGGTCGTGTCGGGGAGGGCACGCAGGTCGCGCCCGGAGTCGGCCGGAGTCTGGGTCATGGTGGCTCTCACGCTGCTGGGGGCTCAGGACGGGTCGGGGACGGGACGCGGTGGGCGCGGCCGTCGCTATCGACTCCCTATCCTCGCGTGCGTTCCTGAGGGTTCGGTGAGAGGTTCGGTGTGGAATCCTAAATCGTTCGCCGGGAACGTGTGGGAAGGCCAGCGCCGCGTCAGCCCCAGACACACCGTTGAGACAGATGAGCGTGACCGGATCCCCAGATGACATCAGGGGGCACGTTGGGGACCGGATCGTGCGTGACTGTGCTCGAAGCGTGTCTCAGGCTGACGTGGGACCTCGACGCGTCCGCGGTGCCAGATCCGCGCTCAGTAGACCTCGGGCACGAAGGTCTGGTCGGCCATGGGCGGCCGGACGTATCCCTGGTCGTCCTGGCGGGCGGGCAGCACGATCGGCTCCGGGGTCAGGTCCTGGTAGGGGATCAGGCTCAGCAGGTGGTGGATCATGTTGAGCCGCGCCCGCTTCTTGTTGTCGGCGTTGACCACGTACCAGGGCGCCTGCTTGATGTCCGTGTAGGCGAACATCTCGTCCTTGGCCCGGGAGTATTCGACCCAGCGCGACCGGGACTCGAGGTCCATCGGGCTCAGCTTCCAGCGTTTCGTCGGATCCTCGAGGCGGCTCTGGAAGCGACGTTCCTGCTCCGCGTCGCTGACCGAGAACCAGTACTTGACCAGCAGGACGCCGTCGTGGACGAGCATCCGCTCGAACTCCGGGCAGTCGCGCAGGAAGGCGCTGGTACTCGGGGCTCCGTGCAGAAGCCCATGACTCGCTCGACGCCGGCGCGGTTGTACCAGCTGCGGTCGAAGAGGACCATCTCGCCGGCTGCCGGCAGATGCGCGACGTAGCGCTGGAAATACCACTGGGTCTTCTCGCGCTCCGTCGGCGTCCCCAGCGCGACCACGCGACAGAAGCGTGGGTTGAGGCTGAGGCTCAGGGTCTTGATCGCGCCACCCTTGCCGGCCGCGTCGCGCCCTTCGAAGATGACGACGACCCGCAGGCCCTGCTGCTTGATCCATTCCAGCTGCTTGACGAGCTCGATCTGGAGCGTCGCGAGCTCGCGAAGGTAGGCCTTGTTCGAGAGCGTCCGGGTCTGGGATCCGATCTCCTCGACCGGGGGATCCGACCACACGTGGGCCAGTTCGACGCTCTGTGCCTGCTGTTCGGCCTTCGTCTTCGCCATCCCGAGGTCCTCGGCTGCTGATCGCGCCCGACGCGCGTCACCGTCGGTGGAGTATGCGCCGGGCTTCCGCCTCCGGATCAGGTTTCCGCGTCGGTCCGCGCCGCGACGTCGGGGTCGATGGGGCCCAGTCCCTGGAGCGCCCGAAGGCGCGCGATGCGGGCGCCGATGGACGGGTGCGTCGCGAGGAGACCCGCCGCGCCGATCGGAGCCCGGCTTGACGGGATTGCGGAACCACAGGTGCTGGGTACCGCGATTCGCCGCCTCGAGCGGATCGGCGTCCACAGCGATGGCGGCGAGGGCGCGTTCCAGCGCCCGCGGGTTGCGCGTGAACTCGACCGACGTCGCGTCCGCGAGGAACTCCCGTTCGCGGCTGGTGGCGGCCTGGACCATCGCCGCGAAGAGAGGAGCGACGAGGCGCAACACGAGGGCGACCGCGAGCAGGAACAGCCCGACGAGGATGCCCGTGACGAACGCCGCGACGGTGGCCCGGATGTCGTCGGCGTCCCCGCCCCAGACGAACGCGCCCTGCCGCCAGCCTTCGACCACCGTCCGCAGGAATCCGTCGGTGACGAGGGCTACCAGACCGACCAGCACCGCGACATAGAGGGCGTAGCGGGTGTCGAGATTGCGGACGTGCCCGAGCTCGTGGCCGATGACACCTTGCAATTGCTCGCGGTCCAGCTGGTCCAGCAGGCCGCGGGTCACCGCCACCGAGGCATGCGCGGGATCCCGGCCCGTTGCGAAGGCGTTCTGGCTGCCGTCCTCCACGATGAACACCTCGGGCATCGGCAAGGCGGCAGCGAGGGACAGCTCGCGGACCACGTCGAGCAGGACGGTGTCGTCCGGCTCCTGTGCCCGATGGGCGCCGCTGGTGCGCAGGACCAGGTCGCCGCCGAAGCGGTCCGCGCCAGCCGCGGCGCCGAGGCCCACCAGGGCGGCGATCCCGGCCGCCCACAACGCCGGCACCGCCTGGAAGGTGACGGTCGCGGTGATGAGCTCGGCCGTCGCCGCGACCACGCCCACCAGGGTGACCAGCAGCAGCAGGCTGTTCCGCCGGTTGGCGGCGGCCTGGGCGAGGAAGGTGCCGCCGGCCGCCCGTCGCGTGCCGGCCGCGGCGATGAGGAACGTGATCGCCGGCAGGATCAGGATGACGATGAAGGCCCCCCACGGCAGTCGAGCGGGCAGCCGGCCTTCCGTAAGCGCCCGCCACAGGCCGACGGCGCCGACCGCCAGGACCACCAGGGCGATCGAGGCGACGAGCACGGCCAGGCCGAACGCCACGACCGCACCGAATCGCCCGATCGCCGACGTCTCGTCGATCTCGGGCGCGACCAGGGCCGTGGTGGCGGCCAGGCCCAGCAGGCCGGCCCCCACAACCGCGGCAAGGGCGGCGACCACGAGGGCGATGCCCCGGTCCGCGTCCGAGGGCACGAGCAGCAGCGCGATGGCGGCAAGGAAGAACAGCCACAGCATCGCCGTCCCGGCGAGGGCGCGGCGCAGCGCCACGGGCCGAGGATCCAGGACGAGGACGGCCGCCAGCGCGGTCATCGCCGCGGCGGGCAGGAGGAACAACGCGTAGGCCCACCACGGCAGGCGATCCGTGACCGTCGTCCCGGCTGCCGCCGCGACGAGGCCGACCAGCAGGATGATCCCGATCGCGCCCAGCACCAGCGGGGGCAACCGCGCGCGGATGCCGATCGACGAAGCCCCTCTCGACGCGCGCGCCATCGATCCCTCCTGGTTTCCGACGCGGCAAGCGTACCGGGCGCGAGCGGCGCAGGCCCGCCATGGACACCCAGCAGATCGGTCCGGGAATCGGCGACGGGACGGCCGATGGTTCGGACCGCCCCGTCGGGTGGATGGGTGGAGTCTCGCGACCCCACGGCGTCACATCGTCTGCGGGCGTGTCCCCAGGGTGAGTGACAGGGTCGTCGTCTGACCGCCACGCAGGACCGTGAGCGTCACGGTCTGGCCCGGAGTCAGCTGGCTGGTGATCAGGTCGAGCGGGTGCGTGGCGTCGAGCGTCGACCCGTCCACCGCGGTGATCACGTCGCCGGGCTGCAGGCCGGCCTTGGCCGCCGGGCTGTCGGCGACGATCGCCGAGTCCGTGGCTCCACCGGCACCGGCGGCAGGATCGGTCACGTCCGGGATCCAGGCCCCGTTGTCGGCGGTCAGGCCGTACTGCGTCTTCGTTGCCGGATCGATGGTCTGGAACCGGATGCCCAGCCACGCGCGAGCCAACGGCTGACCGGCTGACGCCTGTACCAGCATCGGGCGGGCGATATCGATCGGGATGGCGAAGCCGATGCCCTGGCTGTCGCCGGCCATCGCGGTGTTGATGCCGATGACCTTGCCCGTCGGGTCCAGCAGCGGACCGCCGCTGTTGCCGGGGTTGATGGCCGTGTCGGTCTGGATGAGGTTGGTGAGCTGGGTCGTCTCGACCGGGATGCTGCGGCCGATGGCCGAGATGATCCCGCTCGTGACGGAGTCCGTGAACTCGCCCAGCGGACTCCCGATCGCGATCGCGGTCTGCCCGACCTCGATGGTGGAGGAGTCTCCGATCGGGGCGGTCGGCAGGCCGGTCGCCTTGACCTGGACGATGGCGAGGTCGGTGAGGGTGTCGATGCCGTAGATCGTGGCGTCGAAGGAGCGGCCGTCCTTGAGGTGGACGGTCAGTTTCGACGGGTCGCCGGCGACGACGTGGTGGTTGGTCAGGATGAGCCCATTCGCATCGAAGATGACGCCCGAGCCGGTGGCGGTGCCCTGGCCGGTCTCGCCCATGATCGGATCCGACTGGGTGACGCCTTCGGCGACGATCGTGACCACGGCCGGGCTGACCGCCTTGACGATATCGACGATGGAGGTCTGGCCGGTCGACGGCGGGGTCGTGCTCGGCGCGACGGCACCCGGAGCCGTGCTCGGAGCGGGGGTGCCGGGTGTGACCGCGGTCGTGAGGATCGGGGCGGAGCCAGTCGCGTCGCGGCCACCGTTGGCAGCGCTCACCGCGAGGTAGGTCCCGCCGGACGCGAAGACGGTCGCGGCGACGATCGCGCCCACGACGAAACGCGCCCCGACACCGCGGCTCGCGGCCTGGGGCTGCAACGCGTTCGCGGCGCTCGGGGCCACGACCGGTGTGACCGGCGCGGTCGGCGCCGCGCTCGTGCGCTGGGGCGTCCAGACCGGTTCGGTCGTGGCGGCGCGGGTCGCGGAGATCACGGGACCGGCTGACGCGGGGACCATGGGCGGGGCGATGGCGGGTTCGGCGGGCGTCGGCCGGGGGGTGCCGCCGCTCGCGAACGGATCGGGATGCTCGTTCACGTGTGGTTCCTTCCACCCGGGCCGCATCGACACGTGCGAGCGGCATGAGCCCGGGTCATCGGTCCCATCCTGCCGACGCCGGGTGTATTGACGGTCGATGGAGCGGTGAAGACTCCGCTACCTTGCGATTCCTTACTCGACCGCGACCGACGCGCCGTCGGCCCGCGCGGCGCCTTCCGGCGATGCCACAATCACTCGACGCCGGACGCCCCAGATCCGGGTTCCAGCGGGAGCCGTCCCATGCAGCCACCGGCCAGCGACACGGCCGCAACCCTGACATCGGTGAGCGGTGCCGGCGACGACCGCGACGTGTCGGAGGCCGTCACCAGCGCCCGACCCGTCCACCCGTACGTCCACGTCGTCCTCGTGGCGGTCATCGCGGCGGTCGCGGTGCTGGCGTGGCTGATCATCTTCGAGACGGTCAACAAGCTCCTTTGGGAGAACGACGTCGTCACCGCCAACCCGTGGCTGTTCCCGGTCATCTGCCTGCCGTTCTCGCTGCTCGTCGGCTTGCTCGTCAAGTACCGCCATGCCCCGACGACGCTGGACGAGTCGCTGCTCGACAGCCTGTCGGGCGACGTCACGAAGATCGACTGGCGGGGACTGCCGATCAACGTGATCATGGCCTGGGCCTCGCTCTTCTCCGGCGCCGTCCTCGGCCCGGAGGGCGGGATCGGCGGGATCTCCTCGAAACTGGCGGCCCTGTACGGCGACAAGGTCGCGATCCCGACCGAGCAGCGCTCGCGGCTGGTGTTCTCGGCGATCTCCTCGGCGTACAACGGGCTCGTCGCCAATCCGCTGTTCACGGGCGTCCTGGGCTCGGAGCTCATCAAGGATCAGGAAGAGAAATCGCGGACGCTGCCGGCGAACCTCATCGGCGGCTCCATCGGGTATCTGATCTTCTTCGCGGCCGGCAGCAGCGGCCTGGAGAACTACCTGCACCTCTCGCCGAGCCAGCCGTACGCCCCGCTCGACATCCTGCTGGTGGTGGGCTTCGGCCTGCTTGGGCTCGTGCTCGCCCTGGTGACCGGCGCGCTGTTCCGCGCGTCGGCGGCCTTCTTCGGGCGGTTCAAGGGCCGCGAGGTGGAGCGGGCGCTGGTCGCCGGGGTCATCTTCAGTGCGGTCGGCATCTTCGCGCCGATCCTGCTGTTCTCGGGTGAGACCCAGATCCAGACGGTCGTCGCCGATCCGACGGCCTACGGACCCGCCACGCTCTTCGCGATGGCCATCGTGAAACTGGCGCTGCTGGCCGTCGCGTTCAAGAGCGGGTTCCTCGGCGGTCCGACCTTCCCATCGATCTTCGCCTCGGTGTGCGTGGCGCTCGCGATCGGCATCCTCCTGCCGGGCGTGCGGATCGACGTGATCATCGGCGGCGTGATGGCCGGGTTCCTCATGATCCTGTTCAAGGCGCCGTTCATGGTCATCCTGCTGACCGTGGTCATGCTCCAGGCCAACGCCGAGATGACGGCGCTCATCGTCCTCGCCGTCGCCGCCGTCATGATCGTGACCCCCTACATCATGGCCGCCATCGCCGCCCGTCAAGCCGAGCGAGCCGCCCGGCACGGAGCAGCACCGACGGCGGGCTGATCGACGGCAACGACGAAGGCCGGCCTTCGCGGCCGGCCTTCGTCGGGGTGCTCCGGATCGGGTGATCGGAGCTAGAGCCTCGGACGCTCGTGGGAGGTCGGCGTCACTCGACCGCCTCGAAGGCGTGTCGGAGGTCGTACTTCGCGATGTTCCGACCGAGCGCGACGCCGACCTCGGTGGAGTGCCGGTAGTGGACGCCGCCCCACAGCCGGGCGTTGACGATCTCGCGGCGCATCTCGCTGGCCTTGTCGAAATGGCGGACCGCGTCCAGGTTGCCGGGCAACCCCGCGGCATCGAAGCCGTGGACGTCGACGTCGATCCAGGCACGTGCCCAGGAAGGTCGTGAGCACTTCGCTGATGGCGGCGGTGATCGTGCCGTGGGCGGCCGGGTACTCGGGATGGTTCGGCGTCGTGATCAGCGAGCGCCAGCCGGGCTGCTCGACCGTCCTGGGATTGCCGTCGGTGAAGCCCGGGATCGGCCCGAAGCCGTCACCCGTGGGCTTGACCGAGCCCGGGTCGATCGCCGTGACGGGCCGCCAGAACAGGTAGTGGTACTTGGCGTTCATGACCCCGATGCCGGCATCGGCGCCGACCATGTTGATCATCGCCGCGAGGCGTGCCGTCTGGAGGACGCTCAACGACTTCGCTTCGGCGATGTCGCGCACGAGTCGGTTCCACTGGCGGGGCACGTTGGCGGTGTAGAACCGCGCGACCGCGGTCTGCTCGGCCGTCCGGGCGGTGCTGGTCTCGCCGCCCATCTTCTTGATCTCCTTGAAGTCCGTCGACCCACGTCCAGCTCGTGAGCGATGGCGGGGCCGCCGGGCGGAACTGGTCCGGACGCTTGAGCACGAACGGCTTCACGCTCCCCGCCCACGGGATCTGTGGCGCGGCGTAGGCCGGCGGCGTCAGCCGCCACACGCCGGGCGCCGGGGTCTTGGTCGGGAAGGGGGAGGTCGTCGCGATCGGCGTCAGTCGCCCGTCGCCCTCCCGCAGGGTGACGATGTTCCGAGCGGCCAGGTATCCGACGGCGAGGCCATCGGTCTTTGCGGTCCCGTCCGCGATGGCGCTCAGCGACAGGTTCCGCGCCGTGAGGAGGGCAGCGGCACTCGCCGGGAAGTAGGTCGACAGCGTCGTGTAGGCGGCCTCGACGACCGCCGCCTCGGTGGACGCGCCCGCGGGTCCCGTCAACGGGGGCCCGTACGGCTCGTAGCCGCCTTCGATCGCCACGACCGCGTCGTAGACGGCGGCCTGGGTGTAGGAGAGGTAGATGAGGCTTTCGATCTGCTGGGCACCGGAGCCCACGACCGTGTCCTCGGCGATCTTGTCCCACTGCGAGACGATGTTCGGACCCGCCGCCGCCGCCGGTGATGCCCCTCCAGCCAGGATCGCTCCGACAAGTACCACCGCCGCCGACAGGCGCGTCACCCTCTGGCCACGCGTGGCAGCCAACTTGGTCACGGTCGTCCCTCCCATCTCGTCGCAGCGGAGCACATGCCGCCGCTACTCCTTAGGAGTCCTGGCGAGCCCGAATGGTTTGCATTTCGTCGACACGTCGTTTCGCCACGGTCGATCGAGCCGGTCAGGACCGCACGTCGGGGCCTCGACGCGACCGACGCAACGTCCGATGATGTCCGCCACGACATCCAGGATCCGCAGGGAAAGGGAGGTCCGTGCTCTCACAGCCCGAGCCGGCGTGCCTCTTGATCGCCGACATCTCCGGCTACACGAGCTATCTCGCCGGCGCTGAGCTCGACCACGCCCAGGACATCCTCGCCGACCTCATGACGACGGTCGTCGGCGCGCTCCGGCCGGGGTTTCGTCTCGCGAAGCTCGAGGGGGACGCCGCGTTCGTCTACCAGCTCACGGACCGGATCGACGGCTCACAGCTCCTCGACACGGTCGAGAAGACGTATTTCGCGTTCCGCCGGCGCCTCCGGGACATCGCGCAAGCGACGTCCTGCCAGTGCAACGCGTGCGTCCTCATGCCGCAGCTCGATCTCAAGCTCGTCGCCCACCACGGCTCGATCGTCCGGCACCGGATCGCGGGTCGGGAGGAGCTGGTCGGGTCGGACGTGATCGTCGCCCACCGGTTCCTCAAGAACCACGTCGTGGAGCGGCTGGCCATGCCCGCGTACGCGTTGTTCAGCGATCCCTGCGTCGCGGCGATGGGGATCGACCCCGCCGCGCTCGGGATGACGGCCTACCGCGACACCTATGACGACCTCGGCGAGGTGGGCGGCTGGGTCCACGACCTTGGCGCGGCCTGGGCCGCCGAGAACGAGCGCCGGCGCGTGATCGTGACGGACCGAGATGCCGGGTACGTCCTCGAGACGATCCAGCCCGCTCCCCGCGACATCGTCTGGTCCTTCATGACCGACCCGTCGATGCGGCCCAGGTGGCAGGCGGGGGTCACCGGCGTCGACGAGCTGCCGACCGCGGCGCGTCGTGGAGTCGGGACGACCAACCATTGCATGCATGGGGCCGAGGTGATCATCGAGGAGATCCTCGACTGGCGCCCCACCGACTACGTCACGCATCGCTCGACGATGCCGAACGGGTTCCAGGCTGTTTCGACCTTCATGTTCGAGGGGCATCCGGACGGGACCCGCGTCCGGACCCTGTTCACCTGGGGCAAGAACCGGCGCGAACGCGAGGCGCTGGCGCCGACCGTCCACGACTTCCTCGCAGACGTCGTGAGCCGTGGCCAAGCCGCCTTGCGCGAGATCCTGGTCGAGGAGATGGATCGCCGGGCCTCATTGGCCGCCGCGGCTCCAGCTGAACCCGCCGCGCCGGAGTCGCTGGATCGCGAGCTGCGCGAGCCGATCCTGGGCTGACGTGGGACGCCCGCCCACGCGATCGCGGGGCTCGCGCTACGGTTCGAAGCGGATCGATGCCACGAGCTGCTCGAGCTCGGCCAGGTTCGCTTCGGTCGTGCCCGGCAGGTAGTTCGTGTCGATGACCCACCGCGTGCCTTCGACATCGATGATGTAGACGGTGTCGTGCT
This sequence comes from uncultured Chloroflexia bacterium, assembly GCA_963724635.1. GTDB lineage: Bacteria > Chloroflexota > Limnocylindria > Limnocylindrales > CSP1-4 > SPCO01. The sequence goes on from CAVRVI010000013.1 coordinate 112,239, forward strand.
GACCCTTGCCGTAGGTGAACGGGCCGTACCACGATGGGTCCGCGGCCGGCACCCACCGACCGTAGTCACCCTCGTCGCACTTGCCGGTGTCGACATCGTCCGGGATCGACAGCTCGACCTTCTTGCCCGTGTACCCACCGACCGTCACGTCCGTCGGCGCGATAGCCGCGGCGCCGGCCTGTTCCACCAGCGCAGCCGCGAGGTCATCGACCGTCGGTCCGACAGGCGGGTGAAGCGGGTTCCCCTGCCAACGACAGGGATCGGGGTAGACGTTCGCGACGGGATACGGGAGCAGCGTCATGTCGTAGAAGCCATCCGCGACGGGACCCGTGTCGCCGAGGTCGTCCTTGCCGAGGAACCAGTCGTCGATCGTGAACCATCCGTCGCCGGGCACCGTCGCAAGCAGGTGCGAGCCATCGAATGGGATGGAGTAGGTGGTCCCGGCCACCAGCTGGCCGATCGGTAGAGCGGCGGGTGCGGATGCGGTGGGCGCAGGTTGGCTCGGCGAGTCCGACGCCACGATCGCGCTGATCGTCGGGACCGGCGTCGCGCTGGGCGGTGCCGGGGTCCCGGTCGCGGCGTCCTGCGCGATCGCACACCCGGCGAACAGGACCATGGCAACCACGACGACTGCTGCGAGTGTGCGGTTCATGTCGACCTCTTCCGTGACTGGGTGGTCAGTGCTCGATCTGGATGGACTCGATGACCGACTGCATCTCGGCGAGGTCTCCTGGCGACGTCCCCGCGAAGTCCTCGCTCAGGACCACGACGCGGACGCCATCCACATCCAGGCTCCAGATGTGCCAGCGGTGGTTCGGGCCCGGGGCGTGGTAGATGGGTGCCCAGGGGAGGTAGCCGGACGTGCAGTCGGCGATGTTCGACGGCACCTGAAGCTCGAGGTACTTCCCTTTGACACCGCCCAAGGTGACCGGGACCGGCGTCGTCACGTCGAGCAGCGGGTGATCGGCGAGGGCGTTCGCGAATTCGTTGGCGGTCGGTCCGACTCGGATGTCCGGTCTGGCGTTGTCCTTTCGGCAGGGATCGCTGAAGAGCCACCCGCCGCGGAGGAACTGCAGGCTCATCCCGTGGGGCCCCGACCTGCCCGTCGCCTTCTTGACGAGCCCGTCGCGGGCATCCACATGCTTCCCGCGGTCGTCCACATGATCCGATGTGTCCCAGGTCCAACCATCCGGGACGGTGAAGGTGACGCTGAAGCCGTCCCTATCCGTTTCCCGGCAGCCGGGCTGTGGCGGCACCACGCAAACGGTGTTGATGCCGCCGAACGGGCTCGCCTCGTTCCGACCGACCCCAAGGATGGAGGGATCCAGCCACCCGGCATCCGGGGCATAGTCGGTGGCCACGACCTGACCGTCCTGGATGACCGAGGCCCATGCGTAGAAGTGCACATCCGTGGCGAGCTGCTCGGTGGACTTCGGGAGCTGACCGGGCCGGCCGGGTCCGAAGATGCCGATCCGAACACCGAAGTCCCGCCCGGCCGGGTAGAAGCTGTCCCCGACCACCGGGCCGTACGGTGGGCCCGCCGCGGCCTCCGTCCGACCGCTGTGGAGGTCGGTGACCCACACCCGGTGCGGCCGCTCACCCGTCGCGTCGACGGGCATGTTGTCCATCCCATATCGCCAGTCGGGCACACCGTCGCTGTCGACATCGAAGACAGCGCCATAGGCGATCCACTGCTCGTCGGGATGGACGACCGGAGGTTGGTTCGAGACGAGGTTCCAGTAGCCGGGGTAGCCGACCTCCCGGATGTCGATCCATGGGAAGCAATCGGACCCGGTGTCGCCCGCGGGGTCGGTGTACTGATGGTTCCCGCCATCGACGGTCTCTGGCCACGGCAGGACGGCCGCCTCCTCCGCAGGCTCGGAGCGGACGGGCGCCGGCCAGTCCTCCTTCAGGCTCGCCTGGGTCCATGTCAACGGACCGGTCGGCTCGCTCGGACCGGGTTGCAGGGCGCAATCGATCGGGATGGGATGCACCGTGGGCGTCGGAGTGGGCTCCGGCGGGGGCGGCTCCGGTTGCTCGGCTTGGGCACATTCTCTCGTCCCGAACCCGACTTCGACCTCTGTCCGGACGTCGCGCGTGCAGAGGTACGCGCTGTACTCCTCGCTCGTCATGTGCGCCACGCCCTCTGGCGCTTCGAAGAGCGCTGCCGGCTGCTCGCCGAACGCGATCTCGGTGACTTCCGTGGTTCCGTATCGACCCGGGATGGGCTGATCCGCGTCATCGAGCAGCGGCTCCCGGATGCGCAGGAGTAGCCGCGTCTCGACGTCGATCCAGAGGTCGCCGATGCACGCGACGTGATGCGTGGGTCGCCCTGCGACGTACTCGACGCCGACGTATCGCCAGCCCGTCGCCATCTCGCAGCCCGACGCTTCCTCGGCGTTGAGGACGGACCGGATCCACATCCGAGGGTCGTCTCCGAAGGCTTCGTGGCCCGGTTCGACCCAGACCGCCTCCGACTCGATGTGCGCCATCCCGCTCACGCGGTGGTCGCTGAGGATCGTGTAGCTGGCGGGCTCCGTCGCTTCGGCCGATGCGAATCGATCGAATCGGACGGCCCCTGACCGATGCACGTAGACGCGGCCCTTGCCCGAGTCGCTGTCCTGCCACGTCATGGCCACCGGCGGCAGATCGGGAAGCCGATCGGAGCTCGAGACGACGAATGCGTAGAGGTCGGTCGGCGGCTCGAGGCTCAGGTCCAGGGCGGGGTCACGCTGGAGGAGGCGCAACGACCCGACGGCTGCGGCAGCCGCGATCGCCACGGCGATCAGCAGCGCGGCCGCGATCAGCAGGCTCCGTCGGCGCGTGACCGGGCCCGCGTCGCTGAAGACCCAGAGGAACGAGGGCCGCCGACCGAAGACCGTCCGCTGACGTGTTCGATGGATCTCGTCCAGGACGGAATCGACGACCCGATCCGGCAGGACTTCCATGCCACCCGCCAGGTAGGCAGTCAGCATCGCCTCGGGATCGCGCGGCTTGGTCATGCCAGCTGCTCCTGGTCGGTGAGCGGCGTGCGGGCGTCGGCTTCGAGCGCCGCCCGGATGGCTCCGGTGGCGTAGGAGAGTCGGGACTTCGCCGTTCCGAGGGGGATGCCGAGGTGATCCGCGACCTCAGGCATGGTCATGCCCAGGGCGTAATGGAAGACGAGGACCGCGCGCTGGTCCGGCGGGAGCCGCCGGAAGCCGCGGTCCAGCTGGTCGCGGTCGTTGACGGTGAGGAAGTCGTCGGACGTGACCGGTCCATCCGTTTCGATCAGGACCACGGTGGTCGCGCCCTGGCGGCGGCGTCGAGCCTCCGCGTAACAGGCGTTGACCAGGATCCGATGGAGCCAGGCCTCGAACCGGTCGAGATCGCGCAGCGCGGGTAGATCCCGCCACATCTGGACGAGGGCCACCTGGACCGCGTCCTCGGCGAGATCGGCGTCGCGCAGGATCCGATGGGCGATGAAGATGCAGCGGTCGCCGACCTCACGAACCAAAGCGGCGAAGGCTTCCTCGTCACCCTGTCTCGCTCGATCCACGATGGTTCGCAGCACCCGCTGCCTCCTCGTCGTCCACGCCGGGGGCGTTGTCGACGAGCATGAGTGTGGACCATGCGCGAATTGTTCTATCTCGGCGCAAAAACAAGCGACCGGGCTCCGGCCCTGCGGCACGGGCTGGCATCGCGGCCCGCCTTGGCCCATGCTGTCGCTGCCCGGCCCGTCCCCGTCGGCCTCATCACGGAGCCCGTCCATGCGTTCTGCCGTCGTCATGACCGTCACCGCCCGGCACCCGGCGTGAGTCAGGCCGCGGTCTCCACGCCCGCCGAACCGGGAACGGCCGACCGCCGGCTCCCGATCCTGCTGGCGATGGCGATGTTCGTGCTCGTCGTGGACACGTCGATCATGAACGTCTCGATCTCGGCGGTCGTCGCCGACCTCGGGACGACGGTGAGCGCCATCCAGTCCGCGATCGCGATCGAAGCCCTCGTGTCGGCCGCGTTCATCCTGATCGGCAGCAAGATCGGCGATCTCTTCGGACGCAAGCGGGCGTATGTGCTCGGCCTGCTCGCCTATGCCGTCGGCGCATCCGCGATGGCCGTGGCCCAGAGCGTGACCGCGATCATCATCTTCTGGGCGATCATCGGCGGCCTTGGAGCATCCCTGTTGCTGCCCGCGATGCAGTCACTCATCCACGGGAACTTCGAAGGCAAGGCGCAGAAGGCGACCTACGCCCTGGTGGGAGCCGCAGCCGCCATCGCGGCCGCCATCGGACCGCTGATCGGCGGCTTCATCACGACCTTCCTGTCCTACCGCGTCGCGTTCGCGCTCGAGGTCGTCGTCATCGTGATCGTGTTGATCGGCAGCCGGCTCGTCCGCGACGTGCCCTATACGGGGCCACGGCACATCGATCTCGTCGGGTCCATCCTGTCCGTCTTCGGCATGGGTGGCCTCGTGCTCGGGATCCTCGCGTGGCAGGAGGGCGGCGAGGCCGTCGGCCTGCTCATCGCGGTCGGTGCGATCTCGCTCGTGGGGCTGGCCTATTGGCTGCGACGCCGCAAGAGCGAGGGCAAGCCGACCCTGATCGATCCCGATCTGTTCATCTCCAAGCTGTTCCGGTTGGGGATCTCCGGCCAGATGCTCCAGAACATCGCCCTCGGCGGCGCCATGATCACCATCCCGATCTACCTGCAGATGGTCCTCGAGTACAACGCCCTGCAGGCAGGGTTGTCGCTGGCGCCGCTGTCGCTGAGCATGTTCGGGACCGCGATCCTCGCCGGCAAGCGGGCCGGGGCACGGCGCCCGAGCAGCATCATCCGGGCCGGGTTCGGCCTGCTGTTGATCGGCATGGTCCTGCTGATCCCCATCGTCCCTCGCGCCGACGCCGGCTGGTACCTGGCGATCCCGCTCGCGATCGCCGGGATCGGCCTCGGGCTGCTCGTGTCGCAGCTCAACAACTACACGCTGGCGCCGATCGAGGAAGAGCGGGTCAGTGAAGCGGCCGGCGTGAACTCGGCCTCCGGTTCGTTCGGGCTGTCGTTCGGCCTGGCGTTCGCCGGCGCGATCATGCTGGCCACGCTCGCCTTCAGCTTCACCAACATGGCCCAGGAGAGCGTCGTGCTGACCCCGGAGCAGCAGGTGCTCGTCGCCGATGCCCTCGAGCATGACGCCCAGGTCATGACCAACACGGACCTCGAGATCCTGCTGGCCGAGGAGCCGCCCGAGGTCCAGGCGGAGATGATCCGCATCAACACCGAGGCCCGACCGTTCGCCCTGCAGGTGGCCCTGCTCATCCCGATCTTCGCGAGCCTGCTCGGCCTGGTGACCTCGTTCCGGATGCTGCGCCAGCCGGATCCGGTCTCATCAGGCGTCGAGGGCCTCGTCCTGGGGTGACGGCTGATCGCGCGGATTCACTGCTCTATTCACCAAGAATGAATGCCCCTCGGCGACTTGATCCCATAGGGACTGGTCGACGCCTCCAACAGGCGCCTCCAGGAAGCGGAGCCGATGGACCGAGACCTCGTCGAGGCTGCACGGAAGCGTGATCGAGGGGCGTACGCCGACCTGATCCGCATTCGTGGCGATCGCCTCTTCGCGCTCGCCCAGCGGATCCTCCGCGACGTCGATCGGGCCGAGGATGCCGTCCAGGAAGCGCTGGTGATCGCCTGGCGTGACCTGCCCGCACTCCGCGATCCGGACCGATTCGACGCGTGGCTCCATCGTCTGGTCGTTCGCTCGTGCCTCGCCGAGGCCAAGCGCGAACGCCGACGGATCACGAACCTCTACGCCCTGCCGATCGATCTGCCGATGGCCGGCGATGACTTCCTCAACGTCGACGATCGAGATCAGCTCGAGCGGGGCTTCCGACGCCTGACCCCCGAGCAACGAGCCCTGCTCGTGCTCCGCCATTTCGAAGGTCGCGACCTGACCGAGATCGCCGAAGTGCTGGGCATCCCGGTCGGAACGGTCGGCTCGCGCCTCCACGCCGCCCATCGCGCGATGCGCGCCGCTCTGGACGCCAACGCTCGAGTGATCGCCATCGGAGGACGACCGGCATGACGCGCAACGATGACATCGAACGCGTCCTCGAGCAGTGGCTCGCCGAAGGACCACGGCACATGTCCGACCACCTCTTCCAAGGCACCCTCGAGCGGATCGACCAGCTCCCGCGCGGCCGCCTCGCCGACCTGCAGTCGAGGTTGCACGTCATGAACCTGAACGTCCGTCTCGCTGCCGCGGCTGCGGCAGCAGTCCTGATCGTCCTTGTCGCGGCTGGGCTCGTCATGACCCGAGTACCCGGTGTCGGCGTCCAGCCATCGCCCGCATCGTCCACCGATGTATCGGCGGCGACAGCGGCGTTGCAGTCGCTATGGGAGTCCGTCGGCGATCGCCAGTCGCCTGGGGATTGGGGGGTAGACGACAACTCCTTCAATATCGACTCGACGGGACTCCGTATCGAGCAGGTGCACGGCGATGTGCTGAGCACACTCTCGTTGACAGAGGGCGGTAGCCGGCTCGTGCTGACGTTCCGGCACGGGATCACGACTGGCATCGGCAACACCAACCAGCAATGGCGATGCCAGGTCGGCGATGAAGGCACCTACAGCCTGCGCCTGTCCCCGAATGGTCGGACGTTGACCCTCGGCCTCATTTCGGATCCATGCGTCCCGCGGGCTGTGTTCCTGCCTGGGGACTGGACGCGCTCGGTCTGTCAGCAAGGCTATTACGCGTGCAAGCCAGACCCGTTGACGACGCCACCGGCATCCGCCATGCCACTGACATCCGATATTCCAACGTGATCTGCCATGCCCTCGGGCCGATGAGCGCGGGGCTCGCGCGCCTGTAGTCCCGTTCAGGTACCAGGGCATCATCCGCCAACAGGTCGTCGCCTCGGACCCGATGGCCGCGATGGCCGTGCTGTCAACGGGTAGCAGGTCGTCCTGTGCGCGAACCGCTAAGCTCGCTAGGCGGTGGAGACGAACCGATAACCAAGGCCACGTACGGTCTCGATCGCGGTAGCCCGGTCGCCGAGCTTCCGCCGGAGTGACTTCACGAGCGCCTCGATCACGTTGCTGCCGCCGGCGTAGTCATAACCCCACACGTCGCGCAACAGGACCGCCCGCTCCACGACGTTTCCGGGCCGCTCGTAGAGGTACTTGAAGACCTCGAACTCGAGCATCGTGAGCGCCACGCGGCGGTCCGATAGGACGAGTTGGTGCTGTGCGACATCGAGGATCGATTCCTCGTCGACCTGCAATTCCGTGGCGACGATTCGCGTGAGCCAGCCATCGACGGATGCCGGTCCGAAATCAAGGACGTGGGCGTAGTAGGCGACGCCACCGAACATGACTGGCGCGTCGAGGACCGTCCGAAAGCCCAGCCGCGTCCATGGTGACGCGGGTCCATACAGCTCTGGCAGGACGTTGTATATGCGGCGAAGCTCGGGTCGAAGCTCCATGTACACGCGCTTGACGTCCAGGATCAACGCCGCGATGACGAGGGCCTGTTTATGGCAGTTACGCTCGCGCGATGACAGCACGGGCGCCCGTCCAGCAAGTCTTCATCAGCACGGAACAGGGACTGGAGCCGACACTCCGATTTGAACCGAGGCACGAAAGGCAAGCCTGCGAACTAGGGTTCCTCGACTGACTCAGCGGGCAACCCGATACAGGCGCCAGGGATCAGGGACGCCCTTGAGTTGGTGCTCGCCGGCGTTCTCGAAGACCAGACCCGAGCCGGCCGTCAAGTCCTTGACTGTCGAACTGACAAGGACCTCGGAGGGTCCGGCGAGGGCCGCGATCCGGGCGCCGATGTGGACCGCGATCCCGCCGATCTTGCCGTTGATGGTCTCGATCTCACCGGTGTGGACACCGGCTCGGATCTCGATCCGGAGGTCCCGGACGCGGGATCCGATGGCCTGAGCGCAATGCACGGCACGGGCGGGCCCATCGAACGTCGCGAAGAAGCCGTCGCCGGCCGTATCGACTTCCGTGCCGGAAAACCGCTCAAGCTCGCGTCGGACGATCTGGTGATGGGCCGCGATGAGGTCCTTCCAGGCGGCATCACCGACCTCGGCAGCCCGTTCCGTGGCACCGACGACATCGGTGAACAGGACGGTCGACAGCCGCCGGGTGCTCGACACCTGCGCGCCGTCAAGCCCGGCGATGAAAGTCTGCAGAGCGTCCACGACCGGCGCGATCGGCCCGGCCGACAACTCGTGGTCCGTGCCCGGCAGCTCCACGATCGTCGCCCCGGCGATGAGCGCCGCGGCACTCTGGAGGTACTCCAACGGCACCGAGCTATCGCCGCGCCGGTACGTGACCATGGTCGGGACGGAGATCGTCGGGAGGATGTCGCGGATATCCAACGCCATCTGGACCTCGACCATCGGGCGGAACGACCCCGGCGACCACGCGCTCCTGTGCAACCTGGCCATCCACGCGACGTGGTCGGGGTCTCCGGCTCGGCTGGGCTGGACATCGCGGACCTCGTTCAGGGCCGCCTCCGTCGAACCGAAATGCGATGCCGTCCATTCGAGAAAGGTCTGCCATTCCTGCAGGAATCGGCCGGCCAAGTGCGACCACATCGCGTAGGTCACGAGGCCCCGGACATGGTCGGGGTGCGATGCGGCATAGAGGCAGGCAAGTTGCGCCGCGCTCGCCGACCCAAAAAGGATGGGTCGGGTCACGCCGGCCGCATCCATGACGGCCCCAAGGTCCTCGACCAGTACCTCGACCGGCGGCGCCTCTCCCGGCGTGAATCGGGTCAGACAGCCCGATCCCGCGTCGATCGAGCATGACCACGCGGCCAAGGCCCGCGAGGCGCTGGAACCAGGCCACTCCCTGGGGGCTGTCCCACATCACGTCGAGCTGCGTGATGTTGCCCGAGATGTAGACGATGTCGTAGCGCCCGGTCCCGAACGCCTGGTAGGCGATATGGGCGCCGTCGGCAGCGCGTGCGTAGTGGACGTCAGGTCGTTCCATCAGTCGCGTTCCGATCCCGGGTTCGACCCCGCGCCGGGTCCTGAGAGGGGACGGTCACGAAGGAGTGGAGCCGACACTCGGATTTGAACCGAGGACCTGCTGTTTACGAAACAGCTGCTCTACCGCTGAGCTATGTCGGCGCGGGCGCCAGTGTACCAGCGCGGCCAAGGTCGACCCCCAGCTCACGGCGCCGCACGGCCGCGCCCTGACGGACCGGCGGGGCTTAGAGTCCGGCGAGGAGGGCGGTCGCCATGTCTCGGACCTGGGTGGCCTGGGTTGCAGCGTCGCCCGGCTTGGTGAGGACGACCCATACGACCCGGCCCTCGCCAAGGAAGACCGCGATCCGAGTCCCCCGCGAGCTCGTGCCGAGGAAGGCGGCCTCGCCCATCCCGTCGACGGCCTCATCCAGGCCGAGGGTTGCGGTCATCCGCTGCGTGAACGCATCGAGGTCCGGCGTCTCCTGCGACACCCCGTCCTCCACTTTCAACCAGGACCCGTCGGCGGCGGTCCAGACGCACGTGCCGGCGCCGGTGAGGACGGACGTCTTGCAGTCCGGGGTCGGGGCCTCGCCGAGCGCCGTCGAGATCGCGTCCGTCGACAGGATGGACGCCAGGGCGCTCGTCGAGCCGGCCTCGCTCGTCGTGCCGCCGTCCGTCGCGGCGGGCGCCTCGGTCGCGGTCGCGGCCGTGGCATCGGCGGCCTCGTCGGGGGATCCAGAGGACCCGGCACCGCCGCCGCACGCAGCGATGAACGCGGCCAGACCGAGGAGCGCGGCAGCCGGCACGAGCCGGCGCGGCCGGTGCGGCGGGGTGGATTCGGACATGGCGAGGGCCTCAGCTGTCGGGACGGGATGACAGGTCCGCGCCAGCGTAGGATCCGACGCAGGAAGCGCTCCATGGACCGGTGTCGGAAGGCCCACATCGTCATCCGTCCATGGTCAGCGCGGGCCCGCTCAGCCCGTGCCTTGAGCCCGCGCCTCGAGTCCGTCCAGCATCAGGTCGAGCCCGAACTCGAACGCGACATCGTCATCGAGATACAGGTCGTCGGCCAGGGCGACGGCGTTCGGGAACCGCTCCACATCGAGCGCTGCAACCCCGTCCTGCCATTGGGGCGCGGCGGCTCCGATGTCGGCGTCCAGGCTGGATCCTCCCGCGACGTAGGTTGCCAGCGCCTCGTAGCCGAGGGCGGCCTCCCGGTCCGAGAGGCCGGCGGCGCGCAGGTGGCTGAGGGCGATCTCCGCGAGTCGCATGTTGCCGGGCATGGGCTCGGGTGACGCTGCGATGACACGGGCGAGCCGGGGGTGTGTCATGTACATGCGCCGACCCTCGAGACAGATCCGGCGGATCTCGTCCCGCCAGGCGCCGCCCGAGCGATGCCGATCGGCGAGATCGTTGAGGAGCCGGTCGGCGACGGCCTCCAGCAACGCGTCCTTGTCCCGGAAGTGCCGATAGACGGCCGTGGCGTCCGCGCCAAGCTCCGTGCCCAGTCGGCGGAGCGAGACCGCGTCCGGTCCCTCACGGTCCGCCAGCCGGATGTAGGCCTCGAGGATGCCGTCCCGCGACAGACGGGGACCGGCAGCGGAGGTGGGCGGCGGAGGCATGGGCGGCTCATCTTCCGGCCGGATCGCCGAACGTGTCAACAGCGTTGACATCGACTTCACGGCTGCGCTAGGGTTCCGACCACGGCCCGCTCCCCCCGGCGGGCGACGTGACTGGCGTCGTGCGACGACGACAGGAAGCCGACCGGGTGCACCCCCACACCCGGTCGGCTTTTCTTTGAGCCTGGCGGGCGGGCGTGCGGGAAGGGGAGGCCGGCCCCTCGTCTACGGGGTCCGGACCCGGGTCAGGTCGGTGCCGCGATAACGATCCAGGTCGACCGGCCCGTCGATCCCCGGCACGGTCCCGGTCGACGAGTACTGCCAGAACGTCCAGCCCTTCGATCCCCAATTGCTGGCAGGGACGGTCGGCGAACCGCTGGTCCAGTGGGCGATCCACAGGACCTGGTAGCCGTTGTCGGCGAACCAGCGCGTGTCCGCGAGACTCGTAGACCAGAAGGTCGGCGAGACGTAGATCACGGCGCGCACGCCGGTCGTCACGTAGACCCGGCCCAGGAACGCCTTGGCCCAGTCGGTGAGGGCCACCGTGGACAGTCCGCCCGTGGATTCCAGGTCGAGTACGGGCAGGAGTTCGCCCTTCACCCAGGCGGCTGTCGCCACGAAGTGATCGGCCTCGGCCACGGCATCGCCGGCCAACGCGCTGGGCTTCGCGAAGTGGTACGCACCCACGACCAGGCCGGCGGCCTTGGCTTGCGCCCGGTTCGTGGCATATCGATCGTCGACGAAGGTCGAGCCGTCGCTGGCCTTGATGTAGGCGAACCGCTTGCCGGCCGCTCGGACCGCCCGCCAGTCGATGACGCCCTGCCAATGGCTGACGTCGATCCCATTGGTGAAGCCCGATCGGGATGGTCGAGGCGTCGAGATCAGGCGGCTTGGCCCCGGGCGAGGGGGAGGGCTGCCGGTGGCGATGAGGGGCGATGCGCCGAAGACCAGCGCCGGTGCCACCGATCCCAGGCCGGCGGACAGGACGGCCGCTGAGAGCGCCGCGGTCAGGATGATGGCGAGCGTCGGGATCTGCCCGGCCCGCGTGTGCTCTCGCACGATGGTCGCTCCTCGTTGGGGGAGGCCATCATGCCAGTCATCGGTCGGTCGGTCCATGGCCCGGTGGGCCCACCCATCAACGGGCCGATCGCGCCACGACGACGCCGCTCACGACGTCGCGGCCGCCGCGAAGGAGGCCATGTCGGGGAAGGTCGCGTCCGGAGCGGCGCCGTCCACGACCGGCGTCGCCCCTGACCCTGGACGATCGTGCCGGCGGTCGATCCAGACCGACGACAACCCCAGGCGCTTCGCCGGGACGTGGTCGTGGAACAGACTCTGAGCCACGTGCAGGATCCGGTCACGCGGCAGGCCGAGACGCTCGAAGGCGACCTGGAAGTTGGCCTCGTTCGGTTTGTATGACCCGGCCTGCTGGGCGGTGATGACCCAGTCGAATGTCACCCCGAGCCGCCCGTTGGACGCCGCGAAGAGGTCGTCGTCGCAGTTGGTGATGACCCCGAGCCGGAAGCGCTCCTGGAGTCGGGCCAGGGCGGCCGCCAAATCCGGGAAGGCCGGCCAGTCCACGACGGATCCGGAGAAGCGCTCGAGCTCTGCCGCGGTGGGCGCGAACGCGAGACTCCGCCGCGACGCCGCGCAGACCGGCGGCCAGCACGTCCCGATAGCGAAGGTATGGACCGGCTTCCGCGGCGGCCTCGTGCCGGGCATAGCGGACCAGGAGGTCCTCGTCGTCGATGTCGATGGCGTGGGCGGCGAGGATCGGGCGGAAGGCGTCCAGCAGCCCGGTCTCCCAATCGATGAGGGTGCCGTAGCAGTCGAACGTGAGGGCCTCGAAGCGCCCGTAGTCCAGCGTCACGAATGGTCTCCCGTGGGTCTCGTCGGCTGCGTTTGATAGGATGGTACGACCCGAGGGGGAGTACCCCGGATCACCGGATGTCGGCGTCACCACGGTCTGCGTCGCGCGGACCCGCCGGCATCGGCCCTGCCGCGACGGCACGGTCGGCGGAGACCTTCGGCCTGACTTGACGTCATGCCGGAGGCCCAAACCCCATGGATACCCAGACCATCCTGTGGCTCGTGCTCGCCGGCACGATCGGCACCGTCCTGACCCTGGACCTGCTGGTCTTCAACCGGACCGCCCACGCCCCGACCTTCCGCGAGGCTGCGGTGTTCAGCGCCTTCTACGTGGCCCTGGGCCTGGCGTTCGGGGTCTTGATCTTCCTGACCCGTGGGCCGGAGGATGGCTCGGCCTACCTGGCGGGCTATCTCCTGGAGTTGAGCCTGTCGGTCGACAACGTCTTCGTCTTCGCGCTCATCTTTGCTGCGTTCGCCGTCCCGCTGCGGTTCCAGCACCGCGTGCTCTTCTACGGGATCCTGGGCGCGATCGTCTTCCGGGCCATCTTCATCGCGCTCGGCAGCGCGATCATCGAGAGCTTCCACTGGGCGATCTACATCTTCGGCGTGCTGCTCCTGTACACGGGCTATCGGATGTGGCGGCAGCGCAACGAGCACGCGATCGACCCGCGACGGAACCCGGTCCTCCGCCTCTTCCGCCGGTTCGTCCCGACCACCGATGACTATCGCGGGCAGCGGTTCATCGTCCACGAACATGGCCGTCGGCTGGCGACGCCGTTGCTGGCCGTCCTCGTCGTCGTGGAGACGAGCGATATCCTGTTCGCGATCGACTCCGTACCGGCGATCTTCTCCGTGACCACCGATGCCTTCCTGGTCTTCAGCTCCAATGCGTTCGCGATCCTCGGGCTGCGTTCGCTGTACTTCCTGCTCGCGGGCGCGGTCGATCGGTTCCGGTACCTCAAGCCAGGGCTTGCGGCCCTGTTCGATCTTCGCGGGTGTCAAGATCCTCCTCGCCGACCTCGTCCCCATCCCGATCCCGCTCTCGCTCGCCATCATCCTCGCGATCCTGGGCACCGCGATCGGCGCGTCCATCGCGGCCGACCGCCTGGATCGGCGGACACGGGTGACCGGTCCTGGAACCGAGCGAGACGCCGCGCCGTCCCGGGACGGATGATCACGGCACGTCGTCTCCCGCTCGGCTGGGCTGCTCGCCTCGCAGCCCTCGCCTTCGTGGCTGTGCTGGGCCTGGTGGCCTGCGGTGGAGCCGGCGCAAGCCCGTCGCCACCACCGGTGCCGTCCGTGGGGCCGGTCACGACCCCCGAAGCAGCCGTCGCGGCGGTGGTCGCCAAGGAGCCGCGGCTCACCGGGATCGGCCCGCTGGATCCCGAGCTCATCGGTCAATCGAGCTGGTACGAGGTCGTTCCGGCGTCGGGTGTCGGTGCGTTCCTCGTCAAGGTCAACGTGGGTTGGGGCGACTGCCAGGCTGGCTGCATCGACCGGCACACCTGGCTGTACGCGGTCCTCCCGGACGGGACCGTGACCCTGCAGTCGGAGGAGGGCGGCGTGGTCCCGCCCGAGGCCTGGCCCTCGCCGGCTGGCGCAGGTCAGACCGGGTTGCTGATCCAGGCGACCGCCGGACCCGTGTGTCCGGTGGAGACGAACCCGCCGGATCCGGCCTGCGCGCCGAAGCCGGTCGCGGGCGCCGAGATCCGCGTCCTGGACGCGAGTGGACAGTCCGTCGGGTCGGTCGTCACGGCGGCCGATGGGTCGGCGTTCCTGGGCCTCACAGCAGGGTCGTACACGGTCCAGCCGCAGCCGGTCGAGGGCCTGATGGGCACGGCGCCCGAGGTCACGGCGGACGTCGAGGACGGGCTCGCCACGCTCGTCGAGCTCAGTTACGACACCGGCATCCGCTGACCCGTCGCACGGACGTACCATCGGCGCATGCGCTTGTCCGTCGCTCTCGTCCAGCTCGCCGCGACCGCTGACGTCGAAGCCAACATCCAGCGCGCCACCGCACTCGCCGACGAGGCCGCCGCAGGCGGTGCCCGTCTCGTCGCCCTCCCGGAGTATCTCCAGTACCGCGGGCCGGACGCCGGGTTCCGCGCGTCCGCCCGCCCGGTCCCGGGGCCACTGACCGATCCGTTCGCCGAGGTCGCTCGCCGGCGCGATGCGTGGATCCTGGTCGGCAGCGTCGCCGAGACCTCCTCCGACCCGGACCGGCCGTACAACACGAGTGTCCTCATCGCGCCATCGGGCGCGATCGCCGCCACCTACCGCAAGATCCACCTCTTCGATGTCGCGGTCGAGTCTGGTCCGGCCGACACCGAGTCGGCGCGGGTCATGCCGGGCGACGCCGCGGTCTGCGCCGTGGTCGATGGCATCGCCGTCGGGCTGACGATCTGCTACGACCTCCGTTTCGCGGAGCTCTATCGCACGCTTGCCCTGGCGGGTGCGCAGGTCCTGACGGTCCCGGCCAATTTCACGGAGCGGACCGGGCGCGACCATTGGGAGGTCCTGCTCCGGGCGCGGGCAATCGAGAACGCGGCGTGGGTCCTGGCGCCGTCGCAGATCGGTGGGCCGCCGGGCCAGCCGGCCTACGGACGATCGATGATCATCGACCCGTGGGGCACGGTCGTGGCGCAGGCGTCAGATGGGGTCGGGATCGTGACCGCGGACATCGAGACGGACCGCGTCGCCGCGGTCCGTCGTCAGATCCCCGTCCTGGCCAACCGCCGGCCCGAGACCTACCGGCTGGACTGAGTTCCCGGCGCGTGGGGACTTTATCCCCGGCGGTGTGGCCTAGTTGTGAGCTTGATGATGTAGACGCCGGTGTCGAGCGACGCGGACCGGGCAGTGGCGTGCGATAGTCCGGCGCGCGGACGACGTCATGGAGCGATCGGGTCGCGGATCGCCACGAATCAGAAGAGCCGCGCCCCGACGCGGCTCGTTGGGACCCCCAGGGGATGTCGTCAATACGGCTACTTCACCAGGCCAAGGAAGAAGGTCGTATCACTGGGATCGGGGGGCTGGGTGCCGACGCCGCCCGGGACATCCGTGTAGGCGTAGTACGACACGAAGTGGCCCTGGATCTTGTCGACGGCCGGCTGCTCACGCGCGGTGAGCACGAATGCGGCGACGCCGGTGATGTGATACGCGGCGTTGTTCCCATTGCCGGTCACGATGTCGTAGACCGGGATCGAGGACGGTCGCCCCGCTCGCGATCCATCCGTCAAGGCACGTGCGCATCGAGGATTTGTTCGACTTTCCCGGGTCGACGGGGAACCACGTCTCGCCGGTGGCCGGGTTGGTGCCGATGTACGCCGCCGTAGGTACCGGGGCTGTCGTACGGGCTATCGAGCGAGAAACTGTGGTTGTTCGGCGTGCAGATGCTGTCGGACAGCGCACCAGCCGAGTTCGATGCCGGTCCCACGACAGCCAACCGAAGCCCCCCGGGCGCGTCCTTGCCATCGGTGATGTCGTAGATCTGCCCTCATTGAAATCGATGACGTTCTGGGGTGAGTTGGACGCCTGCAGGCAGTCGTTGACGCCCGTCTGTCCCCAACCGCAGAGGGCGATCGGCAGCATGATCCGCTGCGGGTGAAACCGGTCGGCTTGGCCGCGATCGCCGTCGCCTCCGTGGACACGGTCCAGGTGTCGATATGCCAGGACCTTGCCGACGAAGGCGCTCGGATTGCGGGTCACGCCGATCTTGACGCCGAGCGACCCGTTCGGCACCGCGGTACCGCTATTGGTGACCACTCCGAGGTCCGCTGAGGCCCGCGCCGACGAAGTGTGCGTCCCACGAGCACGGGGCACTCGCGTCGGCGCCGCAGTTGTTCTGATCGAGACTGCCGTTGACGGCGGCATAGACCTGGCCCTGCGTTCGGCCGCCTTGCGTGTAGTTGAGGGCGACGATCCGCGCCCCAGCCAGGGCCGAAAGGTCCGCGGCGTTCTGCGCGTCGCGCCGGTTCAGGATGAGCGTCCCGCCTTCGAGGGCGAATGCCGCGATGGCCAGCAGGCCGATCAAGCCGCCTGCGACGATGACGAGGATCTGTCCTCGCGCTCGACTGTCGCGACCGTGTCGGATGCGACGCATGTTGGAACCTCCGGTGGCCAAGCGACGTGGACCCCCGCTGAGTCAATCATTGGTTGACCGTGACCTCCGTCTCGGCGGCGATGGCGAAGCTCCGAGGAACTGCGCGACGATCGGCGTCACGAGCGTGAACATCGATTGGGTATGCGACCGTGAGCAGGTCTCCGGTCCGGCATGAGCCGATGGCGATCGTGTTTGGCGTCGTGTCGTTGTTGGCCACTCGGGCGCATGTCACGCGTGGTCGTCATCGCGTTGGGCGGCAATCCCCACGACCTGCTCGCGACGACCGCGTTGATGCAGGCTTGCCGCGTCAGGCCGTCGCAATCTGGACGATGGACGGATGCTGACCGACCCGAGCCCGTGCCCCTTCGCGTGCACCGTTGCTGAGCGCGTTGGCCGTGTAGACATACCGGCCAAGGTCGACGATGCCGAACAGCAGGATCAGGAAGAATGGCAGGACGAGCGCGAACTCGACGAGGGACTGCCCTCGGGTCGCGGATCGGGTGCGCTTCATGGCGTGGTCACGCGCGTCACGGTCATCGTCGAAGTGGATGCGAACGCAGTCGAAGGCCGCTCGCGATTCTGGGTCTGAACGGTGTCGTTCGGCTGCCCGTTCCAGGTGGTCAGCGTGCTCGGTGAGCCGGTGCCCGGCGGTCCACGCCGTACCCGCCTGTGCCTTCGTGAGGCCGAAATCAGGTTCGGGACCGTCCGATTGGAGCCGGTGCAGAGCCGATACCTGCACCGTCGCGGTCAGTGCTGTCGTTCGAAATCCGGGACGACGTCCGGGCTGGTCGCACGCCACCGTATTGGTCCTGGTCGCCGGCCGATGCCGACGAGAATGTCACGCGATAGCGGCATTCCCAGAACGCGCCTCGCCGCGATGGTGGTCGGGGCCGCGGAACACATCGGCGTTGGCGTTGTTCTGCCCGTACGGCAAGGCGCCACGCGGTATCGGTGACCACGACGCCCGTGGCCGTCTTTCCACCGACGTTGCGGACGACCACGCGGTACCAGGCCGATGGACTTGGGATCTGGGTGTCATAGGAGACCGCGATCGTATCGAGTGGTCCCGAAACTGGCGACGCCGTCGCCGTCGTTGCCCTCCTTGAACGGGCTGACGAACTTCAGGACCTGGAACTTCGCTGGCGGACGCTCGACCGTCACCGTCACACCGGACGTGGCCGGGCCGGTGATCGGCTGAATCGATCGTGGCCGACATTCACGTAGTCCTGGGTGTTCGGCCCACCCACCACATTCGGGGCGGTGCGTACGTAATCGCATTGCTGGGTGTACCCGACAGCGAAGGTGCCAGGGAAGGAACAGCCAGTGCCGCCCGTCGAATCGATCACGGTGACGCTGCTCAGGCTTTGGACGCCGGAGTTGCCGACGACCAACCGATAGGCGATCGTGACTCCCTGCTCGAAGCGAAGCTTGACGGTGTCGAACGGATCCGGTGTGCTCGTGTCCTTGCACGGACTCCGGGTAGTACCCCTGCGCGTCGGTGTCGTCAGGCTCGAGGCAGCTTGGCGATCACGTCCGCTGCGTTGATGGCTCCGGTCGGCGAAACATACTTCTGGATGCTGGTGCCAGGCGTGGGGTCGAAGGCCAGGTTCAAGACCACGGCACGCGATGTGGTCTGCAGGTCCATATCCCCGATGATGTCGCCGAGGATCGGTGTCAGCAGGCGGAATGGGTACGTCAGTCCGACTTGATAGGTGTCGCCCTCGGCGCAATCGGTGAGCGCGCCGCGAGGCGTGCCGCCGGGCGCCAGGCACGCGATCGGCCGGCGTCAGCTCGGTGCCATCCGGATTGCGGATGCCCTGGTTCTTGAGCTCCTGGCGGACGCGCCACGTCGCGTTGTTCGGGCTCAGCGCAGGCGCCGCCTCCGCTGTCATCGCACAGCGGGGCCCGCGAACCGAACAGGGCGCCTTCCTTGGCTGCATTCTCGATGGCCACGTAGGCATAGAACGCGCGTCCGAAGTCGGCCGCTCCGGCGAAGACCAGGAGGAGGAGCGGGGTAACGAGCGCGAACTCGACGAGGCTCTGGCCACGCGAACGAGGGCGGCGTCGAAGCCGCGACGGGAGCGACAGGTCCATTGGGGGGTCACCGCGACAGGCAGTACGAAGCTCCCCCTATGCTGGCACCGCCACCTTGCATCCGACCTTGCGCGCGGTGCCGGAGTGCGCCGCCCCCGGATGGAGCCGCGACCTGGCCGGGCGGGACCCGGACCGGACCACCGGGTCAGGGTTCGGCGTCGGCGAGGCGACCACGATGCGCGGCATGACGAAGCGCTTGCTCGCCGCGATGCTGTGGTTCTATGCCGGCTGGTATATCGGGGCGATGATCGCCGCGTACTTCGGCGTCAGCCCCTTCCTGGGTCCGTTGATCGGCGCCGCCGCGGCCGGCCTGATCGCGGGCGACCCGCGCCGGATCATCTGGACGTCGCGCGCCGAGGCGCCGACGGCCACGACCTCGGAGGGTCTCGCCGAAGCGGCCTGACCTTTCGTCGGTCCGCGATCGCGGACCGCACCTGAACATGGAGGAGCGCCGGGTGCCTGTCGTCACCCGGCGCTCCTCCGTCCCCAGGGATATTCGATGTTGTGGGCCGTACAGCCCCGCTCCTACTTGACGAGCTGGACCCCCAGCGCCTGCGGAACGCCGGGGACGCCCGGGGTCGTAGACACCGGCCCATTGAAGAACGCCTTCCGCCAGACGCCCTCGACGTTCTTACCGCCGCGACATTCCGTGATCTGGAAGCCGGCGAAGCCGACGATGTGGTACCAGCCGTTGGACCCGTTGCCACCGGCCGTATCCCAGATCGGCACGGTCACCGTGATCTCGTTGTCGAGTCCAGTACGAGCAGTCCGCGCTGACCTTGTTGCCGGGCAGGCTGCCGATCCGGTCGAGGCTACCGGGCAGGCCGACCGCGGTGCAGCAGCCGTAGCTGTTGCTGGGCGGCCCGATCTCGCCCTGGAGGAACGGCTTGCTGTTGGCGCAGCCACCGGCATTCGGTGGCGGATCCTGGCCGAGGCCGTAGCCGTCGCAGCCGAACTTCAGCCAACCGAAGCCGCCCGGGACGTTGAGGTTGCCCGGGGTGAGCTGCTGCGGGTAGCACGGATCCGACGGCGACGTGCTGACCGGCCCCGAACAGAACGGGTACGTCTGGAAGAACGACAGCGCGATGCCGACCGGGAAGAGCGTGCCGGGCGGCGGCCCGGCCAGCGAGTAGCCACCCTTGGCGGTCGCGACCGTCGTCGCGGTCCAGCTGTCCATGCCGATGATCCCAAGGAAGTAGGGCGTCCAGCTCGCGTTCGGACGCGACCTTGACCCCGACCGTGTTGGCCGGGATCGCACCCGTCGCCGACGAAGCCGAGCAGCGAACCATTGGCGGCGACGTAGCGCGGCCCGTCGGGTGCCCCGAAGGTGATCGCCGTCGCCGCCATTCGCGGCGCACGGCGTTCGCGATCGCCGTCCGGACGTTCGCGTCCGAGCCGTTGATGGTGTCGCCATCGATGAACGTCGGCGATGACCCGCGCGCCGGCGAGGGCGCCGAAGTCAGAGGCGTTCTGGGAGCCGCGCCGCTGGACGAGCGCGTTGCCGCCGTCGATGACGACGCCGACGCCGAGGATGACGACGCCCAGTACCAGGGCGAACATGACGAGCATCTGACCGCGGAGCGGCCTCGATCCGTCGCGGGCTCTGCGACATCGGATCTCCCCTCAATTCGATGCGAGACGGTGGCTGACGCCGAGGTGGTGATCGAGCCCATGATGTTGGACACGAGTGGGGTGATCGCGTTCCACGTGTAGGTCACGCGAACCGAGATCGTGCCGCCCGGGTCGTATTGCCGGCGCAGGTCGCGGTCGTCCAGTTCCCGGTGGGCGGCGTCCCCGTGGGTCCATCGCAACTCAGGTAGAGGTCCTTGACGCGTGCCGAACGGCGACATCTGGCGGTTGGCGGCGTCGCGGATGTGGCTTGAGCAGCACGGTCGTGTTGGCCGGGCAGACCGGGCCCGCCCGGCGGTCCCGCAGGTCGCGATCGCTGCTGCCCTTCCAGCCACGCCTCGACCGACCCGAGACGTGCGCCTTCGCGCGCGGCATTCGAGAGGGCGCTCGAGAGGTAGATGTAGCGCCCGCCATCGATCACGCCGAACAGCAGCAGCAGGAAGATCGGCAGGACGAGGGCGAACTCGACCAGCGTCTGGCCCCGCGACCGATCCGGGTGTCCGCTGCGCGCGGCGCGATGACGAGGCTCACGTGCTGATCGTGATGCGTCCGGGAGCCGGCGGCGTTCGTGACGCGCAGGGTCACGCGGGTGGCTGCTGTTGTTGCCGTACGTGACGGAGGCGGGATTCTGGGCGTTGGACTGCGTGCCGCCGAAGATCGGTGAAGGTCCACAGCCAATCCGTGATCGGGCAGTGCACCGGGTCGGCGACGGTCGAGGCGTCACGGTAGGTGTAGGTCTTGCCCGAGCTGGTCCATGTGAAGTTGGCGGTCGGCAGGGTGCAGGCACAGGCGTCGGCGTGGGCGTCGCGGTCGGTGTCGCCGTCGGGCAGGGGTCGCGGTCGGCGTCGCGGTCGGTGTCGCCGTCGGGCCAGGGGTCGGCGTGGGCGTCGGCGTGGTGCCGGCGCGGGCACGGTGACGTTGTGCGATGCCGTGTGCGGAGCCTCGCCTGGTTGGTGACCTCGAGGATGACGGTGTAGGTGCCGGCGTTGGCGTACGTGTGTGCGTCGCCCGTCGCGGTGCCGACGTCTCGTCTCGCCGTCGCCCCAGTCCCAGTTGTAGCCCGAGATGTTGCAGACGCCGCTGTTCGGCGTGGATGCCGACGGGTTCGCGAACACCTTGTTGCCGGTCACGACGATGAGCGGTGAAGACGCCGACGGGTTCGTGCAGCCGGCGGGCTGGGTCGCGGTCGCGCCCGGGACGTAGCCGAGTACGGTCGCCGTCGCCGCGGCGTTCA
Source organism: uncultured Chloroflexia bacterium (assembly GCA_963724635.1). Taxonomy (GTDB): domain Bacteria; phylum Chloroflexota; class Limnocylindria; order Limnocylindrales; family CSP1-4; genus SPCO01. Next base: position 133,740 of record CAVRVI010000013.1, read on the forward strand.
TGCTCAGGCCGCCGCCGAAGAAGCCGTTGATGAACGGCGTCAGGAACGTGAACGGCACCGGACGTTGACGGTCACGGTGTTGCCGGGTCCGGCGCCACCCGCTGCGGCTGAGCAGGCGATCGTCGTGCCGGCCGAGTTCGCGCAGGCGGTAGTCACCGTGACGGTGCCCGCGCCACGCTGGCCCTGCGTGTTCGTCTCGCGTTGGACCCGGGTCGTGATGCCGACGGTATCGGTCGGCGAGCCCTGGCCGACGTTCGCGCCCTCGCGGGCCGCGTTGTTGATCTGGACGTAGGAGAAGAACAGCCGGCCGAAGTCGAGCGCGATGACGACGAGGAACAGGAAGACGGGGACGATCAGGGCGAATTCGACGAGCGCCTGGGCGCGCCCGCGCCGGGTCGCGCGCGCAGTCGTCGATCGACGGTGGAGCAAAGACATCGTATGGATCCCCGGCGGCTGGCCCGGCGTGTGCCGGACGGTCGGCATGATAGTGCCTTCTCTACCTTGCATCGCAACCTTGCAGGTACACCATGGGCCAGAGGTCCGGTGCGGCCGGTCAACGCGGATCCGGCCTCAGCCTTCGTCGCCGGGCTCCCCGGTCAGGGTGATCGTGAACGCGGCACCACCGCCCGGCTCGGCCGGCTCGAGCACGAGTTCGCCACCCATGGCTCGGCAGAGTTCGCGGGATACGTACAGCCCCAGGCCGCTGCCTCCGTCGGGGGAGGCCTCGCTCCCACGTTCGAACCGGGTGAACAGCCGCTCGCGGTCCTCTTCGCGAACGCCGGGGCCCCCGTCGGCGATCGTGAGGAGCAGCCAGCGGTTCGCGCGGTCGGCGGTGATGGTCGCGTGGACGGGCCGTCGGTCGCCGTACTTGACGGCGTTGTCGAGGAGGGCCCAGAGGACCTGATCCAGTTGGTCGGCGTCGGCGACCGCGAGCCAGCCACCCGCGTCATCGTCGAGCTCGAAGGTGATGTCGTCGACGCCCAGGGCCTCCCAGGCCTTGCGAACTCGGGTGGCGAGCGACACGACGTCGCTGCGCGGGCGAAGTGTGCCGGCCTCCAGCCTCGTCACGGTGAGCAACTGGCGGACCATCCGCGAGAGCCGCTCCGACTGCTCGGCGATGATCCCGAGCCGTCGGTCCGGCTGGGCGGCATCGAGCTGCTCGGCGTAGGCACGGATGCTCGTGAGCGGCGTCTGCAGGTTGTGGCTGACGCCGCGCAGGAAGTCGTCCTTGGCGGCATCGAGCTCGAGGAGCTGGGCATTCTGCGTCTCGACCGTGGCGAACAACTGCGCGTTGCGGATGGCTGCTGCCATCTCGCTGGCGAACAGCTCCAGGAGATCCTGGTCGGCGCGTTCCCAGCGGCGCGTCGCCGGCAGCCGGCCGATCAGCACCCCGAGATCCTGGCCGCCAGCCCGCAACACCGCGCGCAGCGGCCGCGAGACGCCGGGCACGACCTCCTCCTCGTCGACCGTGGTCGGGGCGCCCATGACCACCGTCGCGTCGATCAGCGCGAAGGCGGTCCTGGCATCCGACGCTGTCCGGTTGACGAGGGCCTCGACATCGTCACGCGGCGACACCTCGTCGATGGCCGCGAGGATCCGGCCCAGCTCGCGATTGCGACGCTCCAGGTCCGCCGACAGGCGGTTATGGCTGTCGGCGAGTCGGGCGAGTTCGTCGTCGCCGGCCACTCGGATGGGGGTCGAGAGGTCGCCCGCGGAGACGCGGTCCACGGACCGCGCGATCGAGCGCAGGGGCGCCGTCAACGATCCGGCCAGCGCGTACGAGGTGACGATCGCGATCGCGACCAGGACGGCGATGGTGAAGATCAGGAAGCTGCGCGCGACGCTGGGATCGACCGCGCCGGACCCGATCGACGCGAGCGGCGAGCACGATGACGCCGAACGCAAGGAGTGGGACGACCGCGGATGCGATGAGCGCGACGGTCAGGCGCGACCGAAAGCTGAGCCCGCGCGATGGTTCCGGAGCCCGCGCGCTCGTGCGTCAGTCACGGTCGGGCGTGACGATCGACTGCAGGCGATACCCGACGCCGCGGACCGTCTGCACATGCAGAGGTCGGTTGGGGTCCACCTCCACCTTCTGGCGCAGCCGCCGCATCGTCACCCAGACGTAGGACGGGTCGGCGTCCTCGGTCTCCGTCCAGCCGCGGGCGAGGAGCGTCTCCGTGGTCACGGTCTGGCCAAGATTCGCCGCCAGCGCGTAGAGGAGCCGGGACTCGGTCGGGGTGAGCTGGACGACCTGCCCGCCCACGGTCGCCTCGCGTCGGTGCAGGTCGAGCACGAGATCCGGACCCAGGATGAGGCTCTGGCGCGGAACCTTGTCGCCCAGGCGCTTGAGCACCCGATTCACCCGGGCGCGAAGTTCCGGGTAGTGGTACGGCTTGGTGATGTAGTCCTCGGCGACCTCCTCGAGGAGGTCGGCCTTGGAGTCGCCGGCATCGATGGCGGACAGCACGATGATCGGCAGATCCGCCTGGGCCTTGATCTCGCGCGCCAGGGTCAGGCCGTCCATGCGCGGCATCATCATGTCGATGATGAGGAGGTCCGGCCAGGAACTTCGCAGTCGGCGCAGGGCCTCGTCCCCGTCGCGCGCTGTCGCGATCTCGTAGCCGTCGGCGCGAAGCTGGTCGGCCAGGAGCACGAGCAGGTTCGGGTCGTCGTCGACGATGAGGATCCGTGGGGTCGGACCGCCGCTGAGCATGCCCGGAGTATGCATCGCTGGTTCGCCGCGCCGAGCGCGAAGAAGCCGGCCCCGAGGCATCGGGGCCGGCTCCAGTCGACCGAAGTCGGGCTAGTTGGCCGTCGCGCAGAACGCGTAGGCCGTGAGGGTCGCCGTGCCGATCGAGCCGCTGCTCGCGTCGTCGTAGACCGTGACGGACCACGTGGTGTCCGAGGTGGGACCGTTGGCCGAGACGGCGATCTGCGTCTCGTCTGCTCCGGACGAGACGGAGTACCCGCCGCCCAGGAGCTTCTTGCTGCCGGTGCAGCTCACGGTCTGCGTCCGCGGCCACGTCGAGCTGCTCGACGAGGTCGCAGAACGGGATTCCCAACCGCTGACGCCGTCCGCACCATCGGTGCCGTCCGTGCCATCGGATCCATCCGCACCATCGGCTCCGGCAGGACCGGTCGCGCCATCGGCACCGGCAGGACCCGTGGCGCCATCGGCACCGGCCGGGCCGGCAGGACCGGTGGCCCCATCGGCACCGGCAGGACCCGTGGCCCCATCGGCGCCGGCAGGACCCGTCGCGCCGTCGGCACCGGCGGGACCCGTGGCGCCATCAGCGCCGGCCGGGCCGGCCGCCCCATCGGCACCGGCAGGACCCGTGGCGCCATCGGCACCGGCAGGACCCGTCGCGCCGTCCGCACCATCAGCACCGGCAGGACCCGCAGGCCCCGTGGCGCCATCGGCACCGGCGGGACCCGTGGCGCCATCAGCACCGGCAGGACCCGTCGCGCCAGCGGCGCCCGTGGCCCCATCAGCACCCGCAGGCCCCGTCGCGCCGGCCGGACCCTGGCCCTTCCACCAACGGAGGGCCTCGTTGGTCCCGCAGACGCCGCTGGAGACGTAGCGCACGACCTTGGTGGTCTTCTCGATGCAGACCCAGAAGCCGCCGTCGTCGATGCCCTGCGCGGAATACGACGCGGAGGCCATCGTGACGCCGACGACGCCAAGGCTCAGGGCCCCGGCCATCAGGAAGGCCGACGGCTTGCGCCCACGGCGGAACAGCGTTGCTTGGTTCATTCGTGATCCCCGGTGCAACAAAAGCAGGTCGCCCGCGATCGCGGGACGCGACGAGTGCTTGATAGGGAGGACGATGTCGGTCGTGCGGTGATGCCGCGACGACCCAGTCGGGGGACTCCGGGCCGTACCTTCGTCGCCGGGTGGCCGGGTCAGGGAGCCTTGGGGTCCACGAAACGGCAGCGCGGTCGGAGCGGACAGTCGCCACAGTCGGGCCGGCGGGCGTGGCAGGTCTTGCGGCCGTGCTGGATCAGGTTGACGTGGGCTTCGTACATCTGGTCGGGCTCGAGCATCGCGAGATAGAGGTCGTGGGCATCGTCCGCGGTGGCCTTGGGCGGCATCAGCCCGACCCGGTGCGACACGCGGTCCACATGCCGGTCGACGGGCATCAACGGCTGGCCGAAGCAGAAGAGCAGCAGGACCGATGCGGTCTTCTTGCCGATGCCATCGATCTGGGTGAGCCAGGCTCGCGCATCGAGCGCCGACAGGTCGCCGAGGAACTCCAGCGAGTAGTCGCCCCGCTGCTCCCGGACGAATCGCAGGGTCGCCTGCAACCGTGGGGCCTTCTGGTTGGCGAGGCCGCCGGGCCGGATGACATCGGTCAGCTCGGGGATGGGGGCGAACTCGACGGCGGCCCAGTCCGGGGCCGTGCCGTCCGGCAGGCCGACCCCGCCCCAGCCGGCGCCGGGATGGTGCGGGACGGCGATCCCGCCACCGGGGTACGCGGCACGCAAGGCCTCGAACGCGACCTCGGCGTTCACGTCGGCGCTGTTCTGGGTCAGGATCGTGAGGATCAGCTCGCTCGTCGGGTCGAGGCGGCGTTGCCAGACGGGCCGTCCATAGCGGCCGGCGAGTTCGTCGAGGACGAACATGACCAGGCCCGGCCGATACCGCTCCAGGCGCTTTGCATACGTTCGCGCGGGATCCGAGAACTGGCGCTTCTTCGGCTTCTTCGCCTTCGGCCGGGTCCCCGCCGATGTCGTTCGGGAGCGCGTCGTGTCGGTCACAGGCTCACCAGTCTGGCGATCCGCTCGGCGCAGCGCTCGATCGGCGCGCTGCCGGCGGCCATCGCCGCCTCGACGGTCGTCGGCCCCTCGATGACGGGGACCGCGATCGCCCCGACGGACGCGAGGGCGTCGATCCCTTCGAGCTCCACGCCGCCACCGATGGCGATGCAGGGGACGCCCGCGTCCTGGGCTCGCTGGGCGACGCCGAGCGCGGTCTTGCCGAAGCCCGTCTGGGCATCGATGCGGCCCTCGCCCGTGATGACGAGGTCGGCACCGGCGAGTCGCTGGTCGAATCCGGCCGCCTCCATGACGAGCTCGACGCCCGGGCGCAGGGCGAAGGCACCCAACCGATCCTGGATCGACAGGAGCGCGTAGCCGACCCCACCCGCGGCGCCCGCCCCGGCCGTCAGCCGTTCGTCGCGCCCGCTCACGGCGTCGAGGGTGTCGGCAAAGGGCTCCAGGCGGCCATCGAGGTCGGCGACGATCTCCGGTGTCGCCCCCTTCTGCGGGCCGTAGACGGCCGCGGCGCCGGCAGGTCCGAGCAGTGGGTTGGACACGTCACAGGCCACCTGGAGGGACACGTGGCCCAGGCGCGGGTCCAGCCCGGTCAGGTCAACGTGCGCCCGGTCGCGATCTGCGACGGCGCCGAGACCGGACAACAGACCGGCGCCGCCGTCGGTCGTGGCGCTGCCCCCGATGCCCAGCACGATCGTGTGGGCGCCTGCGTCCATGGCCGCCCGGAGCAGTTCGCCCGTCCCGACCGACGTGGCGGCGATCGCGTCACGTTCATCGGGGGCCAGGCGGGACAGCCCGGACGCCTCGGCCATCTCGACGGCCGCGCGCGTGCCGTCCGCCGAGCGCAGCCAGCGCGCCTGGATCGGGCGGCCCAGCGGGTCGTGCACGGTCGCGGTCTGCCAGGTCCAGCCACCGGCCGCGGCGATGGCGTCGAGCGTGCCCTGGCCACCGTCGGCCAGCGGACACAGGACGATGGTGTCGGCCGGCCGGGCCCGGCGCCAGCCGTCAGCCATCGCGTTGGCCACGGTCACGGACGACAGCGAACCCTTGAAGGAATCGGGCGCGACCAGGACGGTCCGTGCCGCCGCCGCTCATCGGAGGTCCTTCCAGAAGTAGGTCGTCGGGGATGGCGTGCCATCGGGGAGGAGGGCGTGGTTCGGGACCACCCCGAACGCTGTCCACCCGAGGTGTCGGTACATCGCCTCGGCGTCGCTGCCGGCAGCCGTATCGAGGAGGAGGAGCCAGCGCCCGTCGGCGCGGGCCCGCGTCTCCGCGGCCGTCATCAGCGCGGCGCCGATGCCCCGCCGCCGGTGACTGCGCAGGACGATGACCTTGCCGATCTCCGCGCGATGCGGGGAGTTGGCGTTGGTCGAGCGCTCGATGAGCGTGGAGCCGACGATCCGCCCGTCATCGAGCGCGACGAAGACGGTGATGACCCCCGCGTCGACGGCCGCGGTCCGGGCGGACCACCAGGCGCCGGTCTCGGCGTCGGTCGCACCCGTCAGGAAGTTGACGCCGGACCCGCTCTCGACGGCATCCACCGTCAACGCGGCGAGGCCCGGGATGGCCGCCCGAAAGGCTTCCGAGTCGAGCGCGCGGATCTCGATGGGATCGGGGTCGGCGGCGGTCACGGACGACGGTCTCTGGTGGCGCTCGTCACGACCCGGCGGCGCGGCGCCGCTCGAGGTATTCGGGGATGCGGATCATCGGCGGCCGTTCCTGGTCGGCGAGCTCGATCACTTCGAGCGACAGGCGACCCTTGCCGGAGCGCGGCAGCTTCATGGTGGAGCCCAGCTCGGCGAACAGGCGGGCCTTCTGGCGTTCCTCGAGGCGCTTCATGACCGCCTGCAGGATCACGAACGACATCCGCGAGAGCCCCTCGAGTTCCTGGTTGCGATGCACCCGACGCTCCAGGTCCACCTGGCCAAGGCCCTCGATCCCGACGCGCTCGGTCGTGTCGATCAGGTGGCCGATCTCGACGGCGTAGCCGGTGAAGAACGGGATGGTCTCGAGCAATGACCGCCGACCGGCGTACTCACCGGACAGCGGCTGGATCATCCCGGACAGCTCCGGGTAGAACAGGTTGATGAGCGGGCGCGCCACCAGCTCCGTGACGCGACCGCCGCCGCCCTCCTTGAGGATCCCCTCCTGGACGATGGGCCGCTGGTAGTAGCCCTTCACGTACTGGAGACGCGGCTCGTGGAGCAGCGGGCCCAGGGTCCCGTAGACCATCCGGTGATGCCAGTTCTTCACGTCGGTGTCGGCCCAGACGACGATGTCGCCGCTGGTCTCGAAGAGCGACTTCCAGAGCGCCTCGCCCTTGCCCGTGAACGAGCCGTAGCGAGCGAGGACGTCGGGATGCTGGACCACGCGGGCGCCCTCGGACTCGGCGATCTCGCGGGTCCGATCCGTCGACGCCGAAATCGATGACGAGGATCTCGTCGAGCAGGGGCACGCGCCCGACCATCTCGCGGATGGCCTTGCGCACGATCGGCCCGATCGTCTCCTCCTCGTTCAGCGTCGGGAGGACGAGCGACACCGTGACGCCCTGCTTCTCCTTGAGCTGCACGAGGCGGCGCAGGTCGTTGAACTCGGCATGATGGAAATTCGATTCACCGAACCACCGTTCGACCCGGGCGGGGACGGCACGAGCTTCCTCGGCGGCTCGGTCGGCGGCGGCCAGGGTCTCGGCGCGCGAGGCGAGCGCGTCGAACGTCGGGCCGCCGATGGGCTCGCGGGTCTTGACGACGATGACGGTCGGCTTGGCGCGCGCCGCGATGGCTTCGGGGAGCGCCCCGAAGAGGTACGAATCGGCGCCGTCGCCGCCGGGTACCGCCGAGGCCCCCATGACGACGAGGTCGGCCTTCTCGGCCTCGCGCAGGATCGCGTTGCGGACGTTGGGCGCCTCCCGGAGGGCGGCCTCGCCCTTGCCGCGCAGGTGCTGCTTGATGAACGCCGCCAGCGCCCGTTCCGCCTGCGCGCGGACGGCCATCGTGATGCCGGGCGGCACGAGGTGGAGGACGACGACCGTCGCCCCATGGTGCTGGGCGATGGCGTCGGCGAAGCGGATGGCGAGCTCGGCGTGCGGACCGCCGCGGACCGGCACGAGCACGCGCTTGATGTCGCGCGATCCACGCTGCTTCACGACCGCGATATCGGCCGGCGATTCGCGGACGACCTCGTCGATGGTCGGGGAGAAGACGGTCGGGCCGTGGTTGCGGCCGTCCTGGCCAGTCGGGGCCTTGCCGCCCCAGCCGAAGATGATGAGGTCCGCTTCCTGCTCGGCCGAGGCCTCGATGATGCCTTCGGCGGCGTGCCGGCCGATGCGCACGATCGGGTGGATCGTCGTCCCCTCGGGCACGTAGTCGAGGACCTTCTGGAGCAGGCGCCGTGCGTGCCTGGCGCGGGTGGCGCCCTCGGACAGCGGCATGCCTTCGGGCACTTCCACGATGCCCAGCGCCGACAGCTCGCCCTGGCGCGGATCGAGCATCGCGGCACCGAGCCGGATGAGCTCCTCGGCCGTGCCCGGGTTCGCGACCGGGATGAGGATGCGGACCGGGAGCGGTGACTTGGGGCTCACCGGGGTGCCCCGCCCCGGGTCTTGCGGGGAGCCGGTGCGGCCGGGCGAGCGGTCTTTGCCGACTTCGCGGGCCTGGGCGCCTTCGCGGCCTTCGGGGGCTTGGCAGTGGGCGGCGCCGAGGCCGCCGCCGCGCTGTCGATCGCCCGCCAACGCTCCACGAGATACGGCTTGAGCAGCTCGAACGCGCGAGCCTGGCGCTCCACCCGGTCCTCGGCCTGGTCCGTCGTGACGTTGCGGTTCTCGATGACGAAGCTGCCGACCCGCCCGAAGTAGATCGGGACCAGCGAGGCGACGAGCGTCTCCAGCGACGGTCGCGGGTCGCGGGCCGTGACGACCAGGTCGTAGATGACCCGGGCCCACACATCGTCGGGGAAGTGGAACGTGCTGACCGCCTCGGCCATCTCGGCCGTGGTGGCCGTCGTGGACGCCACGTCCCCACCGATGCCCAGCTTGGCCCGCGCGTGGTCGCCGAGGCGGCCGGCCTCGACCGCGAGCTCCAGCACGGTCTCGACGGTGGACGGGGCGAGCATCGAGCGCCAGGTGTCCGCGAGGGTCAGCGAGCCCGCGTGGAACTCGGAGAGGAGGCGCAGCGTGTTCACTTCGAGCGGCGGCGGGTCGATGATCCGCTCGAAGCCGTAGGCCGGGACGTCGTGACTGCCGCGGATCGGGAGCCAGTGGTCGTGGTAGCGATCGGCCAGCCGCAGGATCGTCCCGACGACCTGGCGGAACATCGGTCCGAGGTCGCTGCCGGGGTCCTTGGGATCGTGGACCTTGGCGCCCAGCCGGGTCTGGCAGACCGCGAACCCGCCGGCCAGCGCGGAGGTGGTCATCCAGATATCGATGCCGAACTTGCTGACGTCGTCGGTCCAGTCATCGAGCGCGAGGTAGTGTCGGACGAGGTCACCACTCACCCCGAAGTCGCCGCCGATGGGCTGGCGGATGCGGTGCCCGTAGAGGGCCCGGGTCAGCGGGTAGGTGACGGTGTTCGTGATGGTGCCGTCGTACTTGTAGCGCGAGTACAGCGGGGCGACGTAGTCGTAGCCGCCCTTGAGGATCGGGCCGGCGAGCAGCTCGATCCACTCGGGGACGATACTGCGCAGGTCCGAGTCGACCACCACGAGCGCCTCGACATCGAGCGCGGAGGCGATCTCGAAGATCGTCCGCAGGGCTGCTCCCTTCCCGCCGACGCCATCGATCTCCGGGTACGTCAGGCTGACCCGTTGGAGCTTGTGGCTGGGACGGACGAGGAGGATCTTCTCGACATAGTCGGGCGGCTCCGTCTCGATGACGACCCGGCCCGTGCCATCAGGGGATCCAGCGTCGCTGTTGACGACGACCGGGATCAGATCCGGGAAGTACTGGACCAACCCGGCCTGGGCCGCGCGGACGACATAGCCGATGGTCGCGGCGTTCTTGAAGCTGGGGATGCCGACCATGATGTCGGCCTTGCCGAGTCGCGCGATCTCATCGCGGACCGCAGGGGTCAGAGCTGTCTCGGGCACGGCCCCACCGTACCACCCGCGACGCGGTCCGTGCCTTGCACCGGAGCGTCCCGGGGCCCGGGCACCTGATCAGCGACGGGGCAGGTCCGAGGTCGCCCACTGGTCCGACGTCTCGCCCGACCGGTAGCGCGAGTTGGCCTCCTTGAAGGTGAGGCCTCGGAAGCCCTGCGAGCGCCACGACCCCACCCACGTGCCGTACGGCGGCTGCACGAACGGACCCGGTCGGACCATGTCGTCGCCGGGGACGACGGCCTCGAGGAGTCGCTTCCGTTCCAGCAGCGGGACGTCGAGCAGCCACTCCCCGTCGAGCCAGAGGAGGTCGGTGGCGACGAGATTGACGAGGTCGCCCTCCTCGAATGTCCGCGCGGCTTCCTCTTCCTCGATCCGCTTGATCTTCTCGCCCGAGCGATCGCGGCGGATCCCGACGAAGGCCTTGGTCACGAGCTGGCCGGTCGTGGGGATGGACGTCCCTTCGGGCACGGCCGGCACGTCGTCGGCCGAGATCTGCTTGGTGAGGTAGCCGTCGAGGATGACGCCCTCGGCGGTGTGCTCGATCATCCGCGACAGCCTCGCGCTCGATGCGCTCCATGCCGCCCACCGGCTCACCCTCGTCGAGGATCGTCACGCTGTCCGCAGAGGCGGCGACGATGACGCGGAGGCCAAGCCACAGCGGCTCGACCACGGGCTGCTGGATGCGGTCGGCCCGGCCCTTCCCGTAGGTCTGCGGCCGGAGCGGGATCGCGAGGTCGAACGGATCGAGGGGGTCGGAGTCCGCCATCGCGGACCATCCTACGCGGTCCGCCACGCGTATCATCCGCCGATGGCCAGCGCCACCCCGTCAAGCAGTCCTGAGCGACGTCCCGGCGGCCTGGCCGCGCTGACCCCCTCCGGTCGCACGATCGTGCCGGCGTCGTGGGCCCTGTATGACTTCGCGAACACGATCTTCAGCTTCGCGGTGGTCTCGGGCGCGATCGGGCTGTACCTCGTCAACGACAACCAGTTCGGCGAGCGCGACGGGAACCTCTTCCTGTCGATCGCGATCGTCATCAGCGTCGGGCTCAACGCCCTGGTCTCGCCGATCCTGGGCGCCTTCTCGGATCGCGGCGGCCGGCGGATGCCGTTCCTGCTGTTCTTCACGCTGCTCTGCATCGCATCGACGTTCTTCATCGCGGACGTCCCGGCGATCCTGGGGCTCGCGCTGTTCATCGTCGCGAACTTCGCCTATCAGGCGGCCCTGATCTACTACGACGCGACGCTCAAGACCGTGTCGTACCCGGCGTCGCGCGGGCGGCTGTCGGGGATCGGCACGGCGATCGGGTACATGGGCACGGTGTTCGTCGGGCTGCTCATCTTCTTCCTGGAGATCCCGGTCGCGGACCGCTTCCGATTGACGGCGATCCTGTTCCTGGTATTCGCGATCCCGATCTTCTGGTTCGTCCGCGAGCCGCACCGACCTGACGAGCAGCCACTCACCCGGCGCGACATCACCGACGCCGTCGGCCAGCTCCGACGCTCCATCAAGGATGCCGGCGAGGTGCCCGGCCTGTGGCGCTTCCTGCTTGGACGGTTCTTCTACTCGGACGCGGTCAACACCGTCATCGTCGTGATGAGCGTGGTCGTCGTGAAGACGATGGGCCTGTCCGAGGCGACGGCGAATGTGGTCCTCCTGATGCTCACCTTCGTCGCCATCTTCATGAGCTTCGTGTGGGGCTGGCTGGCGGACCGTCGCGGCCCCAAGCAGACGCTCGTCTGGGTGCTGCTCTCGTGGGCGGTCGGCCTGGTCCTGGGTGGGGTCGCGATCGGGTTCGGGTCGGCCGGGCTGGTGCCGTTCCTCATCGCCGGGGCGATCCTTGGTTCGGGCCTCGGTGGCGTCCAGGTGGCCGATCGTGTGCTGATGGTCCGGCTCTCACCGCCCGACAAGATCGGCGAGTTCTTCGGCATCTACGGGCTGGTCGGCAAGGGATCGCAGGTCGTCGGCCAGCTGCTCTACGGGGCGATCATCTTCCTGCTGATCGACACGTTCGCCAACGGCGCCTACCAGGTCGCGGTGCTGAGCCTCCTGGTCACGATGCTCATCGGGCTGTGGCTCATCTGGCCCGTCCGCGACGACTGGGCGGGAAGTGGCGAGACCGCGGCGCACCATCCGGGAGCGGCGGTCCCGCCGGAGCGGCTTGCTCCCGGGAGCGCACCGCTCCAACCGCGCGACCAGTAGCCCACGCTCAGTCCGGATAGCCGCCGGGGTGGGCCACGCGCCAGGCCCAGGCGGACCCGATCATCTCCTCCAGCGTGGGCCGTCGCGGGCGCCACCCGAGGACCTCGGCGGCTCGATCGGCCGCGGCGACCAGGACGGGCGGGTCGCCCTCGCGGCGCGGCCCGACCGTGAGCGGGATCTCGCGCCCGACCGCTGCCTGGGCCGCGGCGATGACCTCCCGATTGCTGAACCCGCCACCGTTCCCCAGGTTGCAGGCGAGGGCGCCCACGGCCGTGCGCGGGTCACTCGGGGCGGTCGCCTCGATCGCCCGCAGGTGCGCATCCGCGAGGTCGGCGACGTGGATGTAGTCGCGGATGCAGGTGCCGTCGGGCGTCGGATAGTCGTCCCCGAAGAGCGTCGCTGCCTGCCCTGCCTCGACGGCGCGCAGGAGCGCGGGGATGAGGTGGGTCTCCGGATCGTGGTCTTCCCCGAGGGCGTCGGTCGCGCCGGCCACGTTGAAGTAGCGAAGGGTGACGCTGCGCAGCCCGTACGCCTGGCCGTACCAGTCGAGGGCCCCCTCGAAGGTGCGCTTGGTCTCGCCATACGGGTTGATCGGCCGAAGGGCGGCCTCCTCGGGGATGGGCGTCGCGTCCGGGACGCCGTACACGGCGGCACTCGAGGAGAACACCACGCGCTCGACGCGGTTGATCCGGGCCGCTTCCAGCAAGGCGATGCCGCCCGCGACGTTGTCCCGGTAGTAGCGCGCGGGGTCGGCGATCGATTCACCGACGAGGGATCGCGCGGCGCAATGGAGGATCGCTTCGATGCCTTCGTCGGCCAGCAGGCGGCTCACGAGATCCTGGTCGGCATAGCTGCCCACGTGCAGCCGCGCGCCATCGCTGACGGCCGCCCGATGTCCGGTGGTGAGGTCGTCGAGGACGACGACGTCATGGCCGGCGGCGAGGAACGCCGCGACCGACACGGAACCGACATAGCCGGCGCCGCCGGTCACGAGGATGGTGGTCATGGCCGCAACGATAGCGGGACTGGGCACTACGTCATGCGCGGTGGTCGATCACCACAACCCGGTGGACTCCGGAGCGCGGTATTCCACGCGTCCGCCGACGATCGTCATCAAGACCTTGATGTCGGCCAGCTGGTCGGCGGCGACGCTCCGTGGATCGTCACTGAGCACGACCAGGTCGGCGAGCTTTCCCGGCGTGATCGTCCCCTTGTCGTCCTCTTCGAAGGTCGCGTACGCGCCAGCCCGGGTGAGGAGCGGCAGGCCCTGCTCGACCGTGATCGTCTGCGCGGCTTGCCACGGCGCCGCCTCGATGCCTGAAGGTGCTCGCCGGGTCACCGCGATCGAGAGTGCCTTCATGGCGCGGCCGTTGGAGGTGCCGGTCTCCGCGGCGAGGTCGTCATAGGGGTAGTCCGTGCTGGCGACGGCGGGCACCCCCGCCTCGAGGAGATCGCGCCATCGCCCGATCCAGGCCAAGCGATCCGGTCCGACGGTCGCGGCAACATCCGGCGTCGTATCTGTCGTGAACCACGTCAGCTGGAACGACGCGATGACGGACAGGTCGTGCATCCTGCGCAGCTGGTCGTCGCGGACCGCCATGACATGCTCGATGCGATGGCGATGCGCGGCTCCGTCGGCGCCCGCCAGCGCGGCCTCATAGGCATCGAGGACCATGTCGTGCGCGGCGTCGCCACATGTATGGGTGGCCATCTGCCAACCGTCGTCATGTAGTGAGCGAACCAGCTCCGTGAGCTCGTCGCCCGTCCAGTAGACGACGCCGCGGTCCCGGGCGCCATCCGTGTGCGGCTCGGTCATGAACATCTCATTCGTCCAGGCACTGTCGGCGAAGATCTTGACGCCGCCGATCCGCACGCGCGGGCTGATGATCTGGTGCGGTCGATAGGCGCCGAACCACACGCCGAACTTGTCGTCGAGGTAGTTGACGGGTAGGTACGCGTTGACGCGGATGCCGGAGCTTGCCCGCGTCGTCGAGCGCGCGCAGCTCGTCGAGGCGCTCCTGGTTGACAAATAGTTCCGAGATGCTCGTCCAGCCGCCGGCGAGCGCGTCCTCGATGGCCGCTTCGGCGGAGGCATAGCCACTGACGTCTCGATCGCCGATCCGATGGCAGTGGGCGTCGTTGAAGCCCGGCAGGAGGACACGGCCCCCAAGGTCGACGACCGTCGCCCTCGGACTCGCGGCAGCGACTACGTCGGCCTCGGCGCCAACGGCCAGGACACCGTCACCTGAGATCGCGACCGCTTCGGCCGTGGGCAGGTCCGGATCCATGGTCAGGACGGTGGCGTTGCGCAGGACAAGGTCCTGGCCCGACCCGGCGGACGGGGAAGGGTCTGACGCGGCGGACTGGGAAGGACTGGGTCCTGCGGTCGGGGCACAGGCATCGAGGGCCGCTGCAGCGGCGACAGCCACGACGCCGCCCAGGAATCGTCGGCGCGTGACGGCTCCGCTCATCGCGACTGACGCTTCACGACCACGGCTCACGGCCCTGGGTACGGTGTGCCGGCGCCCATCTGCCCGCCTGCCCCGCTATCGACGTCCTCCATAGTCCCGTAACCGTGCGATGTCGTGTCAACGAGTCGTGCCGGTGTGTCACGTTCAACGGCCTCCAAGTCGGTCCGAGAGGCGTCCGATCAGGGAGCGGCGGCGCTTCCTGGAGGCGGCGATCGTGCCAGCGTCGGTCGGCGACTCGCCCGCGAGCGCTCGGGGCGCGGATAGCGGGCTCGCCTCGGCCGGCGCCGGTACCTCGGCCGCGTGCGTCGGCACGGCCGCTGGCCGTGGCATCGGGTCGGCCACCGGCTCACCCCGCGTCGCGAGCACCTCTTCGAGGCGCGCCGCAAGCCGGCGAGCCGCCTCGTTCTCCGGGTCGATCGCCAGGGCCCGTCGCGCGAGCAGGTACGCGCCCAGGTCGTCGCCTCGTTCCAGGGCGACGCGGCCGAGACCCACCACCGCGATCGAGTTGTGCGGATCGGCGTCCGCGACCTGCCGATAGAGCTGCTCAGCGCGATCCACCAGACCGAACGACAGCGCGCGCTCCGCCTCCAGCAGCAGCTCGATCATGCGATGCCGTCGTCGATCAGCGACCGGGCAAGGGCCACAAGGTGGGATCGTTCGTTGATGCTCGGGTCCGCGATGGCCCGCTCCAACAGCCCGTCCAACACCGCGCCGAGCCGCGGCGACGGCGCCAGTCCCAGCTCCGCCATCAATACCTCACCGTCGATGTCGAGGTCGTGCAGTCCCAGCACGACGCCCTGCGACAGCTGGGCGTCCACCCGTGCCCGGATCTCCGCGAGCCCGCCACCGTCGCGCGGTCGGCCGGACCCGACGTTATCTGCCTCGCGGAGCAGGAAGAGATCGGGCAGGGCTTCGCGCCCGACCTTCGCGATGAATCGTCGGACCGCGGCGTCGGACCAGGTCGGGACGTAGCCGTACATGTGGTTGCGGATGATGTGGACGACGCGCTCGCGTTCCTGACGTGGCCAGCGCAACCGTTCGAGCAGGGCGTCCGCCTGCTCGGCGCCCTTGACGTCGTGCCCAAGGAACCGTCCGTCGGCCATCGTCGCGGGCTTCCCGATGTCGTGGAGGAGGGCGGCCAGCCGGATATGGGGCGGCTCGCTGGCGGCGCCGTCCACGGCCCGCAGCGTGTGGTCCCACAGGTCCTCGCCCGGGACCTTGTTCTGGGGGATGCCCGCGCTGCGCGGCGAGCTCGGGCGAGATCGGCGCCAGGAGCCCCGTGTCGGCCAGCAGTCGAAGCCCGACGGACGGGACGGGCGCCGCGAGGATGCGGCGCAGTTCCTCCGCGATCCGCTCGCCCGACAGGAACCCGACCCGGTCGGCCCGTGCCTGGATCCCGGCCAGGGTGGCGGCCTCCACCCCGAAGCCAAGGGTCGCGGCGAACCGGACCACGCGAAGCATCCGCAGGGCGTCCTCCTCGAATCGGTCGCGTGGGTCGCCGACCGTTCGCAGGATGCCGGCCGCGATGTCGGCCTGCCCGCCGTACGGGTCCACGAGGTGCGCGGCGCCACTGGCGAGCGGGCCACCGGCCGCTGCGCCCCAGGCGATGGCATTGGCGGTGACGTCGCGGCGCGCGAGATCCAGCTCGATCGAGTCGGTGAACTCGACCCGATGCGGACGTCGGAAGTCGGCGTAGTCGTGATCGGAACGCAGGGTCGTGATCGCGACGTCGCCGGCCGCCGGGTCATGGGTCGAGACGACGACCGTCCCGAACGCGTTCTCGTACAGGGCATGGGGGAAGAGCGCAAGGGTCTGCTCGGGCAGCGCGGACGTCGCCAGATCCCAGTCGTTGGCCACGCGACCCAGCAGCGCGTCGCGCACGGAGCCACCCACCACGTACGCCGCATGCTCGGCGCCCCACAGGGTGGTCAGCAGCCGGAGGACCGATGCCGGGATCGCGGACGCGACGGTGGACGAAGCGTCGGCCCGCGGCCCGTCGGGCGTCAGTTCTTCCCCATGAAGAGATACATCCGCCACGTGTCGTTGCGCTCGTCGGCGAGATAGGGCGTGAACAGCGAGTAGATGTCGCTCCGCGGTTCGTGCGGCTCGCGGTTGAGCCGGAGCCGTGCTTCCTCGAGGGTCTTGCCGCCCTTGCGGTGATTGCACGGCTTGCACGCGGTCACGAGGTTCTCCCAGGTATGGCCGCCGCCGCGATGGCGCGGCACGACATGGTCCAGCGTCAGGTCGTGGCTCTGTCGTCCGCAGTACTGGCACGTGTGCCGATCCCGGGCGAAGACCTCGCGCCGGGACAGCTTCACGCGGGGTCGCGGCCGGCGGATGAGGTACTGCAGGCGGATGACCGAGGGCGCGCGGTATTCCGTCCGCGGCGTCCGCACCATCTGGTGGTCGTACTCGATCACCTCGGCCTTCTCTCCGAACACCAGCCGGAAGGCACGTGGCAGGTTGCAGACGTTGAGCGGCTCGTAGTTCTGGTTCAGAACGAGAACGACGCCGTCCATGGTGGCCGGAGGATAACGCAGACGCGCTCGTACGCTCGCGAGCGCGCGGCCTCAGGCCGAGCCCGGTCCGCGCCCGGTGGCCGCACCCGTGGCCGGATCCCAGCCGCCGGCCTGCCCGACCTTGCTCGCGAGCGGCTTGCCCAGGACGCCGCTGATGAACCGCGCGGCGGCCAGGATGCCGTCCAGCGAGACGCCGCTGTCCCAGCCCGAGGCGTCCAGGAAGTACACGAGATCCTCGGTCGCGAGGTTGCCGGCCGCCCCGGGCGCGTAGGGACAACCCCCGGTCCCGCCGGTCGCGCTGTCGAACGTCCGGACGCCGGCGGCCAAGCCCATCGCGACGTTGGCGAGCGCGGTGCCTCGCGTGTCGTGGAAATGGAAGGCCTGGCGATCGACGGCGACGCCGGCCGCCTCGGCAAGGGCGACCACCTCGGCGACCTGGTCCGGCACGCCGACCCCGATCGTGTCGCCGAAGCAGATCTCGTCGACGCCGAGGTCGAGCAGGCGCCGCGCGACCTCGACCGGCACTTCCGGCTCCACCCGCCCGGTGTACGGGCAGCCGAACGCGGTCGAGACGTAGGCGCGCCGCCACCAACGAAGGTCGCCCGCCCGCCTCAGGACGGGGGCGAACGCCGCGAGCGACTCGCCGACCGTCATCCCGATGTTCTTCGTCGTGAACGCGTCGGTGGCCGCCGTGAAGACGGCGATGGCATCGACGCCGGCCGCCTCGGCCCTGGCCATGCCTCGCTCGTTGGGCACCAACACGGGATAACGGACGCCGGGCCGACGGGCCAGGCCGGACATCAGCTCGTCGGCGTCGGCCAGCTGCGGGATGGCGCGGGGTGCCACGAACGAGGTCGCCTCGATCTCGCGGAGGTCGGCATCGGCGAGGAGGTCGAGGAAGTGCAGCTTGTCCGCGAGCGGGACCGCGACGGATTCGTTCTGGAGGCCGTCACGTGGCCCGACCTCGTAGATCCGGACGTGGCGGTCGTCGGGCCCGGCGGTCATCGGGCGATCGGTCGGGTCCCCGCTCAGACGAGCGGCGGATCCATGGCCCGCTCGATGCGGGCGATCTCGACCTCGATCCGACCGATGCAGGTCGATCGCGGCGGCATGCTCCTCGCTCCCGTGCGGCGCGGCGTTGCGACGCTTGCGGGTCGCGCGATGGAGTTCCATCAGCGCCTCGCGCGTCTCCGGGAGCGGTTCGTGAGTGGTCGCGTCGTGGTGCGCCATCGGGCGGTGATCTCCTCGCGGTCGGGTCGGGTGGAGGGTACCGCGTCCGGCGTCGTCAGGGTTCGACGATCGCGAGGACCTGGCCACGGCCGACCTGGTCGCCGGCGGCGACGCGGAGCTCGCGGACCCGACCGGCGATCGGGGCACTGACGACGTGCTCCATCTTCATGGCCTCCAGGATCACGACCGGATCGCCCGCCTCGACCGACGTCCCGAGCGGCGCCTCGATGGAGCGGACCTGGCCGGGCATCGGCGCGATGAGGTCCACCGGCCCGCCACCGTGCGCGGCCGCGGCTCGATGCGCCGCGCGATCCACGTCCGGGGGCGCTGAGAGGCGGATCGCGACGCTCCGGCCGTCGACGTCCACGTGCACGGTGTCGGCGACTGCGCACGCCAGGTCACGCCGTCGTCGCGACCTGGCGCCGCGATGTGCATCTCGTCGTCGCTCTCGAGGTGCATCGTGGGTGTCGCGTTGAGCCGCCAGCCGCCGCGCCAGGGGTCCGCGGCCTCGCCCGGCTGCAGGGCCGCGGCGGCGGTGGACCACGCGGCGTCGGGGATGCGCGTGCGAACCGCCCAGTCGTCCGGTGGCCAGATGCGCTCCAGGGTGTCGGTGCGGATCGCCCCCACCAGGACGGCTGGTTCGCGCACGAGCCAGCGGAGGAATCGCAGGTTCGTGGTCAGCCCCAGCACGACGGTGTCGTCGAGCGCGCGCGCCAGCCGATCCAGTGCCCCCGTGCGATCCGCGCCGTGCGCCACGATCTTGGCGAGCATCGGGTCGAACCGGCTCCCGACCTCGTCACCCTCGACGACCCCGGCGTCGACGCGGACCCCGTCACCGGTCGGCCAGCGCAGCCGCTCGATGTGGCCCGTTGCCGGCAGGAAGCCGTCCTCGGCGTCCTCGGCATAGAGGCGGACCTCAACGGCGTGACCGCCCAGGTGGACGTCGTCCTGCCCGAACCCCAGCCGCTCGCCCGCCGCGATCCGTAGCTGGTCGGCCACGAGGTCGCGCCCGGTCACGAGCTCCGTCACGGGGTGCTCCACCTGGAGGCGCGTGTTCATCTCGAGGAACGTGAAGGTGCCACGGTCGTCCAGGAGGAACTCGCAGGTCCCCGCGCTCACATAGCCGACCGCGCCGGCGAGCGACAGGGCGGCGTCGCCCATCCTCGAGCGCAGGTCCGGATGCACGGCCGGTGACGGCGACTCCTCGAGGATCTTCTGGTGGCGTCGCTGGAGCGAGCAGTCTCGCTCGCCGAGGTGGACGCCGTGTCCGTGGGCGTCGAAGAGGACCTGGATCTCGACGTGGCGCGCGCCTTCGACGAGGCGTTCCAGGATGAGTCGGTCGTCGCCGAACGCGCCTGCCGCCTCGCGCCGGGCGGCGCCGAGGTCGGTGAGCAGGCGGTCCGGGTCGCGGACCGTCCGCATCCCCTTGCCACCACCACCGGCGGCCGGCTTGATGAGCAGGGGGTAGCCGATCCGGTCGGCGGCCGCCGTCAGGGCGGCGTCGGACTGGTCCGGGTCGTCATAGCCGGGTGGGGTCGGGACGCCGAGTCGCGCGGCGAGCCGGCGGGCTGTCGACTTGTCGCCCATCGCGCGGATGGCGTCGGGTGGGGGTCCGACCCAGCGGATGCCGGCCGCGATCACGCGCTCGGCGAACGCCGCGTTCTCGGCGAGGAACCCGAAGCCCGGGTGGAGGGCGTCGGCGCCGGCGCTTCGGGCCGCGGCGACCACGGCGTCGGCGTCGAGCAGGTCGAGCGCAGCCGGTGCCAGCGGTCGGCGGGACGACCGCAACGATCCCGAGGCGGTCGCAGGTGCGCCGGATGCGCGCGGCGATCTCGCCGCGGTTCGCGATGAACAAGGTGCGAAGGGGCTGGACCGCCCGATCCGGGGCAGCTGCCGGAGCCGTAGGAACGTCAAACGCGTCAAACGCGACACGCCAGCGCCCTCCGACGCGCCGAGCCGGCATCTGGCCGGACGCGATCCAGCGCTGGACGGTCCGCGTGGACGTCCCGAGGCGTCGGGCGACCTCACTCGGGCTCAGTTCATCGGCCATCGTGTCGCGAGTGTCGCATAGATCGCCCGGGCGTCAGGGCCCGTCCGGCTCGGCGATCGGAGCATGGGCGATGTCGTCCAGCGTTCCCCAGATCAGCACGCAGCAGGATCGCCGAGCCGAAGAACCCGAACCAGAACGGCGCCGTGACGCCGAACCGTTGGGCGAGCAGGCCGCCGACGATCGCCCCCAGGGCGGAGCCGCCGATCGCCCCGATCATGTACACGCTCGTGACGCGTCCGAGGAGCGAGGAGGGGACCGCGCGCTGGCGAACCGTCTCGGAGGTCGTGCCCCAGGTCACCGCATGGATTCCGAACAGCGTCATGGTCGCCGCAGCGACCAGCGCCGACGTCGTCATCGCGAGGATCAGGTGGGTGAGCGTCTCGAGCACGAGCCCATAGCGCATCAGGGTGGCCAGCGAGAACCGCCGTTCCAGCCGCGGATACGCCGCGGATCCGACCAGCCCACCGACCGCTCCGAGCGTGAGCAGCAGCCCATAGCCGAGGTCGTCGAGCCCGAGCCGGTCCTTGGCGAGGAGCACATACACGGCCATCGCCGCCCCGAAGGTGACGTTGAAGAAGAAGATCGTGAGGGCCAGCGCACGGACCGGCGGGTGGTGCCACAGCCAGCGCATCCCGTCGGCGATCTCATGACGGATATGGCGGCGCTCGACGTTGACGGCGATCCGGCCGGGGCGTCGCGGCGATCCGCGCCACGAAGGCCGCCCCCAGCAAGGCGCAGACGGCATCGGCACCGAACGGCAGCGCGTTGCCGACCGTGAACAGCAACGCGCCGAGCGGCGGTCCGGCCAGCTGGTTGGTCACGATGGACGTGCCCGTCAGCCGGGCGTTCGCGACCCCGAGGAGGAGCTTGGGGACGCTCGTGGCGAGGAGCGCCCCGCTGGCGTTGTCCGTGAACGTCTCCGCGACCCCGATCAGGAAGACCGCCGTCAGGACGATCGACGAGGTTCGCGGAACCCGTGGCGACGCTCAGGGCCAGGACCGCAAGGACGATGGCGCGAAGCACGTTGACGAGCACCACGAGGCGCCGCCGATCCACGCGGTCGATGATCGCGCCGGCAGGGATCCCGAAGATCACCCAGGGCAGTCTGCTGGAAGAAGACCGCCATCGCGATCGCGAAGGGCTCCTGGGTCAGCGTCGTCATCAGCAGGGGTCCCGCCGACAGGACGATGCCGTCGCCGAGGTTGGTGATCGCCCGTCTGGCCCCACAGCCAGCGGAAGTCGCGCCCGAGCATCGATGGCGCGACCCGCTCGACCACGCCGGAGGCGGGGTTGCGGCCGACGGGTGGCTCGGTCGTCACCCGTCCCGATCGTCGGGGTCGGGTGCCCACGCCGGCCGCCGCTTCTCGTCGAACGCCGCGAAGCCCTCGCGCGCCTCGGCGCTGACCCGCTGGCGAGCGATGACCCGTGCCGTGTGCCACTTCGACGATCCGTGACTCAGGCCACGGACCTCGCGGACGATCGCCTTCGCCGCGCGCGCGGCATTGGGCCCGGCCGCGAGCACGTCGTCGACGGCCACGGCCACGGCCGCATCCAGCGCCGCCTCGCCCTCGACTACCTCGTGGACGAGCCCGATGCGCTGGGCCCGGACCGCGTCGAACCGGCGGCCGCCGGGGAACAACGCCCGGGCCTGGGTCTCACCGATCTTCGCGACCACGAACGGCGCGATGACCGCCGGGAGGATCCCCAGGCGCGTCTCGGTGAACCCGAACCGAGCCCCGCTCTCGGCGATGACGATGTCCGCCACGGCGCACAGGCCCATGCCCGCCACCGAGGGCCGCCCCGTGGACGCGGGCGATGACCGGCGCCGGGCAGGTGTCGATGGCTTCGAACATGTCGGCCATCGCCATCGCGTCCTGCTCGTTGCCCTCCACGTCCAGGGCCATGGCGGCGCGCATCCAGGCGATGTCCGCGCCGGCACAGAACGACGGACCGTCCCCGGCGAGGACGACGACTCGAGTCGTCATCGCGTCCTCGCGGGCGATCGCGGCGAAGGTGGAGCGGAGTTCGGCGATCACCGAGGCATCGAACGCGTTGTGGACATCCGGGCGCTGCAACGTCACCCGGGCGACGACGTCGTTGGGACCGCTGCGCTCGAGCCGGACCGCAGGACTCACGGCGCCATCCTACCCAGCGGGGGGGAGCCGCGGCGTTCCGGCCGTGCGCCGGGACCGGACCCACCACCCGGTCGTACCACTCCCGGAACGCCGCTCGACCTCCTAGGCTGGGACGGATGGGACCCGACAACCCCTGGTCGCCCAACTGGCGCCCGGACCCGAGCGGTCGTCGGCTGGTCGCGATCCGAGCGGCTCGCCGCGGGGCGCTGCTGGCCGGGATCGTCTACCTGCCGGTCGGCGCCTCGGTGCTCATGGTGAGCTCCCTGCCCGACAGCGTCGCCCTGCTCGCGCTCGCGACGGGTCTGCCCGGTGTCTCGCTGCTTGGTGCCGGCCTCGCACCCTCCGCGCTCGGCGCGTGGATCGACGCGATCGTCACCGGCGTCGCGTTCGCCATCGGCGCGCCGGTGGCGGCCGTGACCTCGGTCGTCATCGGGGCCTTCGTCCTGGGCGCGTTCGTGCCGGGGTCGGACCTGGCCGGGCCCATCCTGCGTGGTGGCGTGCTCGCGGCCATCAGCGTGGCGCCGGCGGTCGCGGTCGGTGCCGCGATCTGGGTCCTGTTCGTGCGCCGGCTGGGTCGTCCTCCCTCTCCTGACGCGACGAGCGGCACGGGTTAGTCGAGGACCGTCACCTCGTCGCCGAGGCGGACACGGCCGGGTCGTTCCACATCGGCGAGCACCCCGAAGTCGGCGTGCTTGCGGTCGCGCAGGCCGCGATAGGCGATGAGCGTGCGCAGGGTGTCGAGGTCGCGCACGCCCGTGTCGGGATCCTGCGTCGTGATCGCGCAACGGGCGTCCGGCTTGGTCACCGCGAGCACCGCGTCACCGATGGCGATGCGCCGGCCGATCCACTCGTCCTCTTCGTGGGCGGTCGCGCCCTCGAGCTCGATCAGCATCCGGAAGCGCCGGGCGTCGACGCCATCGACACCCGCCTGTCGCGAGAACTCCGCGAGCGACCCGTCCGTGACGAGGCTGGTCGGGTTGCCGTCCCGCGTCCCGCCGGGTCGGTCGCAGCGGATCAGCCGGATCGGGCGCCCGGCGAAGGCAGAGAGCGCCGCCGCCCAGGGCCCTTCGACGAGGTGACCGACCGCCGGTCCGGCCATGGATGGGCGTCTCGACCGCCTCGCCGAGACGGACCTCGTCGTCGAGGACGACGCCATCCGGGCATGGTGAGCCGGAGTCGCGTGGCGCCGGGATCGATGTGCGCCGCGATCTGCACGAGCTCGCCGACGATCAGCCGATCCACGAGCCGGTTCGTGTCGTCGGTCAGGAAGAACCGGCGATCCTCGACCACGCCGATCTCGGTCAGGTCGATGACATCGGGGTGCTCGAGTCCGAGGCTGCGGACCGGCGCGATGGAGAAGCGGGCGGCACGCGGCATCCCCGGATGCTAGCGGACGACGACGTCGACGATCGAACCGACCGCCGGTTCGGTGCACCAGACGATTCGAGCGGCCGATGGACGGAGGCCGTTGGAGGTGGGATGTGGAGCCAGGGCAGATGGAACGGACAACGCGAGGGGATCGGTCGCCCAGGACCTGGCTCGCGCCGATCGGGGTCGTCGCCATGGTGGCGGCCCTGGTCGGGTCGGTCGGCGCCTGTCTGACCGTCGCACCGACCGAGCCAGGAGGGCCTACACCGAGCCTGACAGGGTCGGGGCGTCGCCGTCTCCGTCCCCATCGCCATCGCCAGCGCCAACGCCGTCGTCGGTGCGCGCCAGTTTCGAGTCGGTCGATCGCGACGTCGCGACCCCGACCTTCGTCGACCGGGATCATCTCGTGCCATTCGTGAACTCGGAGCTCGGCTACGAGGTGCTCGTGCCGCAGTTCTGGGGTGCCGGAACCGATCACGCCGGCGCGGACGGCGTGCACGACTTCGGATCGGGCCGGGGGTTCGGCACGCACGGCTTCCCCGCGCTGCAGATCAGCGTCGGGATCGCGGACGGTGACGCTGACCCTGTGCCAGGGCGTGGGACGTCGCTGCGAGACCGTGACCGTCGACAGTCTGGATGACCTCGAGGAGGCCCTTGTCAGCGTCCCGGATGACCTGCCTCCGTATCGGCGAGGTGCTCGACGAGATCGAGCTGGTGGGCGCGACCGGTCGGACCAAGCGGCCGGAGACGAACGGCCATTGCCTCGGGTGCCCCGGGATGCTGTATCACGCCTTCACGATCGTGGATGATCGACCGGTCGTCATCTCCATCGATTGGTGGACGATCGATTTCGGCGAGCTCCCGCAGCGCGACATCGGCGAGATCCTGTCGAGCTTCCGCTTCCTCGATTGACCGTGGCGACGAGGCGATGAGAAGCTAGCGGACCGCGACGTCGACGACTTCGATGGTGGCGCCGGGGTCGAAGCGCTTCACCTCGAACACGATGACCGCCTCGATGCGTTCGAGACCGTCCCGCCAGCCGTGTTCGTAGGCGTTGCCGAAGGGCTTGCCGTCGGGCTCCAGCGACCGGAGCTCCAGGCGCGGCGTCGAGTCGGTGAACGTGACGTCGATCGGCCAAGGATCCGTGAGGCGCCACGTCGCCTCGGTCAGGATGCCGTTGGCAAGCGATCCCTCGCCGACCGGCACCTCGTACGCGCCGACATGGTCGATCGGGATCGAGACCCTTGGGACGACGATCGGCGTCGCGTCCGGCGCCACGTCCGCGTCGATCGAAGGAATCGGCGATGCACAGCCTGCGGGCGGCTCGCCGGCACAAGGGACATCGTGATAGCCGCTGGGGATCAAAGAGCCGGTCGTCTCCCATTCGGGCGCCTCGTCGGTGCAGGCCGGACCGCTACGCAGACCCATGCACATCTCGGTGTCAAGCGTCGTCCCGTCGCGCAGGTGGGCGCGGACCCGGATCGGCGGCGCGCCGCCGAGGGTCTGCAGGATCACCTCGCCGTCGCGGATCTCCGGGGTCGGGTCGGGGAGGATCTCGAGGGAGTCGACGTCATCCCGGGTCTTGTCGGAGAAGGCGGTCGCAACGTCGGCCATCGCGAGACAGCGACGCACGCTGAAGACCTGCTCGCACGGTTGCGCTGTCGCAGGCGGCGCCGGCGCGAGCTGCGCGACGGCATCGCAGCCCATCACGAGGAGGGTCAGCAGGACGACCAGGAGGACGCGAGGAGTGCCGTGCACGGGCGCACGGTACGCCCGGGAGCGAGGTCGGTCGACCCGTACCTTCCCCGGATCGCCGGCAGACCTACATGCGGAAGACGCCGAACTTCGTGTCCGGGATCGGTGCGTGGAGGGCGGCGTCCAGGCCGAGGGCGAGGATCCGGCGCGTATCGGCCGGGTCGATGACGCCGTCGTCCCAGAGGCGTGCGGTCGCGAAGTACGGCGATCCCTCGCGCTCGTAGGTGTCCAGGATCGGGGCTTCGAAGGCGTCGCGCTCGCCGTCGCTCGCGAACCCGCCGCGCACGGTCGAGAGGACGCGCGCCGCCTGCTGCCCGCCCATGACGCTGATGCGGCTGTTGGGCCACGACCACAGGAACCGCGGCTGATAGGCCCGCCCGGCCATGGCGTAGTTGCCGGCGCCGAAGCTGCCGCCGATCAGCACCGTGAACTTGGGCACCTCTGCGTTGGCGACCGCCATGACGAGCTTCGCGCCGTCCTTGGCGATCCCCGCCTCCTCGTACTCGCGCCCGACCATGAAGCCCGTGATGTTCTGCAGGAAGACGAGGGGGATCCGTCGCTGGCAGGCGAGCTCGATGAAGTGGGTGCCTTTCAACGCGGACTGGCTGAAGAGGATGCCGTCGTTCGCGATGATCCCGACGGGCACACCCTCGATATGGGCGAAGCCGGTGACGAGCGTTTCGCCGTAGAGCGGCTTGAACTCGTGGAACCGCGAGCCGTCGACCAGCCGGGCGATGATCTCGCGGACCGGCACGGGACGGCGTGGGTCGGCCGAGACGGCCCCGTACAGGCTGTCGGGATCGACGGCCGGCGGCTCGGTTTCGCGCCGGTCCCAGGGCGGGGTCGGAGGTCGTCGATGGAGATTTGCGACGATGGACCGACCGATCGCGAGCGCATGCTCGTCATCGAGCGCCTCGTGGTCGGCGACGCCGGAGCGGCGGGCGTGGACGTCAGCCCCGCCGAGCTCCTCGGCCGTGACGTCCTCACCGGTCGCGGCCTTCACGAGGGGTGGCCCGCCCAGGAAGATCGTGCCCGTGCCCTTGACGATCACCGTCTCATCACTCATGGCCGGTACGTATGCCCCACCGGCCGTGCAACTGCCCATGACCAGGGCGACCTGGGGGATCCCCGCCGCCGACATGCGCGCCTGGTTGTAGAAGATCCGCCCGAAGTGGTCGCGATCGGGGAACACGTCGGCCTGCAGCGGCAGGAAGGCGCCGCCGCTGTCGACGAGGTAGATGCACGGCAACTGGTTCTCGAGGGCGATCTCCTGGGCCCGCAGGTGCTTCTTGACCGTCATCGGGTAGTAGGTGCCGCCCTTGACGGTCGCATCGTTGGCGACGATGACGCAGGTCGTGCCTTCCACCCGGGCGATCCCCGTGACGATGCCGGCGCCGGGGGCGTCGTCGTCGTACAGGCCGGTGGCGGCAAGCGGGCTCAGCTCCAGGAAGGCGGATCCGGGATCGATCAACCGGTCGATCCGTTCGCGGACCGGGAGCTTGCCACGTTCCCGATGTCGGCCGATCGAGCGGTCATCGCCGGCGGCGCCCCGTCCAGCGACCCGCTGCTGGCGCTCGCGGAGGTCGTCGACAAGGGCGACCATGGCGGCATGGTTCGCGCGCGTCTCGACCGCGTTGGGGTCCAGCCGGCTGCGCAGGACGGGCATGGCCCGATGATAGGCGCCGGGCCGCGGCGATGACGACGGACCAGGCCGTGGAACATGACGTGTGCCAACGTGGACTCGGCGTCGACCGATCGGAACATGACATGTGCCAACCTGGCCTCGGCGGCGGCAGATCCGGTCGGAATCGCTGTCTCGGGCATCGATCGGCACGGGCGACGTTCCATTCGCTCCCCGAAGGCCGCCCGACCGCCGCGTTCGGTCCGCCGACCCGATGTCGGAACACGTGATGTGCCAGGCGCCGAACCGGGCCCGACCTCCGCGGGAACCGCGCCACCCCGGTCGTCGTCCGGCGGCCATGTCGAACCCCACCCGACCCAAGGCGCGCGTCGCCGCGCTGATCGCCGCCCTTCTTGCTGTCCTGGCCGCGACCCTGGTCGGCTGCGACCTGATCGGCGCCTCGCCGCCGGCGATCATCGGGACCGGCCCCCTCGTGACCGTGACCACTCGCGGCGGCGAATGCATGGACGGGCCGTGCGGCTCGGTCACCGTCATCGAGCGCGATGGGACCGTCCACAGCGCCGCCAAGCCGCCGAACGAGCTCGGGACCCTACCGCCCGACCTGCTGACGGCGCTCGATGCCGCTATCAAGACCACCGATTTCGATGCGGTCCGGGCCGTCCCGTTCGAGGGCGATTGCCCGACCGCCTACGACGGCCAGGAAGTCATCTACGAGTTCGGGGCCCCCGGCGGAACGGAGCGTGTCGCGTCGTGCGAGACCCGGATCGATCCGGCGAATCCGGTCTTCGCGGCGACCACCGCGGCACTCGTCGCGGTGGACGTCCTGTCGGCCCCCTGAGGCACTCGACCACCCCTTCGGGGGAGCCCTCCTGAGCGTGCTACCCTGCCATAGCAAGTTATGGCAGAGGAACCCACGACAGTCACAGCGCGGGGATCGGTCGCGAGCGCGGGCGCGCGCCTGCCGGCCGGAGCCGACGCGAGCGCCGCCGCCGAGTCGATCCGGCTCGATCTTGCGGAAGCCTGGGGCGAGATGGGCGCGGCCTGGGGTGTCACCCCGGCCATCGCGCGCGTGCAGGCCTATCTCATGGCGCGCCAGGAACCGTTGACGGAACGCGAGGTTCGCGAAGCCCTCGGGCTGAGCCATCGGGCGGCCAGTCTGGCCCTCGCCGAGGCCGAGTCGTGGGGCATCGTCGAACGCGTCTCCGAGCCCCGGCGTGTCGGCCGGCGCGGTCCGGCCGGCACGGCCTATCTCGCGGTGGGGGACCACTGGCAGTGGTTCGGCCGGGTCATCGCCGAGCGCAAGCTCCGCGAAGGCGATCCGATCGTCGTCGTCCTGGAGGCCAAGGCAGAGGAAGCGGCCGCGGCCGCCCGACTCCATCCCCACGACGCCGAACTCGTCGCCTTGCGCGACTGGCTGGCGTCGTTCGTGGCCTTCGTCCGGTTGTTCGACCGGGCGGTCGGCCTGGTGCCGCAGTTGGAGCCACGCGAACTCGAGCGCTCGCTGGGCCTGCTTGGCCGCGTCCCGGACAGCACGATCCTTCGACTGTTCGACCTGCTCGGCAAGCTCGACGACGACGACGTCCTGGACCTGGTCGAGACCCTCTCGCGCCTCTCGCCCACGGCGGCCCGACGCGCCACGAAGCTCATGTCGGGGGTGGTCCGCACCGTCGGGCGAGGCTGACGGGCGCGCACGTCGCTCGCGGCCACTCGCCATCGGCCCCGGCTCGGCCGCGTCCGGGGTTCCCCGCTCGTGGATACTGGTGTCCACAGGCCGTCCCCAGCCCGAGGAGCCGCGTGACCGAGGTCCAGCCCGCGACCCGCTTCATCCGTGTGGACGCCCCGGTCGAGGGTCATCCCGGCGTGGCGCTCGTGACCCTGGATCGACCCGACGCCAGGAACGCCCTGAACTTCGCCTTGCTGGCGCAACTCGCCGACACCCTGGAGCGCCTCGACGGCGACGGCGCGACCCGAGTCGTGGTCCTGACCGGCGCCGGCGACCGCGCCTTCGCCGCCGGAGCGGACATCACCGAGCTCGCGGACCAGACGCCCGAACGCCTTCGTTCCGAGGGCCAATTCGACGCGTGGGACCGGATCGCGGCGACCGGGATCCCGCTCATCGCGGCGGTCCGCGGCTACGCCCTGGGCGGCGGTTGCGAGCTCGCCATGTCGTGCGACCTCATCATCGCCGGCGACGATGCCCGGTTCGGCCAGCCGGAGATCCGCATCGGCGTGATGCCGGGGGCCGGCGGGACCCAGCGCCTGACGCGGGCCGTCGGGACGGCCCTCGCGATGGAGATGGTGCTGACCGGCCGGATGATCGATGCGACCGAAGCCCAGGCGGCCGGTCTCGTCAGCCGGGTGGTGCCGGCCGCCGAGACCGTCGACGCGGCGCTCGGGATCGCCGATACGATCGCCTCGATGCCGCCGCTGGCCGTCCGTGCCGCGAAACGCGCGGTCCAGGCAGCGTCCGAGCTGCCGTTGACGGCGGGACTGCGGGCCGAGCGCGAGGCATTCTTCGACCTGTTCGCGACCGAGGACCAGCGCGAAGGGATGCGCGCCTTCATGGAGAAGCGGCAAGCGGCCTGGACAGGTCGCTGACGACCACGAGGAGGGACGGCGATGGAGCGTGATCCGTACGGAGGAGGGTCGGACGTCGGGGCCGACTACGCGCGCGACCTGGGTGATGATTCCCCGGCCTCGATCCGCGATGCCGCCCCCGACGTGTTGGCGCCCATCGATCCGGACTCGCCGGTCAGCGGCCACCAGCCCGCGCCGGAGGCTACGACCTCGGTCGTCGACTCGCCCGAACACGACTGGTCGCTCGCCCGTGCCGTCGTGCAGCCCGCGTTCCGGCCCGTCGGGACCCAGGGCCTCGCGCTCGACTCCATCCAGCGCGAGACGCTCCTCGCCCAGGCGTCGAAGAGCCACGCCCAGCCGATCGTCGATGTCGGTCCCGCGGAGCTGCCGGTCGTCTATGTCATCCCGGCCGAGGGATTCGACATCGTCGTCAACGGCGATCACGTGCTGTCGTGGGGTATCGAGCCGCATGAGCTCCAGGACGCCGCCCTCGCAAATCTCGCGGCGTGGTCCGCGCAGGCCGCCTGGACCGACGAGTCATCCGGCGAGCGTCGGCTCGTCAGCTCGGAGACAGGCGACGGCCTGGACGCCGTCCGGATCCTGCTTCCCGAAGCCGCCACGCACCTGCGCGAGACGCTGGGCGAGGGGCGGATCATGGTCGGCGTCCCGGAGCGGCATCTGCTGACCGCGGCCTTGCTGCGCCCCGACGACACGGAGTTCGCGGCGATGTTCGCCGAGTTCATCCTGGAGCAGTCGGGCGGCGCCGATGAGCCGATCGACCGGCGGGTGTTCGAGCTCGTGGACGGCCGGCTCGTCGAGTTCGCCTAGATGCCCGACGGCTTGCGCGTCGAGGTCGACGATGCGGTCGTCACCCTCACCCTGGATCGGCCCGAGGCGCTCAACGCCCTGACGGTGCCCCTGAAGGAGGCCCTCCTCGCGGAGCTCCGGCGGATCGCCGCCGACCCCTCCGTTCGTGTGGTGATCCTGACCGGCGCCGGGCGAGCGTTCTGTGCCGGCCAGGATCTCGCCGAGCGCGGACAGCCAGACGCGGCACCGCTCGACGTGGAGCTGCGCGACCGATACAACCCGATCGTCCTCACTCTGCGCGCGATGGGCCAGCCCGTGATCGCGGCCGTGAACGGCGTGGCCGCCGGGGCAGGAGCGTCGCTCGCGTTCGCCTGCGACCTTCGCATCGCGGCGGATGGGGCCCGGTTCGTGCTGGCCTTCGGGCGGATCGGCCTCGTCCCGGATTCGGGGGCGACCTGGTTCCTGCCGCGGCTCGTGGGGGCGGCGCGGGCCGCCGAACTCGCGCTGGTGGGCGATCCCGTCGGTGCCGAC
Organism: uncultured Chloroflexia bacterium; assembly: GCA_963724635.1. Taxonomy (GTDB): domain Bacteria; phylum Chloroflexota; class Limnocylindria; order Limnocylindrales; family CSP1-4; genus SPCO01. The sequence continues at coordinate 164,895 of CAVRVI010000013.1, forward strand.
GAGGCGCTCCGGATCGGGCTGGTCCATCGCGTCGTGCCGGCGGCGGCGCTCATGGACGAGGCCCGCGCCCTCGCGGCGCGGCTGGCCACATCGTCACCGACCGCCCTCGCCTCCACCAAGGCCGCCCTCGAGGCGTCGTGGTCCCTCGACCTCGACGGCGCGCTCGATGAGGAGGCTCGACGGCAGGGTCTCGCCGGCGCGAGCGCCGACCACGCCGAGGGGTTGGCGGCCTTTCGCGAGAAGCGGCCGCCGCGGTTCACCGGGGAGTAGCCCGGGACACGTCTCGCCGTTCCCGGCCCCTTGCCGCCCGTCGAGCGATGCCGTAGGCTCCCCGCCTAACGAACGTTAGGTGGCCGGGACAGGACGGGAGGACGCCTGCGCGTGGTGGAAACAGCGCGGCGACGCGAGATCGAGGACGTGGCCAGCGAGCTCTTCCGGGAGCACGGCTATGCGGGTACGAGCGTCCGCGACATCGCGCGGGCGCTGGACATCCAGGGCGCGAGCCTGTATGCCCACGTCACCTCGAAGCAGGACGTCCTGTGGTCCATCGTGGAGCGCACGGCCACGCGGTTCGAGGCATCGGCGGACGCGGCCGCGGCGGCCGTTGCCGCTGGACCTGGCGCTATCGATGGCGTCGCTCCCGCGACGACACGACTGGCGGGCCTGGTCCGGGCACATGTCGGCGTGGTCACCGACGACATCGGCCGGGCGAGCGTGTTCGTCCACGAATGGCGGTCGCTGACCGGCGATCGGCGCGTCCAGATGGCTCGTCGGCGCGACGCCTATGAGGGCCGGTTCCGAACGGTGATCGGCGACGGCATCCTGGCGGGCCGGTTCATCCCCGTGGATCCGACGGTCGCCGCGGCGTTCCTGCTGACCTCGCTCAACGGCATCGCCACGTGGTATCGACCGGACGGCGCGGTCCGCCCGGGAGCCCTGGCCGAGGTCTACGTGGAGCTCGCGACCCAGTCCCTGGTCGCGCGGGACGGTGCGGTCGCCGCTGCCATCGCTGGTGGAGGCCACGCTTCGTTGACCGCGGACGCGCAGCCGGAGCCAGTCCGGTGACCGACCCGCGAGCGCTGGAGCCCGTCCTCCCAAGCACGGACCGCGGGATCGCCGCGGCCCCGGCAGCGGATGGGGACGAGGTCGCATCCCTGGAGCGGTTCGAGGCGTTCCTCGCCGGTGGCGGCACCGTGGAGTCCACGGACCCGATGCCTGATGCGTACCGCACCGCCGTGCTGCGGTTCGTGGAGATGCACGCCAACAGCGAGCTGATGGGCGTCCTGCCGGAGCGCGAGTGGCTGATGCGCGCCCCGACCCTGCGCCGCAAGCTGGCCCTGACCGCCAAGGTCCAGGACGAAGTGGGTCACGCCCAGCTGCTCTATCGAGTCGCGGAGGATCTCGGCAAGTCGCGCGAGGCGATGCTCGACGACCTCCTGGCTGGACGGACCAAGTTCCATAACGTCTTCCACTACCCGACGCATTCCTGGGCGGACGTCGGGGTCATCGCGTGGCTCGTTGATGCGGCCGCGATCGTCGCCCAGCAGGCCCTGCGCGACAGCAGCTATGCGCCGTATGCGCGGACGATGCGCAAGATCTGCTGGGAGGAGTCGGTCCACATCATGCATGGGCGTGACGTGGTGGTGACGATGGTGACCGGGACGTCGAAGCAGCGGGCGCAGCTCCAGGAGGCGCTCGACCGCTGGTGGGGCCCGCTGATGCAGATGCACGGACCGCGGACGCCGCGTGAGCGCGACCTGGACCTGCGCTGGCGGATCAAGGCCAAGACCTCGGAGGAGCTGCGCCAGGAGTTCCTGTCCATCTATGTGCCGCGGATCCGCGAGCTGGGTCTCACGCTCCCCGATCCGGAGCTCCGCTTCGATGACGCGGCCGGGCTCTGGCGCTACACCGAGCCCGACTGGGATGAGCTGCGCACGGTCGTCACGAACCACGGCCCCATGTCGGAATCGCGGCTCGCGTTCCGGCGGCTGGCGCGAGCGGAAACGGCGTGGGTCCGCGACGCGATCCTCGCCCCGCCGCGCGCGGCATGAACGAGCCGACGGAGCCGGTCGACGGATCGGACGACACCGGCCCGACCGGCGTCCTGGAGGCCTGGGAGGTCTTCCGCCAGGAGAAGGACGGCGACCCGATGCGCCACGGCGGCAGCGTCATGGCGCCGGACGCCGAACTCGCGACCCACTACGCCCGCGAGCTGTACGGGCGCCGCCAGGAGAGCACGCGCCTGTGGATCGTGCGGCGCGCCGATATCGTCGATCTCGACGACCCGGACCTGCTCCAGCCGCCGCTCGATCGATCGTTCAAGAAGCCGGGCGGCTACGTGATGCGCGACAAGCTCGCCGCCGCGCGGGAGGCCGCCGGTCAGCCGAAGCCGAAGGCACGCTCGACATGACGTCCGTGCCGACGCCAGCCGCCGCCAGCGCTCCGCCGGTCGCCGGACTCGCGGACCTCCTCCTGTCGATGGCCGACGACGAGTTCGTCATCGGCTTCTCCGATTCCGAGTGGACCGGGATCGCCCCGATCCTCGAGGAGGACGTGGCGATGAGCTCGCTCGCCCAGGACGAGCTGGGCCACGCCGCGGCCCTCTACGACCTGCTGGCCGGGCTGACCGGCTCGGACCGCGACGCCATCGCGTACGACCGCGAGCCGGCCGACTACCGGCACGCCCGCTTGCTGGATCACGGCCGCGGCGACTGGGCGATGACCATCGCGCGCCGATTTCTCTACGAGACCGCCGACGCGGTCCGCCTCGAGGCGTTGACCGACGGGTCGTGGGCGCCACTTGCCGAGCTGGTCGGCAAGATCCGGCGCGAGGAGCGGTATCACGTGATGCACATCACGACCTGGCTACAGCGGCTGGCTGGCGCCCGCGGCGAGGCGCGGGAGCGGCTGCTCGCGGCGCTCGGCGCGCTCGGGCCGGACGCCGGCACGGTGTTCACGCCACTCCCCGAGGAGCCGGCACTCGTCGCGGCCGGGATCCTCGCGACGCCCATGATCCACCTCGAGGCGCGTTGGCGGGCATCCATCGCCGCGACGTTCGCCGGCCTGGGTCTTCCGCCGCTGCCCGCGACCCGGACGCCCGACCGCGGCCGGCTCGACCACGGCGCCGACTTCGCCTGGCTCCACGGGGAGTTCACGTCCGTCCGCCGCAGTGATCCGGGGGCCACCTGGTGAGCGAGTACGGGACCCACGTCGCGATCGCGCGCGCCCGGGCCGGACTGACCGGGGCGCCCGCGCCCGGTGCCGCGGCGACATCCCCGGCACCGCTCGACGTCGCGGTCGTCCGCTCCATCCTCGCGACCATCCCCGACCCGGAACTGCCGATCCTGTCGATCGTGGACCTCGGCATGGTCGACCGCGTGGAGGTCGGCCCGACCGTCATCCACGTCACGCTCCTGCCGACGTTCGTCGGCTGCCCGGCGATCGACCTCGTCCGCGCCGCGGTCGGGGAGGCGCTGGCGCCCCTGGGACGGACCGTCGAACTCGAGACGAGCTTCGACCCGCCGTGGACGTCGGACCGGATCAGCGAAGACGGTCGCACGGCACTCGCTGCCGCGGGGATCGCCCCGCCGGCGGACCCGAGCCTCGTGCGTTGCCCGATGTGCGATTCGTCGCGGGTCGTCATGGACAGCGTCTTCGGGCCGACCCAATGCCGCTCCCTGTTCTACTGCCGCGACTGCCGCCAGCCGTTCGAGGCGATGAAGCCGGTGTGACGACGGTCGGGGTCATCGGCGCGGGAACGATGGGTGCCGGGATCGCCCAGGTCGCCCTGGAGGCCGGCGATGAGGTGGTCCTGCACGACGTCGATGCGGTGGCGCTCGATCGAGCCCGCGAGCGGGTGCGTGATGGATTGCGGCGGCGCGCCTCGAAGGTCGTCGACGCCCCCGACGCGATCGACGCATGGATCTCCGTCCGCCTCGACCGGCTGCGCCTGGCCGACACGCTCGACGCCGTCGCCGCGGAGGCCGGCCTCATCGTCGAGGCGGCGATCGAGGACCTGGCTCTCAAGCAGGCGATCTTCCGGACGCTCGACGCGGCCGCACCGGACGACCTGACCCTCGCGACCAATACGAGCGCCCTGTCGGTGACGGCGATCGCGTCCGCGGCCGGTCGGCCCCAGCGGGTCCTGGGCCTCCACTTCTTCAACCCGGTGCCGGTCATGGAGCTCGTCGAGGTGGTCGTGACGGATCGGACGGACCCGGATGTGGTCCGTCGGGCCGAGGCGACCATGGCGGCCTGGGGCAAGACCACGGTCCGCTGCGCGGACTCGCCGGGCTTCATCGTCAACCGGGTCAATCGCCCGTTCACGATCGAAGCCCTGCGGATGCTGGAGGCCGGCACGGCGAGCGTCGAGGTGATCGATACCGCGATCCGCGACGCCGGCTACCCGATCGGTCCGTTCGAGCTCATGGACCTCGCCGGCCTGGACGTGAACCTGGCTGCGGCGACCGCCGTCTGGGAGGGCCTTGGCCGGCCGGATCGGCTGCGTCCCTCGCCGATCCAGGCGGCCCTCGTGGCCGAGGGGCGACTCGGTCGCAAGACGGGGCGCGGCTTCTATCACTATCACGACGGCCGCCGCGGCCCAGCCGAGCCGGTGGCCCCGGCGTCGCCGGACCGGGCCCCGTCATCCGCCGTCGACATCGTCGCCCGGATCGAGACGGCGATCACCGCCGAGGCCGTTCGGATGGCCGCCGACGGGATCGCCGCGAGCGCCGACATCGCGCTGGCTCTGCGCCTTGGTGCTGGCCACCCACGGAGCCCGTTCGCGGATCGGGACGACGGCGACGGCAAGGCGTCCGGCCGCGCTACGATCGGGTCATGACACGCGACCACCATCGACCGCTGCGCGAGGCCTGGATCATCGAAGCCGTACGCACGCCCATCGGGCGCTACGGCGGCGCGCTCGCGACGGTCCGCCCGGATGACCTCGCCGCGCTCGTCCTGCGCGCCGTCGTGGATCGTGCCGGCGTGGACCCGGCCCTCGTCGAGGACGTGATCCTGGGCTGTGCCAATCAGGCCGGGGAGGACAACCGCGACGTCGCCCGCATGGCACTTCTCCTGGCCGGCTTTCCGGTGGAGGTGGGCGGGCTGACCGTGAATCGACTATGCGGCTCCGGACTCCAGGCCATCAACTCCGCCGCGCACGCGATCGCGGTCGGCGACGGCGATGTCTTCATCGGTGGCGGCGTGGAGTCGATGACGCGCGCCCCGTACGTCCAGCTCAAGGCCGAGGGCTCATGGGACCGCGGCCCGCGCGAGCTCGCCGACACGACGCTCGGCTGGCGGTTCGTGAACCCGAAGCTCGCGGAGCAGCACTACCCGTACTCGATGGGCGAGACCGCAGAGAACGTCGCGGAGCGCTGGGGGGTCAGCCGCGAGCGCCAGGACGCGTTCGCCCTGGAGAGCCAGCAGCGAGCCGTCGCCGCCATCGAGGCAGGGCGATTCGACGACCAGATCGTGCCCGTCAGCGTCCAAGGTCGAAAGGGCGAGGTCACGGTCGTCGCTCGCGATGAGCACCCTCGAGCGGACACGACCGCGGAGGCGCTCGCGCGACTCAGGCCCGCCTTCAAGCGGGAGGGCGGCAGCGTCACGGCCGGCAACAGCTCGGGCATCAACGACGGTGCGTCGGCGGTCCTGGTCGTGGAGGCCGAGCGAGCCCGCGCGCTGGGCCTGCGGCCGCTGGCGCGCGTGGTGGCCACTGCCATCGCCGGTGTCGATCCGGCGGTCATGGGCGTGGGGCCGGTCCCGGCGACCCGCAAGGCGCTGGAGCGCGCCGGCCTCGGCGTCGCGGACCTGGACCTCATCGAGCTCAACGAGGCGTTCGCGAGCCAGTCGCTCGTCTGCATGGACGAGCTGGGGTTGGATCCCGCGCGGGTCAACGTCAATGGCGGGGCGATCGCGCTGGGCCACCCGCTCGGCATGAGCGGCGGTCGCCTGGTGACGATGCTCACCCACGAGCTGCGCCGGACCGGAGGGCACTACGGCCTCGCGACGATGTGCATCGGGGTGGGCCAGGGGATCGCGACGATCGTGGAGCGGATCGACGGCTGACAGGGTCGTCTGAAACGGATTTCGGCGCACCGCTTGTCGAAACCCGTTGCCGTGCGTACGATGGCGGTCCACGCCGCGGATCGCGACGGAACCAACGCCCTGCAACCCTCCCAAGGAGGACGACACCCGATGATCGACCAGCAGCCGACGACGGTCGTGTCCCTCACCGACGCCGCGGCGAGCAAGCTCCGCGAGCTCACGAAGGACGAGACCAACCCCGACATCGGCCTGCGGGTGTACGTCTATTCAGGCGGCTGCTCCGGCTACCGCTACGGGATGATGCTCGAGGACGCCCCCACGCCGGAGGACAACCTCCTGGACGTGAGCGGGATCAAGGTCTACGTGGACGGCCAGAGCATCTCGCTGCTGCAGGGTTCGCAGATCGACTACGTCGACACGCTGATGGGGGCGGGCTTCACCGTCAACAACCCCAACGCGGTCAGTGGTTGCGGCTGCGGCTCCAGCTTCCGGACCGCCGAGAGCGAGGGGTCGCCGAAGGGCTGCTCGCACTGAACGTCGCCTGATCTCGACCCGCTGAAGCCGCCGGGCGACCGGCGGCTTCGTCGATTCCGGGGCAGCGGAACACCGTCAGCGGTCCCAGACGGTTCGGTACCGTCGGGTCATGGGCCGGCGCGTCGTCACAGGCGACATTGCGCTCGTCAGTCATGCGTACCCTGCGCCGCTCCATCACGAAGGCCCCGCTCTGGACGGCCTATCTTGCCGCCGGAGCGGCTGCCCTCGCCCTGCACGCAGTGCTCGAGACCGGCAGCATGGCCCAGAGCCTGCTGTACGACGCCATCGGTGCTTCAGCGGTGGTCATCACCCTGATCTCGGTGCAGCGATTCCGACCGGACCGCCGGATCCCCTGGCTCCTGATGGCCCTCGGCCAGGCCCTGTTCGTGGCCGGCGACCTCATGTGGAACTACTACGAGGCCATCGGCGAGGAGCCGTTCCCCAGCATCGCCGACGTGCTCTATCTCGCGGGCTATCCGTTCCTCGCTCTCGGGATCTACCTGCTCATCCGGCGACGCCTCGCGGGCGGCGACCGCAGTGGCCTCATCGACGCGGCGATCCTCACGACGGCCGTCGCGATCCTGTCCTGGACCTTCCTCATGCAGCCCCAGGTCGTCGGGACGGAGCTCGATCCGACGAGCCTCGCGATCAGCCTTGCCTACCCGATCGCCGACCTGCTGCTCATCGGGATGGCGATGGGCCTCATCACGACGCCGGGTGCCCGGACGCCGTCGTTCCGTCTGCTCGGCGCGAGCCTGCTGCTCCTGCTCGTCGCGGACCAGATCTACGCGCTCCAGGTCCTCGAGGGGACGTACGTCTCGGGCGGAGCGATCGACTCGCTCTACATCGCGGCCTATCTCCTTTTCGGGGCGGCGGCGGCTCATCCGACCATGCGCCGGCTCACCGATCCGCACCCGGTCGCCGTCACGTGGCTGGGCCCGGTGCGCCTGGCCGGTCTCGCCGTCGCCATGGTCACGGGGCCCTTGCTCGTGACCGTCGGGCCGGACGCGGACCAGGGCCTCGTCGTGATCGCCGCCGGGACCGCCCTGCTGTCGCTGCTCGTGCTCCTGCGCCTGGCCGGCCTGGTGGGCCTGCTGGAGCGTGATGTCGCGGCCCGCCGGGTGTTGGAGGCGCGCCTGAGCTACCAGGCATTCCACGATCCCCTGACCGGCCTCGCCAATCGGCGCCGGTTCGTGGATCGCGCGGAAGCCGCGCTGTCCGGACGCACCCGTCCGGGATCCGTCGCGGCCCTGTTCCTGGACCTCGACGACTTCAAGACCGTCAACGACAGCCTTGGCCATGCGGCGGGCGACGAACTCCTCGTCAAGGTCGGCGAGCGGATCCGGTCCGGGCTCCGCGAGGACGACCTGGCGGCGCGCCTGGGCGGCGATGAGTTCGGGATCCTCCTCGTGGACATCCCTGACGCCACGCATGCCACGACCGTCGCGTCGCGCCTGCTCTCGACCCTCGAATCGCCGATGGAGGTCGGTGGCGTCACGGTCGACGTCGGGGCCAGCATCGGCATCGCCGTCGACCTGCCGTCGATGACCAACGTCGATGACCTGCTCGGCGACGCCGACATCGCCATGTACCAGGCCAAGGCCAAGGGCAAGGGTCGCCACCAGGTGTTCGCACCGGAGCTGCCGAGCGCCGAGCCGGGTCGTGCCGGGGCGGTGACCGGGCCCAGGTCCTGGATCGGCCGCGCGCCGCACGTGCGGCGTGGGACCGCGACGCCACGCATGGAGCCCGAGGCGGGCTAGACTCCGAGGACGCATCCAGGCCATCCCGATCCAACGAATTGGTGGTGAGATGGAGATCCCGCTCTTCCCGCTGCACACGGTCCTCTGCCCCGGCATCGTCCTGCCGCTCCACATCTTCGAGGAGCGCTACCGGGCCATGACGCGGCGCTGCCTCGACACCGGCGAACCGTTCGGCGTGGTCCTCATCCGGGATGGCCGCGAGATCGGCACGGCCGGCGTCACGACGCTGGCGGGCGTCGGGGCGTTCGCCGAGATCCGCGAAGCGGGCCGCTACCCGGATGGTCGCTACGACCTGCTGGCGGCCGCCACGGGCCGATTCGCCATCGAATCCGTGGACGCGGGCAGCGAGCCGTTCCTCGTGGCGCACGTCACGCCGCTGGAGGACGAGGTCGGCGATGAGCCGCAGGCCGAGCGCCTTGCCGCGACCGCCATCCGGCGATTCGTCCGATATCTGGACCTCATGCGGGCCCGCGATGGCGAGTCGATCGAGTCGCTGGACATCCGGGTCGAGATCGAGGCGCCCGACGACGAGCCGCCACGCTCGGCCAGCGCTCGCGAGACCCTGACCATCGAGGGCGACGATGACGATGACGCGCCGCCGACCCGGAGCGACCTGGTCATCCCGGACGACCCGACCGTGCTCTCGTACCTGCTGTCGGGCATCGTCCAGGTGGAGTTGCCGCGACGCCAGGAGCTGCTGGAAGCGGACACGACGGTGGATCGTCTGGAGGGGCTCATCGCCCTGCTCGAGCGCGAGGTCACGTTGCTCGGCCGCCGCCTCCGGTACTTCACGCCCGACCCGAAGCTGCTGGGCGGCGCTCGCCGGAGCTGACCGCCGGCACGGCTCGCGGGGCGCGGCGGCGTAGCCGTTTGACGAAACGGTACACGCGTCATAGATTGTCAATATGACATTGAATGGTCCGCGAGGACGCGTCCGGCGCCGGATCACGGACGACCTGCTCGACGAGATGACGGCCTGGAGCCCGGCCGAGCGTGTCCGCATGTTCCGGACCTGGTTGCGTGGCTCATTGAGCCTCATCCATCTCCATGTGCTGACCGTCCTTGAGGCCGAGGGACCCATGGCGATGGGTCGCCTCGCCGACGCCCTCGACGTGTCCGTGGCCAGCGCCACCGGGATCGTCGACCGGATGGAACAGCGGGAGCTTGTCGAGCGCCGCGCCCTGAGCGCGGACCGGCGGGTCCTCGAGGTCCACCCGACCGCCGCCGGTGCCGCCGTGTTCCACGACCTTCTGGGGGAACGCCGCGCGCACCTCGAACTGGTCCTGGGTGAGCTCACGGACCGCGAGTTGGCCTCGCTGCTCGTTGGTCTCCGGGCACTCCACCGGGCCCGGGCCACGTTGACCCCGCCGGCCGACCCGCGCGGCGGCCCGGTCCGAAGCGCGGCCGTACCGTCGGCGGTCCGGCGACCCCGGGTCGCGAGGGCCACCGGCGGATGATCGGACTGTTCAAGGTCTACCTGCGGCCGTACACGCGGCCGCTCATCCTGGTCATGTTCCTGCTGCTCATCGCGGCGCTGGGCAACCTCTACCTGCCCGACCTCAACGGCGAGATCATCGACCAGGGCGTCGCCACCGGCGACACCGCCTTCATCCTGCAGACGGGCGCCCTGATGCTCGCCGTCAGCGCCGTGCTGGTGGTCGCCTCGGTGATCGCCGTGTACTGGTCCGCTCGCATCGCGATGGGGTTCGGGCGCGACGTTCGCCGCGCGATCTTCGCCAAGGTCGAGACCTTCTCGCAGGTCGAGGTCAACCGGATCGGGCCGGCCTCCCTCATCACCCGCAACACCAATGACGTGCAGCAGGTCCAGACGGTCGTGTTCATGGGCCTCACGATCATGGTCTCGGCGCCGATCCTCATCGTGGGCGGGATCATCATGGCGCTCCGCACGGACGTGCCCCTGTCGGGGATCCTCGTCATCGTCCTGCCATTGATGGCGATCGTCATCGCGCTGGTCATGTCACGGGCCATCCCGCTGTTCCGGGCCGTCCAGGCCAAGCTCGACCGAATCAACCAGGTCATGCGCGAAACGCTGTCCGGCGTCCGGGTCATCCGGGCGTTCGTCCGGACCGAGCACGAGGAGGCCCGGTTCGACGTCGCGAGCCGCGACCTGTTCGATTCCTCGCTCGCGGTCACCCGGCTGTTCGCGCTGACCATCCCGACGATGACGGCCATCCTCAACCTCTCCACCGTCGCGGTCCTGTGGTTCGGGGCGATCCGCGTCAACGACGGCCAGCTGGAGGTCGGGGCGCTCACCGCGTTCCTGCAGTACCTGACCCAGATCCTGTTCGCCGTCCTGACCGCCGTGTTCATGTTCGTCCTGATCCCCCGCGCGGCCGTCTCCTCGACGCGCATCCAGGAGGTCCTCGAGACGGAGCCCGCGATCGTGGACCCCGACCAGCCGATCACCCCGTCCGATCCCGCGCAGCGCGGCGTCGTCGAGTTCCGCGACGTCGAGTTCCGCTATCCCGGCGCGGAGCAGCCCATCCTGCGCGCCATCACGTTCCAGGCGCGGCCAGGCGAGACCACGGCCATCGTCGGGAGCACCGGCAGTGGCAAGACGACGCTTATCAACCTCATCCCACGGCTGTACGACGCATCCGAGGGCGCCGTCCTCGTGGACGGCATCGACGTCCGGGCGATGGCCCGCGACGACCTCTGGTCACGGCTTTCCTTCGTGCCGCAGAGGGCGTTCCTGTTCAGCGGGACCGTCGCCAGCAACCTGCGATATGGCGACGCCGATGCCAGCGACGACGCGTTGTGGAGCGCGCTTGACATCGCCCAGGGCAAGGCCTTCGTCGAGGAGATGGATGGGGGCCTCGAGGCGCCCATCACGCAGGGCGGCACGAACGTGTCGGGTGGCCAGCGGCAGCGCCTGGCCATCGCCCGCGCGCTCGTCCGCGGGGCGGAGATCGTGATCTTCGATGACAGCTTCTCGGCGCTTGACTACGGCACCGATGCGCGCCTGCGGGCCGCCCTCATCCGCGAGCTGTCGGGCGCCACCGTGATCATCGTCGCCCAGCGGGTCGCCACGATCATGGGTGCGGACCGGATCATCGTCCTCGACGACGGACGGATCGTCGGCAGCGGCACGCACAAGGAACTGCTGGCCGACAACGAGACGTATCGCGAGATCGTGTACTCGCAGCTGTCCGAAGAGGAGGCCGCGGCGTGAGCGGTCGTCCAGGCGGCGGACCACCCCCAGCCGCCCCGGCTGGGCCGCCCATGGCCGGCCCTGGGCGTCCCGGTGGCGGCCGCCCCGGCGGCATGATGGGCATGGGCATGGGCCTGCCCCCGGCCAAGCCGAAGGATTTCAACGGCTCGTTCCGCCGACTGCTGCGGCGCCTGCGTCCGGAGCGCAAGCTCCTGATCCTCGTGGTCGCGCTCGCCGTCGTCAGCGTGACATTCGCGATCCTGGGTCCCAAGATCCTGGGCGAAGCGGTCAACATCATCTTCGAGGGCTCCGTCAGTTCGCAGATGCCCGCGGGGGCGACGCAGGACCAGGTCATCGCCGGCTTGCGTGCCGCGGGTCAAGACCAGCTCGCCGACATGCTCTCGTCCATGACGCTGACGCCCGGCCAGGGGATCGACTTCAGCGCGCTCGCGACGGTGCTGCTGACGCTCGTCGCGGTCTACGTCCTGAGCTCCATCTTCAGCTGGATGCAGGCGTACGTCATGGCCGGCGTGACCCAGCGGACCGTGTTCCGGCTCCGCCGCGACGTGGACGACAAGCTGGGCCGACTGCCGTTGCGCTACTTCGACAGCCACCCGCGCGGCGACCTGCTGAGCCGCGTCACCAACGATATCGACAACATCGGCCAGTCCCTCCAGCAGAGCCTGACCCAGATCGTGACCTCGCTCCTGACCGTCGTCGGGGTGCTGTTCATGATGCTGCTCATCAGCCCGATGCTGGCGCTCGTGTCCCTGCTGGCCGTGCCTGCCTCGCTGTTCGTGACCATCCTGATCGTGACTCGTTCGCAGAAGCAGTTCGTCGCCCAGTGGGCGTCGACCGGCGCGCTCAACGGCCAGGTCGAGGAGATGCACACGGGGCACGCGATCGTGAAGCTGTTCGGCCGCCAGCAGGAGGCGGTCGATGCCTTCGTGGTGGAGAACGACCGGCTCTACGAGGCGAGCTGGCGCGCCCAGTTCATGTCGGGGCTCATCCAGCCGGCCCTGACCTTCATCTCGAACATCAACTACGTGATCATCGCGGTCATCGGCGGGCTGCAGGTGGCCTCGGGCCAGATGAGCCTGGGCGATGTCACGGCATTCATCCAGTACTCGCGTCAGTTCACATTCCCGATCATCCAGATGGCGAGCGTCATCAATGTGCTGCAATCGGCCATCGCCTCCTCGGAGCGCGTCTTCGAGCTGCTCGACGAGCCCGAGGAGATCGCCGAGGCGGTCGATGCACCGACGCTCGGGCGGGCCAAGGGCGCCGTGGCCTTCGAGGACGTGTCGTTCCGCTACGAGCCGGACAAGCCACTCATCGAGGACCTGGACCTGGTGGTGAGGGCGGGCGAGACGGTCGCGATCGTCGGACCGACCGGAGCCGGCAAGACCACCCTCGTCAACCTCCTGATGCGGTTCTACGAGCTCGATGGCGGCCGGATCACCGTGGACGGGATCGAGACGACGGCTCTGACCCGCGACGACCTGCGCCGCTCGTTCGGGATGGTCCTCCAGGACACCTGGCTCTTCCACGGCAGCATCCGCGAGAACATCGCGTACGGCCGGCTGGAGGCGAGCGAGGACGAGATCCTGGCGGCCGCCGAGGCGGCCCACGTGGACCACTTCGTGCGCACCCTGCCCGACGGCTACGACACCGTCATCGACGACGACGCCACGAACGTGTCGGCGGGCGAGAAGCAGCTCCTCACGATCGCCCGCGCCTTCCTGGCCGATCCACCGATCCTGATCCTCGATGAGGCGACGAGCTCGGTCGACACGCGGACCGAGGTGCTCATCCAGCGCGCCATGCATCGGCTGATGGACGGTCGCACGACCTTCGTCATCGCCCATCGACTCTCGACCATCCGCGACGCCGACACGATCCTCGTCATGGACCGCGGCAGGATCGTCGAGCAGGGCGATCACGCCACCCTGCTGGCCGCCGGCGGCTTCTACAGCGACCTGTATGAGAGCCAGTTCAGTGGGGCCCTGGCCGAGGCCAGCTGAGCGGGATGGTCCGCGCCGGTCAGTCCGCCCGGAGTGCATAGACCCAGCCGCGGGTGAACGCCAGGTCCTCGAGCTCGCTCGTCGTGCGGACGTCGTATCGCCCGAGCTCCACGAGGGCGTCGAGCGGCAGGAAGCGACGGCCGGGGTCGCCCAGGAGGACCGCGCTGCCCCGATCGCGGGCCGTCAGGAGCCACGGCAGCAACCGGTCAGCCAGCGTCGCGTCGTAGCAGGCATCGCCGACGAGGATGACATCGACCTCCGGCGGCTCCTCATCGATCGGGTCGCGGCGGGATACCGTCGGGGTCACGTGATTGGCTCGGGCGTTGAGGGGGATCGCCGCCACGGCGAACGGGTCGATGTCCACGGCAGTGACGACACTGGCGCCGGCCTGGAGCGCGGCGATCGCGACCAGCCCTGAACCGGATGCCACGTCGAGGACGCGCCGTCCGGCCACCGCCTCGGGGTGGCCGGCGAGGTAGTGGGCCAGAGCGAGCCCACCGCCCCAGGCGAACGCCCAGTACGGCAGCGGCGTATCCGGGTCACCGGTCGCGACCTGCACGTCATGCCACAGCGTCAGGGTCGCGTCCGCATCCGCGAGGTGAAGCGAGAGATGCGGCAGCCCGGGCACCGGCCGCAGACGGGCATGGCGGCGGACGAACGCGCGATGGGACTCGGCCATCGTCGGACTCTACGCCGCCGGAAGGGTCCCTTCAGACGGAGTGACGTGTCGCCGCCGCGGCGAGGATCGCATCGACCGAGGCCGCCACATCGAGGTCGGTCGTATCCAGGACCTGCCAGCCGTCCGCCACGAGTCGCTCGACCTGCGGCGTGAGCCAGCCATAGACTTGGCGGATGCCCCCATCGAGGTCGGCGCGCACCGGTTCGTCGCCGTTGCGCAGCCCGTTGCGGCGATGGGCCTCGGCCTGGGAGGGATAGAGGATCACCCGATGGGCGTCAGGCCAGCGGGCCAGGTGGTGACCGGCGGCGACGACATCAGGCGTGCGCGCGGTCCTCGAGCCGCCGTCGGTCCGCGGTCTCGAGCTGGAAGGTCGAATGTTCGATATCGAAGTCGCCCGAGAGACACCGGCACAGCTCGTCGAGGACCGACGGCGGATCGGCGCCCTCGTTCAGCACGACGTGCGCGGAAACGACGTTCATCCCCGACGTGATGGTCCAGGCATGGAGGTCGTGGACATCGGCCACGCCGTCGGCGCCGAGGATGTGGCCACGCACATCGTCGAGATCGACGCCCTTCGGGGTGGCTTCGAGGAGCACGTCGATGGCATCGCGCAGCAGCCGCCACGTGCGCGGCAGGATCAGGACGCCGATGGCGACCGAGGCGATGGCGTCGGCCCGGTCCCAGCCGGTCAGCGCGATCACGACGGCGGCCACGATCACGGCGGCCGAACCCGCGAGGTCCCCGAGCACCTCGAGATAGGCCCCGCGCATCGTGAGGCTCTCGTGCTGGGCATTGCGGAGCAGGAAGAGCGAGACCGCGTTCGCCGCGAAGCCGACGAGGGCGATGGTCAGCATCAGCCCCGATGCGACCTGGGGCGGATCGTTCCAGCGGCGCCAGGCCTCGATCAGCACGTAAGCCGCGACGCCGAACAGCAGGACCGCATTGATGACCGCGGCGAGGATCTCGAGCCGCAGGTAGCCGAACGTCCGACCGTCCGTCGCCGGCCGCGCCGCGAAATGGATCGCCAGCAACGCCAGCCCGATCCCGGCGACGTCGGTGAAGTTGTGCCCGGCGTCGGCCAACAGCGCGAGGCTGTTCGCGAGGAAGCCGCCGATGAGCTGGACGACGAAGACAGCCAGCGTCAGGAGGAAGACGGCGGTCAGCCGCCCCCGGTGCTGGGCGGCGGCGGAACCGTGACTGTGACTCATCCGGGCATCAGGGCCGAGTATCCCACCTCGGCCGAGGAGGAACGGTCCAGGGGCTCAGCCGTCGCTGAAGCGCTCTTCCTTCCAGGGATCGGCGCTGTTGTTGTAGCCGTAGCGCTCCCAGAAGCCCAGCTGGTCGTGATCGAGGAACTCGAGGCCGCGGATCCACTTGGAGCTCTTCCAGAAGTACTTCTTCGGGACGAGCAGGCGGAGCGGGTACCCGTGCTCCAGCTCGAGCGGCTGGCCGTCGAACGTGTCCGCGAGCAGGACGTCGTCATCGTCGAGGATCTCGAGCGGCAGGTTGGCGGTGTAGCCCTGCTCGGCATGACTCACGACGTGCGTGGCGGACGGGCGCACCTGGGCCATCTCGAGGACGGCCTGGATCGGGACGCCTTCCCAGGTCGTGTCGAGCTTGGTCCAGCGGGTCACGCAGTGGATGTCCGTGTGGACTTCCTTCCGGGGCAGCTCCTTGAACTGGTCCCAGGTCAGCGTGAACGGGGCGTCGACTTCGCCGTAGACCTTGAAGTCCCAGGTAGCAAGATCGGTGCGCGGGACGGAGCCGTAATGGAGGACCGGGAACTTCTCGGTCCGGTACTGGCCGGGCGGGATCCGGTCGGCGACGGCAGGGTCGGCGGTCTTGCCGCCGAAGAGGCGTTCGAACATGGGGCGCGGGGTCCTCTGGGTGCGATGGGCTCGCGCCTATGGTCGCATACCATCGGTGACGGTCCCGTGACGCGTCGCGTGGGTCGGGTACCCTTCCGCGGTGACCACCAAGCACGAGGGCGGCCCGGCCGGGCAGCCCGACGCCGCGCCTGCCCGACCGACCGTGATCATCGTCATGCCCGCCTACAACGCGGCACGGACGCTCGAACGGACCTATGCGGACATCCCCCACGGGCAGATCGCAAAGATCATCCTCGTCGATGACGTGTCGCACGACGAGACCGTGGAGATCGCCCGGCAGCTCGGGCTCGACGTCATCATCCACGCCCAGAACCGCGGTTACGGCGGCAACCAGAAGACCTGCTATGACGCCGCCCTCGCGGCCGGCGCCGACATCGTCGTCATGCTCCACCCCGACTACCAGTACGACGCGACGCGGATCCCCGCATTGATCGAGCCGATCGCTGCCGGGACCCACGACCTCATGCTCGGCAGCCGCTTCCTGGGCGACCCGCTGGCTGGCGGCATGCCCCAATGGAAGTACGTGAGCAACCGGTTTCTCACGACGGTCGAGAACATCGCGTTCGAGCTCCACCTCTCCGAGTACCACACGGGCCTGCGGGCCTACAGCCGACGGCTGCTCGAAACGATCCCGTTCCACGCCAACAGCGACGACTTCGTGTTCGACCAGGAGCTCATCGCTCAGGTCGTCGCGGCCGGGATGCGTCGCCGGATCGGTGAGATCGCGGTCCCGACGCGCTACTTCGAGGAGGCGAGCTCGGTCGGGTTCCGGCGCAGCGTGGTGTACGGCCTCTCGACGCTCCGCGTCGTCGGGCGGTACCTGCTCCACCGCCTGCGTATCCGGCGATCAGCCAAGTTGACCGCCCGCCGGCCGTGATCCTCAGCCGTCGGGCGCTGCTGCGTGCGACCCTCGGCATCGGGATCAGTGTCCTCGCGCTCTGGATCCTGCTGCGTTCGGTCGATGTCGGCGCGGCGCTCGAGGTGCTCGCGACCGCGAGTCCGGCCTGGGTGCTGGTGATGGTCGGGACGGTCCTGATCGATGTCGGTGCGCGCGGCGCGCGCTGGCGGGTCCTGCTCGCGCCGATCGCCGCGATCCCGTATCGACGGGTGCTTGGCTACACCTACATCGGCTATCTCGCGAACAACGTCCTGCCCGCCCGGCTCGGGGAGCTCGTGCGCAGCCATCAGCTCGGCGAAGGCGAGGATGTCAGCCGGACCACGGTCCTCGGGACCGTCGTGGTGGAGCGGGTCGTGGACACCGTCATCGTGGTGGCCCTGGCCGCGCTCGCCGTCGTGGTCCTGAGCGTCCGCGGCGTGATGAGCAGCGCCGTGCTGCTGGGCGCGGCGTTCGTCACCTTGCTCGTCATCGGGTTGGGCCTCGCCATGGCCCTCCATCGACTGCCCGGCGCGGATCGCGTGGCGGCGTTCGCGGCCCGCTGGCCGAAGATCGTGGAACTCGCCCAGCGGCTTCGCGAGGGTCTGGCGGTCGCGTCCCGGCCGCGGACGCTCACCGGCGCGCTGGCCTGGAGCGCGGTCGCCTGGTCGGCCTCCATCGCGACGTTCCTGGCCGGCGGTCAGGCGGTCGGGGTCGAGCTCACGCTCGCCCAGGGGGCCCTGCTCTCCAGCGGCGTGGCGCTCGCCACGATCGTGCCATCGGGACCAGGCTTCCTCGGGACGTTCGAGCTGACGGCGGTCGGCATCATGTCGTCGTTCGGGGTGGATCGGGACTCGGCGTTCGCGATGGCCTTGCTGGTCCATGTCACGATCCTGGCCGTGACCTCGGTCGGTGGCGTGATCGCCGCGTGGCGCCTGCGCGTCGGGATCAGGCCGAAAGCGGAGGCGCCGAGCTGAGATCGGTCGCGACGGGCGGTGGTGTCAGCGGCGCGGATGCCGGGACCCGGGCCGGCGCGTCGTAGGCCTCGAACCGCAGCGGTTCGTCCGCCTCACGACGCAGGCGCAGGAACTCGAGCGTGTAGGTCTCGTACATCTCGGCGACGAGCCCGGCGGCTTCGGCATGGAGCGGCTTGCCGGCCGCAGCCCGGGCATCGGCTCTACTGGACCAGATGCAGAACGACAGGCACGATCCGTCGGTGCCGAGCGGACCCTTGAAGTAGTGGACGAATCCGGCCGACCGGCTGGCCTCGTCATGGGCCCGGTCGTCGTACTCGGTCAGCATCCGCTCGTCGGCGTCGCCTCGGCGGATGGAGCGGAAGGCGACCATGTACCACTCGCCCCGACCCAGAGCCTCTCCGGCCGCGGTCCAGTCGAAGGCGTCGGCGACCGGCATCGTCGCGTAGGCCGCCGAGATGGGAGCGAGGGCCTCGAGTGCGTCCATCGAGACCGGAGCATGGGCACGGGCGCCTTGATTGTCAAATAGCGAAAGTCGTCACTCCCACAAAGCGGAAGTACCAGTCGCGATCGTTCAGGCTGGCCCCGCCGGACGAAGCGACCGGGCGATCGCGCCGGCGGCATCGATCAACACGCGAGATGCTCGGGTCCGCCAGGCCAAGGTGGCCCGCTCGGCCGGGGCGAGGACGGCGAGCGAGGCGACGATCCCATCGTCTCGCATGACGGGAACGGCGATCGTCACGGTGCCGGGAATCACCGCCCCTTCACTGCGGGCGATGCCGTCCGTGAGGATGGCGGCCAGGTCCGCCTTGAGGGCGTCCGCGTCCTCGACCATGCCCAGGACCTCGTCCTGAACGTCCGACGGCGCGTACGCCAGCAACACGTGGGCGATCGCGCCACGGTCGAGTGGCGCGGCGACACCGGGCTCCAGCGCTACCCGCAATGGGTGGGCCGATTGCTGCTGGTGGAGGCACACGGCCCCCAGCCCCAGGCGTCGGCTGATGACCGCCGTCTCGCCGGTCTCCTCGGCCAGCATGGCGAGTACCGGGTCCGCCCGGCGGATGAGCTCCTCGGAGCTGACGGTGGCGCCGCCGCCGATCAGCAGTCGCGGCCCGAGTCGGTAGCCGCCGTCGTGGCGGTCGACGAACCCGAACTCGGTGAGGGTCCGCAGGTAGCGATAGATGGTGGACAGCGGCGTGTCCAGCAGCGTGCCGAGCTCGTCGGCACGGATCTCGCCGCGATCGGCGATGGTCAGGAACACGCGCAGGCCGCGCGCGAACGAGGTGTCCTCGGCGGCTTCTTCGGGCGGGCGGTCGCGGGCGGTGGGCATGGGCGCGTGGATCCCCGATGAATCGACGAGGCCCGCCCGTCGCCGGGCGGGCCTCGATCGGTGGTGCGAGGGGGGGACTAGGAGGCCAGAAGGCCCTGCTCGGTCAGCCACGCCTTGGCGACGTCGCCGACGTCCTCGTTGTCGACGCCGACCTTGACGCCGAGCTTGGTGAGCTCCTCGGTGGTCATCTTGGCCGACACGGCGTCCAGGATGGCTGCGAACGCGGCCGGGTCCACCTTGGCGAGGTAGTCGTCACGGACGACCGGCGCGATGTTCTCGGCCGGCTGCGTGTCGAGGTCGTCTTCCAGCACGATGAAGCCGTTCTGGACGATGGCCGGCTGCGTGGAGCACAGCCATGCGAAGTCGATGGCGTTGCCCGCGAGGGCGGTCGCGATCGGCGCGTCGCAGGCCGCGAGCGCTTCACGCTGCTTGGGCGGATAGGTGATCCCGTACGCCTCCAGCGCACCCTTGCACAGCGGGTTGGCGTCGCAGTCCGGCGGCAGGCCCCAGCGGAGCTGGTCCTGGACGGCGGCGAGCTCGCTCATCTTGGTGAGCTTGAGCGCGTCCGCGGTGTCCTTGCGGACGACGGCCGCGTTGGTGTCCTCACCGGGAGTGATGCCGAGGACCGTGGCCAGGCCACCCTTGGCGTCGAAGATCGCCTGGAGGGAGCTCCGGTTGGTCTCGCCGTCGCCGGTGATCAGCTGCGTGTTGTAGTAGCCGAGACCCGACCCGACGTACTCGGGGACGAGGTCGACCTGGCCGGCCTCGAACGCGGGAGCGCGGTCCTGGCGCGAGCCGAGGCCGAGGCTCCGGGTGACTTTGTAGCCGGCGGCCTCGAGGGCCTGGGCGTACAGCTCAGCCATGAGCTTGGACTCGTAGAAGTTGTCCGAGCCGATCCGGATATCGGCCTTCGGCGCCTCGCTGGGGGCGACCGACGGCGCGACCGACGGGGCCATCGAGGCCGCCGTCGTCGGTGCCGCGCTCGCGGCCGTCGACGGTGCACTGCTGGCACCCGTCGACGAGCAGGCGGCGAGGGCCACCAGCAACGTCGCCCCCAGGGCGAACAAGCGGTTCGTCCGCATCATAGGTACTCCTCTCGTTCCTCCTCCGCCGCCTGATCGACCGCGACGGTCCGCGTACCTTAGCAGCGGTTGAGGTCGATGTCCTCCATCGCGACCGGTTCAGGGGCGGACATTGACGCCCAGCATCCCCGGGTCCACGACGGTCTCGTCCATCTGCTCCGGCGGTCGCATCCCCGCTCCGCCGCGCAGGGCCTTCGGGGTGAGGATCCGCTGGACGATGGCCAGGACGCCGTCCACGATCAGGGCCAGCGCCGTAACGAGGATCGCCCCCGCGAACAGCATGTCCGTTCCGCCCGTGCCGCGCGCGATCCCATCGACGATGAATCGCCCGAGTCCGCCGCCCGACAGGATCGCCCCGATGGTCGCCGTGGCGATGA
This sequence comes from uncultured Chloroflexia bacterium, assembly GCA_963724635.1. Taxonomy (GTDB): domain Bacteria; phylum Chloroflexota; class Limnocylindria; order Limnocylindrales; family CSP1-4; genus SPCO01. Next base: position 185,638 of record CAVRVI010000013.1, read on the forward strand.
CCTGCAGTGTCGCGGTCCGGATGCCGCCGATGATGATGATCATCGCGATGGGGATCTCGAGCCGCCGCATGATCTGGCGTTCCTGCATGCCCATCCCGCGACCGGCCTCGATGAGGTCGCGGTCCACCTCGCGCAGCCCTGCATAGGCCCCCACCAGGATCGGCGGGATGGCCAGCAGGAGCATCGCGATGAAGATCGGCAGGTCGCTCAGGCCGAACGCCGGGTCGTAGCCCACGGTCGGCGCGAGCAGCAGGGTGACCGGGAGGATCGCCAGCATGAGCGCGTAGGACGGGATGGCCCGGCCGATGTTGGCGAGGTTGATCGCGAGGTTGGCGTAGCGGCCGGTGTGGCCGATGTAGAGCCCGATCGGGAGGGCGATGGCGATCGCCGCGATGACCGCCAGGAACGAGATCTGGAGGTGCTCCACGAGGCGGATCGGGATGCCGGTCGGGCCGGTCCAGTTGGCCGGGTCCGTGAGGAAGTTGACGATGCCGTCCATCAGACGCCGCCCGGCCCGGGCCTGGGCCCACGGGGTCAGCCGTCGCTCGACCCAGATCAGCAGGAAGTCCGCGGCGAAGGCCAGGGCGACCGACAGGATCGCCCCGAGGTAGATCTTGGTCGAGAACAGCGTCTGGAGGCCCTCGGTGAGGAACTGGCCGTACCCGCCGAACGAGATCACCGAGGACGGACACGACCGTCGCGAGGCCGATGACGGTGACGACCGCGAGCCGGACGCCGGCGACCATCAACGGGATCGCGAGCGGCAGCTCGATCCGGCGCAGTCGCTCCCAGCGCGAGTAACCCATGGCCTCGGCCGCCTCGAGCACATCGCGGCGGGACCGCCCGGAATCCCTCCGTGTTGTTGCGCAGCAGGATGAGCAGCGTGTAGGTCGTGAGCGGGATGACGGCGGTGATCAGGGAGAGCCCGAAGATCGGTCGGAGGAAGGCGAAGGCGGCGAGGCTCGGGATCGTGTACAGGAGGCCGCTGACCGCGAGCAGGGGACCGTAGACCCGCGGCTTGCGGACGACCCAGATCGCCAGGAACAGCGCGATGATGAAGCCCAGGAAGACCGGGATCAGGGTCAACTGGAGGTGCTGGAGCGTCCGCGTCCCGACGTCGTCGAGGTGGCGGTAGATCCAGTCGAAGTCGATGAGTGGCTTGCCCTCCATCGGACGCCTCAGCCGGCCGCCGCGTCGGGTTCCGAGGGTGCGTCGCCGGGTGCCGCCGCCACGGGCTCGCTCGCCGCCTCGACCTCACCCTCGTCGCCCTGGATCCCGAACGTCTCGCCGTGTTCGCCCTCGCGCATCATCTGGAGCACCCGCTCGACCGTCATGATCCCCTGCACGGCGCCGGTCCGATCCACCACGATGGCCGCCTGGACGTCGGCGTCGAGCATCATCGAGAGCGCGTCCTTGAGCGTCGTTCGCTTGTTGACCGATGGCGAGACCGGGTTGGCCTGCGCTTCGGTGAGGGCGCCGCTCGGTCGGGATGGCCTCCTCGGCGATCCAGCCGACCGGCGCGCGCGCGCCGTCCACCAGCAGGAGGTAGCCGAAGGGCGCCTCGTGCGCCCTTCGGCGAGCGTCCGCCGCGTCGTCGCCGACGGCCGCGATGGCCGGCTGGACGAGCTCGAGATCGCTGACCCGGCTCAGCGCGAGCCGCTTGAGGCCGCGATCCGCGCCGACGAACCGGGCCACGAACTCCGAGGCCGGGTTGGCCAGGATCTCGGCCGGGGTCCCGAACTGGGCGACGATCCCGCCCTCCTGGAAGACCGCCACGAGGTCGCCCATCTTGATGGCCTCGTCGATGTCGTGGGTCACGAAGAGGATCGTCTTGGCGAGCTCTTCCTGGAGTCGCAGGAACTCGTTCTGGAGGCGGTCGCGGACGATGGGGTCCACCGCGCCGAACGGCTCGTCCATGAGCATGATCGGCGGGTCGATCGCGAGCGCGCGCGCGACGCCGACGCGTTGTCGCTCGCCGCCGGAGAGCTGACTCGGGAATCGATCGCGGTACTTCGCCGGGCTCAGCCCCACGAGGCCCAGCAGCTCGTCGGCGCGGGCGCGCTGGCGCTCCTTGCTCCAGCCCTGCAGGCGCGGGACCGTCGCGACGTTCTCGCCGATCGTCTGGTGCGGGAACAGGCCCACCTGCTGGATGACGTAGCCGATGCTGCGGCGCAGCTCGGTGACGTCGCGCGTGGCGGCATCGACCCCGTCGATGAGGATGCGTCCGCTCGTCGGCTCGATGAGCCGGTTGACCATCTTGAGCGACGTCGTCTTGCCGCAGCCGGACGGCCCCACGAAGACGCAGATCTTGCCCGCGGGCACCACGAGCGAGAGGTCGTTGACCGCGCCGGGTGTCGGGACCGTGGTGCCGTCCTTGCGCTTGACCGGGGCGTCGTAGCGCTTGGTGACGTGCTCGAATTCGACGACAGCGGCTCGATGCTGGGGCTGGACAGCCATCGGCGACGGGCTCCTCCGGGATGCGGTTTCCACGCTGGTGGGGCTCGGTCTGGCTCGGGTGTCGGCGACAGTACCGCATCCGGGCGGGTGGGCGATACTGCCAATCTCATGCGCATCACCGCTATCCGCCTGCAGCGTCTGCGTGTCCCGCTCGACCCGCCATTCCCCGCCGCGTGGGACCCGACGCCGCGGACGGTCTTCCCCGTGACGATCGTCCGGGTGGAGACCGACGAGGGCGTGGTCGGGATCGGTTCGGGCGACACGATGGACGGGTTCGAGGCGTTCGAGCATCTCTTCGTCGGCCAGGATCCGCTGGCCATCGCCCGGCACGTCCGGGCGCTCGAGACCATCGATTTCCACGCCGGCCGCTACTGGCCGCTGGAGGCCGCGCTCTGGGACATCGCCGGGCAGGTCGCGGGGTTGCCGGTCGCGACGCTGTTCGGTGGCGCGTCGGACGGGATCGCGGCCTATGCCTCGTGCGGGATGCTCCTTCCGGCAGCCGCCCGGGCCGAAAGCGCGTTGCGGTTGCGCGAGGAAGGGTTCCGCGCGTTGAAGATCCGGGTGGATCCGCGACGCCTCGACGACGGGCTGGCGGCGGTGGCCGCGACCCGGGCGGCGGTCGGCGACACGATGGCGATCATGGTCGACCTCAACCAGGGCTGGCGGATGGCCGGCGACGTGAGCGCCGCCCTCGATCCGGTCGCCGCGCGACGGATCGCGGCGCAGCTGGCCGAGTACGGCGTCCTCTGGGTGGAGGAGCCGCTTGCCGGCACGGACCTGCGCGGGCTGGCCGCATTGCGGGCCTCCGCACCGGGCGTGCGCATCGCCGGCGGTGAGATGACGCGGACCTTCGCCGAGGTGCTGGCAGCCCTCGATGCCGACGCCTTCGACGTCTATCAGGGCGACGTCGTCCTGTCGGCCGGCATGTCGCGGACGCGGACCGTCGCCGAGGTCGCCCTCGCGCGCAACCGGTGGTTCACGCCCCACACCTGGACGAACGGGATCGGGTTGCTCGCGAACCTCCACGTCGCGTCCGGCGTGGGCGGCGGACCGTTCATCGAATTCCCGTACGACCCTCCCGGCTGGACCCCCGAACGGCGCGACGCGTTCCTCGCCGAACCGATCCGCCCGGACCGCGACGGCATCCTGCGCGTGCCCGCGACGCCGGGACTCGGCATCACCCTGGACGAGGCCGCGATCGCGCGGTACGCGGCGTGACCGACCAAGGCCGCGCCGCTGACCGCGACCGACTGGCTGGCCCGCGCGGCGCAGGTCGACCCTCGCCGGGAGCTGTTCATCGATGGCCGGTTCGTGCCCGCGGCGAGCGGACGGACCTTCGCGGACATCGCCGGGCGTGACGGCTCGACCATCGCGAACGTCTCGGAGGGCGACGCCGAGGATGTGGATCGGGCCGTCGCTGCGGCGCGCCGTTCCTTCGACGACCGGCGCTGGGCGGACCAGCCGCCGGCGAACCGCAAACGCGTCCTGCTTCGGCTCGCTGACCTGATCCGGGCGAACCGCGACGAACTGGCGCTGCTGGAGTCGCTTGATGTCGGCAAGCCGATCCGCGACACGCTCGCGGTGGATGTGCCGTCTGCCGCGAAGACGATCCAGTGGTACGCGGAGACCATCGACAAGGTCTATGGCGAGATCGGGCCGACCGGCCCCGACGCGTTGTCCCTGGTGACCCGCGAGCCGATCGGGGTCGTGGCCGCGATCGTGCCGTGGAACTACCCGCTCATCATCTCGGCCTGGAAGCTGGGCGCGGCGTTGGCCACGGGGAACTCGGTGATCCTCAAGCCGGCGTCCCAGTCGCCCCTGACGGCGCTGCGGGTGGCCGAACTGGCCACCGAGGCCGGCCTACCCGATGGTGTCCTCAACGTCGTCCCCGGGCCGGGCGCGATCATCGGCACGGCGCTGGCTCGACATCCGGGCGTGGACAAGATCACGTTCACCGGTTCTACCGAGGTCGGCAAGTCGCTGCTGCGCGCGGTCGGCGAGACCGACGTCAAGGCCATCACGCTGGAACTCGGCGGCAAGAGTCCGCAGGTCGTGCTGGCCGATGTCGGCGATCTCGAGGCGGCGGCCTCGGCGATCGGGTGGGGGATCTTCTACAACACCGGCCAGACGTGCAACGCGGGCTCGCGGCTCATCGTCCATCGGAGCGTGCGCGAGGAGCTCGTGGAGCGGATCGCCGCGATGGGTCGCGCGCTGGCGCCGGGAGAGCCGCTCGACCCGGCGACCCAGCTGGGTTCGATCGTCGACGAGCGGCAGCTGGACAAGGTCCTCGGCTACGTGCGCCTGGGCACGGAGGAGGGCGCCCGCGTCGTCGCCGGCGGGGAGCGGGTCCGCGAGGAGACCGGCGGCTTCTTCATCGAGCCGACGATCCTCGACGGCGTCGACAACGGATGGCGGGTCGCGCGCGAGGAGATCTTCGGGCCGGTGCTGACGGTGACCGAATTCGAGGACGAAGCGGACGCCCTCGCCATCGCCAACGACTCGCCGTTCGGGCTGGCCGCGGGCATCTGGACGCGTGACGTCAACAAGGCCCATCGCCTGTCGCGCGCGATCCACGCGGGCGTCGTGTGGGTGAACACCTTCGATTCGGCGGACATCACCGTGCCGTTCGGCGGGTTCAAGCAGTCGGGCTTCGGGCGCGACAAGGGGATGGCCGCGCTGGACGGCTACACCCAGCTCAAGACGACCTGGTTCGACCTGTCGGGTCGCTAGTCCACCGAGACGAAGCGCGCTGTCCAGCGCAGTACACTCCTCGTCCGACGGTATTCGGGCTTCGACCTACGGCCTCAGGGGTGCGCGACATGACAGACCAGGCGACCAAGGCGTCGGGGGACGCCGCCGCAGCTGCGGACACGGTGCTCGAGCCCACGCAGGCCGAGATCGACGACTGGGCGGCGCGGGAGCGCGAGCGCCGGCAGGCGTGGCTGAACGGCCCGTCCGAGGATGAGCGCCGGGCCTACGCGCGGCGCGTCCGCCAGCGCCGCCTCGCCGAGGCGTTCGACGAGGGCGAGCAACGACTCGAGGAGAGCGTGCGGCTCGGCCTGCAGTACGGACGGAAGTCGCAGCTCGCGGCGGAAGGCGCGATGGCGCTCTTCTATCGCTGGTCGCGCCGGACGATGGCCGAGTTCGTCGAAGCCGGCCGCGAGTGGGAAGAGGAGACGTCACTCCCCGTCCGGCGCCGCCGCGTGCCGCTCGATGACGAGGCCTCCTGAGCCGCGGGGCCGATCGACCGGAAGCCGCCTAGCCCCCTTCGCAGCCGCCCTGCCCAGGGCGGTGCCGGCCCTCACTGACCGGCTCGACCCGTTCTACCCGTGAGGACGTTCATCCGTCACCCACGTCGGGTGTGGCACGTCTTCGCGACCTTCTTCCGGTACTTCATCGCCCCGGCCCTGCACCTGCCGGGCGCCGATCGGTCCAGCGGGCCTGTCCGCATGCGCCTGGCGTTCGAGCGCCTGGGCGGAGCGTGGATCAAGTTGGGGCAGATGCTCGCCCTGCGCTACGACGTGCTGCCGGCGGCCTATTGCGATGAGCTGTTCAAGCTGCTCAACCGGGTGGCCCCGTTCCCGTACGCCGACGTGCGCGAGATCGTGCGCCAGGAGCTGGGCGACGAGCCCGAGGTCGTCTTCCGCTCGTTCGATCAGGTCTCGTTCGCGGCGGCTTCCATCGGCCAGGTCCACCGCGCCGTCCTGCACAACGGGGACCGGGTCGCGGTCAAGGTCCAGCGCCCGGGGATCCGCACGACGCTCCAGGCGGACATCGAGCTGATGTACGCCATGACCTGGCTGCTCGACTGGACGCATGTCTTCGGGGCGACCGGCAGCCGCGAGGTCATCGAGGAGTTCGCCCGCTGGACCGCGGACGAACTCGACTACCTCGTCGAGGCCCGCCAGGCCCTGCTCCTCTGGGAGCATGCCGGCGGCGACAAGCACGAACGCATCGCCCGGGTCTACCGCGACTACACGACCTCGCGCGTGCTCACGACGGAGCTCATCGAGGGCATCCCGCTGATCGACATCATGGTCGCGATCCGGGAGGACGACCAGGCGTTCCTGCGCGCATTCGAGGCCGCCGGGCACGACCGCGACCGGATCATCCGGACGCTCGACTGGAACATGCTGAACCAGGTGTTCGTGTTCGGCTACTTCCATGCCGACCTGCATCCGGCCAACCTGTTCGTCCTGCCCGGCGACCGCATCGGCTATGTCGATTTCGGGATCGTCGGCCAGCTGCCCGATCGCGTGCGCGAATCGCTGACGCGCTACAGCTGGCTCCTCTTTCGGGGTGAGGTTGAGGGGGCGGTGCGCGAGCTGATGCGCTGGCTGGCCCCCGGACCGTCGACGGATACGGCCCAGGCCCGTCGCCAGCTCATCCGCGTCCATCAGGCCTTCCTCTACGACACCGTGGCGGAACGATCACGAGTCACGCCCGACGCACCGGGCCCCAGTCGGCATGCCGCCGAGAATCCCTACTCGCGCCTGGCCGTCGACATCCTCGAGACGATTCGCGACCACGAGCTCACGCTGTCGTCGAGCATCGTGGCGTACCTCAAGATGCTGGTGACCCTCGGGACGCTGCGCCACGCGCTCGCGCTCGACTACGACCTGCCCGCGAACGTGCGTCGTTTCGTCAACCGCTTCGCCCGCCAACAGGGGCTGTCGTGGCTCGATCCCCGTCGGACCGTCGACCGGATCTATGCCGGCGTCGGCCAGTTGCAGCGCGGGCTCGAGTTCCTGGAGTTCGTCGAATCGATGGAGCCGGTGATCACGGAGGCGCAGGGATCCTTGTTCGGATTCCGCCGGCGTATCCAGCACGCACGGCGTCGCCTGGTCTCCCTCGCGGGCTCGGTGCTGGTCGCCGGCGCGCTGTTGTACGTGGTCCTTGCATACCCGGACGACACCCGGCGGATGCTGCCGTCGGACATGTACGGCGGCGTCCACTACGGGCTGCTGGCGCTGGTCGTGGTGCTCATCGTCCTGCTCGTGCGCCACATGCGCGGCCTGAGTGGGGACGACTAGTTCCCGGTAGCATGCTCCCGTGACGGACAGCGACGCGGCGATCGAGACCGGCGCGCGCCGCCGCCGAAGCGGCGGTCGGGAAGGGCACGAGCGCAACCTCCTTCCGCCCCAGCGACCATGGGCCCAGCCGCGCCTCCGCTACCGACCCACCGAGGTGGTCTCGGCCGACGAGCTCGAATCGATCCATGTCGCGTCGCTGCGCGTGCTCGAGGAGCTCGGGATGGACTTCCTGGACCCCGAGTCGCGGGAACTGCTGCGGGCCGCGGGCGCGAGGGTGGAACCCGGCTCCGAGCGTGTCCGGTTCGACCGCGCGATGGTGGAGGAGCTCATCCGGACCGCGCCGTCGTCATTCACGCTCCATGCCCCGAACCCGGCCCACGATCTGGTCATCGGCGGCGACTGGATGGCGTTCGGATCGGTGGCGAGCGCGCCCAACGTCTACGACGCGGACCGCGGTCGGCGGGTCGGCAATCGGGCGGATTACCAGGACCTCATCCGGCTCACGCAGATGCTCGAAGTCGTCCACTTCTTCGCGGGCTACCCGGTGGAGCCGGTCGACATCCATGCGTCCGTCCGGCACCTCCATGCCATCCACGACCTCGTGACGCTGGCGGACAAGCCGATCCATGCCTACTCGCTCGGTCGGCAGCGCAACATCGATGCGCTGGAGATGATTCGGATCCGGCGCGGCGTGGACGACGCGACCATCGACCGTGAGCCGTCCATCTTCACGGTCATCAACTCGTCGTCGCCGCTCCGCCTCGACACGCCGATGCTCCAGGGGATCCTCGAGTTCAGCCGGCGCAACCAGGTCATCGTCATGACGCCGTTCACCCTCGCGGGCGCGATGGCCCCCGTAACGCTGGCCGGCGCGCTGGCGGAGCAGAACGCGGAGGCGCTCGCCGGGATGGTCCTCACCCAGGTGGTCCGTCCGGGCGCGCCGGTCGTGTACGGCGGGTTCACGAGCAACGTGGACATGCAATCGGGGGCGCCCGCGTTCGGGACGCCGGAGTACATGCGGACCGCGATGGTCGGCGGGCAGCTGGCGCGGCGCTATGGCGTCCCGTATCGGTCGTCCAACGTGTCGGCGGCGAACGCCGTGGACGCCCAGGCCGCCTACGAGAGCGTGTTCAGTCTGTGGGGCGCGATCATGGGTGGCGTAAATCTGCTCATGCACGGGGCCGGCTGGATGGAGGGCGGTCTTCACGCCGGGTTCGAGAAGGTGATCCTGGACGCCGACCTGCTGGGCATGGTCGCCTCGTTCCTGGACCCGGTCGTCGTCGACGATGACACGCTCGCGTTCAGCGCGATGGAGGAGGTGGGACCGGGCGGGCACTTCTTCGGGGCCGCGCATACCCAGGCGCGCTACAAGACTGCGTTCCACAAGCCGATGCTCAGCGATTGGCGCAACTGGGAGACCTGGGAGGAGGCGGGCTCGCCACAGGCGGCGGGCAAGGCCAACCGGCTCTGGAAGGAGCTGCTCGCGGCCTACCAGGCGCCCCCGATCGATCCGGCCGTGGCCGACGAGCTCCAGGCGTTCGTGGACCGGCGCGTCGCCGAGGGCGGCGTCCCGACCGATTTCTGATGCGTATCGGTCCGGCATCGTCGGTCGGGTAGAGCGATGCGGTATGACACGTCGTTCACGGTGCGAGCGGACCTGGAGTCGGCCTTCGACTACCTGGCCGACGGCGCCAGTTTCCTGTCTCTGCAGCCGGCTGGAACGTCGATGGAGCAGGTACCACCGGGTCTGATCGGGCGGGGGACCGAATACCGCTTCGCGGCCCCCGGTCGGCCCGGTTTCCGGACGATCATCGCCGAATACGATCGGCCACATCGCTTGGCGTTCGACAGCGCGTTCGATGGGCAGTCGCCGACGCGGGCCACATGGACGCTGGCCTCTGCCGGTCCAGGGACCTTCCTCTCGGTGGAGACCACCACCTCGTTCCTCGGCCCGGACTGGGTCAAGCCGTTCGTCGGGCTGCTGACGCTGGGGGCGTGGCCCCTCCTGCTCCTCAAGATGTGGCAACTCAGACGGCGGATCAGCCGCGACCTCGACCGGGCGTCGGACTTGACATCAGACTAGTCGGAGACTAGTCTGATTAGATGCGAACGATCGGCGCCTACGAGGCCAAGACGCACCTGCCTCGCCTCCTGGACGAGGTCGAGAAGGGCGAACGCATCACGATCACGAAGCACGGACGGCCTGTCGCCGTCCTCGTACCGCCTACGTCGGCGCAGGCGGTCGATGTCGAAGCCGTGATGGAGCGGATGCGTGAGTTCCGCGAGGGCAACAACCTTCGTGGGCTGTCGATCCGCGAACTCATCGATGAAGGGCGACGGTTCTAGGTGTTCGTCGTGGATGCCTCGGTCACCTTGATGTGGTGCTTCGATGACGAAACCACGGACGCATCTCAGTCCTTGCTGAAGCGTTTGCTGCTGGAGGGGGGTCTCGCTCCCGGCCATTGGCCCGTCGAGGTCGCAAACGGACTGTTGTCCGCCGAACGTCGCGGGCGCGTTGCGCCCGGGAAGCTGACAACGGCCCGCGCCGCCTTGGGCGCTCTCCCGGTCGACGTCGTCCCGATGGACCTGGAGACTGGGCTCGCCGCGTTGGACGTGGCCTCCACCCAAGCGCTGACGGTGTACGACGCGGCGTATCTCGCCCTGGCGCAGTCTCGAGGTCTCGCGCTTGCCACGGCCGACCAGCGCCTCGCCGCCGCATGCCGTACCGTCGGGGTCCCGCTGATCGACTAGGCGACGAGCGGGCGTTCGCGAGGCGAGGAGTCGATGAAGCAGCACACCCAGGTCGTCGTCATCGGTGGGGGCGTCGTCGGCGCCAGCGTCCTGTACCACCTCACGAAGGCGGGCTGGAGCGACGTCGTGCTGCTGGAGCGGCGCGAGCTGACGGCCGGCTCCACCTGGCACGCGGCGGGCGGCATGCACACGCTCAACGGCGACCCGAACGTGGCCCGGCTGCAGCAGTACACGATCCAGCTCTACGAGGAGATCCAGCGGGTCTCCGGCCAGGACTGCTCCATCCACCTGCCGGGCGGCCTGATGCTGGCCGACACGGAGGTCCGCATGGACTTCCTCCGGATGGCCGTCGCGCGCGGGCGGTACCTGGGTATGGACCTGGAGCTCATCACCTCGAAGGAAGCCGCGGACCTCTTCCCGCTCATGGATCCGCAGTATTTCGTCGGGGCGCTCTACGACCCGGTCGAAGGGCACGTGGACCCGACCGGGGTCACGCGCGCGTACGTGAAGTGCGCGCAGATGGCGGGCGCCGAGGTCTACCAGCACACGCCGGTCGTGGGCCTGGAGCAACGCGCGGACGGCACCTGGGATGTCCGCGTGGAGAGCGGCGACACCATCCACGCCGAGCACGTCGTCAATGCCGGCGGCCTGTGGGCCCGCGAGGTCGGGCGTATGGTCGGGCTGGAACTGCCGGTCCTGGCGATGGAGCATCACTACCTCATCACCGAGGACATGCCCGAGGTCGCCGCCCACGTCGCGAAGACCGGCCACGAGATGCCGATGGCGCTCGACTTCGCCGGCGAGATCTACATCCGCCAGGAAGGCGGGGCGATGCTGCTGGGCACGTACGAACAGGCGTGCGTCCCATGGTCGCCGAGGGAAACGCCGTGGGACTTCGGGTCACAGCTGCTTCGGCAGGACCTGGACCGCCTGACCCCGGAGCTGTCGGTCGCGTTCAAGCACTATCCGGCGATGGGCACGACCGGGATCCGCCGCGTCGTCAACGGTCCGTTCACGTTCTCCCCGGATGGCAATCCGCTCGTCGGCCCGGTCCGCGGCCTGCGCGGGTTCTGGGTCGCCTGCGGCGTGATGGCTGGCTTGTCGCAGGGCGGCGGCGTGGGTCTCGCGCTCGCGACCTGGATGACCGCGGGCGACCACGGCGACAGCGGGATGGATATCTGGGCGATGGACGTGGCCCGCTACGGCGACTACGCCACGCTCGCGTACACGAACGCGAAGGTGCAGGAGAACTATCGACGTCGATTCCGGATCACCTTCCCCAACGAGGAGCTGCCGGCCGGTCGCCCGCTGTTGACGACCCCGATCCACGACCGACTGACCGAGGCGAACGCCGTGTGGGGCGCGACCTTCGGGCTCGAACACGCCCTGTGGTTCCAGGAAGCGGGCAAGGAGCCGATCGAGGACGTCACGTTCCGCCGCTCGAACGCGTGGAGCCAGGTCGCCGCGGAGGTCGAGGCCGTGCGCGAGCGCGTCGGGATGACCGAGATCTCCAATTACGCGAAGTACCGCGTCACCGGCCCGGGTGGCGAGGCGTGGCTGTCGTCGCTGCTGACGGCCCGGATGCCGGCGGTCGGGCGGATCACGCTGACCGCGATGCTCAACGACGCCGGTCGGATCGTCGGGGAGTTCACGGTGGCGCGCCCGACCGAAGCCGACGAGTGGTTCCTGTTCGGGTCGCTCCCGGCGGAGGTCCACCATTCGCGCTGGTTCCGCCACCACCTGCCGGCCGACGGCACCGTGCAGTTCGAGGTGCTCGGACTGCGGCTCACCGGCCTGTCGATCGCCGGGCCGCGGTCCCGCGACGTCCTGTCGGCGGTCGCGCCCGACCTCGACCTCTCGACCGAGGCGTTTCCGTTCATGAGCTTCAGGCGCGTGGACCTCGGGATGATCCCGGCTCTGCTGGCACGCATCAACTACGCGGGCGACCTCGGCTACGAGCTGTGGGTGGCGCCGGAGTACCAGCGCGCGCTCTTCGACCGGATCGTCGCGGCCGGCGAGCCGCACGGATTGCGCCTGTTCGGGATGCGCGCGCTCATGTCGCTGCGGCTCGAGAAGAACTACGGGACGTGGTTCCGCGAGTACCGGCCGATCTACACGCCGCTCGAGGGCGGGATCGGGCGGTATCTGCGGTTGGACCACGACTTCATCGGGCGCGCAGCGCACGAGGCGGAGCTCGCCGCCGGCGGGCCCAAGCGCCGCCTGGTGGCCTTCGTCGTGGAGCCCGATCCGGACGATCCCGCCGACGTCATCGGCGACGAGCCGATCTGGCACGACGGGGCGGTCGTGGGCTGGGTGACCTCGGGTGGCTACGGCCATCACGTCAAGGCATCGCTCGCGCTGGGTTACGTCCCGACCGACCTCGCGATGCCGGACGGACCCGGCGGTAGCGGGTTCGAGATCGAGATCATCGGACGACGCCGGCCCGCGCGCCTGCAGCCCGAGCCGCTGTTCGATCCGCAGGGCCTGCGGATGCGCCGATGACCGATCGATCCGCCTCGGCCGGCGCCGGCGCGGCCAACCTGGTGGCCGTCGGCCGCATCGTCGTCGACGGCGCTCCGATGGCCTTCGAGGCGGGCGATTCCGTCGCCATCGCGATGCTCCGTGCCGGCGAGCAGCCGGCGACCGGCGGGACGCTGTGCCTCGCCGGCGACTGTCCGAACTGCCTGGCCACGGTCGATGGCATCGCCTACGTCCGGACGTGCCAGGCGGTCTGCCGGCCCGGGCTCCGGGTGGAGCGTCATCCCCGGGACGGGATGCCGCCGTTGCCGGTCGTGCGCTCCACGAATGTCGCCATGACGCCACCGGAACGGGAGATCCACGTCGAGCGGCGTGGCGTCGACGTCGCCGTGATCGGCGGCGGAGCGGCCGGACGCGCGGCTGCCGACGCGGCCAAGGCCGGGGGCAAGGACGTGGTCGTGTTGGATGCCGGCGACGGCGTCGAGGTCGTGGCGATCTACCCCGGTTCGTCGATCGTGGCGCGGACGCCGCACGGGATGCTTCACCTGCATGCGGAGGAGATCGTCGTCGCGACCGGCGCTGCGGAGCTGCAGCCGGCGGTGCCGGGCAACGACCTGGCGGGTCTCGTGACCGCTCGCGCCGCCGAGCGGCTGCACGCGGCCGGCGTCGACCTTGGGAGGGCCGTTGCCTTGGGCGCGCCGCCCGACGGCGTGCCCTGCGAGCGCGTGTTCGGGGAGCTGGTCCGGTTCCTGGGCGACGAGCATGGCCGGCTTCGGGCCGTCGTCGCGACCGATCCGCGCAGCGGGGTCGACATCGAGACGCCGTGCGATACGGCGATCCTGGGTCTGGGCTTCGCGCCGCGCGACATCCTTGCGCGCATGGCGGGGCCGGGGACGGCCGCGACCGCGCTGCGCGTCGTCGGGGACGCGTCGGCCGAAGCCGTCCTGCCGCCAGCCCCAACGGATCCATCGGCCGTGGTCTGCCGCTGCCACGAAGTGATCGTGGAGGATCTGGAGGTCGCCTGGGACAAGGGCTTCCAGGAGCTGGAGCTGCTGAAGCGGGCCACGCTCGCGGGCGTCGGGCCGTGCCAGGGCGGGGCATGCCTGCCGCAGGTCCGGTCGTGGATCGCGCATCGACAGGGCGGTGTCGTCCCGGAGCCGTTCACCGCCCGCCCGGCGACCCGCCAGATCACGATCGGCGAGGCGGCGGCGGACGTCCACATCGACGCCTTTCGGCGGACGCCACTGCACGACGAGCACGTCGCGTTGGGCGCCCGGATGGATCGATTCGGTGGCTGGTGGCGGCCGTGGCACTACGGCGATCACCTCGCGGAGTACTGGTCCGTGCGCGAGGCGGTCTCGATCGGCGACGTGAGCACCCTCGGCAAACTGGTCGTGTCCGGCCCGGATGTCGTCGAGTTCCTGGAGCGGCTGTATCCGTGTCATGTCGCGGACATCAAGCCGGGGCGGTCCCGCTACGCGTTGCTGCTCAACGAGCGCGGGCATGTCATGGACGACGGCATGATCCTGCGCGAGAACGAGACCCGGTTCGTCCTGTCCTTCACGTCCGGCGGCGCGGCCAACGCCGAGATGTGGATCCGCGACTGGATCGATACGTGGGGCCTCCGCGTCCACGTCCTGGACCGGACGATGAGTCTCGCTGCGATCAACGTCACGGGGCCGCTCGCCGGGGAGTTGCTGCGTCGTGCCGGCCTCGCCGAACCGCCCCGCTTCCTGGGCCACACCCACGCCGACGTCGCGGGGGTGCCCTGCCACGTCATGCGCCTCTCGTTCACGGGCGAGGCGGCCTGGGAGCTGCACCACCCGGTGGATCGGTCCGTGGAGCTGTGGCGGGCGTTGATCGAGCACGGCCGCGATCTCGGGGTCCGGCCGCACGGCCTGCAGGCCCTCTTCGCGCTCCGCCTCGAGAAGGGCCACGTCATCGTCGGGCATGGATACGGACCTCGACGCCACGCCGCGCCGGCTCGGGATGGACTGGGCGGTCCGGATGGAGAAGCCAGCGGTTCATCGGCCGGGCGGCGCTGGAACGGACCGCCAAGCTGCCCGACCACCGGCGCTGGATGGGCTTCACGATGGAGGCCGCGGACGGGTCGCCGGCGCCCGTCGAGGGGTCGCCCATCTGGTCGCGAGGCGAGATCATCGGCAACGTGACGGGGAGCTGGCACTCCCCGGTGCTGGGTCGGATCGTCCTGCTGGGCTGGCAGCGCCGCACGCCGTTCGTCGACCGGGTGACCATCGATGGCCGCGAGGCCGTCGTGGCGCCGACCCCCTTCTACGACCCGGAGGGCCATCGTGCCCGCGCTTGATCGATCGCCGGGCACCCGCGTGGTCGCCGATCCGGCGGCCATCGATGCCTGGCTCGCCGGGCTCCCGCCATCGACCATCGTGATCCGCCCGGCGCCCGACGACGCCTTCGCCATCGGCGTCGCGACGGCCGAGGTCGCCGATCCGCACGCGATCGTCGTGGACGAGCGCGGGTTCGTCGGTGGCTGGTGCACGCTCGAGGACCTGCGCCGTCACCTCGAATGGACGCCACCGACCGAGCGCCCGGCACTCGCCCAGGGGTCGGTCGCCGGCGTCCCGGCCAAGCTCTGGATCGCCGCCGACGACCGCGTCTTCCTGGTCACAGCCGCGGCCTATGCCGATGTCCTCGCCGAACGTCTGCGGTGGACGCGCTGATGGCCCCGAGCGCGCTCGTCGAGTCCCTGCTCCCGATCCGCTGGGCGGAGACGCCCAAGCCCGCCTACGACGTCGTGATCATCGGTGGCGGCGGCCATGGCCTCTCGACGGCGTACTACCTCGCGACCCGTCACGGGATCACGAATGTCGCCGTGCTGGAAGCGGAGTACATCGCGTCGGGGAACACGGGCCGGAACACGACGATCATCCGGGCCAACTACGGCATCCCCGAGGCGGTCCGCTTCTATCACCACAGCCTGCAGCTGTACGAGGGGCTGGAGGCGGAGACCGGCGCCGACATCCACCACCAGACCCGCGGGATCCTGTGGTGCGCCCATACCGAGATGGCACTGCGGACGGAGCGGGCGCGCTGCGCGCTCAACCAGGCGCTCGGC
Organism: uncultured Chloroflexia bacterium; assembly: GCA_963724635.1. Lineage (GTDB taxonomy): Bacteria > Chloroflexota > Limnocylindria > Limnocylindrales > CSP1-4 > SPCO01. The sequence continues at coordinate 201,451 of CAVRVI010000013.1, forward strand.
GTCGAGACCGTGATGATCGGCCCCGAGGAGGTCAAGGCGCTCGTGCCCGCAGATCGACCTCGCAGGCGGCGGCCGGTATCCGATCCTGGGGGCCTCGCACCACCTGCCCGGCGCGAATGCCCGGCACGACCGCGTGGCGTGGGCGTACGCGAGTGGCGCCTCGCAACGCGGCGTGGACCTGTTCCAGCGCCTGCCCGTGACGGCCCTGACGACCGATGGCGATGACGGTCGCGTGGTCGGCGTGGAGACCCCGGCCGGCCGCATCTCGGCGGGGGTGGTCCTCTCGGCGACCGGCGGGCGGGTGACGCGACTGGCTGGCCAGGTCGGGCTGCGTCTGCCGATCCGGACGCACCCGCTGCACGCGTTCGTCACCAACAACCACGCCCAGGGCCTCGGGCCGATCGTCGCGTCCACGGAGCTCATGTGCTACGCGTCGCAGACGGAACGTGGCCAGATGCTCATCGGGGCCGAGTTCGACGCCCAGCCGTCGTATTCGCGCCAGTCGTCGTTCGATGCGCTGCGCGGCTACGCCTGGAAGATGTCGCTGATGCTGCCGTTCCTGCGCGACCTGCGCATCCTCCGGACGTGGGCCGGCATCTGCGACATCTCGATCGACTACTCGCCGATCATGAGTGCGACGCCCGTCGACGGCCTCTTCATCACGACCGGCTGGGGGCACCTGGGGGTTCAAGGCGATCCCCGCCGGCGGCGAGGGCATGGCCGAGCTGATCGCGACCGGGCGGCCGTCCGCCCTGATCGCGCCGTTCGCCCTCTCGCGCTTCCGCGAGGATCACGTCCTGGCCGACCAGGGCTCGTCGGGGACGCGCTGATGCACACGCTCGTCTGCCCGCGCTGTGGCCGTCGCTCGCTGGACGAGTTCGTGTTCGGCGGGGAGCGACGCGCCGTGCCGGACATCGATCACCGATCCCGACGAGCGCGACTTCGACGAGGTCTGGGTGTTCGAGAACCCGGACGGCCCCACGACCGAGCGCTGGTTCCACGCGGCGGGTTGCCGCCGCTGGCTGACCGTGCGGCGCGACACCGCCACCGACACCGTCCTCGAGGTCCGCTGACATGCCGTCGCTCGCCGACCGAGCGCTCGACCTCCAGCTGCGGGATCGGATCCGGTTCGGGGTCGGAGCCATCGATGCCCTCCCCGAGCTCGTCGCCGCGGTCGGCGATGCCGGGGATGACACCGGCCGCCGCCAGGTCTTCCTCGTCACGGACCCGGGCGTGTCCGCGTCCGGGGTCATCGATCGCGTCCGTGGCGCTCCTCCAGGGTGCCGGGGTCCACGTCGGTGTCTATGCCGATGTCGAGGCCAACCCGGGCACGGCATCGATCCTGCGCGGCAGCGCGGCGCTCGTCGACTTCGGCATCGCCGGGACGGTCGTCGTGCCGGTCGGCGGCGGTTCGTCGATCGATTCGGCGAAGGCGATCTCGCTCCACGCCGTCAACGGCGGCGACGTGCTGGAGCTGGGCTATCACCGTGAGGACCTGGTCCCGGGTCGCCCCCTGATCGCCGTGCCGACCACCGCCGGGACCGGCGCCGAGAGCCACACGTTCGGTGTGATCACGGACGAGGCGGCCGGGCGCAAGGCGTATGTGGGCCACCCGTCCGTGCTGCCCGTCTGGACGATCCTGGATCCCGCCCTGACCGTGGGGATGCCACCGGCCGTCACGGCGGCGACCGGCGTGGACGCGCTGACGCACTCCATCGAATCGAAGCTGTCCCGCAACCCCAACCCCTTCGCCGAGGCGATGGCCTTCCAGGGGATCCGGACCATCCGGACCTGGCTGCCGCGCGCCGTCGCTGACGGCATCGGATCTGGAGGCCCGCTCGCAGATGCTCATGGCCTCGCACCTTGCGGGCCTCGGGCAGGCGAGTGGGACCGGCGTGGGTCTGGTGCACGCCCTGGGCCATGCGATCGGGACCCGCGGCCGCCTCGCCCATGGCACCGCCCTCGCGGTCGTCCTGCCGGAAGTGCTGACGTTCTACGCTGAGGAGCCCGACCTGCGCGACCGGGAGCTCAAGCTCATCGGGGTGGCGTTGGGCGCCGCTTCGCCCACGGAGACCGACGCCACCGGGGCGGTGGCCGCGATCGGAGCCCTTCGGACGTTCCTCGCCGAGCTCGGACAGCGGCCGCGGCTACGCTGCGCTCGGGTTCGACGACGCGAGTCTCGACGTCATCGCCCTCGACGCGATGGCCGACGCGGCGATCAACAATTCACCGCGCCTGCCGACGGTGGGGCAGGTCCGGCGATCCTGGGGTCCGTGCTGGACTGACGGATCGGCGACGGCCCGATGAAGGATCCGGCGCGACAGGGCGTCCTTAGTCTGTGAGTGCGGCAGATGACCGCACCGCAGCCGAGGAGTCGGCGTTGACGTCCGAACTCGTCGAACGCGCGCAGCGGGGCGACCACGAGGCCTTCGATGCCCTCGCGACCGCCGCGTACCATCGCCTGTACGCGATCGCGCGACGCATCCTCCGCGACGGGTATGCCGCGGAAGATGCCGTCCAGGACGCCCTCGTCAAAGCCTGGCGCGAGCTCCGGGGTCTGCGCGACCCCCACGCCTTTGACGCCTGGCTCCACCGACTGCTCATCAATGCCTGCCACGACCAGGTTCGGCGCTCGCGCCGGCGCCCGGTCGAGTTGCCGGCCCTGCCCATCGATCGGCCGGAGCCGCGCGACGACTACGCCCAGCTCGCCGATCGCGACGAGCTGGAGCAGGCCTTCCTTGAGCTCTCCGTCGAGCACCGTGCGGTGCTCGTGCTGACCCACTACGTCGGATTACCCGCCCCGGAGATCGCGCGGATCTTGCGGATCCCGCCCGGGACGGTCGCCTCACGCCTCCACTACGGCACCCGGGCGTTGCGCGTGTCTCTTGACCGTGATCATCGCGCCTCGATGCCGGCCACCACCCCGGAGCCTGGACGATGAACGACTCGATGGATCGCGTGCTCGCCGACTGGCTGGACGAGGGACCCGAGCGAGGTCCGCGGGATGGCCTGGAGCGCGCGCTTGCGGCGACTCGTCGTGTCGGCCAGCGGCATGGGTGGACCTTCTCCGAAAGGTGGCTCCCGATGCAGCTGACCATGGTCCGGACGCGGTCATCGCGACCGATCCTGGCCGTCGCGACACTCGCGCGTACTCATGATGGCGCTCGTCGCCTCCGCCATCTACATCGGGCAGCGGCGCGTGTCACCATCGCCGTTCCGAAACGGCGCCATCGTGTTCGCGCAGGACGGCGACCTGTTCATCGCCGACCAGCTGGGCGGCGCACCACGGGCGCTTGTCGCCGGTCCCGAGGAGGACTCTGACCCGGTCTTCACCCCGCAGGGCGACCGGATCGCCTTCGTCCGAGGCTCGCAGGGACGATGTCGCCCGCCGGATCATGACGGTCCGCCCGGACGGATCGGATATCGCGGAGCTGGCGGCTGTCGATAGCTTGTTCGTCACTCTTGCCTGGGCGCCGGACGGCAGCGTCCTCCTCGCCAGCGGGGACCGCAGGCCATACCCCCGCAGCGCCGGGGGAGGATATGGGCGTGGGTCCGGACAGTCGGCGCCTGTATGTCGTCAAGAACGACGGCTCTGGATGCCCGGTTGCTCGACGCCGGTCCGGGCGTGATCGCAGGCACCGGTGTCTGGCGGCCAGATGGTCGTCACATCGCCTTCATCGGGTGGCAGGCGGAGCGCCAGGTTGCGGACGTCTATATCGCCGATGCGGATGGCTCGAACATCCGCCGACCTTCCGATCGAGTCGCTGACAGGGTGGGGGGAGCCAGACGACCTGGCGTGGTCCCCAGACGGGACGCAGCTCACCTGCGCAGGCTCTCGACCCACCATCGCGGACATCGACGCGGACGGTTCCATGACCGGGTGGCACGCGCTGACGCTCGACCCGGGGACGCACGTGGTGTCTCGCCGACCTGGTCACCGGCCGGCAGCCGACTCGCCCTGCTGGTGTACGGGCTCCACGGGCAGGGTGGCGGATCGGGATCGGACGGCTCGGACTTCCGGCTGATGGGGCCGGGAGTGGTCGACATCGGGGATGCCGACTTCGTCTGGGCGCCCGACGGTCGCTCGCTGGTCATCACCGGCGCTCCTGCGGGAGGACCCTGACACGCAGACCCACCGTGGACATCGACGTCGTGGCTGGTGGACGTAGCCACCGGCGAGCAGACCGAGGTCCAGACGCCGGTCGAAAGCTGGCAGCGCCTCGCACCGTGACCGCGGGTTCCGAGGGGCCGGGCCGCAGCCCGGCGGCGCGGTGCCGCGCCTACCCGGCGTCGATGAGGGGCTTGACCTCGCCGACGAAGCGCTCGAACGTCTCGACGTCGTACGGCGCAGGCTGCTCCGAGATGACCGTCCTGAAGCCGAGCTCCACGTACGGCCGCAGGCGGTCCGCGAGTTCCTCGGACGAGCCCTCCCAGAACGTGTCGTCGTCCTCGACGTCGGCCCGCGGCGTCCGGTTGTGGGCCATCGCGGCCTCCACGTGACGCGCTCGGCCTCGGCCTTCGAGTCGCGGATCGTGAACTTGACGCCGAGCGTGAACTCGATCTCGTCGATGTCGCGGCCGACCGCGTCGCAGTGCCCGCGCAGGACCTCGACCTTGCGGCGCCATCACGTCGACCGGGCCCATCGCGTTCCACAGGTCGGCGTACTTGGCGACGGTCCGGAGGGTCTTCTTCTCGCCGCTGCCGCCGATCATGATCGGGAGTCGCGGCTGGACCGGCCGGGGCAGGTGGCGCAGGTCGTCGAACTGATAGTGCCCGCCAGGCTCGGATGTCGCCGACCCGCCATCGAGCACGGTGCGCATCGCGCCGACCGATTCATCGAGCCAATCGAGTCGCTGGCCGAAGCCCGTCCCGAAGTCGATGCCGTGGGCCTGGTGCTCCAGGTCCATCCAGGCGCCGCCGATGCCCAGGATCGCCCGGCCTTCGCTGATGTGGTCGAGCGTGGCGGCCGTTTTCACGGTCAGACCGGGGTTACGGAACGTGTTGGCGCCGACGAGGAGGCCCAGGCGGGTCTTCTCGGTCGCCATCGCCCAGGCGGCGAGGCTCGTCCAGCCTTCGACGATGGGCTGATACGGGTCGCCGAAGATCGCGTAGAGGTGGTCCCAGGTCCAGAGATGGTCGTAGCCGAGGCGGTCCACGCGCTTCGCGGCATCGAGCATCTCCGGCCAGGTGGCAGCCTGGCTCCAGAGCAGGATGCCGGTCTTGAGGTCAGTCATGGGGGCGAGACTCCGGAGGGGAGGGGAAGGGACCGATTTTACGTGGCCCGCCCTTCGGGCATACTCGCGCCCCGACCTGGAGGCCGCGAACCGTGTACGTCCCAGCGCATTTCACCCCGACCGAGGAGGATGTCCTCGGAGCTGCTCACCCACGCCGGCGCGATCGACCTCGTCACCGTGACGTCGCGCGGGATCCTCGCCACGATGCTGCCGATCGTCTGGGATGCCCCGGGGTCACGTGACGGTATCGGGGCGTTCGGGGCGCTGCGCGGTCACGTGGCCCGCAAGAACGACCAGTGGCGCGAGCCCGCGATCGGCGAGGCGATGGCCATCGTCCGCGGCCCCGACGCCTACGTCACGCCGTCCTGGTATGCCACGAAGCGGGAGCACGGCCGGGTCGTGCCGACCTGGAACTACGCGCGCGTCCACGCCTACGGCCGGCTGCTCGTCCACGACGACGTCGCGTGGCTGGAGGCGAACGTGCGCGACCTCACGACCAAGTACGAGGCAGAACGCCGACCGGCCTGGTCGGTCGACGACGCGCCTGCGCCGTACGTGGCAGGCCAGCTACGGGCGATCGTCGGGGTGGAGCTCCTGATCGATCGCCTCGATGCCAAGCTCAAGCTCAGTCAGAACCGGTCCACCGAAGATATCGATGGCGTGATCGCCGGCCTCGAGGCCGAGGGCGCTCGCGCGGTCGCCGAAGCGATGCGAGGGATCCGTGAGCGATGACCAGGGACGCCGGGCGGACCGGCGCCGATTGATCCGTGACATCGCCGTGGTGGGCGTCCTCGGGCTGGGCGTGGCGGTCATCGGTGTCGTAGCGCTGATCGTGATCATCACGGTGATGTTCGGCCAGTAGGTCGCCGAAGATACCGCGGCCGTCGCGCCTGTGTCTCGGGTCGCACCAGGGCGTCAGACCGGGAGCGTCGCGATGTCGCCTTCGATCAGGTCGCGATCGTCCTGGTCGGCGATGCCGTCGAGCGCGGCGATGGCCCTGGCCTTCCAGTCCGCGGCGGCAGCCGGATCGCCGGCGACCGCATTCGCCCGGGCCAGCGCCTCGTAGGCCGCGGCGATGTCCCAATCCCCGGCACCCGCCGCCTCGTTGTAGGCGAGGCAGCGGCGGGCGTGCCAGAGGGCTGGCTCGCCGCGACCCAGCGTGGCGTAGACCCGTGAGCATTGCCACTCGCCGCGGGCCAGGTTGACGGTCTCGACCGCGTCGGCGCGGCTCCAATGGAATCGCGAGGCATGGGCCGCGTGGATCATCTCGTCGGTCTCGGCGGGCGTCCGGTCGGGCTTCTCGAGGAGCGTCCAGGTGTGGTTGAACAGCGCGATCCCGAGGGCTCGGTGGGTCGCGCCATCAAGGTCGGTCAGGTTGTCGAGGGTCCGAGCGGTCATGGCGGGGCTCTCCTGCGTGGTCGTGGAATTGGTCGAGTCCCGGTCGTGGGTCGGTCGGCGGCCATCTGGCCGACGACGTGGAGGACGCGCTGGAGTCGGAAGGTCCGGGCCTCCAGGCGCCGCCGGTGCGCTTCGAGAAGTTGGCGTCGCACCGCTGGGTCATCCGTCCCGAGATAGGCACGGATCGTCTCGAGCGGGACCTCGAGATCGCGCAGCCGGACGATGGTCCGCGCCGTCTCGAGCTGGTCGCGCCGGTACGAGCGATAGCCCGTCTCAGGGTCCACCCAGGCCGGTCGCAGCAGGTCCAGTTCGTCGTAGTGGCGCAACGCCCCGACAGACAGGCCGGCGAGGCGGGCGAAGCGACCGATGACGAGCAGGTCCTGGTCCATGGCAACCATCGTGGACCCTCGCCCTACCCGAGAGTCAAGCCCTCGGTCGTGGCCCCTCCGTGTCATCTCGCCGCCAGCGCGCGGTTGGACGATCATGGCAGGGCGTGCGCCCCGGGGAGCGACGCCGGCCGACACCTGGGTACGGATCGTCTGACACCGACCGAATTCGAGGGGTAGCGCCGCGTAGGGCCTAGCCCTCAGGCGTTATCCAGCTCGCGGTCGATCGCGCGCAGGATGAACCGGGCGGCCTCGGCGCTCTTGCCACCCAGCTTCTCGCCTTCGTCCTGTTCCAGGGCTTGCTGGAGATCGCTCAGGAACACGTCGAGTGGGTCGGTCCGCTCCAGCGAGCCGTCAGCGAAGGCGGCATCCAGGCGCGCAACGACGGCCCGTGCGTTGTCGACCGTGTGGCCCTTCGCCGCGATCAGCTCGCGGACCTCGGAGCGCGCGGTCTCCGCGCCCAAACCCTGGCTGCTCACGTGAACCTCCTGATCGTGCGTCGGACCAGTCCGCGGCGGGGCTGCCCGGCAGGGCCGGCGATGGCGAGGCGCGTGGCGATTGCGTGTGGCCCGCGCCACGGGTCGGCGGTCCACGGACTGCCCGGCGTCCGCGTCGGCGACCAGCAACCCGTGCTCCACCGCCGACTCGGCCGATTCCTCGCGTGCTCGACGCCAGTCCGCCTCGAGGACGCTCATGGCGAGCTCGTCCCACCAGCGTCCGTCGCGATAGATGGATTCGCGCGACCGACCTTCCACCACGAAGCCGCAGCGCCGATAAGCCCGGATCGCCCGTTCGTTGAACTCGAACACGAACAGGGCCACGCGATGCAGCCCGAGCGTCCCGAAGGCATGGTCCAGCATCAGCTGGGTCGCCTCGGTGCCGTAGCCCAGCCCCCACGCGTCCTTCTCGCCGATCGTGATGTGGTAGAGCGCCGAGCCGTTGTCACCATCGAGCTGGCTGAAGGCGCAGGTGCCGACCAGCCGCTCGCCGGCCCGTTCGTGGATCGCCATCGACAGCGCCTCCGGCCCCACCACGCGAGCCGCGAAGAAGCGCTCGATCTCGTCGGGCCGCATCGGGGCTTCCTGGTAGCGGGCGAGCCTCGCGATCTCCGGGTCGGCGTACCAACGGCGGAACCAGGCCAGGTTCTCCGGGACGTGCCGGCGCAGCACGACCCGCGAGCCCCACATCACCTCCGGAAACCACGCTCGAGGCGCCATCGGCCGAACCGTATACCATCCCCGCCATGCGCCGCTGGAGCGACCTGGCCGAGCGCGTCGCGGCGACGACCCGAACGTCCGAGAAGACCGCGCTGCTGGCCGACTACCTGCACAGCCTCGACGCCGACGAACTTCCGATCGCCGCCGTCTTCCTGACCGGGCGCCCGTTTCCGGAGGCCGATCAGCGCGCCACCGGCCTGGGCTGGTCGGCCATCGCCTCGGCGGTCGCCGAGGTGGCCGGCGTCTCCAAGCCGGAGCTCGGCCAGGCCTACGACCGCCATTCCGACCTGAGCCTGGCCGTCGAGGACGTGCTGACCGCGGCCGGCCACGACCCTGACCCGGCCCTCAGTCCGACACTCCCCGAGGTGGCCGCCACGTTCGCGGCGCTGGAGTCGGCCTCCGGGCCGGCCCGCAAGTCCGCGCTGCTGCGCGACCTGATCGCCCGGTCCGATCCCGCGACCGCTCGCGGCATCGTCAAGGTCGTCGGCGGCGACCTGCGGATCGGCCTGCGCGAGGGGCTCGTGGAGGCCGCCATCGCCAAGGCGTTCGATCGCCCGCTCGACGAGGTCAAGTGGGCCGGCATGCTGACCGGCGACGTGGGGCGGCTCGTGACCCTGGCGCGCGACGACCGGCTCGCGACCGCGGAACTCGCGCTCTTCCATCCGCTCAAGTTCATGCTCGCGTCGCCGGCGGAGGACGCCGATGAGATCATCCGGCGCCTGGGGTCGGAGGTCTGGGTCGAGGACAAGTACGACGGGATCCGCGCCCAGCTCCACAAGCGCGGGGCAGACGTCCGGCTCTACTCGCGCGACCTGCACGACGTGAGCGGCCAGTTCCCCGAGATCGTCGAGGCGGCCCGGCCGATCCCCTGGGACGGCGTGCTCGATGGCGAGATCCTCGCCTGGAAGGATGGCGTCGTCCTGCCGTTCATCAGCCTCCAGACACGGCTGGGGCGCAAGGATCCCTCACCCCAGATCCAGGCGGATGTCCCGGTCATCTATGTGGCCTTCGATGTCCTCGCCGACGGAAGCGGCGACGACGCGCTCGGCGACCGGACCGTGGAGCCGCTCCTCCGGGCCCCGTTGCGCGCGCGCCGTGCGCGGCTCGAATCGATCGCCCTCCCGTCGGCTGCCGATGGCGGTCGATTCCTGCGCTCGCACCTGTCCGTCGGCCGCCGACAGCGCGGCGCTCGAGACCGCGTTCGCCGACGCGCGCGCCCGTCGCAACGAGGGCCTGATGGTCAAGGACCCGGCCAGCATCTACTCGCCGGGGAGGCGCGGGCTTGGCTGGCTGAAGATGAAGAAGGCGCTCGCGACCATCGACTGCGTCGTCGTGGGCGTCGAGGTCGGACATGGCAAGCGCCATGGCGTCCTTTCGGACTACACGTTCGCGGTCCGCGACGAGGCGACCGGCAAGCTCGTGAACATCGGCAAGGCCTACAGCGGCCTGACCGATGCGGAGATCGCCGAGATGACCGCCTGGTTCGAGGCCCATACGATCGCTCGCTTCGGGCGCTACCGGCAGGTCGAGCCGACCGTGGTCGTGGAGATCGCGTTCGACGTCATCGTGCGCAGCAAGCGCCACGGCAGCGGATTTCAGCCTGCGTTTCCCGCGCATCCATGCGCTCCGCCACGACAAGTCGGTCGCGGACATCGACACTGTCGAGAGCGTCACCACCCTGTACGAAGGGCTGCAGCACGGCGCCGAACTGCTGGTGACCGCGGGCGCCAGAACGGCCACCACGGAACGAACCTGACCTTCCCGGACGTAGACCGGCCCCGTATGCTTCGGTGATGTACGACCCCATCGGGGAGCGGCGCAGGCGGTCGCCCTGACCCTCTTCACCAATGCGTTCACGGTCCGCGGCTCGATCGATACCCGCCAGCGCCGCGTGACCGACCTCCTCAATCGGGCCGACGACCCGTTCATCGTCCTGGCCGACGTCACGTTCGACGAGTTCGGTTCGCGCGGCCAGCCGATCCACGCGGAGTACGCCCAGATCAACCTGGCCTCCGTCCTCTTCGTCGTCTCCGACGAGCCCGTCGAGACGTTGCCCGAGCTGCGGACACCCAAGATGACCGAGCAGGCGATCATCTCGATCCCGCCGTTCAAGGTCACCGGCAGCATCCACCTGCTCCCGGAACGAAGCCTCCGCGAGGCGCTTTCGGAGCTGCACGGCGAGTTCGTGCCGGTGACGGACGCGGTGTACTGGTCGGATACGCTGGGCGAAGCCCGGACCTCGGCCGCGCTCGTGGCCGTCAATCACGGACTGGCCCAGATCCTGGCACCGCACCATGAGGTGGACCCGTGGGCCGGGCTGGATGCCGAAACGATGGCCGCCCGGGCCGCCGCCGCTGCCGCGGAGCCCGACCCGGAACCGACCGGCTGGTGATCGCCTAGCGGTCGACCGGCAGGTCCAGGCGGTTCCCCCATTCCGCCCACCCGCCGTCATAGACGGCGACGTCCTCGTGGCCCAGCAGCGTCAGCACGAACGCGAGCTTGGCGGCCGCGACACCGGATCCGTCGTAGGTGACCATGCGCCGGCCGCGACTCACGTTCGCGGCGTGGAGGCGGTCGCGGAGCTCGTCGCCACCGCGCAGCCGCTGCGTCCCTGCGGCATGCATCCCGCCGACCGGCACATTGATGGCGCCCGGGATGTGGCCCAATCGCTTGGTGTTGCCCTCGAAACCGCGGTACTCGGCTGGCGCCCGCGCATCGAGCAGCGTCACGTCAGGGGCGCCCAGCAGCCCACGCACATCCGCGGTCGTGAGATGGATCCGGGTCGGGCCTCGTGGCGTGAAGCTGGCGGGCGATGTCGATGTCCCTGGCATGGCGTCCATGACGGCCCTGCTCACCGGCCGACCCTCGGCTTCCCAGGCCGGGAACCCGCCGTCGAGGATCCGCACCGATTCCAGGCCGTAGGCCCGCAGCGTCCACCACACGCGAGCTGCATACAGCGCATCGGTGTCGTCGTAGATCACGACGGTCGTGCCATCGCCGATGCCCGCGCGTTCGGCCACGGCGGCGATCCGCTCGGGGCTGGCGAGACGCAGGGCGTCGCCGGCTTCGTCGGGTCTCGACGAGATCCGCGCGCCAGTCGACGTGCACGGACCCCGGGATCCGGCCCGTGCGATGGACCTCCGCACCACTGCCGTCGGGACGCCAGCGAGCGTCCACGATCCGCACGCCGGAGCGGCCCAGCTGCTCGCCGAGCCACTCGGTGGTCGCCAGGAGTTCGGGTCGGGCCAGGCCGGACATCGCCGGTATCATACGGCCGTGCTCCCCCCCGACCCGACCGAAGCGGAACGACTCGCCGCGGTCCGCGCCATGCTGCCCGCGCTTGGCGCTGGCATCTACCTCAATGCCGGGACCAGCGGGCCGCTGCCAGCCGAGACGGCCGCGGTCCTCACGCAGATGGCCGAGCACGAGCTTCGTCGTGGGTCGAGCCGACGTCGCGGGCTTCATGGAGTTCATGCAGCGCCTCGACGAGGCGCGGGCCGCCGTCGCTGCCCTGCTCACCGCCGAGATCGACGACATCGCCATCACCCACGCCACGACCGACGGGATGAACGTCGGGCTCAACGGGATCGACTGGGCCGCCGGGCGACAAGGCCGTGACCACCCGGCTCGAGCACCAGGGCGGCGTGGGCCCGCTCTACCTCCAACGGCTGCGCCACGGCATCGAGATCGACTTCCTCGACATCGGTGATGGGGGCGACCACGAGCGGATCGTCGCGGCCTTCGACGCCGCCATCGACGAGCGCACGAAGGCGGTCGTGATCAGTCACGTCCTGTGGGCGACGGGGGCGGTCATGCCGGTCGCGGCCATCGCCCGCATCGCCCACGAGCGTGGCGCATTCGTGGTGGTCGATGGCGCACAGAGCGCGGGCACGATCCCCATCGACCTCGAGGCGGCTACGGGCGCCGATGTCTATGCCGTCTCCGGCCAGAAGTGGCTGATGGGCCCGGAGGGCACCGGAGCCGTGGCGGTGACCCCGGCAGCACGCGAGCGCCTCCTGCCGAGCCTGGGCGGCTACTTCACCTTCGAGCATGCCGACTCGGCGGGTGACGCCGCGGTGTGGGCGACGGCGCGCAAGTACGACGTCTCGAGCCACCACCGGCCGTCCGTGGTGGGCATGGCCCGGTCCATCGGCTGGCTGAGCATGTTCGTCGGGCTCGACTGGATCTACGAGCGTGGCGCGCGGCTGGCCCGCGACACTGCCGATCGTCTGGCGGCCATCCCCGGGGTCCACGTCGTGACGCCGCGCGACCACATGGCGACCCTGGTCGTGTTCCGCGTCGACGGCTGGACGCCCGACGAGCTCAAGGACGAGCTGGGGGCCCGGGTGTTCGCGATCACCCGGACCATCCCGCTCGTCGACGCGCTGCGCATCAGCGTCGGCTTCTTCAATGCCGAGGACGAACTGGCACGGTTCGTGGACGCGGTGGAGCTGCTTGCGGCACACACGCCCGAGACGATCCCGGCGCGCCGGACCCTGGCCGTCCTGGGGGAGGGATGACCCCGGGCCCAGCCGGCCCCGTGCGTGAGCCGGTCCGCCACCGATCGTGGGTCGAGGTCCGCTGGCGCCAATTCCGTCATGCCCCACGCCCGGTCGTCCGCGCCGTGCTGTCGAGCCTCGTCGTCGCGACGGTCCTGGCGATCGGCTATCTGGCCTACGACCTCGCCCTGTCGCGCGGGGCGGCGCTTCCGGGCGGCGACCTGCGGGTCCTCGCGATGGCCTGCTACGTCGTCATCGTGCTGCTCGTCGGGAGCCTCCTGACCTGGCTCGTCGTCCCGCAGCCGACCGGCTCCGGCGGCGCGCGTCGACGGAGCGGCTGGAGCGCCGCGCTGGGGTTCTTCGCCGCCGTCCCGATCGCCTATCTCGTGATGGTCGTGGCACTCCAGATCATCCGCCCCTGGTTCGGCTGACGCTGGCTGGCCGGGTGACCGGACGGGACCGTCGGTGAACGTGGGTGTGGCGTCCGCGCACCACTTCCGAGGCGGTCCGCCGGGCCGCGCCTAGCCCATCCGTACCATTCCGCGGTACTCTGCCGTGGCTATCATCCTCGGTGTGTCCGGGTATCCGGCGCACCGCCATCATCCCGATCCCTTGAGGTCCGCGCGTGTCCATCGACGAGCAGCACGTCGCGCTGCCGAAGCTCTACGGAGCCCCGGCCTACGCCCGTCCCGCCAAGATCGTCGCGGTCAGTCCCCGTCCCTTCGACCCGGACGATCTGCCGATCGAAGCCTTCCGGACCGAGGACGAGCACGAGCTCGCGTCGAACATGCCCGCCCACATGTGGAACGTCGGCGGTGCGGGTGACGGATCGGATGGCACGGATGGCGATCGGGCCAAGGGCCGCGGCCTGCGCCCACGACCGCTGCGCCTGCGCTCCATAGCCGGTCGCCTGCTCGGCGGCGACGGACCCACCTGACCGCTCCGCGCCCGGCCTGACGGCGCGGCCCCCGAACCCGCGCGCTGGACGCCTGACGGCGTGGGTGTAGATTCCGGCCCCTGGGGGAGTAGCTCAATCGGTCAGAGCGGCGGGCTTATATCCCGCTGGTTCCAGGTTCGAGTCCTGGCTCCCCTACCAACCATCCCGTTCCCGAGTCCGACCGACCCGTCCGTGAGACCTTCGTCGACCCGTACCCGACCGGCACGTCTCGTCACCGGCCTGCTGGCCCTGGTGGCCGTGGCAGGCTGCGCACCGACCGGATCGGGCGCCGTCGCGGCCGCGGTCGGGACACCGGCTCCGATGTTCGCGGCGGCGGCGTCGCCGGCCAAGGACGCCGTGCCGTCCGGGGGATCGTCCCGATCGTGGAACCCAGCGCCGGTCGTCACGCCGGCCCCCACCGCGACGCCTGACCGCGACCCCGGTCGCCGACCTCGGCGCCGACGCCCGTCACCGACGCCGACGCCGACCGCGACCCCAGCGCCGACTCCGAGCGGCCCGTACAAGATGAACCTGTACCGCAAGGGCGATTTCGTGACCCAGGCCAACAAGCACCAATGCGTCTCGGCCGCGATGCAGATCATGCTCAACGTCATCGGGCCGCGGAACGACCGGACCAAGGCGACCCAGGCCAGCCTGGCCAAGCTCGCCAAGCGCCTTTCGAAGGCCCGCAACGGTGGCACGGAGCCGGAAGGCTGGGCGCGCGGCCTCGAGCGGCACGACGCCGGCGACTACACGGTCGTCGTCGAGCCCACGATCGGCAAGGCCGTGCGCCGCGCGATCGAGGCCATCCGGGCCACGGGCCGGCCGGTGGGCCTGCTGGTCTGGCGCGGCGCGCATTCGTGGGTGCTTCACGGATTCGAGACGACCGACGACCCGGCGCTGACCGATGACTACGACGTGACCGGCCTGTGGGTGAGCGACCCGTGGTATCCGCGGGTCAGCTCGATCTGGGGCGCCTCGCGCAAGCCGAACCAGCGCATCACCGTCAAGCAGTTGCGCGAGGACTACCTCAAGTGGCGACGGCCGACGGGCCGGTACCCGGGCAAGGACGGGAAGTACGTGCTGGTGATCCCGGTCGGATAGCCGGGAGGGTCAGACAGCGGCCTCGCGGACGACCTCGACGAGTCGCTCCATCCGGCCGGCGGTCAACGTCCGCTGTGGCGGCAGCGCCGCGATCCAGGCGGGCAACTGGTCTGGCGTCAGGACGGCGCAGTTGGTCGTCCGCTCCACGGACGGGGCCGGGCCGATCACCGCGGCATACGTCTTGACCACGAAGTCGGTGTCGTCGTGGGCCAGCCAGCGCCGGACCCGTTCGGTATCGCGGACCGCACGGTCCAGCGGGTTCTCCAGGGGGATCCAGCCGCGCTTGGTGCGGAGCTCCCAGATGCCTTCGCGGACCCGCGTGACCGTCGTGGGCGGCAGCTCCCGGATCACGGCGGCACCGAATGGGCCGACGAGCAGGTCGGACAGGCCGCGTCCGTCCGGCAGGGTCAGGCCGCTGGCGAGGACCACGCCCTCGGGCAGGTCGCCGACCGCGCGCCGGAAGGCGGACACGTGCGGCGCGGGCGGACGGGCCGTCACGAGGACCTGGGCCAGGCGGGTCGTCCCCAGGAGGACGAGGCCGGCCGGCGCCACCAGGGCGAGCGACCAGACGACGATGCCGATGACCATCTCCCCGGGCCCGAACCTCCCGGCCGGCATCAGCCAGGTCAGGAACGGGGTGGCGAAGACGACGAAGCCCATGATCAGGCCGAACACGACCAGCAGCGTGCCCACGAGGGTGCCGCCGATCACGGGCGCGACCGCCGGTCGCGGCATGGTGCGAGTCGGGGTGATGACCTCCATGACGAGCATGGTCACGGGGTGCCCTCGTCGCGCCTATGGCCGAACCGGGGTAAGCGTTCGGGCCGGTGGGACCAGCGACCACACCGCACCCAACCGGACCCTTCGGCCGCGGTGCGCCACGGCACCGGTCGTGCACGCGGCGGCCGGCGGGCAGCGTCCGGTCGGCGGTCGAGGGCCCGGACCCCCGTACCATTGCCCGCCCCTCCGGTGCCAGCCATCCTCGCGATCAGGAACCGGGCCCCAGTCCCGGACCGGAGGCATCATCACTTGGGTCTCACCCATCGCCGCCCCCAGACCTCGCGCGTCGCCGCTCTCGCCGTCCGGCGTGGGCTGCGCGCGGCTGGCGTCTGGTTGGCCCTCGTCGCGATGCTCCTCGTCGCGGTCACTCCGGTCGTCGCCGGCGAGGGTCCTACCGCGCTCTCCGGCGGCTCGATGTCGCCCGGCTCCGGGACGCCCGACTCGACGATCGACTTCAAGGTCGAGTACCGCAACCGCCAGGGGTCCGCGGCCGACTGGGTGCGCGTCCGGGTCGGCAGTGCGACGCACGCGATGCACAAGACGAGCGGCGACAAATGGAAGCGCGGAGTCACCTACGGCTGGTCCGGCAAGCTGCCGGCCGGGACCCACAAGGTCACGTTCGAGGCGATGAGCCGCGACAAGTTCGACGCCAGCCTGGCCGGCGGCTCCATCACGATCACGGTCCCGCCGACGCCCACGCCGAAGCCCACACCGAAGCCCACACCGAAGCCGACGCCCAAGCCGACGGCAACGCCCGCGCCCACACCCAAGGCGACCCCGAAGCCGACGGCAACGCCTGAGCCCACGCCGAGGGCGACGCCCAAGCCGACGGCGACCCCGAAGGCAACGCCCGAACCGACCCCGAAGTCCACGCCGGCCCCGACACCCAAGTCCACGCCCAGGCCCAGCCCGAAGCCGACGCCAGCGTCCACCGACCGACCGCAGGCGACCCCGACGTCTGGGGTCACGGTCGACCCACATGCAGGCCCGACCGAGCGCCCCCGAGCGACCGGAACGCCGACCGGTTCACCCTCGCCCACCGGCAGCAACGCAGGCCCGACCGGCTCGCCGGCGCCGACCGGCACCTCGACCAGCCCGACGGGTTCACCGAACCCGAGTGACGGGGCGATCGGCTACGTCGTCCCGGCTGCGATCACCGGCGCGAGCGGCGGCGACACCGGTGGTTCGAACGGTGCCGCCGGAGCCCCGAGCCCCGGCACCGACGGCCAGGGGCCGGACGACGGACCGAACGCGGTCGGCTCGACCGGCTCCAACGGCCCGGACGGCACGGGCGGCGGCAATGGAGGCGGCGAAGGTGGTGGCGTCGATCCCGGCGCCGTCTTCGCGAGCGCGGTGGCCGTTCTCGGAAGCCCCGGCCCGACCATCCCGCTGGGCCTGGCGGCGACCATGGTGACCACGACCGGCGCCGTGACGATGGCGATGGCGTTCGGCATGTTCGGGAAGCGCCGTCGGGATGGGGACCAGCCGGCGTCGGACGATGCCCTGGCCCAGGCCGCGGCCAGCGGGGTGGGCGTGGGGGTCTCGGCCCTGGCGGCCGCGCCCCTTGGCGTCGTGGTCCCGGCCGCCGTGCCCGGGCCCATGGATCTCGAGATGGCGATGCCGCGCTGGCGCCGGCCGTCGCTGATGGAGGCCCGCAAGGCCGACCCGATCCGGAACGCCGCACCCGCGGCCCCGCGCCTCACCTTCGATCACGGTCTCGTCGGTCCACTCGACGGGCGTGAGCGCCGGCTCATCCGCTACAACGTCGTCCGCCTGCTCGATCAGCCCGATGAACTCCGCGCCGGCGAGATCGGCTTCCTCGACCAGGGCGACGAGGTCCAGTTGCTCGAGAAGTACGGCGTCTACTGGCTCGTCCTGTGCCCCGACGGCAGCCAGGGCTGGATCCACAAGATGACCCTGGGCGAGGTCGTCGGCGAGCCCGTCCCATCGGCGCCGACCGCCACGATGCCGATCGCGGCCGATACCTGGACGATGGGTGACGACGTCGACGGCGACGTGCTGGCCGCCTACCTCGAGAGTCGCCGGCGCGCCTGACCACCCGCCGGTTCGCGGCGCAGCACCAGGATGTGCTGATGGGCGATGTTCGGGCACGAACACCCGCGGATAGCCGTAGGGGCGCAGCCGCGTCCCCGCCTGATGCCAGATCAGGTCACCCTTGGGGACGAACCCGACGGCCGCGGCGCGCGCCGCAAGGTCGGAGCCGACGAACTGGTAGCGCCCGTCCTGGTAGGCGTCGCGGACGATGACGACCGCGTAGCGACCGACCCGCAGGACGCGATACAGCTCGACGAAGACCGCCTCCATCCGATCGAGGAACGTGGCGTAGTCGGGGGCATTGGCGAGATCGGCCGGGGAGTCGCTGACCATCGCGTAGTCGGTCCGCCGGTTGGCGTGGGTCTCGGCCAGCACGCCGCCCGCCATGGTGCGCGCCAGCTGGATGTTGTACGGCGGATCGGTCGCGATGAAGTCGATGGCGCCGTCGGCCAGTGTCGGCAGGATGGCCAGGGCGTCACCCAGGCGGAGGTCCAGGCCCGAAGGGTCGAACGGACGCGGCCCGCCGGGGTCGGCCGTGCCCAGGTCCGCGATCCGAGGCCCCGTGCCGTCGTGCTCGGCGAGCAGCCCGGCGACCACCTCATGGTGGATCGCGACCCAGCGCGGATCCAGCTCGATGCCGATGGCGCGCCGCGGTCCACGCGCGATGGCCGCCCCCAGCAGTGTGCCGCCGACGCCGGCGAACGGGTCCAGGACGAGGTCGCCGGTCTTGCTGAAGAACTCGATCAGGCGGGCCATGAGTCGCGGCGGCTTGTTGGCGCCGTGGGCCTTGCGGGCCACATGTCCCAGCTCCGACGGGTACGCCGTGGTCAGCACGGACTTCGTGAAATACAGCCATTCCTCGCCCGGCAGGTCGTTGAGGTCGTTGGCGGGATGGGGGGCGCGGCGGCCGTCGGTCACAGGCGGCAGCGTAGCCGAGTGGGGCGCGGCCGATGGTCGTGGGTGACCGCGCCCATGGCGCACCCCTAGAATGGCCGCCATGCCCGCCAGGTACACGAGCGCGCGGTTCGTCGGGCGAGAGGACGCGTTCGCGAGGCTCGCTTCGCTGCTGCAGTCGGCGTCGTCCGGCGATGCCGGCGCGCTCCTGATCGACGGCACGGCCGGGGTCGGTGCCACGCGGTTCATCGATGAAGCCACCCGGCGGGTGGCGGGCCTGAGCGAGCCGATGCTCGTGGTGCGTGGTGGTGCCTACGGTCCGGGCACGGACCGGCCATACGCTCCGCTCATCCGGGCGCTCCGGCCGGCGCTCGCCGAGTTGACCGATCGCGAGCTGGTCGCGGTCATCGGGTCGGCCAACGATGAGCTCACCCGGCTGCTGCCGGAGCTCGGTCCGCGACTCGGGTCCTCGCTCGACGACGGCCGGACCCCGCTCACGACCGTCCCCGAGCGACGCCAGGCGCGCTTGCTGGAAGGCGTGCTGGGGGTGCTCACGCGACTCAGCGAGCGTCGGCCCGTGCTCCTCGTGATGGAGGACCTCCACCGGGCGGACGCCGGCACGCGCACGCTGGTGAGCTTCCTGGCCCGCATCGCCCGCGCCCAGCGGCTTGCGATCGTGGCGACCTACCAGGGCGACGCCATCCGCCGCGACGACCCGTGGTCGTCCGACCTTCGCGCCCTGGCCGCCGCACCGCGCCCGCCGCAGCGGATGACGCTGGGCCCCTTGGTCCGCGACGACCTTGCCCGGCTCATCGAATCGATCGAGGGCGAGCGACCCTCGGCGAGCGTCCTGGTCATCGTCGCTGAGCGGTCCATCGGCCGGCCCTCTCCTGGCCGAGGAGCTGCTGGCCGCGCGCCGCGAACTGCCGACCGTCTCGCTCACCTCGTCCTTCGAGGACCTGGTGCTCGCCCGGATCGGGGCGCGATCGCCCGAATGTCGACGGATCCTGCGCCTGCTGGCGCCGGCCGGCCGGGCCATGTCGCGGGCCGCCCTCGGCGCCACGGCCGAGGCCTTCGAGGCCGAGAGCGTCAGTGGACCGCCCCGCTCGTCGAGCGCACCGCGACGCGGCGACGGTGTCCTGGACGCCGACCTGACGGCGGGCCTCGAGGAAGGCATCGAGTACGGGTTCATCGTGGAAGGCCCCGACGGACTGGCGCTGCGCCACGAACTCGTCGGGCGGGCGATCGAGGCGGACCTGCTCCCGACCGCCCGGGTCCGACATCACGCCGCGGTCGCCCGGGCGATGGCCGATCACCCGTTCATGGCGATGCACCACCACCTGCTCGCGCACGATGCCCCGGCGGCCGGGGCAGCGGCGATCGAGGCCGCGGATGCCGCGGCGGTCGTGGATGCCCCGGCCGATGAGCTCGCGGCGCTGGAGCTGGCCATCTCCATCCGGGGCCTCGCCGATACCAGCCGCGCGGGCCGCGGCGCCCGGGCCAACCTCGCGGACCTGGGACGGCGCGCCGCCGAGGCGGCGTTCGCGGCGGGCCGGGTCGGGCGCGCGGCGGCCTACCTCGATGCCGTGATCGCCGCATCGGACGCGCGGCGCGACCGGGCGCGGCTCGGGCTCACGTACGACCGACTCGGACAGTTCCGGCGCGTGGCCGGCGACGCGGAGGGTGCGCTCCTGGCCCGCCGACGCGCGGTCGACCTCGTCCCGACGGCGCCCTCACCGGCACGTGCCGCCGTCGTGGCCGGTCTGGCCCAGGTACGGATGCTCGAGGGCACGTTCTCCGACGCCGAGCGGCTGGCGCGCGACGCGATCCGTATCGCCCGCGCGTGCGATCCGCCGGCACGGGCCTGGGAGCTCCACGCGACGACGACCCTCGGGGTCTCACTGGGCTGGCGCGCCGATCCGGACGCGGCGGTCGCGATGCTCGGCGAGGCGCGGGCGATGGCCGAGGAGCTGGGCGACCTCGATGAGCTCTTCCGGGTCTACGCGAACCTCACGACGGTGCTGGACCTCGCCGGGCGGCATGAGGAAGCGGTCGCGGTGGCCTCCGAAGGGATCGAGGCCGCCCGGGTCGCCGGGCTCGAAGCCGTCTACGGCAACTTCCTGCGCGGCAACGCCGCCGATTCGCTCTTCCTGCTGGGCCGCTGGCAGGAGGCCCGGTCGCTCAGCATGACGGCGCTGGAGTGGCTGCCGGCCGGCGTCAACTTCCTCAACACGATGGTGGCGCTCGCGACCGTCGAGATCGAACTCACGGCGGGCGAATCGGCCGGGCGGCTGCTGGGCCAGACCATGCTCGAGCTGGAGGCGGTCCGCGATGCCCAGCAGGCGGTGCCGCTCCACCTCGCCGCAGCATCATTCGCCTTGTGGCGTGGTGACGTGGCCGATGCGCGGCGCGCCACCGAGCGGGGCTGGAGCCTGGCCAGGGAGACCGAGGACTGGATCCTCGCAGCGCGCACGGCGGCCTCCGCCATCGAGGTCGACGCGGCTGCCGCGATCGAGGCTCGCGAGCGCCGCGACCTCGCAGGCCTGGCGGCGGCACGCGAGCGGGCCCGCGATGTCGTGAAGTCGGCGGAGTCCATCGTGCGTCGCCATGGCGTCGCCACCACGCTCGGTTCGCGCCGGCTCGCCGACACATGGCTGGCCACGGCGCGTGCCTACCGGCGCCGAGTGGACGGCCGCGACGATGCGGGGGCGTGGGAGGCGGTGGCGATCGATTGGGCGGGTCTCGGGATCCCCTACGAGATGGCCCGGGCGCGCTGGCGCGAGGCGGAGGCCGTGCTGGCGTCCGGTGCCGGTCGCGCGGGTCGACGCGGATGCGCGGCGGCCCCTTGCTGGAGGCGGTCGGCGTGGCCCTGACGCTCGGTGCCACGCCCCTCCTCCGGGAGCTTCGCGAGCTGGCCCATCGCGCCCTCATCACCCTGCCGCCGGAGGTCGAGGAGCGACTGGCGCGCCCGGAGGACAGCCCGACCGGCCCTCGTCGGGGTCATCGCGAGCCCGGTCCCGGCCGGGGTGATGGACGGGTCAGCGGGTGACGCGGTGACCTCGGCCCTCGTCCGCGGTCTGTCCGGCACCCAGGACGGCATCGTGCCGACGGGACACCTTCGGATTGAGCGGTCGCGAACGCGAGGTCCTGGCGCAGATCGCTCGCGGCCGGACCAACCGGGAGATCGGCGAGCGGCTCTTCATCAGCCAGAAGACGGTCGGCGTCCACGTCGGCAACATCCTGAGCAAGCTCGGGGTGTCCGGCCGGGTCGAGGCCGCGGCCGTGGCGATCCGCCTGGGCATGACCGAGCGGTCGTAGGAGGGCGCCGCCTCCTCGGACATAAAACGAGACCCGGAGGGAGGTCTCCGGGTCTCGAATGAGGACGGTCGTCGTTCGGATGGGCTCCGTCCGACGATCGGCGCTGGGATGAAGCGGGGTCTGGTTACCAGCGACGGCCGGCCGCCAGGGTCAGCGCGATCGCGAGGAGCGGTCCGATGACGGTGACGATGCGCCAGACGCGGGTGGTGAGGTCGGTCTTCATGAGCGTTCGGTGGGCTCCGGTGTCGTTCGGGTGCGTCGTCCGATGACGCGCCCCTTTGGGAAGGGGAGCGGAGACTAGTCCCGCGAAGGTCCCGGGGCAATCCGGACGATGGTACGGGGTGGTCCTGGCTCCCAGGTACCAGTGCGCCGCCCGGAGGCTGCCCTTCGATGCCCGAACGCGGTAGATTCCGTCCGACATCCCCAGCGCGGCACTCCGCGCCGACCACGCCCCGCGTCACGACTGAGGTTTCGCCCAGCCATGCGACTCGCCCGCCCCCTGGCCATCGCGATCACCGTCCTGGCCCTGGCCGCCTGTGGTGCCAATGCGCCAGGCTGGACCTATGCGCCGGCGCCGTCCACGACGCCCTTGCCCAGCGTCGAGCCGAGCGGCTCGGCCGGAGCGTCCGTCGCCCCGAGCGACGGCGCCAGCACCCCGCCGTCGCAGGGTCCCAGCGGGCCGGTCGTCCAGCTCTCCGCGCTCAATATCCAGTTCAACACGACCGAATTGAGCGCTCCGGCGAACACGGCGTTCCAGATCGAGTTCCAGAACGACGACGACGGGATCCCCCACAACGTCGAGATCAAGGACAGCGCCGGGCGCGACCGTCTTCAACGGCGCGATCTTCAGCGGCGTCGACAAGCAGGACTACGCGGTCCCGGCCCTCGCCGCCGGTTCCTACAAGTTCCTGTGCTCGGTGCACCCGACGATGACCGGGACGCTGACGGTCCAGTGACCGCGACCGGTCGCGGACGGTCTGGCAGGCCATGACCCCGACCGGCGAGCAGCTCTGCTACACCGAGGCGTACGCCCGTTCCGTCGACGCGCGCGTCCGTCATGTCGAGGTCGGGGACGCGACGGTCGTGGTGCTCGACCGCACCGTCTTCTATCCGGGCGGGGGCGGCCAGCCCTCGGATCGGGGCCTGCTGCTGCGCGCGGCGGACGGCCGGACCTGGACCGTCAGGGGGGCGCGCAAGGCCGACGGCGAGATCGTCCACGAGCTCGAACCGGCGGACGGCGACCCACCGACGGTCGGTGACACGCTCCACGTGGACCTCGACTGGGCGCGCCGCTTCGCGCTGATGCGCACCCACACCGCGCTGCACGCGCTGTGCGGCGTCGTGTGGCGCGACTACGGCGCGCTCGTGACCGGCGGCAACATGGAGCCCGGGTCGGGTCGCATGGACTTCGAGTTCGAGACGATGTCGGGCGATCTCGTCGAGCGCGATCGAGGCCACCGTCAACGAAGAGCTCGCCGCGGCCGCGCGATGTCCGCGTCGACGTCCTGCCGCGCGACGAGGCGTTCGCGATCCCCGACCTGATCCGGACGAAGGTCAACCTGCTGCCGCCGGGATCGAGGAGATCCGGACGATCGAGATCGTCGGGCTGGACCTGCAGGCGGACGGCGGCACGCACGTCGCCAACACGCGCGAGGTCGGCGGCATCCGGGTCACCGGCTACGAGTCGAAGGGCCGCATCAACAAGCGGATCCGGATCGAGTTGGTGGACCCGGCCTGACCCCGGGGTCCTCGGTCGTTACCGGCCGAGCGCGCGGGGATGCGTCACGGGCGCAGCTCAGCCGGCAGGCGGGCGAGCACCATCCTGGCCACGAGGATCGAGCCCTCCGTGGTGAGGTGCACCCCATCCATCCGAAGGTGGATGCCGTCGATGTCTGCCGGGCATGGCACCGTCGGGCAGAGCTCGTCCACGATGTCGATGACGACGACCTTGTCGGGGTGACCCTTGGCCCAGTCCGCGTAGAGGGCGCGGAGGGGCCCGTTCAGGACCCACGGGGTGATGCACTTGGCCTCAGCCAGGTACTCCAAGCCGGCGCACTTCGACGGGATACCAGTCTCGCCGTACAGCGGCAGGATGAGTGCCACGGGTGCGCCCGACCTCGTGAGCCGAGCCAGCGTCCTGTCCCAGTCGGCGTACACGGCCTTCCGCCACTCCTGGCTGCCGCTTGGCAGGAGGACCCCGTCCACCTTGATGCTGTATCGGTCGCGTGAGCTGAGCCAGAACACGACCGACGGATCATCGGTGGCGATGAGCTCGCTCTGTTTCTCGACGGCGTTCCTGGCACAGGTCCGGGCGCTGTGGAACAGCTTGCCGGTGTCGTCGGCCCGCAGCGTGTCGCCGCTGGAACACCCGGGGAACGTGGCGGATACCACGTTCAGGCCGGCCGCCCCGGCTTCGTGGACGAGGCCGGGGTACAGGCTCATCGCCACCGAGTCGCCGATGAGGGCGACGGTGCCATGGGCGCCAGGGATCGTCGAACCGATGATGTCCATGTTGTCCGAGAGGAACGACGGCAGCGGTTGAGCCCCCCGCGTGCCAGCCACCGTCAGTCCGGCGAGCCCCACAGCGATCACCGCGGCGCCACTGAAGGCGATGCGCGGCTCCAGGCGGATGTGCCTGATCCGCCCTCGGCGGATCGGACGCTCGACGATGTAGAAGGAGGCCGCGGCGATCAGAAGGGTCGCCCCGATCCGGATCGCAAGCAGTGGCAGTCCATCGAGGCCGGTCGACTCAGGCGTCACGAGGACGGCCATCGGCCAGTGCCACAGATAGACGCCGTAGGACACGGCGCCCAGCCATACCAACGGCCGGACTTCGAGCGCGCGCGTCGCGATGCTTCGGGAGCCGTTCGCGGTCATCACGGCGAGGACGAGCACCACGGCGACGAGGCTGAACAGGACGGATCCGCCCATGTAGTAGAAGGCGTCCGTGTCCGACATCAGCAGCCCCGCAGCGAGGATGCCGCCGAGGCCGATCGCCGTGACGAGTCCAGCCCGCCGCCGGATGGCCTCACGGACGCCGGGACGGTAGAAGAGGAGCGCGGCTCCCAGCGCCCCGAGCAGCAGTTCGTGGGCGCGGGTCAGCGTGCTGTAGTACGCGAGCGACGGATCTGTCTCGTTCCACGAGATCGCGAGGAGCACGGCAGAGGCGGCAGCAGCAGCCACGAGGATCGCCGCCACGAACCGCGCGGCCAGGCGCCGACGGGATCGCATGATCACGGCCAGGGCGCCAAGGACCAGGATCGGCCAGAGGATGTAGAACTGCTCCTCGATCGCCAGCGACCACAGGTGCCGGACGGGTGAGGGAGTCGCGTACTCGGCGAAGTAGCTCTGCCCGACGGTGATGAAGCGCCAGTTGGTCACGTAGAAGATGGACGACAGCAGGTCCCCTCGGAGCGATGCCTTGTCGAAGGGCGACGCCGTCGCGGCGAACAGGGCTGCGATCCCGATGAACAGGAAGACCGCCGGCAGCAGCCGCCGCGCACGGCGCAGCCAGAACCGCACCAGGTCGATCCGGCCGGTGGAGGCGAACTCTCGCAGCAGCAACGAGGTGATCAGGAAGCCCGACAGGACGAAGAACAGGTCCACGCCCAGGAATCCGCCGCCGAGGCCGGGAACCTCGAAGTGGTAGGCAAGCACGAGGGCCACGGCGATGCCGCGGACGCCGTCGAGCGCAGGCACGTGTTCGAGGCTCGCCGTCACCGCCCCTGACGAAGAATCCTCAGAGCCGCGCCGTATCGGCGATGCTTCCGCAATCTCCACGGCCGCGACGGTAGCAGTCACCTGTCCCGGGGCCGTCCGCCAGGACGGCGACGTCGGATCCGGTCGCGGCTATGCGTCGAACGGGAGCGTGAGCAAGGTGATCCGGATCCATGAGGCGATGACCGACATGATCGACGAGACTCCGGCCCTTACCGCTATCGCCGCGAGCGGCGTGCGGTACGCGGTCGTCAGAACGGAACGCGCCAGCAGCGCTGAGGAGAGCGCGAGGTTCCAGGGGATCCCGGTGGGGGCGCTCCTCCGGACGATCGTGGTCCGCCGAGGCGATGACGACTACCTGTTCGTGCTGGTCCCAGCCGGCCGCCGCTTCGACTGGCCCCGCCTGCGCGAGCATCTCGGCGTGCGCCGGCTGACGCT
Organism: uncultured Chloroflexia bacterium; assembly: GCA_963724635.1. GTDB lineage: Bacteria > Chloroflexota > Limnocylindria > Limnocylindrales > CSP1-4 > SPCO01. The sequence goes on from CAVRVI010000013.1 coordinate 227,428, forward strand.
ACCCGATGCCGAGGAGGCCAGGGCGGTCACCGGCTACGAGCGCTACACCATCACGCCGTTCGGCTCCACGCGAGCGTGGCCGGTCATCCTGGATCGCGCGGCGATGCCGTACGCGGTCGTCGCTATCGGCGGAGGCGGCTTCGGGATCAACCTGCACCTGGCGCCGACCGACCTGGTCGCCGCGCTGGGCGCCGCGGTCGCCGACGTGAGCACGGAGGCCGACGCCGAAGCGCCGACCTCCGACTGACCACGGGCCGTCGAGGAAATCAGGCCGTCACTTGCAGTCGGGGAGTGCCTCCTGCACGGCTGTCGCGGCGGTACTGACCGCGGTCACCGCCGTGGAGAGTTCCGTCGCCTTCTCGGCGAGCGTCGCGTCGCTCGACAGACCGGAGACGGTGGTGGCAAGCCCGCTCACGGCCGTCGCGAGGGCCGTGACCTGTGCACCGGCCTGGTCCTTCGCCGAGCTCGCGAGCGCCGTGACGGAGGTCTGCACCTTGCTGACGGCCGCGGTCAGGCCGTCTTTGCCGGCAGTCTTGAGGTCGAGCGACTTGAGGTCCGAAACGGACGACTTCACGGCGCTCGCGTCGGTGCAGACGGCGCTCTGCGAGGAGCACGCTGCGAACACGAAGGTCATGGCGGCGATGAGGAGAAGCACGACGCTTCACGGGTGGTCCCTCCCGGGGTATGCGCACGCGACGGGACCTGACGGTCGACGTCCGGCGAGCATCAGCGTAGCCAGGCGTCGCGCAGGATACCTCCTACCAAGGGGATGAAACCAAGGCGCACGATCGAGCATTCTTGATCGGCGACGGCTCCAGAACACACTCCCGACCCGCCACGGCAAGCGTATGCTCCCCGATGCGATGTTCCCCGCCGGGGAACGATTGCGAGGGAGGTAGTTCGAAACGATGCACCGTCCTATCGGCGTGACGATCCTGGCCCTGTTGGCTGGGCTCGCGGGCCTCTTCGAGATCTGGCGGACCCTGGTGTTCCTTGGGGTCGCCTCGTGGACCTTCATCGGCAAGTCCGTGTCCTTCACGGAACCGCAATGGGGTCAGGCGATCTGGGCGCTCCTGATCGCGGCGATCTGGTTCTGGGTCGCTCTCGGCTTCTGGAACGTCCGCGCCTACGCTTGGTCGTTCGGCAACTTCATCGCCCTGTTCACGATGATCTTCGGCTTCTTCGCGATCCTGGGTTCAGGAAGCTGGGAGGCCGAGTCGGCGCCGATGCTGATCGCGATCATCATCTTCTTCTACCTGAACTATCCCGGCGTCCGGGACGCGTTCGTCCAGCATGAGATGTCACTTCTGACGCCGGAGCAGCGCGCAGCGATGGCCCAGATGCAGGCCGCCAATGCCGCAGCGATGCAGGCCACCGCGCCCGCAGCACCGGCGCCCACAGCGCCCCCGCCGGCGGCACCCGCAGCCCCCGGCCGCGCCCCCACCCGCCGCTCCCCCGCCGACGGCGCCCAGCGCCTAGGCTCCAGGGCCCTGGCCGATCGCCCAAGGTCGGCCGGGAGATCACGGATCGAGGCCCATCGGCGGGTGCCGATGGGCCTCGTCACGTCGAGCGCCGCGACCGCTGCACAGCGGTCATCCGGTTCGGACGACGCCACGCGGACCGTCCCGACCTAGCATCGATGGACGTTCGACCGCTGGACGCGGCGTCAAGCCGCGACGGTCGGATGGGACACGAGCACGTGGAGGCCGCGACCGATGGGTGGGCAGATGGATCCCAAGCAGGTGGAGGTCGTCATCGCTTCCGCCTCGGTGATGGAAGAAGGCGCGGTCGTCGCGGAGGGTGGCGTCGCCATCGAGGGCGCCAGCGCCCTGCTCGTGGCCCGGTTCGCCGATCAGATCTCCGCTGGCGACGCGTACGAGGCACTCCTGGAGGCCGAGATCGAGCGCGACCTGCGCGTCGATGGCGTGCTCGTGGTCGACGCCGACGCGGACGGCAAGATCCATATCCGAAAGATGACCGACCACCACACGAGGCGCGGGACGCTGTGGGGCGCGGTCGCCGGCGGGGCGCTTGCGCTGATCTTCCCGCCGAGCATCCTGGCCGGCGCCATCGCGGGCGGCGTGATCGGGGCGGCCGTCGGCAAGGTCGGCAACGTCATGACCCGCGGTCAGGTCGCGGAGGAACTCGCCACGGTCATCACGCCTGGGTCCTCGGGGATCGTGGCCCTGCTCGACCTCTCCGAGGTGGAGGCTGTCACGGCGTCGCTGCCCGAGGCCACGGAAGTCAAGACCGTTCCGGTCGATGCCGCCACGGCCGACGCAGTGAAGGAAGCCGCGACGATGGCCGCCGGCGACGAACCGGGGAAGGGCTGACGCCTACTCCGACTTGACCTCGCGGAACGAGCGGCCGACGTTGGCGACGAGGATCGCCACGATCGACACGAGGTAGAGCTGTCCGAATAGGGCCTCCGAGATCGCGATGATCTGACCGAGTGGGGTGGCCGCCGAGTAGTCGCCATACCCGACCGTGCTCAGCGTCGTGTAGCTGAAGTAGATGTATGTCGCGGTGGTCGGGATCGTCGTCTGGGCGAAGAACGGGTCATCGCCGGCAAGCGTGATCAGCCCGAACACGTACGCGTAACACAGGCCGATCAGCAGGTAGACGACCAACGCGCCGATGACCAGCCGGTACGTGATCTCATCGCTGCGCACGATGCGGCTCATGATCACGATCGGAACGATCGCCGCGATGGCAAATCCGATCGTTCCCACGGCCGTCTCCGCGACGGCGGGATCGCCGAAAGCCAGGGCGAGGCCGGAGGCCGCGATCGCGGCCACGACGAAGATCCGGGCAGCGCGAACGACGGCTGGACGAGCGCGCGACGTATTGAGGGCGAACAGGAGCGTGGCGCCCGACAGGGCCACGGCGAGCAGGCCGCCCGAGGTCCCGACGCCGGTCGCCGCGAGGCAACCGATGGTCAGGATGGTCAGAACGAGCGTCAGGCCATAGCCGTCCTGGACGTGGCGCATGGCCTTGACGCGACGACCCCGCCCCACTGTCACGTCAGACGCCGCTCTCGGCACTGATCCGCCCGCCGGCGATCGCGCCGGTCAGCGCCGCGTGGTCGCGTTCGGTCTGGTCGGCGTAGGCCGCCGCGAATTCGGCCATCGCGTGCTCGAAGGCATCGTCCGTGCCCAGGTATCCCGCGATCATGGCCGGCTCCCCGGATCGAGCGTGACCGCGAGCGAGCGCCCACGCGCACAACTCGCCCCAGGTCGCGAGATCATCGAGGGTCATCGTATCGATGACCGCGCTGCCCTTCTGGTCCTGAAGCTGGCGGAAATACCAATGGCGGCCCTGATCACCGACGCCCCAGCCGAGGAGGATGTCGCTCGCGGCCTGCAGACGACGCTGGCCGTTGACGACGCGCTCCCCGTGGCTGCTCGCCCTGCTGGGCCCCAGATAGCGCTCGTACACGGATGGCTCGGCCTGCTTGACCTGGAGGATCAACGGGTCGTCCTCCGAGGCGCCGGTCATGAGGACGACGAACGCCCCAAGCCCGACACTCCCGACCCCGACCACCTTGAGGGCGTAGTCCGTGATCGCATAGCGATCCAGGAGGACGCGGCGATCCTCCTGGAGGCTCTCGCGGTAGCGACCCAGCATCGATTCCGCGATCGGGGTGGTCGCCTCGGGCAGGCGGACGAGCGTCGGCGGATGCAGGACGATCCGGCGCTTGCCGTCGACGAGCTCGGTGAGCTTGGGGAGTTCGTGCACGGCGTCGTGATGCGCGGTGGACTTGACCGTCCCCTCGATCATGGCGCGCGCTCGCTTGTCGACGTAGGCCAGGATGCCGGCGACGGCCACGTGCGTGTAGTAGACATCGATCGCCCGCATCGTCGCGTAGCCGGCCATCCGGTCGCGGTAGGAGCGCGCCGCTCGATGGACGATGTGCCGGTTGTCGTGTGCGCCGAAACCGAGCGTCCGCCCGGCGACCACGAGGCTCGCGGCCAGGCGCTTGATGTCGAACTCGAACGGGCCATGGGTGGACTCGTCGAAATCGTTGACGTCAAAGAGCAGATCTCGCTCCGGCGACGCGAACAGGCCGAAGTTGGCCAGGTGAGCGTCGCCGCACAGCTGGACCACGATCGGCGTTCGAGGCCCCGCGGCGAGATCGGCGGCCATCGGGAGCGCCGCGCCGCGGTAGAACGTGAACGCCGACACGGCCATCCGGCCATAGCGGACCGGGACGAGCGACGCGATCCGTGTCTTGCCCTGCTCCTCGAGCAGGGCGACCGGGTCCGGTCGGTCGTCAGCGGGCGACCACGCACCGAGCGACGTCACGGGCACCGACTCGCGGAGCGATGCCCCGGCCGCGAACTGCGCGTCGCGGGGCGTCACACCTTCGGCAGGCTGCTCGGTCGCCACACGGCCTCCCGCTAGCGAGCGATCGTCACAAGGCGGCTGGGTCGGACTCGTCCAGGATTCCCTGGGCCGCGTCGGCGCCAGCCTTCGTGGCCTTGCCACGCAGGATCCACTCGAAGCCGACGGCGACCATGGCGCCCAGGATCGGACCGACAAGGTAGATCCAGTAGTTGCTCAGGTCGCCACCGACCAGCATCGGGGCGAAGGAGCGGGCCGGGTTCATCGAGGCGCCGGTCACCGGAGCGCCCCACACGGAGACGAGGCCGATGTAGGCACCCACGGCGAGCGCGCCGTTGTAGCCGATGTTGCGGGCCCCGGTCGCGGTCCCGAGGATGACGCTGACGAGGCCCAGGGTGAGGACGGCTTCAGTGAGGACCGCGACGGTCACGCTGACGTCGGGCGTCGGCTCCGTTGCGCCGTTGATGATGCCGCCATACATCAGTTCGAGGAAGACGGACGCGAGGACCGCCCCGATGATCTGGGCCACGATGTACCCAGGGACGCGTCGCCACGGGAAGTTCCCGCGGACCGCGAAGGCCAGGGTGACCGCCGGGTTGAGGTGGGCTCCGCCGATCGGACCCATGAAGAAGATGATGCCCATGACCATCATGCCCGGCGCGAGGGCCTTCATCGGGCAGCGTCAGGTCACCACCGAAGGCCGTGGCTCCGATGACGCCGCCACCGGCCGCGACGAGGACCAGCAGGAACGTCCCCCAGACCTCGCTGAAGAGGCGCCGAAACTCGAAGCCAGCGTCGTCGAACTCGACGTCGAGTTGTCGAGACTTGTGGGTCCGTCGTTCGAGCCAGGCCAGGATGGGCTCGCCAGTGCTGCCGCTCGATGTACTCGCCGTCATTCCCTCTCCCTCTAGCTGAGCCGGGTCGGACTTCGGCGTCCGGACCTGGACGACGGTGGTGCGTCCTGACGACACCGTCATCATACGGTTCGCATGAGCCGCGCCGGAGGCACCGCGGTCATCGAGCGGCGGACACGGTCGATGTGGCACGATCGATGACGATGTCCCGCATCCCCGTCCCGACCCTGGCCAGTCCGATCATCCGGCGGGTCGCCTGGCACGTCCGCCGCGTCGCGGGGCAGCTGGATCGCCGCTTCTTCCTGACCCTGGCCGAGGGCATCGTCGGCTTCGTGCTGGTCGCGGCGGTCTTCATCACCTTCTTCGAGAAGTCGTGGACGTTCGAGTCCATCTTCGACTCGTTCAACTGGGGCATCGCCACGGTCCTGGGTCAGGGCGACTCCGCCTTCGTGACGTCGCCGGCCGGGCGGATCATCGGGTGGTTGCTCATCCTGTTCGGCGTCGCCATGCTCGGCATGATCACGGGCGCCCTGGTCGCGATGGTCATCGATTTCCTGCTCAAGGAGGGTTCCGGCTTGGGTGCATCGGGCTACAAGGACCACATCGTCGTGTGCGGCTGGAACTCGACCGCGCGGGACCTCATCGCCGAACTGCGCGGCGACGACTATCAGCAGAAGGTCGTGGTGATCGCCGATCTGGACAAGAACCCGGCCGGCGACGGGATCTACTTCGTGCGCGGCGATGCCACGAACGAGGACGACCTGGAACGCGCCGGGATCAAGGAAGCGTCGGCGGCGCTGGTCTTCCCGGACGATGCGTCCGACGGCGCGGACATGCGCTCCATCCTCACGATCATGGCGGTGGAGCACGCGGCGCCGCACGTGCGCACCGTCGCTGAGGTCAACAACCCGCGCCACGAACCGCACTTCCGGCGGGCCAACGTGGACGAGCTCCTGGTCACGTCCAAGATCGCGTCGCACCTGCTCGCGCGGTCGGCACTCTACCCGGGCTTGACCGGCATCGTCACGGATATCGTGTCGGGCGGCGAGGGATCCGAGCTCTATCGGATATCGCTACCCGAGGAGTACATCGGGCTGTCCATCGATGCGGTGTCGACGCGCCTCCGGACGGAGCACCACGCGACCTTGCTGTCGGTCAATCGCGGCGGCCACGCGTTCGTGAATCCCGGTGCGGACTTCGTCCTCGAGAGCGGGGACGACGCGGTGGTGGTGGCCGAGTCCCTGGGGACACTGGCACCGCTCGAGATGGCCGATATCAACGCCGCGCCGCGATCGGCGGCGGTGGTGCCCTCCGCCTGACGGGTCGCTTCAGCCCGGACCGGACGGCGCCAGTTCGACCGCCTCGGAATCATCGAGCCCGGAGCCGAATGGCCCCGGGCTCGAGTGGTCGTACGCGATCGCGTCAGCTCGCGGGAGCCTCCGCGGTGGCCGGCTGCGCCTTGTCGGCGGCGACGGCCGCTTCCTTGATGGCGCCGGCGGTCTCCGCGTCCACGGGGACGGTCTTGACCTCCTGGGCGTCCGGCATCTTCTTGGTCACTTCTTCGGCCTGTGTCGCGGAGACCAGGCACAGGATGCCCGAGGTGCCCGGGGTGATCACCCCGGCGAGCTCCTTCTCGACGTCGATCCGGTGCGCCAGGTTGCGGGCCTTGCCGGCCGCGGCGCCGGCGACGCCCAGCGTCACCGCACCCGCGACGATCGTCGCGGGCAGGAAGACGGCCGCGACGACGCCACCGACGATGCCCCACTTGAGGCCCTTGCGGGTGCTGTGGTCGGTCATCTTCTGGATGTGGATCTTGCCGTCGTCGTCACCCTTGGCGACGAGCACCGCGTCGATGTGGAGCGAGCCATCGATCTCGGCGGACAGCAGCTGGTCGTAGATCGCGATGGCCGCAGTCCGTATCGGCGAAACGGGCGACGATGAGGGCGTGGTCGCCCTCGGCGGCGATGACGCCCTCTGCGAGGACGCCCTCCTCATCGGAGACTTGGGCGGCGACGACGACGACGTCGTCGGCAGCCGGGGTGGTGTTCTCGTCAGTCATCTGGGTCCCTTCCCCTGTCGCTCACCCAGGAGCCCGCGTGATCGCGGCCGATGTCATCCGGTCCCGCCGACGGAGTGTGCCGGCAAGGAAGCTCGCCTTGGGTGCCCGCCTATTGTGACGCATCCGACCCAGCCGTCATCGTCCCGTTCGGACGAGGAAGCCCCGGCCGAGGGCCGGGGCTTCGATGCGCGATCGGTGAGCCGGCCGCGGGCGGGCCGAGCGCGTTACAGGGCCTTGACCGCCGCGGTCAGGGCGGCCAGGCCGTCCTTCGCGTCGGCGAAGAGCATGCCCGTCTTGGGGTCCGCGTAGAGCTCGTTGTCGATGCCGGCATAGCCACGGCCCATGGACCGCTTGATGACCACGATCGACTTGGCGTGGTCGACATCGAGGATCGGCATGCCCGACACCGGGGAGCCGGGTCGGCGGGCCGCCGGGTTCGTCACGTCGTTGGCGCCGATCACCAGTGCCACGTCGCAGCGATCGAACTCCGGGTTGATGTCGTCCATCTCCTTGAGCTGCGGATAGGGCACGTTCGCCTCGGCGAGGAGGACGTTCATGTGGCCGGGCATCCGGCCGGCGACCGGATGGATGGCGTACTTGACGTCCACGCCCTTCTCCTCGAGGAGTTCGGCCAGCTCGCGGACGGCGTGCTGGGCCTGGGCGACGGCCAGGCCGTAGCCCGGCACGATGATCACGTTCTGGGCGTAGGCGAGCTGGATGGCGACGTCGTCGGCGCCGATCTCGCGCACGGAGCCACCGGCCCCGCCCGCGGCACCCGCCGCTTCGTCGCCGCCGCCGAACCCGCCGATCATGATGTTCATGACCGACCGGTTCATGGCGTCGGCCATGAGCTTGGTCAGGATGGCGCCGGACGCACCGACGAGCGCGCCGGAGATGATCAGGACCGGGTTGCCCAGCACGAAGCCGGCCATCGCCGCCGCCGTGCCCGTGAACGAGTTCAGCAGGCTGATGACGACGGGCATGTCCGCGCCGCCGATCGGCAGCACCATGGTGACGCCGAAGATCAGCCCGGACAGGACCACGAGGCCCAGGATGCCGAGGGTCGCCTCGCTGCTCAGCGTCAGGGCACCCGCGGCGCCCGCGATGAGCGCCGCCGTCCCGAGGACGGCGACGACCGCGAGGGCGATCGTGATGAACCGGCCACCGGGCAGGAAGATCGGCTTGCCCGCGATCAGGCCCTGCAGCTTGCCGCCCGCGATGAGCGAGCCGGTGAAGGTGACCGAACCGATGAGCGCACCGAGGACGACGAAGATCGTCGTATCGATCGGGGCCCCGTTGCCAAGGCGGATGAAGTCATCGATGGCGACCAGGGCGGCGGCGCCGCCACCGACCGCGTTGAACAGCGACACCAGCTGCGGCATCGCGGTCATCTTCACGCTGCGGGCCGTATAGAGGCCGGCGCCACCACCGATGGCGAAGCCGACGACGATGATCGCGATGGCGATCCCGCTCAGTCCACCTTCACGAGTGATCAGCCAGATCAGCGTGGCCCCGACGGCGATGGCCATGCCCGCGGCACTCAACTGGTTGCCGCTGCGGCCGGTGGCCGGGGAATTCATCCGGTGCAGGCCCAGCACGAAGCAGGATGCCCCGATGAGCCAGGCCAGATAGACGATGGTGTAGATCCATTGCTCTGACATCGACGGGCTCCTCGGCTAGGCGCCGGGGGCGCCTGGGGCGCCCTCGGTCCCGGCCTTGGCGGCCGTCGGCTTCTTGCGGAACATCTGGAGCATCCGGTCGGTCACGACATAGCCGCCCACGACGTTCATCGCCCCGAACACCATGGCCACGAAGGCCAGCACGTAGCTGACCGGGTTGTCCGCCTCGGACGCGATGATCATCGCGCCCACCAGGACGATGCCATGGATCGAGTTCGCCCCCGACATCAGCGGGGTGTGCAGCGTCGCGGGGACCTTGCTGATGACCTCGAACCCGACGAGGATGGCCAGGGTGAAGATGGCCAGCGAGGTGAGGAGTTGGTCGCTCACGCGGGGCCTCCTGCTGCCGGGGCCGCCGGCTCGAGCAGCTTCTTGACGGCGTCGGACACGACCGCTCCGCCGTTGGTGATGACGGTCGACTTGGTGACCTCGTCCTCGAAGTCGAGGTGGAGGGCGCCGTCCTTGACCATCCCCAGCACCAGGTTGGAGATGTTGCGGGCGTAGAACGCGGACGCGCCGGCGGGCATGCTCGCCGGGAGGTTCTCGGGCGCGATGATCGTCACGCCGTTGGGGGTCTCGATGGTCTCGCCCGGCTGGCTGAGCTCGCAGTTGCCGCCCAGGGCGGAGGCCGCCATGTCGACGATGACCGAGCCCGGCTTCATGCCGCCGACGGCGTCGGCAGTGACCAGGACCGGCGGCTTGCGGCCGGGGATCTGGGCCGTGGTGATGACGACGTCCATGCCGCCGATCGCCTCGTTCAGCTCGGCCTGCTGGGCCGCCCGCTCCTCGGCGGTCAGTTCACGGGCATAGCCGCCCGCGCCGGTCGCATCGATGGTCGTCTTGAGCTTCACGAACTTGGCGCCCAGGCTCTCCGCCTGCTCGCGCGTCTCCGGACGCACGTCGTAGGCGTGGACGATCGCGCCGAGGCGCTTGGCCGTGCCGATCGCCTGGAGGCCAGCCACGCCGATGCCCAGGATGAGCACGTTGGCGGGCTTGGCCGTGCCGGCGGCCGTCGTGAGCAGCGGGAAGTATCGCGGGTAGGCGTTGGCGGCGATCAGGACGGCCTTGTAGCCGCCGACGTTCGCCTGGGAGCTGAGCGCGTCCATGGTCTGGGCGCGGCTCAGGGTCCGCGGGATGGCATCGAGGCTGATGGCCGTGACACCCTTCGCAGCCAGGTCCTTGGCGAGCTGCGGATCGATGAGCGGCTGCAGGAATCCGACGACGGCCTGCCCCTGGCGGAGTCGGACGACTTCGTCGGGAGATGGCTTCGCGACCTTGAGGATGACGTCCGACTGCTGGTAGAGCGAGTCAGTCGGGACGACGGTCGCGCCGGCTTCGGCGTAGGCACTGTCGGGAATGGCCGAACCGGCGCCAGCGCCGGATTCGACGAGGATCTCGCACCCGGCTGCCTGCAGCTTGCCGAGCGCTTCGGGTACCAGGGCGACGCGCCGCTCTCCGGGCGCGGTCTCCTTGGCGACACCGACCTTCATGGGCACCACCTGTCGAAAGGATTTGACGGGGCCGCGGACAGGGCCGTCCGCGGGGGACACGTGCGGTCAGTGTCCAGTCTACCGCGGGCACCACGAAGGTTGCGGGTTCGCGGAGGTTGCGGTTCGGCGTCGCGGCGGCCGCCACCCCGAACGGCACGAGCCAAGCCATCTTCCGCCCTAGTCACCAGGTGAATCCTGTGCAAGATCCAAGCCGCTGGGGCCGCGGAAATCGAGCCTTCTCTTGCGCGTGAGTCGCCCCATGGCCAGGGCGCACGTTGTTCGACGAATCGGCGTCCGGGGGATCCACCAGGAGACTAGGACGTACGTTCATGCGGGGACCTGGGTGCCGTGCCCCGCGATCGGTGGAACGTCCGCGCGTGACTTGGGTGCATGCCGCTCGTCAGGCTCGGACTCGTGCCCGGGTGGCCACGTCGGCACGGCTGCGCGGTCGCCGTGCTGTATGCCCAAGGCATAGCCGGCCGTAGGTCCCGGGACGAGTCCGATCAGACCTGAGGTCGGATCCGCATGATGAGGACGGTCATGGGCTCGTCGCCGAGCACGACCCCGTCGTGCGGGGTGGCGCCATCCCAGCGCAGGTAGTCCCCGGGGCCCAGCTCGACCTCGTGTGGGCCCTGGACCGCACGGAACCGGCCGCGCAACACGAGGTGATGCTCGTCGCCGGGATGGGCATGCAGCCCCACGGAACTGCCAGGCTCGGCAGTCACCTCCAGGACGGAGATGTCACGCGAGGCGCGTCCGTCGACATGCTCGACCCGGCCGCCCGGCACGCGGGTCACCGGACGCTCGCTCGCGCGCACGACGGTGGGCGCGGGTACGTCGTCCATGAGGAACCATGCCGGCGGCACATCGAGGGCCGCCCCGATGCTCGCGAGGCAGCCGAGCGACGGCGAAGCCTTGTCGTTCTCGATCTGCGACAGGTAGCCCACGTTGAGGCCGCTCCGACCGGCCACGCCGGCGAGGGTCAGGCCGCGCTCCGTCCGCCAGCGGCGGATCTGCCGCCCGACCGGCAGACGTCGCCGATCCGGCTCGGTGTCGCCATAGGCGGCGGGGATCTCGGGTGCCATCTTTGCTCTCCACAAATCGATATTGACAACAGCATACACCAAGGACTATGGTTGCGGTGTCAACGAACGAAACGGGTCGCGGACCGTGGAGCACGCACCACCCGGCGACCCAGGAGGACCCTTCACATGAACGTCGCGATCATCGGTGCCGGCAACGTCGGCACCGCCCTGGCCACCTCACTCACCCGCGCAGGCCACGATGTCGTCATCGCCTCGCGCGATCCGCAGGACGCCGCTGCCGCCGCGGTCGCCAGCGGGGCCAGGATCGCCCCGACCAACGTCGCGGCCGTGGCCGACGCCGACGTCGTCGTCCTCGCCGTCTACTACCCGAGCATCGCCGACCTGGCGGCCGAGCTGAAGGGCGTCGTCGCGGACAAGATCATCGTGGACGTCTCCAACCGCATGGCGTTCGGCGCCGACGGCCCCGAGATCGATACCACGTCGTCCAACAGCGAGGCGATCGCGGAACTCTTCCCGACCGCGCACGTCGTCAAGGCCTTCAACACCCTGTTCGCGAGTCGCCAGGTGGACCCGGTCGTCGATGGGACCCAGCTCGATGGCTTCGTCGCCGGTGATGACGAGGCTGCGAAAGCGATCGTCCTGGAGCTCGTGGCCTCCATCGGCCTCGACCCGGTCGACGTCGGCCCGCTCGTCCGCGCTCGACAGCTCGAAGGGCTCGCGTTCCTCAACATGGCCCTCAACATCAGCAACGGTGGTGCCTGGCAGTCGGGCTGGAAGCTCGTCGCCGCACCGGTCGCCGCCTGAGAGGATCCGGCATGATCGACACCAGAAACGAACCGAGGCAGACTCCCGCCATGAGCATCCCCGTCGCTCGCCTCAACCACGCGGTCCTCTACGTCCGTGACGCCAGGCGCGCCGCGGAGTTCTACGGGAAGGTCTTCGGGTTCGAGGTCGTCGAGAGCGCGTTCGGTGGCCGTGCGGTCTTCATGCGGTCGCCGAGTGGTGGCAATCACCACGACCTTGGCCTGTTCTCCGTGGGTGAGCAGGCCCCGCGCCCACCTCGCGGTTCGACCGGGCTGTACCACCTGGCCTGGGAGGTTCCCACCATCGAGGACCTCGCCGACGCCGCGCAGGTGCTGTCGGCCGCCGGCGCCCTTGGTGGCGCGTCGGATCACGGCGTGAGCAAGTCGCTCTACGGCGCCGACCCGGACGGCAACGAGTTCGAGGTCATGTGGCGCGTGCCGAGCGAGGCCTGGGGCGAGTACGCCGACAAGGGCGTCGTCATGCCACTGGATCTCGATGCGGAACTGCGTCGATGGGGGAGTGCCGGCGCCGCCCGCGCCTGACGTTCGCCCGCCCCCGGGCGGAGCTCCCGTCGATACGTCCCTGCAAGCCGCCCGGCGCCGATGGCCCGGGCGGTTTCGACGTCTCCTTGGCCGCGTCGCCTCGCGCTGGTGCTCCGGCCACGCCCCGCTATCGACAGTGCCAGCCGCCGTCGACGATGAGCTCGACGCCGTTCACGGCGGTGTTCTCCAGCAGGAACACCGAGGCGTCCACGATCTCGGCCATCGTCGCCAGGCGGCCGATGGGCGTCTCCGAGGTATAGCGCTCGACGGCGGCGGGCTTCTCCGACCAGTACGGACTGTCCCCGACGACGCCCGGGTGGAGCGAGTTCGCGCGCAGTGGCTTGAGTTCCTCGACGAGCGTGCGGGTCAGTCCGACGATCCCCCCGTTGACCGTCGTGACCGTCGTCGACCCTGGGTACGGCCGCTCCTTGGCCATCCCGCCGAACAGCAGGATGCTCGCGTCGTCGGTCAATCGCTCGCGCAGCTGGTGGACGACCTCGGTGTAGCCGACGAGCTTGAGGGTCACGAGCTGGATCGCGCGCGCGATGTCGTAGTCCGCCACGGTGTTCTGGTCGCGATCGATGGCGACGAGGGCCAACCGCTGCACGGGTCCGATGTCGGCGAGGGCTGGCGCGATCGTCGTCGGCTCGGCGAGATCGAAGGTGATGCCCTTGACGCGATCTCCGAAGGAATCGGCCGCCGTGACCACGGATTCCGGGTCGCGGCCGGTGAGGATCACCTCACGACCGGCCGCCGCGTAGTGGCGTACGAGCTCGAGGCCGATCGCCCGGGTCCCTCCGACGATGACGACCGCGCCGTCTGCTGCCATGGTCAGCTGCCTCCTTGGGGATGATCCCGTTCGTAGCGTTCCCAGCTGGCGAGCCAGCGATAGGCGTGGCGGGTCGGCGGCTGCGGGGCCTGGGTCTCGAGCCAGCGGACCCGCTCGGTGCCGGTGTTGTAGAAGCCATGGACCGAGCCCACCGGCGCGAACACCACATCGCCGGCGCGAAGCACGTGATGGTCGCCGTCGAGCTCGGCCTCGATCTCGCCGGCGAGGAAGATGTAGGCCTCCTCGAACGGATGGTCGTGGGCCTGCGCGGCCCCGCCGGGTTCGTAGTCGACCGTGAACATCGTCAGGTGGTCGGCCCCGAAGACCCGATCCACCAGCATCTTCACCGAGATCCCGCTGTAGGCGAGGATCGCCGTGTCCATCCCGGCCGGCGCCCGGCCGCGCGCCGGATCGGCGACCGCGAGCGCGTCGCGCTGTGGCGGCGTGCCGTCGTAGTGCCCCACGAACCGCAGGCTCGGATCGCCGAATGGAGGTCGGCGGGCAGCGGCCCGCATGGACCCCATGTCGCTGGGCCGCTTCGAAGAACGTATCCCGACGACCGCTGGCCGGGTCGTGCTTCACCGGGGAGTTGAGGGACAGGAACCGGGCGGGCCCCGCGAACGGGTTGCCCAGGGCGTGTCGCATGCCCGTCGGCATGAGCGTGAAATCGCCCGCGACGAGGTGCCAGACCGGCCCGCCGAGGTCGATGAGGAGCTCGCCCTCCAGCACGTAGATCGCCTCCTCGTAGCTGTGGACATGCGGGGCCAGCCAGCCGTCGGCCGCGAACTGGACCGCGTACGAGGTCCGTGTGGACGGCGTCCTGGTCCGGTCCGACCAGCCGGCTCCGGGAGAGCCCGCTCGACGTCGGCCCGGCGGGCAGCGGCGAATTGGCGAACGACCAATCGATGCGTGTTACGTGTGCCATGCGTCCTCGGGGCTTTCCTTTCGCGGGCGACGAGATCCCGGACGGTCGAACGCGACCTCAACCTGTGTAGCATGCGTGAACGGAGCAACCGATCCGCAACGACTCCTGACTCGGATCCCGGCCATCCATGGAGTACCTGCGCATGAACAGACCGGTCGCGTCGCCAGGCTCCATGAATGTCGATTGGGAGGAGCGCTGGAACGTCGAGCGCCTCCGCCAGTACCGGTTCGACCGGGCGCGATGCGGCCCTCGCCGCGTCGGACCTCGGGTGCCGTCCTCCTCTTCGACTTCAACAACATCCGGTACGACGACGAGCACCCACATCGGCGAATGGGCGCGCGACAAGATGACCCGCTACGCGCTGCTGACTCGCGGCGGTCGCCCGCACATCTGGGACTTCGGGTCGGCCGCCAAGCACCATCGGCTGAACTGCCCGTGGCTACCGCTCGAGAACGTCCACGCCGGGATGATCGGCCTGCGCGGCGCCGTTGCGCCCGACGCCGGCCTGTTCCGCGCGGCCGCCCGGGAGATCGCCGCCATCCTCAAGGCTGAGGGCGTGGCCGACCTGCCGGTCGGTGTCGACATCGTCGAGCCGCCGATGATCGCGGCGCTCGAGGCGGAGGGCATCGTCGTCCGTGACGGCCAGCAGGTGATGCTGGACGCCCGCGAGGTCAAGTCGATCGACGAGATCATGCTGCTCAACACGGCGTGCGCGATGGTCGACGGCGCGTATCAGCTCATCGCGGAGCGGCTGAAGCCCGGGCATCCGCGAGAACCAGCTCGTCGCCGAGGTCACGAAGTACCTGTTCGACCAGGGGTCCGAGCACGTCGACAACATCAACGCGGTGTCGGGCGAGCGCTGCAGCCCGCATCCGCACGTCTTCAGCGACCGCATGATCCGGCCAGGCGACCAGGCGTTCTTCGACATCATCCACACGTTCCTCGGCTACAAGACGTGCTACTACCGGACGTTCAACGTCGGTTCGGCGAACGACGCGCAGCGCGATGCCTACAAGCAGGCGCGCGAGTGGATCGATGCGTCCATCGAGCTCATGCGCCCGGGCGTCACGACGGACCAGGTCGCCAAGGTCTGGCCCAAGGCCGAGGCCTTCGGCTTTTCCAACGAGATGGAGTGCTTCGGCCTCCAGTTCGGGCACAGCGTGGGCCTGTTCCTTCACGAGCGACCGATCATCAGCCGTCTCAACTCCCTGGAGCATCCGGTGGAACTCAAGGAGGGCATGGTCATCGCGCTCGAGACCTACTGTCCGGCCAAGGACGGCTTCTCGGCGGCCCGGATCGAGGAGGAGGTCGTGGTCACGGCCGACGGCCCGATGGTCATCACGAAGTTCCCCAGCGACGAGCTGTTCGTCGCCAACGCGTACTAGCGACGACGGATGGCGCACGACGCGACCGTCCGCCCGATGCTGAGGTGGCCGGCCGTGACCACGGTCGGGGTGCTCGGGATCGGCCGGATGGGGTCCGCGATGGCCCGGGCGCTGGATGCCGCCGGGTTCGACCTCGTGCTGTGGAACCGATCCGGGGCGGCTGCCGAGACCCTCGCCGCCGAGCTCGGCCGCCGCCACCGCGCGGTGGCGCGACCCCGCGAGGCCGCCGAGGCCGCCGACGCCTGCCTCACGATGCTCGCCGACGGGGTCGCGGTCGACGCGGTCTATGGCGGACCCGACGGGTTGGTCGCGGGCGCCCGTCCCGGCCTCGTCCTCGTCGATTGCTCCACCGTCCCGCCGGCGACGCTCCGCGCGCATGCGCGCCGGGGTCGCCGCGGCGGGCGCTGGCCTGCTCGATGCCCCGGTGTCGGGCAGCGTGGCCCTCGCGACGAGCGGCAAGCTGACGCTCATGGTCGGTGGCGAGGCCGCGGACGTCGCCCGTGCACGGCCGGTCCTCGATGCGCTCGGGTCGACGCATCTTCCACCTGGGCGGGCTGGGCACCGGCGCGGCCATGAAGCTCGCGGTGAACACCGTCATCTTCGGGCTGAACCAGGCGATCGCGGAGGCGCTCGTGCTCGCCGAGGCGGCCGGGATCGAGCGGGCGGCCGCCTATGACGTCCTCGCGGCCAGCGCCGTCGGCGCCCCGTACGTCGGCTACAAGCGCGCGGCGTTCCTCGATCCGGACGGCGACGCCGGTCGCCTTTGCGCTCGAGCTCGCGGCCAAGGACCTCGGGCTCATCCGCGAGCTGGCCGACGCGGTCGGGGTGTCGCTGCCCCAGGCCCGCGACGGATCTCGAGGTCATCGATGCGGCCGTCGCCGAGGGTGCCGGTCGCGACTTCTCCGCGGTCGCCGACCACCTTCGGCGAGCGAAGGACACGGAGGAGGGCGCGACCGACCGATGACCGTGCCGGGAGGGATCGTCCCGCGGGACCGACCGGCCCGCGACCTGACCGTCGATGGAGTGCAGTGACCACAGGAGAGAGGAGCCACGCATGAGCGAGCGGACACTCATCAAGGGCGCCATCGTGCTCACGCAGGACCCGGGACTCGGCGAGCTGCCCGGACGCGGACGTCCTCATCGAGGACGACACGATCGCGGCGATCGGGCCGAACCTGTCGGCCGAGGGCGCGCGGGTCATCGATGCGTCGGGCGACATCGTCATCCCGGGCTTCATCGACACGCATCGGCACACCTGGGAGACGTCGATCCGCACCTGCGCGCCGGACTTCGCCCTGATCACCTACTTCGGGTCGATCCTCGACAAGTTCGCCCCGCAGTACCGCCCGGACGACGTCTACGCCGGCGAACCTGTGGGGCTCGCTCGAGTGCATCAACGCGGGCATCACGACGCTCGTCGACTGGTCGCACATCATCAACACCCCCGAGCACGCCGACGCCGGGATCCGCGGATTGCAGGAGTCGAAGCATCCGGTCGGTCTTGCGTACGGCTTCGGCAACACGTCCCTCGTGGACTGGTGGTTCGGGCCGGATTACACGGGCAGCGTCCTGTCCTCGACGGCGCCTGATGCGCGCCGCATCCGCAAGCAGTACTTCAACTCCGACGATGGCCGCATCACCATGGCCCTCGCGACGCGTGGACCCAATTTCTGCAAGCCCGACGTCGTCCGCCACGACTGGGAGCTCGCCAAGGAGCTCGGGCTCAACATCACCGTCCACGTCGCGATGGACCGCTTCGGCTACACGAAGATGCAGGTCACGGCGCTGCGCGACATGGACCTGCTCTACCCCGACACGACCTACGTCCATGCCTCGCACTTCACCGACGAGGAATGGGCGCTCGCCCGCGACTCGGGTGGCAACGTCTCGTTCGCCCCGCAGATCGAGGTCCAGATGGGCCACGGCTGGGCGCCGGCCGTGACGGCGCTCCACTACGACCTGCCGATCGGGCTCTCATCCGACGTGGCGACCACCGCCCCGTCCGACCAGTTCACCCAGATGCGCTCGATCTTCGGGTCGGAACGCGGGCGCAAGCACCAGGAGTCGTGGGACGCGAACCTCGACGGCCTGGAGCCGTCGCC
This sequence comes from uncultured Chloroflexia bacterium, assembly GCA_963724635.1. Taxonomy (GTDB): domain Bacteria; phylum Chloroflexota; class Limnocylindria; order Limnocylindrales; family CSP1-4; genus SPCO01. Next base: position 245,487 of record CAVRVI010000013.1, read on the forward strand.
CGGCCTGATCACCGTCACGCCAGGTCCTGAACTGGGCCACGCTCGGTGGGGCCCAGGTCGCGGGCATCGCCGACCGGACCGGGTCGCTGACCCCCGGCAAGAAGGCCGACATCGTCATCATCGACGGGTCGGCCGTGAACGTGGCGCCGATCATCGATCCCGTCGGCGGCCGTCGTGTGCGCTGCCGACGTGTCGAACGTCAAGACCGTCTTCGTGGATGGCGAGATCCTCAAGCAGGACTTCAAGCTTCGGGCCGACCTGACGGCACCGCGCAAGGCGGTCGAAGGCTCGCGCGACTACCTGCTCTCGAAGTTCGGCGATCCCGAGCCCGGCTGGCTGCCGGCGCGACCGACCGCCTAGCACGCCTCCGACGGTCGCGGGATGTCCACCGGGCCCGCGGCCGTCGACCGCTATCCGCCGGCGATGCTTACGCGCCGGCGGCGACCATGACGAGCGTCAGGATGTAGGTGTGACCGGCCGCGCCCCAGACGATGGAGCGGGTCCGCCACACCAGCCAGCCGTAGACGAGGCCGCCGCCCAGGGTGGAGAAGAGCTCCAGGGGCGGCTTGCCCAGATGCGAGAACACGAACGGCATCGTCGCGACCAGGATCCCGACCGGACCCATGACGCGGACGAGGGTGAGCATCAGGAAGCCGCGGAGCAGGAACTCGGTGGCGAACAGGTCCACCCCGTTCGTCACAAGGAGAGCCGGAACGGGCGCCGCGCTGGGCGCATAGAACGCCCGGACATCGGGCAGGGTGGCGAACCAGAGCACGATCGGGGTCATGACCGCGCACCCAAGGAGCACGAGCGGCACGCCTGCCCGCCAGTCGCCGAGGGTCAGCCCGTAGCGGGCTGGCCGGTCGCGAAAACCCAGCACGACGACCGCGAGCGGGACCAGGAAGAACAGCACGAAGCGTTCCACGGCGATCGCCTGCAGGCCGGGGAGGGTGCGGGCCGACGTCGCCACCTCGGGCGGGAGGAACGTCCGCGAATAGTCGAAGAGCAGGGCGAAGGTGGCGACTGCGATGGCCACGCTCGCGCGGACCGGCAGCGCGAGGCCCACGACGTCGACCGTCCGGAGGTCGGCCTCGGTCGGCGGATACGTCGGCGTGCCGACGAAGGTGGCCCACGCGCGCGCGACCTTCGTCGCCGGGGCCTGCTCAGCCGCGTCGGCCGCTCCCACCGTCGGGATCGCCCCGTCCCTCGTCAATCCGGGATCGCGTCCGGTGCGCCCACTGGCGTCCGATAGTGACGGGCGACGATCACCGTGACGACGCCGACGACCAGGGCCACGCTGTTGGGGACGATCAGGGCCGCGTTCCCGAGGGAGATCCCGTACGCGATCCACAGCGCGAATCCGATCAGGAGCACCCCGAGGTACGCGAGCGACACGTCATCCGAGGATCGGCGTTCCAGGATCCGGCGGATCTGCAGGGCCGGCGAGAGGGCCATCACGACGCCCCATGAGGCGGCGAGGACGGCGAGCGTATCCGACATGACGGACTCCACGGTCGGCGCTCGATCGTTCGGGCCGCGTTCGCTGGCGGGCACCAGGAGGAGCGCAAGCGCGGCTCCCGCATGGTAGCCCGGGCGCGCGCGGTCGGTCCCTTCGGGGTGCCGCCGCCGGCGCACGAGACCATGCCGTCCGCCGCGCCGTCGGTGAGCCCGCGGCGGCATACTGTCGGCCACGCCGATGCGACCTGACCGGAGGACATGACCGTGGCGATCCCGATCCGCAAGTGGGTGACGTTCCGCGAGGAGATCATGTCCGACGGCGGCCGGGATCTGGAGCGCCCGCTTCGCCGGGTCGCCGTGGCGGCCATCGTCCTCAACCCGTACGCGGGCCGATTCTCCGACGACCTCTCCGAGCTGATCGACCTGGGCGAGTACCTGGGTGACGAGCTGATGCGCCGCTGCCAGGACGCGATCGGTGAACCGGTGGAGGCGTACGGCAAGGGCGGCATCGTCGGGGAGCACGGCGAGCTGGAGCACGTGGCGGCGGTCCTGCACCCCAAGTTCGGGGCGCCCACCCGCGGCCGGGTCGGCGGCGTGTCCATCCTGCCGTCGGTCAAGAAGCGCGCCGCGATGGGGGCCACGCTGGATATCCCCGTGCATCACATCAAGGCGATGCTCGTCCGGTCGCACTTCGATGCCGTCACGATCAGCGTCCCCGACGCTCCCGGCGCCGATGAGCTCCTCCTCGCGCTCGCCGTCACCAACGCCGGCCGCCCCCATGCCCGCGTCGGTGGACTCGCCGCGGCCGACGCCGTCGGCGAAGACGGCCTGCACTGAGCCTCGCTCGCATGCGGACGCTCATCACCGGCATCGGCCAGGTCGTCTCGGGCGACCTCGCCGCGCCGCTGCTCGACGCCGATTCGATCGCGATCCGCGACGGCCGGATCGAGGCCGTCGGGCGCGGGCTGGACCGGCGATGCGGACGTCGTCATCGATGCCCACGGCTCGACGGTCATGCCCGGGCTGATCGACTCGCACGTCCACCCGACGCTCGGCGACGTCACGCCGCGCCAGCGGACCTTCGACTTCCTCGAGTCCGAACTGCACGGCGGGGTCACCACCGCGATCTCCGCGGGCGAGCCGCATGTCCCCGGGCGACCCAAGGACATCGTCGGCCTCAAGGCGCTCGCGATCGCGGTCAACCACGCGTTCGCGTCGTTCCGGCCCGGCGGGATGAAGGTGCTCGCCGGCGCCCCGATCCTCGAACTCGGGATGGTCGAGTCGGACTTCGCCGAGCTCGGGGCCGCTGGCGTCCGGCTCGTCGGCGAGATCGGGCTGGGGTCGGTGAAGCGTGGCGCCGACGCCGCCCCGATGATCGGCTGGGCGCGGGCCTACGGGATGGTCTCGACCTACCACACGGGCGGGCCATCGCTCGCGGGTTCGGGTGCCATCGACGCCGACCGATGTCCTCGCGGCGCGGCCCGATATCGCGGCCCATGTCAACGGCGGGACGACCTCGCTGTCCGAGCGCGACATCGAGCGGGTCGTGCTGGAGGCGCCGGACGTCGCCATCGAGCTCGTCCACTGCGGCAACGGTCGACGAGCGCTGCATGCGCTCGCGGTCGCGGCCGCGAACGACCAGCTCGGCCGGGTCATCCTCGGCAATGACGCGCCCTCGGGGACGGGCGTCGTGCCGCTCGGGATCCTGCGGCTGATGGCCCACCTGGCGTCGCTCGGGGACGTGGACCCCGCCGCCGTCGTGGCCATGGCGACCGGCAACACCGCCCGGGTCCATGGCCTGGAGCAGGGCGTCATCGCCTCGGGCCGTGTCGCCGACCTCGTCATCGCGGACGCGCCGCAGGGGTCCGCGGCCGCGGATGCCCTCGGGGCGCTGGTGATCGGCGACCTCCCGGGGATCTCGATGATCCTGGTGGACGGCGTCCCGATCATCGGGCGGAGCCGGAATACCGCGCCCGCAGCACGAGCGGCCGAGGTCGTCCACGGACCGGCCGTCGGCGGGGGAGGGCACTGATGCGGTTCGGGCTCCGACTGCCCAGCTTCGCGCTGGGCGAGGACACGGCCAGCCTCGCCGAGATGGGCGCGTACCTGCGCCACGCCGAGGACCTCGGGTTCGAGAGCGCGATGCTCATCGACCACCTGCTCGTGACGCCGCCCGCGTATCGGACGACCTGGCTCGAGCCGATCTCCCTGCTGGCCGCCCTCTCCGGCGTGACCCGGACGATCAAGCTCGGGACGCTGGTCCTCGTCCTGCCGTTCCGCGATCCGGTCGCGTTCGCCAAGGAATGGGCGACGCTGGACGTCCTGTCGGGCGGCCGGTCCGTGCTCGGCGTCGGGGTCGGCTGGCACGAAGGGCGAGTTCGCGACGCTGCGGATCCCGTTCCGGGAGCGTGGCCGGCGCATGAACGAGATGCTCGAGGCCGTGACGGCCCTGTGGGCCGGCGATCACGTCTCCTACGCGGGCCAGTTCTACCAGTTCGAGGACCTGTCGCTGGAGCCCAAGCCCGTCCAGCGACCGCACCCGCCGATCTGGATCGGCGGCGGCACGCAGCCGTCCGAGAAGATCTACGGGCAGCAGGTGGACACGATCCGCCCGGTCCTGCGCCGCATCGCGAAGTACGCGTCGACCTGGGTGCCCCATTCCTCGGCGACCGCGGACATGGTCGCCGGCGGACTGGGAGATCATCCGCGAGGAGATGACCGGGTTCGGGCGCGACCCGGACGAGATGACCAAGGTCTATTCGAACTTCGTCCACGTCCTGGCGCCGGGCGAGTCGCCGAGCCAGCGCGACCGCGGAAGTTCCAGACGTTCTCCGGGATGGACCTCGACTACTGGCAGGAGTTCTACCTGCTCGGCGAGGCGGAGGCCCTGGCGGAACGGATCCGCGGCAAGATCGATGCCCTCGGTGGCGTGGAGCACGTCATCCTCAATCCGCTCGATTGGAGCCACGAGACCCTCGACCGGCTCGCCTCGGACGTCCTGCCGCTCGTCCGGGCCTGACCGGCCGTCGATGGGCAGCTACCTGCGACCGGCCACCCTGGATGACGGCGCTTGCCGCGCTCGGTTCGGCGCCCCGGACCGTGCTGGCTGGCGGCACCGACATCTATCCGGCACGGGTCGGACGCCCGGTCGACGACGACATCCTCGACGTCACCGGACTGCCGAGCCTGCGCGGCATCACGCTCGACGGCGACCACTGGCGCATCCCGGCGCTCGCGACCTGGACCGATCTCGTGCGCCACGACCTGCCGCCGGCGTTCGACGGTCTCAAGGCCGCCGCCGCGGGCCATCGGCGGGGTCCAGATCCAGAACCGCGGGACGATCGTCGGGAACGTGTGCAACGCCTCGCCCGCGGCCGACGGTCTGCCGAACCTGCTCGCGCTGGACGCTCGCGTCGAGCTGGCCTCGTCGACGCGGCCGGCGCGACGTCCCGATCGGCGACTTCGTGACCGGCAATCGGCGGACCGCGCGGCGCGACGGATGAGCTCGTCACGGCGGTGCTCGTGCCGCAGCTCCGCGGCCACGGCTCGTTCCACGTTTCACAAGCTCGGGGCCCGGGCGTACCTCGTGATCTCGATCGCCATGGTCGCGGTCGTCGTCGAGGTCGGCGCGAATGGGCGGATCGCGAAGGCGCGGATCGTGGTCGGCGCCTGTTCCGAGGTCGCGCAGCGGATCCTCGCGGCAGAGGCGCGCCTGGTCGGGCAGGTGGCGACCCCCGAGCTCGCCACCACGATCGCCCCGGCGGATCTCGCGGGCCTCCGTCCCATCGATGACGTGCGAGCGCCGGCGTCCTATCGTCGGGACGCGGCGCTCGTTCTCGTCCGTCGCGCCGTGGCCGAGGTCCTCGCGTGACGGCCGGGGTGGACCACCCCACGACCGACGTTCCGCGTCAACGGCCGCCTCGTCGATGTGCTCGGCGACCCGATGCGCCGCCTGACCGAGGTCCTCCGCGAGGATCTCGGGCTCACCGGGACCAAGGTCGGCTGCGACGCCGGCGACTGCGGTGCCTGCACGGTCCGCCTCGATGGGGACCCCGTGTGCGCCTGTCTCGTGCCGCTCGGTCAGCTCGATGGGCGGGACGTCGCCACGGTGGAAGGCCTCGCCGACGGGGCCCAGCTCCGCCCGGTCCAGTCGGCCTTCCTGGCCACGGGTGCCGCCCAGTGCGGGATCTGCACGCCGGGCATGCTCATGGCCGCCGACGCGTTGCTCGCGACCCACCCGGAACCGGATGAGACCCAGGTCATGGACGCGCTGGGCGGCGTGCTGTGTCGCTGCACCGGCTATCGGTCGATCGTCGAGGCCGTGTGCGGTGCCGGCGCGCTCGGCACCGGTGCGGCGCTCACGCCGGCCGTCGGAGCGAGCGTCGGCGCGCGGATCGCCCGGGTGGACGGCATGGACCAGGTCACTGGGGCCACCATCTTCGGAGCCGATGACGTTCCGGCCGATGCACTGACCCTCCGCGCCGTCCGCTCGCCGTACGCGCATGCCCGGTTCGACGATCGGCTCGACCTGACCGAGCTCCTGTCGACGCACCCGGGTCTGGTTCGCGTCCTCGCGGCTGCCGACGTCCCTGGCCAGAACCGCTACGGGATCTACCCCGACGGCAAGGACCAACCCGTCCTCGCTGATGGGTACGTGCGGTACCAGGGCGAGGCCGTCGCCGCGCTCGTCGGGCGATGCGTCGACGGTGGCGCGGATCCGCGACGACGAGCTGCCGATCGCCTGGACGCCACTTGATCCCGTGTTCGACATGGACGTCGCGGCGGCCCCCGACGCGCCGCGTTTCCACGACGGCTCGCCGGGCAACATCCTGACCAGCGGTCGGGTGGTCCGGGGGGACGTGGCCGCCGCGCTGGCGGCATCCGCGGTCGTGGTCACGAGCGCGACTCGAGACCGCCCACGTCGAACATGCCTACATCGAGCCCGAGGCGGGATACGCGCGCCGACTCGGCGATCGGATCGCGGTCTTCGCGACCACCCAGACGCCCTACATGGATCGCGACGAGCTGGCGCTGGTGATGGGCCTGGAGCCGGATCGCGTCCAGGTCATCTCGAGCGCGTGCGGCGGCGGCTTCGGCGGCAAGCTGGACCTCTCGATCCAGCCGCTCGTCGCGATGGCGGCGTGGATCCTGGATCGGCCCGTCCGTTGCGTGTTCACCCGCCCCGAGTCCATGCGCGCCACGACCAAGCGTCATCCCGCGCGGATCCACGCGTCACGATCGGTGCCGACGCGGACGGCCGGCTGACCGCCTTCGACTTCCACGGCGACTTCGACACCGGCGCCTACGCCTCGTGGGGCCCGACGGTCGCCCACCGCGTCCCGGTCCACGCGACGCGGGCCGTACGTCGTCCCGGCCGTCCGGGCCACGACCCGGGCCATCTACACGAACGGCCCCATCGGCGGTGCGTTCCGCGGGTTCGGCGTGCCCCAGGCGGCCATCGCCCAGGAAGGACTCCTGGACGACCTCGCCGAGGAGCTCGGGATCGATCGGCTGGAGATCCGCCGGCGGAACGCCCTGCGAGCCGGCTCGGTCACCGCGACCGGGCAGGCTCTCGTCGCGAGCGCCGGGCTGGGCGCGTGCCTCGATGCGCTGCGACCGGCCTGGGAGCGGGCGAACGGCGGACGCCGAGGCCTACAACGCGGCGCCCGGCGCCGACCGTCCGCCGCGGGGTCGGGATCGGGGCCATGTGGTACGGCATCGGCAACACGTCCCTGCCCAACCCGTCGACGATCCGGATCGGTCTGCGTCCCGACGGGTCGTTCGTCCTGTTCAGCGGCGCCCAGGACATCGGCCAGGGTTCCGATACGACCTCACGCCCAGATCGCGGCCGACGCCCTGGAAGTCCCGCTTGACCGGATCGAGCGGGTCACCGGCGACACGGACCGGACCCGATGACGCCGGCAAGACCTCGGCCTCACGACAGACGTTCGTGTCCGGCAACGCGACCCGCCTCGCCGCAGAGGATCTCCTCCGACTGATGGAGGTCTCGGGGCCGGACCTCGCGTCTCCTGCCCGTCGATGACGACGGATGCGTACTCGTCGGGGTCGGTTCGTACGATCCGCGCACGACGACCGCTCGACGCCGACGGCCAGGGCATCCCGTACGAGACCTACGGCTTCGGGGCCCAGATCGCCGTCGTGGACGTTGACCTGGAGCTCGGAACGAGCGTCGTTCGCCGGATCGTCGCGGCCCATGACGTCGGCCGGGCGATCAACCCGATGCTCGTCGAGGGGCAGATCCACGGCGGGATCGCCCAGGGCCTGGGACTCGCGCTCATGGAGGAGTACGAGGCGGGCCGGACCGACAACCTCCACGACTACCTGATCCCGACCATCGGCGACGTCCCGCGAGATCGAGGTGCTGCTCGTGGAGGATGCCGAGCCGGCCGGCCCGTTCGGGGCGAAGGGGGTCGGCGAGCCGGCGCTCATCCCGACCGCCCCAGCCATCCTGGGTGCCATCCGCCACGCCACCGGCGCCCGGATGGACCGCGTGCCGGCGACGCCGGCACGCGTGCTGGAGGCGATCAGTCGATCTCGAAGATGACCGTGACGGTCGCCTGGACGTCCTGCGTCCCGGGCTGGACCGGCGTCGTGGCCGCATCGGCGGACGGCACCCGCGGCGCCGTACCAGGGGCCCGGATACGAGATCGACGCTTCCGACATCGAGACCACGCCCTTGAGCGTGACCCCGGCGGCCGCGGCCATGGCCTGTGCGCTCGTCCGGGCCTGGGCGATCGCGTCGGCGCGGGCGTCGTTCATCGCCTTGTCCGGGTCTTCCACCTCGAACCACAGGCCGGCCACGTCCGTGGCGCCCGCGGCCGTCGCGTCGTCGATGACGTCGCCGGCCTTGTCGAGATCGCGGACCGTGACCTGGACCTGCTGGCTCATCCGGTAGCCGACGACCTTGGCCGGCGAGCCGTTGTTGTACTGGGGACCCAGGTCGATCGAGGTCGTCTTGATGTCCTTCTCGTCGATGCCCAGCGCCTTGAGGCTCGCGATGATCGCGTTCATCGCGGTGCTCGACGCCTCGCGCGCGGCCTTGACCGTCGGCTTGGTGACGGTGACGCCGAGACCGACCCGGGCGACGTCGGGCACCAGGGTGACCGACCCGGTGGCCGAGATCGTGATGGTGTGGAGGGCCGGCGTATCGGTCGCGGGAGCGCCGACGGTCGGGCCTGGACGGACGGCCAGTGCGGCGACGGCGACGACGAGGGCGCCCAGCGCCATGGCGCCGGCGACGCGGAGTGATGACGACATGGGTGGATCCCCTTCAGGTCTGGATGGCTGGTGCCGCGGTATGGATCGGCGTCCAGCCCGGAGACGACCGGGGCGGGACGGTTGTTCCCGCTGGTGACCATCGGCACCGATGGCGTCCGGCCCGTGTGCGGTGTGCTTACCCGCCGAACCAGGCCGTCAGGCGATCCGTCTCGAAGGCGTGCTTGGCCGCCAGGTTCGCGGCCGTGTCGTCGCCGAGCGCCACCGCGGGCGGGTCCGCATAGAAGTCGCCCGCGACCATCGTGGCCGACCCGTGACCCGTCTCGAGGAAGCACATGCCGCGGCCGGCGAAGGTGGCCGACGGCGGACGCCCGGCGAGCACGTCGGCGATCCGGGCGGCCACCACGTCGCCCTCGCCGTGGGCGAAGACCCCGGCCTTGGGGAGCGGCATCCCGTTGGCCAGTGGGATCGCGGTCACGTCACCGATCGCGTAGACGCCGGGAAACCGCGTCTCCAACGTCAGCCGATCGACGCCGACCCAGCCGCTCGGGCCGACCAGGCCAGCCGCGGCGACGATCGCCGGCGCCCGATGGGGCGCCACGCCCAGCAGGAGGTCGAAGGGGATCCGCGTCCCGTCCGCGGTCAGGACGACGCCCGGCTCCACGGCCGTGGCCTGGGTCTTGGGGCGGAACGTGATGCCGGCATTGGCCAGCCGTCCGTCGAACGAGGCGCAGCCGTCCGTGCCAAGGATCGGCAGGGAGCCCGGCTGCGGGGTGAACAGGAACATGCCGCCCGGGATGCCGCGCGTCTCCAGGCGCTCCATCAGCAACAACGCCAGCTCGTACGGGCCCGGTGGGCACGGGTACGGCGCCCCGAAGATGCCGATCACCACCCGACCGCCGCGGAACGCCTCGATCGTGGCGGCACCGGACGCACTTGCGGACGTGTCGTAGACATCGATGGCGTGGTCGGTGAAGCCCGGGATGGCGTCGGGATCGCGCTGGGCGCCGAGCGCGATGACCACGGCGTCGGCCTCGAGGCGGTCGCCATCGACCTCCGCCGCGCGCGCGGCGGGATCGATGCTCGTGATGGTGCCGGCCACGACCCGGATGCCGCGACCCTCCAGGATGCTGAGCGACCGCTCGCCTGCGGCGATCGTGGAGTCGCCGGTCAGGGCCCAGTTCTTGCGCAGGCCCATGACGAAGGTCGGTCGGCGCTCCACGAGGACGATCTCGTCGGCTGGATCCAGGCGCTCGCGCAGGGCGACGGCCGTGGCGATGCCACCGAACCCACCGCCGAGGACCAGGACGCGCTGCATGGCAGCCATGGTAGCCGCCGCGTCCGCCGTGCTCAGGCCGAGGCGCGCACCGACGCGATGATCTCGGACACGTAGCCGTGGGCCATGCACGACGACCGTGTCGGCGCCGCCGTAGTAGATCGTGATGCGGTCGGTCGCCTCGTCGACGAGGGCCGCGCACGGGAAGACGACGTTCGGCACGTCGCCGACCTGCTCGTAGGGCACCTGCGGCGAGAGCAGGTAGTCGCGGCCGCGGGCGATCGACCTTCCAGGGCTCGTCGAGGTCGAGCAGCGCCGCGCCCATCGAGTAGACGAACCCGTTGCAGGACGTCAGGACGCCGTGGTAGATGAGCAGCCAGCCCTCGGGCGTCTCGATCGGCGTCGGCCCGGCGCCGATCTTGGTCGACTGCCAGGTCCATGGCAGCGGCGCCATCACGTGGCGATGGCGGCCCCAGTGGACGAGGTCCGGGCTCTCGGATAGGAAGATGTCGCCGAACGGCGTGTGCCCGTTGTCGCTGCGGCCGGCTCAGCATCAGCGTACCGGCCGCCGATCCGGCGCGGGAACAGGACGCCGTTGCGGTTGAACGGCAGGATACGCGTTGTCGAGCTGGTGGAACGTCTCGAAGTCGTGCGTGTAGCCGATGCCGATCGTCGGCCCGTGGTAGCCGTTGCACCAGGTGACGTAGAAGCGGTCCTCGAGCCACGTGACCCGCGGGTCGTAGGCGTGCTCGAAGCTGTCCTGGATCTCGCGCGACGCGGTCGTCCGTCGGCTCGAACGCGGATCGGCTCGGGATCGATCTGCCAGGTCGATGCCGTCGGCGCTTCGCCCGACGTGCAGGTTCATCGTCCGGGCGGTGTCGTCGACCCGGAAGACGCCGGCGAAGCCGTCGTCGAACGGCACGACCGCCGAGTTGAAGATGCTGTTGGAGCGGGGCAGCAGGTCGCGCGGGATGATCGGGTTGCGCGACGAGCGCCAGAGGACCGCGGAGCTGCCGGGCGGCCGCTCCTCCCAGGGGATCGGTGCCACAGCCTGATGGCCGGGGGGTCGGCGGGGTCATCGGGCTCCGCCTCCTGTGCGGCCGGTCTCGGTGGTCGTGTCGGTCGCGGCTTCGACCGCCGCCCTGGTGGTCCTGACCGTCTCGCCAGCGACGCCCAGAACCGGCCGCTGTCGCGGACCCGGCGCTCCTGCGTCTCGTAGTCGACGTGGACGATGCCGAACCGCTGGGCGTAGCCCTCGGCCCACTCGAAGTTGTCGAGCAGCGACCAGGCGAAGTAGCCGCGCAGGGGGACGCCGCGGTCCGATCGCGACGCGCGCGGCGGCGACGTGGCGCTCGAGGTACCGGACGCGTCCGGGTCGCGGTCGGGTCGGTCGGGTCGTCGTCGTACGCGGCCCCGTTCTCGGTGACGTACAGCGGCAGGTCGCCCGTCCGCGAGGCGACGAACTCGAGCACCTCGGTCAGGCCCTCGGGATAGACCTCCCAGCCGCATGCCGGTCCGCTCGATGCCGGTCGCGGCGGTCAGGGTGGCAGGAGCTGCGGCGACCGGATGACCTGGCGCGTGTAGTAGTTGACGCCCAGGAAGTCGATGCGGCGCGGCGATGGTCGCCATGTCGCCGGCGAGCACCTCGTGCCGGTCCCAGCCCCACGCCCGCGCCGCCGACGTCCGGATAGTCCCCGCCGACGATCGGGTCGAGGAACCAGCGGTTGTACTGGTCGTTCGCGAGCGCGGCCGCCTCCAGGTCGAGCGGGTGGGCGCTCGCGGGGTGCTTCGGCTCGAAGTTGAGGACGATGCCCCGCCTGGACCGACGGCGCCGCCGCGCGGATCGCCGCCATGCCGAGGCCGTGGGCGAGCAGCAGGTGATGGGCGGCGGCCAGCGGCGGCCAGCGGCTCCGCTGCGGCCGGGTGCGTGGATGCCCATCGCGTAGCCCAGGATGCGAGCTGCATAGCGGCTCGTTGAGGGTCGCCATGTGCGGGACGCGATCGCCCAGCCGACGCGGCCACGATCGCCGGCGTAGTCGGCGAAGGCCAGCGGCGGTGTCGCGGCCGGCCAGCCGCCCGCGATCCTCGAGGACCTGCGGCAGGTCCCAGTGGTAGAGCGTGGCGTGGGGCGCGATGCCCCTGGCGCAGCAGCTCGTCGACCAGCCGGTCGTAGAAGTCGAGCCCGGCCTCGTTGACCCGACCGCGCCCCGTCGGGCAGGATCCGCGGCCACGCGATCGAGAACCGGTAGGCGTCCAGGCCCAGGTACGTGCCAGCAGCGCCACGTCGTCGCGGATAGCGGTGGTAGTGATCGCACGCGACATCACCGGTGTCGGCCGTCGGCGATGTGGCCCGGCGTGTGGGCGAATCGATCCCAGATGCTCTCGCCGCGGCCGTCCGTCGCGGGCCGCGCCTTCGATCTGGTACGACGCGGTGGCGGCACCCCAGACGAAACCGTCGGGGAGGTCCGAGCCTGGCACGTGGTTCTCCTTGATGGAAGCGCGTTCACCATATTACACACCCGTGGTTGTAGACAAAACCCCTTGACGCACGTTCCAGCTGGGGATAATGTTGGAAGCGCTTCCATTCCAAGTGGGTGTCGAGGACGCGTGGCCAAGACCATCGACGAGCTTGCCCAGCTGAGCGGCGTTTCGCGAGCCACCGTGTCGCGTGTCCTCAATGGCGGCTCGGTCTCGCCGGCCACCAAGCAGCGGGTCCAGGAGGTCCTGGATCGCGAGGACTACCGACCCAACGTCGCTGCGCGCTCCCTGGCGTCGGGCCGCTCCGGCGTCATCGGCGTGGTCATCCACGTCGATCCCCACGATCTCTTCCAGGACCCGTACTTCGGCCAGCTGCTGCAGGGCATCAGCGGACGTCCTCTCCGAGCACGCGGCCGGGATGATGCTCTGGCTGGGCAACCGCTCCAAGGAAGAGACGCTCGGGCGCATCCTGCTCGATCGGCATCGTCGATGGCGTCATCGCCACGGCCCACAACCTCGACGATCCGCTGGTCGATGGGCTGCTCGCTTCGTCCCTGCCGACCGTCCTCGTCGGCCATCGCCGGGCGGACCGGACCGCGAGCTACGTCGACATCGACAACGTCGGCGCGGCCGACGTCATGGTCAGCCACCTGGTCCAGACGGGCCGCCGCCGGATCGGGCACATCACCGGCCTCCGCGGCACGGTCGCGGCGGAAGACCGGCTGACGGGCTATCGGCGGGCGATGGACCGGGCCGGCCTCTCGACCGACGGCCTCATCATCGATGGCGACTTCCACAAGGAGGCCGGCCGGGCCTGCGCCGAGGAACTGCTCGCGCAGGGCGTCGATGCGATCTTCTGCGCCAACGACGCGGCGGCTGCCGGCGCCCTGTCCCTGATCAAGGAACGCGGTCGGCGTGTCCCCGACGACGTCGCCCTGGGCGGCTTCGACGACCTCGACTTCGCCGCCCGTCTGGATCCGCCCCTGACGACCATCCGCCAGGGTGTCGCCGCGCAGGGCGCGGAGGCGGCTCGGGTGCTGTTCCAGCTCCTCGGCGATCCCGATCGCTCACCCAAGCGGATCCTGCTCCCCATGGAACTCGTCATCCGTGCATCCACCGCTGGAGGTGCCCGTGGCGGCACGGGAGGTGGTGACGGCCATTGATCCAGTGCGGCCCAAGCGGCCCAGCGCGCCTCAGGGAAGTCCAAGGCAACGGTAGGAGGAGAAACACAACGATGCGAAGGTTTCTGATCATGGTCGCGGTGCTCGGCCTGGTGGCCGGCGCCTGCGGCAGCACCTCGTCGAGTGGCAGCCCGGCTGCGGGCTCGGCCGCACCAGCGAGCATCGCGCCGACCGCGGCCCCGAGTGCCGCGGTCGCGTCCGAAGCTCCCGTCACCGAGTATCCCCGCGCCGAGACCCTGTACACGACCGGCAAGCAGTGGGGCCCCCCGTCCACGTGGAACCCGCTCGACCCGAACGCCGCGATGGGCGTGGTCGGCCTCCAGTACGAGACCCTGTTCCTGTACGACCCGCTGGCGGACACCTTCACCCCGTGGCTCGCGGAGAGCGGCGAGTGGACCGACCCCACCACGTACACCATCAAGATCCGCGACGGCCTGACCTGGGCTGACGGGACGCCGCTCACCGCGGAAGACGTCGCCTTCACGATCGGCCTCGCCAAGATCCCGGCCGTCGGTTCCAACATCTGGGACTACGTCACCGAGGCCACGGCCACGGACCCGTCCACGGTCGTCGTCAAGTTCTCCGACCCTGCCTATCAGGAATGGGCGACCTGGACCTACAACAGCCCGATCCTCCCCAAGCACATCTGGGAGGCCAAGGCCAACGACGACATCCTCAAGGACACCAACGCCAACGGCGTCGGGTCCGGCCCGTACGCCTACCAGACCGCTACCCAGGACCGCATGGTCTGGGTCAAGAACGACAACTGGTGGGGCAAGCAGGCCCTGAACCTGGATGTCAAGCCCAAGTACATCGTCGACATCGTCAACGGCGCCAACAACGTGGCGCTGGGTCTCCTGCTGCAGGGCGGCATCGACCTGTCGCAACAACTTCCTCCCGGGCGTCGCCTCCCTCGTCGACCAGGGCTACGTCAGCACCTACTACCCCGAAGCGCCGTACATGCTGTCGGCGAACACCGCGTGGCTCGTCACCAACGACAAGAAGCCGCCGCTCGATGATCCGGAGTTCCGCAAGGCCATCGCCTACGCGGTCAACACCCCGGACATCGTCAACAAGGCGTACGGCAACATCGTCAAGGCCGCCGATCCGACCGGCCTGCTGCCGACCTGGGACAAGTACATCGACACCGCCCAGCGCGACGCGCTCGGCTTCAAGTACGACCCGGCGAAGAGCGCCGCCATCCTCGACGCCGCTGGCTACAAGAAGGGCAGCGACGGGTTCTACACGAACAAGGACGGCTCCCCGATCAAGCTCACGATCATGGTCCCGAGCGGCTGGTCCGACTGGGAGGCCTCGCGCGACATCATCGCCGCGGGACTGAACGACGTCGGCATCGCGACCGAGGCCAAGGTCACCGACTACAACGGCCTGGTCGCCGACCGCAACGCCGGCAACTTCGACCTCCTCATCAACAATGAAGTCCAGCTGTCGAACACACCCTGGACGTACTACGACTACATGTTCCGGCTGCCGATCCAGGAAGGCGCGGCCCGGAACCGGAACTTCGGGCAGTACGAGAACCCCGAAGCCTGGGCGCTGGTGCAGCAACTGGACAAGACGCCGGTCGACGACGTCGAGGCCATGAAGGCGATCACGTCCAAGCTCCAGAAGATCTCGCTCGAAGAGATGCCGGTCATCCCCATGTGGTACAACGGGCTCTGGTCGCAGGTCAGCAAGTCGGTCTGGACCAACTGGCCGTCCGATAGCGCCGGACACATCCTGCCCGCCACCTGGAACGGGTACTGGCAGATGGGTGCCGTGAAGATGCTCACCGAGATCGAACCGGTCCCGGCGGCGCAGTAGAGGGCAATCCTCCTCCTCGGGAGGCCCTCTCCTCGCCCCCACGAGGAGGAGGGCCTCTCTCATCCATCGGTTCCGATCCGTCGGAAGCCAGAGGTTCGCGTGCGACGCTACTTCGGACGCAAGCTCATCATCTACGCCCTGACCTTCTGGGTCGCGGCCACCATCGACTGGATGATCCCGCGGTTCATGCCCGGGGACCCGGTCCAGAGCCTGCTCTCGCGCTACCAGGTGTCGCCCGAGGCGCTCGCTGACCTGACGGCCTACTACAACGGGCTGTTCGGGCTGGACCAGCCACTCCCCGTGCAGTACGTGAACTTCTGGGTCGCCCTGGCTCATGGTGACCTGGGCCGCAGCGTCTACCTGCGGCGGCGCCCCGGTCACCGAGGTGATCATGGCCGCGCTCCCGTACACGCTCGCGTTGCTGATCCCGGCCATCCTGCTCAGCTGGTGGTCGGGCAATCACTTCGGCGCCTTCGCCGCCCGGCGCAAGGTGCTGGACAACGGCGTGCTGCCGCTCGGCTACATCCTGACGGCGACGCCCTACATGTGGCTGTCCATCCTGGTCGCCTGGATCTTCGGGTTCGTCCTGGGGATCTTCCCGATCGCCGGTGGCTACAGCTTCGCCCTGGAGCCCACGTTCAGCTGGACGTTCTTCTCCAGCCTGCTCTCGCACTGGTTCATGCCGTTCCTGTCGCTGTTCCTCGTGATGTTCGGCGGCTGGGCCATCGGGATGCGGAACATGATCATCTACGAGCTCGACGCGGACTACTCGCGCTACCTCGGCGCCCTCGGCGCCCCGTCCAAGCTGGTCCGCCGCTACGCCTTCCGCAACGCCGTCCTGCCCCAGATCACGGGACTCGCCCTCGCGCTGGGCGTGATCATCGCCGGCGCCCTGGTGACCGAGATCGTCTTCTCGTATCCGGGCATCGGCAAGCTGCTGCTGGCGGCGGTCCAGAACAAGGACTACTTCCTGCTCCAGGGGATCTTCCTGTTCGTGATCATCGGCGTGCTGGTCGCGAACTTCATCGTCGACATCGCGTATGTCATCGTCGATCCGCGGACCCGCGTCGGGATGACCGGGGGTTCGGCATGAGCGCCGGCCGCCGCCCGGAGGCCGTCGCGTCTGCCCCAGCCGTCGCGCCGGCCGCTCCGATGATCGCCGCCACCCCCGGCGAGGGACGCACGGCCGCGATCAGCCAGCGTCGCGAGATCTTCTACTTCGCGCGACGCAGCAGGAAGGTCCTGATCGGGTCGTCCGTCCTCCTCTTCCTGTTCGGGCTGGCGGTCATCGGGCCGATCATCCGGCCGGGCGATCCCAATGAGTTCGTCGGTCCGCTTGCCGTCCCACCGGACAGCGAGTGGTGGTTCGGGACCACGACGTTCGGGCAGGACGTGTTCGCCCAGTTCGTCTACGGCCTCGGCTCGACGTTCATCGTCGGCGTGGCCGGCGGCGGCATCGCGGCCATCATCGGCATGACGGTCGGGTTCGTCGCGGGCTACAAGGGCGGAGCCGTGGACG
Organism: uncultured Chloroflexia bacterium; assembly: GCA_963724635.1. GTDB lineage: Bacteria > Chloroflexota > Limnocylindria > Limnocylindrales > CSP1-4 > SPCO01. Next base: position 262,459 of record CAVRVI010000013.1, read on the forward strand.
AGGTCCTGAGCATGTTCACCAACGTCGTGCTGGTGATCCCGACCCTCGCCCTCCTGCTCGTGGTCACGGCCTATCTCCAGGCCCGCGGCCTGTTCGTGGAGGCGTTCTTCATCGGCCTCACGTCGTGGCCATGGGCGGCCCGCGCCATCCGCTCCCAGACGTTCTCGCTCAACAACCGCGAGTTCGTGGACCTCGCGCGCATCAGCGGGGTCTCGAGCTGGCGGGTCATCTTCCGCGAGATCGCGCCGAACATGAGCTCGTACCTGTTCATGACGTTCATCCTGCTGTTCGGCGGCGCGATCCTGATCGCCGCCTCGCTCGACTTCATCGGCCTGGGCCCGACCGAGGGCGTCTCGCTGGGCCTGATGATGTACAACGCCGTCGCCTGGAGCGCCCTGCAGCTCGGGATGTGGTGGTGGTTCATCCCGCCCGGTGTCGGGATCACCGCCATCGTCGCCGCCCTCTACGTCATGAACGTGGGTCTCGACGAGATCTTCAACCCCAAGCTGCGAAAGCTGTGAACCGATGACGGTCGTCGTATCCGACCTGCGGGTCTACTACCAGACCCTCGCGGGCGACGTGCAGGCGCTCGATGGCGTCGATCTCACGATCGCCGACGGCGAGATCATGGGGCTCGCCGGCGAGTCGGGGAGTGGCAAGACCACGTTCGGGATGAGCCTCATCCGGCTCGACAGCCGGATGCGCCACGTGGGTGGCCGGGTCGAGATCGACGGGGTAGAGCTGCCGATCGGCGACGACGCGCGGATGAACGACTTCCGGTTCATGACGGTGTCGATCGTGCCTCAGTACGCGATGAGCGCGATGAACCCGACCCGCCGGATCGGCTCGATGGTGCGCGACCTCCTCGAATCGCGGGGCATCGACTACACCGCCACTGCACCAGAGCTGGAGCGGCGACTGATCCTCGTGGGCCTCACGCCGGATGTGCTGGACCGTTACCCGATGGAGCTGTCGGGCGGGATGAAGCAGCGGATGGTCATGGTGATCTCCACGCTCCTGGACCCGTCGCTGCTGATCGCCGACGAGATCACCTCCGCGCTCGACGTCTCGAGCCAGAAGGCGGTCGCCGAGGCGCTCGTCCAGTTCCGCGACAAGGGCTTCGTGAAGTCGATGATCGTGATCACCCACGACATGTCGATCCTCTACCAGATCGCCGATACGATCACGGTCATGTACGCGGGAAAGCTCGCCGAGAAGGCGCCGACCGAGACGCTCATGGAGCGTCCGCGGCATCCCTACACGCAGATGCTCATCTCGTCCCTCCCCGAGGTCGGGGTCCGCTTCGCCGAGCAGCGCCTGGAGGGGATCCCCGGCTCGCCGCCGTCGCTGCTGGACCCCCCGAAGGGGTGTCGGTTCCGGGCCCGGTGTCCACTCGCCTTCGAGCGCTGCGAGGAGGAGCCGCCGTTCGAGGAGATCGAACCCGGTCACTTCGTGGCGTGTTGGAAGGCGTGATGCGATGCTGACCCTCGACGACGTCACCAAGGTCTACAAGGTAGGCACCTTCGGCGGGAAGGAGCTGACCGCTGTCCGCGACGTGTCGTTCTCGGTCGCTCCCGGCGAAGTCGTCTCGCTGATCGGTGAGAGCGGCTGCGGCAAGACCACGATCGGGCGCATGATCCTGCGCCTGCTCAAGCCGACCAGTGGCGCCATCACCTTCGGCGACCAGGACATCGCGGCAGCCAAGGGGGCCGAGCTCAAGGCCTACTACCGGACGGTCCAGGGCGTCTTCCAGGATCCGTTCAGCTCGTTCAACCCGATCTTCAAGGTGGACCACGTCTTCGACGTCCTGCGCGGCTCGTACTTCAAGGACGTGCCCGAGACGGAGTGGGACGCGAAGGTCGCCCAGGCGCTCGACGACGTGAACCTGGATGCCGGGCAGGTCCTGCGCAAGTACCCGCACCAGCTGAGCGGCGGGCAGCTCCAGCGCGCCCTGGTGGCACGGGCGCTCCTGCTCGACATCAGGATGCTGGTGGCGGACGAGATCATCAGCATGCTCGACGCCTCCACCCGGATCGATGTCCTGAATCTGCTCGGTGACCTCAAGGCGCGTGGCCTCGGCATCCTGTTCATCACCCACGACCTGTCGTTGGGCAACTACATCAGCGATCGCACGGTGATCCTGCGGCGCGGCCGGGTCGTGGAGCAGGGCGCGACGGAGCGCGTGTTCGGCGATCCGCTCCATCCCTACACGCAGATGCTGCTGGCGTCCGTGCCACGGGTGCATGAGCGCTGGTCGACGGACCGGGCGGCTCCCGTGGTGGCCGGCGAGGCGCTGCGGGCCGGGCCGTGTCGGTTCCACCTGGCGTTGCGCGAGCGCGCCGCCGGGACCGGACCCGGGCCGTCCATGGTGGAGATCGGCGGCGACCATCTCGTCGCCTGCGCGCACATCGACGATCCGGCCGGATGCCCGGAGGCGTCGATCGCGGCCTGACCCACGCCCGGAGCCCGTCTACCCTTGTGGGAACGCGAGTGCACAGGAGGCGGCGGTGGCTGAGATGGATCCGACGGCTGGACCCGCGGACGACCCGCTCGGGCCGGCCGCGCTCGACTTCTGGATCGGGACGTGGGTCGTGTCGTGGGCCGGCGGCGGGCGGGGGACGAACACCATCCGGCGAATCCTCGATGACCGCGTCGTCGAGGAGTCGTTCGACGGGAGCGATCCTGATGGCACGCTCCGCGGCCGCAGTCTCTCCGTCCGGGACCCCGGCGACGGTCGCTGGCGCCAGACCTGGGTGGACTCGAACGGCTCCTACCTCGACCTCGTCGGCGTCGTCGCCGACGGGCGCATCAGCTTCCAGCGCGATGCCATCGTGGCCGGCGTTTCCGTGCTCCAGCGCATGGTCTGGCTGGACGTCACCCCGGACGCGTTCCGCTGGGAATGGCAGCGTTCCGGCGATGGCGGGGCCACATGGGACCTCGCATGGGCGATCGACTATCGGCGGGCTGGCTGACCCGCGGATCCCGGCGGCGCTACCTGGGCGGCGGCGGCGAGGTGTCGGCGGAGGAGGGTCTCGGCGGCGACCTCATGGCCACAGACGGCGCAGGACCAGGGCGTATCCCGATCGGCCGAGGCGGTCAGCCGTTGGCGCAGGATCATCCCGTCCGGGAGTTCGCGCATGGCGAACCCGTCGCGATACCAGTCGATGGAGCGGCAGGTCGGGCAGCGGATCGCGACGTCGTCCACCAGGCGATGGTACGGAACCGTGGCAACCTGGCTATCGCGGCTGACCGACGAGCGCCCTGGTCATGATCTGGATCGTCAGGTCCGACCCCTCGCGCAGCGGGTACCGCTGGCCGGTGTCCACGAACCCGAGCGCGGCGTAGAACGCCACGGCTCCCGGGTTGCTGAGCGTGACCCCGAGCTCCACGGTGTGAAAGCCGCTCGTGCGCGCCCACGTGACCACGGCCCCGACGAGGGTCGCCCCGACGCCAAGCCGGCGGGCGATCGGGTCCACCCACATCCCGTACAGGCCGGCGACGCCGGTGTCATCCCGGGACGGCCTGCCGAACGCCATGCCGACGAGCCGATCTTCGTCCTCGGCGATCAACGCCAGGGTGCCCGGCAGCTCCAGCCAGTGGGCCCGCCAGTCGTCCTCGGGCTCCGCCGTCTCGCGGGCGAGCGTCGAGCCGAACGCGTCGGGCGTGTCGGCGAGCGCTCGCAGGCGGAGGGCGCGGACTGCGCGCCACTCGTCGGGCTGGGGTGTCCGGACGTCCACGGTCGCTACCGCGCCGCGTCGCCCGCGACCCGACGGCCGTCGACCCAGACCGCGACGATGTCCGCCGGGCCGGCGAGGCGGACGACCTTCTCGAATGTCCGCTCCGGGGTGTCGATCCCAGGCCATACCCGCAGCGACCCGCGGCGGGACGCCGTGTCCACGAGCACGGCATCGAATCGATAGCCAGGTGCCAGCAGCCCGACCGGGATCCCGAGCACGGACGCCCCACCCAGCGTGGCGAGCCAGAAGGCGAGCGTCGTGTCGATCGCCGAGCCGGCGACACCGCGCTCCCCAGGCGGCAGCGAGCGATCCACGCCGTCGGCGAGAAGCCGGGAGACCGTGACGGCTTCGTGGACCTGCCGCAACAGGCTCGGCGAGGCGCCACCGGCCACGTCGGTCCCGAGCCCGACGCGCACGCCCTGGTCGACGAGATGCCGTACCGGCAGCACGGCGTTCGCGAAGTAGGCGTTGCTCAGCGGGCAATGGGCGATGCCGGCGCCCCGATCCCGGATCCGCGTGGCGTCCTCGTCGGTCACGTGGTTCGCGTGGGCGAGGACCGTCCCCGTCCGGAGCAACCCGAAGGCGTCGAGTGCCGCCGTGTCCGTGGTGCCGAATCGCCGGAGCGCATGACCGTGGGCCCAGTCCGACTCCGAAGCATGGGTCTGGATGAGCGTCCCGGTCGCCGCGGCGAGCGCCCCGAGCCCGCGCAACAACCCGTCCGTGCACGCCGGGGTGAAGCGCGGGGTCACGATCGGTCGGACGAGTCCCCGGCGGGCATCGATGGCGTTGATCGCGTCGATGGACTGGGCGCTGGCACGGACGCCGTCGTCCGCCGACGGATCGCGATACCAGGCGGGTGTGCCTTCGGGGTCGTCCATCGCCACCCGACCCACGAACGCGCGCTGGCCCGCATCCGCCACCGTCTGGGCGAGGGCCGAGGTCGCATCGACATCGACCGTCGCGAAGTACGTGGCGGTCGTCGTCCCATGGCGGAGCAGCCCCTGGACGAGATCCGCCCAGATGGGCCGGGCGAACGCGAGGTCCGCGTATCGAGCCTCCAGCGGGAAGGTGTACTCGAAGAGCCAGCGCTCCAGTGACAGGTCCAGGCCGGTCCCGAGTTGCGGCCACTGCGGGGCGTGGACGTGAAGGTCCACGAGCCCCGGGATCAGGACCGTGTCCGGCGGGGTCGTCAGGACGTCCGCGCCATCGCGCGAGAGGGCGGCTCCGGCCGGGCTGCCCGCGGTCTCGACGGCGGTGATCAGCCCGCTGCCATCGACCGCGATGACGGCCTCGTCGACGACCTGGAGCTGGTCGGCGGCAGGCGTCTGCATGACCCGGGCGGTGATGACGAAGGACACCCCGAGATGATGGCACGGCGCGGTCGGTGGGCACGATCGCCGCTGCGGGCTACCCTTCGACTTCCGTCCCGTGACTGGACGGACAGGGGAGCACCGGAGGAGGCTGTTGACCACGGCACGACGACCAGCGCGGATCATCGGCGCGGGCGCCGCCATCCTGCTCGTCGTGGTCGTCATGGGCGCGCTCCTGACGGTCGTCATGGGCGCCGGCTCGGCGTCGAGCGCGCCGCCCCGAATTCGTCGATGAGACCGCGGCCTCGGGCATCCAGCATGCGTATGAGGGCGATACGGACTACCAGGTCGGTGGCGGTGTCGCCGTCCTCGACTGCGACGACGACGGGCGACCCGATCTTCTTCGTGGCCGGCGGCAGCGGCGAGGCCGCCCTGTATCGCAACGCGAGTCCGGTCGGTGGCTCGTTGCGGTTCACCGCGGTGACGCCACCCGCCGTCGACCTCAGCGCGGTGACGGGCGCCTACCCCATCGATGTCGACGGCGACGGGCGGGTCGACCTCGCCGTCCTGCGGCGCGGCGAGAACCTCCTGTTGCGCGGCACCGGCGACTGCGGGTTCGAGCGCGGCAACGAAACGTTCGGCTTCGATGGCGGCTCGTCCTGGACGACCGCCTTCAGCGCCACCTGGGAGACCGATGACGCGTTGCCGACCATGGCCTTCGGGAACTACGCGGACCAGGCGTCGGACGACCCGTCCGAGATCTGCCAGGACAACGTGCTGCTGCGCCCGGATACGGCTGGTGGCGGCTATGCCCCACCGCTCCCCCTCGCACCGTCCTGGTGCTCGCTCTCGATGCTGTTCAGCGACTGGGACCGCTCCGGCCGACGCGACCTGCGGGTCAGCAACGATCGCCACTACTACGGCGAGACCACGGCCGGCCAGGAGCAGCTCTGGCGGATCGCGCCTGGCGAGGCGCCCCGGCTCTACACGGCCGACGACGGCTGGGCGACGGTCAAGGTGTGGGGCATGGGTATCGCGAGCACCGATGTCACGGGCGATGGCTACCCGGAGTACTTCCTCACGAGCCAGGCGGACAACAAGCTGCAGACCCTGGCCGGCGACGCGACCCGGCCGGCGTTCCGCGACATCGCGCTGGAGCGCGGCGTGACCGCGACACGCCCGTTCGTCGGGGACACGACGCTGCCCTCGACGGCGTGGCATGCGGAGTTCCGGGACGTCAACAACGACGGCAACATCGACCTCTACATCGCCAAGGGCAACGTGGATGCCCAGCCCGACCTCGCCACGGAGGATCCGAGCAACCTCCTCATGGGCCAGCCCGACGGCACGTTCAAGGAAGGCGCCGAGGGGGCCGGCATCGTCCACTTCGGCCAGGGGCGCGGCGCCGCGCTGGCGGATCTCAACCTCGACGGCCTGCCCGATCTTGTCGAAGTGGGCCGCAACGAGGCCATGCGCGTGTGGCGGAACGTCGGGTCGGGTGACGCGACCCAGCCGAAGCCGATGGGCGACTGGATCGCGGTCCGCCTGGAGCAGCCCGGCGCCAACCGTGACGCCATCGGATCGTGGATCGAGGTCAAGGTGGGCGAGCAGGTCCAGCGACGCGAGCTGACCATCGGCGGCGGACATGGTGGTGGTCAGCTCGGCTGGACACATCTCGGACTCGGCAGTGCGGACTCGGCCCAGGTCCGGGTACAGTGGCCGGACGGCGAGATCGGGCCATGGCTGCCGGTCGCGGCGAACGGGTTCGCCATCATCGAACGAGGGGCTGACAAGGCGCGACCGTGGCAACCACCGACGTGACCCCCGCGACATCGCCGCCCCGCCGGCCGGCCCGGACGCTCACGTTCGGCGCCAGTTCCTATCCCCTGATCCTGCCGAACATCCGCGATCCGCGGCTCCACGTGGCGTCGGTGATCATCACGATCCACGTCCTGGGGCAGGTGGCGTTGCACTTTCGGGTGAGCGTGCCGCAGATCCTCGCCGCGATCCTGACCACGGCCATCATCGAGGTCGTCCTGACGTTCCGCTCCAGCCGCGCCTTCGTGTGGCCCGCGAGCGCGATGCTCACGGGCAGCGGCGTCGCGCTGATCCTGCGCGTCGTCGGAACGCCGCCCGATGACCCCTGGAACACGTACGGCTGGTACATCTTCGCCGGGGTCGCCGCCTTCTCACTGCTCACCAAGTACGTGATCCGCTACCGGGGCTCGCACGTCTTCAATCCGTCCAACATCGGCCTCGTCGTGGCCTTCATCGTCCTGGGCAGCTCCGTCGTGGAGCCGCTCGACTTCTGGTGGGCGCCGCTGACACCCGGGATGCTGGCCGCGTACTCGGTCATCCTGGCCGGTGGCCTGCTGATCACGCGCCGGCTCCGGCTGCTCGCCCTCGCCGCGACCTTCTGGGTCGCCCTGTCGATCGGGCTCGGGATCCTCGCGGCATCGGGTCACTGCATGACCACGAACTGGTCGTTCGCCCCCGTCTGCGGGTTCGATTTCTGGCGGGTCATCGTCACGTCGCCGGAGGTCCTGATCTTCCTGTTCTTCATGATCACCGACCCCAAGACCGTCCCGGCCGGGCAGGTCGGACGCGTCGTCTTCGGGCTCCTCGTCGCGGCCGCCAGCACGCTCCTCATCGCGCCGCAGACCAACGAGTTCGGGACCAAGGTCGCGCTGCTCACCGGGCTCGTCGTCGTCTGCGCGGCGCGCCCGCTGCTGGATCGACTGCTACCGGCCCCGAAGTCCGAGACGGATCACGTCGGCCGCTTCGCCAGTGGCTTCGTCGCCGGAGCCGACGTCGGGACCGGCACGACCCATGCCCGCCGCGGCGCGTTGCGCGTCGGCCTGGCCGCGGCCGCGGTGCTGGTCGTCGGGGTCGGGATCGTCGCGGCCGGGACGCCGGCCCGGGGTCTCGTCGTCGCCGATACCTCGGAGATGCTGCGCGACATCCCGCACCAGATCGATCCGGGCACGTTCCCGGCGATCACCATCGACCAGGGCGTCGCGGACTACGACCACTCGATCGATGCCGCCGGTGCCCAGCAGATCCTCATGACCCTGGGGGAGAACCTGGAGCTGGAGAACCAGGCGCTGCTGCGAGGCGACGCGGCCATCCTCACGGCCGTCGACCATGGCGACCGGCTCAAGGAGATGCAGGCGCGGCTGGCCGAGGCGAAGGCCAGCGGCAAGACCGTCCTGCGTCACTACGCGTTCGATGATGTGCACGTGGGGCTCATCGTCCCGTTCGGGGTCCAGACCGGGACGAGTCTCGGCTTCGAGTCGCGTGGCACCGTCACCGAGGAGACCTACGACGCGAAGAACACGCTCCTCGGCAGCACGACCACGCCCTTCGAGCGGACGTTCGTCGTCCGCCGCGCGACCGGCGACCGCTGGCTCAACGTCGCGGACCTGGCGACGCCTCCGGAGGGCTGATCGCCGGCCACGCGGCCGGCCGCGGTGGGTCGGGAGCTGTCAGACGCCGAGTTCCTGCGACGCGAGTGCCGTGCCCGTCACGCGTGCCTGGATCTTGGCGAAGGCCGTGTCGCGCGACGTCGACGTGTCGTCGCCGAACGGCGAGAACCCGCAGTCATCGGTCGTGCCGAGGTGGCTCGGATCGATGTGGCGGGCGGCATGGAGGATCCGGTCGCGGACGATCTCGGGCGACTCGATGCGCGGATCGATCGGATCGATCACGCCGACGAAGATCCGGCGGGTGCCGGTGGCGTGCTCGCCCAGGAGCTTGAGGACGCCCTCGGGGTCGGCCTCGCTCGCGACTTCGATGTAGAAGTTGTCCAGGTTCAGGCGGAACAGCGCCGGCAGGAGCGCCGCGTAATCGATGTCGGCGCTGTGCGTCGAGTCCTGGTCGCCGCCGGGGCAGGAGTGGACGCCGACCCGCCGCCGATCGTCGGCGCTCAGACCTTCGAGCACCTGGTTGTTGAGGTCCACGAAGGCATCCAGCAGGCCCCCGGACGGGTCCAGCTTGAGCGACAGGCGTGCCTCGGTGAAGTCGATCTGGACGATCGCCCCGCGGTCCAGGCAGCCCCGGATCTCCGAGGCCGCCTCGGCCACGAGGTCCGCGATGAAGGCCTCCCGCGGGTACCCGTCGATGCCGTCGCCGGGATACATGAGACTGATGGCCGAGGCGGAGATCACGGCCTGCTTCAGCTGCGCGCTGGTCTGGCCGCTGGCACCGTCGAGGTAGCTGTAGGCCTTGGTGGCATACCGGAACGGGGAGGTCGTCAGCACCGGGAGCTGGCGGGTGTGGCCATCCTCGAACGGGATGGTGACGCCACCCGAGGCCAGCGGAAGCCCAGCCACCGGATAGGTCGCGAAGCTCGGCTTGCGCTGCTCCCCGTCCGTGACGACCGGCGACCCGGTCGCGGCGAATCGCTCCAGTGTGTCGCGCACGGCGTCGTCGAAGAGCGCATCGAGCGCCTCCGCCGAGATCGTGCCGGCGGCCGCTGCCTGCATGCCGTCGATGAGGGCCTGGGGTCGAGGGAGGCTGCCGATCGGTTCAGTGGGGAGTGTCATGCCGGCATGCTAGTCAAATGAAGGGTCGCTTGCCAATGGCCCTGGCGCAGGGTGGGACCGTTGCTGCGGCATACTGGCGTCACATCGACGAACTGCAGGGGAGATGGCGCGGATGGCTCGCGACGAGGAGCGCCTGGAGCGCGCACAGGAAGAACCGATCGTCGGTGGCTTGCCGGATGTCCCCGGCATCGTCGTCGCGATGCGCCTGTCACCGGGTCTTGGCACGCACATGCGCGGGCTCGCGGATGAGTTGCTCGTCCACGACTTCGCCGGTGCCACCATCAGCCGCGCCGAACGGGAGATGCTCGCGACGGCCGTCTCGGCCGCGAACGACTGCTTCTTCTGCATGGATTCCCACGCCGCCCACGCCACGGCTCTGCTCGAGCGGACGGGCGACCTCGAGCTCGTCCCGATCCTGGACCAGCTCAAGATCGGATCCAGCGATGGGCTCGCTCCGAAGATGCGGGCACTCGTCCACATCGCGCGAACCGTGCAGCGGGCGCCGCTCGAGTTGACGGCCGATGACGTCGCCGCGGCCGGAGCCGCGGGCGCGACCGACGCGGACGTCCAGCTTGCGGTCCTGATCGCGGCGGCGTTCTCCATGTACAACCGGATGGTGGATGGGTTCCGGGCGCGGACCGCGCCCGTGACCGAGGCCTACCGCGAACGGGCCGGCGAGATCGCCGAGTCCGGCTACAGCGCGCCCTCGCCGGCTCCGGCTCGCAGCTGACGCGGCAGATGGCGTTCCCGGTGGGCATCGTCGGGGGCGTCGAGTAGGGTCGCTCGGGCTTCGGCTGCCGCGCCCGCCGGACGCCCAGGTCAGGGCGCCGACCCCAGGATCACCGTCGCGATCGTCGGCTCACGAATGCCACCAGCAGGGCGACGACGCCCGGCCGACATCACCTGTTGCAGATGATGGTGGTCTGGTGCGGTCTGGTTCGGTCTGGTTCGGTCGCCAGATCCGCGACTGGTGCGCCCGTCCAACACCAATGGTCCCGGGACCCCCCGGACGAAAGGTTCACTGCAAGGTTGGTGTGGCGACATGGCCGTCCTAGCCGATCCCAGAGTCGTCGGCAGGGGAGTCGATCGGATCGACCGATCCACCACCGGGGGGCCATACCGATGTCCATTCGAGCCGGCGCGCGCCCGCGTCCCACGCCCAGGCGACGATCGCGGACTCGCGGCCAGTCGCTCGTCGAGTTCGCGCTCGTCATCCCATTGTTCCTGCTGATCCTGTCCGGGATCATGGACTTCGGGTTCCTGCTCTACTCACGGATGACGGTCATCAATGCCGCCCGCGAGGGCGCCAGGGTCGCGACGACGATGACCGAGGATGCGGGCACGATCCCGAGCGCGGTCTCGAGCCAGGTGAGTGCCGCGGCCGGTGGACTCACCGTGAACACGACCTCCTGCCGAGTCCCCAAGGGTAGTACCAGCTGCAGCGGATTCGGCGGGACCGAGGCGGGTGACTCCGTCCGGGTGACCGTCACCTACACCCATCACGCCTTCTTCCCGTTGCTGTTCGGCACCTCCATCCCGATGAGCTCGACCGTCCAGATGGTGCTCGAATGAAGCGGCCCATGCCGTCGATCCGCCAGCACGCCCGACCTCGCGGTCGGGCCGAGCAGGAGCGCGGCCAGATCATCGTCCTCTTCACGCTCGTCATCGTCGCGATCCTGGCCTTCACGGCGCTGGTCGTGGACGTCGGATTGCTCCGCAACAACCGCCAGAGCCTCGCGAACGCCGTGGACGCCGGCGCCCTTGCCGGCGGCACCCTGATGCCCGTGGATGGATCGCAGAGCGGTGCGGCGGCCGCCGTCGTCGCGCTCATCAACCAGACCATCCGCGCCACGTATCCGGGGCTCTCCACCAGCAACTACAACATCACCTATCGGTGCCTCGTCGGCACCGGAGCCGGCAATGCCGGAGCGTTCGACAAGGCGGACATCGATGCGTTCGTCCCAGTGGACTGCGACCCGAGGAACGCCCTGGGGCACAACCCGCCGTTCTCGGCGATTTCACCGGCGCCGGCAAGACGCGCAGCTCGGCCTGTCGTCCGGATCTGGGCGACAAGTGCAACGTCGTCATGGTCGCGGGCAACGTCACGACCCCCTATTCGTTCGCGCGCGTCGTGGGCGTGAACAGCGGGAACACCGGCGTCGTCCAGTCCGCGGCTTGCCGAGGCTACTGTGGCGAACTGCCCGACGTCCCCTTCGATGTCGTGCTGGTGATCGACAACTCCGGGAGCATGAGTACCGTCGATGCCGGGCATTCACGGCTGTACTGGGCCCAGAAGGCGTCGAATCAGCTGATGGATGAACTGACGACGTCGACAGGCGTCCAGCAGGTGGGAGCGGTCCGGTACTCCGGCACACTGGAATGCCACGCGAGCACCGCTGCCGGCCGAGACGCTGTCGACGCTCACGACCAACTTCACCACCGTGCGGAACAAGATCGGCGCACTCACAGCGGCCGGCAACACGCCCCTGAAGCAGGGCATGGCGATGGGCAGGACGGTCCTTGCGGCCGGCGCTCGGCCCGGCGTCCAGCACGTCCTCGTCTTCCTGTCCGACGGACGGCCCAATCCCGACACGACGTCGACCGCTCGGCCGACATCGGCAGAGGTCGCGGCGTTCCGGGCGGGCGCGGATCAGGTCTACTCGATCGCGATCGGGGCGGGTGGGACCGGTGCCAACAACCCGGACCTCCCATTGATGCGATCCCTGGCCAAGCCCGACCCGGCCGACCACTTCTTCCATGTCGTGGATTCGAGCGACCTGCCGGACGTCTTCCAGCAGATCGCGGTGGACCTGCTCAAGCCCAAGTCGCATCTCATCTCGGTGTATCCCGCGCCGATCGTGACCGCCGTCGGTGGCAGTCGCACGGTGTCGATCAGTGGCAAGTACTTCACGGGCACGACCAGGGTCACGTTCGGCGGGACGAACGCCACATTCAGGGTCAATAGCGACACATCGATCACCGCGACCGCGCCGAGCGGTCCGTCCGGTCAGACCGTGCACGTGCGCGTCACGACGCAGGGTGGATCGTCCCCGGCGGCGCCCGCGGACCAATACCAGTTCCCGTGAACTGAACTCTGGTCGGGCACGGTGCCCGACCGTCCCGTCGACCTGGCGACGCGATGACGGTCCTTCGGGGCCGTCATCGCGATTCCGGGGTCTCGCGAACGTGCTGCGCCCGGCAGCGTGACGCTCCGCCATATGGCCGGATCCGCCTAGGACCATCGACGGGTTGCTCTGGCGCACCGACGCCACCTACGGTCCTGCTGCGGGCGCATATGCCCGCGGCCATCCATCGGCTCGTCTGAGCCATCACGGAACGATCGTGCGCGAGGGCCCACCCGTCGAGGGCGACAGGCGGCCTCAAGCGCCCGAAGCAGGAGTAGGTACATGCGCAAGCGCCCCATCGCGGTCCTGGGTGCGGTGATGACGATGATCCTCGGGACCGGTGTGGTCCTCGCGGCGCATCAGTTCCCCGACGTCCCTGACGACCACACCTTCCATAACGACATCGGGTGGTTGTCCGACAACGGCATCACCGTCGGCTACACGAACGGGAACTTCGGCCCCGATGACAGTGTCACGCGCGGTCAGATGGCGGCGTTCCTGCATCGCTTCTACAACAAGTTCGCGGGAACCGGTACTGCCGGCCCCGCCGGCCCGATCGGCCCCGCCGGCCCCATCGGTGCGACCGGTCCTGCCGGTCCTGCCGGTGCTGACGGCGCGACGGGTCCCGCCGGGCCTGCCGGCGCGGACGGAGCCGATGGGGCTACGGGTCCTGCCGGCGCCGATGGTGCTGACGGCGCGACCGGCCCGATCGGCCCCGCCGGCCCTGCTGGCGCTGACGGCGCGACCGGTCCTGCCGGCGCCGATGGCGCGACTGGCCCCGCCGGTGCCGATGGCGCGACGGGTCCGATGGGCCCAGCTGGCGCCGATGGCGCGACCGGTCCTGCCGGTGCTGACGGCGCGACCGGTCCTGCCGGCGCCGATGGCGCCCCTGGTCCTGCCGGCCCTGCCGGCGACGATGGCGCTGATGGCCAAGACGGTGCGACCGGCCCCAAGGGCGACACGGGCGACACCGGTCCTGCCGGCCCCAAGGGCGACAAGGGCGACACGGGCGACACGGGCCCCACGGGCCCCGCTGGTGCCGGGTCGACGACGGCTACGATCGTGGCTCCCACGACCGGTGGTGGCGACGAACTCACCATCGATTGCGGATCCGGGAACCACGCCGTCGGCGGTGGGGCCAGGGTCGGTTCCCAGGACGACAGCTACCCGTCGAACAGCGGCGGGACCTTCGTGGCGAACGGATCGACCAATCCCCGCTACTGGACGACGACGTTCAACTACCAGCAGTTCGAACAACCGGGCCTTCGCGGTCTGCCTGCCCAACTGAGGTCGGGCTCCCCGGAGCATCCCTCGCAACAACAGGAACCCCGGCGGTCTGACCGCCGGGGTTCTTCCTTGCCCCGGACCGTCGTGGGTCAGAGGTCGAGTCGCATGATCAGCGACGTCCCGCGCGCCGGGTCCTCGGTGTCGACGAGGACCCAGCCCGATCGCTGGTAGAGCCGTACGGCCCGGGCATTGTGCGGATCGACCGACAGCACGAGCTGGTGGAACCCATCGCTCGCGGCGACCCACGCCAGCTCGGCCAGGAGCGCGCCACCGATGCCGCGGCCGCGAAGCTCCGGTGCCAGCGCGATCGCGAGTTCGGGGACGTCCCGCTCGGCGAGGATCCCGTTCCCGCGATCGGAGGGCTCGAACAGGCGATACCACGCAGCGCCCACCGCGAGATCAGACTCAAGATCGTCGCCCGCGGGAGGCGGGCAATGGCTCGATCGCCACGCCGTGCGGGTCAAGGCGCGCGGTACGTCGAAGGTGCTCTGGTCGCACCGCGGTGTGGGGATCGGAGCGCAGCCGAGGGAGCGTTCGAGACGCGGACCTACCGGGTCAAGAACACGACGGAGCACGCCATCACGCTGATGTCGAGCGCAGGATTGCCGGACGACTCCGCGAGCGACGACCGATGCGAGTTGTCCGGCCTCGCCGGTCAGCCCCACTTCGCGCTGCGCGGGCCCGTCGCCGGACTGGTGCCGCTCGACCCGACGGCGCCTGCGACGCTGATCCGTCCCGGAGCGGTATCGCCGGCGACCGGTGCCGTTCAACGGGCGCCGCTGCCGTGGAGCGTGACGTGCGGTCGCCACCGAGCACGCGGCGGGTCGGGCGAACGAGGCCGCGCTCGCCTCCGCACGCGATGCCACGGGGCGAGCGTTCACGGTGTCGTGCCTCGACCCGGGACCCGCCGCGAAGCTCGCCTACGCGAATTTGTACCTGGTCAACGGAGCGGCCATCATCCCGACCGCAGGCGACGAAACCGACGAGCCCGTCCTTGCCTGGCTCGCGGACGTGTTCCCCGGTCATGAGGTGGTGGGCGTGCCCGGGCGCGTACTCGACTTCGGCGGTGGCGGCCGCACTGCATCACGCAGCAGGTCCCGGCCAGCGCCTGACGCACCTGCCGACTCGGCTGGGCTTCGGGCGTGGACACCGGCAAGTGGCCCGCCGGGCGGGATTCGAACCGAGCGTAACGACCCGGAGCGCACGCATCCTCGCCTACGCACGTGATCGGCTTCCGTCCGACGCCATTCTTCGAGGGACGTCAGGAGGCCACCGTGGTCCTGGAGGCTCGTGGGCCGAGCGGTCTGCTCTGGGAGACCCGCACGGTGACGATCTCCGGCCGCGGGTACTAGCGCTCGGTCAGCGGTTCGAGCGCTTGGTCGGCGGCGATCTGGATGTGTGATTCGTGGCCCGCCCGGAGGGCGTCGGACGCGCAGGAACGACAATGCGCTGCAAATCGGGGCCAACCGACATGCGAGCCCCAGCGTCATAGGTTGTGTGCGATGGTCGACGCCGAACATTCGTTCCGGCTCGCACCTTGACCGGGAGCCTGATGGAACCCTTGGCCATCCCTGCGGATGTCCTGTCCGGCCCGACGGAGGCCGACCTGGTGCGTCGCGCCGCGCTGGGCGACAGCGGCGCCTTCGGCGTCCTGGTGGCGGCGCGAGCGGACCGCGCTGTTCAGGATCGCCAGTGCGATCCTCGGCAACGAGCCCGACGCACGCGACGCCACGCAGGACGCGTTCATCTCCGCATGGCGAGAGCTGCCGCGGCTCCGTGACGCCGGACAGTTCGACGCGTGGCTGCGACGCATCCTGGTCAACGCTTGCCGCAGCCAGCTCAGGGTCCGGGGTCGGGTTCGCGAGATCCCGATGGACGTGGTGTTCGACCGGTCGGGGACCGGCCCGCTCACCGCCGACCAGGTGAGCGACACGGACGTGCTCGGGCGCGCCTTCGATCGGCTCGACGCCGACAAGCGCGCGATCCTCGTCCTCCACTACCTCCAGCACGAGTCCGTGGCAGCCATCGCCGGCGCCATGGCGATCCCTGGCGGGACCGTGAAGTGGCGCCTCCACGACGCCCGCAAGGCCCTCCAGCGAGCGCTCCTCGCCGAGGGGGAGGATCGGCGATGACGACCCAGCCGCGCATCGAGTTGACGGACGACCTGATCGAGCGGATGGTCTCGGATCGCGGCGGCGCGAGGTGCGCGCCGGACCTCGTGGAGAGCCATCCTGTGCCGCGGCGGTCATCACACCGCAACGCCGCCCGCTCGGCTTCCCGCGGCTCGGTCCGATCGTCGCGCCTCGGGTCCGATGGATGTGGGTCGGGATCGTGCTGGCCCTGCTCGCGGTCGGCGCGGCGATCGCCGGAGCATCGATCCTTCGGACACAGACCACGATCGGTGGTGGGGGACTGATTCTGATCGCGCAGGTGGATCAGCCTGGCGGTCGCCTCACGAAGCCGACGTCCATGCACGTCTTCGGGCTGGACGCGGCAAGCGGGGAGCGATCGTGGAGTCGTTGACATCCCGATCGCGGCAGGGGCGTGTCGCCCCGGTCAGCAGCAACAAGCGTCGCCTCCGATGCTGTGCGGGTTCCTTGATGGGCTTCCGATCGCACCGGATGTGGACTTCGGCTGGGGGACATCAGGCTGGGTGAAGTGGTCCCCGGACCGGGAACGCGTCCTCATCTTCGACAACCGAGCTGACCTTCAGGGCATCCTGGACATCGCGAGCCACCGGTTGATTCGGTGCCAGTCGGGCTGCCAACCGGCTTGCACGGGGTCGACCAGGTGGCGTGGGCGCCCACATCGGATCGGATCGCCTCGCTGTTGGCCGAAACGGCAGATTCCGCCGAGAGCGTCGTCGTCACCGATGTCCGGCGGCCACGAGCTCGGACGCTTCGACCTGCCGCGTGGCGCCAACGCGACACAGCCCTCATGGTCCCCGGATGGTTCGGCGATCCTGCTCGGCTCCCGTGCGGCGGACGGCCGCGATCCGCGCACGGCCACGTGTTCATCATCCCAGTCGACGGGTCGCCCGTCCGCCGTCTGCTCGACGAGCCGACATCGGTTGAGGACACGGCCTGGTCTCCCGATGGCTCGAGGATCGCGTACGTCACACCGAAGGGGATCGCCACGCTCGATGTCGAGTCGGGCCGAGTCGACCCAGCTGCCACCCATGACTCGACGGCTTGGACCGTCATCCGACCTGGTCCCCGGACGGTCGTCGCATCGCCTTCGTGGGATGGGATGACGTCTAGCCCTCCGGCCGGGTACGACCCGAATGCAGATCAGATGTCCTCGAGTTCGATCTTCGTGGTCGACGTCGATGGCACCGACCGCAGCCGCCTGACCGACGGCTTCGATGACGACCACCCTGCCTGGTCGCCCGACGGCGGCTCGATCGTCTACGGACGGTTCGGTGCGAACGCTGCCCAGCGTCTGGGTCGTCGGGGCGGACGGCGGCGAACCCCGACTCCTCGTCGAAGACGCCACGGCCGACTGGTGAGGAGTTCGCGTGCATGACCACACGTCTCGAGCGATGGTGATCGTGAGGCGCCCGTCCGTCGGAGCGCTAGCGGCTCGCCTCCGGCCTTCGGATCTTCGTCGTCGCGGGAACCTGGTCGCCGGATGTGCCGGCGCCGCAGCCGCCAGCGACGAGGGTGCCCCTGTTGGCGTTGGGTTCACCCGTGCACGACGTCCACGTCGACGCCAACGGCATCGCCGACGCCGTCCCCCAGCGCGTCCACAGCATCGGCATTCGTGACGGGCCAGGTGATCGTCGCGCCGCCGAGCGCCTTCGGGGCCAACGTCGCGGTGGCCGACGTCAACCACGACCACAAGCCGGATCTCGCCGTCTGCGGCGAGACAAGACCCGAGATCGCCTTGTTCACGGGCAATGGTGACGGGACGTTCCAGCCGCCCACGCCGATCAAGGTGGGCCATCGCGTGCACCTTCATGGCCGTCGCGGATCTCAGTGACGACGGCAACCTCGACCTTGCGGCCTCCGACCAGGACGGAAGCACCATCGTGGTACTCGGGCGGGCCCAGGGAGGGTTCGGCAAGCCCACGACCTACGCGACTCAAGGGCGAGCCTGGGCGAGTCGCAGGCGTGGGGTTTGACGTCGGGCGACCTGAACGGCGATGCCGCGCCGGACCTCGCCGTGACCGTCTTCGAATGGCACGGGGACTTCCGCGCCCCGGGCCACCTCGCGATCCTTCTCAACAAGGGCGACGGGACCTTCGCCGACCCGATCTTCTACCCTGATCGGGCGGCGTTCGCGGTCACGGCCGCGGACTTCGACGCCGATGGTCGGGTCGACGTCGCGACTGCCGATGCTGATGGCACCGTCCGCGTGTTCCGCGGCGACGGCGACGGGGGCCTCGGCGAGGTCGCCGAGTACGCGATCGGCGGCCATGGGGTTGCGATCCTGACCGTCGATCTCGACGGCGACGGCCACCTCGACCTCGTGACCGGGGACGACGCGTCGTTCGACGTCGGGGTGATGCTCGGCGAGGGGGATGGGACCTTCGCTGCGACGACGGACTACCGCGCGGGCAACACCCACACCATCGCGACGGGTGACCTCGACGGTGACGGCCACCTCGACCTCGTCGCGGGCGGGTACGACCGAACAGTCCGTCCGGGTGTTCGAAGGCCGAGGGCGACGGGACCTTCGGCGCCGAGGCGCCGCTGGGCGCCTGTCGTGTCCGCCCTGAGCGTGGCAGTCGCCGACCTCGATGGCGACGGCAAGCCAGACATCGTCGTCGCAGACGGAGTCGCGAGCGTGAGCATCTTCTTGGGCCGCTGAAGGCGTGGGATCCCGGAGCGTTCGCGGCCGTACGTCTAGATGGGGCCCTAACTCAATGCCGAAGCCTTGCGGTCGCTGTTGCCCTTTGAGAGGACCGGATCAGGGATGCATGCCTATCGAGCTTGGGATCCGTCACTCGAGAGGTTCAGTCTCGGTTGTTCTGGCCCGCCCGGAGGGCGTCGGGCGCCTAGGAACAACAACGATGCTGAGGCGGCCTCAGCGGTGCCCCGCTTGGGCGGAGGGAGCGCCGGAGCGTGGCGACATGTGCCTGGAGGACGTTCTGCGCGGTGCGCGGCGGATCCTCCCGCCACAGGGCATCGATCAAGTCGTGGGTCGGGACGACCCGGTTGGGCTGCAGGAGCAGGACGCCGAGGATGGACCGGGCATGGCCGCCGGGCAGCGCGATGCGCCGGCCATCAACGCTGATCTCGATGGGGCCGAGGATTCGAAACGCAATCCCGGAGTCACCCGCCAGGATCGGGACACTATGCGCCGGACACAGGCCGGGCAGGGAGCCGGTTCCGGCACCAGGCGCATGTCAGATGACGTCCAGTCCCACGCCGGAAGGCGCTCGCGACAGCCAGTCCAGATCCCAGGGAGAGGGTGTCGGTGCGGATCCTGGCGCCTTCGGCCTTGTTGCTCTGGCCCGCCCGGAGGGCATCGGGCGCGCAGGAACAACAAGCTCGAGCGCACCCGGTTCCAGTGTCAGACGAGCCCTCGCGCATGCGACCGGGCCCATGGAGACCCCGAATGTTGTCGCCCGCCTGGACGCGCGGGCCGCCTATGCTTCCATCCGGCCATCGTCGGTCGCGTTCGAGATGAGGTGGAGGGTCCCGATGGAGCTTCTCAGGCGCGATCAGCAGCGTGCCGCGATGCTGACGCTCGCCGAAGCGTCAGCGACCGACCCCCTGCTCGAGATCGTGGCGCCAGACCCCGCGCAACAGGCGAGGGTCGCGCCCTGGTTCTTCGGCTTCCCGGTGTCCTACGGGTTGCGGTACGGGCGCGTGTGGGCCAACGAG
This sequence comes from uncultured Chloroflexia bacterium, assembly GCA_963724635.1. Lineage (GTDB taxonomy): Bacteria > Chloroflexota > Limnocylindria > Limnocylindrales > CSP1-4 > SPCO01. The sequence continues at coordinate 282,293 of CAVRVI010000013.1, forward strand.
GACGCCTCCGCGGTCGCGGTATGGATCCATCCCGAGAGCGGTTCCATGAGCATGCCGAGGCTGCTCCGGGCGGGCATGTGGCAGATGCCTCTCAAGCTAGGGACGAGCGGGATGAGCCGCTTCTCGAAGGCGATGGCCGTGACCGAGCCCTTCCACAAGCAGGTCGAGGGCCCGCACTGGTACCTGATGAACCTTGGGACAAGGACCGCCCGGCAGGGCCAGGGGCTTGGCTCGCAGCTCGTGGAGATGGGAACGTCGAGGGCGGACCAGGCCGGACTGCCCTGCTACCTCGAGACCGCGACGGACGTGAACATCGCCTTCTACGAGAAGCGCGGGTTCACGATCATCGGCCAGGGTGAGTGCCTCGGGCATATGCTGACGGGAATGGTCCGGCAGCCGCAGTAGCGACCGGACTGGCTTCAAGGCCATCGTTCGCACCACCGCGTCTGACGAACCGCTGATGAGTTGATTCGCCTGCGGCGCATCTCTTGGCACTTTCGGGGCCCGGCTCGTGCATGGGCGGCGCAAGACCGTTGCCGGTTTCTCGCACCATCGGTTGGCATCCTTTGTAAATTCGTCTGAACTGGTGGCACCTTTGGCGGATTTGATCCTGTGTCAACCGATCCAGCGACCATGTAGGTCAAATCTAAGCAACCCCTCTTAGACATCCTCAGACTGTCGAGGCCCGGACACGGAAACGCCCGTCCGATCCACTCTTGGCGGGATCGCGACGGACGTAAGTTTGGGCGTCGTGCGCGGCGTCGGCCGCGAGGGCATCACACCTTGAGGAACCGTCGGTGGGGATCCCGCCCTTCAGCCTCCCAGATCGCATACAGCTTCGGTCGACGAAGGCTGAGCGATCCGGGTAGGCGCTTCTGGACCTGGTGTCGGCTGGTGGTGACGCCTTCCGAGCGGAGCTGCGCGATCACCTCTCGCACAATCTCGATGTCGTGTTCGAGGCGGCCCTTGGCGCCGTCGATCTTCCACGACCGGTATCGCGCCGCGACCGCCGAACACTCTGTCGGCCACGCGCGCTTCGCCTGGCGCGTGTCAAGGGCAAAGCGGCGGAGGATGCTTGCAAGCGACACTGGCGGATCGGTAGTCAGTGCGGCATCCAGCTCACCGCGCACGGCCTCCCAGTCGATCTCTCGATAGGTCCCGTCGGAGGGTCGCACGAACGGGATCTCCCGGGATGCCGGCGCGGCCGACCGCAGTGCCTCGAGATCGCCGCGGAGGAAATCCACGAGCTCGACACCGGCGACCCGGCACAGCCGCAGGACGCCAGAGAGGGACGGCTGCCGCCGACCGTCCTTCCACAGGCTGACGGTAGAAAGTGCCATCCCGAGCGACGCGGCGAGGCGGGTCAGCGACATGCCCGTCCGCGTCCAGCAAATGACGACCGCCTCGGCCGTTAGTGCTCCGCTGACGGGCCCCGGGAGCCGCGGTGTCGTCGCGATCATCGATCCGACTTGGTTGGAAACGTACCGCTGCCAGTCGAGGTCGTCTCCGTCGACGAGGTCGCCCTCATGGAACCAGAGCCCGCCGAGCCACTCACCGCACCGGCAGTGTCCGACGCGCGCCCAGGCCGTGAGGACCCCGCCCGTCCTGCCGCAGGCCGGGCACTCGGTGACGAGCCGCACCTCGTGCTCGACACACGACGTCACCTCGGCGATCTGCCAAAGCAGTGGCAGATAGACGTGACGCCCGCGAAGGCGCCACAGCTCCAGGCATGCCGGGCACCAGGCCCGCTCGGACCGGAGGAGCCACTTGCGTGGCAGCACGTCGGACCACGGAAGGAGCGTGAGCATGCGCAGATCCGGGTTGCCGGTCGCCGCAGCAAGTGCGTCCGCCCACGTTGCAGCAACGGGCGCATGGCCGATGAGACTGCTAGCCGGATGCCGAGTCACCCGCACGAGCTCTTCTTCCCAGGCCGCGGCGTCGGCCGCCGGGCTCGCCGCGTGGCCGAGGCTCGGCGCGAGGACATCGCGGACGAGGCGGGACGGCGCCCGCATGTGTTCCCAGGAGAGGCGCGAGATGTAGCTGCCGAGGTCCTCCGCCAATGGCGTCCCGATGGCGAGAGGTGGGATGGCCGCGAGTAGGCTGCGAGCCGGCCGGCGGTCGGGGCTGTAATCCCAGCCCTCGGGTCGGGGATCGGCGTCAGCCAAGGGACACCTCCGGCATCTCGAGCCGCACGGGACGAGCCTCGCCTGGTTTGAGGACCTGGCCGCTCGCCGTCCGTGGCGCGATGTAGACACGAGCGGGGGTCGCCGGCCGCTCCCCCGCGAGGGCCAACTTGCCGGCCTCGATCTCCGCCCGGGCTTGTCGGAGCGTCGATTCCGGGTAGGCGGTCACGCGCAGGACGGCGCGCAGGTCGCGGGCCTTGGGATTGCGCAGCATGTGGTGCTCGGCCTCCACCAGCCAATTCCGCAGGCTGCCGACGCACCCGGCCGATCCGCGATGCAGGTTGTCGAGGAGATCGTCGTCGAGGGCGACGTTGACACCCTGCATCTCGTCGAGGAGCCGCGTCGCTGCCTTGCGAAAGCCACCCATCTCACGGGCACGCGACGCCTCGTACCCGAGGAACGGGACCGTACGGATGCGTCGGGCGACCTGGAAGCTGATGTCGCGGAAGGCAAGCACGGGGAAGGCTCCGACCAGGAGGATGCGGACGCCAGCGGCTTTCGCGAAGTCCTTGAGGACGTCGAGCTGTTCCGCAGCCCGTGCCGATCCGGCGAGCACGGCGAGGTGGTTCGACTCGTCGAGGAGGATCGTGCGGACGCCACGATTGCGACAGGCCCGGACCGCGGTCCGGAGCATGTCCTTCGGGCGGTCGCCTCGGGCGTCGTTCATGGCGGCACGCGGCCCGAGCGAGAGGACCGATTCGCCCGTGAGCCGGTCAGTAGGCCCTTCGGCGGCTTCCGTTACCCGGCGCCATAACTCGACGAAGTCGAAGTGGCCCGTCGCGGACGCGGGCGCGTCCACGATGATCGCTGGTTTGAAAGACGGGTCGGCCTCCATCTCGAGGCGCGCTTCGTAGTGGAGGGCGTTGTCGAGTTGCCGGATGAGCGCCGTCTTGCCGACGCCGCCGGGACCGACCACGACAACGAACGGATGATCGGCCGGGCTCGTCAGGACCTCCATTGTCGCCTCGTGGGCGATCGTGAGGTGCGGATGGGTCACGACGACCGCAGCGAGAGCAGACTGCCCGAGCACGGCACGGCGCGGGACCGGTGCGTTGGCGACAGCGCGGAGTGGGAGTAGGGGAAGCGTCACTGGAAGGGTCCTTTGGAGGTTGCTGACAGTGGGGAATCGGGAGGCAGGGTCTGTGCGCTTAGTCAGTGAGTCCCTCCCACGCGTCCTCATAGGGGTCGTACGCCTCGGCCATGAGCAGGCCTGTGGCGTCGGCCGTAAGCGCCGATGCGAAGGGCAGTGCAGCCGAACCGGCCGCGGGATGGACCGCCTGGGTCAGTGCCGTGTCGTCGGCTCGCAGGCGCTCGACGTAGTCCTGCTTCGATTCGTCCGGTCGGCGATCAGCCTCGGGATCGGTGCCGTCCAACTCCACGTGCCGGGCGGCGGCTGCGCCACGCGCTTCCGCAGCGAGCCCGGCCAGTTCGACACGCACCTCGGTGTTGATGGCGGCCGCCACCGTGCCCGCCCGTGACCGCTCGGCGGCGACGAGGACGATCTCGTCGACGGACGTGACGCGCTCGCGAGCCAGGGAGCGGCAGGCCACGCGGAGATAGCCCCCGTCGACCTCGACCAGAACCCAACTGGGATCGCCGAGCGCGCGGCGGACGCGACGTCGCGTGCGGGCCAGTCCCGGCAGGCCGAAACGAGGATGCCAGTAGTTGTGGCGGCCGACCATGAAGCCCTTTACCGGGTCGAGCGTGCGCTCCGTCCCGTCGACCGGCGCCATCGTGAGGAACCGCAGCCGCTCGTCGACCGCGACATACGGCACGACCGTCCCGGCGCGCTCGGCGAGGTCTTTCCGCAGGACCTCGGCGCGCGGTCGGCCGAGGTGCGCTGCGACCCGCTGGCCGACGATGTCGTTGTACTCGTCGAGGATCCCGTCGAGCCACTGGAGCGAGTGGATCGCATGGTTGGTCGGGTTGACCTCGGGCGTTTCCTGGCGCACGTTCGTCCGCGACTGCGTGTTGCCTGTGAGCTGGTAGAGCAGGTCGGTGTTGAGGATCCCCATGGACCGCTCGACCTGGGCGCCGTGCCGCGGGCGGGACTTCGGCCGCCAGTCGATCTCGACCCCGTACGAAAACGCGCACGCCTTGAGCGCCAGACCACGGTGCTCCGAGCCGAGGTCGCCGCCCAGGCGGCGCGGCAGGACACCCCAACGCCGCACGCAACGCCACAGCAGCTCGAGGACGACCGCCTCGCTCGGGTTGACGTACCCAACGAAACGGGCCAGTTCCTCGCCCGTGTGGCCGTCCGTGAGCCGGTGGAGCCATGGGCGGCCGAGCGGCAGCCCTGTCCTGCTGTGGGCTGCCTCGAGGTCGAGCTCGGTCCCGTCGATCTGACCGACCGCGAACCCGAAGTCACCGCTCGGGGCTGACGCGTCCGGGTTGAGGTCCGCCCATGGGCGGAGGTTGTATGCCGCCTTGCGGCCCTCGCGGGCGACGACGACCTCCTCCTCGGGGATGTCGAGGAGCCTCCGTGTCACGGTCCGGACGTGCGGCTCGGGCAACTTTGCGATCCGGCACCGCCGCACCACCTCGGCATTGACGGCGACGGGGAGCGCGCCGTTCGCGACGAGGTAGATCTCCTTGATGACCGCATCGATGATCTCGACCACACGGTCGTCGATCTTGGCCTTGCGATTCCCCGACCGCGGCCTCGGGCACAGTCCGACGAATGGGTCGCCAGTGAGGGCTTCCATCTCGCGCCGTTCCCGCTCCCATCGGTGCAGGCTGCGCTTCGTGCCGCCGTCGGGGATGACCGCGCGGTCCTTCTTCCACAGGTGGAGGAGATCCCAGCGGCGGAGCGCCTCCTCGAGGCCTGCTTGGCCGGTACTCTCGTACCGCTCGCGCGCCAATCTCGCGCCGACACGTGCCCCGGCGTCGCTGACGGCATCTTCGTCGGGCGACAGGTCCCCCGAAGCCCAGCCGGCCTGGAGCGTGGCACGGGCGACGGACGTCTCGCCGCCCTCTCCGCCCTCGGCCTCGCGCAGGATGACCCGCTCGGGGCCTGCGACGACGACCTCGACCCGGGCGCCCATCCAGCTAAACCGCGCGCCCATCCGCAAGGACAAGGTCGGCCGGACAGTGGTGCCGATCGCAAACGACGGGGTGTGGCGCGATGCCAGCGCCTCCGCGACCTTGCTGTTCGGATAGACGGCGACCGCACTCGGCATCGCGAGGTCGTCGCGATCGAGGTCGACGTAGATGCGGCCAGCTGCGACGAGGACGAGCACGTCGCCCAAGGCGACCCCTGCCGAGGCGAGGAGGTCGAGCGACACACCCGGGCAGCTCCGAACGCGATCGACGATCGCCATGACGGTGGCCGGCGGCGGCAGCTGCGCCTGGAAGGCGCCGCCAAGGCTCTCGATGTTGCGGATCCGGGTGTGCGGGAAGAGGGCCGGCGTGACGATCTCGTACTCGAAGCCGAACTCGCCGAGGTACGCCTCCATCGAGGGGCATCGCCAGCGGCGCGTCTCGGGGTCGAGCGCGACGAAGCCGGGCCGATTGTTGGCGAGCCTTGCCAGCGCCTCCTCGGTCTTCACCTCGACGAGGACGGCGCGATCCCGCCTGACAACGGCACGATCCGCGGTGCTCGTGACCGGCCACTTGCGCCCGTTCTCGTCCAGATACCAGCCCTTGACCGGGAAGTCCGGCTGATGGGCGTAGGCCAGCACGTCGTCGTCGTGTTCGAGGAGCCGGTCGTAGGGCAGCTCGCCCGTCCGCGATTCGTACTCGATCGCGGCATGGTTCTTGTGGCTCGGGAACATCCCGGACGAGCTGAATGGCGTCGACCGGACCACCCGCGCAGCCTCCCTGTCGAAGATGTCGAGGAACGCGTCGGCATTGCTCTCGGTCAGGCCGACCGTCTCGAGGAGGTGTTGGCGGAGGAACCGGCGCCTCTCGTCGTCCATGGCCATCAGGCGGCCGCGCCGACGGCGGTATTCGACGGGACGAAGCGGCGCACCGCCTCACGGGCGCGCAGTGTCCGGGCTGCCGGCCCCGGGGCAGCCAAGAGCAGCCGTTCGATCACGATTGACGGACCGTCGAATCCAGCGGTGCGCAGGCTCTCGGCAGCACCCTTGAAGTCCGGCATCGTCGTCGCGGCCGGGAGCAGCGCAGGGTTGATGACGCCGTCCCAGGTGCGCTCGACCCGGCGGGCGTGCTCCCCGAAGCGGCCGCTCACCGACCGTTGCGTGACGCCGAGGCGCCGCGCGGCCTCCTCGATGGCCTCGGGCGGGAGCCGGAGCTCCATCTCGTGGATTTGCTCAAGCCGGTGCATTTCCCGCTCCCACAAGAGGGCACTCGGCCGAGTGCGAAGCTTCAGGTCGGGTGCCGCGCGGCGACCGGGCGGTACCCGGCGACGACGACTGGACCTGATCTGATCTTGGACGGACTCCATCTGCGGCTCCGGCCGTCCGTGGCCCGGAGGCCGAGCCCCGCCCTCGGTTGGGGGCCTGGAGGGTTCGTCCGGTTCGGATCGGTCGGAGGCGTTGTGGGCGAGCCCGCAAGCCTGTCAACCCTTCTGCTGGTCTTCCCCTTGCTGCGCGATCGGATCGACCTGATTCGGCACCGTCATCCGAGACAGGAGCCGCTCCGCTGCCGGGTCCCGGCGATGCTGCTCGGGGACCACGAGTTCCTGCATCGGAGCTCGTAGCCGACGGTGTCGCTCCACCGGTTCGTGGAACCCGTGGGGGTGGACTTCCCGGTTTGCATCGCCCGCGGTGCTCCGCCGCCGCGGCTGTCAGCGCAGGGAGCGGAACCGCTCGACGACCGGGCGAGGATGAAGTGTCTGGAGCGACATGGAGGTCGGGAGGGGTCTTGGGCGTCTGCCCGGATACGTGCTGCTTGACTTCCCGAGTGTTCCGACGATTGATTCGGGATGAGCACGACTGACCGTTACCTCGGGACCGACGAGGTCTCACGCCAACTCGGGATGAGCCCGGAATGGGTCCGCCGACAAGTCCAGGCAGGGCGCCTCAGGGCGCGCGTCTTCACGATCGGCGGGCGACCGACCTACCGATTCACCCAGGGCGCGGTCCAAGAGTTTCTCGTTCGCTACTCGGTCGACTCCAAGGGCGACGGCACGCCTGTCGATCTCGACCCCAAATAGGTTGAGTGACAAGAGGCCCTGCAAGCCCCCTGCGGGGCTCTTCGCCGCGACACTCGGCGTGACGAGGACGCCAGGCTGGCACTGAATTGGGGTTGGCATGTCTACTCCGTTCGGGCTGCTGCTGGGCTTCCTTACCGTGACCGGACCATCCCGCACAGACCCATTGGATTGCCATCACCCAGGTCGCCTACACGAAATGATGTAGATCACGCTTGTGGGCGACCGGCTCTCGGCGAGGGTCGCTAGCCGTAAGCCAGGACGTCGCGCTGGATAGCGGAGACGATCGCCTGCGCCTCATCGAACACGCCGTCCAAACCGCCTTCGTCGAGGTAGATCAGCGAGCGGATCAGGCGGTACATCCGCGGCGTCTGGTCGAGGAGGAAGGCGGTGACGTCGTCTGACGCCATGGCCGCGGCGACCGCCTCGTCGTAGTCCCATCGCTCGTTGGCGGTGCGACGCGGCATCCGTGCGATCGCTTCGCGTCGTCGGACTCCCTCGGCAGGGATGAACATTGGCTGCAGTTCGAAGTCCGTGGCGCGGTCGAAGTCCCAGGTCCAGTCGTCGCTCGTCGGGATGAACGGCCACCAGTGGAAGTCGTCGCTCACCAGTCGTTCCTCTTGAATGCGGCCTGCTGCTCGACCAACGCCTGCAGATGGACCTCATCGGGCACGAGGATCACGACCTCGCGGAGCAGTACATGGAGCCGCTCGCCCGAGAGGTCGTC
>CAVRVI010000014.1:0-170713 GCA_963724635.1 uncultured Chloroflexia bacterium
ATTACTGGACCTGCTCCGCGCCGACGGTCGCCAGGTCATCGGCCCGACCATCGTCGATGGGGCGATCGTCTACGACGAGATCCGCCACAGCGCAGACCTGCCGATCGGCTGGACCGACGAGCAGGCGCCGGGCCGGTACCGGCTCGCCCCCACGGGCAACGACCGCCGCTTCGATTACGCGGTCGGTCCGACCGCCTGGAAGCGCTTCACGTTCCCGCCCCGCGTGCCGCTGACCAAGGGTCGCCGCGTGGAAGGTCGGGTCAAGTACTACGCGGTCGAACCGGATCCGCCCCGTCTCGCGTTCCTGGGCGTGCGGGCGTGCGAGATCGCGGCGCTCCTGACCCAGGACAAGGTGCTGACCGGCGGGCCTGTCACGGACGCCGACTACGCCGCGCGGCGTGCTGCGTCCGTGGTCATCGCCGTCGAGTGCGTCGCGCCCGCGAGCACCTGCTTCTGCACCTCGATGGGTACCGGTCCCGAGGTCACGAGCGGCTTCGACCTCGCCCTGACCGAACTCGATCACGGCTTCGTCGTGCGCATCGGCACCGACGCGGGCCGGTTCCTCGTCCACCGGCTGGGCCTGCAGCCGGCCGCCCAGGCCGATATCGACGCCGCTCGCGGCGCCGTGGCCGCCGCCCGCGAACGGATCGGCGACCCGGTCGCGACCGAAGGCCTGCCGGCCCGACTGCTGGCTGCCGCCGACAGTCCGCGCTGGGCCGAGATCGCCGAGCGCTGCCTCGCCTGCACCAACTGCACCCTGGTCTGCCCGACCTGTTTCTGCACGAGCGTGACCCAGACCTCCGACCTGACCGGGTCCGAGGCCGTCGCGGGCCGGACCTGGGACAGCTGCTTCACGCTCGGGTTCTCGCGAGTGGCCGGCGGCAATTTCCGGCCGCGCGTCCAGGATCGCTATCGCCAGTGGCTCACCCACAAGTACGCCGGCTGGTGGGAGCAGTTCGGCTCGTCGGGCTGCGTCGGCTGCGGCCGGTGCATCACGTGGTGCCCCGTCGGCATCGATGTCCGCGCCGAACTCCTGGCGATGGCTCCGCCCGGCCCCGTCGCCACGCTACCCGAGCTCCTGACGCTGCCCGTGGTCGCGCCCGGCGTGCTCCCGGTCGAGCCGCCCGAAGCGGCGCCGACCGCGACCTCCGCCACTCCCCTCCCCGAGATCGTCTCGACCGTCGTCGAAGTCAACGATGCCCGGCCCGAAACCCTCGACGTCATGACCCTGCGCTTCCAGACCGATGACCCGGCCCTCCTCGCCGGCCGGCCCGGCCAGTTCGTCATGGCCGCCCTCCCCGGGTTCGCCGCCGCCCCGATCTCGGTCTCCCGCTTCGTCGAGGACGGCTTCGAGCTCACGATCCGCGCGGCCGGCGCCGCGACGCGCGCCTTGTGCGCCCTGCGCCGTGGCGACTCCCTCGGCATCCGCGGCCCGATGGGCCGGCCCTGGCCGGTCGAGGCCGCCTACGGGCGCGACGTCGTCATCGTCACCGGCGGCATCGGCCTCGCGCCGCTGCGGCCCCTCCTCGATGCCATCCTGCGCGAGCGCGACCGGTTCGGAGCGGTCCGGCTGATGTACGGCGCCCGGACCCCGGGTGACCGCCTCTATGTCGATGAGCTGTCCGAGCTGGGCGGTCGCGACGACCTCGAGATCGCGTCCACCGTGGACCGAGCCGGACCCGAGTGGTTCGGTCGCGTCGGGGTCGTGACGACGCTGTTCGACCAGGCCGCCTGGAACGGTGCGAACACCACGGCCTTCGTGTGCGGACCGGAACGGATGATGGAGGCCACGGCCGACGTCCTCGGCGACCTCGGGGTCACCAAGGACCGGATCTGGGTGACCATGGAGCGCCACATGGACTGTGGCGTGGGCCTGTGCGGCCATTGCCAGCTGGGGCCCAAGTTCGTGTGCAAGGACGGCCCGGTCTTCTCCCTCGCCGAACTCGGGGGCGCCTTCGCTCGGGAGGGCTGGTGATGCTTGCCGCCACACGTTCCACCACGGGTCGCGGCGCGACCCCGCGTCGCCCGCGCCTGGGGATCATGAAGTTCGCCTCGTGCGACGGGTGCCAGCTGACGCTGCTGGACCTCGAGAACGAGCTGCTCGACCTCGTGACGACCTTCGACCTCGTCGAGTTCGCCGAGGCGTCGTCGCACCGCTCGTCCGGCCCGTTCGACCTCGTCCTCGTGGAAGGCTCCATCAGCACGCCCGACCAGATCGAGGAGATCGTCCACATCCGGCGCGAGACCCCGCTGCTTGTGACGATCGGGGCATGCGCCACGGCCGGCGGCATCCAGGCCCTGCGCAACTGGCGCGACCACGAGGCGATGCACAACGCCGTCTACGCGCTCCCTGAATACGTCGAATTCGCTCGCCACCTCGACGCCGGTCTCCGACCACGTCACCGTCGATGCGGAGCTGCGTGGCTGCCCGATCTCGCCGGGCGACCTCCTGGAGCTGCTGACCTCGCTCGCGGTCGGTCGCCGGCCCCAACTGCCCGATGAGGCGGTCTGCCTCGAGTGCAAGCGGCGCGGCAAGGTCTGCGTCCTCGTGGCCAAGGACATCCCGTGCCTCGGGCCCGTCACCCACACCGGGTGCGGGGCCATGTGCCCCGCGTTCGATCGCGGTTGCTATGGCTGCTTCGGGCCGCGCGAGGCGGCGAACGCCCATGGCCTGGCCCGCTGGTTCGGTCGGGATGGCCGATCCGACGCCGATACGGCGGCGCTCTTCTCCGGCTTCACTGCCTATGCCAAGCCGTTCCGTGCCGTCATCGACGAGCTGGGCGGTCCTCCCGGACCGTCGCGGCCCGGCGTCGACCCGATGGCCGCGGACGGACAGGAGGCCATCGATGCACGGCACTGATCTCGCCGTCGGCGAGGTGCGCTACGACGTCACCGGGATCACCCGGGTCGAAGGCGAGGGCTCGCTCCGGCTGACAGTCCGCAACGGCGAGGTCGTGCGGGCCCATCTCGCGATCTTCGAGGCGCCTCGCTACTTCGAACAGCTGGTCGTCGGGCGGACGCCGGACGAGATCCTCGACATCGTCGCGCGCATCTGCGGCATCTGCCCCATCGCCTACCAGATGTCCGCCGTGCACGCCTTCGAGGCGCTGGCCGGCGTCACCATCGATCCGTCTGTCCGCGCCCTCCGCCGCCTCCTCTACTGCGGGGAGTGGATCGAGAGCCACGCCCTCCACGTGTATCTCCTCCACGCGCCCGACTTCGTCGGCCTCGCGAGCGCCGTCGAACTCGCCGGCATCGATCGCCCCGCCGTGGAGCGCGGCCTCGCCATCAAGAAGACCGGCAATCGCCTGGTCTCGATCCTCGGCGGCCGGCCAATCCATCCGGTCAGCGTGCGCGTCGGCGGCTTCTCGCGGACCCCGCGCACGGCCGAACTGGCGGAGATCCGGCCGGACCTCGACGACGCCCTGCGGGGCGCCCTGGAGACGGTCGATTGGGTCGCGGGCTTCACCGCGCCCGACTTCGAGCGCGATCCGCTGCTCGTCTCGATGCGCCACCCGACCGAATACCCGTTCAATGAGGGCCGGATCATCTCGTCCGACGGCCTCGATATCGCGCTCGAGGACTGGCCATCCGCCTTCCGCGAGCAACAGGTGCCCTGGTCGCACGCCCTCCAGGCCCGGGCCCTCGACGGCCGCGCCTACCTGCTGGGCCCGTCCGCACGGGTGACGCTCGCCGGCGATCAGCTGCACCCGCTGGCGCGTGCGGCGCTGGACCGGGTCGGTCTGGCGACTGCGATCGCGCGCAATCCGTACTGGAGCATCGCGGCCCGCGCCGTCGAGCTCGTCCACGCCATCGCGGTCGCGATCGAGATCATCGACGGCTATGTCGCGCCGGACCGGCCATCGGAACCGTGGACGCCGCGGCCGGGGGTGGCCGCCTGGGCCACCGAGGCGCCACGCGGGATGCTCTTCCATCGGTACGAGCTCGATGAGCTCGGCCGGGTCACCCATGCGCAGATCGTCCCGCCCACAAGCCAGAACCAGGCCGCCATCGAGGCCGACCTTACGGCCTTCGCGCCGAGTGTCCTCCACATGGAGCACACCGCCGCGACCCACCGGCTCGAGCAGCTCATCCGCAGCTACGACCCGTGCATCTCGTGCGCGACGCACTTCCTGGACCTGCGCGTGGAGGACGAGTGATGCCCGCATTGCTACCCCCGCCCATCGTGCGACTCGTGGTCTGCGGCAACGCCGACCGCGGTGACGACGGCGTCGCCCTGGCCGCGGCCGCGACGCTGCTGCCGGCCCTGCCGCCCGCGCTGGCCCCCCAACTCGAGGTCCGCCGTTGTCCGGACCTGCGCACCGAGGACCTCATCGACCTTCCCGATGGGGTCCAGGTGCTGATCATCGACGCGGTCGCGGGCCTGTCGCCCGGCGACGTGGTGCGGATGCCCCTGGGCGAACTCTCCGATCGGCCGGCGTTCACGCCGCGGTCGTCGCACCAGCTGCCGATCGATCTCGTCGTCGGGCTGGCCGGCGCCATCCGGACACGCCCGGTGCCCGGGGTCTTCATCGGGCTGGCTGGTCATCGTTTCGGCTACGGCACGCCGCTCTCCAAGGCGGCTCGCAGCGCCCTGCCGGCGTTCCGTGCGGCCATCGAGCAGGAGCTGGAGCGCATGGTCGGCATGCCCCTGACCGGGGCGTTCGGCGCCACTCCTCCAGTCGCGGATCCCCGCGTTCGCCCGACCCCGGCCTCCACCTCGGACCCGAGCGGCGTCGGCGTCGATGCAGATCGCCGCCCACGCGGCCGTGGCCGCGGCGTCGAGGTCTGACATGTGCCGCTCCACGGTCGCCCGCGTCATCGCCCTCGACGGCAGCGATGCCGTCGTCGACTTCGATGGCGTCCGACGCCGGGCGTCCGCGCTCTTCGTGCCGGACCTCGTGCCCGGCGAACTCGTCCTCATCGGCCTCGGCACCGTCCTGGGCCGCGTCACCGCCACCGACCTCGAGGCGCTCCGGGCGCTCGAGGCCGGCCTACCCGACACCGGACCTGCGCCCGACCCGGGCGCACTGCAAGGAGCAGGATGATGTCCATCCCACGCACCATCGGCTGGGGGATCGCCCTGGCCACGATGACTGCCCTCATCTCGGGCGTGTCCGTCTTCGCCAACGGCCTGATCGTCAAGGAGTTCGCGGACCCGGTCGTCCTGACCGGCGTGCGCAACGCGATGGTCGGGGCCGTGTTGCTCGCGATCCTCCTGGGGTCGGGCGGCGTGCACGAGATCCGTGAGCTGTCCCGCCGGCGCGCTGGGACGCTGCTCCTCATCGCGGTCATCGGCGGCAGCATCCCGTTCATCCTGTTCTTCAGCGGTCTCGCGCAGGCGACCGGTCCGGGCGCGGCGTTCATCCACAAGACCCTCTTCGTGTGGGTCTCCATCCTCGCCGTGCCATTCCTGGGCGAGACCCTCGGCCTGGCCCAGATCGCCGCCCTCGGCGTGCTCGTTTTGGGCACCCTGCTCGTCGGTCCTACCGGCGCGGTCGGACCAGGCCCCGCGGAGTTCATGATCCTGGCCGCCACCGTCATGTGGGCCGTCGAAGTCGTCATCGCGCGCTACCTGCTCTCGCGCGAAGGCGTCAGCGTCCGGCTCGCGGCGACCGCCCGGATGGCCCTCGGCGCGGTCCTCATCTTCGGCTTCCTCGCGGTCAGTGGTCGGCTGGGCGGCGTGGCCGCCCTGACCGGGACCCAGTGGCTGCTCATCGCCGGGACCGGCGCCCTGCTCTTCGGGTACGTCACGACCTGGTACGGCGCGCTGCAGCGGGCCCCGGCTTCACTCGTCGCCTCCATCCTCGTTGGTGGGGCGGTCGTGACCGCGGTGCTCGCGATCGCCCGCACCGGCACGGTTCCGGCACCGTCGATCGAGATGGGCCTGGTCCTGCTCGCCATCGGGGTCGTGATGGCGATCGCCGCCGGGCGACGCGCGAGCACGACGCGCCAGTCCGCCCAGACCGTGGACCGGAACGGCTGATCACGGCCGGCCCACCACTGATCCCCATGCTCGCCCTTCCCACCGCACCGTGGACGCCGCTCGTCAGTGACGAGGGGCGTCCCGGCACGCTGGGCACGGCGCAGCCGGGGCCGCTGCTCTTCGCGCGCTTCGCGTTCCCACCGAACTCTCTGGGGTTGTGCGGGCCGGAGACCGGCTTGACGCTGCCCGAGCGCGTGCGCGACGGCCGGCTGGACGAGGAGCTCCGGCGGATCGCTCAGGGATTCGAAGGCGCCTGGCCGTATCTCGAGCTCATCTCATCGGAGAACGACCTACCAGATCCCCTGGATGCCCGGGTCGTGGAGGCGTATTGGCTCGGCAATGACCTCCTTGGCCAGGTCGGCGTCCGCGCCCACCATCGCGACCTGGAGACGCGGTTCCGCGACCGCGCCCGGCCGGCCGAGTGGCGCTGGCTGGAAGGCAAGGCCGATTCCGCGGCCAGGGTCCACCACAGCTTCCACGTCCTTGAGGTCCTGCCACGGATCGGACTCATCCGCGGTGGCCTGCCGCCCGACCTGCTGGGCGTCCTGGAACGCTGCCTGATCCGGCCGGGCACGGTCGTCGGGCGCGACGACACCCATCTGGAGGTCGCCGTCCCGCCCCTGGAGATGATCGACGGCAGGCTCCGCCTGGGCGAACCCCGCATGGAGCGCCTGGCCTTCGCGACCGGCGACGCCTACGGCGACGATCCGGCCGTCGGCGAACAGGTCGCCCTGCACTGGGAGCGGGTGTGCGGTCGGCTCACCCCGGTCCAGGCCGCGCGCCTGCGGTCGGTCACGGACCGCAACATCGCGGTCGCCAACACCACGCTGTGATGACACCGGACCCGCGGGGACAGGCCGCTACCCTTCGTCCCATGGACACGACCGAGGCCGCCCGTCACCTCGTCGACTGGGGCTTCCTCGCCGAGCCCGACCTCCCGGATCGCCCCGGCCCGGCGTACCTGCTCGTCGCCCTGCGCGACCAGCCCACGCTGCGGCACTACGACCCCGAGCTCGTGGAGTACTGGGTGTCCCGCGACGGCAAGGGGGTGCGCCGCTCGCTGGAGCGCTCGACGCCGTTGCCCATCGAGCAGGATTTCAGCTGGGGCCTCATCCGGATCACGGACCGGCTCGACGTGACCAACGAATACGTCACGTTCGGCGGGCACCTCTCGGCGGCCGAGGTCGACGGTATGACCGTCGCCGTCTTCGAGTCGCCGGTCCCGCTCCTCCGCCGTGGCGGACACTCGCAGGGCTGGGATGAGGGGGCGGAGAGCTTCGCCGCCTTCTTCGGGCGGCTCATCGTCGCGGTCGACTTCACGCCCGGGTTCGAGGCGCGCGCCGCAAGCGTCGACCCGGTGACGCGCTACGCGGCGTTCATCGATGACCTCGTCGGGCGCTACCGGCGGTCGTCGGCGTTGCGCGACCAGCACCCGGAGCTGTGGTCGCTCCTGCAGTCGGAGGCACGCCGCGTCCAGCGCGACCATGCAGCGGCCTGGAGCGCCGGGCTCGACCTCGCGAGGAGCGTCGGGCAGGTCTAGGCGGCCGCGATGACCGCGTCCGAGAGGACGGGCCAGACCTCCAACGCCCATGGCCCGTACTCGCGGTCTGTCAGGCAGACGAGCGCACGATCGAGCACGGGGTCGACCCAGATGAACGTGCCGGCACCCCCGAAGTGCCCGAATGTCGCCGGGCTGTTGCGCGTCCCCGTCCAGTGGGGGACCTTGCCGTCGCGCAGCTCGAAGGCCAGGCCCCAGTCGAGCGGGTCGAACCGACCGACCCCGGGCAGGACGCCGGGCAGACCCGGGAAGACCACGGTCGTCGCCAGCGCGTGCGTCGCCGAGGTGACCAGGGTGGGCCGGAGGCATTCGCGGGCGAGCGCGGCCAGGTCACGAAGCGGGCCCTCAAGCCCCTGCGATGGCCGATCGACCAGGGTCGTGCCGGTCATCCCGAGGGGGCCGAGCACCCGGCGCTCCAGGGACTCCGTGACCGCCACGCCATCGAGCCCGGCGACGAGGTCGCCGAGGAGGTCGAAGCCGGGGTTGGAGTAGATCCGGCGCGTGCCGGGCCGGGCCAGGATCGCGTCGCCCTCGAACGGCAGGCCGGACGCGTGGGCGAGGAGATGGCGGACCGTGGACCCGGGTGGGCCGGCCGCCTCATCGAGGCCGATCTTGCCCTCCTCGATCGCGCGCAGCACCGCGAGGCCGGTCACGAGCTTGGTCGGCGAGGCCCAACGGAACGATCGGTCGAGGTCGCCGCGGGCGGCCTCGATGCCGTCGGGACCCACGACAGCCGCGCTGGCGTGCGCCGCTCCCCAGCCATCGATGGCGGTGAGGGCGTCGTCGAGCGCGGTCGTCATGGGTCGAGATGCTAGCCGCCGTCGGGCGGCCCTGCCGGTCTAGAGCTGGGAGTCGTCGACCGGGGTCTCGGAGGGGGTCGTCGTCGGCGCCGTGGTCGGGGCCGGGGTCGGGGTGGTGTCCGTCCCGGTGGACGGGGCCGTGCCGCCGGGAGCCCTGCCGCGAGCCGGTCCGCCTCGATCGCCTCGACCGCCCTCGGGGCAGTTCGGGTCGGTGGCGGCGTCGGTGCCGGTGGTCGGGGCCGGGGTCGCGGCGTCGTCGGTGGATTCCGTGCCCGTCGACGGCTGGGACGTCGAAGTCGGCATGTCGCTGGCCGACGGTTCGGGGCTCGCCGCGAGGACGACGGCGGTGCCACCCGCGAGCATGAGGCCCAGGGCGAGCGCCGCGGTCGCGGTCATCCGGCGAAGGCCGTTGGTCGGCCGCGGATCGGCGTCGGGCGTCGGGGGCGACTCGTTGGTCGGTTCGATCGGTTCCATGGTGGATCTCCAAGGTGTCGAGGAGGAGTGGAGCGCCTGCGCAGGCTCCTGCAGGTTCGCCGCGACACGTGAGAGGGTCCTGAAATCGCGTCCCGCGGGTGGCGGGCGCCCCGCGTGGCCGTCATCGAAACGTCAAGGACCCCACCTACAATCCGGCCATGCGGTTCTTCAGTTCCAAGCCCCAGTCCATCCCCACCCCCACCGAAGCCCTCCCGGGACGCCCGGATCCGATCATCAAGCCGGGACGCCATACCGTCCTGGGGACCCCGATCGCCGGCCCGTGGCCGGATGGAACGCAGACCGCGATCTTCGGGCTGGGTTGTTTCTGGGGCGACGAGAAGGACTTCTGGCAGGTGCCGGGCGTCGTGACGACCGCCGTCGGCTATGCCGGTGGCCCCACCCCGAACCCGACCTACGAGGAGGTCTGCTCCGGTCGCACCGGCCACGCGGAGGTCGTACTCGTCGCGTACGACCCGTCGACGGTCTCGTACGAACAGCTGCTCAAGACCTTCTGGGAGAGCCACGACCCGACCCAGGGCATGCGTCAGGGCAATGACATGGGCACGCAATACCGCTCGATCATCCTTGTGGCGAACGACGAACAGCGCGCCATCGCCGAGGCATCACGCGACATGTACCAGGAGTGCCTGACGGCGGCCGGCTTCGGCACGATCACGACCGAGATCGCGGATCGGGCCGCGCACCCGTTCTACTACGCCGAGGAGTACCACCAGCAGTATCTGCAGAAGGTCCCCCACGGCTACTGCCCCAACCACGCGACCGGGGTGAAGCTCCCGGACGACTTCGTGGTCACGCCGCTGCAGTACGTCGACTGACTGCCGAAGCGTGACCGACCCAGGTGCTCGGCTGGCTCGAGCCCGACCTACGCCACCGAGCGTCAGGGCGATCTTCCCGGCGACGTCCCGGTTACGAAGCCGATCGATCGCTTCGGTGATGCGCTCCCAGGGCATCTCCCCACCGAGCTGAGGATCGAGCTTGCGCTCGGCCACGAGCGAGGCGAGGTACCCAAGGTCGCGACCGAATGGATCGCCGCCGAAGAACAGCTCGAATCCCTGGAGCCGGACGAGGGCATCGTTGTAGACATCGCGGACGTTGAACGTGGTGGGTTCGTCGGAGCTGTTGCCGAACATCACCAGCGTCCCCTGGGCGTCGACCTTGGTCACGAGTCGGCCGAGCGTCTCGCCTCCCACGGACTCGAGGATGAGGTCGAACCGACCCCTGAGCTCATCGATGTCGGCGACGACGTCATCGGCACCCAGCTGCCGAAGCCCGTCCGCGCGGGTCGATCCGCGGCTGACCAATGCCGTCACCTCCGCGCCACCGAGGCGGGCCAGCTGGATCGCAAATCGACCCACGCCACCGGAAGCCCCTGTCACCAGGACGCGGCGACCGAGGATCGCGGGCCCCATCCGGAGCATGCGCAGGGCTGCCAGGCCGGCCGTCGGGAGCGCCGCCGCCTCGGCGAACGTCACGCCTTCGGGCAGCTCGGCGATCCACCCTGCTGGGACCGCCACGCGCTCCGCCCATGTCTCACCGCGCCGGATGCCGACCACCCGGGCACCGGCCCGCAGACCGTGCTCGACGTCGGACCGCAAGGTCCCGGCGAAGTCCCAACCGGGCCGCCAGCCGTCAGCGGCCGTCCCGAGCATGCGCAGCTCGCCCGCGATTGATCGAGAAGGCGCGCACGTCCACGAGCACCTCGCCGGGTGCCGCCATCGGCTCGGGAACGACCTGCACGGCGATCCTGCCCGGAGCCGAGCTGTCAGCCACCAGTGCGCGCATGGGTCGGGCCCTCCGGTCGTGTCTCCCCTCGTCCAGGCGATCGTACGTCCCAGCGCCGTCAGCCATACGCTGACCTGCCTGAGAAGCCGCTGCCCGCTGGAACACCAGTACGTCGCCCGACGGCACCGACCCGGCGGTCAGCCTCGGCCCAGTAGACTCCGGGGCATGACAGTCCTTCGGATGGACAACGTCGCGATCGTCGTCGAGGACCTCAAGGCGGCCATCGCGTTCTTCGTGGAGCTCGGTCTCGAACTCGAGGGTGAGATGACCGTCGAGGGGCCGTGGGTGGACCGCATCGTCGGCCTCGACGGGACCCGATCGGACATCGCCATGATGCGCACCCCCGATGGTCATGGACGGGTCGAGCTGACGCGATACCAGCATCCTCCGGCCGTCGGGCCGGATCCGGGAAGCGCGCCGGCGAACACCCGCGGCATGGGTCGGATCATGTTCGCCGTCACGGAGATCGACGACGTCGTTGGCCGCCTGCAGGCCCTTGGCGCCGAGCTCGTCGGCGAGGTCGTGCAGTACGAAGACGCGTACCGGCTCTGCTACGTTCGCGGCCCCGAGGGCATCATCATCGCGCTGGCCGAGCCGCTCAGCTGACGGAACTCGGCGCGAATCCGAGGTGACGCCGGGCGGGGGGTGGCGCGCACGCGCATACTCCCGCCAACGCACCGGGTCCGCGTCCCGGGCACCGGGCCTCGAGGCGCGCCTCCCGCAAGGAGAGGGCATGCCGAAGATCGTGGTGACCGCGGCCGTCAAGGATGTCGAGGCCTGGCTGAAGTTCAAGCCGGAGATGGTCGCCCAGATGTCCGCCGTCGCGTCGGATGGGACCAGCTACGTCGCGATGGACGGCAGCAACCGCGTCGCCAGCACCTGGGATGTCCCCGACATGGAAGCCTTTCGGGCCGCGCAGACTGCGGTCTCGCCCGAGATGGCGGCGGCGATGGAGCAATACGGGATGATCCCGCCCGTGATGGTCTACATCGAGAAGTAGCCTCGGGATGTCGAGCGTCACGAAGGGCATCACCATCCGCCGACCCATCGAGGACGTCTTCGCGGTCTTGACCGACGTCGAGAAGACCGGGATCTGGTTTCCCGGCGACGTCGAAGAACACTGGACCACACCGCCCCCGCATCGCGTCGGCTCGACGCGTCATGCCGTGGTGCGCATGGGAGGCAGGCGGACCGAGAACGATGCGGTGGTCACCGAGTACGTCCCACCGTACCGTGCGGCGATGGCCGGCACCTCCCCGAATGCCCCGTTCGTTGCCACGCTCGTCTTCAGCCGCGAGGGCGACGCGACCCGGGTCCAGGTCAGAACGGAGTTCGCGCTTCGAGGCGCGTCGCGGATCGCGGGACCGTTCTTCGTCGCGTGGTACGGCAGGGCGTGGGCCAAGGGACTCGAGACGCTGAAACGCCTGATGGAATCGCGGGAGCTGTAGGCCCGCCTATCGACCGCTGGATTTTTCGTCACGCCGGTTGGTGAAGCGGACACTTGCGTGAGTTCGCACATATTGACAAATCACGGACTTGATGTCATCGTGCCACCACAGGGCTCGGCTCGAGCCACGCACGGAGGCACGAACATGCAGGACGTCCTCATCCGGATCGAGACCGACGACTTCGCCGCCTGGGAGGAGCAGCACTACGCCCACGCTGGCAACCGGGCGACATACGGGATCCAAGACGGGCCGGCATACCGAGACCTGGAGAACCCCAATGCCGCCCTCTTCCACATCAGGGTCGAGGACATGGATCGAGCGATGGGATGGTTCCAGTCCGATACGTTCAAGGCGGCGACCAAGCTGGCGAAGGTAACGGGCAGAACCTTCTACGAGGCCCATCCCCGGAGCCGAGGTTGACGCATCCGCGGTCGCCGAGAGGGGGCCACAGCTGACCACACGCGAGGTCGTCCGTGACGACGACCGCCTTATGGCTTGGCGGGATCTGCAGTGGGCGACAAGCCTCATCATGAGCCGCTTCGCCCGCGACCTGACAGAACGCGACCTGACCCTCGAGGAGTTCGACGTCCTTGTCCACCTGGCGTGGGCCCAGTCCGGCGTCGTGCCATTGCGCCAGCTGGTGTCCTCCATGGTCACGGGCTACCAGCTGAGCCGCAGCGGCCTCACGCGACTCCTGGACCGGATGGAACGGGACGGACTCGTCGAACGAACGCTGAGCCGCCGCGATCGGCGGCAGTTCGACGTGGCCATCAGCAGCCGCGGCCGAGAGGTCTTCGACCGGGTGTGGCCCGAGCACGTGGAAGGGCTCCAGCGCTACTTCTCCAGCCCGCTGACGGACCGTGACGTGATCGTCTTGAAACGCGTCCTGGCCAAGCTGATCAGCGCCAACGAGGTAGCTCGACCCGCTGGCGAAGTCGACCCCAGTCCCCGCGAATAGACTTGCGGCCCCAGCCCAGACGATGGAGGACGACGATGGATCACGCAGCCACCGCGCGACGACTGTATGAGCTCCTCAGCGCGGGGGACGTCGACGGGTTCGGCGACCTCCTCGCCGACGACTTCATCGAGTACGAGGAGCTACCTGGCCTCGCGCCGTCGAAGGACGGGGTCAAGACGTTCTTCAGCATGCAGATCGCCGCATTCCCGGATCTTCGACTCTCGGTCGAAGACATCGTCGACGGCGGAGACAAGGTCGTCGCGCGCGTTCGCTATACCGGCACGCAGCAGGGCGAGTTCATGGGCATGCCCGCGACCGGCAAGGCCGTCGACATCCAGCTCATCGACATCTTCGAGCTTCGGCGACGACGGCCGCGTCCGCGAGCACTGGGGCGTCCTCGACCAGATGACGATGATGCAGCAGCTGGGCGTGGTTCCAGCGGGCGCCCCTGCCTGACCGGCCCGCGGAGGCTCGTCAGGCGCCCGGCATCGGCTGAGCTGGCGAGCCAGCGGCCGCCGTCGCCAGGCTCGAGGAATCGATGGCGTCCGGTGGCGAGATCCCACTCGTTGCGCCGGAACCGGCGCTGATCGTCGCCGGTCATGATCAGGATGAATGCGGGATCGCCCGCACCCGCCAGGTGACCGTGGTCGTGGAGGTCGTCGGGCGGGAGGAGGGTCGTGCCCTCCAGCGGCTCGCAGGGCGAGCGCCTCGACGACTTCGGGTCGCGCGGCCGAGCCCTCGCCGACGACGCGATACCGACGATGCGTCTCGAGCCCGACGATCGGGCTGATGGCGACCCACGTGGCATGGTCGTGGATCGCGCCCATCTCCCCCTCCCGCCGATGGACGAGCATCAGCCGAGGACCCCGCTCCGGTGCGTGGATCGGCAGGGCGCCACTTTCGTCGCCGAGCCGGGCGATCCACGGCGCGAGGTAGTCCACGTCCCGGGCGAGATCGATCAGGGCGGCGCCGATCGCGGTGAGGTCCGGCGACGAGGCCGCGGCCGGGCCGGCGATCCGCTCGAACAAGGCCCGGACCGGCGCATCGGTGCGAGCCAGGAGATCCGTCACTCCCGAAGGATACGAGTCTGCGACTAGCCCGGGACGGCTTCGATGATCGGCTCGCCGAGCCCCACGATGCGACCCGGGACCCGCCCGACGTCCGGGTAGTCCTCGACGTGCGCGATCCCCATCTCGGGAATGCCAAGCCCGCCGGCCGCTGCGTCCGTGATGAAGAGGTACGGGCGAGCGCCGATCCGATCGCGCACCGTGTTCTTGAGCAGTCGGTGAGCGAGGTTGACTGCCGGCCCCAGGAGGTCGGTGCCGGACCCGACGACCTGGCGGACCGCCGGGCCCCGATGGAGCATGACCTTGAGATCCAGGTGCGCGACGGCGGGACAGGCCGTGCACACGTGATCGGCCGACGGGATCGCTCGGGTCCGCGCCGCGATGAACGATCGATACATCGAGCGCACGTGCTCCAGCACGTGGTCGCCTTGGCCGTCGAGCGTCGCCGCCGGTGCGGCGGCGAACACCGCGTCGCCCTCGAGTTTGACGACCGCGAGCTCCGGCTCCAGCCCGGCGATGATGGTGTCGAGCAGACCCCCGAGCACGCCATATGCCGCCGGGATGCCGGCGCTGAAGTCGACGCCGTGGGCGTCCTCCACGCCGGACATGAAGCCGGTGTAGCCGGAGATGTCCGCGAGCAGCAGATACCGTTCGCCGGCGGCGGCGTCCAGGGCCGCGGGCTTTCCCGAACCGTCAACGCGCTCCATCGCCGCATGGTACTCGCGGGCCACGCGGCGTCCCTGGCGTGCGTCGGGCCATGGCGGCCGTCGGTCTGGTAGGGTCGCCGCCTGACCCGAGATCCCCATCGGAGGCGTCCGTTGTCGTTCCAGGCCTACCTCGACAACATCGAAGAGAAGACCGGCAAGACGCCGCGCGAGTTCGTCGCCATGGCGCACGAACGCGGATACGACGACCCGTCGACGAAGGCGGGCACGATCGTCGACTGGCTCAAGGCCGACTATGGGCTGGGTCGCGGCCACGCGATGGCCCTCGTCTACGTGATCAAGAACGGCGACAAGATCGATTTGAAGCACGTCGGCAGCGATGGCGTTCATCGCGATCCGTCCGACACGCTCTGGCTCGACGGGAAGGCGACGAACCCGGCCAACGGCTGACTCGTCAGGTGATCGGTGGCTCCTGGCGGCGCATCCACCAGCCGGTCCCCAGGCCGATCAGGGCCGCGATCCCACTGAAGACCATGGCGATGAGGGAGCTCATCGAGTCCAGGCCGCCATCGACGAAGAATTGATAGCTCCACCACAGCACCCAGACCCCGGTGAACACCATCCAGACCGGCAAGGTCCAGCGACGGACCAGCCGCGCCATGCGTTCGTTGCTCGATTCACTCATGTCGCGGCGAGCATAGGCCGACGAACCATAGGTGAACGCGTTGACGGCCCGGGCGATGACCAGGCCGACCACGACGAACGAGATCAGCGCCTGCGAGCCCATCGCCACCTTGGTCCAGTGCGTCATCGGCATGGTGTCGGTGGGGCTGAATGCGTTGGCCGTCGTGAAGCCCACGTACAGGTAGTCGATGAACTGGGGTCGCCAGCCCGGCGGCGCCAGCTCGGGGTTGAGCTGTTGCGGGAAGGCGAGGTCCGGGTAGCGCGGCAGGCCGTGCGCGCGGACCGCCGGGCCACCCCCGTCGAACTGCCAGTACACGAACGCGAAGGCCACGTTGTTCCCCAGCCAGACCTTGGCCCCGGCGAGCAGCACCAGGTCGGCCTCGTTGGTCAGTGGCGAGCCGGTCATGAGGTCGTAGATCAGGAGCGCCGTCGACCCTAGGGTGCTTGCCAGGATCACGGCGACCAGCGCGACGGAGGTGCGTCGCTGCCACGGCCCCGTGCGGTCGATGCGGCCGGGGTCGCCGAGGATCAGCGCGACCAGCAGCACGCCCTCGACGGTGGCGAGCAGCCACCCTGGGACGAACGACAGCCGCGCGGGGGCGATGAGCGCCGCGATCATGAGCACGATCACCGCGATGGCCATGGGCCACCGTGACTCGCCGATCGCAGCGGGTGCGGCGTCGCTCAGAACAGCATCATCCTCGGCAGTGATCCCGGGCCTCCCGATCGTCCGCGAGCCCGGACCGACCTTCCCGTCGTGGGCTCTGGCGCAGCCTACTCCGATGGACGGGGCGCGACGACGGCTCCCGACGTGGTGGTCGCGACGCCATCCGCGCCCATGGCCCCGGACCGGCGCAGCAGGACGACCCCCAGGCCGAGACACCAGAGCATCGTCCCAGGGATTCGACAGCATGAACAGGACCCAGCCCACGCCGCCGGTGTCCGGGATCAGCCCGAGCGGACCCAGGATGCTGACCAGTCGAAAGGCCGGAATCACCGCCCAGGCGCACAACGCCGTTGGCAGGAGCCTGGATCGATAGCCGAGGGCGCCGACGCCGACCGCCCACAGGCAGAGCGTCAGCACCGCGCCCTGGGCGGCGCCGTGGATTCCGACGATCTGGACGACGAGATAGGCCGCCTCGCCCCATGCTGCGTCCAGGCTGTCGATGTACAGGAGCGGCCCCGCGCCGAGGCGCAGAACGCCGTACATGAGGAAGCACGCCGAGGCGAACAAGCCCACGACCGAGACGACTCGAACGCCCAGCGCATCGGTCCCGATCACCAGGACGTCCATGACCGCGAACACCGATGCCGTCAGGGTGATGGCCATCACGACCAGGACGAGGCCTGCCAGGACGTAGATGTCGCGATGCTCGCGCAGGAATCGAAGGCTGACCGCCGGATCGTCGGTGTCCTGGAACCCGAGGAACTGCGGCGCGAGCTCGAGTCCGATGAGCGCGATGCCGGCCAGCGCGAAGACGATCATCGACCAGGCCCCAGCGCGGCTGACGCGGTGCATGTCGACTCCGATCCCGAGCGGCAGTCCGTCACGTGGCTCGCGACGGCCCCACCGGCACGACCCTACGGCGGGGACCGTCCGGACTTCGTTACGGACGCGGGATCAGCGCGTCGAGTCGCGCGAGGTTGGCCGTGACCTGTCGGCGGCCGGCGATCGCGACGAGCGGGTGGAGCCAGACCAGGGAGCGCACGAGACGTCCTTCGGTTCGGTACGTGACGATGCAACCGGACGGACCATCGGGGGCGACGGCATACGTGGCGACCACCCGTCGGAGCGGGCCACCCACGAGCTCCATCGTGGCGCTCTGCCCGTCCTCCCAGGCGACCAGCCGCCCGTCCAACGTGGTCTCGCGACCGCCGAAGGCGCGACGGATCCGGAACGTCGTGCCGATCCCGGGCGGGCCCGCCGACACCTGCCGGACCTCCAGAACACCGTCCTCCCAGCGCGGCACGCTCGGGAAGTCGGCCAGCCAGGTCCAGACGACCGCGGCTGGGTGGTCCAGGTGCATCGAGACGTCGAGACGGAACATCGCGTCGTAACGCTAGGCGCACAGCGTCGGCGTACCGTTACGACATGAGAGAGAAGCGACGGATCCCGGGCCGTGGCCGACGACGCCGCGAATCGGTGCCCTACGATCCTGCGGCGTCGGTCCAGCAACTCGGCCTCGCCGAGTCGGGCTCGGGCGGCATGTACGGCCCCATCGCCCTTGTCGCGGCTCTGCTGGCGGCCCTGTCGCTGGCGGGCCTGCGGGCCTGGTGGCGCGCCAACACGCGGAGTCCGGGCGACCCCGACTGACACCGGCCGTCGTCGTCGGTCATCATCGGCAGGTGACCCGACCACCCATTCCTGCCGGCCTCATCGAGGGTGGCGTCGTCGCGATCGCACGTCGACTCGCGCCGAGTGACGTCCCGGCCATCGCCGATGGGCTCGTTGCGGGCGGGATCCGCGCCTTCGAGCTGACGCTCAACGAGCCCGAGGACGAGGCGCTCCGCGCACTCGAGGCAGCCGCCGGGCATGTCGCGAGCTCCGGGTCGCCGATCGAGATCGGCGCCGGGACGGTGCTGTCGATCGCGTCCGCGCAGCGCGCCATCGATGCCGGCGCGACCTTCCTGGTCTCGCCGCACCTTGACGTCGAGGTCGTCGGTTGGGCCGGAGAACGCGGCATCCCGATGCTCCCGGGTGCCGCCACGCCGACCGAGGTCCTGGCCGCCTGGCGGGCCGGCGCGGCCGCGGTCAAGGTCTTCCCGGCCTCGTCCCTTGGACCGACGTTCCTGCGCGAGCTGCACGGCCCGTTCCCGGACATCCCGCTCCAGCCGACCGGCGGCATCACCGTCGAGAACGCCGGTGACTACATCCGCGCCGGGGCGATCGCGGTCGGGATGGGCAGCTGGCTGTTCGCGGGCGGCACGCCCGACAGCGTCACCGAGCGTGCCCGCCAGGCCGTGGCCGCCGTGGCGGACGCCCGGCTCAGCCTCGACGGCTGATCGACGCCTCGCGATCCCACGCGGACAGTGCCGCACGCACGGACCCACCCACGCCGGATACGCCGAGCGCGTCCAGCCCGAGCAGCGCCGCACCCGCGACCGGCGGGGCCGTCAGGGAGACGACCTGCGCCCGTGGGGCGACCACCGCGACCCCATCGCGGATCCGCTCGTGGAAGCCGGCCTCCTGGGTCCGGAAGACCCCGCCACCCAGCACGACGTCCGGATCGAGACGACCCAGTCGCAGGCGCCGGATCATCGCGCCGGCCATCGCCACGACCTCGTCGGCCAGACGGTCCACGATGCCGCGCGCGACGGCGTCGCCGGCCTCCGCAGCCGCGAATACGACCGGCGACAACTCGCCGATCCGGTCCTCGCCGATCCGCCCCGTGTAGAACGCGGCGGTGAGTGCCGCCGGGGTCCGGACCCCGAAATGCGCGGGCACGAGCGTGGCGAGCGTGGTCGGGCGGCCTCGGCCATCGCGCGCCCGGATCGCCGCCGCCAGGCCCTCCCAGCCGACGTCGTTGCCGCCGCCCCAGTCGCCCGAGATCGAGCCGAGGGCTGCCAATCGGGCGTGCCGTCCGTCCGGTGCCAGTCCGGCCGCCGCCACCCCGGCGCCACAGATCACGATCACGCCCCATCCCCGGTCCGTGCCGGCTCGCAGGGCCGCGTCGGGGTCGTTCCGGACCAGGTCGCGCCGAGCGAACCCGGCCGACGCGAGGGCCGCGCCCAGGTCCCGCACGTCCCGCGGCGTATCCGCACCAGCCAGCGCCCACGCCCCCACGTCCACTGGTCCCGACAGGGCGTCCAGCCCGGCCGCCTGGCGGACCTCGGCGACGAGACCGGCAAGCCTCGCCATCCCGACCTGGAGCGGCACGGCCTGGTGTGAGGTGGTCGGTCCACGCACGGCCGCGAGCAGGCGACCGTCGTCGGCGACGATCGCCACATCCGTCTTCGAATTCCCGCCATCGACCGCGAGGACGGTCTTCATCCGGGCGCACCGGGCAGGCCGGGCATGCCCGGCAGCACATCCAGGGCATCGACGGTCACGAATGACGCCCCGGCGTCGATGAGCCCTGTGAAGATCGCCTCCAACCCCGCGCCGGTCGCCCGCGTCCACGGATGGAGCAGCACTACCGCCCCGTCACCGCGCCCCACGCTTCCGTCCACGACCGAGCGCGCCAGCGCACGACCCGAGAGCCCGACCCGCCAGTCGCCCCCGTCCACGTCCCAGCGGACCTCGCGATATCCCAGGCGCTCCAGTCCTGTCAGGACCCCCGGATCGGACGTGCCCGCCCCGAACGGGCAGCGGAACCACGGCCGCGGGTCGACGCCGGTCGCCCGGACGATCGCTCGTTCCGAGGCCCGGACATCAGCAGCCAGTCCGGTCGGGCTCAACAGCGGCATCCGCGCATGGTAGTGCGAGTGATTCCCGATCCGGTGGCCGGCCTCAGCGATGGAGCGGGCGACCGCCGGGTACGCCTCCGCCCAGCGGCCCTGCACGAAGAACGTCGCAAGGACACCGCTGTCTGCGAGGAGTCCGAGGACGCGCTCGGTCCCACCCACCGGATGCGGTCGGTCGGGATGCTCGGCGTCGAAGGTCAGCGCGACCCGCCAGCCCATCGGGCGGCCTACTTCTCGATCCCGGTGATGACGATCCCGCGCGTGAAGAAGCGCTGGAAGGCCAGGAAGGCGAGGACCGGGATGATGAGGGTCATGAGCGTGCCCGCCTGGATGAGCCCCGGGTCGCGGTAATGCACGCCGTTGAACCGCTGCAGGCCCAGGGCGATGGTCTGGATCTCCACGTTGCCCGACGTGTACAGCAATGGCCCGAAGAAGTCGTTCCACGAATACACGAGATGGAAGATCGCAACGGCGATGACGACCGGCCAGCTCTGGGGCAGCACCACGGACCACAGCGTCCGGAACGGCCCCGCGCCATCGATGGCGGCGGCTTCGTCGAGATCGGTCGGGATCGTCATGAAGTACTGACGCATGAGGAAGACATCGAAGGCGTTGGCGAAGAACGTCGGCACGAGCAGCGGCAGCCACGTCCCGACCCAGCCCAGCTTCTGGAAGATCGTGTAGGTCGGGATGATGGTCACGGCCGCGGGCAGGAAGATCGTCGCGATCAGCAGCGTGAACAGGAAGTCGCGCCCAGGGAATCGAAAGCGCGCAAAGCCATACGCCACGAGGGTGCACGAGAGCAGCGTCCCGATGGTCGAGATCACCGCGATGGCGATGGTGTTGAAGAGCAGGCGTGGGTAGTCGATCAGGTCCCAGACCTTGCCGAAGTTCTCCCAGTGAGGCGCGAAGACCCACACGGGATCGAGCGTCCGCCACGAGCCGTCCCAGGTGATGGGCGCCGCGTCGGGCGCGGCCGGGTCGATGAACGTGCTCTGCTTGCGACCGGGTTCCAGGAGGGCGAGCTCGCGCACGCCCCCATCGATCGGCACCTGGTAGATGGTCAGGTCTTCGCCGTCGTGCGCGAACGTCAGGGGGTCCGCCGGGTACAGCGGCGAGCCCGCCTGGGTGATCTGGTCGGTGCTCTTGATCGAGTAGGCGACCGCCCGGAGCATCGGCGAGAGGAAGGCCGCGAGCGCCACGACCGCGATGAACGTCAGCAGGAACGACCGCTGTCGGTCGCCCCGCTCCCGCGGTGGACGGCTGCCGGCCGCCGCCCTGGAGCGCCCGAACCGCCCGAAAAGACCGGACCGCCCCCGGGAGACCGAGGTCACCGCGCGTCACCCGCGTAGTAGACCCAGCGCCGGGCCGACCAGAACAGCAGGAGCGTCAGCACGAGGGTGATCGCGAACAGCACCCAGGCCAGCGTCGCGCCGTAGGACATGTTCTGGAAGGTGAAGAAGTTCTTGTACAGGTAGAGGTTGAAGAACAGCGTGGAGCCGCCCGGCTCACCGGTCCCCTGTTTCAGGACCAGCGGCACGAGGAAGTACTGCAGCACCTCCACCACCGCCAGCACGATCGTGTAGAAGATGACCGGCGACATCATGGGGACCGTGATGTGGCGGAGCGACGCGAACGAGCCCGCGCCATCGATCTTGGCCGCCTCGTAGAGGTCGGACGGGATGCCCTTGAGCCCGGCGAGGTACACGATCATCCCGGCCCCGATGCCCCACACGCCCATGATCACGAGACCCGGGTAGATCCAGCCGGGGTCCTGTAGCCAGTCGGGCGGATCCTGCCAGCCGAGGGCCTTGAGCGCCTCGTTCACCCAACCGGTGTCATCGCCGAGCATGCCGCCCCAGATGAAGACGCCGGCCACGAACGGCACGACGTACGGCAGGAAGAACAGCACCCGGAACGCGCCGGCGCCGCGCAGGTGCCGCGACTGGAGCGTCAGGGCCACGATGAACGGCAGGCAGACCGCGACCGGCAGCGCCAGGAGGGCGTACTTGAACGTGACCCCGAGCGAATCCCACGTCCGCTGGTCGGAGAGGAGCGTCTCGTAGTTGTCGCAGGCCGACGAACGCCAGCGGCTCCGCCTGCGCGAGGTTGATGTTGGTGAAGGTGAAGAGGAGCGTGGCCACCATCGGGATGGCCGTGAAGGCCAGGAACCCGATCAGCCATGGCGCGATGAAGACGTACCCCCAGCGGGCGCGCCGCCAGCCCAGCCCGTGGAACGCGGGCGAGGCGGGACGGTCGCGCGACGCTGGGGGCCGCCACGATCAGCTGCCGCCCTGGTCCCAGATGGCCTGCATCTGCGACTTGAGGTCGGCCATCTCGGCATCCAGGTCCAGGCCCGGGGTGGACTGCCACTTCGTCCCGAAGGTGTTGAGCAGGTCCAGGGTCTGGTTGTAGGCCGGGGTGTACGACTCGAAGTTGGGGACGTCGGCGAAGGCGACACCCTCCTTGGCGACGTTCCAGTCGATCGGCTGCGTGTAGTCGGCCTGCTGGCTCTGCAGGAAGGCGTCCTGCTCGGACTCGACCGCGGGCATGCCGCCGTAGAGACTGAGCAGGTCCTCGTTGTCCAGCAGGTAGGTCAGGACCTTGAACGCCGCCTCGGGGTTCTTGCTCGACTTGAGGATGCGGAAGGTGTCGGCGTTGAACGCGGCCGTGGTCTGGCCGTCGAAGGACGGGGTGGCCGCCATGTCCCAGTCATCGCCAGCGTCGCTGACGCCGTACGTGGACCAGAGGTAGTTCTCGCTCATCGCGACCTTGCCGGTGAAGAACGGGTAGCCGCCCGGGTTGAAGTCGGTGTTCTGGAACTGCGGGCCGGTGACGCTGATGTGGTCCTTCCAGATGCCATCGTAGAACCACTTCCAGGCGGTGGCCCACGCCTCGGGGATCTGCACGGTCTTGCCGTCGTCGGCGACGAAGCTGCCGGCCTTCCAGTAGGCGCCGACCTGGCGCAGGTCGTCG
Organism: uncultured Chloroflexia bacterium; assembly: GCA_963724635.1. Classification (GTDB taxonomy): domain Bacteria; phylum Chloroflexota; class Limnocylindria; order Limnocylindrales; family CSP1-4; genus SPCO01. Next base: position 22,824 of record CAVRVI010000014.1, read on the forward strand.
CGCTGCGGCTCGAAGCCCCACTGGACGATCTTCTCGGGGTCGAAGCCGTCCTCGGTCGCGTCCTTGCCGTTCTCATCGACGGTCAGCAGGAGCGCGATCTGGCGGACGGTGTCGTAGTTCCAGGGGACGACCGAGCCATCGGGCATGGTGTAGTCGGCGTTCCAGTCGTGCGGCGGCTCGTTGAGGCCGGCCTCCTTGAACAGGTCCTTCTTGTAGAACAGGACCGAGGGATAGATCGCGTACGGGATGCCGACCTGGCCCTCGCCGCCGACGTTGTAGAGGTCGACCGTCGACTTGGGGTACTTGGACATGTCGAAGCCGGTCGAGTCGATGAGCGGCTGGAGGTCCAGCCACTGGTTGTGGAATGCGTTCGCGCCACCGATGCCGAGCGGACCGACGATGTCCGGCCCATTACCCGAGCCGAGCTGGACCGCCAGCGCGTCGCGGGCGCCGTTGTAGTTGTAGGCCTCGAAGGTGAGGTGGATAGCCGGGGTTCGCAGCGTTGAACGCGTCCGCGACCTGCTGCTCGACCGCGACCTGCTGCGGCGCGTCGCCGGTGCCCAGGCAGCAGAACCAGCGGACCTCGATGTCGCCGGGCTGCCGGTGGAGGCCGGCCCGGTGAGGGCGCTGGGCGCGCCGACTCCGCCGCGCCCTGGGACGCGGCCGGGGCTGCTCCGGCCGGCCGCGGCCGACGGCGCCGGGCTCGTCGTGCTGCCGCCACAGGCAGCCAGCACGAGCGCGACGACGGCCAGAAGGGCGGCGACACGCCCCAAGGTGCTAGGCATGCGTGGGTTCCTCCTCCGACGATGGGCGACCGGATCGGTCACGGGTGGCGCCATGGCGGTGCTCCTCCTCCTGCGACGCGGCTCCACCGCGTCCATCCCGTCCGGCCGATCGACGGTCCGCTCCACGTAGTAGCGGGTGCGGTCGCCACGGACGAACGTCCGACTGAACTCGACCGGTCGATCGTCGACGGCCGAGGCGATGCCCTCGATGAGGAGGGCGGGGGTGCGCGGTCGTTGGCCGAGCAGGCGCGCCTCGCGGGCGCGCAGCAGGACCGGCTCCAGCGCCTCGCGGGCGCGAACGACCCGCGTCTCGTAGCGGTCGGGCCAGCAGCTCGTAGAGCGACTCACGTTCGAGGTCCGCGTCGAGCAGACCCGGGAACCGTTCGGCCGGGAGGTGGGCCTGCTCCAGGAGCAGGGGCTCGTCGTCGGCCAGCCGGAGTCGCTCCACGTAGAACGTCGGCGAGCCGGGCGCGATGTCCAGAGCCGGCGGCCACCATCTCGTCCGCGGACTGGGCGCGCGCCGCGATCAGGCGGGTGGCCGGATCCAGGCCGCGGCGCTCCATCTCGGCGCTGAACGAAGCGTGATTCGGCGAAGTCGCGCTCGATGCGCGGCCGGAGCACGGTCGTGCCACGACCTCGGGTCCGCTCGATCCGCCCTTCGCGGGCGAGCTCGGTCAGCGCGCGCCGGACGGTGATGAGGCTGCAGCCGTAGTGCTCGGCGAGCTCCCGTTCCGGAGGAAGGCGGTCACCCGGGACCCAGCGGCCCTCGTCGAGACCGTCGCGCAGATCGAGATAGACCTGATGGTGGAGCGGAACCGGTCCGAGCTCGAGTCGGAAGCGTGCCATCCGCGGTAGGGTCTCCAGGCTGGTCGATCCGGGGTCTTGCGCGGTGAAGGATTGCTGATAACGTTATAAGCAATCCTGTCAAGCCCCGTCGAGTTGTCGGGCAGGATGGAGGGTGGATGGGGACGAAGATCGCCGTCGTCGGTGGCGGCAGCACCTATACCCCGGAGCTCGTCGACGGCTTCGCGCGCCGCGCGGACCGCCTGCCCATCGACGAGCTGGTCCTGCTCGATATCGATGCCGACCGGCTCGCCGTCGTCGGTGGACTGGCGCAGCGGATGCTCGACTACGGGGACTGGCCCGGCCGACTGACACTGACCGGCGATCCGGACGTCGCGATCGACGGCGCCGACTTCGTGCTCGTCCAGCTCCGCGTCGGCGGCCAGGCGGCGCGGCTCGTGGACGAGACCCTGCCGCTCGAATTCGGCGTGATCGGCCAGGAGACGACCGGCGCCGGTGGGTTCGCCAAGGCCCTGCGCACGGTCCCGCTCGTCCTCGACCTCGCGGAGCGCACCGCCAGGCGCGCCGCCCCGGGCGCGTGGATCGTCGATTTCACGAACCCGGTCGGCATCGTGACCCAGGCGCTCATCGACGAAGGGCACCGCGCCGTCGGCCTGTGCAATGTCGCGATCACGCTGCAGCGCCGGATGGCGGCGCGCTTCGGCGTCGGGCCGGACCGCGTGGCGCTGGAGCACGTCGGGCTCAACCACCTGACCTGGGAACGGGCCGTGCGCGTGGATGGCGTGGACCGCCTGCCGGAGATCCTGGACACCGGACGCGACGAGCTCGCCGGGGAGCTGAACCTGCCGGCGGATCTCCTGGAGTGGGTCGGTGCCATCCCGTCCTACTACCTGCGCTACTACTACCTGACCCGGACCGTGCTCGCGGAGCAGCGCGCCGGCCACACCCGGGCCAGCGACGTCATGGACATCGAGGCCCGTCTCCTGGAGCTCTATCGCGACCCGGCCCTCGCCCAGAAGCCGAAGCTGCTGGAGGAACGCGGCGGGGCGTTCTATAGCGAGGCGGCCGCCCAGCTCATCGCGTCGCTGCACGATGGCGCGGGCGACGTCCAGGTCGTGGATGTCCGCAACGACGGCGCGATCCCGGACCTGCCCGACGACGCGGTCGTGGAGGTGCCGGCCGTCGTCGATCGCGATGGCGCGCATCCGATCCGCCAGGCGCCGCTCGCGCCCGAGCAGCGCGGGCTCGTGCAGGCCGTCAAGGCGTACGAGGAACTCACCGTCGCGGCGGCGCGATCCGGCGATCGGAGGACCGCGTTGCGGGCCCTGGCGGCCAATCCGCTCGTTGGCGCCGAGGTGGCCGAGCCGCTGCTCGCCGCCCTGCTCAAGGCCAACGAGGCGCACCTGCCGCGGTTCCGTCCCACCGATTGAGCCGCCCGGGCCCGTCACGTCCGGAGCGGACGACCCGTCCAAGCTCCGGTGCCCCACGGTCTCGCGACCGGATAGGCACCTGCAAGGCCGCTCACCGGCCCTGACATCTGCCACTTCCGCCGATGTGCGCCATGCTGTGGCGCGATCGCGTCGTGAAACCCGCTCCGGAGACTTCCCTCATCGTGTCCGCCTCCCCCAGATCACAGGCGCGCCCGGCCGGCCGGCCCGCCCCGCGTGGCAAGCGCTCGACGCTCGGCTACATCGCGATCATCGTCTTCGTCTTCCTCGCCGGGCTGGGCGCGATCGGCGCCATCACGGTCGTGGCCGCGTACAACGCGCTCGCGAACGACCCGACGCTGCCCGATCCCACGTCCCTCACGACCTATCAGGTCCCGGAGGAGACGATCGTCTACGACCGGACCGGCGAGGTGGAGCTGGCCCGGTTCGGTGACTTCAAGCGCGAAGTCGTGACCTTCGAGGAGATCCCGCCCGTCCTGCTGGATGCGACCACGGCGATCGAGGACAAGACCTTCTGGGAGAACGCGGGCTTCGATCCGGTCGGCATCATCGCCGCCGGTCTCGATTCGCTCCGCGGATCCAGTCGCGGCGCGTCCACGATCACCCAGCAGCTGGTCCGGGCCCGCCTGCTCCCGGAGGAGCTGGTCCAGGACCCGAGCCGCACGGCCGAGCGCAAGCTCAAGGAGATCATCCAGTCGATCCGCGTCACGCAGGCCTTCCAGGGGGTCGAGGGCAAGCAAGAGATCATCACGGCCTACCTGAATCAGAACTACTACGGCAACCAGACCTACGGCGTGAAGGCCGCGGTGCGCGGCTACTTCGGCAAGGAACTCGCCGACATCACCCCGGCCGAGGCCGCGATCATCGCCGCCCTCCCCCAGTCGCCCTCGAACTACGACCTCGTGCGCAACGCCGTCGAGCTGTGTTCCGAGGATCCTCGAGGAAGACCAGGAGTGCCCGGCCGACAAGAGCACGCTCGTCGTCGCCGACGACGCCAAGATCATCGCGCGGCGCAACGCGGTGCTGGACCTGCTCGCCGGCGGGGACCGCACGCCGATGTCCAACGACATCTACAGCGCCGCGGACTTCCGCAACGCGAAGTCGGAACAGGTCGCGCTGACGCCGCAGGTCACCCCGCGCTGGAAAGCCCCCCACTTCGTGTGGGCCGTCCGCGACGAGCTCACGACCAAGCTGTGCGGGGAAGGGGCCACGACCTGCGACCGTCTCGAGCAGGGCGGTCTGCGCGTGACGTCCACGCTGGACGTCGGCCTGCAGGCGATCGGCGAGAAGTGGGTCAAGCTCGCGACGCGGATCCCGCACCGGTGCGGCAAGGACGACGATCCGGCGGCATGCCGGCGCGCCGCGGCGAAGGCACTCGGCTTCGATTCGTTCCCGGACTGGGCACGCAACCTCGTCGGCAAGGAAGTCAACAACGGCGCCCTGGTCGCGCTCGATTACCAGACCGGTGAGATCGTGACCTACGTCGGCTCGGCCGACTACTACTCCACGGCCGGCAACGACCAGTTCCAGCCGCAGTTCGACGTGGTCGGCCAGGGCTATCGCCAGCCCGGCTCGGCCTTCAAGCCGTTCAACTACGCGGTCGGGATCGACGACAAGACCTTCACCGCGGGCACGATGTTCATGGACAGCGCGACCGACTTCGGCGGCGGCTACACGCCGACCAATGCCGACAACCTGGAGCGCGGTCCGGTCCGGGTCCGAAAGGCCTTGCAGTTCTCGCTCAATATCCCGTCCGTCAAGGCCGGCCTCCTCAACACGCCCGAGCACGTCTTCGCCAAGGCGAAGGAGTTCGGGATGGGCTTCCAGAGCGACACGACGGACGCCGGTGCCAGCCTCGCGCTCGGCGTCGCCGAGACCCGGCCGGTGGATCTCGTGACCGCGTACGGCACCCTCGCCAACGAGGGCCGCTACATCGGCCACACCACGATCCTTGACCGTCAAGGACCGCCAGGGCACGGACGTCGTCGACGCCTACGAGCCGCCCAAGGGCGAGGAGGTCGTCAGTCCGCAGTCGGCCTTCATCGTCACCGACGTCCTGCGCGAGAACACGGTCCGGGCGGTCAACCCGTACTGGGGGCAGTTCCAGATCCGCGACGAGAACGGCGACTATCGTCCGGCCACGCTCAAGACCGGCACCAACAACGATGCGAAGGACCTCAACGCGTATGGCTACATCGCCCCGCCGAGCGAGGACGGGCGCTCGAATGGCGCCTACGCCCTGGCGGTCGGTGTCTGGAACGGCAACAGCGACAGCACGCCGGTCTCCACGCCACGCCGGCCGGTCTTCTCCATCGATGTCTCGACGTACGTCTGGGACGGGTTCCTGAGCGAGGCCAGCAAGAGCTGGCCGATCACCCGGTTCGCCCGGCCCGACAGTGGCCTGGAGCGTGTCGCCATCGACCCCTTCACCGGCCTCCTGCCGGGTCCCGGCATCACGCCCGTCGAGGAGTGGTTCCTCAAGGACACGGCCCCGGACACGCGACTCGCAGCCGGGACGTGCGGCGACGACGTCATCGTGGTCGTCGGTGTCGAGGACTCGCATGACAACTGGATGAAAGCGAGCCGCGACTGGATCCGCCGAGCTACCCGCGGACCCGGCGTGGCCGGCGGGCCGGACCGGACCCGGACCTCGTACTTCTACAACAACAGCTTCAACCCGTATGGCCGGACCTGGGGCGCCCTCGTGGATGGCGCAGGGTGCGGGAAGCCCAGTCCGTCGCCGACGTGTTACCTCGTGCCGACACCCGATCGCCCTCGGCGTGATCCCGTCGTTCGCCGTGCCCTCGCCGTCTGGTTCCGGACCGGTCGCTCTCCCCTGCCCGCCCGCCTCGGGCCTGCTCAGCCCGTCGCCGTCGGTGGAGGTCAGTCCCAGCATCGAACCCACGGCGATACCCACGGCCACGCCGGAGCCCACCGCGACGCCGGCACCGACCGAAGCACCGACCCCGGTGCCGACGCCCGAGCCGACCGTCGCACCGACGGCGACGCCCGCCCCGACCGAAGCCCCGACGCCGGTCCCGACCCCGCCCGCGTCGACCGCGCCCTGACCGGCTGGCGGCGCAGGCTCTAGCATCGGGTCGGTGATCATCCACCTGACCGAGGTCACGGTCCGGCGCGTCGGCCGGACGATCCTCGGTCCCATCGACTGGTCCGTCGCCGAGGGCGAGCGCTGGGTCGTGCTCGGCCGCAACGGCTGCGGCAAGACGACCCTGCTGCTCGGTCGCCTCGATGAATCTGTGGCCCACCAGCGGGACGGTCGAGATGCTCGGCGAGCGCTACGGCCGCACGGATTCGCGGGAGCTGCGCCGGCGCGTCGGCTACGCGGGGAGCTCGGTCGAGGCCCAGATGGCCGCCGAGCTGACGCCGCGGGTCCTGATCGAGACCGCGCGGCACGGCGCCTTCGGGCCGTGGTGGCACGAGTACACCGACGACGACCACGCCCGGGCCGCGATGCTGGGCGAGCGACTGGGCCTCGGCGCGCACCTGGACCAGCCGTTCGGGACGTTGTCGGCCGGCGAGCGGCGACGCACCTCGATCGCCCGGGCGCTCATGCCCGACCCGGAGATCCTGCTGCTCGACGAGCCGACCGCGAGCCTGGACCTGGCCGCGCGCGAGTGGCTCCTCCACGACGTGGAGCGCCTGACCCACGAGCCGCGCTTGCGGGCCATCGTGCTCGTCTCCCACCACCTCGAGGAGATCCCGGCGGGCTTCGGGCATGCGCTCGTGATGGCGGATGGTCGCGCGGTCGCGGCGGGACCCATCGGTGAGGTGCTCCGCGACGAGGTCCTGTCCGACGCGTTCGGACTTCCGCTGCGCGTCGAGCAGCGCGACGGGCGCTGGACCGCACGGATGCGCCGATGAGCGGGCAGCGTGCAGATCCGATGCGGCCCGACACGCGAATGACATGGAAGCGATGCACGATGCGCCCATGACCACCGCTCCCCTGACCGTCCAGCCCGATCACGTCGCCCCTGCCCGTCGCGTGTCCCGCAGCATGGCGGCCGCGGCCGGGGCCGTTTCCGCGGGTCTCGCCCTCGGCATCTCGGAGCTGATGGCCGGGCTGCTGCCAGGCGCCGCGTCGCTGGTCGCCGCCGTGGGCCAGGTCGTGATCGACCTCCAGCCGCCCGGCGCCAAGGACTTCGTGGTCGCCCTGTTCGGCACCAACGACAAGCTCGCGCTCGAGGTGGTCGTGGTCCTCGCCTCGCTCGGCTTCGGGGCGCTCCTGGGTCTCATCGCCACGCGGTCGTTCCCGCTCGCGGCGCTCGGGTTCGCAGCGTTCGGCGTGGTCGGCTTCGTGGCGGCCACGGGCGACCCGCTCGCCAACCCGGCGATCGTCGTGCTCCAGGTGGCGATCGCGGCCGGCGTCGGCATCCAGACGCTGTCGTGGCTGTTGTCCAAGGCGGCCGCGGTCGACGTGACACCCCAGAACCCCGCGATCTCCGACCCGGCGCGCCGCTCCTTCCTCCTGCGGACCGGCGCCGTCGGCCTGGGCGCGCTCGTGGCCGGTGTCGGTGGGCGCGCCCTGCTGGAGCGCACGCGCTCGGCACCGGCCGGTGTCGGCGTCAGCATCCCGCCGGCCACGGACCTGGCCGCCGCTCTGCCGGCCGGTTCGGACCTGTCGCCCACCACGCCCGGGCTGACGCCGATCGTCATGCCCAACGACCGGTTCTACCGCATCGACACCGCCCTGCTCACCCCATCGGTCGACATCGCGACCTGGTCGCTGCGCATCCACGGCCTGGTGGAGCGCGAGACGACCCTGACCTGGGACGAGCTCGTGGGCCTCCCCATGTTCGAGCAGTACGTGACGATCGCCTGCGTCAGCAACGAGGTCGGTGGTCGGCTGGTCGGCAACGCCAAGTGGACCGGCGTCCGGCTCCGTGACGTGCTGGAGCTCGCCGGGGTCTCGTCGAGCGCGACGTCAGCTCGTCGGTCGGTCGGTCGATGGCTGGACGGCGGGCATGCCGACGGCCTGGGTCATGGACCCGGAGCGCGAACCGATGATCGCCGTGAAGATGAACGACGAACCGCTGCCGCCAGCCCACGGCTTCCCGGCCCGGCTCATCGTGCCCGGGCTGTACGGCTACGTGTCGGCCACCAAGTGGCTGTCGGAGCTGGAGCTGACCACCCTCGAGGCCTTCGATGGCTACTGGGTGCCGCTCGGCTGGTCCAAGGAGGCACCGATCCTGACGCAGTCACGGATCGACACGCCGCGTGGCGGCGCCACGGCCGGACGCGTTCCGATCGCCGGCATCGCCTGGGCGCCCGACCGCGGCATCAGCAAGGTGGAGGTCTCCATCGACGGCACCTGGTACGAGGCCACGCTCTCTCGCCCGATCTCGGACGCGACCTGGGTCCAGTGGGTCCTGCCGTGGGATGCCACGCCCGGCGACCACACGATCCGGGTCCGCGCGACGGATGGCGACGGCGTGGTCCAGGAGGAGATCCCGAGCCCGCCGGCACCTGACGGCGCGCGCGGCTTCGATATCTCGGAGGTCAGCATCAGCTGATGCGGTCGTGGCGGCCCGCCATCGCCGTCACCGGCCGACGGGCCGAAACGGTATAGAGTCCGGACATGCCCCGACGCCGCTACATCTTCGATCCACCCCAGCGCTTCATCGCCGGCACCGTCGGCGAACCTGGGGACAGGACGTTCTTCCTGCAAGCCCGCGATGGCGGTCGCGTGACGTCGGTCGCGCTCGAGAAGGTCCAGGTGGCCGTCCTCGCCGAACGCCTCGGCCAGCTCCTCGCCGAGCTCGACCGACGCGGCGTCCCAGGCGCGCACGACGCGGTCGAGGCGGACCTGGGCGACCTGGACCTGGATCTGGCGCCACTCGACGAGCCGCTCATCGAGGCGTTCCGTGCCGGCACATTGACCCTGGGCTGGGACGGCGGGACGGACCGGATCCTCGTGGAAGCCCGCGCCCAGGACGAGGACGGCGAAAGCATCGACCCCGACGACGATGACGACGAGGACGAGGACGGGCCGGACCTGCTCCGCGTCCGGATCACCCTGTCGGCCGCCCGGGCATTCATCGATCGGGCGACCCGGATCGTCGCCTCCGGCCGGATGCCCTGTCCCCTCTGCGGGACGCCGCTGGATCCGCGCGGCCACATCTGCCCACGCCGCAACGGCCACTACGTCAACTAGCGAGCAACGGCGACAGTCCTTCGGCGACTATCCGAAGACGTGCCAGGCGACTTTGACCGCAGCGGTGGCGTTTGCGGTCAGGTAGATCGTGAATGTGTCGGCGGTCGCGTTGACGGCGATCCGGTGGACCGTGGTCGTCCCGCCGGCCGAGCCCTGCAGCGTGGCCACCACCGCCGACGTCGCGGTCAGGTCGATGCCCGGGGTCACGACCACGCTCTTGGTGCCAGAGGCGATGGTTGCCAGCCCGACCGACTTGTCGAACCTGACCTTGCCGATGGCCTGCAGCGCGATCCGATCTTGGGGTTGGCCGAGGTTGCGAGGAGCGCCGTACCGGTCGTGGCATAGCCGCTGGCCGCGACCCCCGAGGTGACCACGCCACGAGTCCCATAGCCGCTCGTCGCCTCGCCACGCACGCCCTGGCCGGTCGTCGTCTTGCCGAGGACGCCGCGCGCATTCGAGTCCTGGGCCGCGTAGCCGAACACGCCGGTCTTCGCCGCGGCGGCAGGCACCGAGCTGTTGCCGCTGTACCCAAGGACGGCCGTGCTGTTCCCAGCCGACATGCTGGAGGTCGCGGCACGATCCGTGGCCGTGCTGTAGCCCGAGACGCCCGACATTCGTGTCGCTCTCGCCACGGAGCCCGATCCCGGACGTGCCGATGCCATACACGCCGACCCAGCCGCCCTGGCCCTGGATGCCGGCGTTCGAGGCTACTGGTGCCGGTGATCCCGTTACCGCTGTTGCTGTCCCCGCGGACGCCCTCGGACGACGAGCCAAGGCCGTGGACACCGACCCCCGAGACGCTCTGCCCGACGACCCCCTTACCCGAGGTGCTGCTGCCCATGACCCCGTGGCCGTTGGTGCTCGTACCGACGACCCCGGTTGCGCCCGGCGCGCCGTCCCCGTAGATCCCGGCCGCCGTCCCCTTCCCATAGACGCCGTTCGACGTGGTGCTCTCGCCTCGGACTCCCGGCCCGCTGCCGCTCACGCCTCGGACGCCATGCGACGTCTCGCTCTCGCCGTAGACCCCGGTGTTCGAGCTGCTGGTGCCGTAGACACCCGCGCCCGAGCCGCTGTCACCTCGAACGGCGGTGCCGGTACTCGAGTCACCCTTGATGGCGTAGCCCCCGGAGCTGCCGCCAAGGATGCCGTAGGTGTTGCCCGTGCCCTGGATCGCCGCGCCGACAGCATTGGTGGCGACGAACACGGTCGCGTCGTTCGTCGAGTTCTCGATGGTGGTCGTCAGGGAGGTGGCGTACCAGCCACCGATCTCGACCGGCTCCCCGTTCACCGCACGCGCCGGCATCGGGCGTCCGAGCGCCGACACGACAGTGGCGACACCGGCCCCGAGAGTCGCGGCGAGCACCGCTCGACGGGTGCGGAGGGACTCGGTATCGATCGCCATGGCATGACCCCTTCTGCCACCCGAACCTTGACGCGGCCGGGTTGGCTGGCATCGTACTGGGGCCGTGTCGCGGGACGTCGGGGCATGCGTGCATCCGGGACCGACCGCCCGATCCAGCGCTGCTGCGTAGACTCATGCGATGAAGCAGAACGGCGGTCGCACGTTTGCGACGCGCGGACCCCATCCAGGCCGGCCACGAAGGCCGTGCTAGAGCGGGCCACCGCGCTCGAGGTCCTCGCCGAGGGCGAGATCGAGGTCGTGGGGCGGATCATCGGATCCAGCAACAACGCGCTCCTCGTGACCGTGACCCAGACGTGTCCCGAGCCGGTCGGCGAGCGGGCCCTCCATGCCGTCTACAAGCCGACGATCGGCGAGCGGCCGCTCGACGACTTCCCCGACGGCACGCTGACACGGCGCGAGGTGGCCGCGTGGCTCGTCTCCGAGGCGAGCGGCTGGGGCATCGTCCCGCCCACGATCCTTCGCGAGGGGCCGTTCGGCGAGGGCATGCTCCAGGCGTTCGTCGAGGCCGATGACGATGTCGATGTCGTCGCCATGGTGGTCGAGGACGACCCGCGCCTGCGCCGCATGGCCGCGTTCGACGCCGCCGTCAACAACACCGACCGCAAGGGCGGTCACATCCTCCCGGTCGATGGCGGGCGCCCACATCCACGGCGTCGACCACGGCGTGTGCTTCTCGTCGGTCCCGAAGCTGCGGACCGTGCTGTGGGGCTGGCGCGGCGAACCGATGGCCGCCGACGAACTGACGGGCCTCGGGCCGCATCCGCGAGGCACTGGACGCGGACCTGGGTGTCGCCCTCAACGCCCTGCTGAGCCGAGCCGAGGTGCGCGGCGACGGTGCGTCGCGTCGACGACCTCCTCGCCGCTCGCCGCTTCCCGCTCCCCTCCCCGACCTGGCCGGCCATCCCCTGGCCGCCGTTCTGATGGCCGGACCCGCTCCGTCGCGTCGCTGGAACGGCTGGGGCGATCCCGCGGTCGAGGCCGCACTGACGCCCGCGACGCGAGCGAGCTGCTGCCGTCGCTCGTCGGGCACAGCAACGCCACCCGTGGATGCGACGCTCGGGCGGTGGCCGCTGCCGTCCCGGCGAGCCGTCTCGCCGGCGAACGCGGCTTGTCGCGTCGATCCGGAGGACCGCGTTCGCCATGCCCGCGGCCAGAGCCTGCCGGACTGGATCGCCCTGCGGTCCGGGCGTATCGCCGCCGTCCCGGACGCGGTCGCGCGGCCCGCCGACGCCGTCGCGATGTCCGCGCCCTGCTTGGACCGGGCGCGGGCGGCGCGGCTGGGAGCTCATCCCGTACGGTGGCGGCACGAGCGTGGTCGGTGGCGTGACGGTCCAGCCCTCGGAGCGGCCGGTCGTGACCGTGGACCTCTCCGGGATCGCCGGGCTGCGGGCGCTCGACGAGACCAGCGGCCTCGCGACGTTCGGGGCGGGCACGCTCGGGCCGGCCATCGAGGCGGCGCTGCGCGCCGCACGGCCGGACGCTCGGTCACTTCCCGCAGTCGTTCGAGTTCTCGACGCTCGGCGGCTGGGTCGCCGCCCGGTCGGCCGGCCAGGAGTCGATCGGCTACGGGCGGATCGAGCGGCTGTTCGCCGGAGGCCACGTGGAGACGCCCGGCGGGGCCGCTGGACCTGCGCCCGTTCCCGGCCTCGGCGGCCGGACCCGATCTGCGCGAGCTCGTCCTCGGGCTCGGAGGGCCGCCTCGGGATCGTCACCGACGTCGATCGTCCGGACCGCGACGGCCCCGAGCGCGATCAGGTCCGCGCCTACACCGTCCCGACTGGGACCGGGCCCTGGAGCGACTCGGACCATCGCGCAGGCCGGACTCGACGCTCTCGATGGTCCGGCGTCTCCACGCCGCTCGAGACCGCGACGACCCTCGCGATGGCCGCCGACGACCGGTCCCGCCGATGGCTCCGTCGCTACCTCGGCGTGGCGTCGCCAGGGCCCGGAACCGTGCCTCGTCCTCGTCGGCATCCATGGCCCGGACGACGTCGTGGCGCGCCACCGAAAGCGGCGAGGTGCGTCGCGCTGCGTCCGGCAGGCCCGCGGCGTCGGCGTCCCACGGGTCGGCGTCAGCCTGGCGACACGATCGATTCCGCGCGCCGTACCTGCGCAACACGCTGTGGGACGCCGGGCTACGCCGTCGACACGCTCGAGACCGCGACCGACTGGTCGCCGCTGCCCGACGCTGGCGGCCGCCCTCGGGCCGGCGCTCCGGCACGGCCTCGATGACGATCGGCGAGCGCGTCCACGCGTTCAGCCACCTCTCGCACGTCTACCCGACCGGGTCCAGCCTGTACGCGACGTACGTCTTTCGCCAGGCCGCCGACCCGGACGAGACCCTGGATCGCTGGCGCCGCCTCAAGAGCGCGGCGAGCGAGGCCATCGTGGCCCACGGCGGCACGATCAGCCACCAGCACGGGATCGGCGTCGATCATGCGCCCTACCTCGAGGCCGAGAAGGGCGCAGCTCGGGATCGAGACCGATCCGCGCGGCGATCGGAGCGGCTGGATCCCGACCGGACGCATGCACCCGGGCGTCCTCTCGGCGACGCTGGAGTGCCAGCCGGATGAGCGGCCGATCCGATCGTCGCGATCGATGTCGGGACACAGAGCGCCCGCGCGCTCGTCATCGCGCCGGACGGGACGATCGTGGCCGTGGCGCGCGTCCCGTTCACGCCGTACGTCTCGCCGCATCCGGGCTGGGCCGAACAGGACCCGGAGGTGTACTGGACGGCCGTGGGCGAGGCGTGCCGGCGCGTCCTCGCGGACCCAGGCCGTGCGACCGGGAGACGCTCGCCGGCGTCGCGCTCACGACCCAGCGCGGCACGGTCGTCGTGACCGACGGCGGACGGGCGACCCTTGCGGCCGGCGATCACGTGGCTCGACGACCGTCGGACGGACGGGCTGCCGCCGTTCGGGGGCGTCGGGGGTGTGACCGGCGCTCGGCTTCCGGGCGCTCGGCCTGCGCGACACGATCGAGACGTTCGCGGCCGCCTGCGAGGCCAACTGGCTTCGGGCCAACGAGCCCGGAGTCTGGGCGGACATCCGCCACTACCTGTTGCTGTCGGGCTTCCTGACGCATCGACTGACCGGCCGATTCGTCGACGCCACCGCGGCCCAGGTCGGCTACGTGCCATTCGACTACAAGGCGTTCCGCTGGGCCAAGGCCGGCGACTGGCGATGGACCGTGGCGCCGGTGGATCCCGACTGGCTGCCCGAGCTCGTCCCACCGACGCGAGCGCCTCGGCGAGATGTCACCGGCCGGCCGCGGCAGCGACCGGCCTCCCGGCCGGATTGCCCGTCATCGCGCCGCCGCCGACAAGGCCTGCGAGATCCTGGGCTCCGGCGCGATCACGCCCGGAGATCGCGGCGATCTCGTTCGGGACGGCCGCGACGGTGAACACGACGATGCGCCGCTACGTGGAGGCGATCCCGCTCATCCCGCCGTTCCCGTCCGCGGTCCCGGGCGCCTACTCGCTCGAGATCCAGGTCTATCGCGGCTACTGGATGGTCGAGTGGTTCAAGCGCGAGTTCGCGGCCGCGGAGGTGGCCAGCGCGGAGACGCTCGGCGTGGCACCGGAGGTCCTGTTCGACGAGCTCGTCGCGAGCGTCCCGGCCGGGTCGATGGGCCTGACGCTCCAGCCGTACTGGTCACCCGGCGTCCGCATCCCGGGCCCGGAGGCGAAGGGGGCGATCATCGGGTTTGGGGACGTCCATACGCAGGGCGCACGTCTACCGGGCGATCCTGGAAGGCCTCGCCTACGCCCTGCGCGATGGGCTGGAACGGACGGCCAGGCGGACCGGCGTCACGCCGACCTCACTGCGGATCGCCGGCGGCGGCTCGCAGAGCCCGGCCGCGGTCCAGCTCACGGCCGACGTCTTCGGGCTGCCGGTCGCACGCGGAACGACCCACGAGGCGAGCGGCCTGGGCGCCGCCATCGACGCGGCGGTCGGCCTGGGGATCCACCCCGACATCGCGTCCGCGGTGAGCGCGATGGTCCATGTCGGCGAGGTCCGCGATCCGGACCCCGCCGATCACGCGCGCTACGACGAGCTGTATCGGGGCGTGTACCGCCCCATGTACGACCGGCTTCGCCCGCTCTACCGCGAGATCCGGCGGATCACCGGGTATCCGCCCGGCGGCTAGGCGCTCGGGACCTTGACGAAGAGGGCCTTGATCGCCGGCTGGTTGAGGTAGTACAGGATCGCGCCGGCGATCGCGATGCCGATGATCTGGCTCAGGTCCCCACCCAGGAGCTGCAGGGCGGACAGGATCGCGCTGGCCGCGGCCCCGACTACGCCAAGCGGCCACGCCCAGGCCTTGAGCTGGAGGGCGCCCACGCAGAACGCCAGATAGAGCGCGGCGACCGCCAGGAACGCCAGGCCCAGGAGCGCGCCGAGTCCGCCGAACGCGACCGCACCGAGCACGAAGAGCCCGATCCCGCCGATCGCCATGACCACGCCGCCCACGCCGGCAAGGATGGCCAGGATGGTGATGCCAGTCGGTCGGGCCGAGGTTGAGCTACTCATATGGGTCCGATGCCTCCCTCGTGTCGTCCCATCGATCATCGACGGGCATCGACTGGGGGCATCGTAGTCGCGCTCGTCACGGTTACAAGGGGTTGGCGGCCTCCATGACGAAGCGCTGGTGCCCGCGGGCTCCGCTCAGGCGGTGAACAACGACCGGATGCTGGGCTTGAACAGGTAGTACAGGAGGCCGCCATCGATGACGACCCCGAGCACATGCTGCTCCACCGGGTCGCCAGCGAGGATCTGCAGCCCGGTGAGGGCCAGCCCGAAGCCCGCGAGCACGACGGCCAGCGTCCACGCCCACGGCATCCGCCGCCAGACCCCCACGATGAACACCCCCAGGATCGCTGCGTAGACGAAGAAGGCGATCCCCGCCAGCAGCCGCAGGGGCTCGGTCGTGTCCAGCCCATCGCCGAGGATCTCGATGGCGGCGTAGAAGCCCTGGACGAGCAGGATCACGGCCAGGAACCCCACGACGACCCGGGGATTGGGGGTCCGGATGGCGCCGGGATCGGTCATGTCGCTCCTGTCGATGGGCGGTCGGGGGTGGGCGGTCCTGATGGTACCGGTTGACGAACGTCCGTTCGGATGGGATAGTAGATGGGTCACCGGCCCGTAGCGACGGCCCCGGTCGAGCGCCTCCTCACAACGGACGCTCCCGGCTCGCCGCCCGGACCACCAGACCGCTCCGGCCCCCATCTCGGGCTGTCCTGAGCGCTACACAGCACGGACGCTGCCACGGCTCGAAACGCCGTCGGCGCGCCAGAAAGTCAACGAGAACCAGTACCCATGATGACCCGATCCGCGACGACGGCCTTTGCCGGTCGCGCCACCACGATGCGTCGGCTTCGCCGCCGCGCCTCGGCCGCCACGGCGGCCTCCCGCACCTACTGCCGCACGAACGGCTGCACCAGCTTCCTCGAGATCGATCCCGCCACCGGGGTCGAGACGTGCCCCATCTGCGGGTACCTCCGCCGGACGCACTGACCCCGCACGACGCCAGACGCCGCCAATCCGGATCGCCGGATGGCGCGAACTGGTGGGTGACCCGAGCCCCATCCCCGGTCCACCTGAGCGGACCGTCCCAGGACGCAGGAGAGCCCGCCAGATGCATCGCAGCACTCGATTCACCCGGATCGCCAGCCTTGGCGCCGCCGCCGCGCTCGCGCTCGCCATCGCCGCACCCGTCGCCGCCGCGGACGCGGCCAAGCTGACCGCCGTCGTCGCGGTCGACTCCACAGACACCCCCGAGGCCGGCAAGGCCTGGGTCCGTGTCCTGCACGCCTCACCGGATGCCCCGGCCGTGGACGTCAAGGTCAACGACGCCGACGCCCTGACCGACGTCGCCTTCGGCACCATCTCCGACTACCTGCCCGTCGACGCGGGCACCTACAACATCAAGGTCTGCGCAGCCGGCACGGACACCTGCGTCATCGACGCCGATCTGACCTTTGCCGACGGCACCAGGACGACGGTCGCCGCGACCAACCTGCTGGCCGACATCGAGGCCCAGGTCCTCGTGGACGGGGCCGCGCCCGGTCGCCGACCAGGCCCAGGTCCGCGTCGTCCACTTCTCGGCCGACACGCCCGCGGTCGACGTCCTGACCCAGGACGGCGCCACCAAGGTCGTGACCGACCTGTCCTATCCGGACGCCACCGACTACCTCGCGCTGCCGGCGGGCTCGTATGACCTCAAGGTCTGCGCCAATGCCGACAACAGCGTGTGCCCGCTCGATCCGGGCGCCCTCGACCTCGCCGCCGGCACGGCCTACAGCGGTCTTCGCGGTGGGCTCGCTCGATGCGACCGTCGCCGGCGGGTCGGACGACGGCGACGCCGATCCGACCCCGCCCGCCACGGACACGATCGCTTCGACCGACGACGCCACGCCGACGTCATCGATCCCTGGGTTCCTCGTGCTCGCGGTCTTCGGGGCCGCATTCGTCGGCAGCCTTCGTCTCGCTACGGTGCGCGCCCGCCGCTAGCTACGCTCCCGTCCCCACGCGGCGACCCGACTCCTCCCGGGTCGTCGCTCTCCTCCCTCGACGCCGGTCCGGGCCACGCCCGGGCCGGCGTCGTCGCGTCCGGGTGCCGGTAGTGTCAGACGTCGCCCGACAGATGCCTCCTGGACACGCGCAGATTCGGCGTGGATCGATCGATCTGGGCCGTCGAGCATTCGTGTTCGTGTGGTTCGCGTGTCTGAGGCTGACCTGCCGAACGCGGGCCGTTCTGACCTACCCGATCCGCCGCAGGACCTCCTCCAGGTCGAGCGGCCGACGATGCTGGCGATCGGTCGGGGCCTCGACGTTGAGACGCTCCACGGCGCGGTTGATCGCACGCACGAGATCGGTCGCCTGGCGGCGCAACCGCGGTCGATCGGCCGGAACGACGCGGTCCGCTCGGGCCAGCACCGCATCCAGCTCGGCCATCCTCGCGCGGACTTCCTTGTCCGCTTCGATCCACGGCGGGGCGGCACCGGCGTCCCGGAGCATCCGATACGCCAGTGCCCATTCGCCGGCGGCCGTGTCGTCCTCGAGCGGGAGTGGCTGCCCCTGGTGCGGCAGCGCCTCGAACGCGCCCTCCTCCGTGGCCTCGCGGATCTGGCGCTCGATGAGGCTCTCCCAGGTCGGGCCGACCTGGCGCGTGCCATCGGGCTTGCGATGCTCCGGGCTCATGGGCGCAGGGTAGCGCGGCTGTGACAGGCGAGCTGACGCGGCCGGCCGCTAAGGTTGACCCGTGCAGATCGCCCCCGACGGCACGCTGATCGTCAGTGCCACCGACCTTGTCGGCTTCCTCGCCTGCGATCACCTCTCCACGCTCGAACTCGGCCGGATCGCGGGCCTGTGGGAGCGGCCCATCCGGCGCGACGACCCGACGATCGAGTTGATCCAGGCGAAGGGCGACCTGCACGAGCAGGCCTACCTGGATCACCTGCGCGCCGAGGGCAAGGTCGTCGTCGAGATCCCGAAGGAGAACCTGCGGACCCCGGACGACCTGCGGGCGGCCGAAGCGCAGACCCTGGCCGCGATGCGGTCGGGCGCGGACGTCGTCTTCCAGGCCACGTTCTTCGACGGCCGCTGGCGAGGCCATGCCGACTTCCTGTTCAAGCGAACGGATCGGCCATCGCCGGGTCTGGGCGCCTGGAGCTACGACATCGCCGACACCAAGCTCGCCCGATCCGTGAAGGGCGGCGCGATCCTCCAGATGTGTGTGTACGCGGACCTCCTGGCACGACTGCAGGGGATCGCGCCGGAGTGGCTGTCGGTCATCACCGGAGACGGGGTGTCGCACGCCTACCCGACCGCGGACTTCGCCCCGTATTTCCGCTTCGTCCGGGCTCGGTTCGATGCCCGGGTCACCGCCGGCGTCGAGGCCAGCCTCGCGTCGACGTACCCGGACCCCGTGGATCACTGTCGAGTCTGTTCCTGGTATCCCACCTGCATCCAGCGACGCCGCGACGACGACCACCCATCCATCGTGGCCGGCCTGTCGCGACTGGACACGGATCGTTTCATGGCGGCCGACATCACCACCCTGACGGCGATCGCCGGGACGCCACCCGACGTGGCCGTGGAGGGTCTGCGATCCGGCCGGCTGGAGCGCCTGCGCAACCAGGCGCGGCTCCAGCTCCATGAGCGACGGACGCACGAGCGCGTGTGGGAACTCATCGAACCCGACCCCGAGGAGACGGGTCGGGGTCTGTCCATCCTGCCCGAACCATCTCCCTGGGACCTGTTCTTCGATATCGAGGCCGACCCGTGGGCGACCGATGTCGGCCTCGAGTACCTCCTGGGCGTCGTCGAGGAGGTGGACGGCGAGCCGATCTACCACGCGATCTGGGCGCGCGACCAGGAGGAGGAACGCGACGCGTTCCTGGCGTTCCTCAAACTCGTGACCGATCGGCTCGACGCGCACCCGGACATGCACGTCTACCACTACGGCGGCTACGAGTCGGGCGCACTGAAGCGCCTCATGAGCCGCCACGGCGTCGGGGCCGACGAGGTGGATCGATTGCTGCGCGGGGATGTCCTCGTCGACCTCCTCAACGTCGTCCGGCAGGGTGTCCGCGGGTCGGTCGAGTCGTATTCGCTCAAGCAGGTCGAGAAGTCGTACATGCCCGTGCGCGAAGGACCGGTCACGGAGGCCGGGTTCAGCGTCGTCGCCTTCGAGACCTGGCTGAAGGAGCGCGACCAGACGATCCTCGACGGGATCGCCGACTACAACCGCGACGACTGCGTCTCGACGTACCTCCTGCGAGCATGGCTCGAGGACTGGCGTGCCAAGGCGGTCATCCGCTGGCCGGACCGGGACTGGACCCGACCGACGCCGGCCAGCGGCGACGCCAATCAGGCCGTGTCGGACTGGCTGCGCGACGTGACCGAACGCGAGGGATCCCTGCGAGCGCGCGCCGATCTGACCACCGATGAGGCCGAGGCGGCCGGGCTCCGGCTCCTCGCGGACCTGCTGGATTGGCATCGTCGCGAGGAGAAGTCCCAGTGGTGGCGCTGGTACGAGCTGAAGGACGACCTCACGATCGAGGAGCTGGTCAACGAACGCGACGCGATCGGTGGCCTGACCTTCGTGAGTGAGTTCCCGGGCGACGGCCAGATGCTGCAGCGCCGGTATCGGTTCGAACCGCAGGATCACGGGTTCGATCCCGGTGACACCCCGCTCGACCAGGCGACCGGCAAGGGTGCCGGCACGATCGTCGACATCGACGACAGCGCCGGCCTGATCACGCTGAAGCGCAGCCGGAATTCGGAGTGGCCGCATCCGCTTGCGCTCATCCCGACCAAGCCGCTCGATTCGAGCGTCCAGAAGAAGGCCATGCTGCGCGTCGCCGACGCCGTCATCGCCGATGGCCTCGACGGTGATGGCGCCTATCGGGCGATCCGGGACCTGGTGCTCCGGCACCCGCCCCGGCTCGATCCGCCATCCGTGCCCGGCGCTGCCCTGATCCCGGCGAACGATGACGATGCCGGTGCGGCGATCGGGATCGGACGTCTCCTCGACCACGGCATCCTGCCGATCCAGGGGCCGCCGGGGACGGGCAAGACGTGGACGGCGGCTCGGATGATCCTCGAACTCGTCGAGGACGGGAAGCGGGTCGGCATCTGCGCGCAGTCGCACAAGACCATCAGCAACCTGCTCGAGGCGATCGGAACGGCCCTGGACGACGGGCCCTGGCGCGCACCACGCGTGCTCCAGCGAGCGGACCCGGGGAACGACCACGCGGATCATCTGCCCTTCGTCACCCTGGCCTCGAACGGCGACATCGCGACCGCCCTCGATGCAGGCACCGTCGATGTGGTCGCCGGCACCGCCTGGGTATTCGCCCGGCCGGAGTTCGACCAGGCGCTCGATGTCCTCTTCGTCGACGAGGCCGGGCAGATGTCGGCGGCCAATGTCGTGGCGATCGGGACCGCAGCACACTCCATCGTGCTCGTCGGCGACCCGAACCAGTTGCCGATGGTCACGCAGGGCGTCCACCCGCCGGGGGCCGGTGCCTCCGCCCTGGAACATCTCGTCGGGGCGGCGGTCACGGTGCCGGCCGATCGGGGCCTGCTCCTGGATACGTCCCGCCGACTGCACCCGTCCATCAACGCCTACATCTCGCCCACGTTCTACGAGGGTCGCCTGCGGACCCATCCCTCGACGGCGCGACAGCGCGTGGATGGCTCGGACCCGGTGCTCTCCGGGGCGGGGATCCGCTGGCTGCCCGTCATCCACCAGGCGAACGGCCCGCGGTCCCGGCAGGAGGCGGGGGTCGTCGTCGATGTCATCGAGGCCCTGCTCGGGCGGGGGTGGACGAACGCGGATGGCGCGACCGCCCCGATCGGCCTCGACGACATCATCGTCGTGGCGCCGTACAACGCCCAGGTCGCCGAGATCCAGACCACCCTGATCCGCCGGATCGGCCAGCGCGGCAACGTGGGGACCGTCGACAAGTTCCAGGGTCGGGAAGGTGCCGTCGCCATCTATTCGATGACGAGCTCCAGCCGCGAGGACGCGCCACGCGATATGGGCTTCCTCTACTCCCGCAATCGCCTCAACGTGGCCGTCTCACGAGCGCGCAGCCTCGCGATCGTCGTCGCCTCACCGACCCTGCTGGAGGCCGGGTGCCGGACCCCGGAACAGATGCGCTGGGTCGCTGCCCTGTGTGCGTTCGTGGAGATGTCCGAGCCTCCGGTGACGCCCGGATGACAGCGCCTATCATCCCGCGGTGACTGCCCAGACCCTGGACCTGCCGGCATCGGAGCTCGCACGGCTTCGTCGGCGCACGGTCTGGGCGCTCGTCGCGGGCGTCGCGTTGGGCAGCACCGGCTACATCGCGGCCGTGACGGTCGCGACGATCGTGGCCCAGTCGATCACCGGCGACACGGCCTGGAGCGGGGCGCCCGGCGCGACGGTCGTCCTGGGGGCCGCCCTCGGCGCCTTCACGCTCTCCCAGCTCATGGTCCGCCGCGGTCGGCGGGCGGGGCTGGCCGCCGGCTACGCCATCGGGGTCGTGGGCGCGCTCATCGCCACGACTGCCGTCATCGTGTCCTCGATGCCGCTGTTGCTTGCGGGCACCGTCCTGATCGGCTTCGGCAACGCCTCCAACCAGTTGTCGCGCTATGTCGCCGCCGACCTCTTCCCGCCGGAGCGTCGGGCGTCCGCGATCGGCACCGTCGTCTGGGGCGCGACGGTGGGGGCGATCATCGGCCCGAACCTGGCCGCCCCGGCCGCCGCGTTCGCGGCGTCGCTCGGCATGCCGGACCTCGCGGGCACGTATCTCGTGCCCGTGGCGTTCGTCGGGACGGCGGCCATCCTGACGTTCCTCGCCCTGCGGCCCGACCCGTACGCGCTCGCCGATACCACGTCGCCCCACGACCATCCGGCCCACGAACGGACCGTCGGCCGCGTCGCTGCGGAGCGTCCTTCGACGACCCAACGTCCCGGTCGCGATCCTGGCCCTCGTCACCGTCCAGGTCGTCATGGTGCTGATCATGACGATGACCCCGCTGCACATGACCGAGCACGGCCACGGCCTGGGCGCCGTCGGCATCGTCATCAGCGGCCACACGTTCGGGATGTTCGGTCTCTCGCCGATCTCCGGCCGCCTGACCGATCGCTACGGGAGCGTGCCGGTCATCCTGGCCGGCCTTGCGGTCATCGGGCGGCGCGTCGCTCCTCGCGGCCGTCGCCCCGCCCGACGGCGGCGTCCTGCTGTTCCTGGCCCTGTTCCTGCTGGGCTATGGCTGGAACCTGGGCTACGTCGCCGGGTCCACGCTGCTCACCCAGGACCTCTCGCTCGCCGAGCGGACGCGACTCCAGGGCGCCACCGACGCGCTCATCTGGACCTCGGCCGCGGCCGCGAGCCTCGGCTCGGGAGTCGTGGTCGCGGCAGCGGGCTACGCGACCCTGGGCCTGCTCGGCGCGGCCCTGGTGATCATCCCGGTCTGGATCGTGATCGCCCGCCGGGACGCCGTCAGCGCGGCCCGATCTCCCGGCTGACCCACGCCGCGAGGACGTTGGCGCAGGCCTCGACCTCGTCAAGCGGGACGTACTCGTCGGCGCTGTGGGCGACCTTCACGTCACCCGGCCCGAAGATCACGCATGGCGTGCCGCCGACATTCACGAACATCTGCATGTCCGCGCCGTACGGTTCGCCGAGGAGCGTCGGCCGGCGACCCGTGACGGCCTCCACGGTCTCGGCCAGTCCGGTCGCCAGGGCGTGGTCCGACGGCACCCGCGCCGACCCGAACCGCCCGCCATCGATCTCGATCGTGGCCGGATGATCACGCAGGAAGTCGTCCGAGGCGCACGCGGCCGCGATGCAGGCGCGCAGCTCGGCCTCGGCGTCGGCGGCGGACTGGCCGAGGCGCACGCCATACCGGCCATCGGCCGTGACCCGATCCAGGACCGTCGAGGCCCACTCCCCGCCGGATACCTTCCCGACGATCGTCGGGTACGGCAGGCCCAGCGCGGTCATGAGCGGGTCGGTCTCGGCCTCGTTGCGCCGCCGCTCGTCGGCCTCGAGGGCCTGGAGGAGCACGAACAGCTTGTCGAGCGCCGAGACGCCTTCCCGCCGCTGGGAGGCATGAGCCGCGCGGCCCGGAACGGTCAACCGGAATGTGATGGCACCCGCATGGGCGACGACGACATCGAGATTCGATGGCTCGGCGATGATCGCCATGTCAGCCGTGGCGCCCTCGCGGATGGCGGCGAGCGTGCCCTGACCTCCGTCCTCCTCCGAGGGGACGAACACGACCATGAGCTCGCCATCCAGCCCTTCGAGCCCGGCCGCGTCCGCGGCGAGGGCCCGCACGGCGGCCAGGATCGCGGCGACGCCACCCTTCATGTCGACCGCGCCGCGGCCGTACAACCGACCGTCGCGGATCTCGCCGCCCCACGGGTCCACGGTCCAGGTCGCCGGATCGCCCGGCGGGACGACGTCGAGATGCCCCGACAGGATGAGACGCCGGCCGCCGGGCGTCCCGCCGCGACCGATGACGACGGGCAGGCTCGTCCGTGGCATCTCCTCGCCCGGCCAGTCGGGATCGGCCCGGATCGCGGCCGGCTCGGGTGTCGCGACCTCCACGTCCAAGCCCAGGTCGCGCAGGGCGTCGGCGGCCCAGACGGCCACGGCTTCCTCGGAGCCGGTGACGCTCGGGATGCGCACGAGGGCGCGGAGGTCGGCGACGAGCCGTTCGACGTCGACCTTGGCGACCGCCGGGTCCAGGGTCACGTCCTCGCGCTCAGTCGCGCAGGATCGGCCGGGTCATGCAGGTCGGCCCACCCGACCCGTTGATCCCGATCTGGGTGGCCGGGTAGGTGTGCACTTCGCAGCCCGCCGCCACGAGCGCGGCCGTGGTGACCGGGTTGCCCTCGGCCAGGATGACGACGCCCGGCCGGACGGCCAGGACGTTGCAGCCCAGGGTGGGGAACTCCTCCTCGGGCACGCTGACGAGCCGGATCCCGAGGTCCCCGAGCAATTGCCACAGACCCACCGGCAGGAGCGGCAGGTACACGACCGCGAGGTCGTCCGCGACCGGCGAGATCACGCTCATCAGGTGGATGAGCTCCGCCGGACCCTTCCAGTACGGGACGTCGAAGACGCGTACGTCGCCGCCCACGAGATCCGCGAGCTGGCGAACACCCGACTCGTTCGTGCGCAGCGTCCGGCCGATACAGAACAGGTCCGGTCGCAGCCAGAAGGTATCGCCGCCCTCGATCGTGCCTGGCGCCTCGATCCGCCCGGCGACCGGGATGTCCGCGGATCGCATCCAGGCCTCCGAGCACGGCGGGCTCGCCGGCCCGGTTGGCCTTGCCCGGTCGGAGCGGGATCGCTCCCCGGTCGGTCACGATGAGCGGGTCGAACGTGTAGACGAGGTCGGGATCGTCGGTCTCATCCTCGAGGACGTGGACCGTCGGTCCGAGCGAGGCGAGGACGTCGGTGAACACGTCGTGCTCGCGCTGGGCGACGGCAAGGTCCACTGGGTAGAGGAAGCCGTGGGCCGGGTCGTCGTATGCCGTCCCGAAGGCCGCACCCGGGCGCTTGACCAGCACCTCACGCAACGGGGCGGACATGCTCTGGGCGCCGAAGCGTCGGTCGGTCATCATCATCCGCGAAGGATAGCCGTGGACCCCGGCCGAGGAGTACCCTGCGCCCACGATGGCCGCCTACGCCGTGCAGGTCCGCATCGAGCGCGTCCAGCCGCATCGCCCGGTGCGACGCCACGAGCGACCACGCCCGATGCCGATCGTCACCCAGCTTGCCGTGACCGAGTTCGAGGACCGCGGATCCGTCGAGATCGCCGGCCCGGCCTCCCCGTCGCTGTTGGGCGAACGCTGGGATCGGATCGGGGAACTCTGGGGCCAGCTGACGTTCTACCTGTTCGATGCGGAGAGCTGGCGCCGCTGAGCGACAGCGCGCCCGGGATACCGAACCGCCCCGGCTGGTCGGCCGGGGCGGTGCGAACGAACGGAGGTTGACCCGGCCCCCGATGGGGCCGTGACCCGAATTGTCAGGACGCGCTGGTCGCGAGCTCCGGCTCGGCGACCGCGACCTCATCGGCCGCGATGGCGATCTCGAGCTTGATCTCCTTGCCGACGAGCCAGCCGCCCTGCTCCAGGGCGACGTTCCAGTTGAGGCCCCAGGCATCGCGGTCCAGCTTGGTCGAGACGGACATCCCGGCGTGGCGCCCACCGCGCATGCCCGGGACGATGCCGTCGAGCTCGACCTTGAAGGTGGCGGGCTTGGTGACGTCGCGGATGGTCAGGTCGCCGGTGACCTCGAACTCATCGTCCTTGACCTGCTTGACCGCGGTCGAGGTGAAGCTGATGTGCGGATAGGTCTCGGCGTCGAAGAAGTCGGCGGAGCGCAGGTGCGTGTCGCGGGCGCCGAAGTTGGTGTCGACGCTGGCCGTCGCGACCCGGAACTCGCCGCGCGAGCGGGTCGGATCGGCCTCGTCCAGCTCGATCGTGCCCTCGACGTCGTGGAACGTGCCACGGACGGTCGTGACCATCATGTGCTTGGCCGAGAAATTGACCTGGGTGTGAGCGTTGTCGAGCTTCCAGGTGGTCATGGGGTGGGTGCCTCCGCGGGATGGCCCGAGTGGATGCAGGCGGGCCGGATGTTTTTGTTGACATGGCAACCATATCCCAGATATCGTTGCACTGTCAACGACTGACCCTGAACCGCAACAAGGTGTAGCATCCCGCCATGACCGTCACCGAGCCGGTCGCCCGTCGACCGCTGTCCCCGCGAGACCAACGACTGGCGCCCTGGCGCGCCTTCCTCAGCGCCCACACGCTCGTCACCCGCCGCCTCGATGAGGAACTGCGGGCCGAGCACGACCTGTCGCTCGCCGAGTACGACACCCTGCTGGCCATCGCCTGGTCGCCCGACCGCCGGATCCGGATGCGGACCCTCGCCGATTCGATCTTCCTGAGCAAGAGCGGCGTGACGCGCCTGATCGATCGCCTGGTCGCCGATGGGCTCGTGGAGCGCGCCACCTGCCTGGTGGACGCGCGCGGCGCGGAGGCGGTCCTCACCGAGGCCGGCCTGAACCGGCTGCGAGCCGCCAGCAAGACGCACCTTCGAGGCATCGACGCCCACTTCCTGGGCGCCATCGCCCCCGATGACCTGGACATCATCGAGCGCTCGATGCGAACCGTCGCCGATGAGGCCGAACGACCGTCGGACGCCTGCGCCTCGGCACCGGGCGCGCGCGATCGCTGACGCCACGGTGCCCGGCCGGTTCCGGACGGGCACGAGCGGGTTCGCCTACCCGGGATGGATCCCACGGTTCTACCCCAGCGGAACGCGCGGTGACGCGCTCCTGCGCCACTACGGGACGCGGTTGACCGCGGTCGAGCTGAACAACACGTTCTACCAGCAGCCGACGGCGGCGAAGGTCGCGACGTGGCTGGCCGCCACGCCCGACGACTTCCGGTTCAGCGTGAAGGCCCAGCGCGGCGGATCGTTCCGCTCGATGAATGGGAGCCCGGACCCGGGCCTGCCGTGGCTGACCGATCCGTATCGAGCGTTCGGGGAGCGGCTGGGAACGGTGCTCTTCCGGGTCCCCGACGGCCTCCGGCGCGACGACGGACGTCTGCGGCGCCCTCCTGGCCGCCTGGCCCCGCGACCTGCCGCTGACCCTCGAGTTCCAGGATCCGTCATGGCACGTGGACGAGACGCTCGATGCGCTGGCCGGCGTCGGTGCGGTCCTGTGCACGACGGAACTCCCCGAGGACCCGGAGCCGCCGACGCTGCGCCGGACCGGGCCATTCCTGTACCTGCGGCTCCGACGGCACGACTACGATGCGGCCGAACTGGCCGTCTGGGCCGACCGGTTCGAACCATTCCTCGCCGCCGGTGACGACGTCTACGTGTTCTTCCGCCACGACGAGACCGGACGCGGCCCGGAGCTCGCCCAGGAGCTCGCGAGCCTCGTGGCGGCTCGGATCACCCCTGGCGCGAGTACTCCGCCGGCCCGAACACGACCATGAGCACCAGCCGCTCGGTGATGTCGATGAACCGATGCGGGACATGCGCCCCGACGAAGACCACGGAGCCGGGGCCGATCGCTGCCTCATCGTCGCCGACGACGACCCGGGCACGACCCGCCATCACGACGTAGAGCTCGTCCTCCGTGTGGGGCGATTGCGGATCCGTCGCACCGGCCTCCAGGACGTAGAGGCCACCCGAGAGGTCCGGCACCGAGAGGAACTCGTGGTAGAGCTCGCCGGCTCCCTGCCGGGCGGCGTCGAGTGTTTCGACATCCCATGCCTGCATCGAGGTCCCTCCATGGCGGTTCCGGGGGCGAACGGCGTCGACCCGGGGTGGCTCGGATGGCCGCGAGCCTAGCAGCGTCCGGCTCTCCGGGGGCGCGCGAGGCCCGTACCCGCCATCCCCGGTACGATCGGGGTCATGCACCCATCCCCAGCGCTCCGGGCGCCGCGCGCCATCCTTGGCGTCGTCGCCACCGCGCTCCTGGTCGGGGGTTGCGCCGTCCCCGTGCCCTCGAGCCCCACGTCGGCGGACCCGTCAGTGCGCCCGCCCATCGCCGCGGCAACACCGACGGCGACGGCGAACCCCGAGCCATCGGCCGTCACGTCGACCCCGACTCCGACTCCGACCGCGAATGCGGCCGGGTTCACGCTGTCCCTGGAACCCATCGCCTCCGGGCTCGACAACCCGGTGGACCTGGCGGTGCGACCGGGCGAGCCTGACGCGCTCTACGTCGTGGAGCAGGCCGGACGCATCCAGGTGGTCCGGGACGGGACCGTCGGGCCCGAGCCGGTGCTGGACATCGCGGGGACGGTGACGGCCGGTGGCGAACAGGGCCTGCTGGGCCTTGCCTTCCACCCAGATCTTGCCGACGGACGGCTGTTCGTCTACTACACCGCGCTCGACGGGCAGCAGGTGGTGTCGTCCTTCCGGATCGACCCCGAGGCACCCGACCGCGCGCTGCGTGGCAGCGAGCAGATCCTCCTTCGGATGGCCGACCCGGCCAACAATCACAACGGCGGCGGCCTCGTCTTCGGGCCGGATGGCTACCTGTACGCGTCCACCGGCGACGGAGGCGGTGGCGGCGACCCGCTCGACTCCGGCCGACGCCTCGACACGCTGCTGGCCAAGATCCTGCGGATCGACGTCGACGGCGGGAACCCGGACGGCGTCGCCTACGGCATCCCCGACGACAACCCGTTCGTCGACACGGCCGGCGCGATGCCCGAGATCTGGCACACGGGCCTACGCAACCCGTGGCGGATCCGGTTCGACCGGCGACCGGGCGACCTGCTGGATCGGCGACGTCGGCCAGGGGCGTGGGAGGAGATCGATCGGGCGCCGGCCGGGGTCGGTGGCCTCGACTTCGGCTGGAACCGTGATGGAGGGCACGCACTGCTACCCGCCGACGCCGACGACTGCGACGACCCCGGATTTACCGCGCCGGTCACCGAATACGGGCACGACGAGGGCTGCTCGGTCACCGGTGGGACCGTGTATCGCGGTGAGGCCCAGCCGGCGCTTGACCGGCTGGTACGTGTTCAGCGACTACTGCTCGGGTCGGTTCTGGACGGTAGACGCGGCCAGGGCTGCCGACGGCTTCCAGGATCCCATCTTCGTGCTCGACTCGGGGCGGAACATCAGCGCGATCGCCGAGGACGGTGCAGGCGAGCTCATCGCCACGGACCTCAGCTCCGGCGAGCTCCTGCGCCTGGTGGCGACATCGGACTGAACTCGCGGGCGCAGACCCCTCAGCGCGTCCGGTAGGCGACGGTCACGCTGACCGTGACCTCCTGCGACCCGGCCTCCACGGGCGTCGCGGCATCGGCGGCCATCATCATCCGCGACGCCTTCATGCGCGGTCCGGGCGGCGGCACGGCCGAACCTTCGACCACTCCGGAGACCCCGATGATCGTGAGGCCGGCCGCCTCCGCGAGGACGTCGGCCCGGGCCCGGGCTTCGGCCATCGCCTGGACGCGCGCCTCGCGCTCGGCCGGGCGCCGGATCGGCGACCCGGAACGACAGGCTGTCCATGCTCGTGGCACCGGCTCCAAGGGTCCCGTCCACGACGTCACCGAGCCGGGCCAGATCGCGGACCGTGACCTCGACGACGTTGGCGAGCTCGTAGCCGGTCAGGGTCGGAGGCTTGCCGTCCCGGTAGTCGTAGCGCGGCTGGACGGAGAGGAGCGTCGTCCGAACGTCGCGACGCGGCACGCCGGTGCCGTCCACCGCTGCCAGGATCGCATCCATCGTCGTGGCCGCCTCCGCGCGCGCCGCGTCCACGGTCGGGCGCGTGACGGACACGCCGAGGCGCAGGTCAGCGACATCGGGGGCGACGGCGACGCGGCCCGTGCCGCTCGACGACGATGGATCCCTCGTCGGGATCGGGCATGGGTCTTGTCGGGCATGGAAGGCTCCCCGGGTGCGGCGCTGGAAGGTCGCCCATCGTACGGGCGATCCGGCTGATATGTCGTTGTCACCCCGGACGTCGACCGGCGATGGCCGGCTGCAGCGCCCGATGCCGCATCGTCGCGCGGTCGTCCTCCGCGCCGCCGCCCGTGGAGACCTGCCGTCACATGCGCTCCGATATCACTCCCTGGACCATCCGCGGGATGGGACTGGCGCTCGGCGCCGCCATCGTCTTCGGTCTCGTCCAACTCGGGATCGCCGCTGGCGGCGTCCTGCTGCTCCTGTTCTTGTCGATCCTGCTGGCATCGGCGCTCGAACCGATGGTCGGCACGTTGCGCGACCGGCTGCCGATCGGGCGCGGGGGCACGATCCTGCTCGTCTACCTCTCGTTCTTCGTCCTGGTGCTCGGCCTCGCGTTCATCGTCGTCCCGCCGCGATCAAGCAGGCCGAGGAGATCGTCGCCTCGCTGCCCCCGTTCTTCGACCAGGCCGCGCGCCTGGGCCGGCGACCTCAGCCCGACCGCGCTGTCACGTTCGGTGACGGCGTTGATCGACTCGGTCGCGGGCATCCTGCGCCCGCCGCCGCCACCGGATCCGGACACCGTCGTCGAGGTCGGCGCGGTCGTCGCCGAGGTCGCGGTGTCCCTCGCCACGTTGCTCACCATCGTCTCTTCTGGCTCGTCGAACACGCGCGGCTACAGCGCTACGTGCTGGCCTTCCTGCCCGCCGAGCGTCGCGCCGGCGCGCGCGACGCCTGGAACGGGATCGAGACGCGGCTGGGTCTGTGGGTCCGCGGCCAGCTCATCCTGATGGGCGCGATGGGCGCGGCGACGGCCGTGACGTACACGCATCCTGGGCCTGCCCGGGGCGCTGCTGCTGGGCCTCATCGCCGCGATCACGGAGGCGATCCCGATCGTCGGGCCGCTCCTGGCGTCGATCCCGGCCGTGCTCGTCGCCGCGACCGTCTCACCGGAGCTCGCCGTCGTGGTCGCCGGCGTGTACATCGTCCTCCAGTTCGTCGAGGGCAGCGTCCTCGTCCCGCTGGTGATGCGCAACACCATCGGCATCTCGCCGTTGCTCGTCCTCGTCAGCCTGCTGGTCGGGGCCGCCGTCGGTGGCCTCGTCGGGGCCTTCCTGGCCGTGCCGATCGCCGCCTCCATCGAGATCGTCCTCTCGCGGCTGCAGGCGCGGGAGACCCCCGTGGCCCAGGACCCTTCCGCCATCGAGAGCCCGGACGAAGCCGCCGTCGCGGAATCCGAGCGTTCGCTCCCGGACGCCGCCAAGCCCGCCGGCGCAGTCGCCGACTGAACGCCGGCCTACAGCCAATGGCGCCAGCGCGCGGCGCCGAGCAGCAAGGCCGCGAACGCGACCATCGCCCCGACGACCACGAAGAAGTTGCGTCGGCTCGTCGAAGAACGCGAGCTTGAAGTTCATGCCCATGATCCCCGCCAGCACGACCGCCGGCAGGAGCAACGCGGACAGGAGGGTAAGCGCCTTCATGACGTCGTTCGCCCGCTGGGCGGCTCGGCCCATGTGGATGTCGTACGTGCCCAGAAGGGCGTCGCGGAGCCCGTCGTACGCTGCGATCGCCCCTTCGAGTCGGTCGACCAGTCCGGGCCAGGGACGACCGATGTCCGATTCGGCGCGCATCTCCGGCCGCGCCAGCGCCGCCAGGGCCCCGCGATGGGGCGTCAGCACCCGGCGGATCAGCCCGATCCGGCGACGCATGTCGACCAACGCGGCGAGGATATCCACCCGACCGCCGCGCAGCGCCAGCTGGTCGAGGCGATCGATCTCGAGCTCGAGACCTTCCGCGAGTCCGTAGTACCCGGCGATGACCTCGTCCACCAGCCCGGACAACAGGTCACCCGCATCCAGCACCCCGAGCGAGGAATCACCGGAGACCCCGGCACGGAACCGATCGATCGCGCGGACCGGGCCCCGGTGGACGGTCACGACCAGGTCGGGGCGGCCAGCAGTTCCAGCTCGCGCCGGACGAGCGGTCCGTCCTCCGCATCGGCGTCGGGCTCGAGGACCTCGAGGGTCAGGTGGAGGCGACCGGTCGACTGGACGAGACGGGCTCGCGCCGTGTCGGCCTCGATCCGCTCGCGTTCCCGGTCGTCGAGCCCCAGGACGGCCGCGATGCCGTCGAGCGTCCCACCATCGGCGAGATCAACGTCGACCCAGGGCAAGCTGGTTGGCGCCGATCGACGCGAGGTCCGTGGTCTCGGGGTCGATCGCGCGGTCGCGACCGTCGGCATCGAAGAGACGGGCCTGGATGCCGCGGTCCGGCGCGCTCAGCGCAGCACCGCGAGCAGGACGGCGGCCAGCGCCGCGACGATCGCGACGGCGTACTCCATCCGCCGCATGGAGCGGTCGACGGGCGTGTTGAGAGGTTCGAGCATCGGCTCGAGGGTCGAGTGGTCAGCCACCAACGGTCGGGACCTCCTGGGCGGCCGGTCCATGACGACCGGCTGGATTTCGGCGTGGGCACCCCCCGGTGTTCGATCGGATGGTCGCGCGCGTCGTCCGTCGTGACCGTCACCACGGCGCCCGACGACATCGCGAATCCATCGCAACGCGTCTGCGGCGGCGGGTGCGCGCGGTGCGCGTGCACGCCGGACGGGTCTGTGAGCCCCCTGCAACGCCCGTGGACGCCCTGCCCGCGCGGGCGTGGTGTCTGGGCCCCTAGCGTGGTGCAGGTCGACCGGACGCGTCGACGGGACATCCCCACGGGGATGTCCGATTGACCCAGGAGGTTCCCATGTTCAAGCGCCTGCTCCTTATCGTCGCCCTCGGGGCGACCTTCGTGGCCTGTTCCCCGGCCGGCGGCTCCTCGTCGCCCAACGTCGCCGACCCGAGGTCTCGACGTCGCGCCGAGCCTGGAAGCGTCACCTTCCTGAGCGACGCCCGTCCCCAGCCGACCAGGACGCCCGATTCCTATCTCCAGGTCGGGCGTCATGCTCATTGTTAGGTCCTTGGCCTTCTTCGTAGTCCGGCCACGGCATCCCTCGATGGAAAGTGATGTCCAGCCCCGGGTTCCGGGAGGTGAAGACCCCCAGCAGGCGGGTGCAAGGCCCGTAATGGGGATGGAGGTAATCGAGATGAGCCATCATCTCGTGGATCGTCCTCGGCGCCGATCGCCGGGTACCTGGCCGGCTTCATCGTCAAGGGTGACGAGGGTCTTGGCGTCATCGGCCACATCGTCCTCGGCATCGTCGGCGCACTCGTTGGCGGCTTCCTGGCGGCGTCCTGTTCAACACCAAGCCGATCGACGGCGCGTTCGACATCAGCTCGATCGTCGTCGCCATCATCGGTGCGATCATCACGGTCCTGGTGGTCGGGATGGTCACCGGTCGGACTCGCACCGGGAACGGCTCGATCTGACCTGGCGCCGGGCACCTGCCCGGCTGACAGCCAACACGCGGAAGACCCATCGATTTCGTCGGTGGGTCTTCTTGTTTTGTGCATGGCACAGGCCGGAACGCCGTCCTCCAGCTCGCCGATCGCACCCGTCCGCGAGACGGGTGCAACGCGCCTTTCGGACCGCGACAGGCTCTCCCGACACCTCCCCGCCACCCACACTGGGACTGTGGCTCCCGTGCCACTGGGGGTCCGGGAGCCACGCTCACCTTTTCTCACCCAGGATATGGATGGTCGATGTGCTGACGACGACCCACCACCCCCGATGAACGTGGACCCGACCGTGCCGTCCGCGGTCGCCGCGTTCGCCCACGCACCGCCCGCGCCAGCCGCTGCGTGCCCCGGCGGTCTACGTCGAGGGCCTCGCCGACGATCAAGACGACGCCTCGCTTCGTGAAGCGTTCGTGGGCGTCCTCTCCCACGAGCTGCGGACGCCGATCACGGCGATCTACGGCGGGTCCCAGCTGCTGCTCAATGACCGCATGTCGGCGGACGTGCGCGCGCTGGTGATCCACGACATCGCGGCGGAAGCGAGGAACTACTCCACCGGCTCGTGGAGGATCTGCTCGCGATCGCCCGCATCGAACGGGGCGTCGCCGTCGCCGCC
Source organism: uncultured Chloroflexia bacterium (assembly GCA_963724635.1). Lineage (GTDB taxonomy): Bacteria > Chloroflexota > Limnocylindria > Limnocylindrales > CSP1-4 > SPCO01. The sequence goes on from CAVRVI010000014.1 coordinate 56,422, forward strand.
AGGGAGCCCGTCCTCCTGCAGCACCTCGCCCGACAGGCGGCGGACGCCGAAGAACGCCGATGGACGGACCGACGCGTCATCATTCACGCCGCCCCCGACCTCCCGGCCGTGCGCGGCGACGAGAGCTGCGCGATGCAGATCCTGCGCAACCTCGTCTTGAACGCCGTGAAGTACGGCCCGGCCGACAAGCCGGTGGAGATCGACCTGCACGTCCAGGACGGCCGCGTGTGGACGGCCGTGCTGGACCGTGGCGCCGGGTTCCCCGTCGGTACCGGACCCGATGCATTCCACCTGTTCTACCGCAGCCCCGACGTGGCCGCCCACATGTCCGGGACCGGCATCGGCCTGTACGTCGCGCGAGCCCTGGTGGAGCACAGGGCGGCCGGATCTGGCTGCGCAATCGCGCTGAGGGCGGGGCCGAAGTCGGATTCACCCTGCCCATCTATCGGCTGGAGGACGTCGAGTGACGGGCCGGCCCACGCTCGCTCCCCGACGGCCATCTCCAGACGACTGTTATGCCGATGCAAGGTCCTCGACCGCCCGGTTGGTGAGCCCTGCACGTCGGGCGGCCTACGGTTGTGGCAGCTCATCCCACATGGGGAGCGCTTGTGACGGGGCGTCACCCCTTTCGGCACGGACGGTCCGGGTCCCCTCCCCGGGCCGTCCGTCGCTTCTCCCGTCAAATCAGCACCCTTCGGGGATAGGAGGACCACCATGGCCACCACGGAACTGACCAAGCCCAACGTCGATGCCGCCACGAAGGCGACGGACAACAGGATCACCGGCACGGCTCGCCAGGTCGCCGACAACGTCGCCGGCGCCGCCGGCGAGATGACCGCGCGCCTCCCCGAGGTCGCCCAGGGCACGCGCGACGCGCTCACCGAGGCCAACCGGATCGTCCGCAGCGGCTCCGACCACACCCTCAAGCTCGTCGGCGCGAGCGCGATCGGCTTCGCCGTCGGGTTGCTCGTCGGCGGCGCCAACCGGCCGCTCGTCATCCTCTCCCTGGTGCCGGCCGCCCTGATCGGCGCGACATTGCTGGAGCGAGCCGACGGAACCACCCCGACGAAGGCCGCGGAGCGCCTGCAAGGGCGCTGATACACGGCCACCCGGGTCAGCGGACGGAGCGCAACCCCGTTCCGCCGTACGGTCATCCCGACGCTCGCGATCGCCGCCGCCACGGAGGACTGCCTTGACATGGATGACGTGAAGAAGGGCTACCGCGAGACCGAGGAGACCGCCAAGGAGACCTGGCGCAAGGCCGACGGCGACGAGTCGCTGGCCGACAAGGTCGGGAACCTCGGCGACGACGTCCGCAAGGAGCTGGGCAACGCCGGCGACGAGCTCGACAACGAGATGGATCGTCGGACCCCGGCCGAGACCGACACGCGAGCCTGATCGGATTCGACAGGACTCGAACGAAGCCCTCGGCCCGGCGGCCGGGGGCTTCCTGCTGTCCAGGCCACTCTGGGACCCGTGTCCTGTCACGTCGCTGCAAGCGGCGGGACCATCGGTGCATCGACGGTGATGCGGTCCATCAGGCACCGTACCGTCATGGGTAGACGCAAGGCCGCCGATGAGGCTGCACTCCGGGAGCTGCAGGATGCGCTGCAGGTCCTGGTCGAGGCCGCCTCCCGACGAGCCGACCCCGATGCCGACGAATTCCGACTCGTCGCCGAGCGATCCGCGACCTGCGCGTCGGCGTCGATCGCGTCCGGCGCTGGCGGCGCCCTCGCGTGACCGATGCCCCGCGCTCCGGGGGCCGCAGGCGCCCGGCGGTCGGTGCTAATGCCCGATCCACGACGCGGGCCGCCTGACCGATCAGGCACGCCAGCAGACACGGCCGGCCAGTAGGCCGGCGGGGGCTGTGACGAGGACCGGGGTACCATCCCGCCGTAGCGGCGCCACCGCGGGCTGCGCTGAAGGAGCACCGTGGACGACCAGCCTGCGCCGGATACGGGCTCACGCATCTCGGCCATCGCCGAACAGGCGGACCTGCAGGCCGTCGCCGACGCCCTGGTGATCGCAGCGCGACGATAGCCTGCGCAGCCGGCTGGAGGCCGCCACGGCCAGCCGTTCCACGCCGACCACCCGGACGCGGCGGTCGCGGACCATCCCCTCCCTGTACGACGCCCTCGTCGCGCCTGGGGCGCGACGCGCGCGGCGACGACGACGGCGTGACCCCACCGATGGATGATCCGGAGGTGGCGCGCCAGGCCGAAGCCCACGCCCAGGCCCGTTTCGAGCAGGGTCTCGGGCCGGTCGCGGTCGTGACCGAGTTCCGCCTCCTGCGCCAGGAGATCGCCCGCGGGCTCGGCCGCCTTGCGGCCGACGACGCCCGACCCGGTGGACGTGGTCGGCGGGCTCGCGGTCATCAACGACGGGCTCGATGGGGCCGCCACGGTCGGGCTGAGCGCCCTGTCCGACCGGATCGAGACGCTGCGCGAGGCGTTCCTTGCCACGACCCTGCACGACGTTCGCCAGCCGATCACCCTGGTGGAGGGCTCGCTCGTCCTGGCTGACCGCTGGCTGGCCAGCCCGGAACCCGAGACCGCGCGGGTCCGCGACACGATCGGCGACGCGCTGTCGGCGACGGCGGAGCTGATGTCGATGATCGACACGATGAGCGACGCCTCGCGCGTCGCGATGGGCGCGCTGGATCCCGACCCCGAGCCGGTGAGCCTGGATGCCGTGGTCCGGGACACGGTCGAGACCTTCGGGGAGGCAGCCCGACAGCGGGTACACCTCGTGTTGCCGGCGGGGCCGCACCTCATCGGCCTGTGGGACGCCGGGCTGCTTCGGCGCCTGGTCGCGAATTTCGTCGGCAACGCCCTCAAGTACTCACCCGACGGCGGTGTCGTGGAGGTCGTCATCGCTCGGAACGGCGCCGACCACGCCCGCTTGACGGTCCGGGATGAGGGGCTCGGCATGACGGAGGACGAGCTCGCGACGGTGTTCGGGCAATTCGCCCGCGCCGATCGCGTGCGCGGGCGGGGGTTCGCCGGTCTCGGGCTGGGCCTGTACGCCTGTCAGGGCATCGTCGCGGCCCATGGCGGCACGATCGAGGTGACCTCCGATGGCCCCGGAGCCGGTACGACCGTGACCGTGGATCTGCCGCTGCTCGACGAGGCGACGATCGAGGACTGACGGCGCGCGGCATCGCCGATGCCGACGCCGCCAGGTATGGCGAGATGCAACACCGCTGCGCCATGGACGCCGAGGCGACCACCATGCCCGGCATGCGCGACCGACGACCCGTCGGCGGGGTCGTCTGGTCCTCGGCAGCCTCGACCAGGGCGCCGCCGAGCAGCGAGCCGTCGAGGTAGGCCTCCAGCACGGCGGGGTGGACGTAGCTCCGGCGGGCGACCGCGGGCGTGTTGCCGAGCGCCCGGCCATCTGGCGGATCGCCTCGACCACGTTGCGCTGGGCCGTCCGCTCGTCGTCGCCGGGCTGGAGCGCCTGCAGCGCCCGGTAGGCGAGGACCGTCCCGGCCCAGGTGCGGAAGTCCTTGGCCGTGAAGTCCCCGCCGAGGCGTCGCGCAGGTAGGCGTTGACGTCGGCGGAGGCGATGTCGTGGACGTCGCCGGCTCGTCGACGTACTGGAACAGCTCCTGGCCCGGCAGCTCCTGGCAGCGCCGGACGACCGCGCCAGCCGCCGGTCGCGCAGACCGACCTCGTGCTGCTTGCCGGGCTTGCCACGGAAGCGGAAGCGGATGGCGGTGCCCTCCACGCGGACGTGCCGGTCGCGCAGGGTGGTCAGGCCGAAGGAGCGGTTCAGGCGGGCGTACTCGTCGTTGCCGACCCGGATGAGGGTCATCTCGAGCAGCCGGACGACGGCGGCCAGGACCTTCTCGCGCGGCGAGGCCGCGCCGGGCGAGGTCGCCGTCGCAGCGCGTCGCGGATCGCGGGCAGCGCGTCGGCGAAGGCGAGCATCCGGTCGTACTTGTCCGTCCCGCGCGGCGCTGCCAGCGGGCGTGGTAGCGGTACTGCTTGCGGCCCGCGGGCGTCGCGCCCGGTGGCCTGCAGGTGGCCGTCGGCCGCGGCAGATCCAGACGTCCGTCCAGGCCGGCGGGATGGCCAGGGCCTTGATCCGGGCCAGCTGTCCGCATCGCGGACCGTGCTGCCGTCGGCAGCGCGATAGGTGAAGCCCGCGACCCGCCCGGCGGCGGGACAGGCCGGGGCTGGCGTCAGTGGCGTAGCGAAGGCCGGCGTCGGCCGGGGCCGCGGCAGCGGTGCACGCCGGATCCGCCGAGTAGGGGGTCATGCGCGTCACGTCCCGGATGGTGCGGGCGGCGAGCGGCCACCGGTACAGGTCGCGCGGGGCACCTGCGTCGCAGCGACGTTACAAGCGCGTCCCACTCGTCACCGAGCGACAAGGCTCGTTCGCGATGCCGATGCAACCCGCGTGGCATGGCCTCGCACTTCACCGTGACCGTGGGCTCTCGATACTCGGGTGGCCCCCACGGTGCCGAGCGATCTATGCCAGACCGGATCAGGAGGACCCCCGCCCATGCCATCCCGACCGGGACCGACGTCCGAGCCCATCGTCCGCGTCGTCGACGCGGGACGCCGCTTCGGCGATGTCGAGGCCGTCGACGGCGTCAGCCTCGTGTCCCGGCCGGCTCGATCCTCGGGCTCATCGGGCCGTCGGGCGCGGGCAAGACCACGACGGTCCGCATGCTCACCGGCGGCGCTGGCGCCGACCGAGGGCCGCGTCCGGGTGCTCGGCGAGGATCCCCACCGATTCCGCCGGCAGACCCGGGAGCGCATCGGCTACATGCCCCAGCCCTTCACGCTGTACCCGGACCTGACGGCCCGGGAGAACGTCGACTTCGTCGCGTCGCTGTTCGGCATGCTCTGGCGGACCCGCCATCGACGGACCCGCGAGGTCCTCGAGCTCGTGGACCTGTGGGACGTCCGGAGCCGCCGCGCCGGCGCGCTGATCGGGCGGGATGCAGCGCCGACTCGAGCTCGCCTGCGCCCTCGTCCACGACCCGCCCTCCTGTTCCTCGACGAGCCGACGGCGGGTATCGACCCGCTCCTGCGGGCGCCGATCTGGGACGAGCTGCACCGCCTCCGCGATGCCGGCCGGACCCTGCTCGTGACGACGCAGTACGTCAACGAGGCCGAGTCGTGCGACACGCGTCGCGCTGATCAGCGGCGGCCGCCTGATCGCGCTCGCGCCGCCCGAGGACGCTGCGCCGCCGGCGATCGGCGGCGACTGGTCGAGATCGAGACCGAGCCGCCATGATCGACGCCGACGCGCTGCGCGACCTGCCGGTGGTGCACGCGGTCGAGCCGCTGGACCCGCACCGGCTCCGCGTGACGGTCGACGACGCCGGGACGGCCCTGCCCGACGTGATCGACGCGATCGGCGAGCCGGGGCGGCGAGGTCACCTCAGCCCAGCGAGGTACCGGCCGTCGTTCGACGCGGTCTTCGCGACCCTCGTCGAGCGGGACCGGGCGGAGCACGCTCGAGCCGACGGCCGATCGACGCCACCGACCGCGGCGAAGGCGGCCGCATGATGCGCGCCGTCGCTCGCGGTCATCCTCCGACTCCTCGCGTTCGTCGGCAAGGAGCTCGTCGAGAGCCGTCCGACGGCCCGGGGCGATCGTGAGCCTGGTCGTCGGCCCGTTCCTGATCATGGCCCTCTTCGGGCTCGGCTACAACGGCGTGCGGCGGCCGCTCGAGACGGTCATCGTGGTCCCGCCGCGAGTCCGGACTCCCGACCGACGTCGCGAGCTACCAGGAACTCGCCGGTGGCGGCCTGCACGTCCGAGAGGTCACCCCGGATCGGGCGACCGGCGAGGCCGCGCCTCGCGGACGGCGAGGCCGATGTGCGTCATCGTCGCCCCGGAGGACCCCGACGCCGCGTTCTAGGCCGGCAAGCAGTCGGTCATCGAGGTCCGATGATCGATGCCGTCGACCCGGTCGCGGTCAACTACGCCGGCTTCCTCGCCTCGGGTCTGGCGAGTGCCGTGAATCGCACGATCATCGAGCGGGCCGGCGACGGAGGGCGAGGGCTACGCGGTCGCCGCCGGCCAGCCGGCGCCGCGGCGATCCCGCCCGCGGTCATCGCGGCCCCGACGCGCGCGGAGGTCGTCAACGTGGCGCCGTCCGAACCGGGCGTCGATCGTCGTACTTCGGACGCCGGCCGTCCTGGCGCTCATCCTCCAGCACCTGGCGGTGACGCTCATCGCGCTGTCCCTCGTCCGCGAGCGGCCGAGCGGCGTCATCGAACTGTTCCGGATCGCGCCGGTCAGCCCGGCCGAGGTGCTCTGGTCGGCAAGGTCCTCGCCTTCGGGCTGCTCGGCGGTGCCATCGCCGGTCTGAGCATCGCCCTGCTCGTCGCGGCGTTCCATGTCCCGGTGCTGAGCGATGGGGCGGCGATCGTCGCGGTCGTCGGGATGCTGCTGCTCGCATCGCTCGGGCTGGGTCTGTTCGATCGCCACGGTCTCGGATTCGGAGCGCCAGGCGATCCAGCTGTCGCTGCTCGTGCTTCTTGCCTCGGTCTTCTTCAGCGGCTTCGTCCTCTCGGTCGACGAGTTCACGCCGGCGGTCCGGGCGATCGCGTTCACCCTGCCCGTCACCCACGGCATCCAGTTGTTGCAGGACTACATGCTCCGGGGGAGCACGCGCGAGCTGTGGCAGTTCGCGGCCCTCGGCGCGATCGCGACGGTCACGATGACCGGGTCTTGGCTGCTCCTGCGCCGCGGGATGGCGCGCGCCTGATCAGGTCGGTCGACTTGGTACGACGGTGCAATGAGCGTGGCAGGATCCGTTCTCCTGCTGACGCGGCCACGGCACGACCGTTCATCCCAGGCCCATCGATACAAGGAGCAGGACCATGACCAACGAAACCGACCTGGAACGACCACACCCCGACAACCCGCCGGTCGAGCGCCGGGACGCACGACTCGACGACATCAAGCCTCCGACCAAGAAGGAGGAACCCAACGTCTGGTTGCGTGAGGGCACCGACGCCCCGGATGCCGCGGACATCGAGGATCCCGAGACGCAGCTCTAGGGGACCCAGCCTCAGGATCCCGCTCCCGCCGCACGCACCCCGTGCGAGGTTCTTCAGACCGGCAGGAGGGAGGTCACGACCGGCGTTCCCGCCGCTTCGCCTTGGTCTCGCCCGCTTCGCGACGTTCCTTGTTGACGGTGCGTGCGGCACGCTCCTCCGCTTCGTCCTTCGGGACGCCGCGATCCTCGTACCCCTCCTTGATGTGCTCGTACTGGCGCTCGCGCTTGTGGCTCCAGGCCTTCTGCGGCATGACCGACGGTCCTCCGTACCCGCCGACGGTAGGCGTCGGGCGGTCTGTCATCGATCGTCAGCCTGCTCGCCTCAACGCCGGCACCCGCCGCCGCCGACGTACCTCGCAATGGCGTGTCACCTGCGCCGGCACTTCCGGCGGCCGCGAACCTCAGGTCCATCTTGCGGATGGCGCGTAGGATGACGGTCCACCGTCACCGTCTCGGGGAGCTAGGGGTCGGGCACCCGTGCCATACCGTTCCGTCACGCGCGAGGGAATCACGTTGCTGTGCTTCCCGCCGTACGACGTCGTGTTCGCTCGCCTCGCGGCCGACCGGATCGCATCGCTCCGAATCGCGACCCGGAAGCGCTCCAGACGGAACTCCGGGCCACCTACCCGGGAGCGACGGTCCGTCGGCGGGAAGCTCTCGCCTCCCTGGGTCACGGTGAGGGCCTGGTACGCGTACCGGGACGGACGCTACAGCCCCTTCACGAGCGAGGACCCGTGGTGGGAGGAGCCCGGCGCGCGCGCCTGGAGGTCGACGGGAATGGGCGTACGTGGCCGGCAACGAGGCCGCGCTCGAACTCATCGGGGTGGATGCCGAAGGGCTCTCCGCCCTGCGGTCGGGCGACCTGACCGATCCGACTACGCGCCCGACTGTGCCCTGGGTCTGGCAGCTCCTCCAGGATGTGGGCGAGCTCCATTCCACGGCCGTGCTCCTGACTCCGGCCGGTCGACGGATCCCGATCGAGTACCGCCTGCTGCTCGACGCCGCCGGTCCCGGGCGGCACGTGTCGTATCTCCGCGTCGTGCCCTCGGACGCAGCCGAGCCGACGGCCGAGGCCGCGTCGGCCTAGGTCAGCGGCCGGCGCCCGTGCCTGCCTCGAGTCGATCGGCTCGACGCGACGCCAGCCGGTCGGCGGGGATCACCGACGTCCCGGGGCCGGGCCGGCCGGCCGACGTGTCGACAGCGTCGTCGCGACCGCCACGGTGCCCGCCGAGCACGTCCCGGTAGACCGCCTCATACCCGTCCGTCATGCGATCGACCGAGAAGCGCTCCAGGACGGACGCCCGGATCGCCTCCCGGTCCAGGTCGGCGACGCGATCGATCTGGAAGGCCATCGCGGTGACGTCGTCCCCGAAGAACCCATCGACCCCGTCGCGGATGATCTCGGGTAGGGCGCCGATGCGCCGGGCGATGACCGGGGTGCCGGTCGCAAGCGCTTCGATGGCCACCAGACCGAAGGGTTCCGGCCAGCCGCCGGGCATGAGCGACGCATAGCTGTCCGCGAAGAGGGCATCGCGATCGGCCTGGGACAGCTCGCCCAGGAATTCGACCTCCGAACCCGCGGCCTCGAGCGCCGGTGCGAACACGGCGTCGTAGTAGGCACGCTCGGGACCGATCGGCGCGATCTTGGCGGCGATCCGCAGGCGACGACCGGCCTTCTGGGCGATCTCGATGGCGTCCACGATGCCCTTCTCCGGGGCCACCCGGCCGACGAAGCAGAGCGTATCGCTCCGACGTCGGTCGAAGGGCGAGTCCTGGAGGTCGAGCCCGTTATGGACGATGGCGGCCCATGGGACGTCGGGATGGGTGGAGGCCTGGTTCTGGCTGATCGCGACGAGCGAGCCTGGGGCATCGTCCAGCAGGGCGGTCGCCCACGGAAGGTCCAGCCGGCCATGGAACGTGGAGATCACCGGGATCGGGCTCAGGCGCGCCAGCAGCAGGCCGGCCCATTCGAGGTGCGAATGGATCACGTCGAATTCGTCGATCCGGCTCAGGACCTCGTGCATCGTGAGGTGGAACCACGGCAGCGTGTCGCCGATGTAACCGGTCGGGCGCAGGGCTTCGGGGACGGTCGGGATCAGGCGACCGGGAACGTCGGAATCGCCGGATGCGAAGGTCGTGACCGCATGGCCACGTCGATCCAGCTCCACGACCAGGCCGTGGACGATGCGCTCCGTCCCGCCATAGGCAAGCGGCGGGACGCGCTCCATCGGAGGAGCCACCTGGGCGATTCGGAGCGGTCGATCCATGGTCGGGTACCTCGGTGGGTCATCGGCCGGGGCGCGCACCGGCGAGGACCACGGCGACAAGTGTCGCACCACCCGGGAAATCCGGGCGGCGCGACGATGGCAGTGGGATGCTCTGCGAACGTACAGGTCACCACGACGACGCGCGTCCCACACGAGCTGACGGGTGGTCGTTTCAGCCACATCGCAGCGACCCGGGCGCTCGGGCGCACGGATCGACGGTTGCGATGCCGATGCAAGGTCGCGGGCTGAGCCGTGATGCGCCGTCGTGTCGTCGCCCGGCATGCTCAACTCCGGCTCCGCGCGCGGTGGTGGTCCATACTTCCAGCGGCGTGGGGACCTCGGTGATGGGCGTGATCGGGCCGGGGGGCACCCATCATCCGGCGACGTCGGGCCCCCGCATGGTGATCACCGACGTCCACCTCCACGAACCCGAACGCAGGACAGACGAGGCGAAGGGGCTCTCGCTTGACCGACGACCCGCAGACTCGCGGCGCCCGCGCCGCCGGGCGCGCCAAGGGGGAGATCGAGCGCGCCCGTGACCTGCGCCTCGGCACGACCCAGTCCATCGTCGCGGGCCTGTTCATCGGCTGGGGCGCCATCGCGCTCAAAGCCATGCTCGACGAGGCCCTGTCCGAGGAGTCGGGCTACATCATCCTCATGGCGGCCTCGGTACTCGCCGCCTGGTTCGGGGGCGTGTGGGGTGGCCTGACCGCGACGATCGTCGCCGCCGTGCTGAATGGCCTGGTCTTCCAGACCGTCGATGGCCGGCGCCGACCCGAACCACCGCGTGCTCATGGTCCGCCAGACCCTGTACGTCGTCGTCGCCAGCGGGCACGGTCCTGCTGGTCGCCTCCCGCCGGGCGTCGCGCGATCGGCTGGTCGACGCGCTCGACGACGTGGCCGCCCTCGTCGAGGATGTCGCGGCCCGCGACGCCCGCCTCGAGATCATGTTGTCGGCATCGGGGACGGGGTTCTGGGAGTGGGACGTCGCGACCGGCGAGCTCACCTGGTCCGAGGCCATCTTCCGCCAGCACGGCCTGGAGCCCTCCGACCACGCCCCCGACTTCCCGACCTATCTCACGATGATCCACCCGGACGACCGCGCGCCGTTCCAGGAGGCGATCGCCACCGCGCTCGACGAGGCGGACACCTTCAGCCTGGACTTCCGACTGCTGTGGGCTGACGGTGCGATCCATTGGACGCACGGCGCGGGGCGCGTCTTCCGCGACGCCGATGGCCGCCCGCTGCGCATGATCGGCACGGGTCAGGACATCACCGAACGGCGGCGGCTCGAGGATGAACGCGACGACCTGATCGCGCAGGAGCGGCGCGCCGGCGAGTTCCGTGAGGCCTTCGTGGATGTCATCAGCCACGAGTTGCGGACGCCGATCACCACGATCCTGGGGCTGACCCAGATCCTGGCGCGGCCCGGCCGCCTCGACGACCCGGTGGAGCGGGCGGCCATGCTGGAGGACGTCCGCGCCGAATCCGAGCGCCTTCACCATCTCGTGGAGGATCTGCTGGTGTTGAGTCGTGTCGAGCGCGGCCGCCTCGACGTGGATTCCGAGCCCCTTCAGCCAAGGCGCCTCCTGCAGCAGATCGTCGAGCATGAGACCGCGGCCTGGCCGTCCATCCGGATCACCCTGGATGTCGATGATGATCTGCCCGTCGTGCTCGGCGAGGCGACGTACGTGAGCCAGATCATGCGCAACTTGCTGGGTAACGCTGCCAAATACACCCCGCGAGGATCGAGCGTGACGGTCGGGGCCCGGGTCGAGGGCGACGACGTGGCCGTCCGGGTCACCGACGATGGACCGGGCATCCCGGCGGATTCGCGCGACCGGTTGTTCGAACTCTTCTATCGCGACCCGGACAGCGCGCGGACGGTCGCGGGCTCCGGGATCGGGTTGTTCGTGTGCGCGAGCCTGGTCGCCGCGATGGGCGGCCGGATCTGGGTCGATGATGCTCCCGGCGGTGGCGCCGAATTCGGGTTCACCCTGCGGGCCGTGGACATGGACGACCCCGACCTCCTGGACATGCCGGCCTCCGTCGTGCATGAGGCGACCCGCGTGCGCGCGGCGTCGCTCGCGGCGGGCCGCGGCCACGGCGGCGACGGCGGCGATGACGCCGGCCGATGTCAGCCCGGAACCAGCACCAGGCGGATGACCCCGAGGGCGGCCCCGCCCGCGATCAGCCAGCCGGTGCCGACACCGCGCAGGAGCAACACGAAGGCACCGACCGCGATGAACACGCTCAAGGGGTCCACCAGCGATCCGATCGCGAGCTGTGCGGCGACCACGCCGAGAAGGCCGACCGACGCACCGTTCACGCCGTCGAGGAACCAGCGAGCTCGCCCCGAGGCGCGGAGCCGACCGAGGATCGGGATGCTGATGGCCACTGCGATGAACGCGGGCAGGAAGATGCCGACCGTCGCGGCGGCGGCCCCGATCGGACCGTCCACGAGGTAGCCGATGAACGTCGCCGTCGAGAACAGCGGGACCAGGCGTCGCCTGGCCGACGGCGATGGCATCGATGAGTTGCGTCTCGTTGATCCAGCCGAGGCTCTCGACCAGCTCGGATCGCAAGCAGGGCGACGAGGACGTAGCCGCTTCCGAAGAGGACCGCTCCGATCTTGGCGAACTCCAGGAAGATCAGCGCCGGCGTGACGACCGCGGCCGTCGCGGCGGCCGCAGAGAGGAGCCCGCCTGGCCCGGCCGACCGCGGATCGCTCCCGATGCACCCGGAGTCGCCGAGCCGCCGACCACCGCGGCCGCCATCGCCGGCCGTGGGAGCCGTACCGGTCCCGCGACGACCACGGAACGCGCCGATCAGGAGGCTGACGAAGCCGAGGCCCAGTAGCACGGCGACCTCCGGGACCCGGAGCAGCACGAGGATCACCGCCGCGACCACGTACGCGGCACCGAGCGGCGTCCGCACGACCGTCCGCCCGATGCTGGTCGCCCGCGAAGGCCACGATCGCGACGACGACCGGAGCGACGCCCAAGAGCAGCGGCCTCCACCTCGGGCCGGCTCCCCTGGGTCACGTAGACCCAGGCCAGGACCGCGACGATCAGCACGGCCGGCAGGATGAACGCGACACCGGCAACGACCAGGCCGGGCCACCCTGCGCGACGATGGCCGACGTGCATCGCGACTTCGGTCGACGTCGGGCCCGGGATCAGATTGGCGGCACCGATGAGGTCCACGTAGGTGGCGTCATCGAGCCAGCCACGGCGCCGGACGAATTCGTCGCGCATGAGTGCGATGTGCGCGGCCGGGCCCCCGAACGAGGTCACGCCCAGGCGCAGGAAGACCGCGGCGAGTTCACGAAGGCCCCCTCCGGGCCGACCCGATCGCTGCCCCGGCGTCATACGTGGCTCAGAGGGCGAGCGGGTCCACCTTCTCGGGATCGATCCCGAGGTCGCGCACGGCGGCGGCCGCCTTGTCGGTAGGAAGGGCGCCGCAGCGCGCCAGCGAGACCATCGTGGCCGCCGCGATGTTCGCGGGGTCGATCTCGAAGAGCGCGCGCAGGTCCTCGCGCGTGCCGCTCCGCCCGAAGCCGTCCGTACCGAGCGAGACGTACGGGGCCGGCAGCCAGCGGCTGACCATGTCGGGCAGAGCCTTCATCCAGTCCGTCGCGGCGATGATCGGGCCGCCATCTGCGGTCAGGACCGTCGCGACATGCGGGATCCGCGGGGTCGCATCGGGATGCAGCCGATTCCAGCGCTCGACTTCGAGGGCATCGCGGCGAAGCAGCGGGAACGACGGGGCGCTGTAGACCTCCGCCGCGACGCCGAACCGTTCCGCGAGCAGGTCGCGGGCCGCGAGGACCTGGTTGAGGATCGCGCCCGACCCGACCAGGCGCGCCGGGTGGGCCTTGCGCCCGAGCTTGGGCGCCTCGGCGAACCGGTAGATGCCGCGCAGGATGGCCTCGTCCGTGAGCCCGGCCGGGCGCGCCGGCTGGGCGTAGTTCTCGTTGTGGAGCGTCACGTAGTAGAAGACGTCCTCGGGCTTGGCACCGTACATCCGCTCGATGCCGTCGCGGACGATCGTCGCGAGCTCGTACGCGAACGCCGGGTCGTAGCCGCGGACGTTCGGCACGGTCGAGGCGAGCAGGTGCGAATGGCCGTCGTCATGCTGCAGGCCCTCGCCAGCGAGGGTGGTCCGGCCGGCGGTCGCGCCCATCAGGAACCCGCGGCCGCGCGCGTCCCCGAATGCCCAGATCTGGTCGCCGGTCCGCTGGAACCCGAACATCGAGTAGAAGATGTAGAACGGGATCATCGCCAGGCCGTGGGTGGCGTAGGACGTGCCGGCCGCCTGGAGCGAGGCCATGGAGCCCGGCCTCGGTGATGCCCTCCTCGAGGACCTGGCCGTCGGTGGCCTCGCGGTAGGAGAGCACGAGGTCCGAGTCGACCGGCTCGTAGCGCTGCCCGAGGGCGGCGTAGATGCCGACCTCCTTGAACAGCGGATCCATGCCGAACGTCCGTGCCTCGTCGGGGATGATCGGCACGATGCGCGACCCGAGTTCCTTGTCGCGGATGAGGTTGCGCAGGATCCGGGTGAAGACCATCGTCGTGGAGACCGGGGTCTGGCTCCCGGCCGCGAACTCGGCGTCCACCTCGGGGGCGGGCGCGGGGAGCGGCTTGGACCGCACGACCCGCTTGGGGATCTGCCCACCGAGGGCCCGGCGGCGCTCCATGAGGTACTCGACCTCGGGCGACTTGGGGCCCGGGTGGTAGTAGGGCGCGTCCTTGAGCTTCGCGTCCGGGATCGGCAGATGGATGCGGTCGCGGAAGACCCGGAGCTCGTTCTCCGACAGCTTCTTGGCCTGGTGCGTGATGTTGCGGGCCTCCACGCCGGCGCCCAGGGTCCAGCCCTTGACGGTCTTGGCCAGGATCACGGTCGGGGCGCCCTTGTACTCGGTCGCCGCCTTGTAGGCCGCGTAGACCTTGCGATAGTCGTGGCCGCCCCGGCGGAGCTTGGCCAGGTCGTCGTCGGTGAGGTGTTCCACGAGCTTGCGGAGGCGCGGATCGGGACCGAAGAAGTGCTCGCGGATGTAGGCGCCACCGGCCACGCTGAACTTCTGGAACTCGCCATCGAGCGTGTCGTTCATCTGCTGCACGAGGACGCCGTCGACGTCGCGCGCGAGCAGGTCGTCCCATTCGCGGGCCCAGATGACCTTGATCACGTTCCAGCCGGAGCCGCGGAAGACCGCTTCGAGCTCCTGGATGATCTTGCCGTTGCCGCGGACCGGGCCGTCCAGACGCTGGAGATTGCAGTTGACGACGAAGGTCAGGTTGTCGAGGCCTTCGCGGGCAGCCAGGTGCAGGGCGCCGAGGGCCTCGGGCTCGTCGGTCTCGCCGTCGCCCAGGAACGCCCAGACCCGCGAGCCGCTCGTGTCGGCGAGCCCGCGGTTCTGGAGGTAGCGATTGAACCGCGCCTGGTAGATCGCCGAGATGGGCCCGATGCCCATCGAGACCGTGGGGTATTCCCAGAAGTCCGGCATGAGGCGGGGATGCGGGTACGAGCTCAGCCCCGACTGGCCAGGGATCGACTCGCGTCGGAAGTGGTCGAGCTGCGCCTCGCTGAGGCGACCCTCGAGGAAGGCGCGCGCGTAGATCCCGGGCGCGGCGTGACCCTGATAGAAGACCTGGTCGCCGGCGCTGTCGCCGTCCTTGCCCCGGAAGAAGTGGTTGAAGCCGGTCTCGTACAGGCTGGCCGAGCTCGCGTAGGTCGAGAGGTGGCCACCGATCCCGGGAAACTGCGAGTTGGCCCGCAGGACCATCGCGACCGCGTTCCAGCGGACGATCCGCCGGATCCGCAGCTCCATCTCCTCATCGCCCGGGAAGTTCGGCTCCTGCTCCGGGCTGATCGTGTTGATGTAGCGCGTCTGGGTCAGCGGCGGCAGGCCGATCTGGAGCTGGCGGGCGCGCTTGAGCAGCTTGTAGATGAGGAATCGGGCTCGGGTCTCACCCGCCTGCTCGACCACCTGGTCGAGGGACTGCATCCAGTCATCGGTCTCGGCTGGGTCGATGTCGGGGAGCTGGTGCTTGAACTCGTCGAAATACATGCGGGCGATGCTCCGTGGCGGCGCCGTCGGGCGCACGGCCAAAGCCTAGCCCATCCGCTTCCGCTGTGGTCGCAGCGCGAAGGTTGCGAGTGGGGGTCCTCGGCCTGGACGGGCGGGCGGCTCGCGACGCCCGGCGGCTCGGCCCACGGCGCTCGGCGCCTCGGCGCATGTCACTGGCCGTGACGATGTCAGTCCCAGTGACCATCCCGGCACGAACGAGCACGGGCAAACCGCTCAGTTCGACGTCGATGTCGATCTGAGCGATCGGTCACGAGGGATCCGTGGGCCGAGTGTCTACTCAGGCTGACATCGTCAGTCCCAGTGACATCGGCCGCCGCGGCCACGAGGCGGACGCCTCGTCAGTTGATATGCCGATGCAACGCATCTGCAAGGTGGCACCGCCACGGGCCATACCCGCCCGCCCCCATGCTGCCGATGCCTCGAGCCGGTCCCAGTCCGGTAGCGACGCTCCCCAGACCTCGAACCTCCCAGGAGAACCCCGACATGACCGAACATCGAGACACTGTCGTCGTCAAGGACGGCGGCTCCAGCACCGGCCTGTTGCTCGGCATCATCGCCATCGTGATCGTGCTCATCGGTGCCTGGTTCTTCCTCATGGGACCCGGCGCGGGCAGCACGTCCGCTCCGGACGACATCAACGTGAACGTTTCGCTTCCGAGCCTCGTCCCGGCAGCGTCCTAAGTCACCGACCTCATCCCCCGGCCGCCGGCCCATTCGAGCGGCCGGGGGGTGACGTGTCGTCTCATGCCCGTCACCATGGTCCGACCCAGGAGGAACCGGTGAGCACCCAGCCACTCGTACTCGTCGCCGACGACGAGCCCCGCATCACCAAGCTCGTCTCCATCGCCCTGAGCGAAGAGGGGTTCCGCGTCGTCACCGCGAACGGCGGCGAGGAAGCGCTCCTGAAGGCCGAGGAAGTCCGTCCCGACATCATCCTCCTCGACATCGTCATGCCCGACCTCGACGGCATCGAGGTCATGCGACAGCTCCGCGAGCGCCGCCCGGTCGCGGTCATCCTGCTGACCGCCAAGGGCTCGACGGCCGACAAGGCCAAGGGCCTCGACCTCGGCGCCGACGACTACATCGCGAAGCCCTTCCACCCCGACGAGCTGGCGGCGCGCGTGCGTGCCGTCCTGCGGCGCTCGTCCGGTGCGGCGCCGGGCTCCGGCATCCTCGCGTTCGACGACATCGAGATCGACCTCGAGCGCCGGATGGTCACGCGGAACGGGGAGCTGGTCCAGCTATCCCGCACCGAGTGGCTGCTCCTCCAGCACCTGGCGGCGAACGCCGGGAAGGTCGTGCTCCATACGGAGTTGTTGACCAAGGTCTGGGGCCCCGAGTACCGCGACGACCTCCAGTACCTGCGCGTCTGGGTCTCGCGCGTCCGCCGCAAGCTCGGTGCCGAGCCCGGTGAACCTGGCCGGATCAAGACCTTCCAGGGCATCGGCTACCTGCTCGACGTCGATCCGGCGAGTGCCGGGGACTCGAACGCCGCGGTCGTCTCCGAACGCGCCGAGGATCCCTCGCTCATCGGCTGAGGCCGAGCGCCGACGCTCGGCCGTCGATCGGCCGGAGGCGAGGCCGGGCCTCGACCCGTCCTGCTACGCTCGGCGCCATGCAGCGCTACGACCGCCGAACGGCCCTCGTGGTCGTCGATCTCCAGAACGATTTCGCGGATCCCGCCGGAGGGCTGTCGGTGGCCGGTGGCGATGCCATCGTCCCGACCGTGAACCGCGAGATCGCGATGGCGACCGCTTCCGGGGCCACGGTCGTCCTGACCCAGGACTGGCACCCGGAGACCACGCCGCATTTCGCCAAGGACGGCGGGATCTGGCCGGTCCATTGCGTCGCCGACAGCTGGGGCGCCCAGATCCACCCGGAAGCCGAGGTCCCGGACGACGCCCTGGGCGTCCGCAAGGGCGCCAACGGCGAAGACGGGTACTCCGGCTTCACGATGCGTGACGCCACGACCGGCGACACGATCCCCACCGAGCTCGAATCGCTCCTGCGTGACCGCGACATCGCCCGGGTCGTCGTCGTCGGCCTTGCGACCGACTACTGCGTCAAGGCGACCGCGCTCGACGCCAGGCGCCTCGGCTTCGATACCTTCCTCCTGACCGACGCGATCGCCGCCGTCGACCTCGAACCGGGCGACGGCGCCCGGGCCATCGACGAGATGCGCGACGCTGGCGTCGGCATGTGGCGAACGGTCATGCGGTGACCATCGACCCGTCGGACCGATGATCCGCGTCGCTGATCCGGCTCGGCCTCATCGGCCTGGTCGTCGGCTGGGTCGTCGATCGGCTGCTGGCCCAGCGCGCCGACGGCGGTCCGCCGCCCCCATTCGCGAGCCTCGCCGTCATCGATGCCCCGATCGAGCGGGTCTGGGCGGAGCTCGCCGATATCGAAGGCCAGCCACGCTGGATGCACGAGATGAAGGCGGTGCGGCTGCTCACCGTCCACCGGTCGGTGTCGGGACCCGCGGCGAGGCGACGGTCCGGATCTTCGGTCTCGGGGTCACGGACCCGGTCGAGATCACGGAGTTCGTGCCGCCCAGCCGGTTCGCCATCCGTCACGAGGGCACGTTCACCGGTGGCGGACTCATCACGCTGGAGCCCGGCGCCGACGGCACGACCACGATCGTCCGCTGGGACGAGACCCTCATCGCGCCGCTGTTCCCGCACCTCTGGGCGGTCGCGTCCGCTCCGGTGCTCGGCGCGATCTTCCAGGCCGACCTGCTGCGCCTGCGCGATATCGTCGAGGCCGGGGCCGTCACGCGCGCCGAGCCGAGGATCGCCTGATCGTGCAGCTCCACCTCGTCGACGCGACGTATGAGCTGTTCCGGGCGCATTTCGCGCCGCGCCCCCCGGTCCTGGGCCGCGACGGCATCCCGTTGTCGGGCGTCTCCGGCCTGTGCGACCAGCTGCTGTACCTGCTGCGCGAGGAGGGAGCGACCCACGTCGGCTGCGCAACGGATCGGGTCATCGAGTCGTTCCGCAACGACCTCTATCCCGGGTACAAGTCCTCGGCCGGGATGCCACCGGAGCTGCTTGCCCAATTCCCCATCGCGGAGGCCGCGGTCGAGGCCCTCGGCATCGTCCTCTGGCCGATGGTCGAGTTCGAAGCCGATGACGCCATCGCCGCGGCGGCCGTCCGCTTCGCCGAGGACGCGCGGGTCGAGCGCATCCTCGTCTGCACCCCTGACAAGGACATGGCCCAGCTTGTGCGCGAGGAGCGGATCGTCCTCTGGGATCGCCGCCGCGGGCTCACGTACGACGACGCCGGCGTCCGGGCCAAGTGGGGCGTGCCCCCGACGTCGATCCCGGATTGGCTCGGGCTCGTGGGGGATTCCTCGGACGGGTTCCCGGGCCTGCCCGGCTGGGGCGCCAAGTCCGCCGCCGCCGTCCTGACCCGCTATGGCCACTACGAGGACATCCCGCCCAAGGCGTCCAGCTGGGAAGTGCCGGGCCTGGGCGGCTCCCGCGCGATGACCCTCGCCGCGACACTGCGCGACCACTGGGACGACGCGCTGCTGTATCGCGACCTGGCCCGCCTGCGGACGACGGACGATGGCGTCCAGATCCGCCAACACGATGCCGATGACCTGCGCTGGGACGGCGCGCCCCGGGACGCGTGGGAGGCCTTCTGCGAGGAATGGGGCCTCGACCGGCTTCGGTCAAGGCCCCATCGCTGGCTGGACGAGGGCTAGGGCAGCGCCGCTCGCTGCCAGGCCACGATGTCGTCCGTCGCGAACCCCGCCGCATCGACATCTCCCGACGCGATGTCCACCGACTTGACCCCGCGGACATCGTCGAGGTAGAGGACGCTTCGTCCATCGGGTGCGATGGTGAGGTCATCCATCCAGGTACCCGTGGCGATGTCGCGCGGGGCGCTGATCGACCCTCCCACTCGTCGCGACCGACAGGCGCTGCATGGCGTTGACGAGGCGCTTGTAGACGATGGCGTCGCCGGTCGGCAGCCAACGCGCATCGAACTCGCTGTGTGACTGCCCGTCGTCCGGCAATACCCGCTCGGCGGTCACGATCCCGGCCGGGTCGATGTCGGCGATCTTGATCCGCAGGCTCCGGCCTTCGGGGGCGCGTGGCGAGACGTCCCGCGAATGGAACGCGATGCGATCGCCCGTCGGCGACCACGCGGTGTCGTCCAGGTAGGCGGCCGTCGGGTCCGGATCGTCGAACGGGGCCATGTCCAGTCGCTTCAGGCCGGTCCCGTCCCGGTCGACCAGGTAGAGACCACGGCCATCGACCGGGTGATCGCCGACGAACGAGATCTGCCGACCGTCGACGGGCCGGAACGTCGCCTGCGTGGCCGGCATGCCGACGTCGAGGCGCGTGGTCGTGCCATTCCGGGTGTCGACGAGCGACATGCGAGCGTCGCCATCCGATGGCACCTCGTTGACGAGCACGGCATCCCCGCTGGGGGCCCAGTCGGTCCAGCCAGGCTCCGTGAACGGACCGGCCAGTCGGTGGACATCCGAGCCGTCGACATCGGCCACCCAGAGGTCGAAGCCGTCGTCGGTCGCCCGGTAGAACGTGAACCGGGTGCCGTCACCGGACGGCCACGGACCGACATCTTCCGCCGGCCCAGCGATCAGGGTCACCGGCGCCGCATCGAGCGTCGCGCGCGACACGATATCGCCGCCCTCGACGGAGAGGAGCCGCCCGTTCCCGGCCGGTCCGAATGGCGCCGGCAGGGGCCGCTGGGCTCCGGCCAGGAGCACGGCGCCCCAGGGCGAGCGCGATGAGAAGCAGGGCGACCACGCCGATGGTCCGCAACGGGACCCGCGAGACGGTCGCTGCCCGCGTGGAGATCGCAGACATGGGGATCCACCTTTCGGGGATGCGCCAGGCCGGGCGACGCCGGGTGTGAGCGGTCCGCGCGAGGACCTGGCCGAGCAGGGGCTCGGGCTCCACCTTCGGAGCGTCAGCAGACAACCAGGCGGCGAGGTGGCGGTCGAAGTCGTCGCGCGACGTCATGCCAACCGCCTTTCGTTCTGATCCACGGCGCGCGTGTCCGCGTCGAGCGCGGCCCGCATCGCCTGGGTAGCTCGGTGGAGACGGGATCGCACCGTGCCCGGCGGGATGCCGAGCGCGTCCGCGACCTCGTCGAGGGAAAGGCCGAGGTAGTAGTGGAGGACGATGACCGTCCGCTGATCGGCATCGAGCCGCTGGAAGCCGCGCTCGAGCTGGTCGCGGTCGGCGACGTCGAGGGCGGGATCGGGTTCGCTGCCCTCGGACGGCCGGACCTCCATCTCGATGGCCCATCGCCGACGTCCTCGGCGCGCTTCCCGATAGCAGGCGCGAACGAGGAGTCGGTGAAGCCAGGCGTCGAAGCGGTCGGGATCGCGCAACGCGGAGAGGTCGCGCCAGGCGGCGACCAGCGCCTCCTGGGTGGCGTCCTCGGCCCGTTGGTCGTCACGCAGGATCAGCCGGGCGGCGGCGTAGAGCCGGCCGATCGAGGTGCGTGCCAGCTCAGAGAACGCACCGTGATCGCCTGCCATCGCCCGGATGACCAGGTCCCGCTGCATCGGGCCTCCTGATGACGGCACGGCCATCTGGCCGCACTCACAGGGTATGGGCCGTGTCAGCCCGCCACGGTTCCCGAATTCGCGAGCGGGGCTAGCGGATCAGCCCGAGCAGCGTGGCGTGGTGCGCGGGCGGGGCCGCGAGCACCCCGACCGACTTGGGTGCGTTCGCCAGGTCGAACCACGGGCCGCCATCGATCGCGGTGACCGTGGCCCCGCCCCGCTCGGCGATGAGCCCGGCGGCCGCGACATCCCACTGCGAGAGCCCGCCCTGCTGGACCATCGCATCGAACCGGCCATTGGCGACGTAGGCGAGCGCCAACGCCGCGGAGCCCATCGAGCGCGAGATCCGGATCGCCTTGCGGACGTTGCTGGCTCGCGACGCGACGGCCCGGCCGTTGAGCGCCATCGAGATGACGAAGTCGGTGAGCTTGTCCTTGTCCGAGGTCGTGACCGCGTGACTGTGCTGGCCGAGCGAGCCCGAGAGCAGGGCCGGCCCGTCAGCGGTCGCGGCGAAGGTCTCGCCGCGCGTGGGGTCGTGGATGACGCCGACGGACGGACGGCCATCCTCCACGAGGCCGATGGCCACGCAGAAGAACGGGATGCCGTTGGCGTAGTTCACGGTGCCATCGAGCGGATCCACGATCCAGACCCGGCCTCGGCCCGACGTGGGCGCCTCGCCCGCCACCGAATGGTGGTCCCCGGTCTCCTCGGCGATGATCGCGTCGCCCGGGTGGCGTTCCCGGATCGCGTCGAGGATGAGCGCCTCCGACAGGTGGTCGGCCTCGGTCACGACATCCCGGGCGCTCTTGTAGTCGATCTGCTCGAGGCGCTCGTAGTGGGCCATGAGCACCTCCCCGGCCCGCGCCGCGAGGGCGATCGCGAAGGCGAGATCGTCGGCGGCGTCGATGACGGACGTCGTGGCAGGAGCGGTCATGGGGTCCGGCATTCGACGACGAGGTCGGTATCGGCCGTGCCCAGCTCGGTCACGAGCTGATCGAACGTGAGCTTCTGGCCGGGCTGCAGCTCCGGGGTCAGCACGAACGCGTTGGGACCGCCACCCTGATTGGATGCCGTGGTGACCCGGCACGTCGTCTGGCCGGCCGCTCTCGCCCTCGTTGGTGACGGTGAGTGTGACCCGTAAGGCGTCACCGACCGGCACGACGGCATCGAGGGTCGCGGGAACGGCCCGAGGCCGGTGATCGCGAGCCTGGCGATGAGCGCCAGCCCGACGATCGCGACGGCGACGCCGATGAAGACCGTGCCGTGGACCTGCGAGGCGGATACGTCGCGCAGGCCCAGGGGATTGCATCGTTCACACAGGCCCACGCCCATCGCGACGGGCGCTCCGCAGCGGGCGCAGCCGTGGGTCGGTTCGGCCGGACCATCGGGCACCGGCGGGGCGGCCGACGACCCCGCCGCGGAGGCGGCACCGGGCGCAGTCGGGCTCGTGGGTGTCACGTGGGGGATGGTGCCACGAACCGGATGGGACGGCTCACCAGCGCTCGACGGCGTCCACCAGGGCGTCGACGTCGTCGGTCGTCCGGGCCAGCACGATCGCGCCGTCCGCTCCGGCGGCGTGCCAGCGATCCCAGGTCTCGCGTGGCTGCGCGAACCACGGCGTGTCGCGGAACGCCTCGTCACCCAGCCAGTCGCCCTGGAACCCGACGAGCACGAGCTGGTCCTCCCGGCGCTTGCCCGCGGCCTCGAGTGCCTCGAGATACAGCGGGATGCGCGCTTCGAACGAGTCGTCGAACGTACTCCAGCCGTCGCCGATGCGTGCCGCCAGGCGGGCGCCCGCGGGTGTCTCGCCGCCGAGCACGATGCGCGGCGCCGGGTCGGGCACGGGATGCGCGCAGGCCTCGGTCAACGGGTACAGCGGTGATTCGCGCGTGATCGGTCCACCGGTCCATAAGGCCCGGATGACCGCGATCGCCTCCTCGAGGTGGCGAACGCGTTCGGGCGCGTCGGGGAACGCCATCCCGTAGGCCGCATGCTCTGCGGGCGCCCCACCGATCCCGATGCCCAGGATCAACCGGCCGCCGCTCGCGATCTGCAGCGTGGAGGCCATCCGGGCCACCAGGGCGGGGTGGCGATTCATGACGTTGAGGACGAACGGGGCAAGCGTGACCCGGGTGGTCTGGGCGGCCGCCATCGAAAGCATCGTCCAGGCCTCCACGACCGGGACCGTCTTGTCGCCACGGCCCATGAAGTGGTCCCAGCACCAGAGACCGCGGTAGCCCGGCGGCGTCCAGCCGACGCGCGCTCTCCAGCCACCACGCCGGTTCCGCCCGGATGGCCCGGATGCAGACCCCGATCGGCAGGCGCTCGGTCCCCTCCCCCATGGCGTTCAGAGCTCCGTCTCGAACAGCCGGATGTCTTCGCGAGCGATCGTGTGACCGTCGCCACGCGTCGGGCCCAGGGCGGCACCCGCCCCCAGCGCATCCAGGTCCGCCGGGAAGCGCCCGATCAGGTCCAGGACGACCTTCTGGATCCGCTCCGCGTTGGCCGAGAAGACGGCGAGCACATCCGTCGCATTGACCGCCTCCGTGCCTTCGTGGACGCCCGCGTCGTAGTCGGTGATGAGGCTGATGTTGACGACCGCGATCCCCATCTCGCGGCACAGCCACGCCTCGGGGTACTGGGTCATGTTGATGACTTCCCAGCCGGCATCGCTGAACCACTTCAATTCCGACTTCGTGGAGAAGCGCGGGCCCTGGATGACGACGACCGTGCCGCGCTCATGGACCTCGATACCGTGGTCGCGGATGGTCTCGATGGCCAGCTGGCGCAGGACCGGGTCGTAGGTCTCGGCCGAGGACAGGTGGGTCACGATCGGGCCGTCGAAGAACGTATCCGCTCGACCGCTCGTCCGGTCGACGAACTGGTCGCAGACGACGAAGTCCCCGGGCTTGACGGGGAGCGCCAGCGACCCGGCGGCGCACGGCGAGATGGCCGCCTTGACGCCAAGCGACTTCATCGCCCAGACGTTGGCCCGGTAGTTGATCTGGTGCGGCGGGATCGTGTGCCGGCGACCGTGCCGCGGCAGGAACGCGACCCGCCGCCCGGCCACGTCGGCCAGGAAGATGGAATCGGACGGGGCGCCGTAGGGCGTGTCCACCTTGACCTCACGGACGTCCTCGAGCAGCGAATAGAACCCCGAGCCTCCGAAGACGCCGATCTCCGCTGTATCCGCCACGTGTGGCCTCCGTCCGTTCGATGCGCATGGTGGGCCGGTCGGTCGGACCGCGACGGGTCCGACCCCAGCCCGCCGAATTCTAGGGGCGTCGGGCTAGGATGGACCGGTCGCCCGGCGCGACCGCAGCGGAGCCCACCTTGACCGACCCGAATCCCACCGTCCGGATGCCTCTCCCCGAGGAGTCGAGCGCGCCCACGTCCGCGCCCACGTCCGCGCCCGCGCTCGCGGCCGCCCCGACGCCCGCACCCGGCTCGACCGGCTGGGCCTCGCCGCCACCGACCCCACCCCGGTCGGACCGGCGCGACGGTCGCACGGGCTCGATCGTGTTCGGCGCGATCCTTCTCGCGGTCGGCATCTGGTTCTTCCTGGAGCGAACGCTGGGGCTGGAGCTGCCGGACATCCGCTGGAGCCAGTTCTGGCCCGTGATCCTCATCGTCATCGGAGCCTGGCTCGTGCTCGGATCGTGGCGCAACCGACGCTCATGAGCGGCTGGGAGCCCGGAGACGGGTCCGTGGCGGACCGCCTCAGCCTCGCTGACTGGCGACGCCGCATCGGGACGCTCTACAGCGAGGTCCGGGCGATGGCCGCCAACGATCCGGCGATCGCGGTCGCGCATTGGCGCGCGGTGCGCGAGCGGTTGTATCGAGAGCATCCCCAGTCCCCGATCCCGGTCGCGGACCGCGCCGCCTTCGAGGCGCGGCATTTCGACCACGACCCGACCCTCCGGTTCCACGCGGTCGTGGAGCCCGCCCCACCGCCGGATCCTGGCGCCCTGCCGCTCGCCTTGCCGAACAGCGGCGCCGACACGCTCTCGTTCCGCCGGCTCGGCCACGTGCGGCTCGCCTTCCCGGACGGCGAGCGGCGCCTGAGCGTGTTCTGGATGGCCGGTTACGCAGGCGGCCTGTTCATCCCGTTCCGCGACGCGACCAACGGCGCGGAGACGTACGGCGCCGGTCGCTACCTCGTGGACGCAGCCAAGAGCGCCGACCTCGGGGCGGACCCGGACACCGGCGCGCTCATCCTCGACTTCAACTTCGCGATCCAGCCGTCGTGCGCGTTCGATCCCCGCTGGGCGTGTCCACTGGCCCCGCCCGAGAACCGCCTCGACGTTCCCGTTCGCGCAGGTGAACGGCTGGTGTGACGCGCCTTCGGTCGCGATCGAGCTTCCGAACGGGTCTGGACGACCGCGTCCCGACGCCGTAGCATCCGACCCACGGCGCCACCCGCGCCGAACCTCCTCGTCGGTCCCCACGCGACCGGCCCCGCGGAGGCAAAGGGGATGCTGTCCTCGGGTCGAGTCGACGCGCCATCTCGTCCGTTCATCCGACGGCCGCGGCGCCCAGCGAGCGTGGGTCCGGGTGCCCGGTCGGGGAACGAGGCTCTGAGATGACCGACCGCAAGCACCTGAAGTCCCGTGTCCGCGCTCGCATGGCCCGCACGGGCGAGCGCTATGCCGCTGCGCGCGCCCACGTCGTCGCCGCGGCGCCGACACCGACCGCGGCCGATGCCCGACTCGACGGGCCGGCCCTCCCGGCGGCCGCCCCAGGGGCCGATCGCGATCCCGCGACCGCCGCCCTCTGCCGCCTGCTCGCGCACGCCGGGCTGCCGCTCTCCGAACCCCTCGCCGGCGTCCTGGGTGGCGGTGTCGGCATGGGGATCTTCCAGTTCCACTACGCCAAGGAGGACATCGGGACGTTCTTCATCGCCGGGCGCCATCGATGGGACGACGACCTGGCGTACCTCCAGGGCGCCCTCGAGCGCTTGGGCATCGCGGCCCTCGTGACCGAGACGACATCGGCCCGGGTGGCTGACCGCCAGCTGCGGGACGCCCTTGGCGAGGGTGGTCCGGTGATCGCCTGGGTGGACGCGGCCGAGCTCGGGACCCGCGGCTATCCCCCGGCGTGGAGCGGTGGCGCCTATCACGTGGTCGTCGTCGAGGCGATCGACGACGCCGCCGATGTCGCGGTGGTCGATGACGTGTCCGTGGCGCCGTTCACGGTCCCACTCGATGTCCTCGCTCGAGCCCGGGCTCGCATCGGGAAGCAGCGCCACCGCCTGCTTCGACTGGCCCCGACGGCCGTGACGCTGGCGCCGGCCCGGGTCGACGCCGCGCTGCGGGACGGGCTGCGCGCCAGCATCGAGGGATTCGACGCGCCGCGCACCCGGTCGTTCTCGCTGGCCGCCCTCGACGATTGGGCCGGGCGACTGGACGGGACGGGCAAGGACAGCTGGCCGGTCGTCTTCCCGGCCGGTGGTCGGCTGTGGGATGCCCTCGCCGCCGTCCACACCCATGTGGCCCACTACGGAAGCGGCGGCGGCCTTGGTCGTGTCCGGTTCGTGGCGGGCTTGCGCGAGGCGTCCGAGCGACTCGGCGACGACCGACTCGTCGCCCCGGCGGCACGCTACGAGGCGCTCGGTGAGGCGTGGTCCGACCTGGCAGTGGCGGTTCTGCCGCAAGGCGTTCCCGCGCTCCGTCGGACCCGCGCTCTCCAGGATCAACGGGCCGCTCGGTTCGCCGCCGGCGGTCCGGGCACCCGGGACGACCTGGTCGGCATCTGGACCGAGCTCTCGGCTGTTCGGGCCGAGGTGGACGACTGCTTTCCGCTCGATGCCGACCAGCAGCACGCCCTGCTGATCGACCTGGCGGATCGGGTCACCGCGATCCATTCGGGCGAGGACGAGGCCCTGGCATCGCTCCGACACGCGCTCGGCTGACCGAACGAAGGTACCAGACCACACCGGACCGCCGACCAGCCCCATCGGGCGGGGGTCCGGCGCATCATGCCTCGAGGTCCGTCCCAGAACGCCGGTCACCGGCGTCGAGGGCGGTCCACGACGCCATCTCGAGGAACGACGTTTGCGCCTCTTTGCACCGCCCCGCCGCTCGACCGACGAACGGCTGCTGTGGTCGCGCGACATCCGGTTCGTCCGCTGGCTCGCCGCCGAGGTGGACGGGTCACGCGTGCTGGAGCTGGATTCGGGCGCCGTCCTGATCGCGGCCGCGAGCGGCCTCACCGACGCCATCGCCGATGACGTCGCGGAGGACGCCGATACCGTGTACGGCCTGGTCACGGTGGACGCGTCGCTGCCGGAGGCCGACCGCTACCTCATGGCCCTCTCATCGGCCGTGCAGCTGTCCGGCCTCGCGGACCGGATCGGCATGTCCCAGACGACCCAGGTGGTCCAGACCAAGACCCTGGACTACTTCTTCAGCCTGCGGACGCTGCATGGGGTCGCCTACCAGCCCATCGTGGAACTCGAGCACGGCGACCTCCACGAATACGAGTGTCTCTTCCGCCCGGTCATGCCGATGCTGCCGCAGTCCATCGGGTCGATCGTCCAGGCGGCCATCGACACCGGTCGCTCGATCGAGCTCGACGTCTTCCTCATCTCGACGATCCTGGATCGTGCGGGCTCGATCGAGCGCGCGCGACGTGCTGCGGGTCAGCCCTCGATCCGATTCGCCCTCAACCTGACCCCGGCGAGCCTCCTCGACTCGCACTTCGAAGCCGGGGCACTCGCGGCCATGGTCCGAAACGCGGGACTGGACCCACGGCAGATCACGCTCGAATGCACCGAGCAGCAGGCCGTCTCCGACGTCGTGCCGCTCCAGCGGGCGGTCAAGGCGCTGCGGCGGCTGGGATTCGGGTTCGCCGTGGACGATGCCGGTGCGGGCTACGCCAGCTTCGCGCTGATCGCCGCCCTCCGCCCGACCGTCATCAAGATCGACCGTGACATCGTCGCGGGGATCGCCCGTGACGACGCGAAGCAGGCCCTCGTGGAGGCGTTCGTGTCGTTCGGGCGGCGCATCGGCGCGCGACTGCTCGCCGAGGGCATCGAGCGTCGCGCCGACCTCGCGGTCTGCACCGACCTCGGCGTGGACCTGGGCCAGGGCTACCTCCTGGGCCGTCCGGCGCCCGAACCGATGACGCCGCGACCCATGGAGACGCTCCGGCTGGACGCCGCCCGCGAGGCGATGACCGATGCCGCGCGTCGGACCGCCCGCCGTGCGGTGCCACGCCGGGTCAGGACCGCTTCCAGCGACTGAACCGGCGTCTGCGAGGGGGCGTGCGCCCGCGTACCATCGCGGGATGACCGACACCGCGAACCCGCCCACGACCCTGCCCGATCACCTGCGCACGTTCCTCGCCGCGCCCAATTTCGCGACGATCGCGACCCTGGACCCCGACGGCACGCCCCGCCAGGCCGTGATCTGGTACACGCTCGAGGGTGACGAACTCGTCATCAACAGCGCGATGGGCCGTCGCTGGCCGGCCAACCTGCTGCGCGATCCACGCATCTCCATCGCGGTCACGGATCGCGTCGACGGCTATCGCTGGGTCGGGCTGACCAGCCGGGTCACGGTCGTCCAGGACCAGGCGACCGCACAGGCCGACATCGCGGCCATGGCCCGGCGCTATCACGCCGACGAGCCCGACGAGGCGGAGCGGCTCATCCGCGACCGGTTCGAGCGTCAGGAGCGGATCAGCTTCCGGCTGCCGATCGGCGCCGTGCACGACCACCTCGACTGACCGGTCGCCACGATGCGCTTCGGGTTGCAGCTCTGGCCCCAGTCCACCGACTGGCCCGGCTTCCGCGACGCCGCCCTGGCCGCCGAGGCCGAACGGTTGGGACTCGGTCTGGACGTGGGATCACCTGCTTGCGATCTTCGGCCCGTGGGAGCAGCCGATCCTCGAGGGCTGGGCGTCATGCACGCCCTGGGGCCCATCACGACGCGGCTCCGCCTGGGGCTGATGGTCGGGGCGAACACCTTCCGGAACCCGGGTCTGACCGCGAAGCTCGCGACGACCCTGGACCACGTCTCGGATGGGCGCGCCGTGCTCGGCATCGGCGGTGCCTGGTTCGAGCGGGAGCATGACGCCTTCGGCATCGACTTCGGGGCGAGCGTCGGCGAACGACTCGACTGGCTCGACGAATCGGTCGGGCTCATGCGTCGCCTGCTCGACGGGGAACGGTTCTCCCACGACGGCCCCACGTACACGTTCCACGACGCGCTGAACGCCCCGCGACCGATCCAGGACCGCCTGCCGATCCTCATCGGCGGCGGCGGACGGCGCAAGACGCTCCGGACGGTCGCCTCGTACGCCGACGGCTGGAACATCTCGGGCACGGTCGAGGAGGTCAGCGACGCCCTCGCCGCGCTCGAAGCGCACGCAGCGGACGTCGGGCGCGATCTGGCCACGCTCGAGATGACGGTGAGCTTCCCGATCGTCCTCGACGACGACGCGGACCGAGCGCGCACGCGCATGGACAGCCTCATGACGGCCAACGGCATCACCACGATGGGCGCAGGTCCCCACCTGACGGGTTCGCCGGCGGACATCGCCGCGGCGATCCGCCCGTATCGCGACCTCGGGTTCGAGACCGTGATCGTGCGGATGCCCGCCCCGTACGACGCCCAGACGATCGAGCGCATCGGCGAGGTCGCGAGACCTCCTGGCGAGATGAAGGTCGTCGAGCTCGCCGGCGGGGTGGGTGGCGCCAAGCTGGCGGAAGGCCTGGCCGCCCACCTGGGTGCCGACCTGACGGTCGTGGTCAACACGGGCGACGACCTCGAGCTCCACGGCCTCGCGATCTGGCCCGATCACGACACCGTCGCGTACACGCTGGCCGGACTCGACGATGAGGTACGTGGCTGGGGGCTGCGCGACGAGACCTGGACCGTGATGGACCGGCTCGCCTCGCTCGGTGACGAACCGTGGTTCCGCCTCGGCGACCGTGACCTCGCCACGCACGTCTGGCGGACCGACCGATTGCGGACCGGCTCCCGACCGACGGATGTGGCGCTCGCCCTGCGCGCCGCGATGGGCATCGCGCCCATGATCCTGCCCATGGCCGACGAGCCCGTCCGGACCGAGGTCCGCACCGACGAGGGCTGGCTGGAGTTCCAGGAGTACTTCGTCCACCGCCACCAGGCGCCGACCGTGCACGAGGTCCGGTTCCGGGGCATCGAGTCGGCCCGGCCGACGCGCGAGGTCGTCGCCGCCATCGCGGCCGCGGACGCCATCGTCATCGCCCCGTCCAACCCGATCGTGTCCATCGGGCCGCTGCTCGCCGTGCCCGGCCTCGAGAGCGCCGTCGTCGAGGCGCGCGGGCGTGACGTCCCGGTCGTCGCGATGAGCGGGATCATCGGGGGTGTCGCGCTCAAGGGGCCGGCCGACCGGATGCTCACCTCGCTCGGGTTCGAGTCCAGTGCTCTCGGCGTGGCGGCGCTCTACCGTGACCTGGCCACGATCTTCATCGCCGACGCCGTGGATGCCGAGGCGCTGCCCGCGATCGAGGCCCTCGGACTCCGCGCCGTCGCCTTCGACACGATCATGTCCGACGACGCGGCCCGCGCCCGGGTCGCGGGCGACGTGCTTCGCCTTCTGCGCGGCGGCACCGCGTGAACGCCGGATCGATCCGTCGTCGCGATCGTCCCGGTCGGGCAGCTGGACGGGGCCAAGTCCCGGCTGGGGGCGGTGCTCGACGCGGAGGAGCGCCGGGATCTCGCGACCCGGCTCCTCGAGGGCACGCTGCAGGCACTCGCGGCGACGCCCGGGATCGCGGAGACGTACGTCGTCACGCCCGACGACGAAGTTCGCGGTCTCGCCCTGACGGCGGGCGCCCGGCCGCTCCTGCAGCGGACGAGCGGCCTCAACGACGGCCTGCGCGAGGCTCGTGACGAGGCCGTCGCGGCCGGCGCTCGTGCCGTCCTCATCGTCCCGATCGACCTCCCGGCCATCACGCCGGATGCGATCCGGCACGTCCTCGACGCGCTGGCCGACAGCGCCGGGCCCGTCGTCGCGATCGTCGCCGACCGCCACGCCCGCGGGACGAACGCGCTATTGCTCGCGCCGCCGGACGTCATCGAGCCGCAGTTCGGCGGGGACAGCTACGTCGCCCACACGACGGCCGCCGCTCGCGGCCGGCGCCCAGCTGGTCGAACTCGTCGGTCCGCTGGCCGTGGACATCGACACGCCCGACGACCTGCTCCTCGCCGAGGCGCTCGACCCGGCGTTCGCTCGTGGCTGACCGGATCGAGGCCATCGCCATCGGCGGCCTTGGCGAGATCGTCCCGGGCGACGACCTGCCGGCGCTCATCGCGGACGCGCTGGCCGCCGCGACCGACGTCGCTCCCGCTCCGCGACGACGACGTGCTCGTCGTCACCCAGAAGATCGTGAGCAAGGCCGAGGGCGCGATCGTCGACCTGACCACGATCGAGCCGCGCCCCGAGGCGGTCGCCTTCGCCGAGGCGTGGGACCGCGACCCACGCCAGGTCGAGGTCGTCCTGCGCGAGGCTCGGCGGGTCGTCCGGATGGCGAACGGGGTGATCATCACGGAGACCGAGCACGGGTTCGTCTGCGCGAACGGCGGCGTCGACGCGTCGAACGTCGGACCGGCATCGGGCAGTATCGTCACGCTCCTGCCGCACGATCCGGATGCATCCGCCGCGGCGATCCGGGGCGCCGTCCGGGCGCGGCTGGGTCACGATCTCCCGGTCATCGTCTCGGACAGCTTCGGTCGGCCGTGGCGGTTCGGCATCGTGGACGTCGCGATCGGCGTCTCCGGGCTGCTGCCCGCTCGACGACCTGCGCGGGACGCCCGACGCCGACGGCCGGGTCATGCGTTCCACCGTCCGAGCCGTCGCCGATGAGCTCGCGTCGGCCGCCGAGCTGGTCCTCGGCAAGACCGCCGGGCGGCCGGTCGCGCTGGTCCGGGGCGCCTCATTCCGGCGCGGCGAGGCGACGATCGCGGACGCCCTCATCCCGGCGTCGATGGACCTCTTCCGCTGACCAGCTCGGACGAGTCGTCGCCGAGCCGTCGTTGCGCACGCAACCGCGACGTGACGTAGGCTCCGCGGGATGAAGGTCGGCCTGCAGATCTGCTCGTTCACGTGGCCCGGAGGCGCGGAGGCCATCGGGCCGACGCTGGCCCGCATCGCCCGTCAGGCCGACGACGCCGGCTTCGATTCGATCTGGGTCATGGACCACTTCTTCCAGATCCGTGGCGTCGGCAAGCCCGAGGAGCCGATGCTCGAAGGCATGACGGCGCTCGGCTTCATGGCGGCGCACACGCAGCGGGCTCGCCTCGGGCTCATGGTCGGCGGCGTCCACTACCGGAACCCCGGACTGTGGGTGAAGGCCACGACCACGCTCGACGTCCTGTCCGGCGGGCGGGCCTGGCTCGGGATCGGGGCCGCCTGGAACGAGGACGAATCGCGCGAGCCTCGGCTTCCCGTTCCCGCCCCTCGGCGACCGCTTCGAGATGCTCGAGGAGACCCTTCAGATCGCCCACGAGATGTGGCAGGGCGAGCGCGGCTCGGAGGCGGCCCACCACGGCCGCCAGTTCCAGGCCGGACGCCTGCTGAACTCCCCGCAGTCGCTGTCGCGGCCGCGGGTGCCGATCATGGTCGGCGGCGGCGGCGAGAAGAAGACGCTCCGCCTCGTCGCCCAGTACGCCGACGCCTGCAACGTCTTCGGGTCGCCGGAGGCGATCGCCCGCAAGTACGCGATCCTGGATGCGCACTGCGCGGCCGTCGGGCGTGACCCGCGCGAGATCGAGCGATCGACGTTGCAGAACATCCGCCTCGGCCCCGCCGATCACGCCCGGACCGAGACCCCGGCCCAGGTCGTCGACCGGTTCGGTGAGCTGTCCGATGCCGGCGCGGAGCACGTCATCTTCGAGTTGAAGGACGTCCACGATCCGGCCCACCTCGAGCAGGTCGGGCGCGACATCCTCCCGGCGCTGCATGCGCTCTGACGCCTTGGATCACATACCCCCAGGGGGTATCAATCCCATGATACGATGGACACCATGAACGACGAGACCAACGGCTCCACCCCAAGCAACCCGTTCGGCGGGTTCTCGATCTCCATGATCGATGCGCCGACCGAGGCCGCCCCGGTCCAGGCGCCGGGCGGGCCCTCCACGATCGCCACGGGCGAAGGTCGGGTCGATGCCAAGGTCGTCATCATCGGCTCGGGTCCGGCCGGCCTGACCGCCGCGATCTACGCCGCCCGCGCCAACCTGGAGCCGGTCGTGCTCGCCGGGTCCGCCCCGGGCGGCCAGCTGATGCTCACGAGTGACGTCGAGAACTACCCGGGCTTCCCGGACGGCATCCAGGGCCCGGAGCTGATGGCCGCGATGCGCGCCCAGGCGGAGCGCTTCGGCTCGCGGCTCGTGGACGTCGACATCGATCGCGTGGACCTGTCGGAGCGTCCGTTCCGCATCTGGGCCCGCGGCACGGAATACCGCGCCCAGGCCGTCATCGTCGCCACCGGCGCCTCGGCGCTGTGGCTGGGCCTCGACTCCGAGACGCGTCTGCGTGGCCGCGGCGTCTCGGCCTGCGCGACGTGCGACGGCTTCTTCTTCCGCGACCGTGAGATCGCCGTCGTCGGCGGCGGCGACACGGCCTTCGAGGAGGCGACCTACCTGACCCGATTCGCGACCAAGGTCCACCTGCTCCACCGGCGCGACACGTTCCGGGCGAGCAAGATCATGGTCGACCGGGCGCTCGAGCATCCCAAGATCGAGGTCCATCCCAACGTCGCGGTCGAGGAGGTCCTCGGCGAGGACAAGGTCGACGGGCTCAAGCTCCGCGACACCGTCACCGGCGACGCCACCGAGATGCCCATCGAGGGCGTGTTCATCGCCATCGGCTACGAGCCCAACACCGCGGCCTTCCGCGACTGGCTCGATGTCGACGAGAAGGGCTACCTCGTCGTCCACGACGAGACCGGCTCCAAGGTCGACGGCGTGTTCATCGCCGGCGACGTCCACGATCATCGCTACCGGCAGGCCGTCACGGCCGCCGCGGACGGCTGCAAGGCCGCCATCGACGCCGAGCGCTGGCTCGAGGCCCAGGGGATCACCGAAGCCGCGACCGCGACCGCCTGGTGACGTTCCCGCGCGGGAGCACCCGGACCGCGACGGGTGGAGCCGCAGCGCGCGGCACCGGTGGTGGTGGCGGAGGGCGCGGCCGCAGCAGCATGAGTGGCCCGTTCGGCGGCGGCCCGTCCCGCGATTTCGTCCCCGTCCCCAAGGAGCGGCGCGGCGAGACGACCCGCAAGATCGTCGCGTTCTTTCGCCCGTATCGGCTCCAGGTCCTGGTCGTCCTCGTCGCGATCCTCGTCACGAGCTTCCTCGGGCCTCATCAATCCGTTCCTGCTCGCGGCCCTCATCGACCAGGTCATCGTCGGCCAGGACTACACGAACCTGAACCTCTTCGTCGGGTTGATGATCGTCATCCCGATCGTCTCCGGGCTGATCGGCGTCGGCCAGAGCTACCTCAACAACGTCATCGGCCAGAACGTCATGCAGGACCTGCGGGCGGCGCTGTACGGCCATCTCCAGAAGATGCCGCTGCGGTTCTTCACCGAGACGCGGACCGGCGAGATCCAGAGCCGGCTCGCCAACGACGTCGGCGGCGTGCAGGCGGTGGTGACGGACACCGCGAGCTCGGTCACCGCGAACGTGGCGATCTCGGTCAGCACGATCATCGCGATGTTCCTGCTCAACTGGGAGCTCGCGCTGCTGTCGCTGGCGATCCTGCCGTTCTTCATGTACCTGACCTACCGGGTCGGCAAGATCCGCCGCGACGTCAGTGGCGAGACCCAGGTCGCGCTGGCCGAGATGACCGCGGCCACCGAGGAGACGCTGTCGGTCTCCGGGATGCTGCTCATCAAGACCTTCGGGCAGCAGGACACCGCGATCGCCCGATTCAAGACGCTCAACGGCAAGCTCGCTGCGCTGCAGATCCGCCAGGCGATGGTGGGTCGCTGGTTCTTCATGATCATCGGCACGATCTTCAGCATCATGCCGGCGTTCGTGTACTGGCTGGCCGGCACGATGGCCGCGAACGGCAACCCCGACGCGGCGAGCGCCGGCGCGATCGTGGCGTTCACGACGCTCCAGAGTCGATTGTTCTTCCCGCTGGGACAGCTGCTGAACGTGCAGGTCGAGATCCAGGGTTCGCTCGCCCTGTTCGACCGGATCTTCGAGTACCTCGGGATGGACCCCGAGATCGTGGACGCGCCCGATGCGGTGACCCTCACCCACGACGACGTCCGTGGCCAGGTCCGCTTCCGCGACGTGTCGTTCCGCTATCCGACCGAGGTCGTCCCGTCGGCGCGCGCGCACGAGGCGGTCGCTCGTGGCCAACTCGACGCCGAAGAGGCGTCCGCCGTGATCGCCGCCGCGCCGATCGACGAAGAGGCGCTCGAGACGTTGCTGAGCGCGTCCTCGCCCGATGTCGACGACGACGCGGCCCCGACCGTGGAACCGCCGCCGCCCTTCGCCCTCGAGCACGTCGAGTTCGAGGCGCAGCCCGGTGAGCTCGTTGCGCTGGTCGGGCCGTCCGGAGCCGGCAAGACGACGACGACGTACCTCATCCCGCGGTTGTACGACGTCGATGCCGGTGCCGTGGAGATCGATGGCATCGATGTCCGCCGGATCACGCTGGCCTCGCTGGGGCGGATCATCGGGGTGGTGACCCAGGAGACATACCTGTTCCACGCCTCGGTCCGCCAGAACCTGATCTACGCGAAGCCCGAGGCGACCGACGCCGAGATGGAGACGGCCGCCCGGGCAGCCGCCATCCACGACCGGATCATGGAGCTGCCCGAGGGCTACGAGACGATCGTCGGCGAACGCGGCTACAAGCTCTCGGGTGGCGAGAAGCAGCGCATCGCGATCGCCCGGGTCCTGCTCAAGGATCCGCGGATCCTGATCCTGGACGAGGCGACGTCGGCGCTCGATACCGTGTCCGAGCGGCTCATCCAGGCCGCGTTCGAGCGGCTCATGGAAGGGCGCACGACGATCGCCATCGCCCACCGCCTCTCGACGATCCTGCGCGCCGATCGGATCCTCGTGTACGACAAGGGCACGGTCGTGGAACGGGGCACCCACGCCGAGCTGCTCGCCCGTGGCGGCCTGTATGCGCAGCTCTATCGCGAGCAGTTCCTCGCGGATCAGCTGCCGGATGACCTCGCGGACGGGCCGTCGCCGACGACGAGCCGGATGCGGCTGCTGCCGGTGCGACCCGCGAGGCGCTCGCCGCGCTGCCAGACTGACGCCATGCCGACCCACAAGTCCGTCCAGCTCGAACACCTGGGCGGGATGCATTTCCATGCTGTCCCGAGCTCCGGACATGAGCTCGACTTCGACGAACGCCGCTCGAATCAGGGCGGGAGCCCGGTCGAGACGGTGCTGTCGGCGCTCGCGTCGTGCAGCGCGATGGACGTGATCTCGATCGCGATCAAGAAGCGCCAGCGGATCACGTCGTATCGCATCGACGCGAGCGGCGACCAGCGCGACGAGTACCCGCAGGTCTACACGGCCATCGATGTGGTCCATGAGGTGGAGGGCACCGATCTCGCCGAAGCAGCGATCCGGCGGGCGATCGAGCTCTCCGCCACGAAGTACTGCCCGGTGAACGCGATGCTCTCCGCCGGCGCGACCGTCGTCCACCACCGCTACCGGCTCCGCTCATCGGGCGAGGCGCCCTACGAGTCGGAGGGCGAGGTCGTGGCGACCGGGCCGTACAGGCGGCCAGACATCATCGCGTAGGGCGGACGGCACCCCGCTTCCGCCCGCGCGGCCGGCTCCGCGGGCGACGGCCATCGCACGTCATGCGCCCGGCGCATGAGAAGACGCTCGCCGAAGCATGGATCGCAACGTTCGATCCTCGTCCACGCACGCCGTCACGCGTTGCACGCATGACGTGCGAACAGGGTCGCGGGCTGGTCGCGGATCTGGCCGGCCGCTCGCCAAGGCCCCGGCTCTCGTCCAGCACGTCACTGAGCCTGACCATGTCAGCCTGAGTGCACACGCATCGAACGAATGAGCGTGAGCCAACCGCTCAGATCAGCCGTCGTGTCGTTCTGAGCAGACGGTCACGAGGGATTCGTTCCACACATGTCCACTGAAGCTGACATCGTCAGCCGTGGTGACAGGCTCGGACGCGCGGCGCTGAGCGGCGTGCGCGGCGGGGCGCAGCGTGGGCCTAGGTCCGTGGTGGGCCGCCTACTGGTACTGGATCGGCTCGGCGACGAAGTCCAGATGCTGCACGCGGCCGCGGGTCCAGATCCGGGTGACGAGGTCCGGGACCCACCAGCGCAGGAAGTACAGCCGGCAGCCCAGGCAGTACCCGGTCACCGCGAGCAGGGTCTGCAGCCCGGCCACGGCCAGCGCGAAGATCCAGCCAAGGGTCGGGGCCCCGAGCGCGAACGCCAGCAGCGAGAGGATCAGCGCGATGCTGCCCAGGACCTGGGCGAAGCGCGGCGGGTACTCGTGCTCCGGCTCGGCCGGACCGAGCTTGGCGACCTTGACGATCCGGCGCCAGATCGCGCCATAGATCGAGTAGCGCAGGCCGAACGCGGCGCTCACGCCGATCGACAGCAGGACGAGGGCCACGAGCCAGGGCTGCTGCGTGACGGTGGCCACGATCAGCAGGATGGCCGACACCCCGGCGCCGAAGCGGTGACCACGCGGGTCGATCATCCGGGCCGGCGGAAGGTGGGCGGCGGCCTCGGCGGGGATGGCGCTGGGCATCGGGGTCGGTTCTCCGTGATGCGTCGATGAGGGGATCGGACCGGACGATACCATATAATCCCGACTAGACAAGTAGGGATTGTCGGAGGAGGTCGCAGGTGCCACGCGTTGCAGGAGTGTTGCATGACTATGCAGTCGTCCTGTATAGTCATACGCCCATGACGGCAGTCCATCCGATCCCGGCGAGCCACCCGAGTCAGCCTCCCGTGAGTGGCTGGGGGCGCCCGTGAGCGCCGGACTCGAGTCGCCCGCGGTGGTCGCGACGGACTCGCCGTCATCGGGGATCCTGCCGCGGACCCTGCGCGGGCTCCCGGCCGATGGCGGGGACGGGCCACGACGCATCCGGGTCGGCATCATCGGGGCGACCGGCTATGTCGGTGCCGAGCTGATCCGGCTGCTGTCGCGCCACCCCAACGTGGAGATCGTCGGCCTGGCCGGGCGCGATCGACAGGACGAGCCGATCGGCGGCCACCACGCCCACCTCGCCACGACCGGGCTGACCGTGGGCACCGAGCTCCCGTCCGCGGATGCGGTGTTCCTGGCGCTCCCCCACGGCGCGGCCGCGCGGATGGTCCCGGACCTCATCGCCGCGGGGACCGCGATCATCGATCTTGGACCCGACTTCCGGCTGCACGATCCGGGCGACTACCCGATCTGGTACGGCTTCGAGCACCCCCGCCCCGACCTCCTCGACCAGGCGGTCTACGGCCTGCCCGAGCTGCACCGCGACGAGCTCAGCGCGCTCGTGGACCAGTCCGTGGCCATCGTCGGGTCGCCCGGCTGTTACCCCACTGCGACGATCCTGGCCCTCGCCCCGATGGCCCGAGCCGGACTCATCGAGGACCTCGTGGTCGATGCCAAGTCGGGCGTTTCGGGGGCCGGTCGCGAGGCCAAGCCGGACCTGATGTTCGGGGAGATCAACGAGAGCGTGAAGGCGTACGGGCTCGGCGGCCACCGTCACGTCGCCGAGATCGAGCAGGAGCTCGCGACCGCCGCCGCGCGTGAAGGCCTGGATCCGGGCGCCAACCCGGGTGTCATCGGCGTCGACTTCCTGCCGCATCTGATCCCGATGACCCGCGGCATCCTCTCGACCAGCCACGTCCGTCCCACCCGTCCCATCACCCAGGCTGAGCTCGACGAGCTGTACGCCGCGGCCTACGCGGGCGAGCCGTTCGTCCGGGTCGTGACGACGCCACCCGCCACCAAGCACACGACGGGCAGCAACCACGTCCTCGTCTACGTTCGGCTCGATGAGCGGACGGGTCGGATCATCGCGATCGGCGTCGAGGACAACCTGGTCAAGGGCGCTGCTGGCCAGGCGATCCAGTCGTTCAACCTCGTCCACGGCCTGCCCGAGACGGCCGGCCTGGAACAACTCCCCCTCGCCCCCTGATGACCAGCACGCTCCCCGGTCTCCACTCCCCGGCGTCCTCACGGGTCCTCCCATCCGTGGAGCGACGGGCCAGTCTGCCGGCCGGTTTCGCAGCCGGCGGGCTGGCAGCCGGGATCAAGGCCTCCGGACGGCCGGACCTCGCCCTCGTCATCGCGACGGCGGGTCCGGCCGCCGCGGCCGCGGTCTTCACGCCCAATGCGTTCGCGGCCGCACCCGTGCGCCAGTCGCGGGCCAATCTCGCGGCCACGTCCGGCGATCCGCGCGGCGGGTTCGGCTGGGCGCGCGCCGTGGTCTCGACCAGCGGCAGCGCGAACGCGGCCACGGGCGCGGTGGGCGACACGGACCAGGCCACGGTCGGTCGGCTCGTGGCCGGGACCGTGGGAGCGGACGAGGTCCACGTCCTGCATCTCTCCACGGGCGTCATCGGCACGCGCTTGCCGCTCGACAAGGTGGAGGCCGGCCTGGCCGCTCTCGCGCCGCAGCTCGCGAGCGACGACAGCGGGCTCGCCAACGCCGCCGAGGCGCTGCGCACGACGGACTCGGTCACGAAGGTCTCGACCACGACCGTGGAGCTGCCCGGACCGGAAGGGGTGGGCATCCGCGTCACCGTGAGCGGGATCGCCAAGGGCGTCGGCATGATCCACCCGAATATGGCCACGATGCTCTCGATCGTCCTCACCGACGCGGCGGTCGAGCCGGCCGTGCTGTGGGGCCTCCTTCGGCCCGCGGCCGCGCGGACCTGGGATCAGCTCTCGGTCGATGGCGACACGAGCACCAACGACACCGTCTTCGTGCTCGCCTCGGGCGTGTCGAACGCTCTGCCGGTCGCGGAAGGGTCGGACGCGGCCGCGACCCTGGGGGCGGCCATCGAGGCGATCGGGCGCGATCTCGCCCGTCAGCAGGCCGCCGATGGCGAGGGGGCCACGATCCTGCTCACGGCGGCGGTCACCGGCGCCCGCGACGATGCCGCCGCCCGGGCCGTGGCCCGCGCGGTCGTGAGCAGCAGCCTGGTCAAGGCCGCGGCCCACGGCAAGGATCCCAACTGGGGCCGCATCGCCGGTGCGGCCGGCAACGCGACGCTGGCCACTGCCGCGGTCCTGGAGGCCGCCGGCCTGTCGGCGGACGAGGCCGCGGCGCGTGCCGGTCGCCCGGTCGTCCTCGCACCGGAACTCCTGCGGATCACGATCGCGGGCCATCTCGTGTTCGACGGCGGTCAGGGCGGTCCGGTCGACTTCGATCGCGCGGCTGCCCGGGCCGCGATGGACGCGCCGGAACTCGTCATCGGCCTGGACCTGGGCCAGGGCACCGGCCGCGGCGAAGCCTTTGGCTGCGACCTGACCGAGGCCTATGTCATCGAAAACAGCGAGTACACGACATGACTGGCGCCGACCAGGGCGAGAGGCACGTCCATGAGTGAGATCCTGGTCATCAAGCTCGGTGGCACGACGATCGCGGAACAGAGCCAGGTGCTCACCGAGGTCGCGGCGGTCACGCGGCGCCGGCCGGTCGTGCTCGTCCATGGCGGCGGCAAGCGCATCACCGAGTGGCTGGAGCGGCTCGGCGTCCCGAGCAAGTTCGAAGGTGGCCTGCGCGTCACGGACGCGCAGAGCCTCGAAGTCGCCGCGGCCGTGTTGCGCGGCGT
This sequence comes from uncultured Chloroflexia bacterium, assembly GCA_963724635.1. Lineage (GTDB taxonomy): Bacteria > Chloroflexota > Limnocylindria > Limnocylindrales > CSP1-4 > SPCO01. The sequence continues at coordinate 97,140 of CAVRVI010000014.1, forward strand.
CGTCAACAGCGAGTTGGTCGCCGGCCTGCGCGACCTCGGCGTGGATGCGGTCGGGCTGTCGGGCGTCGATGGCGGGCTCCTCGTCGCCGAGCGCATCCCGCATCTGGGGCTGGTGGCGAGCGTGGCCGGCCTGCGGCGCGACCTGCTCGACGCGATCCTCGTCGGTGGCCAGGTCCCGGTCGTCGCGCCGCTCGCGCGCGACGCCGAGGGCATCGTGTGCAACGTGAATGCGGATGACGCCGCGGCCGGCATCGCCGCGGGCCTCGGGGCCCGCCAGCTCGTGCTCCTGACCGATGTCGATGGCGTCCGCGACGCCGACGGCCACAAGCTCGACTCGCTCACCGTCGCCGAGGCCGAGCACCTCATCGAGACCGGCGTCATCGGCGGTGGCATGGTCCCCAAGGTGCGAGCCGCCCTGTCGGCCCTCGGCTGGGAAGGCGCCGAGGCGATCATCGCCGACTCGTCCGCCGAGCACGCCCTGGAGCGCGCCCTCGGTGACCCGACATTCGGCACGCGCATCACGGCCGTGCGTCCGGCCCGCGTCGGCGCCGCGTGACCGGCGCCGCGACCATGGCCGTGACCCCGAGCCAGGAACTCAAGCGACTCCGCCAGCGGGCGATCCGCCAACTCGTCGTGTCACGACCCGTCGGAAGCCAGCGCGAACTCGTGGATGCGCTCACGGCGCAGGGTTTCGACGTCACCCAGGCGACGGTCAGCCGCGACATCAGCGAGCTCGGCCTGTTGAAGGCGCCGCGCGCGGACGGCCATGTCTACGTGGCGCCGGAAGATGTCGCCCTCGCGCCGCCGTCTCGACCCGTCTCCGACGAGCGCCTGCGGCGGATCCTGTCCGACGTGCCGATCACGGTGGGCCGCAGCGGGCTCATCCTCGTGCTGACCGGGACGCCGGGCACGGCCAGCGTGGTCGCCCAGGCGATCGATGAATCGACGCTGACCGAGCAGGAAGGCACCCTGGCTGGCGACAATACGCTCCTCGTCCTCTTCGCCGACGAACCGCGTCTCGAGCGCTGGCTCGACCGCTTCAACGCTCTCGTCCGATCCATCCCGGAGGTCCCCGTCTCGTGAACAAGGTCGTCCTCGCTTATTCGGGCGGACTCGATACGTCCGTCGCCGTCGCCTGGTTGAAGGAGCAGCACGGCGTCGAGGTCGTCACGCTCACGGTGGATCTCGGGGGCGGCTCGCTCCGGCCCGGCGTCGAGGCGCGCGCCATGTCCGCCGGCGCGTCGCGCGCGTACGTCGTCGACGCCCGCGAGCGCTTCGTGACCGACTTCGTGTGGCCGCACCTGCAGGCCAACGCGCTGTACCAGGGTGCCTACCCGCTCGCCACCGCGCTCGCCCGGCCGCTCATCGCGCAGTTGCTCGTGGAAGTCGCCTCGCGCGAAGGCGCCGACGCGATCGCCCATGGCTGCACCGGCAAGGGCAACGACCAGGTCCGCTTCGACGTGGCGACGCATGCGCTGGACCCGGGACTCGAGGTCATCGCCCCGATGCGGGTCGGCATGGGCCTCTCGCGCGACCAGGAGATCGATTACGCGAACGAACGCGGCATCGAGATCCCGATCACGAAGGCCTCGCCGTACTCGATCGACGTGAACCTGTGGGGCCGCTCGTGCGAGACCGGCGTCCTGGAGGACCCATGGACGACGCCACCGCCCGATGCGTACGAATGGACGGTCGCCCCGTCGGACGCACCGGCCCCGGTCGAGGTCGTCATCGCGTTCGAGGGCGGCATCCCGGTCGCGATCGACGGGGAGCGGCTGGACCCGGTCACGCTCGTCGAGCGGCTCCATGACCTGGGCGGCGCTCATGGCGTGGGCCGCATCGACCACGTCGAGGACCGGCTCGTCGGGATCAAGAGCCGTGAGATCTACGAGACGCCGGCGGCCACGATCCTGCATACCGCGCACCACGCCCTTGAGGGGCTCACCCTGTCGCGCGACACGCTCCGGTTCAACCGCTTCGTCGCGGACGAGCTGGCCCGGCTCGTGTACGACGGCCTGTGGTTCAGCGCCTTGTCCCGCGACCTGCGGGCGTATGCCGCCTCGTCGCAGCGGGTCGTCTCCGGGGACGTCCGGATGCGCCTGGATCACGGCCAGGCAGTCGTGGTTGGACGACAGTCGCCGCTCTCGCTCTATGACAAGAGCCTGGCCACGTACGACGAAGGCGATGCCTTCGACCACGCGTCCGCGGTCGGGTTCATCGAGATCTTCGGGCTGCCACTCCGGGTGGAGGCCGCGCGGCACGGCGCGGTCGGCAAGCACCACGGGGCGGCCTGGACCTGGACGGATCCGCTGCTCGCCGAACTGCCCACGACCGTGACCGATCCGGAGCCGGCCGCGGTCTGAACGATGCTCTCGGAGCTCGAGCGCCCCGCCGCTGCGTCGTAACGGTGCGGACGCTTCCAGCGGACCATGGAGCACGACGCCCTGCCCGACGATCCTTGACGCCGAATGGGAAGATATCTGCGCAATCTGCATGCCAGCGCCGCCAGGTGAGTAGCCAGAGCGTCGATCGTCGCCCGCGACGGACCATCGACCGAGCGGCCGACGCCGGCCATCGATCGCCTGGACGCCATCGAACGAGGTGTTGCGCGACATCACGCGAGGCGGCCTGGCGGGCCTGCTCGTCGGCGTGCCACTTCGCCGGCATCGGGCGGTCGCCTCGTGATGCGCCTGGCGGCCGCTCCTGGTGCCCGACGCCGCCGGGTCGATGACGGAGCAGGGCTTCGTCGTCGGCCGGATCACAACGGGAGGAACCTTCGGACTGATCATCGCCATCGGCTTGTTGGGCGGTGCCGTGGCCGGGTCGCTTTGGGTGGTCATGCGCCCGTGGCTGCCGGCGTCGGCGACCGCCCGAGCCGTCGTGAGCGTGCCGGTGGCGCTGGCGCTCGGCACCTTCGTGCTGATCGACGACGCGAATCCCGACTTCTTCATCCTCGGCCACGACCCGCTCGTCGTCGCGTCGCTGATCCTCCTGGTCGCGCTGTTCGGCCCGGCGCTGGTCCTCGCCGACACCTGGCTGGATCGGCGATTGCCGCACGCCCGGGCGACCGGCGACGGCCGCATCGTCGCGGGCTATGCGATCGTGACGGCCATCGGGCTGCTCCTCACGCTCATCCTGATCGTCCCGTTCTACCTTGGGTCGGACGTGCGTCTGGCCGGCCTCGCCTTGCTGGTCGTCGGGCTGTGCACGCTCGCGTCGTGGTGGTACCGGGTGGAGCGGGATCGGCAGCCACCCCGCCGGGTCGCGCTCGTCGCCATCGCCGCGCTGTCGGTCGCGGTGCTCGCGGGCCTGGCGCTGGCGACGCGGGAGGTGCTCGGGGCACTGGCCATCGGGTGACCTGGCCGCAGGACGCCACGGGGGCTACGATGCCGCGATGACCGAACACGACATCTCGGCGCCGGACCTCCGGGCCGGCCTCATCGACGCCCTCCGCGCAGCGCGCGCGGTCGAACGGGAGATCCTGGCGGCGCTCGCCCCGATCGACCGGGACGCTCCCGCCGCCGACGGCGGCTGGTCGCCCAAGGACATCCAGGCGCATCTCTCGGCCTGGCGGCGACATCAGGCCACCCGGTTCGCAAAGCTCCGCGCGGGCGAGGCCGAGACCGAGGTTCCCGCCACCGAGACGGACGCGACGAACGCCGTCCTCCACGCCGAACGCGCGGACTGGACCTGGGAGCAGGTCCTCGCCGATGCCGACGAGGCAAGCGACGCCCTGATCGCGGAGATCGAGGCAGCGGACGACGCGACGATCACGGACGACCGGATCGTGGGCACGACGCTCGGCAACGGGCCGGAGCACGACTTCGTCCACCTGCCGGCGCTCGCGACCCGGGTGGGACTCGAGGATCGCGTCGCCGGCCTGGCGACGGCGGTCGAGGCCTCGGTGGATCGTGGTGGCTGGCCACCTCGGTCAGCCGCGTTCGCCCGGTACAACCTGGCGTGCTACCACGCCCTGGCCGGGCGGCTCGACGAGGCCCGTGGCCAGCTCCGGCTCGCCCTCCCGGCCCAGGAGGAGCTGCGCGGCTTCGCGCCGGCCGACGACGACCTGATCGCGTTGCGCGACGAGATCCCGGCCCTCAGCAAGGGCTGACCGCGCGCTGACCGCGCGCTGCCCCTGGCGTCGGGTCGCCTCAGGCGGCCTCGGATGCGTTCGGCTGTCGAGCCTCGAGGGGCTTGGTGGCCGTCGCGTAGAGCACGTTGCAGGTGACCGACACGATGTCGTGGCGCCGCGCGTGCTCCAGGTTGGCATGGCGAACCCGCTCGAGGGCCTCGGCGGGGAGCTGGTCCATCGTCCAGCGCAGGCCGGAGCCCATCACGATGGACCACCAGTCGTGCGCGGATCGGAGCGGCCAGACATCGAACTCGGGGAGCACTCGCAATGTCTCGCGCGGCACGCCGGCCGACCGGAGCATGTCCGCGACCGCCGTGGGCGTCGTGATGCGGTGCCACGGATGGAAGTCGCTCACGAGATCCGGGCGTTCCAGGCGCACGGCATCGCGCCAGACGTCGTACAGCGGCGACCACAGTCGCGGGCCCCAGGTCGTGATGGCGAGCCGACCGCCGGGCTTGACCATCCGCCACAGCTCCGCGACGAGGCCTTCCATGTCCGGCGCGAACGACACGCCAAAGACGCAGACGACGGCGTCGAACGACGCATCGGGCAGGCCGGTCCTGGTCATGTCGCCCTGGCGGAAGTCGATGTGCTCGAACCGCGCTCGGCGGGCCTTCTCGCGGCCCATCTCCAGCATCCGCTCCGAGAGGTCGATCCCGACGACCCGTCCCGACGGGCCGACGCGACGGGCCGCGGGCAGCGTGGACGCCCCGGAGCCGCAGGCGACATCGAGCACGGTCATGCCCGGCTGGAGCCCCAGGCGGTCGACGGTCCGCTCGCCGGAGCGCGCCCAGAACCCCAGCGCCGAGTCGTCGTATCGATCGGACGCGGCGTCGTAGGCCGATCGGGCACGCATCCGGATCGGGTCGAGCATCGGCTGCATGGACATGGAGGCAGGGTGCCGCCGAGCGTCCGGTCCGGGGATGGACGGATGTCCATGCCGGCGGTGGACGTTCGCCGGGTCGAAGCGGCGCTGGGAGCTCGACTCGCCGATCCGGACGCGGATGCGCGATGATCGTGCCGTGACGTCCGATCCCGCCGCCATCGACTCCCGCACCGTGGCCGACCTGCACGAGGCCGGCGATCGGCTGCGCGAGCTCGCCTTCCTCCACGACATCGCCCAGGTCGCCACGCTCGCGCGCGACTGGGACGAGCTGATGCGGACCATCGTGGAGGGCACGACGGCCGCGATGGGCGTCGAGGTGTGTTCGTTCTATCTCGCCGACCGGGATGGTCGACGCCTCACCCTGGAGGGCACGAACGGCCTGGATCGCTCGCAGGTCGGCAAGGTCAGCCTGGCCTTCGGCGAGGGCGTGACCGGACGGGTCGCCGAAAGCCGCCAGGCGATCGCGATCGACGACGTCACCAGCGACGATCGGTTCAGCTGGATCCGCGGCTTCGACGTGGAGGCGCTGGCCGGCATGCTCTCGGTGCCGCTGATCTGGCACGACGCGGTGGTCGGCGTCCTCAACGTCCAGACCCGCGACGTCCGGCGATTCACCGACGACGAGATCGACTTCCTGCGCACGATCGCGGCCCTGCTCGCCGGGATCATCGAGAAGGGGCGGCTGACTGCCGAGGTCGAGGGCCGGCTCGCCCAGCTGACCGCGCTCGACGCCGCCCGGGCCGAGCTGCTGAGCGTCGTGACCCACGAGCTCCGGACGCCGCTGTCCGTCGTCCGCGTGTATGTCGACCTCCTGGCCGAGGCGGCGGCCGCCGACGAACCGGCCGTGGCCGCCGACGCGTGGCGGGCCGCGGCCGACGACCAGCTGCGCCGCCTCGATCGACTGGTCGACTCGATCCTCGCGTCGGTGCGCGGAGAGGGCCTGACCGGCCTGTCCCGAGCGCCGTTCGATGCCGTGCAGGCGGTCGATGAGACCGTCGAGACGTTGCGCCTGCTGCTGCGGCCGCATCCGATCCGCTGGGAGCGTCCCACGGGGCCGATGACGGCCATCGGCGACGACACCCGCTTCCGCCAGGTGCTCGAGCAGCTCCTCGAGAACGAGTCCAAGTACGCCCCGACCGACGAGGGCGTGAGCATCGGGATCTGGTGGGTCGACGGCGAGATCCAGGTCTACGTCACGGACGACGGCCCGGGCGTGCCTATCGAGGACTGGGAGAGCGTGTTCGAACCGTTCGTGCGGGTGGAGGGTCGCGGCGGATCGCGCGGATCGGGGATCGGGTTGTTCGCGGCGCGCAGACTGATGACCGCCATGGGCGGCCGGATCTTCATCGAACCCAACGGCTACGCGAGCAGCCGATTCGTGGTGGCCCTGCCCGCCGGATAGCACCCGGGACTGGAGGGCAGCACGGTGACGTCGACCCCCGCGAGACGGGATCCTGCTGACGATCGCGGGCGGTCCTGTCGTGCTGTCGGCCTCCTCGTGCGCCTCGACACGCCAGATCAGCCAATCGTGATGTCACCGGGGCCTCGGTGGACCTCGCCGGCACGCTGGAGTGGACCTGCGAGCCGGTCGTCACGGGCGCCGTGGTGGACTGAGGGGCGCCACCGCGACTCCCCACATCTAAGCCAGCGGCGCTATCGATGCCGTGATCGCGGCGGCGACGCGGACGAATACGTCGCGGTGCATCACGCAGCCCTCCCGGTCGACGGCGACGCCGACGTCGTGCACGACATGAGGACGGCGCGTTCCGTGGCGGTCCCCCGCCCCGTCGCGATCGCCATGGCGGCGGCGAGTGCCGACGCCCGATCGGCCGACGCCCGGCGGGTGCGCCAGGCCACGACGCCATCGGGTCGGACCAGGACCGCGCCGCCGGGCTCCAGGCCGTACGTCGCGGCGAACGCGCCGTCGCGATCGACGAGGTGGCCGCCGACGGCTCGCACCGCGACGGGCGCCGCTCCGTGGCCAGAACGAGCGGCGGCCTCCCGGGTCGCCACACGCCACGCCGGGCCGTCCCCGGCCGTGACGAGCACGAAGTCGCGCCCGAACAGGTCCAGCGTCGAGAGCTGCCTGCAGGCCGAGCCGCAGCCAGAGGTGCGGCGCGCGGGCGCCGGGCCGGGCATCCGGCCGGAATACGCCGTCGGGCGAGGTGAGAGGCTCGCTCGCCAAAAAGGCCTCCGGCACGATGACGCTCGATTCGACCACGACGCCGAGGTCCTCGAACAACCCGTCCTCGGTGCCACCGCCACCGGGCGCCATCGACAGGGCGACATTGCGCCGGCCGATGGGCGCACGTTCGGCTTGGTACGAGTCCAGGAGAGCCGGGCCGGCCTGCCCGCGCACGGTCCAGGCCAGCTTCCAGGCCAGGTCGTACGCGTCGGCGATCGCGGTGTTCATCCCGCGGCCGCCGCGGGGCGTCATCCGATGGGCGGCATCGCCGACGAGGAACGCGCGTCCATCCCGCAGCCGGCTTGCGACCTGGGCCGAGAACGCGAAGGCACTCGTCGCCAGGATCTCGACGGGCAGGTCCGGGCGTCCGGTCGCGGTCCGGATCATGGCAACGCAGCGCGCCGCCGAGAACGTCGCCTCGATCGCGGCGTCGTCCATCTCGGGCGGCACCGGGATCCCCATGACGAACCGGTCGTCGGCGCCGCTGGGCACGACGACCGTGGGCGGCCCGGCGGCTCCCTCCAGCATGTACAGCCCGTACACGCGTTCACCGAGGACCTCGCCCAGGTCGGCCCGGAACAGGATGCTCACGAAGCGGCCCAGGTCATCCGGGCCTTCCATGGCGATCCCGAGCCCGGTCCGGACCGAGCTGCGATGGCCGTCCGCGCCGACGAGATAGGCGGCGTGGACGATCGTCGTGGCGCCGGTCTCCCGATCGCGCAGGACGGCGTCCACACCCTCGGGCGAGGTCTTGAACGACACGAGCTCGGTCGAGAACCGGACCTCACTGCCCAGGTCGCGCAGGAGGCCCGACCAGGACCGGCTCCAGGTGATCCTGCGGGCTGACCGCGGCCGTCGTCGGGCTGACCGTGAGCGCAGGCCGCGTCGTCGGGGAACCCGAGCGGCGCCTCCTGCGGCGCCCGGTCGTCGAGCCGCCGCACGGTCGCCTGACGCGGGATGACCCGCCAGCCACCGCGACGAACTTCGGCATCGATCCCCCATCCGCGGAAGATCTCCATGGAGCGGGTGCTCACCCCGGTCGCGCGCGGGAAGACCGAGGTCGACGCATGGCGCTCGATCACGAACGGGCGCACGCCAAGACGGGCGAGGCCGATCGCGGTGACCAGTCCGGCCGGACCGGCACCGACCACGAGGACGGGCACGTCCAGGGTCGCTGCCGGGGCGGGGTATCGATGAGGTCCATGGTTCGCTCCTTTTCGTCGGACAATGTGTCTTGCCGTTATGGTCGGACAATATGTCCGATGAAGTAAGATGTCCATATGGACAAACGTCAGTACGTGCAGAAGGCCCGGGCCGAATCGACCGACGCGACCCGCCGCCGGATCCTCGACGTCGCCCGCGCGACCCTGGAACGCGGGCCGCTGGGCGCCCTCCGCGTGGACGAGGTGGCTCGCCAGGCCGGCGTCGCCCGGTCGACCGTGTACGTGCTCTTCGGCTCGCGGTCGGGCCTGTTCGATGCGCTCGCGCGCTACCTGCGCGATGAGGCGGGCTTCGAGACCCTCATCGCAGCCTCACGCCTGCCCGATGCCATGGAGAACCTCCGCGCGTCGCAACGGGCCGCCGTCAACGTGTACGCGCAGATGCCCGATCTCGCCCGCGCCCTCTTCACCCTCGGCGCCATCGACCCTGACGCGGTGGCCGCCGTGGCCGCCATCGAGGACGGCCGCCGACCGGGCATGGCCTATCTCGCCGGGGCGCTCCGCGCCCAGGGCTACCTGCGCGACGACGTCAGCGTGGAGGAGGCGACCGACATCCTGACGGTGATCACGAGCTTCCAGTCGTTCGACGAGCTGTTCACCGGCAGTGGGCTCCCCGCCGAGACCGTTGCCGACCGACTGCTGGCGATGTCCACCCGGTCCATCTGCCGACCGGGCGTCTAGCGCCCGTCCGTCTCGGGATCTTCCACGCCGGGGGCCCACAGGCCACCCGTGGCGGTCATCCAGTCCGCGACCTGGGTACAGGCCCGCTCCAGGTCGCCGTCGCTCATGTCGAGCTCGAGGACGGGGAGCCGGGACGCGGCCGCCAGGCGCCGCAACACGGCCTGCTCATCGAGGAAGACGTCCAGGTCGTCGTACTGGTCGGGTTTGCCGGAGACCGTGAGCCGCTCCGCCCGGGCCGCCTCGAACGTCTCGGGCCGACGCGTGCACAACACGATGTGGAACCCCAGAGGCTCCAGCCGCTCCTCCAGCCAGCCGAAGTCCACGTGGACGTCACGATGGATCTCCTGCCAGGCCATCGTCGAGAGGTGGAATCGGTCCACGACCCAGCTGTAGTAGCGATGCAGCTCGAAGAGCCGGGCCCACGTGGCGAAGGTCTCCATCGCGAGATCGCGCTCCGCGGCGTCGTAGTCGATGAGCCCGCGGCCCCACGGATACGGCGTGAAAGCGCCCCATTCCGCGCTCACGAGGGGCGCGTGGTAGCGGTACCTGCGCGGCCCGATGAACGGCGCGAAATCGTTGAGCGCGAAGGCCAGGTCGGTCTTGTGGGTGAGGCGCGTGCCTTCCAGGATCACCTTGGGGGTCAGCTTGGGACCCGGCTCCCAGCGCCGAGTGCGCCGATCGCGGGGGTCCGCCGTCACTGCCCGACGACGACCCGGGTGGACTCGGCTCGCAACTGCGCGTAGCCGGGCTTGACGACCTCATTGATGAGGCGGAGGCGCTCATCAAAGGGGGCGAAGGCGACTTGAGCGCGTTGAGCGTCAGCCACTCCATCTCACCCAGGCCCAGCCCGAAGGCCGCGTCGAGTGCCGCGAACTCGGACGAGAGGGTCACCCCGCTCATGAGGCGGTTGTCCGTGCTCACGGTCACGCGGAAGCGGAGCCGCCGCAGCAGGTCGATGGGGTGCTCCTCCATCGACGCGGCGGCGGCCGTGTGGAGGTTCGAGGTGGGGCACATCTCGAGCGGCACCCGACGGTCGCGCACGAACGCGGCGAGGCGACCCAGCTCCACGACGCCGTCGTCGCGGACCGTGATGTCGTCCACGATCCGGACGCCGTGGCCCAGGCGCTCGGCGCCGCAGAACTGGAGCGCTTCCCAGATGGACGGCAGCCCGAACAATTCACCGGCGTGGATGGTGATGTGGAAGTTCTCGCGCCGGACGAGATCGAACGCATCGAGATGGCGCGTCGGCCGATAGCCGGCCTCGGGACCGGCGATATCGAACCCGACGACGCCGGCGTCGCGCCAGCGGACCGCACACTCGGCGACCTCCACGGATCGCGCCGCCTGGCGCATGGCCGTCACGAGTGAGCGCACCACGATGTGGTGACCGGCGGCGGCCGCTCGCTCGGAGCCGATCCGGTAGCCCTCGAGGATCGCCTCCTGGACCTCGTCGAGGGTCAGGCCACGCTCCGTGCACAGCTCGGGCGCCATGCGGACCTCGGCGTAGACGACGCCGTCCATGGCCAGGTCTTCGGCGCACTCCGCCGCCACGCGCGTGATCGCGTCACGTTCCTGCATGACCCCGACCGTGTGCGCGAAGGTCTCGAGGTAGAGCTCGAGCGACTTGCGGTCCGCGCCGCGCCGGATGTGCGCCGCGAGCGTATCGGGATCGGTGGAGGGCAGGCCGTCGTAGCCGTATTCGGCCGCAAGGTCGATGATCGTGGTCGGGCGCAGGCCGCCATCGAGGTGGTCGTGCAGCATCGCCTTCGGCGCGGCCATGATCGTGGACATCGAGAGGCTCATGGCGCTCGATGGTACTCGGCCGGGCGAGACCCGACCGGGGCTAGGAGGCGTCCAGGCGCTCGCGGGCGGCCCGAAGGGCGGCGGCTACTCGCGTCGGCGCCGTGCCGCCGATGACGTCGCAGGTGGCCAGCGCCCCATCCACGGATGCCGCCGCGCGCAGGTGGTCGCCGATCCCCGGCTCGCCGGCCAGGGTCGCTGCGGCGTCGTCGCCGGACGCCCCGAGGGCCATCCCGATCATGGCATCGGGCACCTCGTCGAGACCCAGCCCGGCCTCCTCGGCCTGGGCCACGAGCGAGCCCACGACGTGGTGGGCGACCCGGAACGGGATCCCGCGCCGGACCAGGGCATCCGCCACGGCGGTGGCCGTGGTGTAGCCCTCATCGGCGGCCTCGCGCATCCGGGCGTGATCCACCGTCATCGTCGTGAGCATCCCGGCGAGCACGCCGAGCGACGCCTCGTAGACCCCGACCGAATCGAAGAGCGGCGCCTTGTCCTCCTGCAGGTCCCGCTGGTAGGCGAGCGGCAGGCCCTTGATGAGCGCCATGACCGTCGTCAACGCTCCGATGACGCGGGCGGCGCGGCCACGGACGAGCTCAGCGGGATCGGGGTTCTTCTTGTTGGGCATGATCGAGGAGCCCGTCGAGAAGGCGTCCGAAGCGCGGATGAACCCGAACCGGGGATTCGACCACCACGTGATCTCCTCGGCGAGACGGCTCAGGTGGACCATCCCGAGGGCGATGGCACCGATCGCCTCCACCACGAAATCGCGATCGCTCACCGCATCGAGCGAGTTCGCCGTCACGCCGTCGAACCCGAGCTCCTGGGCAGTCGCTTCGCGATCCAGCGGGTATCCGGCGCCCGGCCAGGGCCCCGGCGCCCAGCGGCGAGACGTTCGCCCGGCGGCGGGCATCGGCCAGGCGGCCCCGATCGCGCTCGGCCATCTCCACGTAGGCCAGCAGGTGGTGGGCGAACAGCACCGGCTGCGCGGGCTGGATATGCGTCGTCCCGGGCAGGACGGCCGTGCCCTCGCGCTCGGCGAGCTCCACGAGGGCTCGTTCGAAGTCGAGGAGGGCGGCATCGAGGCGGTCGATGGCGCGACGCAGCCAGAGACGGAGGTCCGTCGCCACCTGGTCGTTGCGCGACCGGCCGGTGTGCAGCTTGCCGGCGACCGGCCCGATCCGCTCGGCCAGCGCCGCCTCGAGGTTCATGTGGACGTCCTCGAGGCCTGGATCCCAATCGAGCCGGCCGGCCGCGACGTCATCGGCGAGGCGCCTCGAGGCCGCCGACGAGCTCGTCGACCTCGTCGGTCGTCAGGAGGCCGGCCCGACCCAGGCCGCGGACGTGGGCGATCGACCCGGCGAGGTCGTCGGCGGCGAGCTCGCGGTCGAGTTCCACCGAGCGCGTGAAGTCGGCGACCCGCTGGTCGTTCTCCTCGCTGAATCGGCCGCCCCAGAGTCGCATCGTGTCTCCCGTGCGTGTCTGGCCATGCTACGGGATGGATCGATCACGTCGATGGCCCGGTGGGGCGTTCGACGCAGCCCGACCATGGGACATGGAACGACCTACGCGTCGGTCACCCTAGGCACGGTCAAGCGCGGGCGCGCGGCGGCCCACGGCGACCGCGCGGAGGCGCTCGCCGGCTTCCTCGGGGGTGAGGTCGCGCTGGGTCTCGGCGAGCAGCTCATAGCCGACCATGAACTTGCGGACGTTGCCGCGCAACAGGGGCGGGTAGAAGTGTCCGTGGACCTGCCAGCCGGACGACGGATCTCGGCCGGCAGCAGCCTGCCCGTCGACCTCGGTCGTCGCGCCCCTCGCGACGCCAGGGAACGGCGCCTGGTGCCAGCCCATCGAGTACGGGAATGCGCGCCGGAAGAGCCCGTCGTAGCGAGCGACCAGTTCCACCAGCGCGCTCGCGAGTCCGTCGCGAGCCACGGCGTCAAGGTCGGGCAATCGGGCTGCCGGGCGGCGCGGGATCAGCAACGTCTCGAACGGCCATGCCGCCCAGAACGGCACCACCACCAACCACTCGTCGTTCTCGACCACCACCCGCTGGCCGCCCGACTCCTGCTCGACATAGTCGAGGAGCAACCGGTGACCGGTCGCCGCAAGATGGGCCGCCTGGCTCGCGGTCTCCCGTACGGCCTCCACTGGAAGCGCGCTTCCAGCCCAGACCTGGCCGTGCGGGTGGGGGTTCGACGCGCCCATGGCGGCCCCGCGGTTCTCGAAGACCTGGACCCATCGATACGCGGCGCCGAGCTCGGTCGTCTGCTCCGCCCAGACATCGATGACACCTTTGATCGCGTCTGGGGTCATCGCTCCAAGGGTCAGGTCATGTCGCGGGGAGAAGCAGACGACCCGGCAGGTACCACGCTCGCCTTCGGCACGGAGGAGGCCGCGCTCCACGGTCGCCTCGGACGTGTCCGCCCGAAGTGCCGCGAAGTCGTTGTCGAAGACGAACGTGGTGCCATATGCCGGATTCCGGTTGCCGTTCGCGCGAACGTTTCCCGGGCAGAGATAACAGTCGGCGACGTACGAGGGTCGTTCCCCGGCGACCTCGGGCTCCTCGGCGCCCAGCCACGGTCGAAGGGTCCGCCCGGCCGACACGAGGACCCACTCGTCGATGAGAGGGTTGTACCGCCGGTGCGGGTCGCGCGCGAGGTCAGCCGGCAACAGCTCGGCCACCTCGGCAGGATCAGACGACACGGCCGGCGTGCTCTTTCGGAGTGTCGACGACGATGAGCTGGCGCACCTGCGACTCGAGGATCCGTCGGGCCTCGCGATCGATCCCGGCGTCGGTGATGAGCACGTCGGCCTGGTCGAGCCGGGCCACCGAGCTGATGCCGATGACGCCCCACTTCGAATGGTCGGCGACGACCACGAGCCGTCGGCCAGCCTCGACGAGCGCACGGTCGGTGTCGGCTTCCAACAGGTTCGGACACGTGAAACCCGAGTGCGGATCCATGCCGTGGACACCGACGAAGACGAGATCCACATGGACCGTCCGCAACGCCGCCACGGCGAAGGGCCCGACCAACGCTTCCGACCTCGTCCGTACGCCACCGGTCAGGATGATCGTCTGGTCGGCCCGCCCGACCTGGTGCATCACGTCGGCCACCCGCGTCGAATTGGTGACGACCGTGACTCCTGGGACCTCCGCCAACCGCTGGGCGAGCGCATACGTCGTCGTGCCCGCGGACACACCGATCGCCATGCCGGGCTCGACGAGCGCGGCTGCGGCCTCGGCGATGGCGTCCTTCTCGTCCTGGTTGAGGCTCGACTTGGCGGCGAACGTCGGCTCGAACAGGGCGCTGCCCTCGAGCGCTGTCGCGCCGCCATGGACCTTCTCGAGCAGACCGCGCTCGTCGAGGATCTCGAGGTCGCGACGGACGGTCATGTCGGAAACCCCAAGTTCGCGCACGAGATCCGCCACCTTGACGGCGCCGTCTTCGCGCACACGCTCCAGGATCCTCGCCTGGCGCTGGCGGGCGAGCATCACCCCTTCCCCATCGCTCGGACGGCGTCCCTTCGTCTTGATCGACACTCGACCATCCTTCCGGTTCGTTCCCACGACAAGATAGCGGCTCAGTTGCGCGAAAGTCAACGTAATCCAACAGCAGTCACCGAATCACATGGCAGAATCTCTGACATCGCAACCCGCCGGGCGTCACAATCCGGTGGAACCTGTTTGATTTTGTCGCAGGTCTGTGAGGAGGAACCACATGGTTGGTCTCATCGACGCACGGCGTCGATCGGTTCGCATGCTCGCGGGCGTGGCGACCGTCGCTGTGCTGTTCGCTGCGTGTTCGTCAGGAACCCCATCCACCGCTCCAAGTGCGGCCGCTGAGAGCGCGGCCCCCGCGAGTGCCCCGGCTGCCAGTACGGCAGCTGAGAGCGCGGCCCCGGCGGCCCTCGGCGCCACGACCATCCGCTCGAACGAGCACGAGCCGGTCCCGGCCGCTTCGGTCAAGGCCATGGTCGACTATTGCACGGCCCAGACCGGCGTCGAAGCCCCGGTCTCGATCACCAATCACAATGACTTCCAGGACCAGTTCAATGCGTATATGCAGGCCACACCCGAAGACGTCGTGAAGTGGTTCACGGGTGAGCGCCTCCGGTTCCCGGCCCGCAACGGCCTGCTGACGCCGATCGACGACGTCTGGCAGACGATCGGCGCCAACTACTCGGACGGCATGGCCAAGGCATCCCAGGGTGACGACGGCAAGAAGTACGCCGTGCCGATCGTCTCCTATCCGTGGGTCGTCCTCTACCGGAAGAGCTTCTTCCAGGAGAAGGGCTACACCGTCCCGGCGACATGGGACGAGTTCGTCACGCTCGCCAAGAAGATCCAGGCCGACGGCCTCATCCCGCTCGCCTTCGCCGACAAGGACGGCTGGCCGGCGATGGGCACGTTCGATATCCTGAACATGCGTATGAACGGCTATCAGTTCCACGCCGACCTCCTGGCCGGCAACCAGAAGTGGACCGATCCCAAGGTCCAGGCTGTCTTCGCGAAGTGGGCGGAGCTGTTGCCCTACACCCAGCCCGACCCGCTCGGCCGGACCTGGCAGGAAGCCGCACAGACATGGGCCAACAACGAGGCGGCGATGTACTTCCTGGGCACGTTCGCGTCCCAGCAGGTGCCGCCGGAGAACCTGGATGACGTCGACTTCTTCCCGTTCCCGACCCTCGGGACCGAGTTCGACGCAGAGATGGGCATCGACGCCCCCGTCGACGCGTGGATCCTGAGCAAGGCTCCGAAGAACCTTCCGGCCGCGGAGGCGATGCTCGCGTGCTTCGCCACCCCCGAGGCGCAGTTGGCGTTCCTCGGCCAGGACCACAGCCAGATCCCCGCGTCGAAGGTCACCGACACCAGCTCATTCACCCCCCAGCAGCTGAAGATGGCCGAGATCATCGGAGCGTCCGGTGGCGTGGCCCAGTTCCTCGACCGGGATACCCGCTCCGACTTCGCCGGGGCGCAAGGCATGCAGGCCCTCCTGCAGGACTTCATCAAGAATCCGACCCAGGATCTGGCCGCCTACACGGCCAAGATCCAGGGTGTCTACGACTCACTTCCCCCACAGTGATCCGCTGACGCCGCAGCGCAAGCACCGATCATCGTGACGACTGACGTCGCCGGATCCGCAGCCCCGACCCCGACCGGGGTCGGGGCTGCGGCCGCTCCCAAGCCGAAGGGTCGTCTGCGGCTGTCGCGCCGCGACAAATGGGTCCTGGCACTCCTGCTCGGCATCCCCGCCTTCATCCACATCTTCCTGGTGTGGGTCCCGACCCTCGCCTCGGTCGTCCTCTCGTTCACATCATGGAACGGGATCGGCGGCCTCGACCGGATCAAGTTCGTCGGCATCGACAACTACCGGGTGCTGGTCACCACGTATCCGCCATTCTGGCCCGCGATCCAGCACAACCTGATCTGGCTCGGGGTCTTCATGCTGATCGCGACGCCGATCGGGATCTTCTTCGCGGTGCTTCTCGACAAGGAGATCCGCGGCACCCGGTTCTATCAGGGGGCGCTCTACCTGCCGGTCGTCCTCTCGCTCGCCATCATCGGGTTCATCGCCCAGCTCTTCCTGTCCACTGACCAGGGGCTGGTCAACGGCGTGCTTGGGACGTTCGGCGTGAAACCCGTCGACTGGCTCGGGAACTCCAGCCTCAACCTATGGGCCATCCTGATCTTCGCCAGCTGGCGCCAGGTCGGGTACGTGATGATCCTCTACCTCGCCGGGCTCAAAGGCGTCGACCCCACACTCCGCGAGGCGGCGAAGGTCGACGGCGCAACGGAGACCCAGACGTTCTTCAGGGTCGTGTTCCCGGTGATGCGGCCGATCAACATCGTGGTCCTCGTGATCACGGTCATCGAGTCGCTCCGGGCGTTCGATCTCGCGTTCATCATCAACCGGGGTCTCAACGGACTCGAGCTGCTCTCCGTGCTGGTCACGAACAACATCATCGGCGAGGCGAGCCGGATCGGCTTCGGTTCGGCCATCGCCGTCGTGCTGCTGGTGGTCGCCGTCGGCCCGATCATCGTGTATCTCTCTCGAACGCTGCGCGAGGAGAACCGATGACCGCCGCGAACCCCGAGATGGCGACTGCGTATGTCAAGAAGAAGACCGGGATCCGCTGGCGTCGGGTCACACTCCACGTCTTCCTGGTCACCATGGCGTTCGTGTGGCTGCTCCCGCTGCTGTACGCCCTGTACACCTCGCTGCGACCCTACACCGAGACCGCTCGCCTCGGTTACGCATCGATCGGCGGCACGTACAACCTCGACAACTACGTGAAGGCCTTCACCGACGGGCACCTCATGTCGTACTTCATCAACACCCTCATCGTCGTCGTGCCGGCGGTCTTCGTGACCCTGCTCCTCGCATCGATGGCGGCGTTCGTCCTCTCCCGCTTCAGCTGGCGGTTCAACCTGCTCTTCCTGATGCTCTTCACGGCGGGCAACCTGCTGCCCCAGCAGGTCATCATCACGCCGCTCTTCCGGATGTTCCTGCTGTTGCCGCTCCCGCCAGGACTGAGCGACAACGGGCTTTGGTACGACCAGTACTTCGGCGTGATCGCGATCCACGTCGCCTTCCAGCTGGGCTTCTGCACCTTCGTCCTGAGCAACTACATGAAGACGCTTCCCCAGGAGATGGTCGAGGCCGCCGTCGTCGACGGCGCCAGCGTGTTCCAGATCTATCGCAGGGTCGTCATGCCGCTCGTGCGGCCCGCGTTCGCGGCGCTCGTGGTCCTCGAGACGACCTGGATCTACAACGACTTCTTCTGGGCACTGCTGCTCATGAAGAGCGGGGAGCGCATGCCGATCACCTCGGCGCTGAACAACCTCAAGGGCAACTTCTTCGTCGACAACAACCTGATCGCGGCGGGCGCCATCATCGTCGCGCTGCCCACGATGATCGTGTTCTTCGCCGCGCAGAAGCAGTTCATCAGCGGCCTCACCCTGGGGTCGACGAAGGGCTGATCGGCCCGTCAGTCGACCCGGTCGAGGACGAAGAGGCGCGCCCAGAAGTCGCCGAGTGTCGCGGCGTCGTGCCGCTCGAGGTCGACCAGCAGGCCAGCGGCCATCAGTTCGGCGCCCGTCCGCTCCCCGACGTTCGGGCGGACGACGATGTCATCCTGGTCGACGAGCCCGCCCGATACGCGATAGATCGCATCGGGGTCCAGGCCCCGCAGGCGGACGTGCCGGATCTCGGGCGATGGCCGGTTGAGCAGCCGGTAGACGCCGACGATCGCCGATCCGCCGTCGGGCGTCACGACCATCCAGGAGACCCGGTCTCGATCGACGGCGAACGGGCTCTCGAGCCGGTGGAACCGTCCGCGCTGGAAGGTGTCGCGGTGACGGACGTAGAACGCGACCTGGGCGGTCACCTCGGCGCGCTCCTCGGCCGATAGCGTGGTCGGATCGAGCTCGTACCCGAACACCCCGAAGCATGCCACCGCCGCGCGTGTCCCGATCGAGGTGATCCGCCCGGTCTGATGATTCGGGGCAGCCGAGACGTGGGCGCCCATGGAACTGAGCGGGTACGGGATCGACGTCCCCCACTGGATCGACAAGCGCTCGATGGCATCGGTGTCGTCGCTCGTCCACGCCTGCGGCGCGTAGGCGAGCATCCCGGGATCGAACCGGCCTCCCCCGCTCGCGCACGACTCGAACAGCACCTCCGGGAACCGGTCGGTCAGCCGCCGATAGAGCTCATACAGGCCGAGGATGTAGCGATGGTGGAACTCGCCCTGGCGCTCGGGCGCCAGGCCGAGGCCGTACGGCTCGGTGACGTTGCGGTTCATGTCCCACTTGATGTACGAGATCGGCGCGCTCGCGAGGACCGCGCTGATGGCGTCAGCCAGGTGGTCGACGACCTCCGGGCGCCCGAGATCGAGGGCGAGTTGCTGGCGGCTCTCGGTCCGGGGTCTTCCCGGGACACCGATCGCCCAGTCCGGGTGCGCACGGAACAGGTCGCTGTCGGCGCTCACCATCTCGGGCTCGATCCACAGGCCGAAACGCAGCCCCAGGTCCGTGACACGCCGAGCGACCGCGTCAAGCCCATCCGGAAGCTTGCGGCGATCCACGACCCAGTCGCCGAGCGAGCTGTCGTCACGGTCACGGTGCCCGAACCAGCCGTCGTCGAGGACGAACAGCTCGATGCCGAGCGCGCGCGCCGAACGGGCGATCGCCACCAGCCGGTCGGCGTCGAAGTCGAAGTAGGTAGCCTCCCAGTTGTTGATGAGGATCGGGCGCGGCCGGTCACGCCACGTCCCGCGGGCGAGCCGATCCCGGAGGAGGTCGTGGAGGGTCGCCGACAGGCCGCCGAGCCCGTCGTGCGACCACGCGACGATCGCCTCCGGGGTCGTGAACGTCTCGCCGGGCGCGAGGTGCCAGTCGAAGGTGTCGGGCTCGATGCCGATGCGGACGCGGGTCGTGCCGAACGGGTCGACCTCGGCCTCCGCGAGGAAGTTGCCGGAGTAGACGAGGCTGAACCCGATGACTTCGCCCTGCGCCTCATCCGCGGTCGGGCGGCGGAGGGCAAGGAAGGGATTGTGCTGGGCCCCCGAGGCGCCGCGCGTGCTCGAGGCGGACTGCCGGCCCGGCACGAGCGCGCGCTCGACCACGTGGGCTTCGCGAGCCCACGCGCCGGTCAGCCCGACCATGATCCAGTCGGCATCGGGGAGATCGACTGACGCGCTCATCGCCGTGCGGAGGTCGACGGGATCCGCCCCGGCCGCGCGGATGACCGCGCCGCGGATGATGACCGGGCGGCCGGCGAAGATCGTGTACCGCAGGTCGACCTCGAGTCCGGATGGCGCATCGACGAGCGTGACGACGAGCGTCTCGGCTTCCGTGTCCGCCTCGACGTAGGTGGAGGGCAGGCCCTCGAGCGACGGCTTGCCGGCAACGATCGCGTGGTCGCGGTAGCGCAGGGCGATGGCGGTGGCGCCATCGGCGCCGGCCGCGACCAGCGCCGGGACGCGGAAATCCCCGGCACCAGGCGTCGGATAGGCGAACGGGACGGGATCGCCGACGCGATTCTGGAACCCCGCGAACGGGTCCGGACCGAGGTGCCGATACGACCGGCTGGTCGGGAGGGGTGCGCCGAGGTGGAGCTGGCCGAGCGATCCATCCTCGTACACGCGAAGCACGACGCTGATCTGCCCGTTCGCGAGGTGGAATTGGCGGTCGGTCGCACGCCACTCGATGGTCATGCCGGTGCCACGTGCGTCAGGGTCCATGACCACTGGTAGGTCCCGGGGCCGACGAGGTATCGCGGGAGGGTATCGGGGCCGCACGAAGCGGTACCCAGACCGCGATGAGCGCCGTCGACATGGACGATCGTCTCGGCCCGCGGGGTCAGCTCGACGTCGTGGGTGGCCGCCGCGAGGTCCTCTGCGCGGTGATGGGTCGCGGACACCTGGCGCCGGGGTGTGGAGCGTGATGCGCAGGCCGCGGCCGTCTTCGCCGATCAAGGTGAGCCAGCGGACGTCGGCGTGGCCGCCGTTCTCCTGCGGCCGGATGTAGGGCACGTACTGATCCGTGACCGTCGAGCGGTGCCGATCGACGAGCCCGCCGCGTTTGCGGTCCGGATAGGTCTCATGCGGCCCGTCCCGAACCACTCGAGGTGCTCGAGTCCGGGCACCGTCTCGAACGAGATGCCGACGCGTGGAAGGTCGGCGATCGTGTCCGGGACAGTGACCGTCTCCGTGAAGCCGATCCCCCCGTCGGGTAGCGCGTGGATCCGTCGCTCGTGGGTGATGCGGATCCCGGCGCGCGTCGTCACCTCGTCGAGGACGGTGGCCGCGCCGTCGTCGCGCTCGAGCGACACGAGCCGTCGCTCGAGGTGGTCAAGGCCCACCGCGTCCCAGGCTGCCGCCTGCCCGCCGATGCGGTCGTTGTCGGTCGGGGCACGCCACAGGGCGAGCACCGGCGGTGACGCCAGGAGCGGGTGGACGATGTTCCCGGCGTCGTCCACGATCGGTCGGGTGGTCCCCTCCGACCTCGAAGCCCTGCCCGGTGATCGGACCCGCCCCGACCGGCACCTGCAAGGCGCACACCTCGAACCCGACTGGCGCCCAGGCGGTCTCGCCTGCCGTCAGCCATCGCGTCGTGAGCCATGACATCCCCGAACGCGCGGAGGTCGTCGGGCGTCCCCTCGATCACGACCGACGCCCGCTCGCCCGGGCCGACGGCCGGGATCGCGAGATCTCCACTCGCGACGACTTCGCCTTCGACGGTGGCCTCCCACGTCGCGCGCAGCCACGACAGGTCCATGAAGTGCTGCTTGTTCGTGATCGTCAGCCGGCCGTCGCGAGGCTCGAATGCGATCGCCACCGGGGCGGCGAGCGCTCGGTGCTCCCAGAGCGCGGGCTTCGGCGTCCGGTCGGGCCAGACCAGCCCATCCGCGCAGAAGTTCCCGTCGTTGGGCTGATCGCCGAAGTCGCCGCCGTACGCCCAGCGAGTCGTCCCGTCCGCGAGTCGCTGGATGAGCCCGTGGTCCCACCACTCCCAGATGAACCCGCCCTGGAGCCCCGGCGTCGACTCGATGGCGTCCCAGTGGTCGGCGAGGGTCCCGTTCGAGTTGCCCATCGCGTGGGAGTACTCGCACATGATCAGCGGATGGCGCTGGAGCCCCGAGCGGGCGTGCTCCACGATGTCGGCCAGCGGCGGGTACATCGGGCAGGTCAGGTCCGAGATGTGCTGGTCGCTCGTCCAGTCCCACCGGATCGCGCCCTCGTAGTGGAGCGGCCGAGACGGATCGAAGGCTCGAAGCCACCCCGCGGCCGCCTCATGGTTCGCGCCGTGGCCCGAATTCGTTGCCCAACGACCACGCGATGATCGAGGGGTGGTTCCGGTCGCGGATCGCCATCCGCGAGACCCGCGCCACCCACTGCGCGAGGTAGCGTGGGTCGTCGCACAGCGTGCTCTGGAAGGCGTGTGACTCGATGTTGGCCTCGTCGAAGACGTAGAGCCCGAGCTCATCGGCCAGATCGAGAAGGACGGGGTCGTTCGGGTAATGTGAGGTCCGAACCGCGTTGAACCCGAACCGCTTCATGAGCACGAGGTCAGCGCGCATCGATTCGGTCGAGATGACCCGTCCCGTGTGCTGGTCGAAATCGTGGCGATTGACGCCGCGGATCAGGATCCGCCGGTCGTTCACGAGGAGATCGAGACCCCTGATCTCGACACGGCGAAATCCCACCTGGACGACCGCCCGCTCCACCACCTCGCCGGCCGGCGAGTGGAGGCTGATCTCCAGCGGGTAACGGGTCGGCGACTCCGCGCTCCACGGTGCGACGCCGGGGATGCGGAGATCGAAGGCGACGCGACCGATGGACGGCGGGACCTCGCGGCGGTCGGCCGCGCGCCACGCGTCGAGGTCGTCGGCGACTGCGGCAGGGCCCCGGACGATCCGTCGCCGGGTGATGGCCTCGAACGGCCAGGAGGCCGCCGCCGGTCGCTCGCTCGCAGCGCGGACGCGGGCAGGAGGCCGGGGATCGACGCCTCGACGACCCAGCCCGGACCGGGTTCGGCGCCTTCGAAGCCGATGTCGACCGCAAGGGCAAGGGAACCCGTGACCAGATCCGTCTCCAACCCCGCGATCGCGCCGATGTCGGCGAGATAGGCGGGACCCGTCTGATACAGGAACACCGAGCGGGTGATCCCGCCGTGCCACCACTGGTCCTGATCCTCCACGTACGTCGCGTCGGACCACTTGACCACGGTCAGCCGTACGTCGTTCGGGCCTGGCCGGACGAGGTCGGTGACATCGAACTCTGCGGCGAGGTGCGAGTCCTTGCTGACCCCGACGTCCTGTTGGTTCAGCTGGACGAGGACGACACTCTCGGCTGCCCCGATGTGCAGGACGATCCGTCGCCCACGCAAGGTCTCCGGCAGGTGGAACGACCGGTCGTAGACTCCGGTGGGATTCAGCCTGGGGATCTCAGGCGGTTGGCCCGGGAACGGCATCTGCACATTCGTGTAGTGCGGCGAGTCCCACGACCCCTCGCGGGTCCAGCAGCTCGGGACCACGACGTCGCGCCAGCCGCCGGCGTCGGGGGCCTGCTCGGGTCCACGGAGCAGCTGGAATCGCCATGTGCCATCCAGCAAGAGGTCAGGCGTGTGGGTGAGGGAGTGCATCGGGAGGCGCCCGACGCCCGTCGTCTCCGGGCTGGTCCACGGCTGGTTCATCACGGAGATTGTCGCACTCGGCGGAGGCTAGGAGAGCGCCGGCGATGCCCCCAAGGGCGGCGCTTCGGCAGGTCGGGTCGAGGTTCGCGCGGGGAAGGCGATCCAGCCGATGGCGGCCGCCACGACGGCGAGGATCGCGCCCATGCCGAAGACGGCGACGTGGCCGTAGACCTGGTACAGGATCCCGCCCACGATGTTCGCGATGATCGCGGCGACCCCGAATGCCGAGGTCTGGAAGAGTGCCTGGCCGGTGGCCTGGAGGTCGGCCGGGAGGAAGCGCGCGATCGTCATGACCACGCCGATGATGACGCCCGAGAACGCGAGCCCGGTGACCATGCGGGTCGCGACGATGACGAGCGGGACCTCGATGACGGTCCAGGACGCGAAACACGCGCCGTACAGCAGGGCGCTCGTCGTGAACACGGCGCGGAGGCCGAAGCGGCGAGCCGCGACGCCCATCAGGAGCATCGACGGGATCTCGGTGCCGCGCGGACAGCCCTGCCGACAGTGCGATGTCCGACGGCGACCCACCAAGCGCCACGATCCGCAGCGGCAGGAACGTGAACCCGCTGATGATCCCGACATGCAAGAGGGCGCTCGCGGCCAGGACGAGGCCCAGCTTCGGGGCGACCTTGAGGGCGACGCCAGCGGAACCGAACCGCCAGGTGCGGCGAGCGGGTGGGGCCGCGCCGGTCGGGGCGGCGGCGGCGGTCGGGGCGGCGGCGGTCGGGGCGGCGGCCTCGGCGGCCCGGCGCCGATGCGCCGCCAGGTCGGCCCGACCGACGTCCGGCAGGAACGTCGTCCCGATGAGCATCACGGCGGTCGCGCCGGCGAAGAGCACGAACGCGGGCGTGTAGCCGGTCCGGTCGTACAGGAAGCCCGCGAGGATCGTCGCCACCGCGAACCCGAGGCTCGTGAACAGGCGCACCCGCGCGTAGTCGCGGCCACGGAGCGCATTGACCGTGATCGCGTCGGCAAGCGGCTGCCAGGACGACTCGAACACCCAGAACGTGATCAGCAGGAGGACCACGACCAGTGGCGGCCACGGGGCGATCAACGCCGCCACGGCCAGGCCGGCGCCGATGGCACACACCTGGAGCGTCCGCGGTCGACCCAGGCGGACATCGGCGAGATGGCCCCAGGCCGGGACCGCGATGGTGAACCCGATGGCGCCCAGCGAGGAGATGAGACCGATCTCCCCCGGCGAGAAGCCTCGGCCGGCGAGGATCACCGAGACGAACGGGTACAGGACGCCCAGCGCGACGCCGAGGGCGGTGACGACGACGTGGAGGGCCAGCACCCGCGCATGGTATCGCGTTGGCATACCCCGATAGTCCAACACGACCGCGCTGCTTCCGGCAGACTTCGCGACGATGACCAGCGACGCCCCGATCGCCCTCCACGCCAGCGGTCTGGGCCGTCGATTCGGCGATCGATGGGCCGTCCGCGACGTCTCGCTCGACGTCCACCGCGGCGAGGTCCTGGGCCTCCTGGGCCCCAACGGCGCGGGCAAGACGACGACCGTGCGGATGCTCACCGCGCTCATCGAGCCGACCGAGGGCACGGCCGCCATCGAAGGCTTCGACGTCCGGGAACGGCCCGATGACGTTCGTGCCCGGGTCGGCATCCTGACCGAGACCCCAGGCCTGTACGACAAGCTCTCGGCGACCGCGAACCTCGACTTCTTCGGCCGGCTCTATGGACTGGACGCCGCGACCCGTGCCGAGCGGATCGAGCACTACCTGCGCCTGTTCGGGCTCTGGGACCGGCGTGACGACGTGGCGGGCACGTTCAGCAAGGGCATGAAGCAGAAGCTGGCGATCGGCCGCGCCCTCCTCCACGATCCCGCGGTCGTGTTCCTCGACGAACCGACGGCCGCGCTGGACCCGGAGGCAGCGTTCGTCGTGCGCGAGGCGATCGAGCAGCTGCGCCGATCCGGGCGCACCATCGTCCTCGCGACCCACAATCTCGACGAGGCCGATCGGCTGTGCGATCGAATCGCGTTCGTCCGCGGGGGTCTGTTGCGCGTCGATTCGCCGGCGCGACTGCGGGGCAGCCTCGGGTCGCGCCGCCTGTCCGTGCGCCTGGGCAGCGCGCCGGAGCCCGGCGTCATCGATGCCGTCCGGGCGGTGCCCGGCGCCGGGGAGATCGAATCGATCGATGGCGTGCTCCACATCGCGGCAGACGATCCGGCATCGATCGCGCCCGCGGTCGTGCGGACCCTCGTCGCGGCCGGCGTCGACATCGTCGAGGTCCGCATCGAGAGCACGTCGCTCGAGCAGATCTACTTCGATGTCATGGGCGTCCAGCCGGGCGCCGGTGGGGAGGCCACCTGATGCGCGCCGGCATCGTGTGGACGATCCTGCGTCGGGAGTGGATCGAGATGGTCCGCAACCGCCTGCTGCTCTCGACGATCCTCATCCCGCCGCTGGTGCTGACCATCGCCCCGATCGCGCTGGCTGGTGCGATCGGTGAACGGGCGCTCCCCGAGGAGCTCGCTGCGCAGGTCCTCCTCCAGCGACCGGAGTGGGCCGCCTTCACGGCGGGCGAGCTCGCCGGCGCGTTCGCGGTCCAACAGTTCCTCGTGTTCTTCCTGTTGATGCCGGCCTACATCCCACTCTCGATCGCCACCTTCAGCATCATCGGCGAGAAGCAGGCGCGGTCCCTCGAGCCGGTCCTTGCCGCCCCCATCCGGACCGTCGAGCTGCTGACCGGCAAGACCATCGCGGCGCTGGTGCCCGGCGTGCTGGCCGGATGGTTCACCTATGTCCTGTTCGTGTTCCTGTCGTCGTTCGTGTACGGGCCGGCGCTGTTCGGAGTGGTCACGGACCCGTCGTGGCTAGCCGGGGTCTTCCTGCTCGGCCCGGCGGTGGGGCTGTCGTCCGTCGTGGCGGGCGTGCTCGTGAGCGCCCGGGTCAACGATCCACGCGTGGCCCAACAGATCGGCGGCGTGATCATCGTGCCGATCGTCGGGGTCGTCCTGATCCAGGCCACCGGCACGGTCCTCGTCGGCGCGACTGGCTACGCGATCCTCGCGCTCATCGTCCTGATCGTGTCGCTGGGGGGCCTGCGGGTCGGGGTACGGCTGTTCGACCGCGAGGCGATCCTCACGCGCTGGCGCTGATCCCGGGCGAGGCGTCAGGCCTCGATCGAAAGGGCCTCGAGCAGGACGGATCCATGCAGCAATCCTTGACCTACCCCGGTAGGCCAACGGCTCGTATCATGCGCGGATGACCGCCCGGACTCACGTCGCATGACCACGCGTACGTCGCGCGCCGATTGGCTGATCTTCCTGGCCCTCGGGTTCATGTGGGGCTCCAGCTACCTGTTCATCAAGCTGGCGGTGGACGACTTCGGGACGTTCAGCCTGGTCGGGCTGCGCCTCACGGTCGGGGCGGTCCTGCTCTGGATCGTGGTCCGGATCGCCCGTCAGCCCCTGCCCCGCGATCGTCGGACCTACGGCCATCTGTTGGTCATGGCGATCATCAACATCACGATCCCGTTCCTGCTCATCACCTGGGCCGAACAGTCGGTCGAATCGTCGCTCGCCGCCATCCTGACCTCGCCCGTGCCGTTGTTCGCCATCGTGCTGTCGGCGATATTCCTCCCCGATGAACCGATCCGGGTCAACGGCCTGGTGGGTCTGCTGGTGGGGTTCATCGGGGTGGTCATCATCGTGAGTCGCGGGCTCAGCGGCGCCGGGTCTTCCGTCGCGGGCGAGCTCGCCCTACTCGGCGCGACGGTCAGCTACGCCTGCGGGGCCGTGTACTCGCGGCGCAACGTCCGCGGCCTGGCGCCGATGGTCCCGGCGGTCTTCCAGGTGACGTTCGCCGCGATCATCACGGGCGCGATCGCCATCGCCTTCGAGCAACCGTGGACGGCGACACCCGACGGCGAGGCGGTCTTCGCGATCCTGTGGCTGGGCATCCTCGGCTCCGGGCTGGCCTACCTGGCGGTGTTCCGGCTCTTCGCCCACTGGGGCGCCACGCGGACGACGACGGTGGCCTATGTGATCCCGGTCGTCGGGATCGTGCTCGGCTACCTGGTCCTGGCGGAACCGATCGACGCGCGGATCATCGTCGGGACGATCCTGGTGGTGGCGGGCGTCGGCCTCGTCAACAGCCGCTTCGGACGTCGCCGGATCTGGGGTCGCACGCCCGCGCCGGCGCCCTCGGCCGAGGCCTCGTGAGGGTCCGCCTCGAGGGCCGCGGCCGGAGGCCACGTGCCGGGGGCCCGCGGCCGGCCACGTGGCGCCCAAGTTGCGCCCTAGTCTCGAGGTGACTAGGAGATCGCTCCCATCGCCCTCGAAAGGGCCGCTTCTTCCGTCCTGACTCGCGGGTGACTGGGGCGAACGTTCCAAGCCCTGTTCGTGGCGCGATTCGACACGCGGGCGCGCACAAGAATCACCACAAGACTAGGACGGAAGTTGCCTCGGCCGGCCGGGTGCCTCAGCCCGGGTGCGCCTCGGCCGGCCGGGTGCCTCAGCCCGGGTGCGCCTCGGCCGGCCGGGTGTGTCCTGGCCGCGCGTGCCACGTGTGCCTCAGCCAGCTATCGCACCTCCACGAGTGTCGCGCAGTCAGCCGCCACCGACGGCCAGCAGCAGCGCCCCGGCCACGATCGCGACGGACGCCCCGATCCGCCGCACGGAATCGCCCCGGCTCACCGCCTCGCCGAGACGCACGGAGCCCCACGCCGCCGCGAACACGGTCGCCGATTCACGCAGCGGCGCGACCCCGGACAACGGGGCCACGCTCAGGGCGAACAGGATCAGCAGGTACGCCCCCAGGGTCAGCCAGCCACCGACGGCCGCGCGCCGGACCTGTTCCCGTCCACCGGCGAACAGGTCGCCACCGGCGATGAATCGCACCCAGAAGAGCAGGACGACGACCGCCGTCAGCCACAGGATCGCCGCGTACGGGATCGGGGCGATGATGCGGGTCCCGACCCGGTCGATCGCGGTGTACGAGGCGATCGCGACCCCGGTCGCGAGCGCGAACGCGATCGACGGATCGATCCCCCGATGCCCGCGCAGGACCTGCCACGGCTGCTGGAGCAAGAGGAACCCCAGGAGCAGCAACAGGACCCCGATGGACCCGGCCACCCCGAGGCGTTCACCGAGGATGCCGACGCCGATGATCACCGCGATGAGCGGCGCCGTCCCGCGGGCGATCGGGTAGACGACGGAGAGGTCGCCACGACGGTACGCCGCTGACAACAGGATGAAGTAGCCAGCCTCCACGACCCCGGACAGGATCCCGAGGACCAACCCGTCGAGTGGGACCGGGCCGCCGTCCGTCAACCACCACGCGACGAGCCCGGCGGGCACGATCGCGAACGACGCCGCGAGCAGCCCGATCGTCGCGGCTCGGAGCGGATCCCCGGCGGTCTTGAGGCGGACGTTCCAGGCGACGTGCAGCACCGCGCTGATGGCGACCAGCACGATGACGAAGGGGTCCACCCCCGGACGTTACCGGCCCCGTCCCGGGCCTGCAGGGCTCTCGCGCCCGCGAGGACGTCAGGCGGAGGCGAACGGCGAGCGCTCGGCTCGCTCCTTGAGCGCCCGCAGGTGGGCCTCGACGCGCGCGGCGAGCGAGCGTCGGCCCAGACGGACGAGGATACCGGCCCACCGATCGATGGGCTCGAACGTGGCCGCGTGGATCACCCGCGTGCCACCGGCGACGGGCTCCAGCCGCCAGCTCCACTCGCTGTCGAAGCCGGTCGCCGAGACGCGCATCCGAAAGACCGATTCGGGCCGGGCCTCCAGGCTCTCGACCTGCGCCGACTCGCGCAGCAGACCGACCCGTGCCCGGGCTGTCCGGGTCGTCGCCGCCGCCGGCCACGACGGCACGGCCGGACCCAGTCTGAGCTCAGGGAAGAGGGCGCTGGTCGCGACCGGATCGTGGAGCGTGGCCCACACGACCCGTGGCGAGGCCTGCACGAACACGCGCCGCTCCACGACGCGCTCCGTCCGGAGCTGGTCGCCGGGGCCGCGATACGCGAGGTCGGGATCGGGTCGAACGGCCATCAGACGCCGATCGGGTGCCAGACCGTCTTCATCTCGAGGAAGGCGGCGATCCACTCGGGGCGTTCGCTGGCGCGATCATCGAGCCAGTCGAAGCGGTGCTCGGCGACCGTGGTCGGCCGGCGCGCGATGCGCTTGATATCGTCGGCGGCGAGCTGCTCGGTCTCGAGGCGCATCGCGTCAGGGACACCCCACGTGTCGATCGCGTCCACGTCGACATGGGCGGCCATGACCGGCACGAGCTCCGGCTTGAGCCCGGTGAGGATGTTCACGACCCCGCCCGGGACATCGGAGGTGGCGAGGACCTCGCTCAGGGTCACCGCCGGCAGCGGCCGCGTCTCGGACGTGATCAGGACGACGCTGTTGCCGCTCACGAGGGGCGGCGCGAGGCGCGAGACCAGGCCCAGGAGGGACGATGTCTCCGGGGCGACGATCCCGACCACGCCCGTCGGCTCGGGGATCGTGAAGTTGAAGTACGGCGCCGCCACGGGATTCGACGAACCAAGGATCTGGGTGATCTTGTCCGCCCAGCCGGCGTACCAGACCCAGCGGTCGATGGCCCGATCGACGACGTCGCGGGCCCGGCCGTCACGCAGTCCCTCGGCGACGGCCACCTCGGCCACGAACTGGTCGCGCCGGCCCTCCATGAGCTCGGCGACGCGATAGAGGACCTGGCCCCGGTTCATCGCGGTCTTGGCGGCCCAGCCCGGCTGCGCCTTGCGGGCCGCCCGGACAGCGTCGCGAAGGTCCTTGCGGGACGCCCGACAGGCGTTGGCGAGCGGCGCCCCGTCCGCCCCGGAGACCAGGTACGAACGACCGCTCTCGGTCCGCGGGAACGCCCCACCGATGTACAGCTTGTAGGTCTTGCGGACCTCGATGCGCGGTGTCGTCACGTCGGTGGTGCCTCCGCGGCGCGGATCGTCGGCCCGACGATCTCGATTCCGTACCGCTGGGCGACCGGACGGATCACTTCGGGAGCGGGCAGGGCGAGCCCGGCCGGTGGTTCATCAGTCGTGGCAGGGACGCCCAGGTCGAAGACGAACCCCTCGAATCCCGACGGCGAGGTGATGACCAGGATCCGCGACGGCTCGATGTCGACGGTGAAGGTGTGCGGGATCCCCATCGGCGCAAAGGCGAGCGACCCGGCGATGGCCGTCATGACCGAATCGCCGACGTGGAACGACAGCTGCCCCTCGAGGACGTAGAACGCCTCATCCTCGCGATGATGGATGTGGCGGCGCGGCTCGGACGTCCGCGTGACCACCGCCTCGAGGATCGAAAGTCGATCAGCGGAGTCGCTACCGCCGACCTTGCGGGTGAAGCGGCCGCCGATCGACCACACCGCGTCGCCTTCCCCGGGTCGGACCAGGAATCCCGCCGTCATCGGTCCTCCAGCCGGACGTAGGCGTGCAGCCCGTGCATGCCGCCCTCGCGCCCGAAGCCCGATTCCTTGTACCCACCGAACGGTGACGTCGGATCGAATCGGTTGAACGTGTTCGCCCAGACGACGCCCGCCTTCATGCGCGACACCATCTCCAGGATCCGTGAGCCCTTGTCCGTCCAGATCCCGGCCGACAGGCCGTACTGGGTGTTGTTGGCCTTCTCGACGGCTTCTTCCGGGGTCCGGAACGTCAGCACGGAGAGGACCGGCCCGAAGATCTCCTCCCGCGCGATCCGGTGGCTCTGGGCCACGTTCGTGAACAGCGTGGGCCGGAAGAAGTAGCCCCGCTCGGGGAGGTCGCAGGCCGGCTGGTAGAAGTCGGCGCCTTCGTCGACCCCGCTCTGGACGAGCTCGGTGATCTTCTCGAGCTGGCTCTTCGAGTTGATCGCTCCGACATCGGTGTTCTTGTCGAGCGGGTCGCCGACCCGGATCGTCGCGAGGCGGTCCTTGAGCTTGTCGATGAGCGGCCCGGCGATCGACTCCTGGACGAGCAGCCGCGACCCGGCGCAGCAGACCTCCCCCTGGTTGAAGTAGATGCCGTTGACGATGCCCTCGATGGCCTGGTCGAGGGGCGCGTCGTCGAAGACGATGTTCGCGGCCTTGCCACCGAGCTCCAGGGTGAGCGCCTTGTCCGTCCCGGCGACACCGCGATAGATCTTGCGGCCGATCTCGGTGGATCCGGTGAAGGCCACCTTGTCCACGTCCCCGTGGGTGACGAGGGCCATCCCGATCTCGCCGGGCCCCGGGATGATGTTGACCGTCCCGGGCGGCAGGTCGGCCTGGACGCAGACGTCGGCGAAGAGCAGCGCGGACAGCGGGGTCGTGGAGGCCGGCTTGAGGACGACCGTGTTGCCGGCCGCGAGCGCCGGGGCGATCTTCCACGCCAGCATCAGGAGTGGGAAGTTCCACGGGATGATCTGCGCGGCCACGCCCAGGGGTCGCGCCACGCGACCGGGGAACGCGTAATCGAGCTTGTCCGCCCATCCGGCGTAGTACCAGAAATGGCTCGCCGCGAGCGGGACGTCGACGTCGCGCGACTCCTTGATCGGCTTGCCGGAGTCCATCGATTCGAGCACCGCGAACTCGCGCGATCGCTCCTGCAGGATGCGGCTGATCCGGAACAGGTACTTGGCGCGTTCCTTGCCGGACAGCTTCCCCCACGAGCGTGATTGCGCCCGACGAGCCGCCCGCACCGCCTTGTCGACGTCGGCCGCCGTGGCTCGCGCGATCTCGGCGAGCGGCAGCTCCGTGGACGGATCGATGGAGGAGAACGTCGCGCCATCCGAGGCCGCGACCTCACGGCCGTTGATGAACAGGCCGTAGCGCTCCTTGAGCGTGACGATGTCGCGCGCCTCAGGCGCCGGGGCGTACTCCCACGGGATCGCCTGGCCGTCGCCCAGCCCCCAGCTGTTGGGGGCGGCGGGGCTCGCGGGAACGACGGCAGAGTCCGTGCGCGTGGCCATGGCGGGCATTATGGCACCGGCAGGGCGCCGGGCCCGCGAGCCGGAAACCCAGCGGCGTCAGCAGTCGTAGGCGGCGACCGGATAGACCTTCTCGCAGTAGCGGATGTGCAGGTGGTCGTCGTGGCCGTCATACCACTTCGTGAGGCCCTCGCGGATCAGGACCGGGTCGTTGAAGTAGATG
Source organism: uncultured Chloroflexia bacterium (assembly GCA_963724635.1). GTDB lineage: Bacteria > Chloroflexota > Limnocylindria > Limnocylindrales > CSP1-4 > SPCO01. The sequence continues at coordinate 129,353 of CAVRVI010000014.1, forward strand.
AGCTTCACGTGCCCGAGGGCCGTCGCCCGGATGGCCTTGACCAGGGCCCGCGTGGCGGACCGGTCGTAGCTCGCGAACCGCCAGTTCGTGCCCCAGCGGCACTGGTCGTTGGCGTCGCGCATCGGCCGGATGTCGACGTCCATCCCCTGCTCGTGGGTCTGGTGCCCGGGGATGTTCCCGCCGTGCTCGAAGCCGATGTCGCCAAGGGCGATCCGCCCGTGCCCCGCATCGACCACGACGTGGGCCGCCGCCTGGAGCTGGCCGATGGAGGCGGCCGTGCCCCAGTTCGCGGCCCCGTTGCCGACGCTGTAGTCGCACACGGTCTTGCCCCAGACGGGCAACTCGAGATGCGCCAACAGTGCCCGCCACGTCACCGGCCCCAGGTCGCCCGTCGTCGAGATCCCGGCGTGGCTCTGGAACTTGATCACGGCGGCCCGGGTGGCCGCGTCGTAGACCCCGGTCAGGGTCAGCCCGGCCAGGCGCTTCTCGTTGAGCAGCCGCTGGCCGGCGAGGACCGCTTCGCCCTTGGAGCCGGTCGTCAGCAGGACGCGGAGGGCCGTCCAGGTCGGCGAGTCGACTTCGCCCGTGCCGGGCAGGTCGTGCTTGCCCTGGAACGAGCGCACGGCGGCCACGGTCGCGTTGTCGAACACGGCCGTCACCTCGATCGTCGCACCGTGATAGCGGAGCAGGTGCTGGAGCGCCTTGACGTTCACGCCACGGTTGCCGTGGCTCTGGTGCGGGTAGGTCGATGGCAGCGCGCTGGCTTCGCCGGCGGCCAGGGCGATCAGCAGGCCGGCTGCGATCAGGGCGAGGATGCCGCGCCGGAGGCGACGGTCGGGGTGCGGGTGGGTGCTCGTCGAGGTCATGGCGCGGAAGCCTACCCGTCGCGGCGGGTCGGTGCCAACCGCGCCCTGCGTCCGTCACGCCGCGAGTACCCTGCCCGAGGTGGAACGCGTGACGGATGCCGTCGAACTGCTCGATGGTCCGCTCGACGATCCGGGGGCGCTCGCGGCCAACCTGCGCGACCTCCGGCGGATCAACCGATGGCTGGGTGGTGCCAGCCTGAGCGGGACGGCCATGGACACGCTGTCGGCCGATCCGGTCACGTTGTCGCTGCTCGATGTCGGGACCGGCGGCGCCGACATCCCGATGGCCCTCATCGCCCGCGCTCGGGGGCGGCCGCAGCGACTCAGGGTCGTCGCGATCGACAGCCGGCCCGAGGTGCTCGTGGCCGCGGTGACCGCCTGGCCAGCCGTGGCATCGACCGCGGGACTGGAGCTCCATCCCGGGGATGGTCGCTCGCTCCCCTACCCCGACCGATCGTTCGACATCGCCCACGCCTCGCTGGTGCTCCACCACCTGGCACCGGATGACGCCGTGGCCCTGCTGCGCGAGATGGCACGGGTGGCCCGGCTGGGCATCGTGGTCAACGACCTGGACCGGAGTCGCCTCGGGCTCCTGGGGGCGTGGCTCGTGGGTCACCTCGCCACGCGGAACCGGTACACGCGCCACGATGCTCCGCTGTCCGTGCGGCGTGCCTATCGGGCCGACGAGATGACCGCGCTCCTGGTCGAGGCGGGTCTCACCCCGGTCCGTACCGTCCGCGGCGCCCTCGGGCAGCGCTACGCCATCGCCGCCCGGCCGAGATGAGCGAGCGCGTCGGGGTCGCGATCGTCGGCGGCGGCCCGTCCGGCGCGGTGCTGGCAGCGCGGCTCACGGCCGCCGGCGAACCCGTCGTCGTCCTGGAGCGAGCACCGGCCTGGCGCTGGCGGGCCGGCGGGGTCTTCGCGTCGCCTGCCGCGGTCGCCGCACTCCGGCGCATCGGCCTGGCGGAGGCGGAGATCGCAACCTTCGCCCGGCCGATCCCGGCCATGCGCGTGGAGACGCCCGGCGGCGTCGCGTTTCGACTGACGTACGGCGCGGATACCGGGGGTCCGCCGGCGGTCGGGTTCGACCGGTCGCACCTGGATCCGGCGTTGCTGGCCTTCGCCGAGGGTGTCGGCGCCGACGTTCGCACCGGTTGGACGGTCACGGCGATCGACCTCAACAGCGGCAACCTGCAGGTGCGTCGGCCCGACGGCGAGACCGTCGAACTCGCTGCGTCGGTCATCGTCGGGGCCGACGGGCCGCATTCGATCGTGGCTCGGAGCGCCGGGGTCGCGCGGCCAGCGCGACTGGACCGTCGCGTCGGACTCACCTACCACCTGCCCGATCCCGAACCGGCGCGGGCTCGCGATGCGCGGATGCTCGTGCTCCGCGACGGGTATGTCGGCATCGCACCGGTCGCGGGGGCCCGGATCAACGTGGGGATCGTGCTCGGCCCATCGTGGAGATCGGCGCTCGCGAGACATGGGGCGGCCGCCGTCGCGTCCCGGATCGTGGCCTCGATCCCGCCCGCGGACGACGACCCCGCAACCTGGCGGAGCCTTCCACCGACCGACGCCGTCGCCGGTGCCTGGCCGCTCGGCCATCGCGTCACGCGCAGGGCCGGTCCGCGATGGCTGCTCATCGGCGACGCCGCGGGCTTCCTGGACCCGTTCACGGGCGAGGGGCTGCATCGGGCGTTCGTCTCGGCGGAGCTGGCGGCGGCGGCCATCCTGGCGCGGGAGCGCGGCCGCACCGGCGCCTTCGACGCCTACGACCGGGCGATGACTCGTCGATTCCTTGCCAAGGATGCCGTCTCGTGGCTCGTCCAGGGGTTCCTCGGGCGGCCCACCGATGTTCGAGTACGCGGCTCGCCGCATCGCCGCACGCCCGCCGGTTCGTGCGACCATGGGCCTCGTGATGGGCGATCTCGTGCCGGCCAGCCGAGCGCTCGACCCGCGCTTCCTCATGGCGTTGCTCGCTCCATGAACTCCTCCATCGGCCTCGATATCGACGCTCCGCCAGAGCTCGTCTTCGCCCTCGCCCGGGACGTGGAGCGCTGGGCGCGGCTCCTCCCGCACTACACGCGGTCGCGCGCCGTGGAGCGACGCGCGGATGGCTCGCTCGTGGTCGATTTCATCGCACGGCGACCGTTGATCGGTGTCCTGGGCCTCGGGCTGCCGGTCACCTGGCGGTCCCGGACGTGGGACGAGGCGGACGCGCGCCGCCTGCGTTTCGTGCATGTCGCCGGGGCGACCAGGGGGATGGACGTGACCTGGCACATCGAACCCACCTCGGGTGGATGCCACGTGGAGATCGAGCACGACTTCCGGCCGGCCATCCCCGGGTTCGCGGCCTTCGTCGACCGATTCTTCACGCGGCCCATCGCCGGCCGGACGCTCGCCACGTTCGGCGCGCTCGCCGAGGCGCTCCAGTCCGATGCGCCCGATGCCGCCGCCACGACGAACCGAGCGCCATGACGGACCGACGACGGATCTGGGTCACCGGGATCGGGATGATCACGGCCATCGGCGTCGGCAAGGAAGCGTTCCGCGCCGGTCTCCGCGAGGCTCGCTCGCCCGTGAAACGGATCGACCGGTTCGATCCGAGTCCGTTCCGAAGCCAGGTCGCGGCCCAGGTGGACGGCTTCGACCCGCTCGACTGGATGCCGCCCAAGACCGCTCGCCAGCTGGACCGCTTCAGCCAGTTCGGGCTCGTCGCCGGGCGACTCGCCCTCGACGACGCCGGACTGACACCGGGCGAGCGCGGCGGGGCGGACTCCCCAGCGCATCGGGATCTACCTCGGCTCGGCCCTCGGTGGCATCGCGTACGCCGAGACCCAGCACGAGCGCTATCTCGATCGCGGGATCAAGGCCGTGGCTCCGAACCTCGCGCTCGCGGTGTTCGGAGGCGCGGCGCCCGCGAACCTCGGCATCGCCCTGGATGTGCGCGGCCCGATCCTTTCGACCGCCAACTCGTGCGCGTCGGGCGCCGTGGCGCTCGGCGAGGCGATGGGCGATATCCGCGAGGGCCGGGTGGACGCGGCCATCGCCGGTGGCTGCGAGGTGCCGCTCAGCCCGCTCGCCTTCGGGGCGTTCGACATCATCCGGGCGCTTTCCGCCGGCCACAACGACGACGCGGCGGGGGCCGCCCGGCCGTTCGATGCCGGGCGCGACGGCTTCGTGATGGGCGAGGGCGCCGCGCTGCTCGTGCTCGAGGCCGCCGAGGCGGCCGAACGACGCGGCGCCGTGCCCTACGCCGAGCTGCTTGGATACGGCGCGACGTCGGATGCGCATCACATGGTCCAGCCCCGTGCGGACGGGACGGAAGCGGCCCGCGCGGCCACGATCGCCCTCGCCGACGCGGCGGTGGACCCGGCCGAGATCGATTATGTCAACGCGCACGCCTCATCAACGCCGCTCGGCGACGTCGCCGAGGCGAGGGCGATCGCGCTGGCCCTCGGCGGTCGGGCGGCGACAGTGCCCGTCAGCGGCACCAAGGCCCTCTACGGGCACCCGCTGGGCGCGTCCGGCGCCATCGAGGCCGCCATCTGCGCCTTCGCCATCCGCGACGGCTGGGTGCCGCCGTCCGTCAACCTCGCGGACCCGGATCCGGATGCCGCCTCCCTGCTGCCGGGCCTGCTCCGAGCCGGTCAGGACGGTACTTACCGGCGGATCCTCTCGACGTCGTTCGGGTTCGGCGGCCTCAACGCGGCCCTCGTCTTCGGCGCGGTCGAGTAGGCCGAGCCGAACCGAGCCCCTGTTCGTTCAGCCCGGGACGGCCCACGCGGCAAGCTCGGCGGCCGTTGGCGGGTCCGCGCCCGGTCTGGTGCAGGTGAACGAGGCCACGCGGACCCCATGGTGGGTCGCCGCGAGCAGCGCGTCGTCCGATTCCACCTCCGCCCGACCACGTCCCGAGCCGATCCAGGCGGCGAGGAACCCGCCACCGAACGCATCCCCCGCGCCGACCGTGTCCACGACCTCGACCCGCGGCGCCGCGATGTGGGTCTGGCCGCGCCGGGTCAGGATCCGGACGCCGTCCCCACCGTCGGTCAGGAGCACCGCACCCGGTCCCACGTCCAGCAACCCCGTCGCGGCTTCTGCCGCATCCAGGTCGGGACGGAGATAGGCGAGGTCGTCCCGGCTGACCTTGACGATGTCGGCCCGGCGGAGCAGCCGGTCCACCCGGGCGACATAGGCGCTTCGATCGGCCGTCGCGGTCGGCCGGCAGTTGGGATCCAGCATCACGAGGGCGTCGTTTGGGGCCGCAGCCACCAGGGCCTCCATCGCCGAGGCGAGCGGCTCCAGCACGAGCCCCAGCGTCCCGACGTGGATGGCCGTCACGATCCGGTCGCGCAGGTCCGGTAGAACCTCCGGCCCCAGGGCGGTCGCCGACGTGCCCTCCGTGTAGAAGCGGTAGGTGGCGACGCCGGCCTCGTCGAGGGCCGCGACGGCCAGCGTCGTCGGGGCATCCGTGACCGTCGCGAGGGTGTCGACCACGCCGTCGGCGACGAGGCCGTCGTGCAGCCGGCGTCCGAATCGGTCGGTCGAAAGGCCGCCGACGAAGGCGACCGTCGGACCGAGCCGGGCGATGGTGCGGGCCGTGTTGTACGGCCCTCCCCCGGGGATCGCGGCGAGCCGCCCGTCCGCGTGGAGGACCAAGTCGATGAGTGCTTCACCACCGACGACGATCACGCCGACCATCGTAGCCGTCGCATGGTCAGGTAGCCTTGCCCTCGTGACCACCGAACGCGTCCGCGTCGCCGCCTACGCCCTCTGCCAGGACGACGCGGGCCGGGTGTTGCTCTGCCACATCGCGCCGTCGGTCGGAGCAGGCGACCTGTGGACGCTGCCCGGTGGCGGGCTCGATTTCGGTGAACCGCCGGCGCAGGCGGTGATCCGCGAGCTCGCCGAGGAGACCGGGTACACCGGCGACGTGGACCGGCTCCTCGACGTGAGTGACCGGCTGTTCACGAACCTCGAGGATGTCGACCGGATGCACGCGATCCGGATCGTCTATGCCGTGCGCATCACCGGTGGCGCGTTGCGCGACGAGCCCGATGGATCAACCGACACGTGTCGCTGGGTGACGCTCGACGAGGCCGCTGGACTGCACCTCGGCGAGCTGGCGCGCCGGGAGCTCGCCCGGCTGGAGGCCGCCGCGGACTAAGGCCGGCGTCGTCGCGGGAGGCTCGCTGACACGGATCGCCTCGGTGGCCGGCGCACGGGGCGGCATGACGCCGGTCCAGCTCGATCGGATCCGGCGCCACCACACCAGGGCCCCAAGACCGGTCGCGAGCGACAGGATCCCACCGACCGCGAAGGTGACCGGGATCCCGACCGCCGAGGCCAGGGCGCCCATCGCGAGGCCGCCGATCGGCACCGAGGCGCTGAAGACCGTCGTGTAGACGCTCATCACCCGGCCGCGCAGGCCATCGGGCACGGATAGCTGGATCGCGGCATTGGCTGTGACCGCCATCGTGATGCCACCCGCTCCGATGAAGAACATCAGCACGAGCGCCGCCGCGAACGTGGAGCTGAGCGCGAGGATCACCGACGCGATCCCCAGGGCGATGCCACCGAGCGCGATCCGCACTGGTCGCGGGCGACCACCGACGACGAGGGCGACCGCCGCCACCAGGGCGCCGAGGCCGGACGCGGTCATGAGGAACCCGAAGCCCGCGGCGTCGCTGTGGAGCACGTCCGAGGCGAGCGGCGGGACGAGCACGTTGAAGTTCATGCCGAAGGTGGCCACGAGCCCCACCACTGACACCGCCATGAGCACGACCGGCGTCCGGCGGACGAAACGGAGCCCCTCAGTCAGGTTCGCGACCACGTCCCCGACGGACTTGGGACGCGGCACGAGGCGCGGCATGTAGAGCTCGCTGTCGCGCATCATCGAGAGCCCGATGATCACCGCAAGGAAGCTCACGGCGTTGATCGCGAACGCGACCGTGACCCCGAACGCGCCGATCGTGAGGCCCGCGATCGCGGGACCGATGACCCGCGCGCCGTTGAACATCGCCGAGTTGAGCGAAACCGCGTTGCCGACGTCCTTGGGGCCGACCATCTCGATGGCGAACGACTGGCGGACCGGCATGTCCACGGCGTTCGCGCACCCCAGGGCGAGGGCCAGCACGACGACCATCCACACCTCCACGAGGCCCGTGGCGCTCAGGATCGTGAGGATGATGGCGAGGACCATCATCGCCGCTTGGGCCGCCATCAGCGTCTGGCGCTTGGGCAGCGAGTCGGCGAGGACGCCCGCGAACAGGCCCAGGATCATGACCGGGACGAACTGGGCGGCCGCGACCACGCCGAGCCAGAACGGGTCGCCGTCGGTGATCTCAAGGACCAGCCAAGCCTGGGCGACCTGCTGCATCCAGGTCCCGACGAGGGAGACCGCCTGACCGGCGAAGAAGAGCCGGTAGTTGCGGTGCCGGAAGGCACTGAGACTCCGACGGGCGGTGGCGTTCGGCGACGTCATCGACGCCGCTCCGGGTGCGGGTCGGGACCGCCGTCGAGCTCGGCGCGATGCTGGTCGAGGTGGGCGCGGCGGTCGCGGGCCGCCGCGATCATCTCGGCGACGCGGGCGGCCTTGGCCTCGAGGGTCGCGATCTGGCGGTCGACGCGCGTCCGGGCGTCGTCGAGGATCGCGCGGCGCTCGTCGGGGTCCTGGGTGGCACGGAACCGCTCGCGATTGCGCTCGCGGGCCGTCTCGTCCTCCAGCAGCTGGGAGATCTGGGCGAGCGAGAAGCCGGCGTCGTCGCGGAGGCTCTTGATGAAGCGCAGGCGCTCGAGGTCGCTGCTGTCGAACAGGCGGTAGGCGCCGTCCGAACGCGCCGCCGGCTCAAGCAGGCCGATCTCTTCGTAGTAGCGGATCGAGCGGGTCGTCATGCCGACGTCGGCTGCGACCTCCTGGATGCGCAGGAGGGGCGCGTTGGGCGCGGTGTCAGAGGGTATGGGCATGCTCGGGTCATGATACGACAACATTGACGTTGACGTAAAGGTTAGTGATTTGGCAGGTATGAGAGCCAGGAGACCATTCGGGAACGATTTGACAGAACAACCCGCCAATACACTCCAGACGCGACCAGACCGGCCGCGCGGACAACGAGGGCCATCGTGCAGCGAGACCTCGTGGAGCGAGCACGGAAGGGCGATCATGACGCCTTTGCGCTGCTGGCAGGCGCCACGATCGGTCGGCTGGATGCCGCGGCTCGCCTCATCCTGAAGGACCAGTACCGCGCACAGGACGCCGTCCAGGAGACGCTCGTTCGCTGTTGGCGGGACCTGCCTACCCTGCGCGACCCCGATCGCTTCGAGGCCTGGTTGCACCGGATCTTTCTCAACGCCTGCCGCGATGAGCTCCGGACAGCCAAGCGGAGGCGCATCGAGGTCGAGCTACCCGAAGATCCATCCGCTATCGGTGCCTGACTCCCAGTCCGCGTCCGCGGACCGGGACATGATCGAACGTGGTGTGCGCCACCTCGATCCAGACCAACGCACCGTGATCGTCCTGCATTACTACCTTGGCCTGCCGCTACCGGACGCCGCCGCAGCGATGGGGATCCCGTTGGGGACCGCGAAGTCGCGCCTCCATCGGGCCACCCAGGCGCTGCGCGCGGCGCTCGACTCGGATTCGCGAGTTCGCCCGGCGCTCTCGGAGGGTCGTTCCAGATGACGGATCGCGACGACCTCGACCGAATGCTCACGGGGTGGCTCGACGACCCGTTCACGCCGCCTGCCCCGCCGTACCTGGGACAGGTCCTTGAACGGACTCGACACGTTCGGCAGCGACCGGCCTGGGCGAGTGTCGAAAGGTGGCTCCCCATGGCTGACAAAGTCCTCCAACCAACGACGGCCCCGGCGCTGCGGATGGCCTGGCTCCTGACCATCGTCCTGCTCGTGCTGGCACTGGCCTTGGGGGCGGTGGTGGTCGGCTCGCGACTCCTCCAGTCCACGCCGATCCCACAGGGCGGCGCTGCCGTCTTCACATTCGCCTCGATCGGTGACGCATCCAAGCAGATCGGTGACGACATCTATCTCGCACGGGCGGACGGCACCGACGTGCGCCGCCTTACCAGCGGGCCTGGCGTCAAGAGCACCCCAACGTGGTCGCCGGATGGCACGCGTATCGCCTACCGTGTCTGGGAGGGTGGCGAACGAGTCCGTCATCGTCATGGACGCGGGGGGCGACCACGCGACCACCCTGGCAACGACCGCGTCGAGCGCGTCTACTGCACGAGAGGCGACTTCGGCTGGTCGCCGGACGGGACGAGTCTCATCTTCCCGACCAGCTCCGTTTGCGACGATGAGGGTCGGTTCGACCTCTTCATCGTGGCCGCCGACGGGTCATCACCCGCGACGAGGCTGTTGACCCCGGATCTGGAGGGCCAGGCTCCGGACTGGTCGCCCGACGGAAAGCGGATCGCCTTCCTGGGCAGGGACCCGACCGGCAGCGTCGGCTTCTACGTGGTCGATGCCGATCCGGGCGAAGCGCTGAAGGGCGGGCTCCAGGCACGTCGGATCCTTGCCTTTGACGGCCGGGATTTCGCCAACTCGCCGACTGGATCCTGGTGGTCACCCGACGGAACCCAGCTCGCGGTCACCTCTGACGTGGTCGCGACGGGCGATAGCGCATCGGACGGGAGGAACATCGTCGTGGTCAAGCCCGATGGCTCGGATCCGCGGGTCATCGCAGAGGCGGCGTTCAATCCAGCGTGGTCACCCGACGGGCGGCGACTCGCCTTCCACCGTCAAGTCGACCCTTCGGAGTACTTCCAGGACCGGCCGTGCACGGCTCGCACGTGGATCGTCGATGCGGACGGGACCAACGAACGTCGGCTCGATCCGCTCGTGGAGGGTTGTGCCCCGCCGCCGATATGGTCGCCCGACGGGACGCGACTCGCTGGCACGCTGATCGTCGCGACACCCGATGACCCGAACCTCGGGTTCCACTACGGCGTGATCACGGTGGACGGGAGCGATCCACAGGTGGCCCTTCTGGATGGCGGTGCCGGATCCTGGCAGCCCGTCATCGCGCCGATCCCTCCGGCACCTTCGTTCGAGGCGGTCTCACCGGGTCCTTGAAACACGGTCCCGTCTGCCGATGACCCCGGCGCCCGGCCGGGGTCATCGCGTTCTTCACGGGATGGCCCCCAGGCATCACACAGACGCCGCGGAACGCGCGCCGTCCCTTTCCCCGTCCGGTTCAGGCGAAGCTGAACCGCTCCTCGCCCGGTTCGCACGGGTTGCCGAGGCCGTAACGGATCTCGCCGGCCGTCACGTCCGCGATGCACCAGAAGGCGGTCGCGACCTCGCGGTCCGCCTCGGCATGGCGGCAGATCGACGGCGTCGTCGCGTGGTCGGCGAGCGCCGCCCGCATCCAGGCGGCATCCATGGCGCCATCCGGCGCGCCCGGCGAGCAGTTCGCGCGCCCGACTCCAGCCGCACGCCCGACTTCACGGCATACTCCGGGTCGCCCTCGAACGCGCGCATCCGCGTCGCAGGCGTAGTGGTTCGTGTGGGCGAAGCGGCCGCGGTCGTCCAGGCCGTCCAGTTCCGCGTCCGTCGCCGAACCCTCCACGTTCACGACGCGTCCGTCGGGCGTCGCGAAGACCGTGTTGTACGACGAGGATCGATCCGGACGCAGCGCCATCGCGACGGCCTCGTCCATCGAGTCCGCGCGGTGAGCTGCTCGCGGACCATGAGCAGCCGCGGCACGCCGACCCGATCGTCGTTGGGCGAGAGCTCGTTGCCGGTCAGCGACAGCCCGGCCGAGTTCCAGCCCACGCTGATCCACGGCCCGATCCCCAGCGAGAAGACGACAGGCTCGCCCGGCACCCGCCACTCGATGGCGACGATGTCGTCCCGCGACGCCGGCGACAGGTCGTTGGTGTGGCGCCACCCAGAGATGACCGTCCGCGGTCGCCGGTGGACCGGCCACGAGGTCGGAGCAACGGCCGTCCACGACGACGCCGATCGTGGCCTGCGACGGCCGGAACGCTCCAGATCTCCTCGATCGAGGCCGCGAAGAGCGCGATCGGATCCACCCCGGCACCCTCGGCCGCGCCATCGATCTCCTCGACCAGCCACGGCGTGGCGGCCAGGGTCGCGTCGCGGTATCGGGAGGCCAGCGCCAGCTGGTCGGCATGCGAGCGTCCAGCGGGCAGGCTGGCGTCGAAGCCGACGGCTTCGCGCAGCGTCGCGGCGGTGGCGGCCCCGACCGCCCGCCCGACCTCGCGATGCGATCCCGAGACCCGCAGCCGAGGGATGCATCGTCGCGGCCACGACCGGGCGGTCAATCGAGCGTGAAGTGGTCCGGGTCCTGGTAGCGGCCGGTCCGTTGGAACTCGATCTGCATCAGCACATCGTTGAGCAGCGACGACGCCCCGAAGCGGAACCAGTCCGGTGACATCCAGCGCGGCCCCAGCGTCTCGTACAGGACGACCAGGTACTGGATCGCTTCCTTGGCCGTCCGGATCCCGCCCGCCGGCTTCATCCCGACCTGTCGCCCGGTGGCGCGCTCGAAGTCGCGGATCGCCTCGAGCATGACGAGCGTGACCGGCAGCGTCGCGGCCGGCGTGACCTTGCCCGTGGACGTCTTGATGAAGTCCGCGCCGGCGGCCATCGCGAGGACGCGACGCGCGGCGGACGTTGTCGTAGGTCTCGAGCTCGCCGGTCTCCAGGATGACCTTGAGATGGGCCGTCGCCCGCAGGCCTCCTTGACCTCGACGATCTCCTCGAACACGGTCGCGTAGTCGCCCGACGAGGAACGCGCCGCGATCGATGACCATGTCGATCTCGTCGGCGCCGGCCTCGACCGCCGCACGCGTCTCGGCGAGCTTGATGTCGCGGAACGTCTGGCCGCTCGGGAACCCGGTCGCGACGCTCGCGACCTTGACGCCGCTCCCCCGCAACGCGTCCTTCGCGTCGGCGACCATCGCCGGATAGACGCAGATCGGCCGCGACGTGCGGGATGGTCGCGATCGCCCGGCATGCGGGCGCATCGCCTTGACGCACAGCCCACGGACCTTGCCCGGCGTGTCCTTCCCCTCGAGCGTGGTCAGGTCCATCATCCGGATCGCGAGGTCCAGCGCCCACATCTTGGATGCCTTCTTGATCGAGCGGCGCTTGAGCGCGTCGACTCGGGCGTCGACACCGACCTGGTCGACCGTGCTGACCCGGCCCATCAGGCCGCCGAGCGGGTTCCCGATGCTGCCCGGCCCGACCGTCCCAGGCACGGATCAGGGCATGGGCGTGGTCGCGTGCGGCGCTGTCCGGTCGCTTCACGGCGGTCATGGGACGGTGAGGATACACCCGGGAAACCGGTGGCTCGGCCCGGGCGTATCGGACGTCAGGCGGGTCCGTGGCGGGATCCCGAAGCGTGCTGGAGGGACGAACGATGCGACGACGAACACGGGTCGGGGCCGGTCTCGCGTTGGCGGTCGCGGGACTCTGGGGACTGTCCGGATCGGTCCTGGCCGCGGACACGCCGGTCACCATCCAGGGGTTCGCATTCGGACCGGCCTCGGTGACGGTCCAGGTCGGCGACAGCGTCACGTGGTCGAACGAGGACACGACGGCCCATACGGCCACGGCCGGTGACGGCACGTTCGACACGGGCAGCATCGCGGCCGGCTCGACGGGCTCGGCCACGTTCGACACGGCCGGCACCTACGCCTATGCCTGCTCGATCCACCCGGCGATGACCGGGACGGTCGTGGTCGAGGCGGCGAGCAGCGGCGGCTCCGATGGCGGCGGGAACGGCGGCGGCTCGGGCGGCGGCGCGGCGACGCCCCCGTCGACGGACACCGCGGCGCCCGATGGCGACGAGACGACCACCGACGCCAGCGGCTTCGTGGCCGCCCTCCTGGCGGTGCTCGGCGTTGCGATGGTGGTCGGGACCGTGCTCTTCGATCGACGCGCTGCTGCGGAGCGCGTCCGCCGCTGACCCTAGCGGCCGCCGTGGATCTTGGGGAGCGGCGGCATCGAGCGCTTTCCCTCCACCAGGAAATGGTGGAACCAGTCGCGGACGATGGCCAGGTTCTCGATCCGTCGGAACGGCGTGCCCGAGCGGGTCAGTTCGTGCGTCTCTTCGGGCACGCGCAGCAGTCGGACCGGCCGCTTGAGCGTCCGGAGCACGGTGAACATCGCCTCCGCCTGACCGATGGTCGTGCGGATGTCCCGCTCCGAGTGCTGGATCAGCAGCGGCGTCCGCACACGCTCCGCGTAGGTGACCGGGGAGATCTCGCGGTAGTAGGCCGGGTCGCTCCACGGCGTGGCCTCGAACTCGAGCTGCGCCCAGTCGCCGCCGGCGATGTCGCCGGTGAGGAACAGCATCGACATGTCGCTCACGCAGCGGCAGGTCATGGCCGCCGCGAATCGATCATCGTGTCCGACGATCCAGTTCGTGAGGTAGCCGCCGTACGAGCCGCCGGTGACGCCGAGATGCTCGGGGTCGGCGAGGCCGTCGGCCACGAGAGCGTCCACACCGGCCAGCACGTCGCGGGTGGGACCGGGTCCCCAATCACGGTGGTTGGCGTCGTTGAACGCCTGGCCGTAGCCCTCGGACCCACGCGGATTGCAGTAGAAGACGCCCATCCCGTTCGCGGCCAGGATCTGGAACTCCCAGACCGGTGACCAGCCGTAGAGCGTGTGCGGCCCGCCGTGGATCTCGACGACGAGCGGTCGCGGCACGGGCTGGTCGGCGTCACCGCCACCGCCGGCCGCCGGCATGAACCAGCCCTGGACGTCCCAGCCATCTACCGTCGAGCGCCGCTCGACGGGTTCTGCGAGCGCGATCTCATCCAGGACCTCGGCGTTGAGTGCGGTGAGGCGGCGAGCCTCCCCGGCCCCATCCTGGACCCACAGATCGGGCGCCTCCGTCGGCGTCGAGCGCAGGTAGGCGAGGCGCGTCCGCCCGCGCGCCCCGGTGACGGCATCCCACGCGCTGAGGTAATGGCGGCCGTTCGTCAGGCGTTCGAGGTCGCCGTCCTCGACGGCGATCCGCCACAGCTCGACGGCCCCATCGACCGGCGCGCTGAAGACGATCGATCGCCCGTCCGGCGCCGGCCACAGGGATGTGGATTCGCCCTTGGTGACATCGCTGTTCATCGACGAGCCGGGCATGAGATCGTGGCGGCCGGACAGGTTGCGGCCACCCGTTGGGCTCGCATGGGACCCGTCCGCGGCGACCAGATAGATGTCGTTGCGGCTGCCGCCGCGACCCTCCAGGCGATGGCCCAGGGCGGCGACCGTCTTCCCGTCGGGGAGCCACGCTGGTGCCCCGAACACGGACCGCGGGCCGGCGGTGATCGCGGTGACCCGCCGGGTCGCCACGTCCACGACGTGGATGGCCGGCCGCGACGCGAGGTCCGGATCCCGACGGCGGTTGGAGACGAACGCCACCCGCGTGCCATCGGGCGACCAGGCTGGCTCGTCGTCGTTGACGGGGCCGTCCGTCAGGCGCGCGGCCTCGCCCGTGGTGGCGTCCACGATCCAGAGGTGCTTGACCTGGTCGTAGAGGAACCCGGTCGCATTGAGCATGTACTCGAGCCCGTCGATGAATCGATAGTCGGACTCGGGCGGCTCGCCGGCCGTGGGCTTCGCGCCCTTGCCCCGCCGTCGGGCGTCCTCGGCGTGCGTCGCGCCATGGGACGTGCTGACAGCCACGAGGCGCGCGCCGTCGGGCGACCATTCGAACCGCGACACGCCGCGGGGCAGGTCGGTCAGCCGGCGCGCCTCACCGCCGAGGCCATCGAGCGGAAGCAGATGGACCTGCTTGATGTCCTCGCGGTCCTTCTCCTTCGACGGGCGACTCGGCTCGTCCTCGACGATCGGTCGTCGATCCGAGAGGAACGCCAGGGTCAGGCCATCCGGGGAGAAGCGGGGATGCCAATCGTTTCGCGCCCCGATCGTGAGCTGGCGCGGAGCCGGCGCGTCCGGGCCATCGTCGGTCGATACCAGCCAGAGCGCGCGCCGATAGGCATCGAACGCGGGCGCCACGGTCTGCACGACGATGACGGCCCAGCGACCGTCCGGCGACAGGCGCGGCTCGGAGGCGATGCGCAGGCGGTACAGGTCCTCGGGGCGAGGTGGTCGTGCCATGGCGGGAGTCTAGCCGCGGGCCGGGCGGTGGCGCGGCGTACCATCGACCCCGATGGCCGACCAGCTCTCGCTCCCGCTCGACGCGATGGCGGATCGCCTGCCGGACCTGCCGGACCTGCAGCCGATGCTGCCACGGCCGCTGCCGGACGCGTTCGATTCCGGACGAGCACCTGTTCGAGCCATGGTGGGGCGGCGCCCGGGCCCTGGTCTTCGTGGGCCCTGCCGAGACCGCCGGGGAGCGGCGACGTGCGGATCGTGGATGTGGATGGCGTGGACCGCACCGCGGCACTCCCCGAGCTGGCCGGCACGGCCGTCCGCGTGGCCGCTCGATCCGCGATCCTCGATGGCGAGCTGGTCGTCGTGGATGCCGACGGCCGGGCGGACCCGGAGGCCCTCGCGGCGCGACTCGCCGGTGACGGCGGCCGACAGGCCGCCTTCCTGGCATTCGACCTGCTGCATCTCGACGGACGGTCGCTGCTCAACCAGCCGCTGGTGAAACGCCGCGAGGCCCTGCGCCGCATCCTGCGGCCGGGTGACGAGGTGCTCGCGGTCCCGGCCATCGCCACGGAGGGCCGGGCACTGTTCGAGGCGATCGTGGCGCAAGGGCTGGCCGGCATGATGGCGCGCCAGCGCCAGGGGCCCTACCTGCCCGGGACCCGCAGTCGGTTGTGGCGGTTCATCCCCGCCCGGGCCGGCGTCCGTCACGGCCGCCGAACTGGCCTCAGCCCCGGCCGAACCGGCGGCGACGGCCTCCGCGACGGCACCGGTCCTCGCGATGCTCAGCCGGCTCCCCCTCGACGACGACGCGATCTGACGCGGGCGGTCAGGCCCTCCGGGCCGCCGCGAGGTAGGCCCGCACCCCGGGTCGCTGGCCGTAGAGCAGCACGCCCGCGGCATACAGGCGGACCGCGATCCCGGCCACGACGACGATCGTGACCAGCAGGATCCCGATCGAGAGCGCGAGCTCCCAGGCCTCGACATGGCCCACCATCACCCGCGCCAGCATCACGAACGGGCTGAATGGCGGGATGAACGAGAGCAGCCGGATGAGCCCGCCCGACCCGCCGGAGCCGAGCGCCATGATCGCCGCGAGATAGCCGACCATCGCGATCAGGCTGAGCGGCAACGACAGGGTCTGGAGGTCGTCGGGCCGACTCACGAACGCCCCCATCGAGGCGTAGATCAGCGCGAACAGCGAGAACCCGAGCAGGAAGAACACGCCGTAGGCGAGGAGGAGCGATGGGGTCATGCCGGCGAGCGGGACATCGAGGTCCAGTCGGGGCCCAGGACGGCCTTCGCGATCCGGTCCTGGAAGAGCATCGTCAGGACCACGGGGATGGCGATCGCCGCGTATTGGGTGAGCCCGGCCAACCCGATCCCCACGACCTTGCCGGTCAGCAGCTGGCGCGGCGACGCCGCACTGATCATCAGCTCCATCACCCGGCTGCTCTTCTCGGCGGCCACGCCGGTCGCCACCCACATCCCGTAGATGATCACGGTGATGAAGATGAGCACGACGAAGACGATGCCGAGGAACGACCGACTCGCGAGCTCCTGCTGCCCGATCGGTGTGCCGTCGGACATGGGCGACGTTGATGGACTGCACCTGGAACCGCGGCGTCTGGAACGCCTGCAGCTGGGAATCGGGCGGCAGGCCCGAGGTCCAGTCGAGGATGCCGATGGCGATCGCCGCGAACCCGACGAGCTGGCTGCGCACGCTGTCCGCCTGGCCGTTCGTTTGATAGCGCGACGTCGAGCTGACCGGACGCGCAGTCGTTCGACCGTGAGGATCCCGTCCAGCTCGGCGACCCGCCAATCGGGTCTCGCGCCTCGCGGATGTCGAGCGCGCGTTCCAGGACGAAGGCCTTCTCCCACGTCTCGGGGTCGGCGCCGGCCGGCGGGACGTTCAGGAGGCTATCGGCGACCCCGATCGACCTGGCGGCGAGGGCGTCGTCCGCGGCCACGACTGCGATCCGACTCACTGTCTGGCGATCGAGATACCGGATGGCGATCGGCGCCAGCGACACCATGAAGCCCAGCAACATCAGGACGAGCGTGGAGCCGATGAACAGGCGCGAACGCGTCTTGTCGCGGTACTCGCGGCGGGCGACGACCGCGGCGTTGGGGAGCAGCGGCTCTCGGCGGGCCATCAGGCGGCCCCTTCGACGATCGGGCGGACGTCGGGATCCTGGTCCGTCTGCGCGTCGGCGTCGCCGGCCAGCGTCGCGTCATCGCCCGCCGGGCGTCCGACCTTCTCGATGAAGATGGCTTCGAGCGACGGCTCGGCGACCTCGTAGCGGGTCACCTGCGCCCCATGCGCCAGGGTTGCCGAGAGGACCGCGGACGGCTCCGTCCCGACCGCGAGCTCCAGTTCCGCATAGCCCGCTCCGGGGCGCATCGCGGCGACGCCGGGCAGGTTGCCGAGCCAGACGGGCATCTTCTCGCCTTCGACCCCGATGCGGACGGTCCGCGCCTTGCTCGTCCGCTTCAGCTCGGCGAGCGTGCCACCGGCCACGACCCGGCCACGATCGACGATCGCGACCGACTCGCACAGCGCCTCGGCAGCCTCCATCTGGTGGGTCGAGAAGACGATCGTCCGGCCCTGGTCGCGCAGCTCCACGAACGCTTCGCGCAGCAGCGCGAGGTTCACCGGATCGAGGCCCGTGAACGGCTCGTCCATGAGGAGCACATCCGGGCCGTGAAGGATCGCGGCGATGAACTGGACCTTCTGCTGGTTGCCCTTGCTCAGCTCCTCGGCGCGTCGGTCCGCGTAGTCCGGGATGCGGAACCTGGTCAACCAATGGCGCGCGTCCCGGCGAGCGATGTCTGCGGGCTGCCCGTACAGGGTGGCGAAGTAGACCAGCTGGTCCAGCACCGTCATCCGCGGATACAGCCCACGTTCCTCGGGCAGGTAGCCCCAGGTCCTTCGCGGGAGCTCGCTGGTGGGCGTGCCGTTCCAGCGGATCTCGCCCGAATCCGCGTGGAGGATGCCCAGGCAGATGCGCATCGTCGTGGTCTTGCCCGCGCCGTTGGCGCCGAGGAACCCGAAGATGCGCCCACGCGGGACGCTGAAGGCGAGGTCGTCGAGCGCCAGCGTCGCCGCGAAGCGCTTCGTGACGTGGTCGATGTCGAGGGTCACGCCGGGCAGGATAGCCCCCACCTTACGGATGCGCCGCTGGGCCGATGGTCCGGGGTGGGAGGGACGGGCACGTGGGCCTCGGTCGCCGCCGGCACGGCGGGCGTTGGCCGGGCCGGGCAGGGCCGGCGGCGGGCGCAGGCCGTCCGTGAGACCATCGACCGCGTGACGCACCCCACCGGCCCCATCGGGCCCACCGTCTCTGGCGACGCCATCGTGGCGCGCACCATCCATGCCGACCGCGAGGCACGGACCCTCGCCATCGTCTGGGCCGACGACCACGCCACGACCTACGACCTGACTGCGCTCCGCTGGCTCTGTCCGTGCGCCTATTGTCGCGGGGAGGCGGGGATGCCCGGCTGGCTCGACAGCGGGCCCACGCTGACCGCCGAGCAGACCCGGCTCGTCGATCTGCAGCTCGTCGGCAACTACGCCGTGGCCCCGTCCTGGGGCGACGGCCACCACACCGGCTACTACACGTTCACGCTGCTGCGTCACCACTGCCCGTGCGCAGCGTGCGTGCAGTCTCGCGGCGCGGCCCACGGGGCATAGGCGGAGCGTCGGCGCACCGGCCTCGCGAGCAGGCCGTGCTATCCTCGGCGGCCCAGTCGGGACGCGGCCGCCACTGGACGCGCCCGCAGGATCCAGAGCCCAGGAGCCCCTCGCCCAGATGGCCGCCGTCGAACCCGGAGCACCCGCGCGACCCGTGGTCACGGCCCGCCCCCGGCGAGCTCCCAAGCACCGGACGGACCTGCCCTACCTGAATCGCGAGCTGTCCTGGCTCGAGTTCAACGCCCGCGTCCTGCACGAGGCCCGCGACAGCCGTAATGCGCTCCTGGAGCGGGCGAAATTCCTGTCGATCTTCGCCGGCAATCTCGATGAGTTCTTCCAGGTCCGCATCGCCGGCCTGCGCCAGCAGGTCGAGGCGGGCGCCGTCGCCCGGGCCGCCGACGGCCGAACGCCCGCGGAGCAGCTCGCCGCGGCACGGGCCCGGGTGCTGGAGCTCGTCGGCGAGCACTCGGCCATCTTCCTGGACCTGCGTCGCGCTCTGGCCGACGAGGGCGTCGAGATCGTCGACTACGCCGCCGTGCCGGAGCATCACGACCTGCTCCGCCAGCGCTTCCACGACGAGATCTTCCCGGTCCTGACGCCGCTCGCCGTGGACCCGGGTCATCCGTTCCCGTACATCTCCACGCTGAGCCTGTCGATCGCGGTGGGCCTGCGCGACCCCGAGACCAACGAGCGGGTCTTCGCCCGGGTGAAGGTGCCCCAGATCCTGCCGCGCCTGCTGGAGGTGGAGCCGTCGCGATTCATCCCCATCGACCAGGTCATCGAGGCCAACCTCGACGATCTCTTCACGGGGATGGAGGTCGTCGACAGCCATCTGTTCCGGGTCACCCGCAACGCCGACTTCGAGATCGAGGAGGACGAGGCCGACGACCTCCTGCTCGCGATCGAAGAGGAGCTCCGGCGACGCCGGTTCGGCGCCGCTGTCCGCCTCGAGGTGGAGCGATCCATGCCGGCCGCGACGCGGACGCTGCTCATGCGCGGCCTGGGGCTGGAGCCCGACGACGTCTACGAAGTCGCGGGCATGCTGGACCTGACCGCCTTGTGGCGGATCGTCGACCTGGATCGTCCGGACCTCAAGAGCACGCCATGGACGCCCGTGACCCCGCCGCGCCTCGTCCCGCCCGACGAGGACGAGCCGGTGGACGTGTTCGCCGCCATCCGGGCCGGGGACATCCTCGTCCACCACCCGTACGAGTCGTTCGCGGCGTCCGTCGAGCGGTTCATCACGCAGGCAGCGGACGATCCGGACGTCCTGACGATCAAGCAGACCCTCTATCGCACGTCCGGCGATTCGCCGATCGTCCAGTCGCTCATCCGGGCGGCGGAGCGGGGCAAGCAGGTCGTGGTCCTGGTCGAGATCAAGGCCCGCTTCGACGAGGAAGCCAACATCATCTGGGCGCGCAAGCTGGAGCGCGCCGGCGCCCACGTCGTCTACGGCCTGGTCGGGCTCAAGACGCACTCGAAGACCGCGCTCGTCGTGCGCCGCGAAGGGTCCGGGCTCCGGCGATACGTCCACATCGGCACGGGCAACTACAACCCAAAGACCGCGCGCCTGTACGTGGACCTGGGCCTCCTGACCGTCCGCCCGGAGATCGGTGCCGATGTCACGGACCTCTTCAACGTCCTGACCGGCCTGTCGCGCCAGCGCTCCTTCCGGCGACTGCTCGTCGCGCCCCACAGCATGCGCAGCGGCTTCCTGGAGCTCGTCGATCGCGAGGTCGCCCATGCCGCGGCGGGCCGTCCGGCCCGGATCGTGGTCAAGACGAACGCCGTCGTGGACGGCCCGGTCATCGAGGCCCTGTACCGGGCGTCGCAGGCCGGAGTGGACATCGATCTGATCGTGCGCGGCGCCTGCTCGCTGCAGCCCGGCGTGCCCGGGATCTCCGAGCGGATCCACGTCCGCTCCATCATCGGCGAGTTCCTGGAGCACTCGCGGATCTGGGGCTTCGAGAACGGCGGCGACCGCGACTGGTTCATCGGCTCGGCGGACCTCATGGACCGCAACCTCGACCGGCGGGTCGAGGCGGTCGTCCCGGTCGAGGACAACGACGCCCGCGCACGGCTGGCCGAGATCGTCGAGCTGATGATGGTCGACGACCGCCGGTCCTGGCAGCTCCAGCCCGACGCCACGTGGGTCCGCACGGAGACCCTCGAGGGCCGGCCCGGCACGATCGACACCTTCGAGGTCCTCAAGGAGCGCGCCCTCGCGATCGGGGCGGTCGCGGCCGCGCCCCGCCGGCCCGGCCTGGGCGCCGGCTCCCTGGATCCGCGGGCATGAGCGACGATCCGCAGGCAGCCGAGACGTCCGACCGCGGGCAGGTGGAGCTCGAGCTCAAGTACCGCGTGTCCGACCTGGGCGCCGCCGAGCGGATCATCGCCGCCGACCGCATCGGCCCGTTCACCGCTGGTGCCCGGGCGCGGACCATCCAGCTCGAGGATCGCTACGTCGACACGAGCGACGGCGCGCTCACCCGCGCCGGGTTCGCCGTCCGGTTGCGCCAGAAGGGCACCGAGACCCTCGTGTCGGTGAAGTCGCTTTCGCGCACGGAGGGACCCGGCGGGGCGGTCCGGCGCGAGGAGCTCGAGGGGCCTGCCGACCGGGTGGCCCCGGCCGTCGATTGGCCGGCCTCCGACGCTCGAGCCCTGGTCATGGAGCACGCGGGCGACGCTCCGCTGGTAGAACTCGTCACGATCCGCCAGCTGCGCCGGCAGCGGCAGCTCAAGGCCGCCGGGACCCGGATCGAGCTCAGCCTCGACGAGGTGGATGTGGTGACCCGCGGTCGCGTCGTGGACCGCTTCATCGAGTTGGAGGCCGAGCTGCTCAAGGGGGATGAGGCAGCGCTGGGGTCGCTGGCCGTCGAGCTCGCCATGCAACGCGGCCTCCGACGCGCAGAGACCAGCAAGCTCGAATCGGCCATGGCGAGCCTCGTCGATGGTGCCGACAAGGAGGATGGAGTGGACGAGATCGTGGCGGTCGAACCGGGTTCGACCGTGGGCGATGACCTGGATCGCGCCCTCGCCGATATCGATGACGTCGCGGCCGCGGCCGATCGCGCTCCCGTCGCGGAGCCAGCGAAGGCGGCCGACGCCCCGTCCGTCAAGGCCGTCGCCGCGGCGAGAGACATCGAGGCGCCCGTCGATCCCGGCGACATCGCGACGGAGACCGACGCCGGCGAACTCGGCAAGCTCATCGTGGGCAAGACCCCCGGGGTCATGGCCGACGACCACATCGCCGAGGCCGGCCGCAAGGTGATGCGCTTCCACCTGGCGCGGATGCTGGACTACGAGGCCGGGACTCGCTCAGGCCTTGACGCCGAGGACCTCCACAAGATGCGTGTCGCCACCCGTCGTCAGCGGGCGGCCTGGCGGATCTTCGGCGAGGCATTCCGGGGCAACCGGACGAAGAAGTACCGCAACGGCCTTCGCGAGACCGCGGCGCGCCTGGGCGCGGTGCGCGACCTGGACGTCCAGCTCGAGTTCGCCGACCTGTATCGCCATGACCTGCCCGTGACGGAGCAGCGCGCGCTGGAGCCATTGCTCGCTTCGTGGCGAGCGCATCGCGACGATGCGCGCGTGCTCCTGCTGCGCGAACTCGATTCGATGCATTTCCGCCGCTGGGTCGATGACTACAAGGACTTCGTGCGCACCGAGGGGGCGCTGGTCCTTCCGGTCGGGCCCGTGCAGCCGCACCGCGTCCGTGACACGGCCCCGTCCCGTATCTGGGCCGCCTACGAGGGCGTCCGCGGCTACGAGGCGGTCCTGCGCTGGGCCGATGTCGAGACCTTGCACGACCTGCGGATCGCCGCCAAGTGGCTGCGCTACGCGCTCGAATTCGTTCGGGAGGCGCTCGGCGATGATGCGGGGCCGCTCATCGCCCGGGTCACGGCTCTCCAGGACCACCTCGGCCTCATGCACGACGCGGATGTGACGGCCTCGCTCGCGCGGACGTTCCTCGTGGAGCACGCCGGCGACCTGAGCGCGCTCGAGAGCGCCGCGATCGGTCGCTACCTCGTGGATCGGGAGCGAGAGGTCGCCCGACTGCGTCGCACGATCGGCCCGACCTGGCGCGGCGTGGCCGGTCTTCCCTTCCGTCGCAGCCTGGGCCGGGTCGTCGCGGCCCTCTGAGGTCCGCTCAGGAGCGCCAGCCGTGGGCGAGTTCGGTCAGTCGATCGCGCCACCCACGCTGCAGGTGGTCCGCGACGAGGACGGCGCCTTCCCGCATCCCGGCTTCTGACACACGGACCTTCGCCACGCCGTAGCGCCGCATCAGCGCGTCCACGATCGCGGCGCCGGCGGGCAGGATGCGGGCCCGGGTCGGGTTGACCAGGTAACGCTCCGAGGTGATGGCCGCGGGAGCCATCGTCAGGTTGCCCAGGGCCTCGGCGAGCCGGGCGCGCGTGATCGTCGGGTCGGCCGGGCCGGCATTGGTCACCTTGAGCAGATTCGATGCGGTGCCGCCCACGATCACGACCTCGGTCGGCTTGGCGTCGATCGCCCCGCGGAGGAGGACATCGGCGGCGGCCAGCATCTGGGCGATCTCCTCGTCCGTCGCGGGATCGGTCTGGACGTGGAGCGAGGTCAGCCTGTTGGACCCGATGCGGAGACCGGCGGCACGCGCCGTTGCTCGAGGCCCGACCGCGCAGAACTCGCTGCTGCCGCCCCCGATGTCCACGACCAGGGTCTCGTGGGTCACCGGACGCCCGTGGGTGACGCCGATGAGCGTGAGATAGGCCTCCTCCTCGTGGCTCAGGACATGAAGCGGCACGCCGCTCCGGGCCTCGACCTCGCGGACGATCCGAGCGCCGTCCGCGGCGCGGCGGATCGGCTCCGTCCCCATGAACGTGATCTCGGCCGCCCCGAGCTGGCGGGCCATCGTCGCGTAGCCGGTCAACGTCTCGCAGAGCTCGTCGCGGGCCGCGGCGCCCAGATGGCCACGACCGTCCACGGCGGCACCCAGCCCAAGGAAGACCGATTCGTCGGCCAGCGGTCGAAGGCGATGGCCGGTGATGGCGGCCACGAGGAGGTGGACCGAATTGGAGCCGAGGTCGACGGCCGCTCCGATCGGCGGGCGAGCCGTCACCCGGCGCAGCGCCGTCGAGAGCGCGGCGACGCTACGAGGAGCCGGTGTCGGGCGTGGTGTCGGGGTGAAGGGACCTCCGGCTATCGGCGGGAGGCGTGGCGGCGCTGGGCTTGGCGGTGGCGGCGGGCTTCGCGGTCGTCGTGGCGGGCTTCCGCGTCGTGGCCGCGGGCTTGCGGGTCGTCGCCGCGGGCTTGCGGGTCGTCGTGGCGGGCTTCGCCGTCGCCGCGGGCTTGCGGGTCGTCGTGGCTGGCTTCGCCGTCGCCGCGGGCTTGCGGGTCGTCGTGGGCTTGGCGGTCGTCGCGGGCTTGCTCGCCGTGGTCTTGCGAGCGACGGTCGGGCCGGCCGATGTGGGCCGCTTGGCGGCGCTCGCCGATCGCGTGCTGGTCGCGGTCGTCGCCGTCGATGCCGGCTTGCGGGCCGTCGTCCTGCGCGTCGTCGCCGACGGCTTTCGAGCTGCCGGCTTGCGCGCGGTGGTCGCCGCGGTCGCGGGCGCCGTCGACGTCGCGGCCTCGGCCGGCGCCGTCTTGACCGGCGAGACCGCGGTCGCAGCCGCAGCGGCCGCTGACCCGACCTTCCTGGCGGCGGACCGGGCGCCCTTGGCAGCACCACCGGCCGCCCCTGCGGCGGACCCGACGCCCTTTCCGGCCGCGGACCGGACGCCCTTGGCGGCACCACCGGCCGCCGACCCGACGCCCTTGGCAGCATTGCCCGCCGCCGACCCGACGCCCTTGGCGGCACTGCCGGCGCCCTTGACGGCACCCCCGGCCGCCCCGGCCACCGAACCCGCCGCGCTGCCGGCCGCATCTGCGGCGCTGCCGGCTGCCGAACCGGCTGCCCCGGCCGCACTGCCGACCATGCTCGCCGCCAGGGCACTGATCCGGGCCGTCAGGAAGGCGACGTCGGATGCCGCCTCGGCGGCCTGTCGCCCGCGCTTGGCAGCCTCCTTGGCACCCTTGGCGCCATGGGCCTTGGCCTGCTGGCGGAGCCGCTTCGCTTCCGTCGCGGTCGCCTTCGCGAGCTTGGCTTCCAGCCGCTTCATTTCGCGGGCCGCGTGCTTGCCGGCCTTGCCGACGGGCGCCACGGCATCCGTGACGGCATCGGTCGCGGCTTCGCGCTTGCCGGACGCTCCATCAGACTTGGCCATCGGATGATCTCCTGATCGCTGGACCCCGGAGGACGACGGTCACTCCCTTGCGGACCGTACCATCCAGACAGTAGCGCCGAAGGGAGCCTCATGCCGCTCTTGCTGATCGGTATCGGTGGATTTGCCGGTGCCATCGCGCGATATCTGGTCGACGGGGCCGTCGCGGAACGCACGGCTGGCGCCTTCCCATGGGGCACGCTCGTCGTCAACCTCAGCGGCTCGTTCGCCCTCGGCTTCCTGTTCGCGTTGACGGCCGAGCGCGCCATCCTCCCGGCCGAGATCCGCGGTCCCGTGCTCATCGGGTTCATCGGCGCGTACACCACGTTCTCCACGTTCATGCTGGAGTCGTGGCGCCTGGTCGAGGATGGCGCGATGATGCTGGCGCTGGCCAATCTCGTCGGCTCCGCCGTCCTCGGCCTGATCGCCGTCGCCGCCGGCCTTAGCCTCGGGAGGCTCCTGTGACCCGGATCGATGGGCCGGCCCTGCTGGCCCGGATCTACATCGGCGAGGCGGATCGCCACGACGGCCGCCCACTGTATGAAGCCATCGTCCACTTCCTGCGCG
Organism: uncultured Chloroflexia bacterium; assembly: GCA_963724635.1. Taxonomy (GTDB): domain Bacteria; phylum Chloroflexota; class Limnocylindria; order Limnocylindrales; family CSP1-4; genus SPCO01. Next base: position 154,822 of record CAVRVI010000014.1, read on the forward strand.
ACCGGGGCATCGCCGGCGCGACCGTCTTCCGCGGCATCGAGGGCTTCGGCGCGAGCGCACACATGCACACGACCCGGATCCTGCGCCTGAGCGAGGACCTGCCGATCCTCATCGAGGTCGTCGACCGCGAGGACCGCATCCGAGCGATCCTGCCCGACCTCGAGGCCTTCGTGGTGGATGGCCTCGTGACCCTCGAGCGCATCGAAGTCATCGCCTATCGCGCCGGGTCGCGTCAACACGACGTTAACGAGCCGCCGACACCCGGTTAGCGGACAGGCTCGACCCTTGGCGCCATGGTCGAGCATGCCGATCCCGCCTGGATCGCCCTGTCGAGCCCCGACCTCGTCGCCGGGATGGCGGCCGTCGGCGCTTCCGGCCGTCTCCGTGTCGTGGCCGAGGCAAGCACCTTCGGCGCCCTCCTCGCTACCGGCCGACCGCACGTCGCGATCCTGGTCGCGCCGCCGGCCACCGATGCCGACGAGACCCTCGTGCTGCGCGAGCGCGCCCGACGATCCGGTCTGCGGATCGTCCACGTCACGCGGCCCGAAGATGTCGACCGCCGAGTGGACGCGCTCCGACGCGGCTTCGACGAGGCGCTGACGACCGGCATCGACCCCGACGAGCTCCTGTGCCGCCTCCAGATCCTCGATACCCGGGCCCGAGCGCGGCGCGGGACGGAGCTGTCCGCCTGGCCAGGCCTGGTCCTCGACCCGATCGCCCACGAGGTCCGCCGCGACGGCGAGCTGGTCCACCTGCGACCCAAGGAGTTCCAGCTCCTGACCATGCTCGCCTCGCATCCGGGGCGCGCCTATACGCGTCGCCAACTGCTGGATCGCGTCTGGGGCTCCGGTCATCAGGGCGACCCGCGGACGGTCGATGTCCACGTCCGCTGGCTCCGGGCGAAGCTCGAACCGTCGCCCGCGACGCCCGTCCATCTGATCACGGTGCGGGGCATCGGCTACCGCCTGGACCCGGAGAGCCGTTAACGGAGCCTTAACGCGCTGAAAAGCCGGTGTTGACGGGTCCGCCCGAGGGTGAGCCCGGCAACTTGGAAAAGGACTGACCCCGACACGACCGTGCGCCAGAGCCGCGCGGCGAGCCCAGGAGGATCATCGACGTGACCATGACCCACCCCCGCCGCCTCGGCGCTCTCGCGCTCGTCGCGGCGTTCGCCCTCGGTGCGTGCAGCGGCAGCGGCGCGAGCAGCGCCCCGAGCGAAGCCGCCGGCGCGAGCAGCGCACCCGCTGACAGCGCGGCGCCCCAAAGCGCGCTCCCGCCGACCTGGCCGGCACCGTCAACATCGACGGCTCCAGCACGGTCTACCCGATCACCGAGGCCGTCGCCGAGGAGTTCTCGAAGGCGAATACCGGTGTCCAGGTCCCGGTCGCGTTCTCCGGCACGGGCGGCGGCTTCAAGAAGTTCTGCGTCGGCGAGACGGACATCAACGACGCGTCGCGCCCGATCAAGGCCGATGACGAAGGTGAGGGTGTCGCCTGCACCGCCAACGGCGTCGACTTCGTCGAACTGCAGATCGCCATCGACGGTCTTACGGTCGTGGTCAATCCGGAGAACGACTGGGTCGACATGCCTGACGATCGATCAGCTCAAGGCGATCTACGGCCCGGACGTCAAGGAAGGCGTGACCTGGAGCGGACGTCGACCCGGCCTGGCCGGCCGAGCCGATCGAGGTCTACATGCCGGGCGCGGACTCGGGCACGTTCGACTACTTCACCGAGGCGTCAACGGCGAGACCGACCTCGCCGCGACCAGTGGCACGACGCCAGTCCGAGGACGACAACGTCCTGGTCACCGGCGTGGCCGGCGACAAGGACGCCATCGGGTTCTTCGGGTACGCCTACTTCGTGGAGAACCAGGACAAGCTCAAGGAAGTCGGCGATCGACGGTGGCGCCGGCTGCGTGGCTCCCGACCGAGACGACCATCAACGACGGCACGTACACGCCGCTGAGCCGCCCGCTCTTCATCTACCCGAACACCGGCAAGGCCAAGGCGGACCCGGCGCTCAAGGCCTTCGTCGACTACTACCTGGCCAATGCCGCCACGCTTGCTGCCGAGGTCGGCTACGTCGCCGCCCCTGCCGACGTGAAGGCGGCCACCGACGCCGCCTGGGCCGCCGCGGTCCAGTAACCCGCCTTCCCTCCTCCACCAGCGACGCACCGGCCCGAAGCTCGGATCGGGCCGGTGCGTCGTTCGGCTTCATGGTTTGTTAGCCTGATGACCCCAACCTGCCTCGAGGCCCGCTCCGATGGCTGCCGCCGCCCCGCCCGCTGACCCGGCAACGGCCTGTCAGCGAACGGATCATCGAGTCGCTCCTGTTCCTGGCGGCGGTCCTCGGCATCCTCACCACCGATCGGCGATCGTCGCTCGTCCTCGCGTTCGAGACCTTCGAGTTCTTCCAGCAGATCAACCCGGTCGACTTCTTCACCGGGACCAAGTGGTCGGCGTCCATCAAGCCGTACGCCTTCGGCGTCCTGGCCCTGATCAGCGGCACGGTGCTCGTCGCCGTGATCGCCATGATCATCGCGATCCCGCTCGGCCTCCTGAGCGCCGTCCTCCTCGCGGAGTACGCCAGCCCACGGGTGCGCAACGTCGTCAAGCCGGTGCTCGAGACGATCGCCGGGATCCCGACCATCGTCCTCGGGTTCTTCGGCCTGTACTTCCTGGCTCCGAACATCCTCCAGCCGCATCATCGGCTCGGACAACATCGGGGTCTTCTCGGCGCTGTCTGCCGGGATCATGGTCGGCGTCCTCATCACGCCCCTTATCGCGTCGATCTCCGAGGACGCGATGCGTGCCGTGCCCCGCGGCCTCCGCGAAGGCGCGTACGCGATGGGCGCGACCAAGTTCGAGGTCGTCCGCAAGGTCGTCGTTCCCGGCCGCGCTCTCGGGGATCATGGCCTCGATCATCCTGGCCATGAGCCGCGCCATCGGCGAGACGATGATCGTCGTGCTGGCGGCCGGCACGAAACCGCAGCTCAGCTTCGATCCCCTCGAGAGTGTCCAGACGATGACCGCGTTCATCGTCCAGATCAGTCTGGGTGATACGCCCCAGGGCTCCGTCCAGTTCCAGTCGCTCTTCGCGGTTGGCGATGGTGCTCTTCGTGATGACGCTTCGTGCTCAACATCCTCAGCAGCCTGGTTCGTCCGCCGCTACCGGACGGCGTACTGATGACCACGACCAACGCCGACGGCGACTGGCGTCCCGCGCTTCGAACCGAGCGTCATGCGTCGAAAGCTGTCCGGCACCGTGTTCTACGGGTGCGTGCCTGCTGGCCATCCTGATCCTCATGCTGACGCTGCTCCTGATCCTCGCCGACGTGCTCGATCGAGGGCCTGCCCTGGCTCGACTGGGACTTCCTGACCTCGTATCCGTCGCGACGACCGGCGCAGGCCGGCATCCTCCCCGCCCTCGTCGGCTCGATCGAGATCATCGTCCTGGTCGGGATCTTCACGTTCCCGATCGGGCATCGGGGCGGCCATCTACCTCGTCGAGTACGCCAGCGACAGTCGCCTCAACCGGTTGCTCCAGACCAACATCAGCAACCTGGCGGGCGTGCCATCGATCATCTACGGCATCTTCGGGCTCGCCTTGTTCGTCCGGCTGATGCGCCTCGGCCCGACCGTCCTGTCGGGCGCACTGACGCTGACGCTGCTGATCCTGCCGATCGTGATCATCGCGCGCATCGAGGCGCTCAAGGCCGTGCCCCAGGCGCAGCGCGAAGGCGCGTACGCCCTCGGCGCGTCCCGTTGGCAGATGGTCACGGGCTCGGTCATGCCGGCGGCTGCGCCCGGTATCATGACCGGGATCATCCTCGCGATGGCCCGGGCCATCGGCGAGACGGCGCCCCTCATCCTCGTGGGAGCGGCGACATTCGTCGCCTTCGTCCCCCATCCGCTCCAGGGCCAGTTCACGGTCCTGCCGATCCAGGTCTTCGACTGGGCGACGCGCCCGCAGGCCGAGTTCCAGGGCATCACCTCGGCGACGATCATCGTGATCCTCGTGCTCATCTTCCTGCTCAACGTCCTGGCGCTCATCGTCGGCACCGCCTTTCGAGACATATCCAGTGGTAGAGGAGGATCCCGTGCCCACCGCCAGCCCGGAGGCGCCCGTCCTGGAGTCGCCCGAACGATGGCGCCGACCGGGTCCGCGCCGACCATCCGCATCGCCGCGACCGAGCGCGCACCATTCGGACGACCCGTTCGAGCCGGTCATCGAGCTCAAGGACCTGTCCTGCTTCTACGGCTCGTTCCGAGCCGTCCGGAACGTCGAGGTCAAGATCCAGAAGCACGCGGATCACCGCCCTGATCGGGCCCTCGGGCTGCGGCAAGTCCACGCTGCTGCGCACGATCAATCGGATGAACGACCTCGTCCCGTCCTTCCGCATCGACGGCCAGGTCCTGCTTCGACGGCCAGGATCTGTTCGGCAAGGGCGTCGATCCGGTCGCGGTCCGACGGCGCGTCGGCATGGTGTTCCAGAAGCCGAACCCGTTCCCCAAGTCGATCTGGGAGAACGTCGCCTTCGGGCCGCAGATCAACGGCTACAAGGGCGACATGGACGAGCTCGTCGAGAAGAGCCTGCGACGGGCCGCCCTCTGGGACGACGTCAAGGACAAGCTCAAGCAATCGGGCATGGCCCTCTCGGGCGGGCAGCAGCAGCGCCTGTGCATCGCCCGGACGATCGCCATCGAGCCCGAGGTCATCCTCATGGACGAGCCGTGCTCGGCGCTGGATCCGCGCTCCACACTCCAGATCGAGGAGCTGATGGCGGAGCTCAAGCAGGACTACACGATCCTGATCGTGACCCACAACATGCAGCAAGCGGCACGAGCATCCGACTACGACGGTGTTCATGACGATGGGCGACGACCGGGCCGGCTACGTCGTGGAGCAGAGTGACACCGTCAGCATCTTCACCAACCCGCAGAACCAGTTGACCGAGGACTACGTGTCCGGTCGGTTCGGCTGAGACGGGGACGGACATGACCGAACCGAACGACACCAACCCGTCCACCCTCGTGGACGCCCAGGTCGAAGCGCTCGTCCACGCCGCCGAGGACCAGCTCCACTCCCCCGCCAAGCGGGAGGCACTGGACCGCGAGGAGCAGCTCATCAAGGACGCCGTGCTGCGCATGGGCGCCCTCGTGGAGGAAGCCATCCGTGGCGCAAGCCTGTCGCTCGTGACCCACGATGCGGCTCGCGCGCTGGAGATCATCAAGGGCGACGCGATCATCAACGAGGCCCAGCGCTCCGTGACCCGGCTCATCTCGGTCACGATCGCCACCCAGGCGCCGGTCGCCCGCGACCTGCGCTACCTGCTCACGCTGGACCACGTGATGTACGAGCTGGAGCGGATCGGCGACCACGCGTCGTCGGTCGCCAAGCAGGTCCTCAAGCTGGCCCCCGAACCACCGCTCAAGGAATACGTCCACCTGCCGGAGATGGCCGAGCGCTGCGCCGTCCTGGTGCACGGGGTGCTGCGAGCGCTCGTCGACATCGATGCCGTCGCCGCGCGCGAGATCGCGGTCCTCGATGACGACATCGACGTGCTCTACCACGCGACGTTCGACGAGGTGGTCGAGCTCATGCGGGCCGACCCGGCCAACGTCGAGCGAGGGACGCGCATCATCATCGCGTCCCACTACCTCGAGCGGATCGGCGATCGGTCCACCAACATCGCCGAGGACATCGTGTATCTGGTCACCGGCGACGTCGAGGATCTCAACCCTTGACGGTCGAGCCGACGTCCCGATCCCGACCGATCCGGGTCCTGTTCGTGTGCACCGGCAACTCGGCGCGAAGCGTCATGGCCGAGGCGACCCTGCGCCACCACGGCGGCGACGCCTTCGAGGTCCACAGCGCGGGAACGGAGCCCAAGGGCATCAACCCGCTCACCCTCCGCGTCCTCGCGGAGGCCGGGATCGACGCCTCGTTCGCCCGCTCCAAGTCGGTCGACGAGTTCCTCGGCCAGTCGTTCGACTACGTCGTGACCGTGTGCGACCAGGCGCGGCAGGCCTGCCCGGTGTTCCCCGGCGGCGGCGCGTCCCTGCACTGGGGCTACGAGGATCCGGCGGCGGCCGAGGGCACGGTCGACGAGCGGTTGGCCGTGTTCCGCAGGACGCTGATCGCGATCAGTGAACGGACGGCGCAGTTCGCGACCCTGGTCGCGCGCCCGGCCGTCTGATGCTGCTCCACCTGCTCCGACACGCCCATGCCGGCGACTGGTCCACCTGGACCGGGCCGGACGCGGCCCGGCCATTGACGGACAAGGGTCGCGGCCAGTCCGAGCGGCTGGGCAAGTTCCTGCACGGCCTCGGGTTCACGACCGACGCGATCATCACCTCGCCCAAGGTCCGGGCCGCCCAGACAGCCGAGATCGTGGGGAAGCTGCTCGAGGTCCCGGTCGTCGTCGACGAGCGACTCGGCGAGGCCATCAGCTTCGCCGGCCTGGAGTCCATCCTCGACGACCACGGCGCCCCGGAACGCCCGATCCTGGTGGGCCACGACCCCGACTTCAGCGAGCTCGTGGCGTCCTTGTGCGGAGCGGCCGGGATCCCGATGCGCAAAGGCGCGTTCGCGCGCATCGCCGTGGACCGTCCGCTGCAGCCCGGTGCCGGGGACCTGCGCTGGCTGGTCCCGCCGGACCTGCTCAAGCCCGAGCGCTGACCTCGGACTTTCGGCCACCGCGGGCGGCGACCAGGTCCGCGACGGGGATCAGCCCTCCCGGGACGAGGTCGCGGGCGATGGTGGTCAACCGGCCGGCCACCTCCGGGCTGAGGCGATAGAAGATCCAGGTGCCTCGACGTTCCGATGTCACGACACCGGCCTCGCGCAGCACCCGCAGGTGGTGCGAGACGGTCGGCTGGGCAACGTCGCAACAGGCAGTGAAATCACAGGCGCAGGTCTCGGTGTCGGCCGCGAGCTGGCGGACGATGGCGAGGCGCGTCGGATCGGCGAGGGCGGCCAGGAGCCGGATGTCGGGGTCGACGTTGGTGGACTTCGTGCGTGCCATGGCCGCATCTTATCGGCAGATTTCGATATTGACAAGTATCGATATGGACACTATATTGATGTTCATCGATAACAGAAACGGAGGCCCGACCCCATGTACCACAGCACGATCTCCTGGATGATGAGCGGCGGCTCGCGCGACGAGACGGCGGACGACCGACGGATGCGTCAGCACGTCGTGGCCCTGCGCGAGGCCGAGGCCATGCGACGGGTCGGCTGGACGCTGCCCTTCGATCCGAGCCAGTTCATGGCCCGTCTCACCGAGCGCGTCGCGCCGTCGGGACCGGCTACCCTCGATTGCTGCGCCGCCTGACCGACGCGACGACGGAAGGACATCTCCATGACCACCGAGCAGATCATCGAACCGACGACCGAGCGGATCACCGAGGACGTCCGGAGCCGCTACGCCGAGGCCGCTCGCGCCGTGCTGGACCTTGACCCGACCCGGTCCGAGGCCGTCAACGCCTGTTGCGCCCCCGACGGCGATCCCGTCTTCGGCGAGATCCTCTACGACGCCGAGCAACGAGCGAGCCTGCCCGAGGCCGCGGTCCTGGCGAGTCTCGGTTGCGGCAATCCGGTCGCCGTCGCGGAACTCCATCCAGGTGAGACGGTCCTCGATCTCGGCTCAGGCGGCGGGATCGACGTGCTGCTGTCCGCCCAGCGGGTCGGGCCGACGGGCTTCGCCTATGGCCTCGACATGACCGACGAGATGCTGGAGCTGGCCCGCCGCAACGCCACGGCGTCCGGCGCCACGAATGTCGCGTTCCGGAAGGGACGGATCGAGTCCATCCCGCTCGGTGACGCGAGCGTCGATGTCGTCATCAGCAACTGTGTCGTCAATCTCTCCACGGACAAGGCCGCGGTCCTCGCCGAGATCGCGCGCGTCCTCCGGCCTGGTGGCCGGATCGGCATCAGCGATGTCGTCGCCGATGACGACCTGAGCCCGCAGGAGCGCGCAGAACGCGGCTCGTTCGCGGGTTGCATCGCCGGCGCCCTGTCGTTCAGCGAATACCGGGCGGGCCTCGCAGCAGTCGGCCTGGTCGATGCGGAGATCACCGCGACCCACACGGTCGGCGACGGCCTGCATGGCGCGATCATCCGGGCCATCAAGCCTGCCGACTGGTCAGCCGACCGCGTCCACGCGGTGGACCTTCCCAAGCCGGTCGTCGGCCTGCCCATGGTGGAGGCCGGCGGCTGCTGCGGCGGCACGGGGTGCTGCTGAGGGACTGATCCCTCGAAGGAGGCCGGGCGCCGTCCTGTAGCGCCCGGTCTCGTTCCCCCCAGCCGCGATCAGCCCAGAGGCGGGACCGCGGCGTAGGTGTCCGGGGCGACCCACGAATGGAGCGTGTCCAGGTAGTTGGCACGCTCGAAGACCGCGGGGTCCCCGGACGTCGCGGCACTGGCACTGCCGCGCAGCTCGTCGACGGAACCGAATTCGCGCTCCTCCAGCCAGGCCCGCAGGTCCGCGAGGACCGCGGCGGCATGCATCGGGCCATGGCGGAGCAAGGCCGACGTCATCATCACGACATCCGCGCCGACCATCAGCCCCTTGATCACGTCACTCGCGGTCTGGGCGCCTGAGGTCGCGGCGATGGAGATGCCCGGTCCGAGCTGGGGTCGCAGGATGGCGATCCAGCGCAGCGGCAGGCGGAACTCCCCGGCTCGGCTCAGTTCCACGCGGGCGACGACCTCGAGGGAGTCGAGGTCGAGATCGGGCTGGTAGAACCGGTTGAAGAGGACGAGCCCGTCCGTCCGGGTCGCGGCCTGCGCCGCGAAGTGCGCGAACGCCGAGTAGTACGGGCTGAACTTGACCGCCAGCGGGATCGCCAGGGACGCGCGGACCGCGCTGATGAGCTCGAGATCGGCCGCTTCCGACTCCACGCTGGAGCGGCGCGGATCGGCCGGCACGTGGTACAGGTTCAACTCGACCGCATCCGCCCCCGCGTCCTGCAACAGCTTGGCGTACCGGACCCAGCCGCCCATGGTCGTGGCGTTGAGGCTGGCGATGACGGGGATCGACAGGGCGGCCTTGGTGCGGGCGAGGTTCGACAGGTACCGGTCCCCGACGCCCGGATAGGCATCGATCCGCGGGAAGTAGCTCAGGGCTTCGGCGAACTGCTCGCTCCCGGCCTCCAGCGACCCGGTGAGCTGGAGCTCCTCGTGGACGATCTCCTCCTCGAAGAGCGAGGGCAGCACGATGGCGCCCACGCCGGCGTCCTCGAGCTGCCGTGCCGAGGCGGGATCGCCGGTGAGCGGCGACGAGGAGGCGACGAGCGGGGATCGCAGGTCCAGCCCGAGGTATCGGGTGTGCAGGTCGACGCTCATGAGGGCTCCCCCGTCCCGTTGCTCGCGGCCACCGGGACGATGTCCGCCGCGGGTTCGGTCTCGTGATGGACGTGCGGGCACGCACGCGATGGATGCCCGACAGCTGTTCGTAGTAGTGCCACCGCTCGTCGGCGTCGGCCTGCGACAGCGCCGCGAGTTCCGCGGCGCGTTCCGGGTCGGTGCGCTGGAGGATGGCGAACCGGGTCTCCGAGGCGACGAAGTCGCGGATCGGCATCGAGGGCTTGGCAGAGTCGAGCTTGAAGGGCTGGCCGTCGTCGCCTTCACTGGGCTGGTAGCGGTAGAGCGGCCAGTAGCCGCTCTTGACGGCGTCCTTCTGGTGCGACATGGATGTCGACATGTCGATCCCGTGGGCGATGCACGTCGCGTAGGCCACGATCAGCGACGGCCCTGGCCAGGCGTCGGCTTCGAGGAAGGCCTTGATCGTCTGGGCGTCGTTCGCCCCCATCGCGACCTGGGCCACGAAGACGTTGCCGTAGGAACGCGCGATCGCGCCGAGGTCCTTCTTGCCGGTCGACTTGCCGGCCGCCGCGAACTTGGCGACCGCGCCGCGCGGCGTCGCCTTGGAGGACTGGCCGCCGGTGTTCGAATAGACCTCCGTGTCGAGGACCAGGATGTTGACGTTGCGACCGGAGCTCAGGACCTGGTCCAGACCGCCGTAGCCGATGTCGTAGGCCCAGCCGTCGCCGCCGATGATCCAGATGCCCTTGCGGACGAGGTCGCCCGACAGGGCGAGGAGCTGCGCGGCGTCGTCGGCATGCTCGGTGTCGACGTGGGCCAGGGCCAGGCGCAATCGATCCACGCGGCCGCGCTGGGCCGCGATCTCCGGTTCGGATGACTGCGGGCTGTCCAGCAGCTCGCGGACGAGGGCCTCGCCGAGGATGGGCGTCAGCTTGGCGAGATACGCACGGGCCAGACGCGATCTGCGCGTCGAGAGCCAGGCGCATGCCGAGGCCGAATTCGGCATTGTCCTCGAACAGGGAGTTCGCCCAGGCGGGTCCCTCGCCCTGGGCGTTGGTCGCCCACGGCGTGGTCGGCAGGTTCGCGCCGTAGATCGACGAACAGCCCGTGGCATTGGCCACGATCATCCGGTCGCCGAAGAGCTGGCTCACGAGCCGCAAGTACGGCGTCTCGCCGCAGCCGCCGCACGCGCCCGAGAACTCGAACAATGGCTCCAGCTGGGCGGCGCCCTTGACCGTGTCGTGCGCGATGAGGCTGCGATCGAGCGGCTGGATGGCCTGGAAGATGTCCCAGCGCTCGCGCTCGACGTCGCGATGCTCCAGGACGGGCGCCATGTTGATGGCCTTGTGCCCGATGTCGGTCTTGCTCTTGGCCGGGCAGACATCCACGCAGACGCCGCAGCCGGTGCAGTCGTCCGGGGCGACCTGGATGGTCAGCCGGTGGCCGACGAGGTCGCGCGACTTGAACTCCTTGCTGGGGAATCCGGTCGGCGCGTCGGCGACGGCGTCCTCGGGGAACACCTTCATGCGGATGGAGGCGTGGGGACAAACCATCGCGCACTTCCCGCAGTCGATGCAGATCGCCGGATCCCAGATCGGGATCGTCTGGGCGATCGCCCGCTTCTCGTAGCGGGTCGTAGCGGTCGGGAAGGTCCCGTCGACGGGCATCGCGCTGACCGGCAGCAGGTCCCCGTCGCCCGCCATCAGCCGGGCCGTCACGCGCTGGACGAAGTCGGGGGCCGTGTCCAGGACGGACGGGGCGATCATCGACGCCTCGGCCACGTCGCCGAGAACCACATGGGCCATCCGCTCGAGGGAGCGGTCGATGGCGGCGAAGTTGCGCTGGACGATGGCATCGCCGCGCTTCGCGTAGGTCTTCGTGACGGATGCCTTGATCCGCTCGATGGCCTCGGCGGCCGGAAGGACGCCCGAGAGCTGGAAGAAGCACGGCTGCATCACGGTGTTGATGCGATTGCCCATGCCGACCTCGCTGGCCACGGCGAACGCGTCGATCACCCACAGGTCGATCGCCTTGTCGACGAGACGGCGCTGAACCTCGGGCGAGAGGTGCGCCCAGACCTCGTCGGGGCCGTACGGCGCGTTCAGCAGCACGGTGGCGCCCGGCTTCGCGAGCTCCAGGACGCGCTTGTTCTCGATGAGGTTGAACTGGTGGCACGCCACGAAGTCCGCGTGGTCCACGAGGTACGTGGAGCGGATGGGTTCGGGGCCGAAGCGGAGATGGGACGTCGTCATCGTCCCGGACTTCTTCGAGTCGTATTCGAAGTAGCCCTGGGCGTACAGGTCCGTCCCTTCGCCGATGATCTTGACCGAGGCCTTGTTCGCTCCGACCGTGCCGTCCGAGCCCAGGCCGAAGAACAGGGCCTGGACCTCGCCGGCGGGGCGCGGATGACGGAACGTCGGGTCGATCGGCAGGCTCAGCTTCGTCACGTCGTCGTAGATCCCGATCGTGAAGTGGCGCTTCGGGCGTCTCCGCGGCCAGCTCGTCGAACACGGGCTTGATCATCGCGGGCGTGACCTCCTTGGAGGCCAGGCCGTAGCGGCCGCCGAGGACCCTGGGCATCGCTGCGAACGCGGGGGAATCGCCATCCATCGATTCCACGAGCGCCGACACCATCTCGAGATACAGCGGCTCGCCGACCGCGCCCGGCTCCTTGGTCCGGTCGAGGACCGCGATGGACCGCACGGTCGATGGCAGGGTCGCGACCACCTCGGCGGACGGGAACGGGTTGAAAAGCCGGATGCGCAGCATCCCGACCTTTTCGCCGGCCGCCACCAGCGCGTCGACCGTTTCCTCGACCGCGCCCGCGGCGGAGCCCATGACCACGATCACCCGCTCGGCATCGGGGGCGCCGTGGTAGTCGACCAGGTGATACGCCCGACCTGTCCGGGCCGCGAGCTCATCGAACACCGTCTGGACGATGCCCGGGACGGCGAGGTGATACGGGTTCGCCGCCTCGCGCGCCTGGAAGAACACGTCCGGGTTCTGCGCGGTCCCGCGCACGACCGGGGCCTCGGGCGTGAGTCCGCGCCGGCGATGCGCGAGGACATCCTCCTCGCGGATGAGCGCGCGCAGGTCGTCGCGTTCCAGCAGCGCGATCCGGTTGATCTCATGCGATGTCCGGAAGCCGTCGAAGAAGTGCAGGAACGGGACCCGCGATCGCAGCGTGGCCGCATGGGCGACCAGCGCGAAATCGTGCGCCTCCTGCACCGAACCTGCCGCGAGCATCGACCAACCGGTCGCCCGGGCATGCATCACGTCGCTGTGGTCGCCGAAGATCGACAGCGCGTGGGTGGCGATCGCGCGGGCCGCCACATGCATGACGGCCGGCGTCAGCTCGCCGGCGATCTTGAACATGTTGGGGATCATCAGCAGGAGGCCCTGGGAGGCCGTGAAGGTCGTGGCGAGCGCGCCCTTCTGGAGGGCACCGTGCATCGCGCCGGCCGCGCCACCCTCGGACTGCATCTCGACGACGTCGGGGACGGCACCCCACAGGTTCGGCGTCCCGGCCGCCGCCCAATCGTCGCAATGCTCGGCCATCTGGGAGGCCGGAGTGATCGGGTAGATCGAGATGACTTCGCTCAACGCATAGGCGACGCGCGCCGCCGCCTCGTTGCCGTCGAGCGTTTCGAACCGATGGGGAGCGGGCGCAGGCCCGGAGGAAGGCACGGTAGGGTCCATACCGTGACTCTCCGTCGCGTCCGGGTGCCACGATAGGTCCGAAGGTCCCGAAGATCGGGGCCGCGACCAGCCCGTGGCCCGGGCCGGTCAGGTCAGCCGTCGAGAGCGCCGGCCTCCACGCAGACGGCCGTGACCCCGAGGCGCGCGAGCCGATCGAACGTGGAACGGCGGCGGACGGTCCAGGCGATGAGATCCATCCCCGCGCCACGGACGACGTCCGCACTCCCGGCATCGATCGCGTGCCAGTCGGCGGCCACGCCGCGGCACGCGAATTCCCGGGCGGCGGCGATGGTCGAGGGCGCCAGGTCGTCGCTGTTGAGCCAGCGCGGCCACGTCGGCGCCAGACCGGCGATCCGCTCCATCGCGATGGGATGGAAGGTCGAGATGGCGGCGTCGCGGAGATCGGCGCCACGTCCGGCGGCCAGGACCTCCACGACCGAGCGGTCGGGGTCCTCCTTCAACTCCACGTCGAGGAAGGCTCGGCGCGGGACGGCCGCCAGGACGGTGGCGAGGGTCGGGACGCCGAGATCCTCGAGGACGCTGGCCTGCAGCCGATCGACGCGTTCGGCATGGCCCTGGACGCGCTCCAGGGTGTCGTCGTGGATCACCATGGGGACGCCATCCGCCGACATCCGCACGTCGATCTCCAGGCCATCGCAGCCCGGGATGGCCATCGCGGCCAGGAGGGCCGGCACCGTGTTCTCCGGCGCGGCTCGCCAGTCCCCGCGATGGGCGAGACGGAGCGGCCGGTTCGATGTCGGCGTCATCCGCGCCCTGAGCCGATCTCGAGATGGGCCGACAGGCCCAGGTGGTCGCTCGGGTAGAGCGTCGGATCCTCGGGGTCGGGTCGGTCGAAGACGAGCCTGGCATCGACCACCGTTGCCGTCCCGCGGACCCAGATGTAGTCGAGGCAACCGGGGTCGCCGTCCGTGTCCATGGCGGGCGCCTGCAGCCCGGACGGCCAGGTGACGGCCGGCTCCGCGCCGTTCGCGAGGGCGTACGCCGACGCGAACCCCGCGGCCACCATCCGGCGCCAGGTCGCCTCGATGGGCTCGGCATTGAAGTCGCCGACGACGATCTGGGCATCGACGGCGGGCGCCGTATCCAGCCACGCAAGGAGTTGACGCGCCTGGTCGTCGCGCTCGGCTTCACCATCGACCACGTGGTGCAGGTGCGTCACCACGATGAGCACGCGGGCGCCGCCCGGCAGCGTGACGACGGCGCGGTGCGCGGCTCGCGACAGGCCCAGGTCCAGTCGCTCCACGTCGGTGCCCGCCAGCGGCTGGCGGACCAGCAGGCTGTTCCCGTACTCCGGCCGGCCCGCCCAGCCGCGGATCGCGTCGTAGCGCCCCTCCCCCGCGGCCCCGATCAGGCGGTCCTGCTGCATGACGTAGACCACCTCCTGGAGTCCCAGCAGGTCGGGCTGGAGCGCGGCCATGTCGGCCAGGATCAGGGGCAGTCGCTCGGGCCAGCGATCGGCGAGATTGAGGATGTTGAGGGTCGCGACGTGCAGGCGGTCCATGGCTCCTCTCGGGTGGTCGGTGGGGTCGGTCGGCGGGTCGTCAGTCGGTCTGGGCACGTCGCGAAGGAGAGGCGGGCACGGCGAACGAGAACGTGGATCCGACACCCTCCTCCGAGGTGACCCAGATGCGCCCGCCATGTTGCTCGATGACGTGGCGGGCGATCGCGAGACCCAGCCCTGTGCCACCACCGGCCTCCGCGCGCAGCCGGGCGCGATCCACCTTGTAGAAGCGCTCGAACACGCGGTCCTGGGCGGCCCGCGGGATGCCGACGCCGTGGTCCTCCACGCTGACGATGACCTCCCTGCGGTCCGCATGGGCCCGGACGACGACGTCGCCCCCGTCGGGGCTGAACTTGACCGCGTTGTGGACCAGGTTGACCACGACCTGACCAAGCCGGGCGGCATCGCCGCGGACCGTCGGCAACCCGGGCTCGATGTCGATGTACAGCGACAGGCCCTGTCGCTCCGCGAAGAGGCGCAGCCGCTCCGCGGAATTGGCGGCAAGCCGACCCAGGTCGAGGCCGTCCACGAGCTGGAGGGTCCCGCCGCTCTCGATCCGTGAGAGATCCAAGAGCTCGTTGACCATCTGGACGAGGTGGCCGGTCTCGACCTCGATCTTGGCGATCCGGTCGCGCATCCGCGGCGAGACGCCTTCGCCCTCCGCGCTGGCTTCGCGCGCCAGGGTCTCGGCCAGGAGGCTGACCGTTGTCAGGGGCGTGCGCAGCTCGTGCGAGAGGTTGTCGATGAACTCGGCACGGATCCGCTGCAGCCGGCGAAGCTCCGACACGTCCTCGATGACGAGCCAGCAGCCCTCGCCGGCGGCGCGCCGCGCTCGCAGCACGAGGGCCGGTCCATCGGGACCCGCCATCCGGAGCTCCCCGGTCGCCGACCCCGACGCGAGCGCAGCGCGGGCCACCGCCTCCGCCTCCGGGTCCATGAAGGCCTCGATCAGCGTGCGACCGGCGAGCGTCCCCGGCGACCGACCCAGCAGGTCGTGGGCCGTCGCATCGGCGGACCGGATCTGGAGGCCCGCGTCGAGACGCAGGATCCCCGACGCCACGGTGTCGGCCAGGATATCGGCATCCGCCCGGTCCTCGGTCTGGGTCCGCTGGAGCCGCTGCGACTCGGCGCGCACGCGAGCGACGGCGGTGGCCGGATCCTGTCGCTCGGCCGCCGTCTCGATGTCGGCGACCACCGCGCTCACGCGACCGAGCGCCCGCCCGCGGCGGGACGCCACGACGCCCACCACGACGAGCCCGATGGCGAGGAGGATGGCGATCGCGAACCAAGGATCCACACGCCGAGCATCGCACAGCCGGGGTCAGCGGTGATGGACGCG
>CAVRVI010000015.1:0-14226 GCA_963724635.1 uncultured Chloroflexia bacterium
CGACGAGGGCGGCCACGTCATCCAGCGCGTCCACCAGCCGATCGCGCGACGCCCGGCGGGAAGCGACCAGCAGGACCGTGCCGCTGGCGACGACGACGTACAGGGTCTGGCGGACCATGAGCACGCGGAGGTTCTCGTCCACGCCGGCCTCGACGGTCTGGAAGACCAGGCCATTCAGCACGGCGGCGACGATCGTCGCGGTCAGGCCACCCCACACGCCCCCGAACCACGCGGCGAGTACCGAGGCCGCCATGAGGATGATGTAGCCCGACTCCTCGGACAGGGCCTCGTCGAGCATGGCTTTGAGCGCGATGGCGCCCCAGCCGATGAACAGGCCCGCGACGATGGACTGGGTCGTGCCAAGGCGCAGGTCACGGGCGCGCTCGATTCCCCCTTGGCGCGCCCGGCGGCGCGGGCGCCGCGAGTCTGCGGGTCGTCGGTCAAGCGAGAGCCCCTTCGCCTCGTCTGTCCTGCGTTCGGGTTCGTGGAGGTGGACGTCGGTGATCACCATGCGGGGGCCCGACGTCGCCGGATGATGGGTGCCCCCCGGCCCGATCACGCCCATCACCGAGGTCCCCACGCCGCTGGAAGTATGGACCACCACCGCGCGCGGAGCCGGAGTCGAGCATGCCGGGCGACGACACGACGGCGCATCACGGCTCAGCCCGCGACCTTGCATCGGCATCGCAACCGTCGATCCGTGCTCCCGTGCACCCGGGTCGCTGCGATGTGCCTGAAACGACCACCCGTAGCTCGTGTGGGACGCGCGTGTCGTGGTGACCTGTACGTTCGAGGCATCCACTGCCATCGTCGCGCCGCCCGGATTTCCCGGGTGGTGCGACACTTGTCGCCGTGGTCCTCGCCGGTGCGCGCCCCGGCCGATGACCCACCGAGGTACCCGACCATGGATCGACCGCTCCGAATCGCCCAGGTGGCTCCTCCGATGGAGCGCGTCCCGCCGCTTGCGTATGGCGGGACGGAGCGCATCGTCCACGGCCTGGTCGTGGAGCTGGATCGACGTGGCCATGCGGTCACGACCTTCGCATCCGGCAATTCCGACGTTCCCGGTCGCCTGATCCCGACCGTCCCCGAAGCCCTGCGCCCGACCGGTTACATCGGCGACACGCTGCCCTGGTTCCACCTCACGATGCACGAGGTCCTGAGCCGGATCGACGAATTCGACGTGATCCATTCGCACCTCGAATGGGCCGGCCTGCTGCTGGCGCGCCTGAGCCCGATCCCGGTGATCTCCACGTTCCATGGCCGGCTGGACCTTCCGTGGGCGACCGCCCTGCTGGACGATGCCCCAGGCTCGCTCGTCGCGATCAGCCAGAACCAGGCCTCCACCCATCCCGACGTCCCGTGGGCCGCCATCGTCCATAACGGGCTCGACCTCCAGGACTCGCCCTTCGACCGACGTCGGAGCGATACGCTCTGCTTCGTCGGCCGGGTGGCCCCGGAGAAGGGCATCGTGGACGCCATCGAGATCGCCCAGAAGGCCGGTCGTCGCCTGCGGATCGCCGCCAAGATCGCGCCGATCGGTCCCGAGCGTGCCTACTACGACGCCGTGTTCGCACCGGCGCTCGAGGCCGCGGGTTCGGAGGTCGAATTCCTGGGCGAGCTGTCGCAGGCCGATCGCGATGCCCTCTTCGCGGACAGCTATGCGTCGCTCATGCCCGGCGGCTGGCCGGAACCCTTCGGTCTGGTGGCCATCGAAGCGCTTGCGACCGGCACCCCGGTCATCGCCCGGCGCATCGGCGCCCTGCCCGAGATCATCCGCGACGGGGTCGATGGGTTCTTCGGGGACGACGTCACCGCGATGGCCTTCCAGATCGATCGCGTCGCCGACCTGGACCGGGAGGCGATCCGGGCGTCCGTCCTGGAGCGCTTCTCGGTCGATCGCATGACGGACGGGTATGAGGCGGTCTACCGGGACGTGCTCGGCGGGCACCGTGGCGGTCGCGACGACGCTGTCGACAAGTCGGCCGGCCGGCCCGGCCCCGGGACGTCGGTGATCCCCGCCGACCGGCTGGCGTCGCGTCGAGCCGATCGACTCGAGGCAGGCACGGGCGCCGGCCGCTGACCTAGGCCGACGCGGCCTCGGCCGTCGGCTCGGCTGCGTCCGAGGGCACGACGCGGAGATACGACACGTGCCGCCCGGGACCGGCGGCGTCGAGCAGCAGGCGGTACTCGATCGGGATCCGTCGACCGGCCGGAGTCAGGAGCACGGCCGTGGAATGGAGCTCGCCCACATCCTGGAGGAGCTGCCAGACCCAGGGCACAGTCGGGCGCGTATTCGGATCGGTCAGGTCGCCCGACCGCAGGGCCGAGAGCCCTTCGGCATCGACCCCGATGAGTTCTAGCGCGGCCTCGTTGCCGGCCACGTACTGCCCATTCCCGTCGACCTCCAGGCGCGCTGCGCCGGGCTCCTCCCACCACGGGTCCTCGCTCGTGAAGGGGCTGTAGCGTCCGTCCCGGTACGCGTACCACGCCTCACCGTGACCCAGGGAGGCGAGAGCTCCCGGCGACGGACCGTCGCTCCCGGGTAGGTGGCCCGGAGTTCCGTCTGGAGCGCTTCCGGGTCAGCGATTCGGAGCGATGCGATCCGGTCGGCCGCGAGGCGAGCGAACACGACGTCGTACGGCGGGAAGCACAGCAACGTGATTCCCTCGCGCGTGACGGAACGGTATGGCACGGGTGCCCGACCCCTAGCTCCCCGAGACGGTGACGGTGGACCGTCATCCTACGCGCCATCCGCAAGATGGACCTGAGGTTCGCGGCCGCCGGAAGTGCCGGCGCAGGTGACACGCCATTGCGAGGTACGTCGGCGGCGGCGGGTGCCGGCGTTGAGGCGAGCAGGCTGACGATCGATGACAGACCGCCCGACGCCTACCGTCGGCGGGTACGGAGGACCGTCGGTCATGCCGCAGAAGGCCTGGAGCCACAAGCGCGAGCGCCAGTACGAGCACATCAAGGAGGGGTACGAGGATCGCGGCGTCCCGAAGGACGAAGCGGAGGAGCGTGCCGCACGCACCGTCAACAAGGAACGTCGCGAAGCGGGCGAGACCAAGGCGAAGCGGCGGGAACGCCGGTCGTGACCTCCCTCCTGCCGGTCTGAAGAACCTCGCACGGGGTGCGTGCGGCGGGAGCGGGATCCTGAGGCTGGGTCCCCTGAGCTGCGTCTCGGGATCCTCGATGTCCGCGGCATCCGGGGCGTCGGTGCCCTCACGCAACCAGACGTTGGGTTCCTCCTTCTTGGTCGGAGGCTTGATGTCGTCGAGTCGTGCGTCCCGGCGCTCGACCGGCGGGTTGTCGGGGTGTGGTCGTTCCAGGTCGGTTTCGTTGGTCATGGTCCTGCTCCTTGTATCGATGGGCCTTGGATGAACGGTCGTGCCGTGGCCGCGTCAGCAGGAGAACGGATCCTGCCACGCTCATTGCACCGTCGTACCAAGTCGACCGACCTGATCAGGCGCGCGCCATCCCGCGGCGCAGGAGCAGCCAAGACCCGGTCATCGTGACCGTCGCGATCGCGCCGAGGGCCGCGAACTGCCACAGCTCGCGCGTGCTCCCCCGGAGCATGTAGTCCTGCAACAACTGGATGCCGTGGGTGACGGGCAGGGTGAACGCGATCGCCCGGACCGCCGGGGTGAACTCGTCGACCGAGAGGACGAAGCCGCTGAAGAAGACCGAGGCAAGAAGCACGAGCAGCGACAGCTGGATCGCCTGGCGCTCCGAATCCGAGACCGTGGCGATGAACAGACCCAGCCCGAGCGATGCGAGCAGCAGCATCCCGACGACCGCGACGATCGCCGCCCCATCGCTCAGCACCGGGACATGGAACGCCGCGACGAGCAGGGCGATGCTCAGACCGGCGATGGCACCGCCCGAGCAGGCCGAACGCCAGGACCTTGCCACCAAGCACCTCGGCCGGGCTGACCGGCGCGATCCGGAAGAGCTCGATGACGCCGCTCGTTCGCTCGCGCACGAGGGACAGCGCGATGAGGGTGACGGCCAGGTGCTGGAGGATGAGCGCCAGCACGGCGGGTCCGAAGTACGAGATCACGCCCGGTTCGGACGGCGCCTCGTTGACGACCTCCGCGCGCGTCGGGGCCGCGATGACGGCTGGCGGGATCGCCGCGGCGTCCGGCTGGCCGGCGGCGACCGCGTAGCCCTCGCTCTCCGTCGCCGCCCGCTCGATGATCGTCCGATTGACGGCACTCGCCAAACCCGAGGCGAGGAAGCCGGCATAGTTGACCGCGACCGGGTCGACGGCATCGATCTGGACCTCGATGACCGACTGCTTGCCGGCATAGAACGCGGCGTCGGGGTCTTCGGGGGCGATGATCAGCACATCGGCCTCGCCGTCCGCGAGGCGGGCCTCACCGGTCGCCCGATCCTGGGTGACCTCTCGGACATGCAATCCGCCACCGGCGAGTTCCTGGTAGCTCGCGACGTCCGTCGGGAGTCCGCTCGACAGCGGCGCCACGATGACCGTCTCGAGCGGCCGTTTGACGCCGCTGTAGCCGAGCCCGAAGAGGGCCATGATGAGGAACGGGCCCACGATCAGGCTCACGATCGCCCCGGGCCGTCGGACCGTCTCGACGAGCTCCTTGCCGATGAACGCGAGGAGTCGGAGGATGACCGCAAGCACGGCACGCATCAGGCGGCCGCCTTCGCCGGGTCGGTGGCTTGATCGCTGTCCTCGGCATGGTCCGCCCGATCACGCTCGACGAGGGACGCGAACACCGCATCGAACGACGGCCGGACCTCCTGGGCTGAGGTGACCTCGCCGCCCCGGTCGCGGATCGCATCGATCACGTCGGTCAGGCCCGTACCGGCGTCGTCGACCGTCACGCGGAGTCGGTGCGGATCCATCTGCTCGACCGCGTGCACGACCGGGAGGTCGCGCAGCGCGCCGGCATCGATCATGGCGGCTGTCTCGACCTCGACGGTGTCGCCGCCCATTGCCAGCCGGCGCAGCTCCTCGGGCGGCGCCAGCGCGATCAGGCGGCCGCCGCTGATGAGCGCGACGGTGTCGCACGACTCGGCCTCGCCGACGTACTGGGTCGTCACGAGCAGGGTCCGGCCGGCATCGCGGAGGCGATGGAGCTCCTCCCAGATCCGGGCACGCAGGAGCGGGTCGATCCCCGCCGTCGGCTCGTCGAGGAACAGCAGGGCAGGGGAGTGGACCAGGGCGCAGGCGAGCTCGAGGCGACGCTGCATCCCACCGCTCAGGGCGCCGGCGCGGCGGCTCCGGACGTCCCACAGGTCCACGAACTCGAGGACCTCGCGGGTCCGTCGATGGCGGGTCCGCCACAGGATCCCGAACAGCGACGCGACGAAGTCGACGTTCTCCCTGGCCGTCAGGTCCGGGTACAGCGTGAACTGCTGGGGCATGTAGCCGATGCGTTCACGGGTCTGCCGGCGGAATCGCTGGGGATCCTCGCCAAGCACCCGGACGCGGCCCTCGGTCGGCGCCAGGGCGCCGGTGAGCATGCGGACCGTCGTGGTCTTGCCCGCGCCGGATGGCCCGATGACACCGAGGATCGTGCCGCGCGGGACCACGAGGCTGATCTCGGAGACGGCGGTCTCGTCGCCGAAGCGCTTGGTGACGCTGTCCATCACGACTGCGGCGTCGGCGGTGTCGGCGGCGTCCGGTGCCGGTGTCGATGCCGATGCCGACGCCGGATGGGGCGTGGTCGATAGCCTCGGCGCGAGGCCGGGTTCGGGGTTCGGATCCATGGTCTGGGGGGTCTCCTCTGGGTCGAGCGGCGCGTGACGGAGGGTGCCCATCGCGACTTCCCCCAGTGGTATCGCGATGGACGGTCCGAGTATCCCGGCGCACCCGTATCGGCCGACTGCGTGCCCGAAGCGGCGGGCCTTGCAGTCGCATGACGAACGGTTTGCGATGCCGCTGTAGGCACGACTCGTCGCCATGGGATGGGCCGGCGAGAGGCCGCGCGGCATCGTTGCGGCCATGACGACACCCCAGCCGCGCGCCGCAACATCCGCGTCCGCGCTGACCGCCGAAACCCGGGAGGTCGTGCGCGACGCTGGCCTTCGCTATGCCAGCGACACACGGCCGGGCGTGACCCGCCGCCGATCCGGCCGCGGGTTCACGTATCGCTCGGCGGAGGGCTCGCCCATCCGCGACCCCGACGAGCTCGCGCGGATCCGCTCGCTGGCCGTGCCTCCCGCCTGGACCGATGTCTGGATCTGTCCCTGGCCCAACGGCCATCTCCAGGCGACCGGTCGCGACGCCCGGGGTCGCAAGCAGTACCGCTATCACCCGGACTGGAGCACACGACGAGGTTCGGACAAGTTCGACCGGATGATGGCATTCGCGAAGGCCCTGCCGCGGATCCGCGAGCGTTGCGACGTCGACCTGGCGCTCGCCGGCCTGCCACGCGACAAGGTCCTGGCCGTCGTCGTCCGCCTCCTCGAGTCGACCCTCATCCGCGTCGGCAACGACGAATACGCGCGGTCCAACCGGTCGTTCGGGCTCACCACGCTGCGCGACCGGCACGCCCAGGTCGAAGGTTCGGGCATCCGGTTCCGGTTCCGCGGCAAGTCGAGCAAGCAGCACGAGGTCGGTGTTCGCGATCGACGGCTCGCCCGCCTTGTCCGACGCTGCCAGGAGCTCCCCGGTCAGGAGCTGTTCCAGTATCTCGACGAGGATGGTGACCGTCCGCGATGTCACGTCCGATGACGTGAACGACTACATGCGCGAGGCCGCGTCGGGGCCCGTTTCACGGCAAAGGACTTCCGGACGTGGGCCGCCACGGTGCTCGCGTATCGGGCACTGCGGGTGCTCCAGCCCGCGGAGGACGACCCGGCTTCGAAGCGGAATGTGGCGGAGGCCATGCGCCTGACGGCTGATCGGCTGGGCAACACGCCGTCCGTGGCGAGGGGCAGCTACGTCCACCCGGCCGTTCTGGAGGCCTACCTGGATGGCTCGCTCGGGGGTGCTCTGGTGGAGGCGGCGGAGGACCTGGCCCACCCACCGGCGGGCGCCGATCCCTCCGAGGAACGCGCGGTCATGACGCTGCTGCGCCAACGCCAGCGGGGCCATGGTCGCCGTCGGGGATCCGCCACACGAGGTCGTCCCGGGCGGGCGCCGGGCTGACGGACCCGTCGGTCGATCAGTCCTCGATCGTGGCTTCGTCCAACAGCGGCAGCTCCACGGTCACGGTCGTGCCGGCTCCGGGGCCATCGGACGTGACCTCGATCGTGCCGCCATGGGCCGCGACGATGCCCTGACAGGCGTACAGCCCGAGCCCGAGACCGGGGATCCCCCGCCCACGCACGCGATCGGCGCGGGCGAACCGGCCGAACACGGTGGAAAGCTCGTCCTTCGTCATGCCGAGCCCCCGGTCCCGGACCGTCAGGCGAGCATGGTCGTCGTCGCTCCGAGCGATGACGACCTCGACGCCGCCGCCGTCCGGTGAGTACTTGAGGGCGTTGCCGACGAGATTGGCGACCAGGCGCCGGAGCAGGCCGGCGTCCCACAGGCCGATGAGGTGCGGCCCGGCCGGCAACTCGACGCGCAGTCGCTCGCGGGCCGCCACTCCGAACGTCTCGACCGTGTCCCGGACCACGGCATCGAGGCTGACGGGCTCTGGATCGGGATCCAGGGCGCCCATCGCCACGCGCGAGGCGTCGCTCATCGTGTCGATCATCGACATGAGCTCCGCGGTCGCCGAGAGCGCGTCACCGATCGTGTCGCGGACGCGCGCGGTCTCGGGGTCCGGGCCGGCAAGCCAGCGCTCGGCCAGGACGAGCGAGCCCTCGACGAGGGTGATCGGCTGGCGGACGTCGTGGAGGGTGGTGGCGAGGAACGACTCACGCAGCGTCTCGATCCGGTCCGAGAGGGCACTGAGCCCGACCGTCGCCGCGCCATCGAGCCCGTCGTTGACGACCGCGAGCCCGCCGACCACGTCCACCGGCCTGGCGTCGTCGGCGGCGAGCCGGCCGAGGCCGCGTGCGATCTCCTGACGCAGGAGGCGGAACTCCGTCACCACGGCGACCGGCCCGAGGCCCTGTTCGAAGCGGGCCTGAGCATGAGCTTCGGCCTGGCGAGCCACCTCGGGGTCGTCCATCGGAGGCGTGACGCCGTCGTCGTCGCCACGCGCATCCCGACCCAGGAGGGCCACCAGGGCGTCGTAGAGCGACGGGATGTGATCGGCGACCGCGGCATCGGGGTGGTCGGCGTGGAACGGCTGGCGCGTGGCGGCCTCCAGCCAGCTGCGCAGGATCTCGTCGCGCTGCACCACAAGGGCGTCGGCGACGGCCTGCAGGTCCGCCTGTTCGGCGATGGCCGAGATGCGTGAGCCCGTATCCGGCGCAGGCTGGTCGTCCACGGTGCTCCTTCAGCGCAGCCCGCGGTGGGGCCGCTACGGCGAGATGGTACCCGGGTCTTCGTCACGTCCCCACCGGCCTGGCGGCTCGGCCGGGTCTGGTGGCGGCGGGGTCTTCAGGCGGCCCGTGTCGTGCTTCGGGCGACCGCTCGGACGGCCGGCCGCCGCCGGCCGCCGGTCCGCTCCGTGTCGCTCACTCGATGGCGTCGCCAGCGCCTGACGCGATCGACACCGATGCGGAGATCGCGGACCGCACGGCGACGCGCGGAGGCGTCGGCGTCGGGATCGGCGCGGCGCGAGGCGGCCTCGACCAGGATCTGCAGCGCGTCCTGCAGCTCCCGGAGCGCAGCCTCATCAGCAGCCTTGCGTCTACCCATTGCGCAACGGTGCCGCATGACCCGCATCACCGTCGATGCACCGATGGTCCCGCCGATTGCAGCGACGTGACAGGACGCGGGTCCCAGCGTCCATCGCGGTCCACGACGGCCAGGCTCCATCGGTCCGGGCATGACGAAGCCCCCGGCCGGCTGGCCGGGGGCTTCGAACGGGTCCTGTCGATGCGATCAGGCGCGGGTGTCGACTTCGGCAGGTGTCCGACGATCCATCTCATTGTCGAGCTCGTCGCCGGCGTTGCCCAGCTCCTTGCGGATGTCGTCGCCAGCATTGCCGACCTTGTCGGCCAGCGACTCGTCGCCGTCGGCCTTGCGCCAGGTCTCCTTGGCCGTCTCTTCGGTCTCGCGATAGCCCTTCTTCACGTCATCCATGGGATCGGAACCTCCGTCGTTGGCCCGCGATCGCGGGCGTTGTGATGACCCTACGGCCGCGAGGCTTGCGCTCCGTCCGCTCGCGCGATCGGACGCGTATCAGCGCCCTTGCAGGCGCTCGGCGGACACCTTCGCCGGGGTGGCCCCGTCGGCTCGTTCCAGCAGCGTGGCGCCGATCAGGGCAGCGGGCACGAGGGAGAGGATGACGAGCGGGCGGTTGGCGCCGCCGACGAGCAGGCCGACGGCGAAGCCGATCGCGCTCGCGCCGACGAGCTTGAGGGTCTGGTCGGAGCCGCGGCGGACCATCCGGTTCGCCTCCGTGAACGCATCGCGCGTCCCCTGCACGGCTTCGGGGAAGCGGGCGGTCACCTCGCCGGCCGCGCCGGCGACCGTATCGGCGACCTGGCGGGCCGTACCGGCGATCGCGTCCTCGGTCGCCTTGGTGCCGTGCTCGGGCTTGGTCAGTTCCGTGGTGGCCATGGTCGGTCCTCCTGTCCCCCGAAGGGCGTTGGTCTGACGGGAAAAGAGCACGGACGGCCCGGGGAGGGGACCCGGACCGTCCGTGCCGAAAGGGGTGACGCCCCGTCACAAGCGCTCCCCCTTGTGGGGATCTGCGAGTCGTCGGCTCGACCCGCTCGGGCAGAGCGGGTCTCGTGAGCTGCCCTAACCGTAGGGCGGCGGGTGTGCACGACCCACCAAGCGGAGGGCCCAGGACCTTGCATCGGCATGACAGTCGGTAGATCCGGTCTGCTGAGTAGCCTGGACGTCGACCATCATTCGACGTCATCCACCCGGTAGACCGGCAGCGTGAATCCGACCTCGGCACCGCCACCGTCACGGTTGCGAAGCCAGATCCGGCCGCCCTGGGCCTCGACGAGCGCGCAGGCGACGTACAGGCCGATGCCCGTCCCGGACATGTGGGCGGCCACCTCGGGGCTGCGGTAGAACAGCCGGAAGGCATCGGGCCCGGTGCCCGCTGGGAAGCCCGCTCCACGATCCAGGACGGTGACGCGGACCTGGCCATCCTCGACGTCAAGCGTGATCTCGACGGGCTCCCCGGCCGGGCTGAACTTGACCGCGTTGGAGACGAGGTTGCGCAGGGTCTGCATCACATACCCGTCGTCACCCCGCACGGCGGGAAGATCCGGCATGGCGTGGACGACCACACGTCGGTCGGGCCATCGGCGCTCCTCGGCGTCCGCCGCCTGACGGGCGAGGTGCTGCAACAGCAGCGGTTCCCTGGATGCGTGGCCGACCCCGCGCTCGATCCGCGCGATCGCCAGCAGATCCTCCACGAGTCGGTGCAGTTGCTCCGCCTCGGCGGCGATGTCGTGGATGACCAGGGCACGCACGTCGGCCGACATCCGGTCGTTGAGGAGGAGCTGGGATCCGCCGTAGATCGCCGTGATCGGGGTCCGCAGCTCGTGGGAGAGGACGCCGACGAACGCTTCGCGAAGCAACGGATCGTCCAGGTCGTCCGTGAGGCTCTCGCCGTACACGGCGGCAGGCGCCGGTGGTGGATGGGCGAACGCGACGACCGACGGCTTCGCAGTCGGGTCCACGTTCATCGTGGGTGGTGGGTCGTCGTCAGCACATCGACCGTCCATAGCTGGGTACGCAAAGGGGAAGCGTGGCTCCCGGACCCCCAGTGGCACGGGAGCCACGGTCCCAGTGTGGGTCCGGGGATGTGTCGGGCGACCTGTCACGACCGGATGGGACGTTGCACCCTTCTCGCGGACGTCCTCGATCTCCTCGCCCGGCCTCCATTGCCGGCGCACGGCGATCCCGGACCTGCAGGAAGACCCACCGACCGAAGCCGATGGGTCTTCCGCGTCTCGGCGGTGCCGGGTTGGGCGCCCGGCGCCGAGTCAGATCGAGCCGTTCCCGGTGCGGGTCCGACCGGTGACCATCCCGACCACCAGGACGGTGAGGATCGCACCGATGACGGCGACGACGATCGAGCTGATGTCGAACGGGCCGTCGATCGGGTTGCTGTTGAACAGGACGCCGGCAAGGAAGCCGCCGACGAGCGCGCCGACGATGCCCAGGACGATGTGGCCGATGACGCCGAGACCCTCGTCACCCTTGACGAGGAAGCCGGCCAGGTACCCGGCGATGGCGCCGAGGACGATCCACGCGATGATGCTCATTCGATTACCTCCATCCCCATCGCGGGCTTTGCACCCGCCTGCTGGGGGTCTTCACGTCCCGGAACCCGGGGCTGGCCATCACTTTCCATCGAGCGATGCCGCGGCGTGACTACGACGGACGCCAAGGACCTAACAACGGCATGACGCCCCAGCCCTGAGGGCCAGGGTTCTCGCGCCCCGCGCGCGTGCGGGGCGCCCATTGCGATGGATTCGCGATGTGCTCGGGCGCCGCCGTGACCGTCCTGCGGGACCGCGCGAGCCACCATCCGCGGGACACCGGGGGGTGCCAGCGCCGAATCCGGCCGGTCGCCCATGACCGGCCAGCCAGGAGGTCCCGATCGATGGTGGCCGAACACCCGTCCGCCGAGCCGATGCCCGAACCCCTCGACGCGCCCGCCGACCAGTCGATGCAGCGCCTGCAGTACGTCGTGGCGCTCGTCGCCGCGCTGGCCGCCGCCATCCTCGCGGTGCTGCGCTGAGCGCGTCGGTCCGGGGTATCCAGGCTCGGCTCTTCGACGCCGACGGTCGCGATCGAGCCATCGACCCCGGAACCACCGATCTCGCGTCGATCGGCACCAACCAGCTCGCCTGGATCGACATCGACCTCGCCGCGGGCGGCTCGCTGGACGGCCTTGCCGCGGTCCTGGGGCTCGACGACCGGGAGCGCCGGCGGATCGAGGCGGACACGATGGAGGCTCGTCTCGTGCAGTCGACCGGGCGTCTCCACCTGACCCTCGAGGTCCTCGAGCCCGAGGTGGCCGGCGACGACGGTCCGCTCGTCCGACGGGAGCTCGACCTGCTGGCGGCGCCGAACCTGGTCGTGTCGGTCCATCGCGGGCCGGTGGGCGCTATCGACCGGTTCCGTGACGGCGTCTCCGGCAGATTCCTCGCTCGGGGTCCTGGATGCGGGCGACCTGTTGTCCGGCCTCGTGGACGAGGTCATCTCCGGCTACTACGGGCTCGCCGAGGGCCTCGACCTCGAGATCGATCGGCTCGACCAGCTGGCGCTGCGGGGCGGCGATGAGCATGCTCGCGTCGCTCGTGACATCCGTCGTCGCATCGGGTGGTCCGCCGGGTGCTGGCACCCCACCGTGGGGCACTCGCGGCGCTGGCACGGCCGGAGATGCGCGCCGAGGGACATCGGACGTCCCTGGCCGGGGCTGGTCGACCGACTCGAAGGCGCGATCGCGGCGTGTGACGGGCTGCGCGAGGCGCTGCTCGGGACCTACGACATCCACATGGGCCGGGCGGCCCAGCGGGCGAACGACGTCATGAAGGCGCTCACCATGTTGTCCGCGCTGCTCCTGCCGGCGGTCGTGCTCGCCGGCATCATGGGCATGAACTTCAAGCTCCGATTCTTCGATGAACCGCGCAACTTCTTCGTCGTCGTCGGTGCGATGGTCGCCTTCGCGGCGTTGCTGCTGGGCGCCGCTCGCTGGCGCCGCTGGCTCTAGGACGGCCGACCGAGCCGCTCAGTCGGCCCCGGCACCCGCCGCGTTGGCCGCATCCGGGAGCGACCGTTCGAAGTCGTCGACCGTGTCCTCGTCCCGCGTCTCGATGGCGGCCGGGTCCTGGGCCACGGGTGTCTCACGCGCTTGCAGCCGCGAGAGGACGATCTCGATCGAGGCCGCGACCGGCACGGCCAGGAACGCCCCGACGAAACCCCCGACGGCGGCACCGACGAGCAGGCTGACGAGGACGAGTAGGGCGAGATCCCGATCGTGTTGCGCATCACCAGAGGGACGAGGATGCTGCCCTCGAGGAACTGGAGGACGATGTAGACGCCGGCGACGACCACGGCGAGTTCCGGTGAGACGGTCGCCGCGACCAGCACGGCCGGGATCGCACCGAGGAGCGGCCCCACGATCGGGATCGCCTCGGTGATCGCGGCGATCAGACCCAGGAGGAGCGCCGCGGGCAGGCCCAGGATCGTGTACGTCAGGGCCGTCGCCGCGCCCATGGCGCCCATCAGGATGAGCTGGCCGCGGACCCACAGGCCAAGTCGCGTCTCGATCCCGTTCCACGCATCGCGCGCACCGGCGCGACGCTCGGCGGGCAGGAAGGCCAGCACGTAGCGCTGTAGCCGCGCGTGTTCGACGAGCCAGAAGAAGACGATGGTGAGCAACGTGGCGAGGGACACCGCGACCTCGGCGACGACCGCGCCGACCTCGACGACGGTGTCCGGATCCGGTGGGGGCGGCGGGCGCAGGATGCCCGCGACCGAATCGATCAACGCGGTCACCGAACGTGACAGAGCGGTCGGGCTGAGGTCGCCGGCCCAGCCCCGGGCCTGGTCGAAGAACGGAGGCAGGGAGGCGACGATCTCCTCGGCCTGCTTGATCGCGGCCGGGACCACGATGAACACGAGGCCGAGCACCAGCACGAAGAACGACAGGTAGACGAGCAGGATCGTGCCACCGCGTCCGACCGGCAGCCGGTCACGCAGCGTGCCGACCATCGGTTCCAGCGCGGAGGCCGACGGATCGCCAGGAACAGAAGCAGCAGGACGCCGCTGGCGGCGATCCCGAGCTGGACGAGGCCGAGGACGATGGCGGCGCCGAGCGCCAGTCCCATCCCGCGGATGGTCCAGGGGGTGATATCGGAGCGCATGTGACGGCAGGTCTCCACGGGCGGCGGCGAGTTGCGAATGACCGCGCGACGATGCGGCATCGGGCGCTGCAGCCGGCCATCGCCAGGTCGACGTCCGGGGTGACAACGACATATCAGCCGGATCGCCCGTACGATGGACGACCTTCCGCCGCCGCAGCCCGGGGAGCCTTCCATGCCCGACAGGACCCATGCCGATCCCGACGAGGGATCGATCGTCGTGAGCGGCACGGGCCGCGTCGCCGTCGCCCCCGATGTCGCGGACCTGCGCCTCGGCGTGTCCGTCACGCGCCCGACCGTGGACGCGGCGCGCGCGGAGGCGGCCACGACGATGGATGCGATCCTGGC
>CAVRVI010000016.1:0-36479 GCA_963724635.1 uncultured Chloroflexia bacterium
GATCGGGAATGATACCAAACGCGCATCGTTGGCTTGGGAGTTCCAAAACGAGTTTGGTTGTCGTGCCCCATACGGAGCATCGCATGGCAAAATGGACCGGCGGAGAAACTTCGACAAGAGCGCAGGGTGAGATCTTGGAATTTGCGGACAACATGAGCGCCAAAGAGATTAAAGATGGTCTCGATACTTCGATCATCCCAGAGACCAGGGTCGAGCAAAAAAATGATTTATCGGAAAGGGATTTTGAATTTCGGCAACTCACCGAAGAAGAGAAGAAGGAATTCGTGAACTCTCTAAATGCCGACGGCAAGCGGATATTGGCGCAGCTTACGAGTAAGGCAGAACATTCAGGCCAAGTTCCGGCGAGTTTGCCGCGTGAGCCCTGCTGCCGCTTTTCAGTTACGCGTGGCGTACTAGCGCGCGGGATGCCAAGAAATTTGTCCGGTTTAATGGCGCTCTGAATGAAGTCGCTCCGACCGAAGCCGGCTCGCGGCCCCGCAATAACGCGCAGCATTCGAATAGTTGTTAGAACCGCGGCCTTTCCAGGACAGGACAACCCAACCAGCAAGACTTGAGAATTGTCAGCGATGTGCTGTTTGCTGGCTCAGTCGGCCGAACTGACCTGCCTGGAGGAGATCAACAGCTATAAGGGCCTACGCAAAAAATGCGGAATTTTGAGACCGGCGATCAGGAGCCGGAAACCGAACTGTGGGCGTCGGTCTACGCTTCGCCCCGGTTTGCCGCCCAAACACAATTTTGCGTTTCTCGAAAGATTTAGTATGAGTATTGTGATCAATCCAAAATAGATTACCCAGTGCATTACCTGAGGCCAAAAACTGAAAGTCGTGTGTCCATTTGCATTGCCGCTCGTCCAAAGAGCCAAAATGATGAGTTCGAGAAGTCCGATCGAGAGCATGCGCGCTTTCTCTTGTGACCAGTCAAAAAGCTGTGGGAAGCACAGAAGTAGAAACATAAGTCGATAAATGAAATTTGAGCCCAGCATAAACGTACCACAGTAAATTCCCGCTCCAAAAAGAAATGCTGTCCCCCGACTCCGCTTCCTGAACTTCAATTTAATCTTTGTCGCTCCGAGCGATGTGAATCGCAGTGATTGCAGCGACGATAGCTGTGGCGATGGCTAAAGCGAGTGGCCACCAGGTGGTAGCCAGGCCGATTGGCGAAAGGCCCGCCTCACCACGTAAGTGATCAAATCCAAGAAAAGGCACCAAATATCCAAACGAAAGAATAGAAGTCGTTGGTGTGTTGTGCCTTATGACCGGGATGTAATCAAGATAATTGCGGAGTAGATCGCCGACATAATGATAAGAGAAAAGGCGACCACAAATGCATGCCGACTTGGACGTGCGAGCAGTGCAACACAGAATACTGGATAAAGCTTCAACACTACGCCTGCCTGTAGCAATACAACCGTCCAAGCGGTCCGACGTGAGTTTGGCTCACCAAAAGACAACGCTGCCAAACCCACCAACGACAGAATCAACAGTATACTTACAACCCGGCCAGCTTCTACCTGTGCCGGGATGCGGAGGGGGTGTTGCGCATCGTGGTCGTCGAGGTGCATAACACGCATCTGGAGCGACACCTGTACACCCTTCGGGCCGGCGCGCGGAAGGCCCCCGCTTCGTCGCATCGATGGACAAGGCCTTCTACGTGTCGCCGTTCATCGACATGGAGGGCCAGTACACCGTGCACGTGCAGGACTACCTGACCCGCCTGCGCATCGCGATCAACGAACGCCAGGGCGAGGCCCCGCTGCTGTCCACCAGCCTGGTCCTGGAGCGACGACGCCTGTCGGACCGGTCCGTGCTGCGGATGCTCCTGCGCAACCCGTTCGTGACCCAGAAGACCATCGGCCTTATCCACTGGCACGCGTTCCACCTGTGGCGCCGGGGCATCCGGTTCCAGCGCCACGGCGCGGTCGCCCAGCGGGCCGGCTCGGGCCACGGCATCCGGCCCCAGGAGGTGGGGCGATGAACGTCCGGCCGGCGCTCCGGCGAACCATGCTGCCGGAGCGCCCCCTCACTTCGCTCGCCGAGAAGGCCGGGTTCGCCGCCGCGGCCCGGATCGTCATCGGTCGCCTGACGGTCGTCATGCCGGACGGGCGGAGTCGCGTCTTCGGCGACCCTGACGCGACGCGTCATGCCGAGATCCACATCCACGACGAGGCCCAGCCCGGCGGATCCTCCTGCACGGCGAGACCGTGTGGGCGAGGCCTACATGGACGGCCAGTGGTCCTCGCCCGACCTCGTGGTGCTCATCGAACTCGCGGCCCTGAACCGCTCTGCCCTCGCCCTGACCCACGGCTGGTGGCGGCGGCCGCTGGAGGTCCCGCGCACGCTCGCCCATCGGGCGCGGCGCAACAGCAAGGCGCAGGCTCGCAGGAACATCTGAGCCTTACCCATTACGACCTCGGCAATGACTTCTACCGACTGTTCCTCGATGAGACGCTGACGTACTCCAGCGCTGTCTTCGAGACGCCGGACCAGTCGCTCGCCGATGCGCAGCGCGCCAAGTACCGGCGCATGGCCGAGGGCGCCGTGCTGACCCCCGGGATGCACGTGCTCGAGATCGGCTCCGGGTGGGGTGGCTTCGCCCTCTACGCCGCGGGCGAGCTCGGCTGTCACGTGACCTCCATCACGATCTCGAGGGAACAGCACGACCTCGCCCTCCAACGCGTCCGCGAGGCGGGCCTGGAGCACCTGGTCGACATCCAGATGCGCGACTACCGCGACATCGAGGGCCAGTACGACGCCGTCGTCTCGATCGAGATGCTCGAGGCGGTCGGTGCCGAGTACTACGCGACCTACTTCGAGGCGGTCGATGCCGCCCTGCGACCCGGCGGCAAGGCGGCCATCCAGGTCATCACCTTCCCCGACGTCGCATACGAGACCCAGCGACGCGGCGCGAACTGGATCCAGACCTACATCTTCCCGGGCGGGCTGTGTCCATCGCTCGCGGTCATCGAACAGCACCTCCACGGGACGCGACTGCTCCTGCGGAACGCCACCGATATCGGACCGAGCTACGCTCGGACGCTCCGCGCATGGCGGACCCGATTCCTCGAGAACCTCGACGCCGTTCGGGCCCAGGGGTTCGACGAGCGGTTCATCCGGATGTGGGACTACTACCTCGCCCTGTGCGAAGCCGGCTTCTCAACGGGGCTGAGCCAGGACCACCAGATCGTGCTGGAGAAGGCGCGCGGCCTGGAGCACGCACCCGGGCGGGAGCAATCCGCCCCGGGTGCTGACGCGAAGAGTGATCAGACCGCCAACCCGCTGGATCCAGGGTCGTCGGCCGCCAATTCCCACAGCCCCTCGCCCAAGGAGTCACCCATGCGTCGTCGTATCAGCGCAGCCCTGTTCGCCGGCATGATCGCCGTCGGCATGATCGCCGTCCCGGCTTCGGCCGCCAGCCAGAACATCGCCGAGATCGCCGTCGCCAACGGCAACTTCAAGACGCTCGTCGCCGCTCTCACCTGCACGGGGCTCGTCCCAGCGGTCGCCGACCCCGCCGCCAACCTGACCGTCTTCGCCCCCACGGACACGGCATTCCGCAAGTTCGGGCTCACGCCGAAGAACATCTGCAAGCTGCCCAAGAAGCTCCTGACGAACGTCCTCACCTACCACGTCGCGGGGCAGGAGTTGTTCGCGGCCGACGTCCTTGCCTCGAAGCGGATCAAGATGCTCAACGGCCTGTATACGTACCCATCGGTTCGTCGTGGCAACGCCTACCTGAACCTCTACGCCAAGATCGGCGACGAACATCGACGCCTCGAACGGCGTCATCCATGTCATCGACTCGGTGCTGATCCCGTATCGCCTCTGGTAGTCCGGCGCCCGCACCAGCGATCCGATGGCCCCCTCGATCGAGCGGGGCCATCGTCGCGTCCAGGGCGTCAGCGGCGGCTCGCCGGCGCTAGCAGTGGACCAGCCATGACGACCACGATCCGCGTCCCGGGCGCCATCTTCATCGAGCGCGAGCACACGCTGCCCCTTGATCACGCCCGACCCGATGGCCCCACGATCACGGTGTTCAGCCGGGAGGTCGCCGATCCGGACGGCGGGACCGGCAAGCCGTACCTGCTGTACCTCCAGGGCGGACCGGGGTTCGAGGCGACGCGACCCACGAGCCCGCCGAGCGGCTGGATGGTCCGGGCGCTCAAGGACTACCGCATCCTCCTCCTGGACCAGCGCGGCACCGGACGTTCCACGCCGGTCGGCGACATCCCGGGCGCGACGCCCGGCCGACCAGGCCGCGTACCTCACGCACTTCCGGGCCGACGGGATCGTGCGCGACGCCGAGCTGATCCGCGCCGAGCTCGGTGGCGAGCGTTGGAGCGTGCTCGGGCAGAGCTTCGGCGGCTTCACATCGATGACGTACCTGTCCTTCGCGCCCGACGGACTGCGCGAGGTGCTGATCACGGGTGGGCTCGCGCCGATCGGACGGCCGGTCGATGACGTCTACCGCGCGACCTACGTCCGTCTCGCCGAGCAGAACCGCCGGTACTTCGAGCGCTATCCGGAGGACCGCGCGCGGGTCAGCGAGATCCACCGGCGACTTGATGGCGAGGATGTCCGACTTCCATCGCGGCGATCGACTCACGAGCCGTCGCTTCCAACAGCTCGGGATGTGGCTGGGCAGCAGCCTCGGGTTCGAACTGCTGCACCACGTGGTGGAGCTGCCGTTCGGGTCACGTGCCTTCCTCACCGACACGGAAGCCGGGTTCGGCTACGACCGCAACCCCATCTACGCCACGCTGCACGAGTCGTCCTACGCGGATGGCGGCCCAACCCGCTGGTCGGCGGACCGGTTGCTGCCCGACGAGGTCCGGGACGGGCGACTGTTCACGGCCGAGCACATCTTCCCGTGGATGTTCGAGGAGTACGGAGCGCTTCGGTCCCATCACGACGCGGCGCACCTGCTCGCCGAGCACGACTGGCCACGCATGTTCGATGCCGACCAGCTGCGCATGAACGAGGTCCCCGTCGCCGCCACGATCTACACGGACGACCTCTACGTGGAACGGGTCTACGCCGAGGAGACGGCAGCCGCCATCCGCGGGTGCAAGCCGTGGATCACGAACGAATTCCAGCACAACGGCCTGCGCGCCGACGGCGAGCGAGTGCTCGGCCGCTTGATCGACCTCGCACAGGGACGCGCCTGACCAAGGGTGCGACCTGTCGATCCAGGGAGATGCGCCATGGAAATCGACCCGGGAGTCTTCTTGTCGAGCACCTCGACCGACGATTGGCAACCGGATCCGGAGGTCGGCGGCGAGATGCACATCGTCGTCCAGCGTGAGGACGCATTCGTGGGCATGACACGCTACCGCGACGCGCCGGACGGCATTCCGTGGACCTTGCCGGAGCGGGAGACCGTGCTGATCCTGGAAGGGGCGGCCCGGATCGAGATCGACGGTGGTCCAACGCTCGACCTCAAGGTCGGCGATATCGCTTCCATCCCGAAGGGCGCGACGACCACGTGGCACGTGAGCGCGCCGTTTCGGGAACTGTGGTTCTTCCCTCGGGCCTACGACCCAGGGTCGGAGTAGGCGCCGGTCAGATCGCGGCTCCGACCCTGAGGCCCTCGAGCACCGCTTCTTCGACGGTCCGCGGGGCCAGGCAGTCGCCGATCCCGTGGACCTCGCCATCGAACGCGCCGGGCGTTTCGAGGGCTCGTGAGGAGGTCATCGACCGGGTCGTGACCCTGGGCCAGCACCAGGCGCCGCGACGTCCTCGACGACGACCGCGTCGCCCGTCAGCACGTGCTGGAAGAACACGGCCGATCCGTCGTAGCCGAAGAGCCGGACCAACGGCAGGACCTGCACCCCGGCCTTGCTGACCGCGGCCGTCATCGCGTCGCGGACGTACTGCTGGATCCGCTGCCCCGGCATGTACCCGTCGACGCCGAGCGTGACCTTGTGGCCGCGCTCCGCGAGCAGCTCCGCCAGTCCCAGGCCGATCCAGTCGCAGCGCCAATCGGCGACGACGATCCGGCCGTCGGGGACCTCGGCGCCGCGCAGGACCTGCCACGCATCGAGCACGACCGGGTCGCCGCTCAGCTCGATCGGCGGTCGTCGCGGGCCCGGCACCGGTCGCGACGATGACGACATCGGGGTGCTCGCGGGCGACGAGGTCGCGGTCCACGGTCGTGCCCGTGACGACCCGGACGCCGGCCCGCTCCGCCTCGCCGGCGAGGTTCGTGACGACGCCGCCGAACTCCGCCCGTCCGGGCAGCCGCTCCGCCAGCAGGACCTGTCCGCCGACGCGCCGGCCGGCCTCGTACAGCGTCACGCGGTGGCCGCGCTCGGCCGCCACGGTCGCTGCCTTGAGACCGCCCGGGCCGCCGCCGACCACCATGACGTCGCGAGCGACGGACGCCCGATGCCGCTCCCCGAACTCGAGCTCGCGGCCGCTCTCGGGGTACTGGATGCACGAGATCGGGTAGCCGGCATGGAAGTGCCCGATGCACGCCTGGTTGCAGCCGATGCAGGCGCGGATCTCGTCGGTCCGTCCGCTCGGCGGCCTTCATCGGCAGCAACGGGTCCGTGATGAGGGCACGGGTCATGACGCAGGCGTCGGCCTGGCCGAGCTCCAGGACTCGCTCGGCCTCCTGCGGCTGGTTGATCCGCCCGGCGACGATGACCGGGACGGACACGACGCCTTTCGCGAGGGCCGCCAGCGGCGCGGTATACGCGTTCGGCACGGTCATCGGCGGGACGATGTGGTCGGAGCCGGCCAGGGTCGCGGACGTCCCGGCGACGACGCTGACGTAGTCGATGAGCCCGTCGGCATCGAGGGCGGCGAGCGCCGGCAGGACGTCGTCGGGCGTCAGGCCCTCGGGCGTGATCTCGTCGATGGAGATCCGCAACCCGACCACTGGTTCACGCCCGATCTCGGCACGGATCGCGGCGATCGATCTCGCGCAGGAATCGAAGTCGGTTCTCCGCGTTGCCGCCGTACTGGTCCGTCCGCAGGTTCACGCGCGGGTTCAGGAACTGGGCCGGAAGATACCCGTGGCTGGCCACGACCTCCACGCCGTCCAGACCGGCGTCGCACAGCCGCCGCGCCGCCGAGGCATAGCCCTCGCGGATCTCCTCGATGAGCGGGATCGGCATCGCCCGCGGCATGACGTGGAACCGCTCGTTCGGCACGGCGGAGGGCGCGAGGGCGACCGGCAGCGTGCCGTCCATCGATTCCATGAGCTCGCGCCCGTCGTGGAAGATCTGGCCGACGATGGCGCTGCCGTGGCCGTGGACGACCTCGGCCAGCCGTCGATAGCCAGGGATGCACGCGTCCTCGGTCGCCATGAGCACGTGCGAGGTGTACCGCGCGCTCTCATGGACGCCGGCGACCTGGACGACGATGAGCCCGACCCCACCCGCCGCCCGAGCCGCCTGGTACGCGATCAGCTGCTCGGTGACGTAGCCGTCGACCGCCATCACCGTGTCGTGCCCGGACGAGACGATCCGGTTGCGCAGCGTGACGGTCCCGATCCGCAAGGGCTCGAAGAGGCGCGGGAACGGCCGGGCGCTCGGCGGGGTGGGGGAGGACGCGAACGACGGGTCGGACATCGACGGACGGCCTCGTGGCGGGGATCGACGGCGGCGGGCGGCGTCATGCTAGCGCGGCCCCGATGTCGCGCGGCGGGCCGACTTGCGCCGTGGGACCAAGCCGGCCAGGCTGCGCGCGTCGGCTACGGCTCGCCGAATCGGGCCGGGTCGAGCTCGACGGGGATGGCCGGCGACCGCCCCAGGATCTCGTCCACGACCAGCCGCGCCGACGCGGGCCCCGTCGAGATCCCCCACGACCCGTGGCCGGCGCAGACGAACAGGCGATCGACCCCGGGCACGCGACCGATCAGCGGTCGGCCGTCACGGCTCCACGGTCGGGCGCAGCAGCGTGTGCCGCGGATGGGCGCGTCGACGAGGCCCGGCACGAAGCGCGCGGCGCGGGTGAGGATCGGCTCGATCCAGGCCGCTGGGTCGGGTTCGCGCGCCAGGAACGTGGACCCGACGGACGCGAGGCCCGAGAGGGGCACCAGGCTCAGGTCGGCCTGCTCGGCATCGTCGGGCCCGCGGACGCCATCGGACGGTTCCTGCGTCCCGATCACCGCCCCGATCTCCGCCTCCTCGAGGACATGGGTCGGGCCCGGGGCCAGCTCCGCCTCGACCACGACGCCCCACCGTCGCTGGATCGGTTGCCAGCGGCCGCTCGGGTCGATCAGTTCGGGCGTCCAGGGCCCGGCCGCCACGAGCACGGCATCGGCGGCGTGGGCCACGCCATCGACGACGACACCGACCACGGCGTCACCGCGCCGGTCGGGGGTCGCCACACGTCCCACGCGCACCCGAACGCCGCGCTGCTCGGCGAGCGTGGCATAGGCGTACGTCGACGCGCCCGGGAAGACCGGGAACCCGATATCGACCCGACAGGCCCACAGGTCGGGCGCGAGGGTGGGCTCCACGTCCTGCAGCGCCGAGCCGCCGAACACCTCGTGGTGGAGATCCGGAAAGGCTGCGCCCAGCGATCGGTCCTCCTGGCGTACCGCCGCCTCATCGGCCGACACGTACAGCAGGCCATTCGCCTCGGCGCCGATCCGGAATCCCAGGTCGGCGTCGTGCAGGTCGCGGTACAGCGTCAGCGTCTCGCGATAGAGCCCGGCGAGGATCGGGTCGAACGGATGCTGGACGACGCCGGAGTTGGCGCCCGATGCACCGGACGCGAGGCCCTCGCGCTCCACGAGCAGGACGCTCGCGCCGGCCTCGGCGAGCAACGCGGCGGCGGCCGTCCCGACGATCCCGCCCCCGATGACCACGACGTCCACGGATCGTCCGGTCACGCGACGTCGACCTGGGCGAATGGCCCGTGATGGATGTCGCCATCGATGAAGCCGCCGTCGCGGACGATGGCCACGATCCGCAGGGACGCAGCCGCACCCGCCTCGAGGCTGGGAGGATCGGCGCTCCAGAAGGCGAGGTCGGCCCGCGAACCCGGCTCGAGCCCCGCCTCGGGATCGACCAGGCCGGCCAGGGCGAGGACC
Organism: uncultured Chloroflexia bacterium; assembly: GCA_963724635.1. Lineage (GTDB taxonomy): Bacteria > Chloroflexota > Limnocylindria > Limnocylindrales > CSP1-4 > SPCO01. The sequence goes on from CAVRVI010000016.1 coordinate 9,064, forward strand.
GCCACCACGCTGAACGGACGTCCGCTGGCCACGGCCAGCCGGATCAGCGTCTGCGCCCGCTCGACATCGCTGGGAGCCTGGGTCACGGCGCACCCGTCGAGTCGCAGGAAGGTCGAATCGCCGCGCGAGATCGCCCGCACCACCTCGTCGGTCCCGACCGCGAGGACGCGGTCCGCGGCCCAGCCGATCGCCGTCGGCGGTGGATCGACCGGCGGTCCGGGCGGGAGGATCACGCCGCCCAGCGCGATGACGTATTCGTGGGTCAATCGATCGCTCCCGACGTCGTGGTGACTTCGCTGTCGATTCTGCGCCACCCGGTTCGTCGATGGGTCAGGCAGGGGACATCACCCCGACACCCGAAGGAGGCACCAGATGGGCAGCCCGATCGTCCATTTCGAGATCCGGTCCGAGGATCCGGACGCCACCCGCGCGTTCTACGGCGAGCTGTTCGGGTGGTCGTATCCGCCCGGCGGCTTCCCCGGCTACACCTACGTCGAGAGCGGCGTGCCCGCCGGCACGATCCCGGGTGGCATCAGCCCCACCCAGGGCGGCAACCCGATGGTCACCGTCTTCGCGGGCGTCGCCGACGTCCCGGCCGCCCTGGATCGCGCCGTCGCCCTGGGCGGGACGATCGTCCAGCCTGCGACCCAGGCCCCCGGCGTCACCTTCGGGCTCTTCGCGGACCCGCAGGGCCACGTGGTCGGCGTCGCCTCGAACGACGAGGCCGGCTGACCCCGTTGCCAGCACGCATGGATCGACGGCCGCCCGGGGGAGCGGCCGTCGGATCCGGCCCTGACGTCGTCAGGTGGTCAGGCGGTCGCGGCGACCGCCCGATCGGTATCCACGACGAGCTCCGGAGGCCCGAACTCGGGTCGCTTTCGCAGGTCGACGCCGTGGATCGCCAACGCTCGCTCCGCGAACCACGCCGAGAAGGCGTCGTCCGCGCTCAGCATCTTCCCGAAGGCTCGACCCGGATCATCGCCCTCGAGGGTCACGATCACGAGATCGCCCATCGGGGTCGACTGCAGGAACGTGCGTTCGTGGACGCCCGCGCTGCGGCGCGACGCATCGAACTCCTCGCGTCGCGGTCCGTTGACCTCTGCCATCCACGCCCGCCACTCGTCGGTCTTGCCGGGCAGGATGGGGAATGCGACAGCCATGATCGCCATGGGAACCTCCAGGGCACGTGCGCGCCCGGCGACGGCGGGTCGGACTCGCCATTGGCCCGGCGCGGCGGTCTTGGCGACCGGATCGGGACGTCGCGCTGGTGGGGTCCGCGGACCCTCTGCCTCCTGCCGATAGCGGCAGTATGCGCGTCGTTCCACGAAGGCATCGTCGATCTGCATGCGCGCATGAGACGACCCACCTGACGACCCGCATCGCGTGACGTTCGGAGCGAAGTCGTCCATCCGCGCTACTATCCGCGCGACCCGCGAATGGCGGATCGCCCAGCCTGTCTTCCCAAAGTGAGAACCATGCGCAAGCTGTCCCTGCTCGTCATCGCCGTCCTGGCGACCATCCTGATCGGCGCCTGCGGCGCCGATGACAGCGGTCTCGTCGGCAAGGACTGGCAGCTCACCGCGATCACGGGCAAGGTCCCCGACTATCAGGGCTCGGTGCCCGTCGCGGAGCAGTCGCGCTACACGATCACCTTCTCCGCCGAGGGCACATTCGCCGCCGTCGCCGACTGCAACGCGGTGGCCGGGACGTACACGACGACCAACGGGCCGGCGGCATGACGATCACGGTCGGTCCCTCCACTCTGGTGGCCTGCCCGGAGGGTTCCTACGGGGGCCTGTATGCCCACGCGCTTGGCAATGTCGCCTCCTGGGCGATCGCGAACGAGCAGCTCACCCTGACCACGAAGAACGGCGGCACGATGACGTTCGATGTCGGGCCCGACGTGGCACCGACCGCCACGCCGACATCGACGCCCACGGCGACACCGACGCCGACCGCGACCCCGACTCCGACCCCGACGCCGACCGCCAAGCCGACGGCGACAGCGACCACGGTGCCGACCGCCACGCCGAAGCCGAGCGCGACCGCAGCACCCACCGCGACCCCGAAGCCGACGGCCGCGCCGACGGCGACCCCGAAGCCGACCACGGCTCCGACCGCCAAGCCCACGGCGACACCCAAGCCCACCACGGCTCCGACCGCCAAGCCCACCGCAACGCCGGCCCCGACGCCCAAGCCGACCCCCGCCCCGACGCCCAAGCCGACGCCGGCACCCACCCCGGCGCCCACACCGGCGCCGACGCCAGCGCCCGGTGCCGACCTGCTCGGGACGACCTGGCGACTCACAGCCATCACGGAACGCGACCCCGTGTTCCAGGCAGTCGTGCCGGTCGGTGAGCGCAACAAGTACACGATCGCGTTCAGCGCGGATGGCACGTTCAACGCGACAGCCGATTGCAACACGGTCCGCGGGACCTATGCCGCGACCGGATCGGGCGGCCTGACCATCACCCCGGGACCCTCCACGATCGTGGCCTGTCCCCGAGGGGTCGCTCGGTGACCTGTACATCCTGGGCCTGACCAATGCGGCGAACTACGTGGTCGCCGGCGGTGGGCTGACCATCACCCTCGCCGACCAGGGCACCATGGCCTTCGAACCGCGCCCCTGAAGCTGGGCGGCACCGCCGCACCGCGCACCTGATCGACGAGGCCACCTGCAGGGCTTCGTCGGTCAGCGTCGACGCCGAGGAGCCCGGAAGTACCTGCCGCAGTAGGACCACCTGCGGAGGCTCGACGCGGCCCGTCGTTGGATATGGTGCCAGAGCGCACCGACCGGCTGTCCGCGAAACCTCACTCCCCGGTCGTGCAGGAGTGTCCAGTCCCCGTGGTACCAACGCTCTCATCCTCCGCTCGCCTCCCGCGCTTCCGACCACTGCTGGTCGGGGCGATCCTGCTTGTCGGTAGCCTGTTCGGCGCGCCGATGGCGTCGGCCACCCCGGCCGTCGGGCCAGGGGCGGTGAGCCGCGTGACGGCGGGTGCGCTGGCGTCGGGCACCATCCCGGACGGCACCTGTCGAGCCCGCGTGAACGCGGTCGGCGGCGGCGGGGCCTCGGCACCGACCGCCGCAGGACTCGGCGGCCTCGGTGGTCCCGGCGCCTCCATCACCGGGACGTTCCGTGTCCTCCCGCTCCAGACCTACCAGGGCAATGTCGGTGGCGGCGGCGCGAACCCGACCGGCGGGACCGGCAACGGCGCCGTGGGCACCGGCGGCACGGGCGGCACGGTCGGCACGGACCATCGTGGCGGCGGCGGTGGCGGTCGCTCGACCGTTGATCTCGGCGGATCCACGGTCGTGATCGCCGGCGGCGGCGGTGGCGGCGGCGGCGCGCACAACGCCCCCCCGGCAGGCGCCGGCGGTGGCGGTGGCATCAGCGGGATCGGGGCGGGTGTCGTCGCGCTCGGAGTCAACGGATCAGCAGGCGTCGACACCGGCAATACGGCCACGGGCGGGACCGGCGGTCAGGCGGCAGCCGGAGGCGCCGGTGGCACCAACTCGGGGAGCGCGGCGCGCAACGGCGCAGCGGGCGGCGGCACGGCGACCGGAACCGGTGGCAACGGCGGGCCCGACGCCAACTACGACAGCGGCGGCGGTGGCGGCGGCGGCTACACCGGCGGCGGCGGCGGTGCGGCAACGGTCAACCAGTCCGTCACCGGGGCTGGCGGCGGCGGCGGTTCGAGCTGGGTGAGCGCGACGTCGCCGGTCGTCGGTGGCACCGCGCCGACCGCGATCTCGGGATCGGCCGGGACGGCCTCCCCGACGACGACCGGAGTCGGCGTCGTCGGCTCCGTCTCGATCGATTGGCTCCCATGCCTCTACACGTTGTCGGTCAGCAAGACCGTCTCGGCGGCTACGGTGAACGCGGGCGGCAGCGTGATCTGGACGGTCGCGGTCACGAACACGGGTCCGGATCCGATGACCAGAGGCGATACGGTCGATCTGGCCGACACGCTTCCGGCCGGCCCGAACGGCGCACCGGCCCCGGCCTACAAGGTCCTCTCGGTCGCGACTTCAGGCGGGACCAACACGGACATGTCGCGCGGGGCCGTCACGTGCACCGGCGTCGTCGTCGGGTCCGCGATGCCGGCCAGCACGACGTGTTCACGTGCCTATAGCGCACCGAGCGCACCCCAGGCGCCGTCTGGCGGCCTGCGCGGGATCGACCCGGGCGAGACCATCACGATCACCTACGAGCAGATCATCGCCAACACCGCGCCGTGCGCGACCATCACGAACACGGCGACCGTCACGGACCGGGCCACCCAGACGGGCACGACCGATATCGTGGGCGTGGCCGCCACGCGGACCGCCAACCGCGCACTGGCGATCAACTGCTATGACCTCGCCATCACGAAGGTGGCGAGCCCCAAGCCCGGCGTCGAGCAGGGCGGCACGATCACCTGGACGATCACGGTCACCAATATCGGACCAGGGAACATGGAAGGCCCGGCGGCGACCGGCGCGAACCCGCTGGTCGTCACGGACACCTTCCCATCGAGTGGCGTCGGGACGCCGGTCCTCGTCTCGTCGACCGGGCCGGCCGGGGCGTGCACCCGATCGGGTAGCACGATCACCTGTCCGTCGGGATTGCCGTCCGGCGGCGTGCAGGTCCTGACCTTCACGCAGAGCGTGAACGCGGGGACGGCCGACGGCACGGTCGTCTCGAACACGGCCTCGGTCTCCGATCCGAAGACCGGCGACACCAATGACTCGAGCACGGATTCGACGACCGTTCGAGTCGCCTCGCTCGACGTGACCAAGACCGCCAGCGTGCCCGGCGGCACGGCCAACCTGGCCGGCGAGACGATCACCTACGGCATCACCGTGACCAACACCGGCAACCTGTCCCTGACCGGGGTCAGCGTGGTCGATCCGCTCCTGGCCGACGAGGACTGCGACGGCACGCCCGGCGCGCCGTACGTCAGCAGCGGCCTGTCCATCGCCGTCGGCGGAAGCCTGACCTGCACCGGCAGCCACGCGGTCACCCAGGCCGAGCTCGACACCGACGGCGGCGGCGACGGCGACATCGACAACACGGTCACCGCCGATTTCGGCCCAGACCGGCCCGGACACCGCGAGCGCCGCGGTGCCCGTGGTCCAGGCCGCGGGGCTCGCCGTGACCAAGACCGCCAGCGTGCCCGGCGGCACGGCCAACCTGGCCGGCGAGACGATCACCTACGGCATCACCGTGACCAACACCGGCAACCTGTCCCTGACCGGGGTCAGCGTGGTCGATCCGCTCCTGGCCGACGAGGACTGCGACGGCACGCCCGGCGCGCCGTACGTCAGCAGCGGCCTGTCCATCGCCGTCGGCGGAAGCCTGACCTGCACCGGCAGCCACGCGGTCACCCAGGCCGAGCTCGACACCGACGGCGGCGGCGACGGCGACATCGACAACACGGTCACCGCCGATTCGGCCCAGACCGGCCCCGACACCGCGAGCGCCGCGGTGCCCGTGGTCCAGGCCGCGGGGCTCGCCGTGACCAAGACCGCCAGCGTGCCCGGCGGCACGGCCAACCTGGCCGGCGAGACGATCACCTACGGCATCACCGTGACCAACACCGGCAACCTGTCCCTGACCGGGGTCAGCGTCGTCGATCCGCTCCTGGCCGACGAGGACTGCGACGGCACGCCCGGCGCGCCGTACGTCAGCAGCGGCCTGTCCATCGCCGTCGGCGGAAGCCTGACCTGCACCGGCAGCCACGCGGTGACCCAGGCCGAGCTCGACACCGACGGCGGCGGCGACGGCGACATCGACAACACGGTCACCGCCGATTTCGGCCCAGACCGGCCCCGACACCGCGAGCGCCGCGGTGCCCGTGGTCCAGGCCGCGGGGCTCGCCGTGACCAAGACCGCCAGCGTGCCCGGCGGCACGGCCAACCTGGCCGGCGAGACGATCACCTACGGCATCACCGTGACCAACACCGGCAACCTGTCCCTGACCGGGGTCAGCGTGGTCGATCCGCTCCTGGCCGACGAGGACTGCGACGGCACGCCCGGCGCGCCGTACGTCAGCAGCGGCCTGTCCATCGCCGTCGGCGGAAGCCTGACCTGCACCGGCAGCCACGCGGTCACCCAGGCCGAGCTCGACACCGACGGCGGCGGCGACGGCGACATCGACAACACGGTCACCGCCGATTCGGCCCAGACCGGCCCGGACACCGCGAGCGCCGCGGTGCCCGTGGTCCAGGCCGCGGGGCTCGCCGTGACCAAGACCGCCAGCGTGCCCGGCGGCACGGCCAACCTGGCCGGCGAGACGATCACCTACGGCATCACCGTGACCAACACCGGCAACCTGTCCCTGACCGGGGTCAGCGTGGTCGATCCGCTCCTGGCCGACGAGGACTGCGACGGCACGCCCGGCGCGCCGTACGTCAGCAGCGGCCTGTCCATCGCCGTCGGCGGAAGCCTGACCTGCACCGGCAGCCACGCGGTCACCCAGGCCGAGCTCGACACCGACGGCGGCGGCGACGGCGACATCGACAACACGGTCACCGCCGATTTCGGCCCAGACCGGCCCGGACACCGCGAGCGCCGCGGTGCCCGTGGTCCAGGCCGCGGGGCTCGCCGTGACCAAGACCGCCAGCGTGCCCGGCGGCACGGCCAACCTGGCCGGCGAGACGATCACCTACGGCATCACCGTGACCAACACCGGCAACCTGTCCCTGACCGGGGTCAGCGTCGTCGATCCGCTCCTGGCCGACGAGGACTGCGACGGCACGCCCGGCGCGCCGTACGTCAGCAGCGGCCTGTCCATCGCCGTCGGCGGAAGCCTGACCTGCACCGGCAGCCACGCGGTCACCCAGGCCGAGCTCGACACCGACGGCGGCGGCGACGGCGACATCGACAACACGGTCACCGCCGATTTCGGCCCAGACCGGCCCGGACACCGCGAGCGCCGCGGTGCCCGTGGTCCAGGCCGCGGGGCTCGCCGTGACCAAGACCGCCAGCGTGCCCGGCGGCACGGCCAACCTGGCCGGCGAGACGATCACCTACGGCATCACCGTGACCAACACCGGCAACCTGTCCCTGACCGGGGTCAGCGTCGTCGATCCGCTCCTGGCCGACGAGGACTGCGACGGCACGCCCGGCGCGCCGTACGTCAGCAGCGGCCTGTCCATCGCCGTCGGCGGAAGCCTGACCTGCACCGGCAGCCACGCGGTCACCCAGGCCGAGCTCGACACCGACGGCGGCGGCGACGGCGACATCGACAACACGGTCACCGCCGATTCGGCCCAGACCGGCCCGGACACCGCGAGCGCCGCGGTGCCCGTGGTCCAGGCCGCGGCGCTCGCCGTGACCAAGACCGCCAGCGTGCCCGGCGGCACGGCCAACCTGGCCGGCGAGACGATCACCTACGGCATCACCGTGACCAACACCGGCAACCTGTCCCTGACCGGGGTCAGCGTGGTCGATCCGCTCCTGGCCGACGAGGACTGCGACGGCACGCCCGGCGCGCCGTACGTCAGCAGCGGCCTGTCCATCGCCGTCGGCGGAAGCCTGACCTGCACCGGCAGCCACGCGGTCACCCAGGCCGAGCTCGACACCGACGGCGGCGGCGACGGCGACATCGACAACACGGTCACCGCCGATTCGGCCCAGACCGGCCCGGACACCGCGAGCGCCGCGGTGCCCGTGGTCCAGGCCGCGGGGCTCGCCGTGACCAAGACCGCCAGCGTGCCCGGCGGCACGGCCAACCTGGCCGGCGAGACGATCACCTACGGCATCACCGTGACCAACACCGGCAACCTGTCCCTGACCGGGGTCAGCGTGGTCGATCCGCTCCTGGCCGACGAGGACTGCGACGGCACGCCCGGCGCGCCGTACGTCAGCAGCGGCCTGTCCATCGCCGTCGGCGGAAGCCTGACCTGCACCGGCAGCCACGCGGTCACCCAGGCCGAGCTCGACACCGACGGCGGCGGCGACGGCGACATCGACAACACGGTCACCGCCGATTCGGCCCAGACCGGCCCGGACACCGCGAGCGCCGCGGTGCCCGTGGTCCAGGCCGCGGGGCTCGCCGTGACCAAGACCGCCAGCGTGCCCGGCGGCACGGCCAACCTGGCCGGCGAGACGATCACCTACGGCATCACCGTGACCAACACCGGCAACCTGTCCCTGACCGGGGTCAGCGTCGTCGATCCGCTCCTGGCCGACGAGGACTGCGACGGCACGCCCGGCGCGCCGTACGTCAGCAGCGGCCTGTCCATCGCCGTCGGCGGAAGCCTGACCTGCACCGGCAGCCACGCGGTCACCCAGGCCGAGCTCGACACCGACGGCGGCGGCGACGGCGACATCGACAACACGGTCACCGCCGATTCGGCCCAGACCGGCCCGGACACCGCGAGCGCCGCGGTGCCCGTGGTCCAGGCCGCGGGGCTCGCCGTGACCAAGACCGCCAGCGTGCCCGGCGGCACGGCCAACCTGGCCGGCGAGACGATCACCTACGGCATCACCGTGACCAACACCGGCAACCTGTCCCTGACCGGGGTCAGCGTCGTCGATCCGCTCCTGGCCGACGAGGACTGCGACGGCACGCCCGGCGCGCCGTACGTCAGCAGCGGCCTGTCCATCGCCGTCGGCGGAAGCCTGACCTGCACCGGCAGCCACGCGGTCACCCAGGCCGAGCTCGACACCGACGGCGGCGGCGACGGCGACATCGACAACACGGTCACCGCCGATTCGGCCCAGACCGGCCCGGACACCGCGAGCGCCGCGGTGCCCGTGGTCCAGGCCGCGGGGCTCGCCGTGACCAAGACCGCCAGCGTGCCCGGCGGCACGGCCAACCTGGCCGGCGAGACGATCACCTACGGCATCACCGTGACCAACACCGGCAACCTGTCCCTGACCGGGGTCAGCGTCGTCGATCCGCTCCTGGCCGACGAGGACTGCGACGGCACGCCCGGCGCGCCGTACGTCAGCAGCGGCCTGTCCATCGCCGTCGGCGGAAGCCTGACCTGCACCGGCAGCCACGCGGTCACCCAGGCCGAGCTCGACACCGACGGCGGCGGCGACGGCGACATCGACAACACGGTCACCGCCGATTTCGGCCCAGACCGGCCCGGACACCGCGAGCGCCGCGGTGCCGGTCAGCGGCGGACCGTCCCTCGATCTCGACAAGACCGCCGATCCGATGACCTACGACAGCGTCGGCGACGTGATCGACTACGAGTACCTCGTGACCAACGACGGCAACGTCACCCTGACCGGTCCGTTCTCGGTCGACGATGACCAGATCGCGGTCAGCTGTCCGTCCACGGGCAGCCTCGCCCCGGGCGCCAGCCTGACCTGCACCGCGTCCTACACCATCGTCCAGGCCGACCTCGACGGCGGGAGCATCACCAACATCGCGAGCGCGACCAACGGGTCGGTCACCTCGCCCGACGACACGGTCACCGTGACCGGCTCGAGCGGACCGTCCCTCGATCTCGACAAGACCGCCGATCCGATGACCTACGACAGCGTCGGCGACGTGATCGACTACGAGTACCTCGTGACCAACGACGGCAACGTCACCCTGACCGGTCCGTTCTCGGTCGACGATGACCAGATCGCGGTCAGCTGTCCGTCCACGGGCAGCCTCGCCCCGGGCGCCAGCCTGACCTGCACCGCGTCCTACACCATCGTCCAGGCCGACCTCGACGGCGGGAGCATCACCAACATCGCGAGCGCGACCAACGGGTCGGTCACCTCGCCCGACGACACGGTCACCGTGACCGGCTCGAGCGGACCGTCCCTCGATCTCGACAAGACCGCCGATCCGATGACCTACGACAGCGTCGGCGACGTGATCGACTACGAGTACCTCGTGACCAACGACGGCAACGTCACCCTGACCGGTCCGTTCTCGGTCGACGATGACCAGATCGCGGTCAGCTGTCCGTCCACGGGCAGCCTCGCCCCGGGCGCCAGCCTGACCTGCACCGCGTCCTACACCATCGTCCAGGCCGACCTCGACGGCGGGAGCATCACCAACATCGCGAGCGCGACCAACGGGTCGGTCACCTCGCCCGACGACACGGTCACCGTGACCGGTGCGCCGTTGCCGACGCCCACACCGACCCCGACTCCCACGCCAACACCCACACCGACCCCGACTCCGACGCCCACACCGACTCCGACTCCCACCGCGACCCCGACTCCCACGCCCACCGGCTCGGTCGCGCCGACTGCGACACCTACCGCGACGCCGACCCCGACACCGACCGGCTCAGCCGCGCCGACCGCGACGCCATCGCCGACACCCACCCCGACCGCGACGCCGACCGGGTCTGCGGAGCCGACCGCCACGACCGCACCGACCCCGACGCCGGATCCGACCGCAACGCCAGAGCCGACCGCATCGGCGACCCCGACCGGTTCGGCCGAACCGACCGCGTCGACGTCACCCACGCCGGAGCCGACGGATGACGTGGGGACCCAGACGTTCCGACCGACGCCACCAGCCACCGACTCGTCACCGACGACTCCCGGGGCGGCATCGACCACCCTCGACCAGGTGCTCGCCACGTGGATCGCGCTGATGGTGTTGATCGGACTCCTGCTGCGCCACACGCCATGGGCCGGGCCACGCGGTCGACGGAACCGTCGACGCGACGGATGACCCCATCGCCTGCTCGACTGAGCCCTGACCGGCGTTCTCAGTCGCGCAGGCGGCGACCCACCGGGTCGTAGGGGATCTCCGGCAGGATCCGCGCGGGTCGCAGGGCGCCGACGACGGCGACCTCGAGGCCCGACATCGTCTCGATGACGTCGCGGTCGACGTAGGCAAGGGCGAGGCTCATCCCGACGTGGTGGCCGTAGGCGCCGCGAGGTCACGAGACCCACGAGGCGTCCGTCCACCCAGATGCCGTCGTCCTTGGCGGCGTCCGCATCGGGCGCGTCGACGTCCAGCAGCACGAGTCGCCGGGTCGGGCCGGCATCGCGTTCGCGCAGCGCCGCCGTTCGACCGATGAAGTCGCCCTTGTCGAACGCCACGAAGCGATCGAGGCCTGACATCCCGGGCGTCACGTCCTGGCGGAACTCGGCCGACCAGATGCCGTACCCCTTCTCGAGCCGCAGGGAATCGACCGCCCGGTCGCCGATGTCGCGCATACCGTGGACCGCGCCCGCCTCGTGGAGCGCGTCGTACAGCGCACGATGGCGCTCGGTCGGCACGACGATCTCGTAGCCGAGCTCGCCCGTCAGGGCGATCCGTCCCACCACCGCATCCAGCCCGGCGACCGCCAGCTCGCGCACCGCCAGGAACCGGAACGACCGCGCCGGAGACGTCCACGTCGGCCCCGACGAGTCCGGCGAGGATGGCACGCGACGCCGGACCTGAGACCGAGAACCCCATCACGTCGTCAGTCAGGTTCCGGATCGTGACGCCGGCCGCGGGCCGATGGCGCTCGAACCAGCGCCCGTGCCACTCCTGGAGGTAGTAGGACCCGGTCAGCCAGAACCGGTCCTCGGCGAGGCGCGTCACCGTGAGGTCGCCCATCAGCCGCCCGGCTTCGCCGAGCATCGGCGTGAGTCGGATCCGCCCGGTCGTCGGGAGACGCCCGGCGAGCAGGTAGTCCAGCCAGGCGACGGCGCCGGGCCCGGTCACCTCGTACCGGGCGTACTGCGCGATCTCGTAGGCACCGGCGGCGGTCCGCACCGCGGCGACCTCCGCTGCCACGATCGGTTCGGCATCCGACCGACCCAGGGACTCGGTCTCGTGGAAGTCCGCACTCGGGGCGAAGTAGAGCGGGACCTCCAGACCCCAGTTGACCGTGAATCGGGCACCTGCGGCCGCGAACGCGTCGTAGCACGGCGTCGTCTTGAGCGGTCGCCCAGCCGGCAGCTCCTCGTTGGGATACGACATCACGAACCGGCGCGCATAGAACTGCGCGGTCGTGGCGCGGAGGTACGCATCGTCCGCGGCATAGCTGCCGAACCGGGCCACGTCCATGCCGAACACGTCGAACCCGGGGTCGTCGTCCACGATCCAGTTGGCGAGCGCCAGACCGATCCCCGCGCCCTGCGAGAACCCGGCCATGCAACCGCAGGCCGCCCAGTAGCCCGGCAGCCCCGCCACCGGTCCGACGAGCGGATTGCCGTCCGGCGTGAACGTGAAGGCCCCATTCACCCATCGCTTGATGCCGGCGTCCGACAGCACGGGGAACCGCTTGAAGGCCAGCTGCAGTTCCGGAAGGATCCGGTCGACCTCCTCGGGGAACAGGGTCATCCCGAAGTCCCACGGCGCGCCCTCGACTGCCCAATGGATCGGACGCTGCTCGTAGATGCCCAGCAGCACGCCGTCGCCCTCGCGCTGCAGGTAGGTGAAGCCCTCCAGATCGGTGACCGCCGGCATGAGGCCGGGGATCGCGGCGACCGCCGGGATCGCGTCGGTGACGAGGTAGTGATGGGGCATCGGCACGAGTGGATGGTCCAGCCCGACCATCCGCCCGACCCGCCGGGCCCAGAGACCGGCCGCGTTGACCACGTGCTCCGCGACGATCGTGCCCAGCTCGGTCGAGACGTCCCAGTCGCCGTCCGCGCGCCGGGCCAGTGCCGTGACGCGGTTGCCCTGCAGGATCTCGACACCACGCGCTCGGGCGGCCGCGGCGTAGGCGTACGTCGCGCCATTCGGATCGAGATTGCCCTCGTCCGGGTCGAACAGGGCCCCGTAGAGCCCGACCGGATCGATGATCGGGACGAGCGTCGCCGCCTCTGCCGGGGTGAGCAGCTCCGCCCCGTCGTGGCCCTGCGTCCGCAGCCACGCCAGCTCCGCCTTGAGCCAGTGCCAGCGCTCGGGGGTCGCGGCGAGCTCGATGCCGCCGGACTGTTTCAGCCCGAGTGCCTGGCCACTCTCCGCCTCGATCACGGGGTACATGCCGATCGTGTAGCGCTGGAGGGCCGCGATCTTCGTGTCGGCGTTGATGGCGTGGAACCCGCCAGCCGCGTGCCACGACGACCCGGCCGTGAGCCGGTCGCGCTCGACGAGCACGATGTCGGTCACGCCCCGCAGGGCCAGGTGGTAGGCGACGCTGACGCCGACGATGCCGCCGCCGATGACGACGACCCGGGCGTGGTCCTTCACGAGGCGGTCGACGTCCCGAGCACCTCGAACGCCATCGCCCGTTGGAGGGCCGCGGCGCGAAGGTCGGCCGGGATGGCGACCGGGCCGCCCACGGCGTGCGCGTTGATCGCGGCCTGCGCCGCTTCCTCGACCACGCCGCCCACGAGGACGGCCAGTTCCGGCGTCCGATGGAAGACGAGGACCCCGTGGTTGGCCAACAGGACGGCGGGCACGCCCGGCCGGACGGCGGCGCGGATGTTGGCCACGGCCTGGTCGGAGCCACGCGGACCGTAGCCGGCGACCGGAACGCCATCGGCGAGGCCGAACATCGCGAGCGCCTCGATCCAGCAATCGATCGGCTGGTGGGCCACGGCGTGCGCAGTGGCGAACGGGGAGTGCGTGTGAAGGACGCACCCGACGTCGGCGTTGTCGAGGTACATCGCCGTGTGCATCGCGACGACGGCGCCCTGGATCGGCGGCAGGCTGCCTTCGCGCAGGACGCCGTCGAGCCCGACGCGGACCACGCCCTCCGGCCCGAGGCCGCGCAAGGACGGGGCGCTCGAGTAGTACATCTCGTCCGTGCCGGGCGCCCGCACGCTCACGTTCCCGTGCCCGTTCGCCGAGATCGCGCCACTGGCGACGACACTGGCAGCGGCGGCCACCACCTGGTCCACGAGGCCCTTGTCCATGGTCGCGCTCCGTTCCTTCGATGCGAATCCACCCGTGCCTGAATCCTGACACCGACGGACTGAATGATTCGGGCCACACCGACGCCATACCCTATCTGTCGGACGGTCGCATCCTGTTCAAGGGCGACGTCAAGCGCGGCCTCGGCGCGCACACCTTCGGGCTCTACATCGTCGACCCGGCCGTGGCCGGCTGAGCATCGTCGCGCCGCCCAGTCCCGACGAGGGGCCGTCATCGAAGCGTTCCCGTCCCCTGACGGGAACTCGCTCGTGTACCACGCTGTCGACCTGGCAGCGTCGGTCCCTGACGCGGCGGCCGCCTACCCGGCGGTGGGCGACCGCCCGACCACGATATCGAGGTCCTCGGGATGCCGGGCCAGGTAGCTCTGGACGTATGGACAGGTCGCGATGACCCGCAGACCGCGCCGCCGGGCGTCGTCGAGGGCGAACCGCACGATCGCGGCCGCGACCCCCCGCCCTTCGTACGCCGGAAGGACCTCCGTGTGGATCAGCGCGATCCGCTCGCGACGCACCATGTACTCGAGGATGCCGGCGAGCGCGCCGTCGATCGTCGCCTCGTAGCGCTCGCGTTCGGGGGCGTCGGTGACCTCGGGTGGCATGCCGCCGATTCTGACGGGTCTGGGCCGCCGGGGTCGTTTCGTGGCTCCGGATTACCATCGCGGGAGCGGTCCGGTCGTCTGCGGGCCGCCGGCTCCCAGGAGGCACCACGTGCTCAGCGACCATCCCGTCTTCCCGATCCTGCTGTCCACGGACCTGGATGCCAGCCGGATCTTCTACCGCGACGTCCTCGGGCTCGAGATCGCGCGGGAGGATCCCGATCGGATCGTCTTTCGCAGTGGCGGCGGGACCCAGCTCGTGATCACGGAGAGCACGATCGGCACAGCCGACAGCCAGACCCAGATGGCCTGGCGCGTGCCGGACATCGCGGCCGCCATCGCCGATCTCCGGGCCCGCGGCGTGCGCATCGAGGACTATGTGGCGCCGGACCCGGTCACGGTCGACGGCATCGCCGACATGGGCCATTCGTGGGCCGCCTGGTTCATCGATCCGAGCTGCAACGTCCTCGCGGTGGTGCAGCCCAAGGGCTGACCGTCAGGCGGCTGGTCACGGCCGGCCGGCGGCGTACAAGGGAATCGGCTCCAGCAGGCCCTTGAGCTCGACGAGACCGACGTTGCTGAAGGCGACGGCCGCTCCGGCACACGCGTCGACGACGGCGCGGCTCACGAGCACCTGACCGGGGCTCGCGTACGCGGCGATCCTTGCCGCGACGTTGACCGTCTGGCCGTAGTAGTCGCCTTCCTGGAAGATCACGGGTCCCGCGTGGAGGCCGACGTGCGCCGGCGGTAGCCCCGCCTCGACCACGCCCTGGGCCATGTCCAGGGCGGCCAGGACCCCTTGCCCCGGGTTCGGGAAATGCAGCATCACCCCATCACCGAGCCATTTCACGGGTCGCCCGCCATAGCGGACCGAGGTGCGCTGCACGAGCCGGCCCAGCTGCTCAGCGAGTCGGGCAGCAGCGGCGTCCCCGTGCTCCTCCGTCAACCGCGTGTAGCCCGTGATATCGAAGAAGCACATGGCTGGCGGGTGCTCGAGTCGGCTGTGCAGGCCGGCATCGGCGAGGGCCATCTCGAGTCCTTCGACGATGCCCGCCGTCCAGGCCCTCGCCTGCTGCAGGTGGTACATCGCGATGACGGACCGCTCGCTGAGGGCGCTCATGCGATCGCCAAAATCGATGCCGAGGATCTCGTCCGGTCGCATGCCGGCGCGCATCGCCGGCAGCACCACTTCGGTCTGCCACATCGCGCCCTCCGCTTCGGCGATGCGTCGAAGGCTGTCACCCATCACCCGGATCTGCTGTTGGGTCGCGGCAGGCGCGATGCCGGCCCTGGCCGACTCCGCGAGCAGATCGGCATAGACGATCTCCTCCTCCCGGACGCGATCGTCAGGTGTGGCGGTCAACGACCCGGCAGCCTCCCGGACGTACAGCAGGTGGTCGATGGGCACGCCCGTCCGTTCGGCCACGTCCGCGAAGGTATCGCCGCTCAGGGCCGAGAACCGCTCGAACGCCGGCGCGTCGAGGAAATCGAGCGAGAACTGACCGGTCCGGATCGCCTCGCCCAGGCCTTCCAGTGGGATGCCCGCGGCCACCAGGCTCATCACGAGCCCGGCCCGGCGAAGGTGGCTCGCCGTGAATCGATCATCGGCCGTGGGCGTGAGGATGCCCAGGTCGCACAGTCGCGCCAGATCATGGACGCTGACGCCGATCCGCCCCGCCGCCTCGCTGAGGTCGAACGTCACCACGCCACAATCCTAGCCGTGGCCCGTGCCCGTCATGCGCGATACTCGCCCTCTGCTGAGGACGACGCGCCGTGCGCGGATGGCATGGAGGCCGACCCGACGATGATGGACACGATCGCGGACCCGACCATGGATCGACTGCTGCGTCACATGGCGTGGGCGAACGCCGAGTTCCTCGCGCGGTTGAGCGAGCTGCCGGACACGGCACTCACCGTCGCCGCGCCACGGAACGAGTGGTCGGTCGCGATGATCCTCGACCACCTGGTGATCGCCGCCGAGCGCTATGCCGCCCGCCTCGAAGGGGCCGAGCGGCCGGCGAACACCGTGCCGCCCGCGACGAGCGCGGAGGTGGCCGCGCTTGCCGTCGCGCTGGCGCGGTCCGACGCTCGGATCCGCGCCCGGGCCCGGCTTCCCGACGGCTCGATCGACAACCCCGCGTTCGGATCGGTGATCCGGGCGCGTTCCACGGTCATCGGCCAGGCCATCCACCATGCGACCGAACACCGGGCGCAGATCGCCGGAGCGCTCGCGACCAACGGGATCGATGCCATCGACCTCGACGCGCTGGACCTGTGGGCCTACGGCGACGCCGAGGGCCTCGGCGCCTAGCGAACAGCAGGAGAGCGAGCATGCGTGTCCAGGTCAGCCCGGAACAGATCCGTACAGCGTTCGAGGCGGTCAAGGACGACTCGTCGTTCGATGAGAGCCGTGGGCTGTGGGAGCGCGGCCGGCCACCGGTGGAGATGATCCAGGCGATGTGCCTGCGGCCGGAGATCCTGCGTGGGTTCGCGGGTTTCGGTGGATGTGTCTACCCGGGCGGGCTCCTGGAGCGCCGCGTGAAGGAGCTCGTGATCATCACGGCCTCCCAGACCAACGAATGCCAGTTCTGCACGAACTCGCATTGCGACCTGGTCAGCCTCGGCGACATCGTGGAGGCGCCGCTGGAGGTCGTCGCGGACCCCTCCGGCCTGGCCCCGCGCGAGCGCCTCGCGATCGCTTTCACGCGCGCCGCCATGCACGACGGGAACCACATCCCCGAGGACCTGTGGACGTCGGTACACGAGGCGTTCACCGAGCCGGAGGTCGTGGAGCTCGCGTTCCTCGTGGGCTTCATCAACATGCTCAACCTGTTCAACAACATCCTGGGAGTGCGCTACGGGGGCGAATATGCCCTCCTCGACCTGGAGTCGAGTGGACACTGACAGCCTCGATCTCGCGTTCGACGGCGAGCTCATCTATTGGCGAGGACCGTCGCCGCACTATTTCGTCGTCGTCCCGCCCGAGACGTCGGCCATCATCCGCTCCATCTCCACCGCGGTGACCTACGGCTGGGGCGCGATCCCGGTCCGGGTCCGGCTGGGCGATGACGAGTGGCCGACGTCGCTCTTTCCCAAGGATGGCCGCTACCTCGTCCCGATCCGCAAGGCCGTCCGGCTGGCCCAGGACGTCGGCGAGGGTGACGTCGTGGCGGTGGAGCTGACCATCCGCACATGACCGCTGACCACCTCGGCTCACCGGTCGACATGGACACCGCGGTCTGGTTGAATGGTCGCTCCTCCCTGCTGGTGGGCGCCGCCCTCTGAGCCAGCCCCGGTGACGTCCTTGGGGAAGTCGGACAACGATGGATCTCCTCCCGTAATGTCGACGACCGCCGCAGGCGTCCACGCCCCGCAAGCGCCCGCCCGCGACATGACCTGGATCCCCGGCGGGACCTTCCGGATGGGCTCGGACGCGTTCTATCCCGAGGAGCGACCGGTCCACGAGGTGACCGTCGACGGCTTCTGGATGGACGAGCACCAGGTGACGGTCGCCGAGTTTCGCCGCTTCGTGAAGGCCACCGATCACGTGACCGTCGCGGAACGGGCCCTCGATCCGGTGGAGTACCCCGACGCCGACCCGAGCCTCCTGGTCCCGGGCTCGCTCGTGTTCCGGGCGACCCGCGGCCCGGTGGATCTGAACGACTACCGGAACTGGTGGCACTGGGTGCCCGGTGCCCAGTGGCGTCACCCGGAAGGGCCCGGCAGTGACCTCAACGGACGCGACCGTCATCCGATCACCCACGTGTCGTACGAGGACGCGAGCGCCTATGCGGCCTGGGTCGGCAAGTCGCTCCCGACGGAGGCGGAGTGGGAGTTCGCCGCTCGTGGCGGCCTCGAGGGCGCGATCTACACGTGGGGCGACGAATTCGCGCCGAAGGGCCGGATGATGGCCAACACCTGGCAGGGCGAATTTCCCTGGCAGAACCTACGGACCGACAATTACGCCGGCACCTCACCGGTCAAGGCGTTCCCGCCCAACGGCCACGGCCTGTTCGACATGGCCGGCAACGTCTGGGAATGGACGACGGACTTCTATCGGCCGTCGCATCCGGAGGAGGTCATCCACGCCTGCTGTGGCCCGTCAGGCCCACGGGTCAACCCGCGGGTCACGAACCCCGACGGGTCCTACAACCTCGGCCAGCCGGGGGCCCAGTTCCCCCGGATGGTCGTCAAGGGCGGCTCACACCTGTGCGCCCCCAACTACTGCCTGCGCTATCGACCGGCGGCGAGACAACCGCAATCCATCGAGACATCGATGGCCCATCTCGGGTTCCGATGCATCGCGCGAGTCGGCAGTTGATGACGGAACCCGGAGCCATAAGACCGCCGGGCACCGTCCACGTCGTCGGTGCAGGCCCGGTGGGCCTGTTCCTGACGGCGCTCCTCCAGTCGGTGGCGGGGCAGGCGGTTCGCCTCTACGAGCGGCGCGACGCGTACACGCGGACCCGGATGGTGTCGCTCGCCGAGTACCTCGTCGCCGACTCGATCGAGAGCTACGGCGCCGACACCATCGATGGCCAGAGCGTCGACGCGATCTTCGATCCCGCCGAGCTCGAGACGCGGCTGGCCTACCGACGGACGATCGCGCCCGACCTGCGCGAGCTCCTCGACGCCTGGACACGGGGCTTCGTGCCGCTCAACACCATCGAGCGCTCGCTCAGCGCGCTCATCGACGAGCGCGGGACCGGGAACGTGGAACGGATCGCCGGCGAGGTCACGGCCGACACTGCCCTTTCGATGCTGGAACCCGGCGACATCCTCGTCGATTGCACGGGCTCACGGTCGCTGCTGCGCGACCTGCTCATCGCGGGCGACGGCAGCGACGCGCGCGGCCGGAACACGCTGCGGTTCCGGTTGGAATACGCGCTCGTCATCACGTTCCTGTACGACCAGCACTACGCCTGCAACGAGTGGTGCAAGTACTACAAGAACCGCGAGAACCCGGGCTACAAGTTCATCCCGGCCGTGCATCGGACCTACTACGACGGCTCGGTCAGCCATGTGACCGGGATCGTCAGCATCAGCCAGGCCGAGTTCGAGGCCATGCCGCCGACCTTCGACGGCGCCTGGCTGCGCGCGCAGTTCCCGACGGTAGCGGCGTCGATGGACCGCTTCATCGACAAGGTGAAGGAGGAGACCCACGGCGAGCTCGTGGGCGACCTGGAGATCACCCGGATCCCCCTCGATGTGTATCGGGCGCGGAACGCCACGAACCGGGGCCGGTTCGGGTCAGGCGACGAGCACCCGCTGGCCAGGCATCCGGTCTTTCTACTCGGCGACGCGGCGCTCGGGTCGCCCTATTTCCAGTCGGTCTCGCTCGGTTTCGAGTCCGCGTTCTTCCTGGCCGGGCACATCGCCAACCGAGAGATCCCGATCGCGTCCGTGTTCGATCGGTACGAGCTGTTCATGTACCAGCAGTGGCTGCGGGTCTACATGCGCACCCAGATGATCAAGCACAACAAGGACCTGCTCGAGTCGGTCGACGACACGATGGCGCTGCTGGCGAAGCTGCACGTCTACTAGGGGCCGATCGTCAGACCGGGTGGTTCGCCACGAAGATGCCCGCCGGGTCGTAGGTCGCCTTCGCCGCCCGCAGCCGGTCGTAGCTCTCCGGCGGGTAGATGGATCGCGGATCCATCGCCGACTCGGCGAAGTTCAGGTACCGCCGTCCGCTGTCCCATGGGCCGACGGCGTTCAGGATGCGTGCGACGTGGTGGTCGACGGCCGCCCGCGCCTCGGCGTCGGGCGTGATCCCGAACGTGAACAGGACGAACGGCTGGTCGATCGCGTCGAGGACGCCGTGCTCCGGTGACCGCCTCGACGCGGCGCCGCCCAGGTGCCGGACCTCGACATGCAGGAGCGGCGAGCCGACGAACGTTTCCACCATGCGGTCGATCCCGGGGGCAGGAAGATCCGTGAGCAGGATCCCTTCGCCGGAGTAGGGCAGCGGGAAGTCGGGATCCATGTTCACGAGGCTCAGATCCCTCGTCGGCATGACCGCCATGGTGTCGATCTCCGGGTCGAGGTCGCGCAGGGGCTGGACGAGGGCCGCCGCGTCCTCGCTGTCGCCGGTGATCGCGGCCTCTACGAGCACGAACGACCGGCCGCGGAGGTGCTCCGGCAGGAACGGCGCGTCCGGCAGCTGGAGCATCCGGCCGATCAATTCGCACGCGTCCGGTACGTCCGCGATCCAGGTTCGCCAGGCATGCAGGATCTCGGCCGCACGCTCGATGGGCCAGAACAGGGCGCCGGCCGAATGATCTCTGGGCACCGGGAACAGCGCGAGCTCAAGCGACGTGACGGCCGCGACGTTGCCGCCGCCGCCACGGATCGCCCAGAACAGCTCCGGCTCGTGGTCGCGGTCCGTCCGCACCTGCCGACCGTCGGCGGTCACGACCTCGGCAGCCACGATGCTGTTGCAGGCGAACCCGTGGGTCCGGACCATCCAGCTGAACCCGCCCCCGAGGGCGTAGCCCGCGACCCCAACGTCCGGTGATGTCCCCGCGAGGTAGGCGAGGCCGTGCTCGCCGGCGGCGTCCGCCAGGGGCTTCGCGAGCACCCCGGCGTCGATTCGCGCGCGCCGCGCCACCGGGTCGATCGCGATCGCTCGCATGCGATCGAACTTCAGGAGGATCGTGTCGCGGGTCCAGTCGATCGGCCCGGCGTTGTGACCGCCGGCGTTGAACGCGATGCGCACGCCGTTCGCGGCAGCCTCGCGAACCGTGGCGGCGACATCGTCCGCCGACGCGGGGTACACGATCGCGATCGGACGCTGGTCCACCGCGAGGTTCCAGGCCTGTCGAGCGGTGTCCCAGGCGTCGTCGCCGGACAGCACGACGTCACCGGCCAGTCGATCGCCGAGTCGGCGGAGGTCCATGGGCACCCTCAACGGTCCGTGCGTGCCGCGCCGCGCTCAGGGGAAGGAAGTGGAGCGGGAGACGGGGTTCGAACCCGCGACATTCAGCTTGGGAACAAGCCGGTCTAGATGCCCGCTCTCATCGTTACGTCAAGCACGAAACACTGTCAAGTCCTGACCGCGAAGTTGCCTGTCTAGGCCCGTGTTCGGCGAGCCAGCGCAACGACTCCGATGGCGACCAGTCCGGCGACCGCCAGTCCGATGACAAGTAGGTGCTGGCCCTGCGTGAGCAGGAGCAGCCCGGCACCGATGCCGATGCACGCGGCCACGACGAGGCTCATGCCCTCACGCTACTCGTGCCCGTCCAGTCGCGACCACGTCGTCGCCCGTCGTCCCGCCGCCGTGGCAAACCATCCGGCGGGCCGGCGCGAAGTGAAGGCATGCAGGCCACGCTCGACCAGATCCGCCGCGCCCCGTCCGTCCTCGACGTCATCGCCCTCACCGACCGTCTCGAGGCGGAGGCCGTTCAGGAGGCCCTCGTGTCCTCCGCCGGCGCGGAAGCCACCCGTCGGGCGCTCCTCGCCGCGGCTCGCGATGGCGCCGACGCCCCGACCGCGATCGCCGCCGTCCACGCCCTGGTCCGCCTCCCTGGGCGCCGGGACGATGACCTGCTCGCCGAGCTCCTCGGAGCCGGCGGTTGGCTCGCACCCCACGCCGCGTGGTCGCTCGCGGATCGCCACCCCGCAGAACCGCTCGTGGGTCCGCTCGTCGCGCAGGTCCGGGCAGGGCGGCTCGGCGGGATGCTCGCCCAGCGGACGCTCGCGCGATGGGCGGCAGGGGCGCCTGAGCTGGTGGTGCGAGCCGTGGCGGCGCACCTGGCGCGCACGACCGAACCGCCGGCGCGGGCCCGGCTCGTCGAAACGCTCGGAGTGGTCGGCTCGATCGGCGAGCGTGTCGGCCTCGACACCGGCCCGCAATCGTCCGCTGCCGCACTCGCCCGCATTGCGGCCGATCGTGATGAGCCGTCGGAGGTGCGCGTCGCCGCCGTTGCGGCGCTCGGGGATCGAGCCGCTGTCGGGCACCGCGACCCGGCCACGGATCGCCTGCTCGCGATCCTCGTCGCGGGCGACGACGCGGTTGCCGACGCTGCCCGCCTGGCGATCTTCGACGGCCGACGGGACCGTGAGGCCCTCGTCTCCCGCGACGCGGCGGATCGCTCCCGGCGGGACCCCGACGGTCTCCGTATCGCGCAGGTCCATCTCGGCGGCCACCTCGACCGGGCTCTCGCGCACGCCGGCATGGGTGACACGGGCGGGATCGCCACGCTGCTGGTCCAGCTCGGCGACGCCCTTGCCGCCGACTCGCGGGTCGACGAGGTGACGACCATCGGCCGCGGCCCGGGTGCCGAGGCGTTCGCGTCGCTCGCGACGGCCGGAGCCTCGCACGCGGTGGTCGCCGCTCCGCTCGGCAGCCACGAGGACGTCTCCTTCGCTGGCTCGTGGCCGGCAGTGGTCGCCGCCGAGCGGGGCTTGCGACGGATCCTCGACCACCGCCCGCCGACGCTGCTGCACCTCAGGATGGCCGACGTCGGAAGCCTGGCGGCGGCGCGGATCGCCCGCCGCCGAGGCCTCCCAATCGTCTTCACGCTGGCCCCGGATCCGCATGCCGTGATCGCCGAGATGGAGCGGACAGGCGAGCTGGACCGGGCGTCCTTCGGCCCGGCCGACGGGCGCGGTGCCCTCTGGTTCCGAGCACGGCTCGTCCGTCGCCTGGCCGATTTGGCACAGCAGGTTGCCCTGTTCCCCCGACCCGAGCTCGCCGCGCGCTTTCGCCGCCTGCTCGGGATCGACGTTGAGGCCGAGCCCCAGCGCTACCACGTGGTGCCGGAGGGGATCGAGCCGGGCCCCGTGCGCGCGGCCCGTGCCGAGATCACCCGGAACTGCACGGCCGACCGCCGCCGAGACCCAACGCCAGCCGGGACCCGCGACGATCTGCGGTCCGTCCTCGTGGACCTCCTCGAAGGCATCGCGGCCCTTGGTCCGGAGCGGCAAGGTCTCCCGCTTGTCGTCAGCGTGGGCCGGCTCGCGGAGATGAAAGGGATGGCGCGCCTCGTGGATGCCTTCGCGGCCGACCCCGACCTGCGGGGGCGCGCGAACCTGGTGATCGTCGGCGGCGACCTCGCCAACCCCACGCCGGAGGAGCGCGACGAGATCGCCAGGATCGAGGGCGTGCTGGCGCGGCACCCGGAGATGGAAAAGGGGATCGCGATGCTGGGGCACCGCCCGCACGACGACGTGCTTCGGGTCATGGCTGCCGCGGAGGTCGGGCTCGCTCCGGGGATCTCGCCGGGCGGCGCGTATGTGTGCGCCAGCCGCAAGGAGGAGTTCGGGCTCGCGATCGTGGAAGCCCTCGTTGTAGGACGCCCATCTCGGCTGGATGGGCGCCACGTCGATGGCCGCTGACGGGATGCGCACCAAATCGAGGTCCGCCACTGGGACGTGACTTCGGCAAGGGTGGGACTGGAGGCAACGGGCGCAGCGAGACGGGGCATGGGTGATACCTCAGCAGGGGAGGCATCTAGTGAAATACCCTGCGACTTCGTAACTTCCCGGCCTGCCAAGTTGTCTGTCTGGCGGGAAGGTCGCCTGTCCACCGCGACCGACAACTCTCAGGTTGTCGGTGTACTCACGCTCACAAGTGGTGAGTGGAGCGGGAGACGGGGTTCGAACCCGCGACATTCAGCTTGGGAAGCTGACACTCTGCCAACTGAGTTACTCCCGCTCGGGAGGCAGCCAGTCTAGCGGGCCTGCGCTGGACATGCCATCCTGGGGCGAGCGTCAAGGGGGTGCCGGACGGCACCCCCTCGCGGTGAGCGGCCAGGTGTGCGGACTAGAGGCCTGGCGCCTTGATCAGCAGAAGCTGACCACCTTCACGCTTGTACGTGAAGTCGGGACCGACAGGGGCGACATTGTCGTCGCCATCCGCCTTCTCGACCCACAACGTATGCGCCTGGATGTTGATGAGGAACGCTCCGGGGCCGAAGGCCGCTGATGCATCCACGATGCCGGTGGTCTCCCAGGCACCCCAGTTGCCGGCTGCGCGTCCGTCCACGTCGGTCGGCCCGCCATCGGCGGACTGGTCGATCTTGGCGACCACCTGGGGCGACCCGCTGAACGGCACGTACCACAGCCGGCCGGTCGTCGCGTTCGGGTCAGCCGAGCCCGCCGGGAACTGCTGGCTGGAACCCGGATCCTCGGTCAGCAGGATGCCCTTCTTCGTGGTCTCGATGTTGTCCGGCTGGTGGACCTCGGACAGCGTCTTGACCTCGCTGTCATCTCCCTCGACGAAGACGCTGAGGGACTTGACCACCTTGGGGTCGTGCTTGTCGAGGACCATCTTCCAGACCCGACCGTTGGTCGATCGGCCAGCCTGGGGCGTCCCCGCGGTGCCGCGCCCGGAGTCGACCACGTAGACCACGTTGTCCTTGCCGTGACGCTTGTCGTAGGCGATGTCCTCGACCCGCACGAAGTCGAAGACGTTGTTGATCTGGCTCCAGTACTCGAGCACCCACTGCGGGCCGTCGATGCCCACAGGGGCGACGGAGCGCAGGTCACGCTGCCACGAGCCATCGGTCGGCGGGGTGGGGTAGCCGACGTCGGCGGACGTGATCGGCGAGCCGTCCGCATTTCGACCGGTGGCGATGTTCTTCGGCACCTTGATGAAGTGGCCGGTGATGGCCTGGCTTGAGCCCGGCGTGAAGTCGTAGTAGTCGTCGAAGCCCGGAGTGTCGCTCACGAAGGCCCACAGGTCGCCCTTGTCGGTCAGGACGGCCTTGGTGTCCCGTGCGATGTAGGAGTACAGCTGCGACTGCGAGGCCGAGGTGAAACCAGGCGTCGCGCCATTAGCGGGCACGGTGAGCGCGCCGCTCGTGAACGTGTCGTCACCTGAGAGGACCACGAGCTTGCGGAAGCCCGGGATCGCCACGGCATTCTCGTGATTGTGTCGGCCCATGCCGTAGATCGGGTAGTGCTTGCCGGTCTTGACGTCAAGCGCGACGACGAGGCCGACCTCCTCGGCACCGCTGTTGTCGAGCGGCGGCGGCCAGGACGCCTCCTGCCGGACGACGTAGTCCGGGGACTCCTCGTTCGTGAAGAGGATGTCGCGATCGAAGCCCTGCTTCCGGGTCGCCAGGAAGTTGGAGCAGAAGCGCTGGAAGCCCTCGCTGCTGTCGATCGCGAACGAGCCGCTCAGGACACCCGCGGAGTGCTGGCTTAGCACCAGGCGGCTGACCTGGGCGTTGTCGAAGTCGTTCTCGCCATTCGCCGCGGCCGGCGCCGCGGTGTTGTACGGGAACGGGACCTTGCTGGTCTCGTGGTTGATGTAAAGATCGACGCGCCCATTGCCACGCGTCCGGACCGCGATGCCATCGGGGATGGCCTCGTAGCGGTATCCGCTGTCGAGCGTGTCGCCGACGGTGATGATCGGCGACACGGTGGCCCCACCCATGACCGGTGTGAGCATCGAGGGCTGAGCCGTCTTGAACCCACTGTTGCCACCGTGGCCGCCGTGTGCCGCCACGGACGCGGCGCCCGGCAGGAGCAGTGAGCCGATCAGGAGCAGGATGGCGACAGGCGGCAGGATCCGCCGGACACGGGACGACATGGGCGCCTCCTCCACATGACTGAGCACGGACCGTGCCCGAGCGTAAGGCTGTCCAGCCTGCCGTCTTGTCAACTCGGTGTCAACGCGCACCACCTCGGGCCGGTGCGCGAGCGCAACATCTGCGCGGGGGATGTCGCGATCTTCGTCAGATCGTTGCGCCGACCGGTTCGCGAGCCACCCTGTCTGGCCCGTGGTCCGATGTCACCACCCGATGCGATCCCCGATGGGCGCTCGGGTATCGTGTGGTGGCCGACCCTCCGCGCAGGGCCGCGGGCGGTGACACGGACGAAGGAGGCGTCGACGCATGGCCGATCCGGTCGGGGACATCATCGGCGACTACGACGCCTTCGCGACATTGCAACGCGATCGGCTAGCGGCTCGCGGCATCGACATCGCCCCGTATGCTCTCAGCCACGTGGCGTACCGAGTTCCCGGACTGGGACCAGTACGTCCACCTCCGCACGCTGCTCAGCGCCACGCGACCGCCAATCTCGAGAATGTCTGGAACGGCCGACCGATCTCCAAGATCCTCCTGGCTGAGCCGCTCGAGGTGCTCGATGGTGCGCTCGTCCCGATGATCGAGCTCATCCCGCCCGTCCATCAGCGCGTCTACCGGATGGGGCTCGAGCACCTGGGCGTCGTGGTGGGCGACGGCGTCGACGCATTCTCGCGCGACGCATCGCGCTGCGCTGACTGGCCAGCAGTTCCAGAGCCTGTCGAATGAGCCGTATTACGTCCTCTTCGAGGACTTCACGCACGTGAAGTTCTATCGATATTCGCTGCGCGACGTGTGCGAGGCGGAGGGTATGGCGTTCGACGGGTTCCGCCACGTGGACGACTGGGTGCCCCAGCAGCTCGTGACCGCGACGGGGCCGGATCGCTGCCGCGGTGACGATCGAGCCCGCGATCACCGACCTGCTGGACTTGACGGGCCGCGTGGCCATCGTCACTGCGGCCTGGGCGCGATCGGCGCCGGGATTCTCGTCGGCTGGCTGAGGCCGGGGCGGACGTCCTGGTCCACTATCGATCCGATGGCGCCGGAGCGGAGGCCGTCGTGAGCGCGATCCAGGCGTCGGGCGGCCGCGCCGTGGCCGTCACCGGTGAGCTGACGCAGCCCGCCGACGCGACTGCCGTCCTCCAGGCCGCCATCGATGCCTTCGGCGGCGTCGACATCCTCGTCAACAACGCCGGCGCCTACCTTGGCACCCGGGTCGCACCCGAAACGCCCGACGACGACGCCTGGGCCGCCTGGACGACGGAGCTCGACGCGAACCTCCGCACGACCGTACTGATGACCCGCACGGTCGTGCCTGCGCTTCCGCGATCGCGGCGGCGGCGCAATGGTCAACATCGCCTCGATCTCCGCCCTGCACCCGGCCCAAGACCAGGCGGCCTACGTCACCGGCAAGGCGGGCGTCATCGCGTTCACACGCGCCGCCGCGCAAGAGCTTGGTCCGCACGGATCCGCGTGAACGCCATCTCCCCGGGGCTCATCGGACGGCCGACCCT
>CAVRVI010000017.1:0-109757 GCA_963724635.1 uncultured Chloroflexia bacterium
AGGGCCATTTTGAACATCCTGCGAGGTTCTGTCTCGTCATGCGCGACATTCAAGCAGGCAATTTCCTCACGGCGCAAAATCGTTTTTCAACAGCCTGCTAGGTGATGGCGGGACCCCTTGATGGGGACGCTACGGTCTGAGGCGCGTCACGCTGATTCGTTCATGCCTTCCGACCGCCGAAACAATCGCTGGACAAGATCCCACCCTTCCTTCCACTGACCAAGCCCGCTCTCGGCATTGATGTGCCCGACGGCTCCGATCACGATCAATTCGCTTCCCCATGCAGCCGCAGATCGTTGGGCATGATCGAGAGAGGCGTATAGGTCATCTGTGCTCGCAACCACGACACTGGGGAACGGCAGACGATGGTTCGGCAACGGCATGAATCCATCAGCTTCCGGTGGAAACCGGGGTCCTGCAGGGTCAGGAACGGCAACGAGCAGCGCCCCCACAATCGGCTTCCCGATTCGGTTCGCCCAGTGAACGACGAGTAAACAACCGAGACTATGAGCAACCAGAAGCGGAGGCGAGTGACATGCGTCGATCGCATCACCTAGAACAGAGACCCACTCATCACATACAACGGCTGATTCCACTCTCGCTGGACGACACGGTGACACCCTGGATGACGCTGTTCCCATAAAGTCTGCCAATGGTCCGGCCCTGAGTTGCCGATTCCGGGAATGATGAGAATGGGACTGGTCATCGCGGTTCGGCTATCCGGCTCCTCGGAGCGCAATACTATGCACGCGCCTGCCAGACAATATCGTGTTGATCTACAAGGAAAAGACAGACGAAACCCGAAGACATGAGCAGGCAGGTGACCTCAACGTGATCAGTCCTCAGAAGATGAGCCTTATCGGCGCCGGGACTCGACATGAAGCACGCAGATGAATGATCCGGGGGGGCCGAGACAAGCAGACTCACGACACCATGATCAGGACGGATCACGATGCACCGTCTGCGGGGAAAAGGCGGGGATACATACGGCAATGTACTCGGCTCCTTCCGGTCCCGGCGTACTATATCGAATCCATTCGCCGCGCGCGGCGATGACCGCCTGGCTGGCCTGGACATGAATGGTTCCGGCCTTGGTTTCCACATGCAGCACCCCGCGGAGCACCAACGTATATTCGTCGAACTCCGGCGTCTGCCCCGGTTCCACCCAACCGGCTGGACTCTGCATCCGAGCCACGCTCAGTTGTCCCGTGTTCGAATTGACCAGGCCAATAAATTCGTCGATGAGTTTGGGTTTGTTCCCGGCAGCCTCCACCCTCGTGGGACGTTCGATCAATGTCGCCATATCGATTCATCCTCCTTGCCAATGCCAGGTTCCTTGCGGGCAAAAACCCTCTAATTTGATGGGGCTTGCAGAGTATACACGAATCCGAAAATAATCGCGGTCGAGCAACTCCGTAGTCCCCTCGCCGCATGCGGGGAGAGGCAGGGCGAGAGGGACCTGGGAGGGCGAGGAAGCAGGAGTAAGGAATGCCGGCGGCGTCGCCCAGTGTCTCGCGAGATCTTTGATTCGGACAGCGCGTTGTCTACGTAGACCAAGTTCGCCCAGCAATCCAATCGATTCAATGCAACGGACTGGATCATAGCGCGCCCTCTTGCGCAATAGCGGCGAGGCGTCCATAATTTCGCCCGTCCATCATTCCTTAATGGCGCCTCCAGTACCCATGTCGGATAGCACCACTGATACCCCGCTGCCGTTGCGGGGCCTGGAAGCCGATGCGGCTCTGCGCGCGATTCTCCAGGGTACCGCCGCGGAAACCGGCCAGGGATTTTTCTCCGCGCTGGTACAAAACCTCGCCGCCGCCCTTGGTACACATGGAGCCTGGGTCACGGAATACTTTCCCGAGAAAGCGGCGACTCCGCGCCCTGGCCTTCTGGCTGGACGGGAATTGGATCAAGGACTATGAAGTCGATATCGCCGGCACGCCTTGCGAGCAGGTCATCGATACGGCCCGGACTCGTTCATTTTCCTGACCGCGCTTCTGGAGATCTACCCCCACGAAGAAGAACTCAAGCAGGCCGGGGCCGTCAGCTACCTAGGGGTTCCGCTACAAGACCAGGACGAAACGATCCTCGGACACATGGCTGTCATCGATCGACGGCCGATTCCCGAAGAGCCCCGCGTCCTGGCCATCTTTCAGATTTTTGCCGCGCGGGCCGCGGCGGAACTGCGACGGCTGCGCGCGGAAGCAGCGGTGCGCGAGCGGGAGGAGACCGTGGGCCTGCTGCTCGGCAGTGCGATGGATGCGATCATCGAGTTGGATGAGGAGCTCCAGATCACACGGGTGAATCCTGCCGCCGAAAAGGTCTTCCATTGCCTGGGCGCTAAAATGGTCGGACAAAACTTTCGGCGGTTCGTGAGTCCGGAAGATGCCGCACGCTGACCAGCCTCATGGGGGAAGTCGATGCTCGTCCAGAGGGACAGCGATCGCTCTGGATTCCCGGTGGACTCGCGGCTCGCTACCCGGAAGGGTCGTCATTTCCAGCCGAAGCCACACTGTCCCGCTTCGAGGTACGTCGCCGGACCTTCTACACGCTGATCCTGCGGAACGTGGACGACCGGCTCCGCGCCGAGCGGCAGATCCACACGCTGGCCGCGCAGACCGAGTACCTCCGCGAGGAGATCAAGGGCGACCACGATTTCGAGGAGATCGTCGGGCAGAGCGCGCGGATCACGGAGATCCTCCGCGACGTCCAGCGCGTCGCCGCGACGGACGCGACTCGGTGCTCATCACGGGCGAGACGGGCACGGGCAAGGAGCTCTTCGCCCGCGCCATCCACGAGGCGAGCCGCCGCCGCGACCGGCCGCTGATCACGGTCAACTGCGCCGCGATGCCGTCGACGCTCATCGAGAGCGAGTTCTTCGGCCACGAGCGCGGCGCGTTCACCGGCGCCACGCAGCGGCGGCAGGGGCGGTTCGAGCTCGCCGACGGCGGGACGATCTTCCTCGACGAGATCGGCGACCTGCCGCCTCGAGCTCCAGGGCAAGCTCCTGCGCGTGCTGCAGGAGGGCGAGTTCGAGCCGGTCGGCAGCTCGCGCACCGGAAAGTCGACGTGCGCGTGCTCGCGGCGATGAACCGGGATCTGCGAGGAGGTCCGCGAAGGCCGCTTCCGCGAGGATCTCTACTACCGGCTGAACGTCTTCCCGCTTCGGCTTCCGCCCCTGCGCGAGCGCGGCGACGACGTCGTGCGCATCGCCGGTCGTTCGCGCGGCCGCTCGCCTGAAGCTGGGCCGCCGCCCGGCGACGCGCCGAGGCGCGCGGCGGCTCAAGCCTACGCATGGCCCGGAAACGTGCGCGAGCTGCGGAACGTGATCGAGCGCGCGCTGATCACCTCCCTCGACGGCAAGCTGAATCTGGATCATGCCCTGCCCGAACGCCATCCTTGGCCGCCAAGCCCGAACGGTTGACGGAAATTCTTCCGGAAACCATTCGCACCGCCAGGGAGCTCGAAGCCTTGGAACGGGACAATATCCTCCGGGCCCTTGATGCGGCCAAATGGAAGGTGTCCGGTGAGAAGGGTGCGGCGTCATTACTCGGACTCAACGCCTCCACGCTTTCGTCACGCATGAAAGCGTTGAAAATTCAGAAACCCCGCTGAACCCATATTCTCCCTCGAATCGTCACTTCTCTTTCATTCCACTCTATCGCAGCTGTCTTCACGAGGACTTGCGAAATTTCGCAAATCCGCTTGTGAGATTTCACGTATCGTGAAACCTCAAAGGCCCCATCGTGCCCCGTTCGCCCTCCAGCCTCTTGAAATTCCATAACATCATCGATTCATCGCCCTGGCATCGATGCTGCTCTAGGAATTCTGCACCGCGTCAATCACTCGCAGCAAGGAGGGGAACCACGACGAATCTTCGGGACCTTGGCAATGAGAGGAGCAGCAGGACAGGAAGCAGCCTGAGATCCAGGGCGGGGCTGTGCCTATCGATAATTCAACCTGAACATCAGGCTCAGATTTCTTTGAGTTGAAGCAGGATCAGACATGCTTGCTACACGATGCTTAATCGCAACGGCGTTTCTACTGGTCGGTTGTGGGTCTAAGGAGGAGCCCGCCACGGCGGTGGTTTCGGCCGCTTCACAGGAGACCATCCAGGCTGAAGTTGTCGAGATCAAATACACTTCGATGCCGACTCGCATTGAAGTGACCGGTCAGGTAGCGCCGATCTTCCAGGCTGCGCTTTCCAGCCGTATCCAAGGAACCATCGACGCACTGTTCGTTCGAGAAGGCACGCCGGTCGTCAAGGGACAGACGCTTATTCAGCTGGATAACCGCGACGTACGGGCCGACTTGGCGCGCGCCTCAGCGGAGGTAGAAAACACGAAGGCCCTGCTTGACCGCATGAACCAGTTGTACGCCCAGGATGCAGTTTCAAGACAAGAGCTGGAGAATGCGACTCGTGCCTACAAGGTAGCGGAAGCCTACCGTACGACAGTGCTCGCCCAGCTGAGTTATACGATTGTCAAGGCGCCATTCGACGGCGTGATTACCGAGAAACATGGTGGAAGCAGGTGAGTTGGCCTCGCCGGGGCAGCTCTTGTTGAGGATGGAAAATCCCCGGCAACTACGACTTAACGCGACTGTGGCAGAGGGAGATTTGAGATCGGTATCTCTCGGAGACAAGATTTCTGTGGTCATTGACGCCTTGGGGGAACAAGCGCTGGACGGCGTTGTCGGTCAAATTCTCCCAGCCGGCGATTCGCAAACCCACACGTTCACCGTGAAAGTGGACTTGCCAGCGGAACTTGGGCTGAAAACCGGCATGTTCGGACGATTCCAATTGGAGAAAGGAACTAGCAAGACGATTCTCGTGCCATGGACCGCCGTCGTCGAACGCGGTGAACTCACGAGCGTTTTTGCCGTTGGCTCAGATCAGATCGCCCGCCTTCGCTGGGTCAAAGTCGGTCGGCGGCTCGACCAACAGGTCGAAATCCTGTCCGGTGTGAATGGCGGCGAGTCGGTGCTGCTCGATGCGACCCGCGGTATCGATGACATGGCAGTCAAGATCGTCGATACGACGGCATCACCCGCCGTGCCGACACCGTGTAGCGTGTCTTGTCACGTCACCTCGGTCAAGAGGTGCAAGTTCTGTCGCCCAGGTTTCTGATAGCGGGCTTTATTACTTGAAACGTTAAACTCAAAAACGGTCAACGAATGACGAACTACCGCCGCGGCCTTTCTGGCCGCATCGCCGCCCTCTTCATCGGGAGCAAGCTGACGCCGCTCATCATGGCGGGGGCATTGTTGCTGGGCCTGTTTGCGGTCGTCGCCACACCGCGTGAAGAAGAGCCACAGATCGTCGTTCCCATGGCCGACGTCTGGCTGCCCTTTCCCGGCGCCTCCGCCAAAATTGTCGAAGAACAGCTGACCAAGCCATTCGAACGCAAGATCTCCGAAATCAAGGGCGTGGAGTACATGTATTCGATCTCGCGGCCCGGGGGCGCGCTGATCATCGTCCGCTTCTACGTCGGCCAGCCGATGGAGCAGAGCCTCGTCGATCTCTACGATAAGCTGATGTCGAATCAGGACCTATTGCCACCGGGCGCCGAACCCTTTGTGGTCAAGCCGAAGGACGTGAACGACATCCCGATGGTGACGATCACCCTGTCGAGCGAACAGTATGGCGAATTCGAATTGCATCAATTGGCCGAGCAGGTGTTGGAGGAGACGAAGAAGGTTGCCGGCACAGCCGGGGGCTTCATCGTCGGCGGTTGGGCGCGAGAGCTGCGGGTGCAGATAGACCCGCCAAGGCTGAAGGCCTATGGGCTGACCCCCTTGCAAGTCGCGGCCGTCATTCGTGGAGAGAATCGAGCCTTGCCGACGGGCCGGTTCGACAACCGCAATCAGAACTTCCTCGTGGAGACCGGTCGGTTCATTCGGTCGCGCGAAGACCTGGAAAGCCTGGTTGTCGGCGTGAGCGATCAACGACCGGTCTATCTGCGGCAAGTGGCGGAGATCATCGACGGGCCGACCGAAACGACGAACTATGTCTGGTTCGGTCTCGGCGCCGGTGATGCCAGGCCGGACGCCTCTCGCCGGACGCCTCACGAGTCCC
Source organism: uncultured Chloroflexia bacterium (assembly GCA_963724635.1). Taxonomy (GTDB): domain Bacteria; phylum Chloroflexota; class Limnocylindria; order Limnocylindrales; family CSP1-4; genus SPCO01. Next base: position 6,080 of record CAVRVI010000017.1, read on the forward strand.
CGGCTGTGACCGTGGCCATTGCCAAGCAGGGCGGCGTCAACGCAGTCACTGTGGCCGAGCACGTCATCCGCAAGGTTGAAGACATGAAAGGCGTGACGGTTCCGTCGGATGTCCGCGTCACCATCACTCGCGATTACGGGGAGACCGCACAAGAGAAAGCCAACGAACTGTTGTGGCACCTGCTTATCGCCGTCGTCGCCGTGGTCCTCTTCCTCGGCGTTGCGCTGGGGCCGCGCCCCGCTCTCGTCGTGTCCGTTGCGATTCCACTCACCCTTGCCTTGACGCTTTTTACGTCCATGCTCATCGGCTACACGATCAACCGCGCAACGCTCTTCGCCCTGATTTTCTCCATCGGGATTCTGGTGGACGACGCCATTGTCGTCGTCGAAAACATGTACCGACATCTGCGGCTGCACCTTCGTTCCCATGACGACGCGTCCATCTATGCAGTCGATGAAGTCGGAAACCCGACGATTCTGGCGACCTTCACCGTCATCGCCTCGCTCCTTCCGATAGCTTTCATATCCGGTATGATAGGCCCCTACATGAGGCCGATCCCCATCAATGCCTCCATCGCCATGTTCTTTTCCTTGCTCGTCGCCTTCGTGGTAATCCCGTGGTTCTGCCGAACCTGTTACCGTCCAGGGGTTGCCAGCAAAGGTGTTGCTCACGATGAAAATGAAACCGGCTTAACGGCGCGCCTCTATCGTTGGGCGCTCTCTCCTCTGCTGGTCCGGCCGTTGTTGGCCTATGCGTTCTTGGGCCTGGTCACTCTCTTGCTGGTCGGATCCTGCCTCTTGTTTTACACACGCCACGTCGTCATGAAGATGCTGCCGTTCGACAACAAGAGTGAGATCCAGTTGGTAATCGATATGCCGGAAGGGACGACGCTGGAGGAAACCGCCCAGGCCGCTAAGGCTCTGACGCAATATGTCCGCACTCTTCCCGAGGTGCGGGACTACCAGGCTTACGTCGGCACGGCCTCCCCCTTCAACTTCAACGGCCTGATGCGCCACTACTTTCTGCGGTCGCTGCCGCACGAGGCGGATATTCAGATCAACTCTGATACCCAAGGCTGAACGGCGGACACAGAGCCATGACATCGCGCAGCGTCTTCGTCCCCCTATTCAAAAGATCGCGCGTCAGTATGGGGCGAATGTGAAGGTCGTTGAAGTGCCGCCTGGTCCGCCCGTCCAATCGGTGTTGGTGGCGGAGATTTACGGGCCCGACTATGGCCGGCAACTTGCCGTAGCGAGCGAGGTTCGAGCGCTGTTCGAGTCCACGCAGGGGGTTGTCGATGTAGACGACTCTGTCGAGGCGGATCAGGTGAAGTACGTCTTCACGGTCGATCGGGCGAAAGCGGCGCTCGCCGGAATTTCTTCCGAGGAGATTGTATACGCGTTGCGCATGGCGTTGGAGGGAACGAAAGTCGGGCTTGTCCATATTCCTCGAGAGAAGAGCCCGGTGCACATCATGCTGCGCCTCCCGTTGGCGAAAAGAACGGGGCTCGAACATATCGGGGAACTCGGATTGAGGACGAAGAGCGGCGGGCTCGTCCCGCTCTCCGAATTGCTCACGGTCGAACAGACGGTGCAGGACAAAGCGATTTACCATAAGAACCAGAAACCCGTGGTGTATGTGACGGCCGACGTGGGAGGACCGGGCGCAGAGAAGGCGGAGAGTCCCGTGTACGGCGTGCTCGGAGTCGGGAAGAAACTGGAAGGCTATCGGCCGGCCGAAGCATATCGGATCGAACAATACTACGCGTCCCAACCCTGGTCGGAAGATAAGATCGCGATGAAATGGGATGGGGAATGGCAGATCACCTATGAGACGTTCCGCGACATGGGCATCGCCTTTGCCGTTGCAATGATGCTGATTTACATCCTGATCGTCGGGCAGTTCCAATCCTTTCTTACGCCGCTGATCATCATGGCTCCGATTCCACTCACACTGATCGGCATTCTGCCGGGGCATTGGTTGACAGGATCGTATTTCACGGCCACGTCGATGATCGGTTTCATCGCGCTCGCCGGCATCATAGTCCGGAACTCGATTTTGCTCGTGGATTTCATCCAGCTTCAAGAGCGCACGGGTATTCCGTTGCTGGAGGCGGTCATTACGGCCGGCGCGATCCGTACCAGACCGATCCTCTTGACGGCCGCCGCGCTCATGGTGGGCGCCTTCGTGATCATTCTCGATCCGATCTTTCAAGGGCTGGCTGTATCCCTCCTTTTTGGCGTGGGAGCTTCAACGTTACTCACGCTGTTCGTGATCCCCTTGCTCTACTACCGCATTGTTGGACAAACGCCCCAGTCTGGCCGTCTTTCCGCGGAAACTGCGATGGGAAACGGAGCAGTGGTCACTCACCGCGTGCGGGCAGAAGAAGTTTCGGTTTGAGCGAGCGGATATGGCTTTCTGCAAGAGACTTTTCCTTTGTAGGACATGGACGGCTGTAATGGTCTGATCTCGGCCCCAACCACTCAAGTAGTCGCCGCTAGCATGGGACAATTCGTAGTGCTGAAGCCAGGATTTGATCGGGCATCTATTGCGCTCCCAGCTGCCCGTGCTATAGCGCGAGACCTGGTCCACATGAAAAACCCGACGCTGAGCATCCAGACAAGCAGGAGCATGCTCGACGGCATACTGACCGCCATCGCCATTCCCGAGAAACCCGTATGTGCCATCAGCACACCCGCCCCTACCAGCGGGAGTCCACCCGCAAGCCCCAAGACGCCGAGCCATATCGCATAGCGGCGGTCAACCATGATTGCGATCCCATAAACTGCTACCGTGATGCCGAACAGCATGCTCCCGAAGGCAGCCAAGCCTATCTCAACCTGCCTCACTGCAAAGGCTGTTTGAAACACAACCGTCTTTTCACTCTCCGGTGCCGCCACCCAGGTATCGACCATGACCTTCAACGCGACTCCATCAACCGCTCGAAGGGCTGAAGTCACAGCCACACTACCGATCGCGCCGGCAATCCCCAGATAAGCCCAATGCGCAGCAGGTCCATTGGCCATCGTCCGAGATAGGAGGACTAATGCGCCTACCATGAGTACGACACCGAAGAATTGTGTGAAATGCGTTCCTACCCAAAAGTAATTGGCGGCATATTCAGCAAACGCCTCAGGGGCATCATTCGGATCTGCCTTCGACGGGTGAAGATACGTTGCGACGGCTCGGAGGAGCGCCCCGCTGATCGCACCAATCGCGCCGATGCGACTCTCACCATGCTCTTGACCCATCGACTAGCCTCCCCTGGACGTTTTTTGCAGCTCATTCCGGCTAGGACGATAAAGGCTCATCACCCACACCCCCAGCGGCACGTCAACGCTGGCGCAAAACAGTGGCCACCAGGAGGGGACACCTGGGTTCGGAATGATCACAGGGTGGACGAGGTCAAAAAGGCCGTGCGCAGCAATGACGGCCCCGGCGAGCAGTGGGACACGCGAAGATCCGAAAACGCCAATCGCCGAGAAGGCAACGGCAACAGCCGATTCCCAGAAGAGCGCGTGACGTGAATCTCCTAGAATAGCGAAGAGGATATAATAGGACGCGATAATGATGAGAATGGTTGGATAGAAACTGCGGTCCTGCTCAAATCGTGTGACCCTGCCAAAAGCGGCAATCCCAACCGCAAGGAGGACTCCCGCTATGAAAGGAATTAATTCCATCACCTAGGTAAAGCGGCGCTAATCTGCCTAGGACAGCGAAGCGACCAGGCATATGGTGCAGCGTCCTAGCGTTACTTGCTCTTAGGCAGAATGCCCTTCCGCTCCAGCTCCTGAATCCTGATCCTCGCTAACTCGATCAGAAATTCCTTCACGGTCTTGCCTTCGTGAGCAGCCGCCATTTTGACCATCCGCATCAGGTCGCGGGGGATGTCGCGAAAATTCCATGCGCCAGTGCCTTCTGGTGGGGTGCGTACCATAGTGGCCGGAGCCTAGCACCGTTCAGACCCTGCGTCAAACGTCACTTGACAGGCATGACTATCATATGATATTTAGCTCACATTACCACAGACAGGAGGGGCAGCCATGGCTCGAGCGGGACGAAAGGATCGCGGGTTGTTCGCGAAGAAGGATGCGGCGGGCCGACTCCGGTGGTTTGTCCGCCTCTGGCACGAGCGGAAGGATCGGCAATTCGGCTCGTTCAATTCCAAAACCGAGGCGCGGGAGTTTTATGAAAAGGCTAAACAGGAGCAGCAGCTGGGACTCTTCTTTCCCGAACGGTACCAGCGGTGCGGGTTTGCCAAACTGGACGAGGTCTTGAAGGAATATCTCGCAGGCTTTAGGGGGAAGACGAAGCGGGACGAAATACGCTTCAGCCGCAAATGGACCATCCTCTTTCCAGGCGCAGGACTAAACGCACTGACGACAGCCACACTCGAACGGGCTCGGACGTTGCTCACCGAGGAAGGTCGAACGCCGCAAACGGTGAATCGCTACATGGCCTTCCTCCGCCAAGTGCTGAACAAGGCGGTTCGGGATGGGAAGATCGCCACTAATCCGGTGAGCCGCCTGAAGATGGTACGGGAGTTCGCAGGGAAAACACGTTTCCTGACACCTGACGAAGAGCAGCGGGTCTGCGAGGCGTTGGGGCCAGAGTATGCCGTCTGGGTCCGAATCGCCCTTCTAACCGGCATGCGGCAACTGGAGCAGTTCAGCTTGCGCTGGACGGACGTCGATCTGATGCGCGGGCTGATTACTCTGCCGGAGACGAAAACCGGCGGGGTGCAGTACGTCCGGCTGAACGAGGAAGCGAGCCTGATCTTCCGCACGCTCCATGAGAAGGCGCTCAAGACGCAGGCGGTTGCCGAGGCCGAAGCGATCGCGCAGGACAAAGTGGGAGGAAGCCCCTGGTCAGAATGGGTGTTTCCGAGTAAGAATCCGACCACGCATGTCGATCCCCGGAATTTTTACCGGCGGGTCTACGTGCCGAAAGTCCTGGCACTCGGGCTTCAAGGGGTGACCTGGCATGCACTCCGGCATACGTTCGCTTCTCGCTTGGCGATGTCGGGGGCGACTGAAGGCACGATCGCGGCTCTGCTACGCCATAGCGGCACGACGCTGGTGAAGCGGTACGCGCACTTGAGCCCATCGCATCTGCAGCAGGAGATCGAAAAACTCTCGTCCTTTGGCAAAGGCACGCCACCGCCGAAGTTTCAACACGAGGGGCCAAAGGAGGGCCCGGCGGCGGCGAAGGAACCCAGGATGGGGACCGAAACGGATGATTCAGGGCGGACGGGCTCGTTTCCAACCGTGAGTGAAACCGTGACCTATCCACGGTGAGTCCGTGCGGAGGACCGCGAAGTGATTGAAAATACTGGAGCCGGCGAGTGGAATCGAACCACCGACCTGCGGTTTACGAATCAGGACAGGACCTGATTTTAAAAAGCTCGGTGTTTCAGTGGTTTCCCCGGTTATTTATAAATTCAGCGACTTCGGTAGGTCTATATAATCTATAGACTCCACCGAATACCGTCGTTACGTGCAGGTTTTAGCACAAATTCAGCACAGTCCACCAATCATCCAAACCTTTGTCGAATGAGTTGGCAGCAGAGATTGCCCGGAAAAGGTATTGCCAGTGTCCCATCTCACCACACTTGAGCGTTTCCCGAATTCTCGTCATGTCACTTGAAGCACTAAGACCAGATTAGTACCGGTAGATTAGCACCACTAGTGCAGCCTTCATTGCAATGGACACGAACCGACGCACGGAAGGTTCCAGCCGTTCCTACTGAGAAACACGTCTGCGGGATTGATCTTGAGGGGTCCATTCGCCGGGTCGGGGCACTTGGCTTGCCCCGTGGGGCACTCTTTGAATAGGAAGTCAAACGCCTCCGTCGATGGAGCGTTGCATTGGGTACTCTAGCATTTGTCCCCAATCCAGGCGGGGCCACAGCCCATATTATTCTGCGCGGGATATTTGATGTCGGGGTTGGGGTACCCCCACACCATTTTGAAATAGCAGCTCGCCGGGTTGTTGCTTAATAGCGGGACGACGATATGCCATCGCGTCGGAGAGAGGGCCTGCCACAACCACACCGCATAGCTCATCTCCCCAGCGTTACGCATCGCCTTCTGCTGGTCATCCGTCGGCGCCGTGCCTACGATGGGCGCGGCAAACGCGTTCAGTTTTGACCAATCGGTGACGAGCTGGCGGTGCGTATCATTGTTGCCGTCCAGCGCCGTGGTATTGGCGCTCGTCGCCTCGTCGCCGCTTCGCCCGGAGCTGCTTGACGGCGTCGACATGCTGATCGTCCGCGAGCTGACGGGCGGCGTCTATTTCGGCGAACGAGAGGAACCGTCCGGACCCGCTGGCGACCGCCCCGCGCTCGACACCATGCCGTACGACGAGCGCGAGGTGGCCCGCATCGTCGACTCGCGTTCGAGCTGGCCGGCGGCCGGCGCGGGGCAGGTGACCTCGGTGGACAAGGCCAACGTCCTCGCGACGTCGCGACTGTGGCGCACGGTGGCCGACGAGATCGCGCGGGAGTATCCGGACATCGCGCTCGACCACCAGCTCGTCGACTCGTGCGCGATGCTGCTGGTCCGCCGACCGGCCGACTTCGACGTCATCGTCACCGAGAACCTCTTCGGCGACATCCTGTCCGACGAGGCGGCCGGTGCTGGCCGGCTCGATGGGGATGCTCCCGTCGGCGTCGCTCGGCGAGCGCGGACGGACCACGGCACGTTCGGCCTCTACGAGCCGATCCACGGGTCGGCGCCGGACATCGCGGCCAGGACATGGCCAACCCGATCGGCGACGATCCTGTCGGCGGCGATGCTGCTGCGCCTCTCGCTGGGTCGCGACGACGGTCGCTGATCGCGATCGAGGCGGCCGTCCGCCGCCGCTCGACGTGGCTGGCGGACCAGGCGACCTCGGCCGATGCGGCGACGCACGGACGGCCTCGTGGTGGTCGGCACGACCGGGTTCGCCACCGCCGTCATCGACGCCCTCGAGCCGGCGTCGGCCGGCATGAGCACCAGCGGACCAGCCCGTCGTCCTCTACGACACGACGCTGCGCGACGGCACGCAGGGCGAAGGCATCACCCTGTCGCTCGCACGACAAGCTCGGATCGCCCGCGAGCTCGACGAGTTCGGCATGCCACTACATCGAGGGCGGCTGGCCGGGCTCCAATCCCAAGGACGTGGAGTTCTTCGAGCGGCGCGCGAGCTGAAGCTGGCAGCACGCCAAGCTCGCCGCGTTCGGCTCGACCGGCCGCGCGAACCGCGCCGAGGACGACCCGAACGTCCGGCAGCTGCTGACGCCGAGACGCCGGTCGTGACCATCTTCGGCAAGAGCTGGGATCTCCACGTCGATCGAGGTGCTGCGCACCACGCTCGAGGAGAACCTGGACATGATCGCCGACTCGGTCGCTATCTTGACGAGCACGGCCGCGAGGTCGTCTACGACGCCGAGCACTTCTTCGACGGCTACAGCGCGAACCGCGACTACGCGCTCGCGACCCTGCGGGCCGCCGCCGAGGCGGCGCCGACTCGCTCGTCCTCTGCGACACCAACGGCGGCACGCTGCCCTGAGCCGAGATCATCGGCGACGGCCGAGCTCGCCGGCGACCGGACGCGCGCCCGACGTCCGCCTCGGCATCCACACCCACAACGACGGCGAGCTCGCGGTCGCCAACACGCTGGCGGCGGTCGCAGCCGGCGCGCGCCAGGTCCAGGGCACGATCAACGGCTACGGCGAGCGCTGCGGCAACGCCAACCTGGTCTCGCATCATCGCCAACCTCGCGCTCAAGATCGGCTGCGTCTGCCGGCGAGCGGCGGAGCTCGCGCAGCTCACCGAGCTCTCGCGCATCGTCGACGAGATCGCCAACTCGAACCCGCCGACACCAGCCGTACGTCGGCCGCGCGCGTTCGCCCACAAGGGCGGCGTGCACGTCGCGGCGGTCGTCAAGAACGAGCGCGCAGCTACCAGCACGTCGACCCGGCCGCGTCGGCAACGCACCGCCGGCTGCGTCGTCGTCGGAGCTGGGCGGCAGCGCGACACCTCGACAAGGCGCAGGAGCTGGGCATCGAGCTCGACCCCGCGACGATGCCCGCGTCCTCAGCAGCGATCAAGCAGCTGGAGGCCGACGGCTACCAGTTCGAGGGCGCCGACGCGTCGTTCGAGCTGCTGATCCGCCGCCACGGCCGCGGCTACACACCGCCGTTCGACCTGGTCGACTTCGCGTGCCTCGTCGAGAAGCGGCGGCGGGCCGGAGATGCAGGCCGAGGCGACCGTGAAGGTCGCGGTCGACGGCGAGACGCTCGCACACCGCCGCCGACGGCAACGGCCCGGTGAACGCGCTGGACGCCGGCGCTGCGCAAGGCGCTCGGCGCGTTCTACCCGGGCATCGACGACATCCACCTCGTCGACTACAAGGTCCGGATCCTCGATGGCGACGCCGCGACCGCCGCGCGGACCCGTGTGATCATCGACTCCCAGGACGGCGCGCGGACGTGGTCGACCATGGGCAGCGACACCAACATCATCGCCGCGTCGGCCTCGGCGCTGGCGGACTCGCTCGAGTACGCGATCTGGAAGTCGGGCGCCCAGCTGCGCCGGCGCGATGAGCGCCACTTCACGACCGAGGTGCCGGCCGCGGCCCCGACGTCCGCCACCACGAGGTGACCGCCATGCCGGACCCGAAGTCGAGCGCCGTACCGACCGTCGAGCTCACGCGCTGGACGGTGACCTCGGGCTCCAACGCCCGCAGCCGGGGCGCCGTGATCCTGGACGCCGGTGATCACCATTGGCGCGCCTCCGCTGAGGGCAACGGCGCCATCGATGCGTTGTTCCGGGCCGTGGACAAGGCGCTGGCCGAGATCCTCGAGGGGCATCCGCGACTGCTTGCCTTCGATATCCATGCCCTGGGGGAGGGGACCGACACGATCGGCGCGGTGACGGTCCGGATCGCGCCGCCGATGGTCGCGGGCGAGCGCGGGCTTGGCGAATACACCGGACAGGCGCGGGGCGCCAACATCATCGCGGCCTCGATCGAGGCGTATGTCGTCGCCCTCAATGTGATGCTTGCGGAGGAGCACTGGACCGGCGCCCCGGAGGCGGCGGCCGAGACCGGCACGCGCGCCCACAAGAAGTCCGAGGTCACGGTCGGCGCGGCCCGCGAGCAACGAGCCGAGCTGGACGAAGGCGCGGCGGACATCGACACCAACGACTGGTTCAACCAGTGAATCGCGGCGAGACCGCCCGCCCGGGTGAGGGTCGCTGACCGCTAGACTCGGGCGATGACCACGCACGTCCGTCCGGTCGCCTATACGGGTGAGCCCGGCGCCTTCGCCGAGGACGCCGTCCTGGAGGCGTTCGGCGACGTGGACCGGCGTCCGCTCGGGAGCTTCCGGGCCGTCTTCGAAGCGGTCGCGACCGGAGTGGCCGCGGCCGGCGTCGTGCCGATCGAGAACGTCATCCACGGCACCGTCCGCGAGAACTACGACCTGCTCATGGAGTACGACCTGGTCATCCGCGGCGAGGTGGTCGTGCCGGTCCGGCTGTGCCTGGCCGCGCTCCCCGGGCAGCGAGTCGAGGACATCGAGCGCGTGTACTCGCACATCCAGGCGCTCGGCCAGGCGGAGACGTTCCTGCGGTCGCGTTCGTGGCAGTTGCTCAGCACGTACAACACCGCCGGTGCCGGCAAGGCCATCGCCGACGCCGCACGAGGAGCGCGCGGCCGCCGTCCTGTCACCGCGCGCCGCGGCCCTGTTCGGATTGGAGGTCCTGGCCGACGACATCGGCGACCTGCCGGGCAATCGCACCCGGTTCCTCGTCCTCGCCGTGCCCTCCGACGACGGCGTGCCGGCACTGGTCGCGCCGGCACCGCATCGTCGGACCACGATCGTCGTGGCCGTCCGCAACGAGCCCGGGCACGCTGCTCGCGGTCCTCCATGTCCTCGCCGCCCACGACCTCAACATGCGCAAGCTGGAGTCGCGGCCCAGCCGGGAGCGGGCGTGGGAATACGTGTTCTGGATCGACCTCGACGGGGACATCGCGGACCCGACGATGGCGGCCGCGTTGGACGATCTGGCCGCGGTCACGACGACGACGCGCCGGCTCGGCAGCTATCCGAGCCCGGACGCCTGAATCTCGAACGGCCCACCATCGTCGGTGGGCCGTTCTTCCTTGGATCGACGTGCGGTCAGGTAGGTCGCTTGCGCAACTCGTCGCGGATCTCGGTCAGCAGGGTCTCCTCGGCCGTCGGGCCGGGTGGCGGCCCTTCCTTGATGAACATCTTGCTGATCAGGTAGACCACCAGCGCCACGATCACGAACACGATGACCGCGTTGATGAACAGTCCCCAGCCGATCGCGACCTCCTCGCCGGAGGACGTCGTGCCAAGGACTGTCTTGATCTCCGCGAAGTCCACCCCACCCAGAGCCCAGCCGATGGGCGGCATGATGATGTCGTTGACGAGCGAATTGACGACGACGCCCAGGGCGCCGCCGATGATCACGCCGATGGCCAGGGCCAGGGCGTTCGACTTGGTCAGGAACTCCTTGAAGCCACCCATCTCCGACCTCGTCTAGTGCTCGACGACCTTGGGGAGGTCCTTCGACTGGTCGATCCAGCCCTGGAGCTCGGTCTCGCGACGGGATGCGCCGGACGATGTCCGGACGGGCCGCGACCACCTCCTGCACCGTCGTCGCGAGGTTCGCGGCATTGCGCCGCGCGAGCTCCGCGGGCGAATCCACGCCGGCCGCCTCGAGCAGGTCGGAGTACTCCGAGCCGACGCCCTTGATCCGCATGAGATCGACGTGATTCACCCACTCCAGGATCTTGCCCGCGGAGATGCCGGTCGATGCCTCGAGCGCCTGGCGTCCGCTGGGCTTGGCACCTTTCTCCAGGAGATCGTCGGTGCTCTCGACGCCCGCCGCTCCCAGCTTCTTGGCGTAGTCCGCGCCGATGCCCTCGACGTCTTCGATCCGCATGTTGGCTTCTCCCTGTACGACCCGTGGCTCGAGATGCCCCCGATGATACCCTTGCGACCCCGCCCGATTTCCCGCGGATGGGTCGAGTCGCACCCTTCGGAGGCACGGATGGATCAGGCGTTCCGGGACGCGATCGCCGCTGGCTACACGTTCGCGGAGGAGACCCTCGTCATCGGTAGCGCCATGCACGACGGCGAGCTGGTCAACGACACCCGCGTACAGGTCGCGCTGTCGATGATGAACCGCCACGGACTCATCGCCGGGGCGACCGGGACGGGTAAGACCAAGACGCTCCAGCTGCTTGCCGGCCAGCTCTCGAAGGCGGGCGTCCCGGTCTTCGTCGCCGATATCAAGGGCGACCTGACCGGGCTCGCGGCTCCAGGCACCATGAGCCCCAAGCTCCAGGAACGCCTCGATTCGATGGCGGCGACGTTCGAACCGTCGGGGCATCCAGTCGAGTTCCTGTCGCTCTCGGGCGCCCTCGGCACGCAGGTGCGCGCCACGGTCCACTCGTTCGGGCCGCTCCTGCTGGGCAAGGTCCTGGACCTCAACGAGACCCAGACGAGCATCCTCGCACTCATCTTCAAGTACTGCGACGACAACGACCTGCCGCTGCTGGACCTCAAGGACCTCGCCACGACGCTGAAGTTCCTGGCCTCGGACGAGGGCAAGCCGATCCTCGCCGAGTACGGCGGCATGTCCGCCGCCTCGGTCGGGGTGCTGCTGCGCTCGATCGTCGTGCTGGAGCAGGAAGGCGCCGACGTCTTCTTCGGCGAACCGGAGTTCGATGTCGAGGACCTGCTGCGCTCGACACCCGAAGGCGCCGGCGTCATCAGCATCCTCGAGCTCTCCGACGTCATGGACAAGCCCCGGCTGTTTTCCACATTCATGCTCTGGATGCTGGCACAGCTGTATGAGCAGCTGCCCGAGGCGGGCGACCTGCCCAAGCCGAAGCTGTGCTTCTTCTTCGACGAGGCGCACCTGCTCTTCGATGATGCGTCCGAGGCCCTTCTCGACCAGGTCGAACGGACCGCGCGGCTCATCCGCTCCAAGGGCGTCGGCGTCTACTTCGTCACGCAGACCCCGACCGATGTCCCCTCGTCGGTGCTGGCCCAGCTGGGCAACCGAGTCCAGCACGCACTCCGCGCCTTCACGCCCGATGACGCGGACGCGCTGCGCAAGACGGCCCGGACCTTCCCCATGACCGACTTCTACGACGTGGAGAAGACGATCACCTCGCTTGGCACCGGCGAGGCACTGGTCACGGTCCTCTCACCCAAAGGCATCCCGACCCCGTTGGCCGCGACCCGCCTCTTCGCTCCCGATTCGCTCATGGCGCCGGTCGAGGAGGTCGTGTTCCGCGGCCACATCGCGATGAGCCCGCTCCAGGCCAAGTATGGCGAGACCGTCGATCGCGACAGCGCCCACGAGCGGATCACGGCGCGCATCGCGGCGGCCAAGCAGGCATCCATCGCGGCGACCCAGGAGGCGGCCATGCGGGCCGGCGTCGACCCGACCACCGCCGCCGGCATGAACTCGATGACCCCGGCCCAGCTGGAACGCGAGATGGCGCGTCAGCAGAAGGAGATCGAGGCGGCCCAGAAGCGGGCCAGGACCGAAGCCGAACGTCAGCGCCGGGCCGAGGAGAAGGCCGCCGCCGCGGCCGCCAAGGCCCAGCAGAAGACGATCGATACGGCCATCCGGACCGGTGGCAAGGTGGTCTCCTCCCGCCTGGGCCAGGACATCGTCCGGGGCATCTTCGGCACGTTGTTCGGCGGCGGCAAGTCGCGCTGACGTACGCGCGATGACGCTGCCCTGGACGGACCCGGACTGGCGTACCGCCACGCTCGCCTGGGCCACCGACCGCCTGGTCGAGCTCGGACGACGCGTGACCGGCGAGATCACCCAGCCACATCTTCGGCCGTGGTCCACCGTGTTCCGCATCCCGACCGACACCGGCCTCGTCTGGTGCAAGGCGAGCGGCCCCGGCCCGGCTTATGAGGGTCCGCTGCTCCAGGCGTTCGCAGGACACCGCATCCACGGGGCCCTGCTGCCCCTCGCCATCGACGCCGAACGCGCCCTGATCCTGTTCCCTGACGGTGGGTCGACGCTGCGGGCGACCCGGCCCGACGGCACCGGCGACCACGACCTGGAGGCCTGGGCCAGGGTCCTGCGCGGCTATGCCGGTCTGCAGCGAGCCACCGCCTCGTTCGCCGACGAACTCGTGGACCTGGGCGTCCCGGACCTCCGACCCGACCGGCTTGCGGGCGTCCTGAGCGGCTTCGTCGAGGATGAGGCGATCTGGGCTCGCGCCGACCCCGAGGACCGGGTGGCCGCGAACGAAGCGCGCCGGCGTCTGCCCGGTCTCGTGCCCGTCGTCGCGGCGATGGCCGGGGAGCTGGCGCGCTCGGGGATCGCGGCCACGATCCAGCACGACGACCTCCACGGCGGCAACATCCTGGTCGCTGCCGGCCACGACACGATCTTCGATTGGGGCGATGCGTCGGTCGCCCATCCATTCGGCACGCTGACCACGACGATGAACTCCATCGAGCACCACGCCGGGTTCGACCAGCACGGCCCCGAACTGGGGCGGCTGCGCGATAGCTACCTCGAGGCGTGGTCGGACTTCGCGTCGCCCGCTGCCCTGCTCGCGGCCGCTCGCAGCGCCACGATCCTCGGTGCGATCAGCCGGGCGAGCTCATGGGAGCGCTCGTTCCGAGGGCTCACGGACGACGAGCTCGACGGTCACGGCGGATCGACGGCCGCGTGGCTGATGGAGCTCGTCGATCGCCTGGACCGCTGGCCGGAGGCCCACCCGGCGGCCTGATCCCGGCCGGCCTGGCCCACCCGGCCGGCCCGATTACTCGATCACGAGCTCTGCGGGCACGTCTTCGGCGACCTTGGGGTACGCGGGCTTCAGGTCCGCGATCGTGTCGGCGACGATCGTCGCGACGGCCAGGTTGCGGAACCAATTGCGATTGGCCGGGATGACGTACCACGGCGCCTGGTCGGTCGACGTCTTCGAGAGCGCCTCGTCGAACGCGGCCTGGTAGTCGTCCCAGCGCTTGCGCTCGTCGAGGTCGCCCATCGAGAACTTCCAGCGCTTCGTCGGGTCGTCAAAGCGGTCCTGGAAGCGCTCGCGCTGCTCGTCGCGATCGATCGAGAGGAACAGCTTGATGACGGTGGTCCCGTTCGCCGCGAGGATCGACTCGAAGTCGTTGATCTGGTCGTACCGCTTGGACCAGACGGCCTTGGGCACGATGTCGTGCACGCGGACCACGAGCACGTCCTCGTAGTGCGAGCGATTGAAGATCCCGATCTCGCCCTTGCGCGGCGTCGCCTTGTGGATACGCCACAGGAAGTCGTGCGCAAGTTCCTCCGAGCTTGGGACCTTGAACGACGTCACGGGGCAGCCCTGCGGGTTGAACGCTTCCATGACCTTGTTGATCGTGCCGTCCTTGCCCGCGGCGTCGATGCCCTGGAGCACGATGAGGACGGACCGGCGCGCTTCGGCCCAGAACTGGTCCTGCAGCATCCCGAGTCGCACGAGCTGGCGGATGAGCTCGGGGGCGGCGGCATCCTTGTCCCAGCCATGGGTGGCCGCGGGGTCCAGCTTCGAGAGTCGCACGCGCGAGCCGGGCTTCACACGCAGCGCGTCGCGCAGATCGATCCGTTGGGCCATGCGGCGGTCCTCCGATATTGGGTCGTCCGGGCTCGGTCGTATGATGCGGACCGTACCCCATCCGACCATGAGCGCACGAGCGCAGGAGCCCCCCTCATGACCGTCGTCGGCACCAAGCCACATCCGATCTACCTCGCCGGCCGCTGGGTCGAATTACCGGACATCCTGGAGATCGCCAACCCGGCCGATGGCGCATCGCTCGCGGGCGCCACGTACACCGCCACCGCGGCCCAGTACGAGGAAGCCGTCGAGGCCGCCGTCGCGGCCTTCGCGGTCACCCGGGTGCTGCCGGCCTACGAGCGCGGGCGCATCCTGCGCGACATCAGCGCCGGCATCAGGGCCCGCCGCGAGGAGCTCGGCCGGCTCATCGCCCTCGAGGCCGGCAAGCCCATCCGCGATGCCCTGGTCGAGGTCGACCGGGCGGTCCTCACCTTCCGCCTCGGCGCCGAGGAAGCCGAGCGGATGACTGGTGAGCTCATCCCGCTCGACCTCCTGCCCAGCAGCAAAGACCGGGTGGGCATCACGCGGCGCTTCCCGATCGGCCCGATCGCGGCCATCAGCCCGTTCAACTTCCCGCTCAACCTAGCCGCCCACAAGCTCAGCCCGGCCATCGCGAGTGGCAACCCCATCGTCCTCAAGCCGCCGTCCAAGGATCCGCTCACGATGCTCACCGTGGCCGAGATCATCGACACCGTGGGCGTCCCGGCAGGCATGGTCAGCATCCTGCCGATGACCCGCGAGCTCGGCGACCGGATGGTCGCCGACGAGCGCTTCAAGCTGCTCACCTTCACGGGCAGCCCGAGCGTCGGCTGGCGGATGAAGGAGCGCGCGGGCAAGAAGAAGGTCGTCCTCGAGCTCGGTGGCAACGCCGGGGTCATCGTCGATCAGAGCGCGGACCTCGACTGGGCCGTTCGGCGCTCGCTCGTCGGCGCCTTCGCCTATGCCGGCCAGGTCTGCATCAGCGTCCAGCGCATGTTCATCCATGAGGACGTGTGGGATCCGTTCATGGAGAAGTTCCTGGAAGGCGTCGCCGCGCTCAAGCTCGGCGATCCGCTCGATCCGACGACCGATGTCGGGCCGATGGTGGATGCGAACCAGGCCAGCCGCACCCAGCGCTGGGTCGACGAGGCCATCGCCCTCGGCGGCACGCTCCTCGCGGGTGGCACCGCCGACGGCACGTTCTTCCCGCCGACCGTCTTGACCGACACGCCGCTGGCGGCCCAGGTCTGCTCCAACGAAGCCTTCGCTCCGCTCGTGGTCGCCTTCAAGTTCGCCACGCTCGACCAGGCGATCGCGCAGGTCAACGACAGCATGTTCGGCTTGCAGACCGGCGTGTTCACGAACGACCTCGCCGGGGCGTGGCGGGCGTTCGGTGAACTCGAGGTCGGTGGGGTCATCATCAATGACATCCCGACGTACCGGATCGACCACATGCCCTACGGCGGCGTCAAGGACTCCGGGCTGGGTCGTGAGGGTCTGCGCTGGGCGATGGAGGACATGACCGAGATCCGCATCATGGTGCTCGCCCAGCCGGGCTGAGCGGCGTTGTGGGGGCGCCGTCGCCGGCGCCCCCGGAGGCCTAGTCGTGGACGACGTACAACCCGTCCACGGTCACGGTCGGATGGCCGCTGGTCCCGACGACGCGGATGCGGATCGTGTGCTTGCCCTGGCCGAAGGCCTTGGTGAACACGAGCCGCCGGGGCGCGTACGTCGCTGCATGGAGGTCGACGGTCTTCTGATAGGTGCCGTCGAGGAAGACCTGGGCCTGTCCCTGGGTCGGCCCGACGGGACTGACCCAGCCGATGCTCGAACCGCTGAACGTGAACGTCACGTCGGCGTTCTTCGCGGTCGACCGGTGCAGCTTGCCGTCGAGATAGCTGGAGTTCGTGGACATGCCCCAGGTGCCCGACCAGTGGAGGTAGACCGATCCGTCACCGACATGCCAGCCGGACTGAGCCCCGACCGACACCCAGGCTCCGAGCCGACCGGAGCGGTCGACGGCGCGGACCCGGAAGGCGTAGGAAGAGGTGGTCGCCAGGGTCTTGCGGTAGGACGACGTGGTCTTGGTCGCGAGCTTGGCGTTCTTCCACGCTCCGCCGTTGGTCTGGACCTGCAGCTCGTAGCGGCTGAGGCCGTCCGACGTGCTTGCGAGGCTCCAGTCGACGACGACCGGGATCCCGCTCAGCGGGACCGTGCTGGTCGTGGACAGCAAGACCGATGGCTTGGTCGTCTTGGGCGCCGGCAGATTGGCGATTGGCGCCGATCCCCAGAGCCAATCGGAGAACCCGATGCCCCGGCCGAGCGGCTGGTGGCGTGTCGGCAGGAACGACCCGTATCGGCGGTTCAGCAACCACGGGACCTGGGAGCTCGCCGTGGTCAAGTTCCAGCCGTCGCCGCCGGCGGCATCGGATCGCTGGACGATCATCGCGGCCCGCCGGAGCGCCTTGTTGGACCAGTCCCAGGCCCCGGTCTGTCCGTCGCGATAGAGCAGTTCCACCTGCATCGCGACCGCGGCGAGCGCATCGACGTGATACGCGAGACCGGTATCGCCGGGAGGCCAATCGAGCGAGCCACTCCGGCTCAGGTCGGCGATGAAGGCGCCGTCGATGTTGATGCCGCTCTTCGTGCACGGTCGATTCACGGGGGTGTAGCTCGACGCCCCGTCGCACGACCACGACCAGTCAGCGGAATCGAGGTTGGTGCGGAACCCGGCGTAGGCCGAGCGATCGCCGAGGAATCCGCGGGTCACCTTGGCGGCCGCGGCGACATCGGCGGTGTCGCCCAGGTAGAGGCTGGCCGCGATGCGCGAGGCACCGGCGTGGGCACCCCAGTTGTTGGGGGCGTCCTTGTGGGTGAACGTCAACGAACTCCACGCCGAGTGTCCGCCGATGTTCTTCGTCCGGATCGATGACAGCCAGGTCCGGAACGTCGCGTCATCGCTGCCGCTCAGGCCGGCGAAGTCGGCAGCCAGGACGTACCCGGCGAGCTGACGGCCCATGGACAGGACGGCGTTGTGACAGCCGACGTCCTGGGTCTTGATCGCGGCCATCACGCCGGCTCGTGCCTTCGTGGCGTACGACGCGGTGCCGGTCCGGGCGTACACGAGGGCGGCCGCGAGCGTCTTGAGGTGATGCTGGCGATCCTGGTCGCACAGGTCCGGGGTTCCCAGCGACCCGTCGGCGACCTGCTTGAGGGCCGACCAGGCGGTCCCGCTCATCGGCAGGGCCAACAGCTCGGATCGCGGCATCAGCAGGTAGTCATCGGCGGCGGCGACCGTCGGCGTCGTGGGGCCTAACGAAGCGACCAGCAGCAGGGCCAGGGCGACGGTGATGGATGTGGTCCCGGGTCGGATACCGGGGAGGCGGCGGCGCGGCGCACGCAGACGTGGAGCGAACGTGACTCCGGTGGTCGGCTCCTGCGAGCCGGACGCCCTCTGGGCGCCGTTGTCGACCGACGACATGGGTCTCCTTCCTACCTGGACGCCGCGTCCGGTGGGGGGCGGCGAACGATCTTGGTGGGCTCGCGATCGGACGCGTTGGGCCGTCCGGCGGAGCTGGATCCCGCGGGTGAGCCGCGGTGGGGACCTTCCCCGGGCGTTTTCCCCCCTTGTTAACGGGGAGTTTGCCTCAGATCGCCGGGATGTGCTTTCCGACGTTGGTCCCGGTGCCGGTGCGGCGTTTCGGCCAAGTCCCATAGGCCCCGACCCGCGGCTGATGTCTCGCGGCCCGCGACGGTGGGCGTGGGCGGGTCGCCGCGTGACGCATCCTTCGCGCGCAATGGATCTGACCCTTACACCCGACCAGCTTGCGCTCCAGGCGCGAGCCCGCCGATTCGTCGAAGACGTCCTCCGACCCCGCGAGGCGGAGTTCGAGCGTCTCGGTGGTCGCGTCTCCCGGGCGTGGGGCATGGAGATCCGGCGTGCGGCGCTCGACGCGCGCCTTCAGGGTGGCTCGTTCCCACACGAGCTTGGTGGCCAGGGCTGGACGGTCCTCGAGCAGGTGCTGGTCCATGAGCAACTCGGGCAGTCCACCGGCGGGCTGTGGTCGTTCATCCCGGGCGCCTACAACGCGCTGATCCACTGCACGCCCGAGCAGCGCGCCCGGTATCTCGACCCGAGTCTGCGCGGCGAACGGTCGGGCTCGTATGCGATCACGGAAGACGGTGCCGGATCCGATGCCCGGACCCTCGCAGCGACGGCGGTCCGCGACACCGCGACCGGCGAGTACGTGCTCAACGGGGAGAAGTGGTTCGTCACCGGCCCCGACGACACCGACTTCATGATCTTCCACACGATCGTCATCGATGGCGACCAGCGCCGGCCGACGCTGTTCCTGGTGGACTACGACACGCCTGGCGTCGTCATGAAGCACGACCCCGACTACACCCACACCTTCGCCGACCGGCACCCGCAGTTCGTCCTGACCGATGTCCGGGTCCCGGCCACGGCCATCCTGGGTGCGATCGGAGCGGCGGACGAGCTGACGAACGAGTGGTTCGTCGAGGAGCGCATCCACATCGGCGCCCGGTGTTCGGGGGCCATGGAGCGATTGCTCGAGCTGGCCGTGGCGTGGGCCACCGAGCGCGTCCAGTTCGGCGAGCGGATCTACGACTTCCAGGGTGTGTCCTTCCCGCTTGCCGATTCCGCCGCGGATGCCTCGGCGGCTCGCCTGCTCACGAGGGAGGCGGCCTGGCTCGCCGATACGGGCGCGGACCCCAAGGTGCTCCACGCCAAGGCGTCGCTCGCCAAGCTGTTCGCGTCCGAGGCGGCCTGGCGATGCGCCGACCGGGTGGTCCAGGTCTTCGGTGGTCGCGGGTACATGCGCGAATTCGCGCCCGAGCGGTTCCTCCGCGAGCTCCGCGTCGACCGGATCTGGGAGGGGACCTCGGAGATCCAGCGGGTGATCATCGCCCGAGCCCTCGAGAAGCGCGGCGTGGACCGCGTGGTGGGATGACCGACGTCGCCGCGACGGCCGCCGCCGCCGTCCCGGCCGCCGCCAAGTCGGCCTCGCCGCTGGCGCCCGGCATCATCGACCTGCGGCCGTTGTTCGCGCCCCGCTCCGTGGCGGTCGTCGGCGCCTCGCCACGGAGTTGGATCGCCGAGACCGTCCGCGACAACCTGCGCATGATGGGCAGCGACACGCGTTGCCACTTCGTGAATCCCAAGTACGACCAGCTCCACGGCCAGCCGTGCTACCCGAGCCTGGAGGCTCTGCCGGAACGCCCCGACATCGCGGTCGTCGCGCTCAACCCGTTGCGTGCCGGGATGGTCACCCGCGACGCGGCCGCGGCCGGGGTGCCCGCCGTGATCATCCCCGGCGGGGGTGTCGTGGAAGGCGGCGCGGCGGCGGCCGCGATGCAGGACGAGGTTGCGGCGATCGCCCGCCAGCACGGGCTCGCGCTCGTCGGCCCCAACTGCATGGGCGTCGTGGACTTCACGGCCAACAGCGCGACCTACATCGGCGACGTCTCGCCGTACCTGCCCCGTGGCGGTGTCGCCGGAATCGCCCAGTCGGGATCGGTGACCGACGCCTTTATCCACTCGGGGGCCCGCGTCGGTTTCAGCCGGATCATCAGCTGCGGATCCGAGGTGGTCCTCGACGTCTGCGACTACCTGGCCTACTGCCTCGACGATCCGCTGACCACCTCGGTCATCCTGTTCGTGGAAGGGTTCAAGCGACCGGAACGGTTCCTGGCCCTGGCCGATCGGGCGCTGGAGCTCGGCAAGCCCATCATGGCCGTCAAGGTCGGGCGCAGCGATCAGGCACAGGCGGCCGCCATCGCTCACTCGGGCTCGCTCGCGGGCGAGGCCCGGGTCACCGATGCGGCCCTCGACGCGGCCGGCGTGATCCGCTGCAACGACCTCGATGAGCTCCTCGAGACGGCGGAGCTCGTGGAGGGCATCCGTCGCACCGGACGCGGTGTGGGACGGGGCCGAACGGGCGTCGTGACGGTCTCGACCGGCGAGGCGTCGCTCATCGCCGACCTTGCCCCGCGGACCGGTCTGGACCTGCCACCGATCCCGCCGTCGGCGCGGGCGGCGATCCTGGAACGGCTGCCCACGATGGGCTACATCGGCAATCCGCTCGATCCGTGGGGTGCGGCCGACCCCGGGTTCGCCTACGGCGCCTGCTTCGAGGCGCTGGCCGACTCCGGGGCGTACGACGTGCTCGTCCTCGTGCACGACTTCCCGTACCAGTCGATGGCCGCGGAGGTCGCGACGGCCAACGACGTGACCCGGCCGCTGCTCGACGCCACGCGTCACCGTCCGGAGATCCTCCCGATCTACGTGTCGCTGACATCGGGCGACCATCCGCCCGAAACAAAGGCGATCCTCGACGCCCACGGGGCGGGCGCGCCGATGTTGCGTGGTGCCGTGGAGGCCTTCACCGCGATCGCCTCGGTGGCGCGCTGGCAGGGCCGCCACCTGGACCGCACCGGGCCGGCCGGTCGTCCGTGGCGTGCGGGATGGCCCGACATCGCGCGCGACCGGACGTCGTATGGCGCGGATCCGGCAGCTCGGCCGCTCGCGGACGCCGCCTCGACCGGGCATGGAGCGAGCACGGCGACGCCCGACCGCCACGCGCTGCCCGAGCGCGAGAGCCTGGAGCTCCTGCGCGCCGCCGGCCTGTCCGTGACCGCCGCGGTGGCCGTGCCGGATGCCGACGCGGCCGTCGAAGCGGCGCGGCCACTGGCGGGCCACGCCATCGCGCTCAAGCTGGACGCCTACGAGCTGTCCCACAAGAGCGACCTCGGGCTGGTGCGACTGGGCCTGAGCGGTGACGAGGCCATCCGGGAGGCCGCCCACGATCTCCTGGCGATCGGGCGGCGGCACGGTCTCGCGACGCGCGGACTGCTCGTGGAACCGATGGCCGATCCGGGCGTGGAGATGATCGTCGGGTTGCGTCGGGACGCCCTGTTCGGCCCGGCCGTGATGGTCGGCCTGGGCGGGATCCTGGCCGAGATCCTCGACGACGTCGCGATCCGGCTCGCGCCGGTCGACCCGACGCAGGCGCTGGCCATGCTCGATGGGCTTCGGGGCAAGCGGCTGCTCGAGGGCGTCCGCGGTCGTCCCGCCGTGGACCAGGCAGCGGTCGCGGCTCTGGTCGTCGCCCTGTCGGATCTCGCGATGGAACGGCCGGACATCGTCGAGGTCGATCTCAATCCCGTCATCGCGACGCCCGACGGCGCGGTGGCGGTCGACGCATTGGTCGTGCTCGCCATCGAGACCGCCGGCACGCCGGAGCGGAACGATGCCTGACGAACCCGTCCTGCTCACGACGCCCACGCCCTGGGGCGTGCGCTTGACCCTCAATCGACCGGCCAAACTCAACGCCCTCGACGGCGCGCTCGTCCACGCCCTTGTCGCGGCCCTGGACGCCGCCGAGGCGGACGATGCGGTCCGGGTCATCGTGCTGGAGGGCGCCGGACGGGCCTTCTCGTCCGGCTACGACCTGACCGAGGAAGCCGAGGGTGGGGTCGGCGGGCCGGTCCAGTGGCGCGAGCTGCTGGCCGCGGACGTCGCGGCGACCCTGCGCTTTCTCGATTCGCCCAAACCGGTCATCGCCCAGATCCACGGCTACGCCCTGGCCGGTGGCCTCGAGCTGGCGATGGCCTGCGACCTCGTGGTCGCGGCCGAGGGGACCAAGCTGGGCGAGCCGGAGATCCGCTACGGCTCGGCGCCCGTCACCCTCCTGATGCCGTACCTCATCGGCCAGAAGCGGACCCGGGAGTTGCTGCTCACCGGCGACCTCATCGATGCCGAGGCCGCCGAGCGGATGGGGCTGGTCAACCGGGTCGTCGCGGCCGACGCGCTGGCCGCGGAGGTGGACGCTCTGGCCGACCGCCTGGCCCGGACGCCGCCCGAGGTCATGGCCCTGACCAAGCGGATGCTCAACCGGGCGATGGACGCCGCCGGGTTCCGGCTCGCGGTCGAAGCCGGCCTTGACCTCGGCGCGATCATCAACGCCGCCGATACACCCGAGCAGCGCGAGTGGGACACGATCGTTCGAAGTGACGGCCTGAAGGCGGCGCTGGCGTGGCGCGATCGCCGGTACGACGAGCGTCTCGCGGAGAGCGGCCGAGGCTAGGCGAGGCCCTCGGTCGATCAGCGCCGGGGCGTCGCGACACCGGACCCCAGACCTACGCCGGGCGGGACCCCTGGCCGGGGCGTGGGGTCACCACGCCGGCGTGCTGGCGTTCCGGACCGGACCAAGGTACGGGGCAGACCCGGCCGTCCGTCCCGTGTCGGCCGAGGCCATCCGTCTGGTGTCATGGCGACGACGCGCGTGACGCATCGCGACTCGCCGTGGAGCGGGCGTCGACACCTCCTCATCACGGAGGAACCGGGGAAGACCGCGGCGATCGCCGCTCCATCGAGGGTCCTGCACCACCATGATCGAATCGCCGACCGCGGTCACGCCGCGCGCCATCACGTCACCGGACGACCAGCCTCGTCGTCGTCGCCGTCGCGGCATCCTGGCGCTCCTGCTTGGCCTGACCACGATCAGCCTCGGCGCGGGCATGTTCTCGCTCGCGATCTTCACCGACAGCGCCGCCTCCACCGGGACCTTCGCCTCCGGGACGATCGACATCACCTCGTCGCCGACGGTGGCGTTCAACGTCAGCAACATGGTTCCGGGCGACACGAACACCCAGGCCCTCACGATCGCGAACGCCGGGACCGCGTCCCTGCGCTATGCGATGACCGCCGACGCGACCAACGCCCTGGGCACCGAGCTGACCCTCACCGTCAAGACGGTCGGGACCAGCTGCGCCGACCTTCGACGGTACGTCCGTCCTGGCCGCGACCTCGCTCGACGCCGCCGCGATCGGCAGCCCGACCCAGGGCGCCGCAGGCCGGGGACCGCACGCTCGCCGCCGCGGCCAGCGAGGTCCTGTGCTTCCGGGTGACGCTGCCGCTGACCTCCAACAACACGTTCCAGGGTGCCAACTCGGCTGCGACCTTCACCTTCGACGCCGAGCAGACCACGAACAACCCGTAACCCGAAACCTCGCTTAACGGCTGCACCCCCCGGACCGCGACCCCTCACGGGGCCGCGGTCCGGGTAGTCATCCGGGAGCCGGCAGAGCCATGGAACGAGCCGCCCGCCGCCGTCATCGATCGCCGTACACCTGGGCGCGCGCCCTCGTCGAGATCGCGCTCATCGGGGTCGTCGCCATCGGTCTGGGCGGCATCGTGCTGGGTCGCGTCCTGCCGGCGCTCGATCACCCGGTCTTCGTGGTCGCCGGTCCGTCCATGACCCCGGCGATCGGCATCGGGTCCGCCGTCATCCTGGACCCGGTGACGCCTGCCGACCTTGTGGTCGGCGATGTCGTCAGCCTGCGCAGCGGCGCCGGCCAGGCCATCTTCACCCACCGCATCGTCCGGCTCGCCGAGCGGGACGGGACGATCTGGATCGAGACCAAGGGTGATGCCAACGCCACCGCCGATCCGTCCATCACGCCGGCTACGGCGGTCGTCGGCCGTGTCTCGATGGCGTTGCCGGGTGCCGGCTATCTCCTGACGCTGCTCTCGGCGCCGGTGGGCGTCCTGCTCGTCCTGTCCACGGGCGCCACGCTGATGGTCCTGAGTTGGTTCCTCGAGTCGCTCGAGTACGAGCGCCGCCGCCGCCGATCGTTGTTCGACCCAGTGGCCACGACCGCGGAGCCGGCGACGGTCGCCGAGCCCGCCACTGCCGCCGTGCCGGCCGCTGGATCGCCTCTGGGGTCTTCGAGCCCGGCCATACCCTCCGCAGCGATGGTCGCCGTCGCGGCCGCCACGGTCGCCGCACCGCCACCGCCGACGAAGCCAAAGACGCGTCGTACGGAGCGGCGCACCGCCCGCCTGAGCGATGACACCGTCACGATGCAGCGGCAGCGCCTGTCACGGGCGCGGGCCGTGGGTCGCGGGACTTGATGGGCGGGCCGGCCATCGATCGCCTCCGACGGCCTCTCGGCGTGGTGATGCTCGCGGCCATCCTCCTGGCCAGCACGTTCCTCGCGGCCACGCCGCGATTCTCCCTGGCTCGATTCACCGACACCGCTACCTCGACCGGTTCCCTGGCGTCGGACACGCTCGCCGCCCCGACGAGTCTCGCTGCGACCGGCGGCACCTCGGTCACGCTGACGTGGACGCCCACGGTCGACACGTACGCCACCGGCTACACGGTCCTGCGCGGATCCGCCTCCGGTGGCCCGTACACGTCCGTCGGATCGGTCACGCCGCGCACCGCGGCCACGACGACGGACAGTCCGGGTGCGGGCACGTGGTACTACGTCCTGCGCTCGGTCTATCAGTCATGGACCAGCGCCGACAGCAACCAGGCGTCGGCGACGGTCCCGGGCGTGCCCACGTCGACCGGCGAGAAGGCCTGCGTGGCCGCCTCGAACGCCGCTGATACCGTGAACGCGGGCGACAACAACGGCTACCAGTCCAACGCGACGCGCGTCTGCACCGACGACGGCTCCGTCGCGAGCGACGCCAACAGCGGCACCTCCACGAGCGCCTCCTGCGGGACCGGCGCGACGCCGAGCACGACCAAGGACCGCCATCGGTTCTGGGGGTATGCCTTCGGCCTTCCGGGCACGGTCTCGTCGATCGACGGGATCACCGTCCGGGCCGACCTCGCGCTCAACAACAACGGCGGTACGACCAACCTGTGCATGCAGCTGTCGTGGGACGGCGGCACGACGTGGACGACCATCAAGAGCGTCGGCATCCCCGCGAGCGGCATGGCCTCCTACACGTTCGGCTCGGCGTCGGACACCTGGGGCCGGACGTGGGCGGTCGGGAACTTCAGCACGACCAACTTCCGCGTTCGCGTCATCGACGCCTCGACCATGGCCAACAAGCAATTCCAGCTGGACTTCGTCGGCGTCACCGTCACCTACGTCCCCTGACCCGAGCCACCGAGCGGTCGCCGACCACTCCCATCGCTCGGAACGGGCCAGCCCGGTGGTCCGGTGCACCGGGACACCGACGCGGGACCAATCGGGGATTGTCCATCACGAGGCCCTCGGCCATGGTGGACGACCGTACGTTCCCGGACGATCGCGGAGGTGGGGCCGCGATCGAGCGCGTCAGGGAGACCCGACGCGTACCCGGCGAATGCTGCGAATCGAAATAGCACACCCGTCGTGAGGCGGGGTCGCAAAGCCACGGGCCTGGATCACCGATCCAGGTAGCCGGGTTGCCGTCGTCGCATCGCTCCTGACGCCGCCTCTGCGGCTGATTCCGTTGCGCGTCGATCCCGGCTCTCGCCCGTCCGAGGAAGGCTGGGAACGATCGCATATGAGAAACATCCGGATCGCCGACCGCAAGGATTGGATCTTCGAGGCCCCGCCGCCCCCAAAGCCACCGGTCCGCCGGTCGCCGCTCCGTGACTGGCTCGCGACCCTCCCGATCATCCTCCTGCTGCCGGTCCTCGTCCTGCCGTTCGCTGGCGTATTCGCCGCGACGCCGACCCTCGAGACGTCTCCGACCGAATGGACGGCCGGCAGGCGCATCGTCATCAAGGGCCACGGTTTCGAGCGGGGCGAGCGTGGGGACCTGATCTGGGAGGACACCGAGGAGCCGTTCACCACCTTCAAGGCGTCCGTTCGCGGCGGGTTCGCCGTGCGAACCCGGGTCCCGCGAGACCTGAAGCCCGGGGAGTACGTCCTGCTTGCCGTCGGCAAGGATGGCTCCAGGCGCGCCGCAGCCACGATCACGGTAGCGGTCGCCAAGCCCGATCGCACCCCGGATCCGACGCCCGAACCGACCCCGGATCCGACACCGAAGCCCACCCCTGATCCGACGCCCCAGCCCACCCCTGATCCGACGCCCGAGCCGACGGTCGCGCCGACCCCGGCGCCGACGGCCACCGCCACGCCGACCGCGGCACCGACCGCCACCGTGACACCGACCCAGGCGCCGACAGCGACGCCGGCTCCGACCGTGGCGCCGACACCCGCACCGACGGCCACCGTCGCGCCGACCGTGGCCCCGACGGCGACGCCGGCCCCGACCGTGACGCCGACCCCGGTACCGACGTCGACCCCGGCACCGACCCCGACGCCGACCGCCGTTCCCAGGCCTCTCCCGACGGTCAGCCCGACCGGGACCCCGACGCCGACGGCCGTGCCGCTTCCGACCGTCGCGCCTACGCCCACGCCCACAGCGACCCCGAACCCCCAACCCGCCGTGCCGAACAGCGGGTCCATCCTCATCGACCGAGCGACGCTCGTGACGCTGCCGACCAGTGGAGCGGCGTGGGACGCCCTGAAGGCTCGCGCCGATCAGCCCGTCAAGAGCCCGAACCTGTCCGACCAGAACGATCCCAACGATGTGAACGCGCTCGCCAAGGCCCTCGTGTATGCGCGGACCGGGAACATGCGCTATCGCGACGAGACGATCTCGATGCTGAAGTCGGCCGTCGGGACCGAGTACCCGGGTGACGCCCTCGGGATCGCCCGTGGCGTGGCCCCCCTCGTGCTCGCCGCCGACCTCGTCGGCTGGCGCGACCCCGGCCTGGATGTCGTGGCTCTCCCGGCTCCGCACGTGGGCCAACCCGGACCGCGACTACAGCCTCATCAGCATCCAGGAGAAGCGACCGAACAACTGGGGGACCCACGCCGGGGCGGGCCGCATCGCGGCGGACCTGTATCTCGGCGACACCGCGGACCTCGCCAAGGCGGCCAAGGTCTTCCGCGGCTACCTCGGTGATCGGACCGCCTACGCCTCGTTCACCTTTGGTTCCGACCTGACGTGGCAGGCGAGCCAGAGCTCGCCTGTCGGGATCAACCCCGTCGGGGCGAGCAAGAGCGGTGTGAGCGTCGACGGCGTCCTGCCCGACGACATGCGCCGCGGCGGGTCGATGCCGACAGTCGGCGACCTCGGCGCCAGCTACACTTGGGAGGCGCTCCAGGGCATCCTCCTCCAGGCGGAGTTGCTGTCGCGCGCCGGCTACCCGACGTGGGACTACTCCGACAAGGCGGTGTTGCGGGCCTTCAACCGGATCAACGCCCTCGGGTACCCCGCCGCCGGGGATGACCGCTGGCAGCCGTGGCTGGTCAACCGGCGCTACGGGACCCACTTCGCGGTCTCGAGCACGACCCCCGGCAAGAGCTTCGGGTACACGGACTGGCTCTACGGCCGGTGACGTCGGGACGGCGCCGAGCCTGGCTCGGCGCCGGACCCAGAGCCCGGATCAGCGCGCGACGGCCTCCGGCTCGGGGGTCGTCGCGTCGTCCGGCCCGGCCGCCATCGCGTCGTCCGGCTCGGCCATCGCCTGGAGGACCACGCTCGCGGTCGCCCCGGCAAGCGCGAGGATCAGCCAGAAGTAACGCGCGTAGGACAGGTGGAGGAAGATCCCGGTCGCCATGTACGCGAATAGCGCGAGCAGGAACCCGGTGGCCATCGCGGCAAGATCGGGCCGTCGCGTGAGTGCCGCAGCCCGGGCCCGGGCGAGCTGGATGAACGTGGCGATGACGGCACCCATGAAGGTGACGAACCCGAGGATGCCCGTCTCGGCGAGGGTCTCGAGGTAGAGGTTGTGCGCCTGTCGGTCCGCGGCGCGGACGCTCACCCCGATCGAGTCCGCGTAGGCGCGGTAGTAGTTGGGGAACTGGTCGGGTCCGACGCCGAGGACCGGATGATCGGCGAAGACGTGCAGGGCCGCCAGGTTCTCCGTGGCGCGACTCAGGAGTGAGTTGTCCGTCGCGGATGACGCCGGTTCGTCCGAGAACAGCGATCCGAGGTCGGCCAGGCTCGTGAGGCGCTCGCCATATGTCGGCACCGCCAGGGCCACCACCGCGATCACGGCGACGGTCGCCAGGAGATGGCTGAGCCGGATGTACCGCAGGGCCACCATCGCCACCAGGATCAGCCCGCCGGCGAGTGCGGCACCGCGCGAGAAGGTCAGCGCGACGGCGATCGCCGCCAGGGCCGCGCACGCCAGGGCGCCCAGCCTCAGGATCTGCCGGCGTTCCGCGCTGAACTGGAGGATGCCCAGCGGCACCAGCATCAGCATGATCTGGGCATAGCGGTTCTTCTCGCCGATCGGGCCGGCAAGCCGCGATACCCCCGTCTCGGTCACTCCGGTGGTCGCCGCTTCGGTCTGGGCGAAGCCGAAGTACGAGGAACCGTACGTCCCGGTGACGGCCTGCCACAACGAGAGGGCGCCGATGAGCGCCCCGGTGATCAGCAGCACCCAGATGATCGAGCGGATCAGGCCCGGTGATCGGACCGTGTTGGTGACCAGGAAGTACAGCGCGTATCCCTCGATGACGAAGGACCACAGCGCGTCCGACGTCGCGAGGACATCGCGTGACACCGTCGTCGACAGGATCAGGACGACGAGGTACAGCGTGATCCACGGGAATGCCGGCGTCACGACGATCGCCTCGCGCCGGACCAGCAGGTCGTAGGCGAGTGCCGCCACCAGGACGAACGGCACCGCCGCGGCCAGAACGAGCGGGAGCCCATGGAACTCGGTGAGCACCACCGGGGCGTTGCTGTACACGAGGCCGACCACGATCAGGACCGCGAACTCGGGACGCATCGCGACCGTGACGGCGGCGAGGAGGGCGAGCGCACCCGCGATCGCGAGGATGGCCGATCCGCCAGCGGCGGCACCGATCGCGAGGCTGGCCGCGATCGTCAGGGCGATGGCGACGATCGGCACGATCGAGCGGCCGTGCACCCGCGTGGGGCTGGCGCCGACCGGCGTCACCGCGCTCATCGCCGGTCGCCCTGTTCGGGAGGCGACGGCGCCCGGTTCGGCACCCAGCGCTCGATGCGACGGCCACGGAGCACGTCGAACGCGGCGTGCAGCGACGCGATGTTGACCAGGACGACGAAGCTCCCCAGGGCGACCGGTTTCGAGCGCCCGATACGCGACCGGGGCGCCAGGATGCCGACGGCAGCGAGGCCGTATCCAAGGAGCTGCATCACGCTCAGTGTCCGAAAGAACCGGTGATCGCGAGCGAGGCTGAGACTGCTGACGCCGACGATGAGGATGGGGACGGCCATCAGCCGTCGGAGGAGCTTATGCCACCCGAGTTGGACCGCGTAGAAGCCGGTCCGCCGCGGGTCCAGCAGGGCCCGGCGGGCGAGCACCCCGCGGAACCCCCTGCCGATGATCCGTCGCTTGCGGCCGTACTCATCACCCGTGCTCTCCGCGGGGGGCTCGTAGGCGATGGCGTCCTCCGCGAACACCAGGCGTCGGCCCCGGTCGATGACGGCGGTCGAGGTATAGAAGTCATCGGTGACGCCCGCGATGATGGGCGGGACGAGCTCGCGGCGGACGGCGTAGATCGCGCCCGTCGCCGACACGGTGCTCCCGGCGACGCTCTCGGCGCGCTTCATGACCCGATCGAAGTCCCAGTAGCCCCGCTCACCGACGGCGTCTGGCGTGACCCCGCCCCGGAGGTAGACCTGATTGCCGGCGACCCCACCCACGGTCGGATCCGCGAACGGCCGCACGATCGCCCGAAGGGCATCTCGCGCGAAGGCCGTGTTCGCGTCCGTGAACACGACGATCTCCCCGGTCGTGCGGGCGACGGCCGCATCCAGCGCCCCCGCCTTGCCGACCCGGCCAAGGTCGAGGACGGTGACCCGCGCGTCGGCCACGGCCGCGGCCGACGCGATGGCAACGGTCGCGTCATCGGAGCCGTCGGACGCCACGACCACGTCCACCCGCTCGGGCGGGTAGTCCAGTGCCGCGAGATTGGCCAGTCGGGCACCGATGCTCGCCGCTTCATTGTGGGCGGCCAGGACGACCGAGATCGTCGGTTCGATGGACGCCGTCGTCACGGGGCGGGGGCGAAGCGCTGCCCGCAACAGGATGAGGAGCGGGGCCCCGACGTAGGTGAACGCCACGAGCCCGGTCGCCGACCAGAAGGCGAGGCGGCGGATCATGCCGCACGTCCGTTCGGAGCGGCGCCGCGGAACAGCGCGATGAGCCGTCGAGCGTTGGTATCGAGGTCGAACTCGGCGGCCACGCGGGCCCGGCCCGCTTCGGCGAGACGGGCACGGAGGGCCGGATCGTGCGCGAGACGCTCCAGGGCGTCGGCGATCGCGACGCTGTCGCCCGGCGGGACGGTGATGCCCGTGACGTCGGTCTCCACCAGCTCGGGGATGCCGGACAGGTGGCTGGCCACGACCGGGACACCTGCGGCCAGGGCCTCGATGAGGACCACCGGCAGGCCCTCACGCTTGCCGCCCGCGGTCGGGACGCTCGGGGCGACCAGGACATCCGAGACGGCGAGGCGCTCGATCACCTGCGCCCGGGTCCGCTGTCCAAGGAAGGCGACGCGATCGCCGAGGCCGAGGTCGGCGACCTGCTGTTCGAGGCGCCCTCGGTCCGGGCCGTCTCCGACGAACGCGACCTGGACGTCCACGCCGCGGCGAACCAGCTCGGCGGTCGCGTCGATGAGGTAGCGCTGCCCCTTCACCTCATGCAGCGTTCCGATGCAGGTGATGCGCAGCGGGGGACCCGTCGGGCGCTCGGTGGGCCGGAACACGCCGCCATCGATGCCGCAATGGATGACCACGAGGTCGTCGACCGGGTGCCCGCACGCCTCCGTGATCACCGCGGCGTTCGAGCGCGAGATCGTCACGACGAACGCCGCCTCCGCCACCTTTCGGGGAAGCATCGTCTTGTCCACGTGCAGGTCCGAGCCATGGGCCGTGAAGCTGTACGGGATGCCCGCCAATCGATGGATGAGGAACCCGGCGAGTGCCGGGTGGGTGGCGAAGTGGCAGTGGACGTGCGCCACGCCAAGGTCGGTCATCTGCCGGCTGGCGTGGACGACCTTCGGGAAGATGCCGATCCCACCGAGCAGGAAGTTCAGGCTCCCCGCCGTCCCGCGCACCATGGCGGCCCAGGTGCCCAGATACCGCCGCGGGTGACGGACGAGCAACCCGACGTTGGAGCGCAGGATCGCCAGGGAGAGGAACGGCAGGTAGTGCGCCCGGGCGACCCAGGGCGCGGCCTCCGGATGCACGACGTCCTCTCGCTCACGCAGCAGCGGGAACAGCTCCACCCGGAGACCCTGGCGGTCGACCGCGACGAGTTCGTCGAGGATGAAGGTCTCGGTCAGCTTCGGGAACCGCGACATCATGTACGCCACGGGTGGATGCGGATCGGTCTCAGGCATCGGGGGAGGCCGGGTAACCGGCCGGATGCGCCCGATGCCAGCGGACCGCGGACCCGACGATCTCGTCGAGGCCGAACCGGGCGCGCCAGCCGAGGACAGCGGCGGCGCGTGACGGGTCGGCCCACACCGCCGCCGGGTCGCCGGGACGGCGCGGCGCCTCCAGGACGTCGATCCGGCGATCGGCCGCCGCTTCGACCGCTCGGATGACCGTGCGAACGGACGACCCCAGGCCTGTGCCCAGGTTGAGGGTCACCGATCGACCGCCGTCCGCGAGGTACTCCAGAGCCCGGACATGGGCGTCGGCAAGGTCCACGACGTGGATATAGTCCCGGATGGCCGTCCCGTCCGGGGTCGGGTAGTCCGTCCCGAACACCCGGAGCGGCGGTCCGTAGCCCAGCGCGGACCGGATGGCCACCGGCACGAGATTGGCCGCCTGGTGCCAGTCCTCACCGAAGGCGCCATCGAACTCGGCGCCGGCGGCGTTGAAATAGCGCAAGGTGACCGAGGTCAGCCCGGCGGGTTCGAACCACGGCAGCGCGCGCTCGACCAGCAGCTTGCTCTCGCCGTACGGGTTCTCGGGGCGGGTCGGGGCGTCCTCGTCGATGGGGACACGATCCGGTTCGCCATACACGGCGCAGGTCGACGAGAACACGAACCGTTGGACGCCCGTCTCGGCCATGGCCCGGAGGAGGGTGGCGCTCCCGCCGACGTTGGCCTCGAAGTAGCGGCCCGGCTCGGCGACCGACTCCTCGACCGATTTCAGCGCGGCGAAGTGGAGGACGGCCTCGATCCGTCGATCGGCCAGGACCTCGCGGACGAGCGAGCCGTCGGCGACCGATCCGACGATCAGTTCGATGCCGGGGATCGCGCCGACATGCCCATGCTCGAGCGTGTCGAGGACCACCGGTTCGTGGCCGGCCGAGCGTAGGAGCCTGGTGGTCTGGGACCCGATGTAGCCCGCCCCTCCAGTGACGAGGACGCGCACGCTTCGATCAGGTCGCGCCGACGTTGTCGGCCGTGCCGGCGTCAGACAGCGTCACCGGTCGCGCTGACCGTGCCCCGGAGGTACGCGCACGGGTCGGTCCATCCATCCGGGGCCGGGCTGCGGCCGCGCGCGGACTCGCCGACGGGACGACCTCGACCGGGATGGTGGAGCGGGCCTCGCCGGTGCGCCGATCGCGCCGGAAGGTCAGCAGGGAGCTTCGCTCGGTCAGGATCACGCCGGCCGCTTCGGCGCCGACCGCCCGCAAGGACTCGGTCGCGAGATTCACGTCCTGCTGGCGCGCCCGGTCGCGGCGAGCCACGAGGATCACCGAGTCGGCGACACGGGCCAGGGCGAGCGTCACGGGCGCCGCCTGGATCGGCGCTCCGACGAGCACCACGAGTCCGTCGTCACCGGCGAGCGCGTCGATGACGTCCAGGAGGCGCTCCGGGTCGATGGTGTCGATGGGCGCGCGGCCCGCCGGGAGGATCGGGAGGGCACGGATCCCATCGGGCGGCGCGGCCACGGCGAGGTCGCTCGAGACGACATCGGTCAGACCCGGGCGGTCCGCCCAGCCCTGGAGCTGGGTGACGGTGCCGCCGATGCCGGCCCCGTCGACGAGGACGACCGACCGGCCGCCACGGCCGAGGGCCGATGCAAGATTCGCGCCGACGACCGCCGCCTGGCCTTCCCAATCGACGTCCGTCACGAGGATGCTGCGCACCGCGGTCCGCGCCGGATCGAGGGCGATCTTCGTCGAGATCAGCCGGTACTGTGCCGCGGCTCGGGATTCGGGGGCGACCAGGGCGACGAGGTCGGAGGCGCTGGGTGGATCGCCCGCTGGCGCGACGACCGCCCCAAGGAGCGGCGCTCGTGCGAGGGTGGCGAGTTCCTTGCCGGTTCGGACCGTGTCGCCGAAGTACTCCAGGAGCAGGACGAGGACGATGGCGACGATGACGCCGGCGAGGGCGGCAAGGATCGCGATCAGCGACACCTGTGGTGCGACGGGCTCGGGACTCGGCTGCGCGAATTCGATGATCTGGACCAGGCCTTCGGGCCGGCTCAGGCCGCGGGATGTCAACTGTTCCAGCTCGGTCGCGACCGTGTTGGCCAGGTCGCTCGCCTGCTGCGGATCGTCGGCCTGGACCTGGATCGTCAGGATCCGGGTGACGTCGTTGGCGGTCGCCCGGGTCGCGGCGGCCAGGTCATCCGGCTCCAGGTCGAGGCCGAGCTCCTGGATCGTCGACGCAAGCACCTCGCGCGTCGTCACGTACTGGGCATAGGTCTGCACGAGCAGGCCACTCGCGCGCAAGGTGTCGGTGTCGGTGTTGAGGGGACCGACCAGGACCTTGACCTGCGCTTCGTACGTCGGCTGGATGGTCGTGGCGACGAGATAGCCCGTCAGGCCGGCGATCCATGCGGCGACGATGAGGGTCCACCACCAGCGCTTTGCGACCGCGAGGTAACCGGACAGGTCCACGTGTGATCCTCAGGATGGTTGGGAAGCGGGGCGGATCGGGATCCGTCGGTACGCTCGGAAGGCGCAGCCTACCATTGACGCCATGAGATGCGGGTCTGTGGCGTTGCCCCCGCGCACCCCCATCGATCGGCGAGGGTCCGTCACCGGATCACCTGGGCGCGGATGACCGTCCCGGGCGTCCGGACCGAGACGTTGACGCGCCTGAGGCGCCAAAGGTCGGCCGTGCGCAGATCGTTGACGCCGCGCGTCGTCGCGAAGGCGACCCGCGCGCCGGCCCGGGCCGTCGCCTCGGCAACGGGGCCCGAGACCGCACCCGACGGATACGCGAACGCCGCGATGGTGGACCCAGTCGCGGCCGCCAGGTCGTCGCGCGATCCGGCGATCTCGGCATCGAGCGCACCCGCGTCAAGGCGTGTCAGGAGCGGATGGGTGCGCGAGTGTGGCGCCAGGGCGACGCCGTCGGCCGCGAGGCCGCGCAGCGCCTCCCAGCCCAGGACGAGCGACGGTGGCGGATCGACATCCAGGCCGGCCACCACCCGATCCACCGTCGCCAGCATCTCCGCGTGGGGGAGCTGCTTCAGCTGGTCGCGCAGGGTTCGGTAGGCGCGGGTCCGCGCCGCGGTCGTGTCAAGGGGTAGCGTGCCGGCCGGTCCCTCGACGGTCGCCTGGGTGGTGTCCATCACGGCTCGGTACAGCCGGTCCCACCAGAAGGAACGCTCGGGGACATCGGGGTAGGCGGTCGGGACGAAGAGCACCACCGGCAGGCCACGTTCGCGCAACAGCGGCCAGGCGTGGTCGGCGAAGTCGACATAGGCATCGTCGACCGTGAGCAGGACGGACCGAGGAGCCAGGCTGGGCCCGCCGTCGGCGCGTCGAAGGACGTCGTCGATGCCGATGACGGTGTGGCGCTTGGTGAGCGCGTCCAGGAGGTCGGCGAAGCCGCCCGGCGTGGCGCTGAGGAGCCCGGGCGGGACGCCCGCGTCGAGCGGGGCGATCCGGTGGAACGTCAGGACCGACAGGGTGTCGCGCCCAGCCGGCACGAGTCGCTCGAGCATGTCGACCACGACGGTGGCAGGGGGACTGCCGGCCGCCCATCGCACGACAGCGGGGACGGCCATCGTCAGGCCGTCGGTGGCGACGCGTCGCGACCGACGATCCCGGCGGTCCCGTCCGAGTCCTCCAGGACCGCGCCGATCCGCCGTCGGCGTGCCGACGACAACGCGAAACCCACCGTGTTGAGCACGTCGGCCACGAACGGCGCCGGATCGCGCCGGGCGAACACGGCCTCGATCCGTCGGCCATGGACGGACCGCCACCACGCGAGCGGGCTGAGCTCCCCGTGGATGAACCGCAGGAGGGCTGCCTGGAGGTCGTGGCGCCAGTAGATCCACTTGACGCCACCGTAGCGCTGGGTGATGGCCTCGGGCAGGGGCTCGCCCAGGGCGTCGCGGTAGACCGAGAGCAGCAGTTCGACCCCGCCCTTCTCCGCGATCGCGGAGCGTCCCGTCGGCCGACCGATGTTCGGCTCGATGATCAGGAGCCGGCCGGTCCGCTCGTCGACCTTCGCCTCCACGTAGCCAAGGCCCCGGTAGGGGACGCTCCCGAAGAGCGCCGTCGCGATGGCCTCTGCTTCGGGGCTGCGGATCTCCTCGCCGAGCGAGCTCGTACCCGTGTCCAGCGGCCACTGGCGCAGCTTCCGGGCGACGAAGGCGACCCTCGAGGTCGCTGACCGGTCGTAGTAGACGTTGACCGAGATGAGTCCGTCTTCCGGACCCGGGATCCATGATTGGGCGATCAGGACGTCCGACCACCCACAGGCCTGGTCGTAGGTGGCGAGCAGCTCATCCGGGGTCGCGACCTGGATCGCTTTCGCGCGAGTGGCCGCCTGCCACGCCGGACTCTTCATGCCGGGCTTGACGACCGCCGGGAACGCCAGGCTCGAGGCGGCCCCTTCGGCGTCCGCCCGAGTGCGCAGGACGGTCGTCGGTGGGATCGCGAGCCCGGACGCGATCGCGTGCTCCGCGAAGCTGACCTTGTCCATCAGGCGCTCGACGTCCTCGTGGTCCGGGAGCACGAACCGGAACGCCGTCAGGCGATCCCGCCCTTCGGAGATCGCCAGCACCGCGGCATCCGTGCAGGGGATCAGCACCCCCGGATGCTGGAGCCGTCGGCCGAGGACGACCAGGGCATCGACGAGCTCGGTGCCCCGCAGCGGCGCCTCGACGATCGCGACCGGGAGCCGGGTCCGGGCGCAGAAGTGTCGCTTGTCCGCGACGACCCCGACCACGGGGATGTCGCGCTCCGTGAAGAGGCGCGTGGTCTGGAGCCCCGTGATGCAGTCGAGCCCCACCACGACCGCCGGTGGGCGGTCGGTCGGGATCGGTCCGCTCGACCGGATCAAGCCACGCCGCCCTCGTCCTCGAGAGCGATGGCCTGCTTCGTGTCGACCAGGTCGAAGATGTGGTCGACCGGGACGATGTCGGCTTCGACATCGGCGGCGCGCCCACTGACGGCGAGCTTGGCGAGCGTGGCCTCGATCGCGCCGACCGCGGCGCGCATCGGCTGGTTGGCAAGGATGACCAGGTTGAAGCCGCGTTCGTACAGCTGGGCCGACGAGAACGTCGGGAACAGCGTCGGCACGGCCACGAGCGGGATCGTACCGAAGCCCGACCAGGAGGCCAGGAAGCCTTCGATCTCTCCCAGGGTCTTGTCGCGCGAGTGGATGAGGATGGCGTCCGCGCCCGCGTCGGCGTAGGCGTCAGCACGCGCACAGGCGTCCTCGACCCCATGGCCGGCGATCAGGCTCTCGACCCGGGCGATGAGGACGAAGTCTTCCGTCTGCTGGGCCTGCTTGGCGGCGCGCAGGCGACGCGCCTGCTCGGCCATCGGCAGCAGTTCCCGCTTCGTGTCCGCGCCGAGCAGGCTGTTGCGCTTCGGGAAGAGGTTGTCTTCGATGCTGATGGCGGCGATCCCCGCCCGCTCGTATTCCACGAGCGTCCTGACGACGTTCCCGAGGCCTCCGAAGCCATTGTCGCAATCGGCGATGACCGGCGCATCCGTCGCGTTGTCGATGCGGACCGCCGCCGCGAGCGCCTCCGTCATCGTCGTCAGGTTCACGTCCGGCATGGCGTGCGCCATCGTCGCCACGCCGAGGCCGCTGACCCAGACGGCGTCGAAGCCGTGCTTCCCGATGAGCTTTGCGGTGAGCGCGTCGTGCGCCCCCACTGCGACGACCGCGCGGTCGCCGCTCAGGCCTTCGCGCAGTCGACGTCGCTTCGCGTCTGCTCTATTCATGATCGCCCCCGTTCAGGTCGTATCGGTTCGCGTCGTCGCCGGCAAGTCTGCCCGAGCGCGCCGTGATGATGGCCAGGACCTCGCGGCCGATCTCTTCTTGCGCATCGATGGTCTGGGCGCCGATGTGTGGCGTCAGGACCACGTTCGGGAGATCGGCGAGGGGCGACCGTCGACCCTCGCCCTCGGCCACATGGACGTCCAGCGCGGCTCCCCGAACGCGGCCGCCCGGCTGGAGCGCCCCCAGCAGCGCGGTCTCGTCGACCACCCCACCGCGGGCGATGTTCACGAGGAACGCCCCGGGTTTCACGATGGCCAGTTCCCGGGCGCCGATGAGCCCCCGTGTCGCGTCGGTGAGTGGCGTGTGGACACTGATGAAATCGCCCTCCTCGAGGACCTGATCGAGCGAGGCCAGGTCGACCCCATCGTCGGCGAAGGTGCGGGCCCGTTCCGCCGATGGATGCTCGACGACGCCGATCGGTCGCATCCCCCAGGCGGACCCGAGGGCTGCGACCCGTGAACCGATCGACCCCATGCCGACGATCCCGAGGCGCTTGCCCCGGAGGCCGTAGCCGACCAGTTCCGACTTCTTCCAGTGGGCGTCGCGAAGGTAGCCGTCCGCCAGCACGATGCTGCGGGCCAGCGCGATCATCAGGCCGAACGTGAGCTCGGCCACGGCCTGTGCGCCGGGCCCGGGGATCCGGACGAGCTCGATCCCGTGGTCGTGGACGGCACCCAGGTCGAGGTTGTCGAGTCCCGAACCGGCGCGCACGAGCAGCCGAAGGTCCGGTGCCGCCAGGACGCCGGGGCCGATCGTCACGCCGCTTCGGAAGACGATCGCCTCCCGGTCGGCGGCCGCGATCGCCAGTTCGTCCTCGGACGCCCCGATCGCGACACACACGTCGTGGTCCGCGCGCAGGGTCTCGAGGGCGGCCGGTGAGATGGGGCTGGCGATGAGGATCCGCATCACGAACCCCCGGCCGGTGCTGTCTCCAGCTGGCCGACCAAGGCGTCGCCATCGACGAACGCCACGATGCGGGCGGCGACGTCGTCCACGACCACATCGAGTGGCCGGTCGACCGTCACGATCTCGAAGGCCGGCAGGACGTGGGCGAGGCTCAGGTACTCCTCGCGCCGTCGCGCCACGCTCTCGGCGACGACCTCCGGCCGTCGGGCGACCAGCGTGTCGGCCGGGGCATCGAGCATCAGGACGAGGTCGGGTCGCGGATACCAGTGCTCGAGCACATAGCCGTGGATCCGCACGTCAAGTGCGCGCGGTTCCGCCGTCGGCGCGATCGCTCCCGCGTAGTAGTCACAGAAGAAATGGCGGTCGAAGACGACGACCGTCCCCCGGCGCTGGAGCCGCCGAGCGAGGACGGCCCGATAGGCCTCCTCGGCGAGCCAGTTCGTCATCCGGACCAGTCGACGGAGCATCGCCACCGGTCCGACCGGCCGGGCATCCGTCGAGCGGTTGGCCGTCATGTCGGGGTGGTGTCCGCGCCGGCGCTTGAGGGTCACGACCGCCCGCGTCGTCGGCAGCATGACGGGACTCGCGTCCAGGTTCACACCCATGTAGAGATAGGCGGCGGCGAAGGGCAGGCGTTCGACCACGGCACGGGCGACCGTCGACTTGCCCGCCCCGTCGATCCCGATCAGCGCCACGCTACGCCCGGAACGTGGCGCGCGCGCCGACGCCTCCGAAGCGGATGGCTCGAACGATGACATCGGTGGATAGCCCCCAGGTCGCGGCGATGGACCCGGCAGCGGCCGGTCCGAAGGCGGAGTGTAGGGCAGATGTCGCAGGTCGGCGAGGTTGAAGGGGCCGTGAATCGGTGCCCAGCGCCCGACTTCGTTGCTGCCGGGCACCGTCAACGCGTGGGAGGCGGGAGGCCCGAGATCGCCTGGGCGATGACGTCGTGGAGCGCCGGGATGTCCGCCGGCGATGGATGTCGGACGAGGAGGCACGGCGTCGCGGTGAGTGCGGTGCCGAGGCGGTCCTCGATCGTGGCCGCGAGGGCCCCCAGGATCGGGATCTCGCGGTCCGGGAAGGCGTACCGGTAGGCGAGCGCGAGTGCCTGGATGTCGAGCGACTCGTACGCGATGGTCGCTGCCGCCCGACGCGCGACCTGGGCTGGCGCGATCCGTTCCACGGTCGGTCCGGCGTCGATGACGGTCTCGATCAGGATGACGACGTCGAGCGGCGTCAGGCCCGGCGCGACGCGGCCGTCGAAGATCCGTGCCGGCGGGATCTGGAGCGAGCGCTGCTGCTCGGCGATCGCCTCGAGGCGGCGCGCGGTGTCGCCGGGCGCGGTCGAGCGCAGGAGCGGGGCCTGCGACGTCGCGTGGAGCACGCGCGACGTCCCGGCGGCCGCCCCGAGCCGGAGCCGACGACCCAGGCCGATCCGGTCGCGCAGGTGGGGTACCTGTTCGAGCTGCCAGTCCCAGACGCGCATCGGCTCCGGGAGGCCGGCCATCGACGACCCATCCGCGGTGACGAACACCCATTCGTCCCCGACATACGTCGCCCCGTGGTCGGCGAAGGCGAGCAGCGCCTCCGACTTGCCACCCTTCGCCCATCCGGTGACGAGCGTGCCTCGGCCATCGGCGATGAAGGCGCTCGCGTGGACGGGGATGATCCCGGCAGAGAGCATCGTCAGGTTCATGATCGGAAGCAGGTAGGGGACCGCCGGCAGGCCGCGTTCGGCGACGAGCTCGATGGGCCGGGAGCCGAGGCGGTCCACCGGCACCGCGACGCGGACCCCCGCCTTGCGCCGGCCACGCAACACGAGGAACGTCTCGTCGTCGTGGGCCGCCTCTCGTCCCAGCGGGCGGAGAGGCCCGTGCGGCGTCAGCCGGTCCACGAAGCGGATGACGATATCCGGGTCGCGGCCCTCCACCGCCGGCAGGGGACCGACCTGCCGCCGGATGGCCGCGATCTCGCCGCTCCCGGCCCCGACGAGCCCGATGGCGAGGAGCCCGTGGAGGTCGAGGACGATGCTGCCGGTGTCAGGGGGCATGGGGATCGGTCTCCGTCTCTGCAGGCACAAGGAGCCGTTTCGCTCCGGGGATCCGAAGCAGCTCGGGGAAGTACGTCGCGATCCCGAGCGACCGACGACTGGTCAGGAGCAAGACGAGCCAGGCGATCCCGCCGAGCACGACGCCGACGATCAGCCATGGCTGGAAGACGTACTGGAGGAGGCACAGGAGCGCGATCATCGCGGCGATCGCAACGAACGTCATGACGTGGCGTCGTTCGGGCACGCCGACCGACGATCGCGCCAAGGCCCGTTGGTACAGCAGGTTCTGGGCGATGAGCGTGGCGCTCGTGGCGACGGCCGCGCCAAGGGCGCCATAGATCGGGATGAGCAGGATGCTGCCACCGACGCTGATGATCGCGGCGAACACGTCCACGACCACGATCAGTCGCACGGCGCCCTGGACGCGCAAGGTGACAGAGTTGAACCCCAGCGCCGCGCTGACGAAATGCCCGATCGCCAGGACGGCGAGGACCGTCGCGGAGTCGGCGTACGACGGTCCGAACAGCAGGACGGTGACGCCGCCGGCCAGTGGGACCGACATGACCAGCGCCGGGAAGGTGGCCACGGCGATCCAGGCCGCGGTCCGCCAATACATGTCGCGTAGTCGCCGATCCTCTCGGCGCGCATAGAGGCGGGCCGCCAAGGGGACGAAGAGGAAGGCAAAGCTCTGGTAGATGACCAGATTCTGTCGGGCGAGCGGAAGGACGGCGCCGTACGCTGCGACCTCCCGCGACGTGCCCAGGTACTGCAGGAGGATCACGACCACCGACGTGCGGAGCAGCATCACGACGTCCGAGGAAAGCAGCGGCAGGCTGAAGCTGAGCAACGCCCGCCCGGGCAGCGCGACGTCGCGCCGGCGGATCCGACGGGCGATCCCCCGCATGCGCAGCTGACGGGCGAGCACGGACGCGAACAACGCGATGCCCAGCGCCCCGGCCGCCACGTAGCCGAGCGCCAGGATCCGTGGCGGCTGGTCGGCGACGAGCACCACGAGCACGACCAGGAGCTGCAGCCCTGGGGCGATGATGTTGCGGCGGATCACGATGGACCGCGTACTGCCGAAGGTCGCGAATGTCGACGTCATCAGGCTGTCGAACGCCCGGATCGGCGCCATCAGGAACAGGATGAGCAGCATCTCGCGGGCCAGCTGGTTCTCCACGAGCTTGTCGCCGAGGGTGGCCTCGAGGCCGATGAGCACGAGGACCATGAACGCGCTCACGGCGGCGACGATCCCGAACGCGACCACGAGCGAACCGGCCAGCCGTCGCTCGTCCTGTTGCTCCTCGTAGAGCGGCACGAACCGCGAGATCGTCTTGTCCAGCCCGAGCAGGGCGATCGTCGCGGCGAACGAGGCCACGGACAGCCCGAACGCGAAGGCGCCGAACTCGGTGCGCGTCAGCGCACGAACGATGATGACCTGGGTCACCAGGTCCAGACCGAGCCCGATGAACCGGCCGAAGACCAGGACCGTGGACCCCCGGAAATGTCCGACCTCCTCGTGTCCAGCGACGCCCGGGTCGGCGGTCTGGGCGGCGGCGTCGGTGGAGCCCACGGGTACCTTCGGCGTCTCGTCGCCGGACAGCGGCTGGGTCATCGCGGGACGGGTCGGGATGCTAGGCTCGCCCGCATGGATCCCCGCCCCACGACGATGATCGAGGAGTTGCGCCCGTTGCTGATGGCCTCGTATCCGGACCTCTCGGCGGATGCGGTCATCGACGTGGTGGAGCATGACCAGCGGGCCCTGGTGCACCTGTTGCATGTCAAGGTCACGAGCGCCGGCGGCGGGACGCGGTCGCTGATCGTGAAGTCCAATGGCCCGGTCGGTCCGTCCGAGGACCGGCCGCGGCTGGTCTCGAGGGTCGACCCCGCTGAACGGCTCCCGCTGGAATTCAAGGCGCTCCGGCTCGTGGAGGCGCGCCTCGCGACGATCGGCGATCCCACCCTGACGGCCGTTCGCGCGATCGGCATCCTCCCTCGTTCCGACGCCCTGGTGATGGAGACCTTCGAGTGGACGGCCACTCCATCGCGTGCTCGTCCGGGGACGCTTGCCGCGCGATCCGGCGATGCGCTCCGCGCGCCTCGTGGAGGCGGCCGGACGCTGGCTCCGGGTGCTCCACGAGAGCGCGGTCGACGACCGGCCGGCGCGCCAGCAGACCCGGCAGGAGATCGTCGATCTGTTCCGGCGCTCGGCACGTACCTCGCGCCACGCATGCGGTCACACGACGTCGAAGGATTCGTGGAGGCGGGCATCGAGGCCGCTTCGACCCTGCCCGACCAGCTGCCGTTGGTCGTGAGCCACGGCGACTTCGCGCCGCGCAACATCCTGGTCGACCGGTCCGGACGCATC
The DNA here is from genome assembly GCA_963724635.1 of uncultured Chloroflexia bacterium. Classification (GTDB taxonomy): domain Bacteria; phylum Chloroflexota; class Limnocylindria; order Limnocylindrales; family CSP1-4; genus SPCO01. Next base: position 48,997 of record CAVRVI010000017.1, read on the forward strand.
GCGGTCATCGACCTGCTCGCCCGGTGGCAGGCGCCACCATACGAGGATCTCGCGGGGTTCCTCGTCGCGCTCCACACGAGTCGCGCCAACGCCGTCACGCGCGGCGTGGTGTTCGGCCGGGCACTCGATCGACTCGAGCCGGCATTCCTGACCGGGTACTACGGCTCGGAGGCGGTCCCGCGATCAGCGATCCGCGTCTATGAACTGCTCCTCGTCCTGGACCGCTGGGCCTCCCGCAGCAGCCGTGAGGCGCGGATGCGACGGTCGAGGAGCCTTCGCGAACGGTCGATCGACGCGCATTTCGCCGCTCGGTCACGCCGACTCGTCGTGGGCCTGCGACAAGGGACCTGAGGCCGTCAGATACAGGATCCCGTACCAGGCGAGGCGCCACGTGGACGGGAACCGATGGAGGATCTGCTCGTCGACGCGCCGGAGCGCCGGGAAGGTCCGATCGAACCCGAACGCGCGCTCGACCATGCTCAAGAGCTGGACCGGGCGCAGCCGCGCGTCCGCGAACGGGGCACGCCAGATGGCGATGTCCTCGCGCGTCAGCGGTCGGTCGGCGCCCCGTTCGTGCTTGCCCGGATAGGGCGCGAACTTGCGGGCAAGGACCAGCAGCGGGTTCGTGCCAAGGGGCTCGGAGAAGGTGGCGCGACCATCCGGTGCAAGGACCCGCGCCAACTCACGCGCCCCGATCTCCGGGTCCAGGTGATGCAGGATGGCCTTCCCGACGACGCGATCGAAGCTGTCGTCGGCGAAGGGCAGGTCCTCGCCCGACGCGACGACGAACTCGATCCGGTCGGCGACGCCATTGAGTTCGGCGCGGCGCCGCGCCATCTCGACGCTCGCCTCCGACAGGTCGAACGAGGTGACCTTGGCCCCGCTCCGGGCAAGCAGCACGGTCAGCTTGCCGAGGCCGCATCCGTACTCGAGGACGCGGCGACCCTCCAGGTCGCCCAGGAAGTCCGCCATCCCCGACATCGAGATGAACTCAGCCGAACGACGCGCGAATGTCACGTCGGGCGGGACGACGTCCTCCGGCCCAAGGTCGCGGACTTCATGCGTGTGATGGGCGTGGGCGTCCCATTTCCGGCGCTCGACCTCGTGTCGCGATGACAGATCCATGGGACGGGCTCCTAGTGCGTGGCGGGGCCGCAAGCGGAACGGAGGCTACAATACCCGGACTTCGCCCGCCGTCCACGAGGTGTCATGGTCACGGAGCACGACGAGGACCCCTCGTCGGCCGCCGCCTCGCCGGCCGCACCCCCGCCCGCCCCCGATCCCGGTCCCGAGGGATCGGTCCACCGGGCGAACGACGCCGGGCGTCCGGCCGATCCGGTGCGGCGCGCCCTCCTGCTGACGCCGATCGTGGCGATCGTCGTGGGGCTGGTCGTGGTGCTGGCCACCCTGCCGCGATCCGAACCGGTCCCACTCGCGAGCAGTACTCCCCCCGAGGTCGTGATGGTCCCCCGGGGCCACGGCTACCTGGTCTCGATCGACGAACTGCGCGAGCGGGGGCGGCTCGCGGCGGCCGGAGCGGAACCGTATGCCTCGGCCGTGACCGACCTCCTCGACTGGGCGAACGTCGCCATCGACGACGTCCCGCAACCGGTCGAGCCCCTGCTGATCCTGGGCACTGACGGCCCGTTCGTCGAGGATGCCCGTCGTGCCTACGGGCTCGCGCTCGCGTATGGCCTCACCGGGGACGAGCGCTTCGCCGTCGCCGCTCGCCGCACCATCCGCGCCTGGGTCGATACCGCGAAGACCACCGCCGACACCTGCCCGGACTCCGGCGGGTGTCACACGTCGCTGATCCTCGGCCGGGCTGGGGCGGGCTTCGCGCTCGGGGCCGACCTCCTGGACGGGTCGAAGGCGTGGTCCGAGGACGACGTGACGGACCTCCAGGATTGGATGCACACAGTCCTCCTGCCGGCCGCCTCGCATCGGCCGAACAACTGGGGCGACGCGGGCACGTTCCTGCGGGTGGTCGCCGCCGACTACGCCGGAGACAAGACCGAATTCGATGCCGCCATCGCCCACTGGCGCTCCCTGGTCGATCTCATCGAACCTGACGGCCGCATCCCGGAGGAGGCCCGCCGTGGGACGGCCGGGATCTCGTACACGCACGAGGCGCTCCAATACAAGATCGCCGTCGCGAGGATCGCGGAGCGACGCGGGATCGACCTCTGGGACTACGTCGGGGCCAAGGGCGGGACGCTGCGCGCGGCGGTCGACCGCCTCGCCTACTACTGGTTCCGACCGGAGGTCTGGCCGGATGACCCGGCTGCCGTCGTCCCGTCCACCGGACCGCTGTGGGAGATCGCCTACGCGCACTGGAAGGATGCCCGGTGGGAGCCGATCATCCTTGACGACCGGCCGTTCGGCGACCGCGGCCACTCGGCGCTTCGATGGACCACGCTGACGAACGGGATCCCGTTCGCGTCGACGGTCGCAAGCGGGCCGAGCGCCGCCGCGTCGGACAGAGCGAGCGCGGCACCGACGGCCACCCCGACCCCGTCACCCACACCCTCGCCGACCCCGACCTCGACCGCGACCACAACACCGCCGGCGTCCGCATCGGTGACCGCCGCCACGGTGCCTCCGGTCACCGGTCTGTCCGTCCGCCTCCGGTCTGCGCTCGGTGATCGCATCCCGGTCACCCTCCGCTGGGATGCGCCGTCGGCGACGGTCTCGGCCATCGAGGTCCAGCGGTCGCGCGACGGTGGCGGCTGGACGTCGCTTGCCGTCGCCTCCAGCGGTCGCTCGGCGCGTGACGACCTCCGACCAGGGGCCACCTTTGACTATCGGGTCCGCGCGGTCGTCGACGGGGTGGCCGGTGCGTGGGCACCGCTCGATGACGTTGCGGTGGAGCGTGTGGAACTGGCCCCCAGCGGACCCGATGAGAGTGGCGCATGGACCCGCGTCCGGCTCCCGGCCTACTCAGCGGGGACGGCCGTCTCGACCGACGAGCGCGGCGCCACGATCCGCTGGGACGGCACCACTCGGGAGCTCGCGGTGGTGGGCCCGACCGGACCGACTCGAGGCCGGATGATCATCGACGTGGACGGCAAGCGGGCCGATGTCGTGGAGCTGTACTCGACGCACTACCGACCCCGGGTCGTCCTGTTCGAGGACCGCTGGTCGAAGCCTGGTGTGCACAAGCTGCGGATCGAGGGCCGAGCGCGGGACGGCCGTCAGACCGTCGCGATCGACGACCTGGTGATCCTGACCTCGGCGGTCACTGCCGGATCAGGTTCGTGACCGCCAGGGCGACGACGCCGGCCGTGACGGCGAGGATCACCCATGGGGCGGCAAGGCGTTCGAAGGTGTCCGGTACGAAGTCGGTGACGAGCGCGCCGACGAGGAACGCCCCCACGACGCCCGGGACCAGTCCGATGACGGCGCGCGTCCGACGTCGCGGCTGGCCGGGGACGACCCGGATAAGGAGCACGGTCAGGGCGATGAGCAACCCAACGAGGAGGCTCGCGATCTCGATGTTGCGCACGTCGGTGATGATAGGAGCCACCGGGACCGACCGTCAGCCGGGGCCAAGGGCGCCTGGTGTCGCGGACGAGGGGAGGGGCAAGGCGTGAGGCGATCCCGATTGCCGTTCGCCATCGCGATCGCCGCCGTCGCCGTCCTGCTCGGGACCGTCACGTTCGTCGTGGTGTCGCAGGGTCCGGCGCCCATCGCGAGTCCGCACCCCAGTGGCGGAGTCGGCCCCTCTGGACTGACGCCGGCGCCGGACGACGCCACGGCGGTGACCCATCGCGGGTACACCGTGCTGCCGGGCGATCCACCGGAGCCAGCGGGTCGGACGCTCCAGTCCCGTCTGTGGGTAGTGGATGGCCAGTGGTTCGGGGCGATGGTCGATCCCGGGACGCGCGAGACCAGGGTCCACATCCTCGACGCGGACGGCGTCACCTGGGCCGACACGGGCGTACTCGTCGACGAGCGCCCGGGGGCCATGGTCGATGTGCTCTGGGCGGACGACCGCCTGTACACCGTCAGCGCCGTCCCGGGGAGGTCCACCGCGAATGGGGTGCGCGTGGCGCGGTTCCACCGCGACGACGATGGCCGGTTCGTGCTCGACCCGGAGTTTCCGGTGGCCCTCACCGAGCGTGGTGTGACCGCGGCATCGATCGCCCGCGACACGGCGGGCCGGCTGTGGGTCGCCACCGTCCAGGAAGGGGTCGTCCTGATCGCCCATTCGACGACGGACGACGCGATCTGGACCGCGCCGTCCGTCCTGCCCGGCAGCGGGACCGTGGGCGACGCCGACGTCGCCGCGGTCGTGGCCGACGGCACCGGACGGCTGGCCGTGGTCTGGAGTGACGCGCTCGCGCAGGAGATCCGTTTCGCTGATCGGGATGATGGCGATGCCCCCGAAAGTTGGAGCGCATCCGAGGTCGCCTTCGACGGGCTGCCGCTCGCCGACGAGCCGATCAGCGTGACGGCGGCCGACGGCACGGTCGTCGTCGCCGTACAGACCGCGGCATCCGACACCGCCGGCGCTGGTGCCAGCGACCCCGACAGCGTGATCCTCGTGCGCGACCCGACGGGCGCCTGGCGGACCACCCTGTTCGCCCGCGTGGGAGACCGCCTTGGCCAACCGATCGTCCTCCTCGACCGCGTCTCCGACGAGCTCTACGTCTTCGCGACGTCGCCGCGTCGCGGCGGGACGGTGCACCTGAAGCGCTCGTCCCTGGACCGGCTGGAATTCCCGTCCGGTCGCGGTCTCACGGTCATCTCCGACCCGAGTGATCCCAAGGTCGCCTATCTCACCTCGGCCAAGTCGCCGGTCGTGCTTGCGGATGGGTTCGTCGTCCAGGGGTTCGATGATCAGACGGGCTTCTATTGGGACGCGCACATCGGACCGCCAGGTGGCGTCGCGCCGACCCCGGGCGTCTCCGGGTCGCCTGATGTGGGTCCATCGGCGTCACCGGGCCCATCCCCGCGGACCGTCCTGTTCACCAACGGGTTCGATGCCTGGGAACCCGGTGCCACGATCGAAGCCGGCTGGGAGCTGGGGCCGGCCGGCGTCACCGGGACGCTGAAGGCGGCGGCGGACGCGACCGGCGATGGTCGCCACGCCCGGCTCAGGCCGGATGCCAAGGCCGCGGTCCGGGCGTGCAAGTCGTTCCCGGCGACCGCGTCGGGTCGCGTCATCGCCGACACGGCGATCCGCCTCGACGCGATCGGTCCGGCGGACGCCGTGATCACGAGTGTGCGCGACCGGTCCGGCGAGGCTGCGTCCGTCCGGTTCGGCCAGGCCGGCACCTTCGCCTACTACCGCGGTGGCACCAAGGTCCGCACGAACGTGCCGATCCGCCTGGACCGCTGGTACCGCTCGGTCGTCACCGTGGACCTCGACGACGGGACATACGACTGGCGACTCACCGATGCGAAGGGCAAACAGGTCCTTCGCGTTCGGGACGTCCCGTTCCGTGAGAAGTCGACGACGCAGGTCTCGTCGATGTGCATCTCGTCGTCGACCGCCGCGGACGGCATCCGGTTCGACGATGTGTCGGTGAGCCGCTAGCCTTCCCGCCATGCGTGTCTTCATCACCGGTGTCGCTGGATTCGTCGGATCGCACCTCGCCGAGCGCCTGCTCGACGACGGGCACACGGTCGTCGGGGTCGACGCCTTCATCGACTACTACCCGCGCGCGGTGAAGGAGGCGAATCTCGCCGGCCTGGCCGGGCGCCCGGGATTCGCCTTCCATGAGCTGGACCTGCGGACCGCGGAGCTCGAGCCGCTCCTCGATCCCTCGACGGTCGTGGTCCACCTCGCGGCGATGCCGGGACTGGCTCGCAGCTGGACGGACGTGGAGCTCTACACGACCTGCAACCTGCTCGCGACACACCGCGTCGCGGAGGCCGCGATCAACACGGGCGTGCCGCGTTTCCTCCACGCATCCACGTCATCGGTGTACGGGACGGATGCAGTCGGCGACGAGACGAGCCCGACCCGACCGATCTCGCCATACGGCGTGACCAAGCTCGCGGCCGAGCACCTCGTGCAGGCATACGTCCAGACGCGGCGACTGCCGGCGGTGATCCTGCGCTACTTCTCGATGTTCGGACCGCGCCAGCGTCCGGACATGGGCTACCACATCTTCATCGAGGCGATGCTCGACGGACGGCCGATCACGATCTTCGGCGATGGGGAGCAGTCCCGGTCGAACACCTTCATCTCGGACGCCGTGCAGGCGACGGTGGGGGCGCTCCACGGCGGCGTCGTCGGCGAGGTCTACAACGTCGCGGGCGGCGAGGAGATCACCGTCAACGCGGCGATCGCGGCCATCGGCGACATCCTCGGGGTCCGGCCGGTCACGGAGCATGCGCCCGGCCGACCCGGGGACCAGCGACGGACGTCGGCCGACACGGCGAAGGCGCGCGCGGCCTTCGGCTTCAGCCCGGTGATCGGACCGGTCGATGGCCTCGCGGCCCAGGTCGCCTGGCAGGCCGCACGCCGATCAGGTCGCCCCGGCTGACTTCGGCCGGCTCCCGCGACCGCGGAGGGACGTCAGCCGGGGATCTCGACCATCGAGACGTCATCGATCCAGACCGACGGATCGCCGCGACCCAGGTCGAACGCGAGCACGCCGGCGTTCTCGCTGGCAAGCTGGGTCATGTCGAAACTCACGGTGCTCCACGCCGGGCCGACCTGGAAGATCCGCGCGGTCGTCGTCTGGCCGCCGGCACCGCCCAGGCGGATCCGGACCTCGCGAGGAGCGGACGCCCGGATCGACGCCGTGACGCGGTAGGTCACGCCGGGGATGAGACGAAGGCCCGGCGTCATCCACGAGATCCCGGCGCGTGACGCGGTCCCATCGACGATCGAGATGCGGGCCGCGCCCGAACCATCCGGCCCACCCGTCGGATCATGCGTGGCGACCGCCTGGGCGTCGGATGCCAGGTCGAGCCGCCAGTCGGCCAATCCCGAGTCGAACGTGCCGTTCGGCACCAGGCCGGTATCGAAGGAAGACGCCGGTGGCGAGCCGGATGGCTCCGGACTCGGCGATGGCGTCTTGGTCGGCTTCGGCGTCTTCGTGGGCTTCGGGGTCGCCGTCGGCTCCGGCGTCGCCGACGCCGGGGTGCTCGGGGTGGCCGACGATGGGGCGCCGGACTCGCCCGGGCCGGACGGACGGCCGGTCAGCGCGTCGCCGATCCGGTCGTCGAGCGCCGGGCAGGTCGGCGAATCGCTTGACGAGGACCTCGGCGCGGTCCACGTAGGTGGCCGTCTCCTGGAGCGACACCCCCTGGGTCGCCTCGTTGCCGGTGAGGATGTCCTCGTAGAGCGTCGCGAGATCCTCGCCGAGCCTGGCGGTCGCGCTCGTCGCCATGAGCCGGTCGGCCGCGGTCTGGCCCGTCAGCACGTCGGTGTTCACGATCCGCAGGATGGCGGCGATGGCGGACCCGCTCGGGTCGTCCTTGAGCACGGCCTCGAGGGACGCTCCCCGATCGGCCAGGCGCTGGTTGACGACCAGCGCGGTGAGGAGCGCATTGCGGACCACCGGATCCATCGTCGAGGACGCGCTCGGGCGGACCGTCGGTGTCGCCGAGGCGGACGCGGCGGGGATCCCCGGACTCGCCACCGCCCCCGATGCGAGGACGGCGATCAGGAGGACGCCGACCAGCCCGGCCGCGACCCACTCGGGCGTCACGACCTTGCGAAGATCGGTCGGCATCAGCGCGACTCCTCGGCGTCCGGGTCGGCGACCGAGAATGCCGTGGTCGGATCGAGATCCCGCGCCATCGCGGTCGCGCTGAACGCGAGCGTCAGCCCGGCGTTCGCGAGTCGGCCCTGGACCATCAGATGGCCGCCTTCGGTGGAGACATCGCACTCGGCAAGCGGGATCCGCGCGACGACCTTCGCCGCGTCGATGTGCACGGGCCCCAGGATCTGGAGTTCGTCACCTTCCCGCGCGATCACATACCGACTCCCCGCCTGAAGCGACCCGGCGCCGGTGCGCGTCGGACCCCGGCCGCCCATGTACACACCGGTGCCGAGCGTGGTGGTGGCGGCGGGGAGCTCCGCCTCGCGTCGTTGGTCGGACGGCGTCGTCGGCGCGGGGAACGCCGATGACACGACGCTCGGTGACGCCTGCGGCACCTGCGGCGCCGCCTGCGGCACCTGCGGCGCCTGCGTCGCCTGTGCGGCCGCTGTCGCCTGTGCCGCCGCTGCGGCACGGCGTGCCTGCCGAGCCGATGTTCGATCGGCCAGCTCACGTGCCGGCCTCGTCGTCGCCAGGGGGCTCGCCGTGAAGTACGAGGTCGTCACGACCCCAGCCGTCGAGGGGGTCGCTCCCCCACGGGCCTGGCCTGCCGTCGATGACCGGGTGGTCGCGCGCTTGGGGGGCTGCGCCTCGCCGCCCGAGAAGGCGTATCCGCAATCGGGACACGCTCGCGGCCAGCCCCGCGTCTTGACCCCGCAGTCGGGGCATCGGCCAGGTGGCGAGACGAGGAGCAACAGGATCGCCACGGGCCCAAGCCCGGCCCCGAAGACGAACCACGCGGCCCGTGACCGCCCACGCCGGCTGGCCACCCAGCTGGAAAGAGGCGCGAAGACGATCGCCGAGAGCACGATCGCGAGGGTCGGGATTGTCAAGACCGGGCCGTCTCCTGGCGTGGCATCACCCGTCGGCGCGGCTATGGTAGGCGGCGATGACAGGACCCGTACGGACGGTCATCGCCATCGTAGCGGTGCGCCGAGGCAACGTTGCTCGTCGGTTGGCGCCGAATCGTTATTGAGTTGCCCATTGGCGGCTAATACAGTGGTCCTACGAGCGCCTAGCACTTATCACCTACCCGAAGCCGGTACTGGATGGGGGTCATCCGGTCCAGGCCCGGGAAGATCTTTCGTTTCATCCATCAGAGGGGCGCTCGCACACCGCCGGGGCGGACCAGTCGCTGTCCGAGCGATCGGTCCGACACCAGCGAGGGGATTGGGGGAGGCTTGCATTGAAGGTTACCGTCGTAGGCCAGGGCTACGTCGGGCTGGTCACCGCAGCATGCGCTGCTGAGTGGGGCCACGACGTCATCGGAGTCGAGCAGGCGCCCGTGCGGCGCGACATGCTGCTCGCCGGCAAAGTGCCGTTCCATGAGCCAGGTCTCAGCGAGATGGTCGCCGAGCACCTGGCAGATGGTCGCCTGAGGTTCACCGCCGGCGCCATCGATGCCGTCGCGTCGTCGGACATCGCGTTCGTCGCCGTCGGCACGGTGGATCACGAAGGCCAATGGGAGACACGGACCATGTCCGCGTGCCTGGCGCAGGTGGTCCCGCACATCCGCGATGGAGGGGTGATCGTCATCCGCTCCACCTGCCCGCCGCCGTTCGTCACCACCGTCGCCGCACAGGTCGACGCGCTCCGTGTCGCCGCGGGTCGTGGCCCGATCGCGGTGATGCTCAACCCGGAGTTCACCAAGGAAGGGACCGCCGTCCAGGATTTCCTTACGCCGGATCGGGTCGTCATCGGGGTCGCTTCCGATCCCGACGGATACGGCGTCGCGAGCCTGCGCGAGTTCTACGCCCAGGTCGAGGCGCCGGTCCTCGTGCTCTCCGCGATCGACGCGATCCTCGCCAAGCTGGGATCGAATCTCTTCCTCGCGACGAAGATCTCGTTCGCGAACGAGATCGCCGCCATCTGCGATCTCTATGGCGCGCAGATCGAGCGTGTCGTCGAAGGGATGGCCCATGACGCCCGAATCGGAGGGTCGTTCCTTCGGGCCGGCGTCGGGTTCGGCGGCTCGTGCCTGCCGCACCAGGTGACCATGACCGTTCGGGACGCCCGCTCGGTCGGCCACGACACCCCGCTCCTCGCCGCGGTCGAGGACATCAACCGGCGCCAGCGCATCAGCTTCGTCGATCGGATCGACGACCTCGCCGGCGGCCTCGCCGGGCGACGCGTCGCCCTGCTCGGGCTGACGTTCAAGCCGCACACGGACGACCTCCGCGCGGCGCCATCACTCGACATCGCGCGAGAGCTCCTCGCTCGCGGCGCGACCGTCGTGGCCTTCGACCCGATGGAGCCGGCCCGAAAGGCGGCTCGCGACCTCGTGCCGGGCCTCGACGTCACCGAGACCGTCCATGACGCGCTCGTCGGTGCCGACGCGGTCGGTCTCGTGACCGAATGGCCCGAGTTCACGACCCTGTCGTGGTCGCATGTCGCGACCATCGTCCGTGGCCGGATCATCGTCGACGGCCGGAACGCGCTCGATCCCGATGCGCTCACCAACGCCGGTTTCGTGTACTCGTCCTTCGGGCGAGGCCGTCGAGACCCCATCGAGACCCTCGAGACGCTCGAGCCAGTCGTCATGCCCGCCCGCCAGGAGCGTGTGTTCGACGCCGGCATCATGGCCCTGGGCGATGGCGTGCTGACATGAGAGCCGCCGCCTTCGCGATCCTGGCCATCGTCCTCGGCGTGGCCGTCGGCGTGGCCTTCCCGGATTCGGTGCCGGGCGTCGCCTTCGGCCTCGGCCTGCTCCTCGGCTTCGCCGGTTCCGTCCTCGTGATCCCGGCGCTCCGAGCCGCGCCCGCGGGTCTCAGGGGCGCGGCCACGGATGACCCGGAGTCGGGGTGGGCCGAGTTCCATCGGGAGCTCGCGCGCGCCCGTCGGTTCGACCGGCCGTTCGCAACCATCCGCGTCCCGCTCGATCAGCCGATCGACGATGCGCGACTCGTCGCCATCCGGAACGAGCTCGCCGCGAATGCCCGGCGGATCGACCGGATCTGGATCGACGACAACGACTTGCTGGTCCTATTGCCCGAGACGTCCCGCGACGCGGCCATCGCGGTCATGGACCGGATCACGGCGCTCCTGCCCTCGATGGCGACAGTGCCGACCCTGGCCGTCTTCCCCGACCAGGGCATCACCAGCGGCGTTCTGATCGGCGCCATCTATGCCCAGCAGGGGTCCGAGGTCCCGACGACCATCGGCACGCTCCGCCCGGAGCTGACCCTCGAGGTCGTCGACACGCTGGACGAGCTGGCGGCCCAGAGTGGCTGATCCGCGCGGGCTGACCTATCGGCGGTTCAGCCGGACGAAACGCCTGATGGACATCGGGATCTGCCTCGTGGCCATGCCACTGCTGGCGCCGATCCTGATCGCCGTGGCGGTCGCGGTCCGGCTCGACTCGCCCGGCCCCATCCTGTTCCGCCAGCAGCGGACCGGACGGCACGGCATCCGGTTCGGCATGTACAAGTTCCGGACGATGGTGGCCAATGCAGAGGAGCTCAAGGCGTCGCTCGCCCACCTCAACATCCTGCCCCCGCCGGACTTCAAGATCATCGATGACCCGCGCATCACGAGGGTCGGGAAGTTCCTGCGCAAGACGAGCCTGGACGAATTCCCGCAGGTCCTCAATGTCCTGCGCGGCGAGATGTCGCTCGTCGGGCCGCGCCCGACGTCGTTCGCGCCGAGCACCTACCGCCTGTGGCATGCTGAGCGCCTCGAAGTGACCCCGGGCATCACCGGGCTCTGGCAGGTGTATGGTCGCAACGAGAGCACGTTCGACGAACGGCTTCGCCTGGACGTCGACTACATCCAGCGGATGTCACCGCTGCTGGACCTCAAGATCATGTTGTGGACGGTCGGATCGGTATTGAAAAGGTCGGGCGCTTGAGCGGATGCGAGTTATGGGGGAGGGCAGCGACGATCGCCGTGTCACCGTCGGGTGGCCGCGACGAGTCGACCGCTCCCTCGTCGCCATCGTGCTCGTCGCGCTGGTCGCGGCGATGATCCCGTCCAGCGTCTCCGCCGACCCGGGCGACATCGGCGTCGTCGGGCCCTCGTTCCTTGGATCGGGCGGGACGGCCAGCGGTTCCAAGCCGGAGAGCAAGCTCTGGTGGAATGACGGGATCTGGTGGGGCGATCTCTGGGACACGGACACCAACACGTTCCATATCCACCGCCTGGACCTCGTGAGCCAGCAATGGATCGACACCGGGGTCGCCATCGACAACCGGGTGACCACGCGCGGCGACGTCCTCTGGGATGGCACCAAGCTCTACGTGGCCTCACACCGCTACTCGTCGACCTCCACCGCTGGGTATCCCGCGCGGCTGTATCGCTACAGCTACAACTCCGGGACGAAGACGTACTCGCTCGATAGCGGCTTCCCCGCGACCATCCACGACTGGCGCGTGGAGACCACCGTCATCGACAAGGACTCCACCGGCCGGCTCTGGGCGACGTGGACGCGCGGCGGGCAGGTGTACGTCAGCCACACGAACGGCGCGGACAACATCTGGGTGACGCCGTACGTGATGCCCGGCCCCGGAACCACGGTGGACGCCGATGACATCTCATCGGTCATCGCGTTCCGACCTGCGTCCGGCCCGGGCCGGATCGGCGTGATGTGGAGCAACCAGCTCGAGGACAAGGTCTATTTCGCGATGCACGTGGACGGCGACCCGGACACGACCTGGGACAGCAGCAAGACCGCGCTCGATGGTGCCGGCGAAGCCGACGATCACATCAACCTCAAGTCGGTCCAGGCCGACGGCGGCAAGGTCTATGCGGCGATCAAGACGAGCCACACCTCGAGTACCACGCCGCTGATCATGGCCCTCGTCTTCGACCCGGCGCTCGGGACGTGGACCCGAAAGACCGTGGCCCGCGTGTCGGACAGCCACACCCGCCCGATCATCCTCATCGACGACGAGCACCATACGGCCAACGTGGTCATGTCCGGCCCGACGCCGCCGTCGACGAATGGGCAGAACGGCGGGTCCATCTACATCAAGACCGCGCCGCTGTCGACGCTCACGTTCGCGACAGGGCTCGGCACGCCGATCATCCGCGATGCCGACTCCGCGGACATGAACGACGCCTCATCGACGAAGCAGAACGTCAACAGCACGACCGGGATGGTCATCCTGGCGGGCAACGACACGACCGACCGGTACTGGTGGAGCTACGACGCGCTCGGCGGCGGTCCGCCCGCGCAGGATCCGCCGGTCGCCTCGTTCACGACGTCAGCGACGAGCGGTCCGGCGCCGCTGACGGTGTCTTTCACGGACACGTCGACGAACCTGCCGACGAGCTGGGCATGGGACTTCGATGCCAACGGGACCGTCGACTCGACCGCCCGCAATCCGTCGTTCACGTACCCGACGCCCGGGACGTACAGCGTGCGCCTGACGGCGACGAACAGCCGGTGGGTCGGACGACGAACTCAAGACGGGCCTCGTCACGGTCGGTCAGGGGTTGACGTTTACGACGTTCTCCTCGGTCGCGGACGCGTACGTGAACTCCTCGAGCGTCAACAAGAACTACGGAAACGATGCGAGCCTGCGCGTCCGACAGTCGGGCGGCGAGCTACCACTCCTACGTGAAGTTCATCGCCAGCGGCATCAGCGGTTCGGTGAAGCAGGCGAAGCTCCGGCTGTACGTCACGGATGCCAGCCCGGTCGGTGGTGACGTCTCCCGAGTCACTGATGGCTGGACGGAGACCGGCATCACCTGGAACAACGCGCCGCCGCCCGGTTCGACGATCGCGACGATCGGGCCGACGACGCCGGTCGGCAGCTGGGTCGAGGTCGACGTCTCCAGCGCGGTCACGGGCGATGGCACGTACAGCTTCGCGCTCACGTCGACCAGCAGCAACAGCGCGTACTACTCCAGCCGCCAGGGCGCCAACCCACCCCAGCTCGTCATCGGATACGAGACCGCCGGTCCGACCGCGACACCGACTGCCACACCGACCGCGACACCGACCGCGACACCGACCGCCGACGCCGGAACCGACGCCGACGCCGGAACCGACGCCGACGCCCGAACCCACGCCGACGCCGGAACCCACGCCGACGCCCGAACCCACGCCGACCCCGACACCGACACCTACCCCGACCCCGGCCCCCACGGCGACGCCGACCCCCACGCCGACTCCGCCGCCGGCACCGACGATCGTCGTGCCGGCTTCGGCGGATGCCCGGATCTCCCAGGGCTTCCCGACCTCGAACTACGGGACGGATCCATCGCTTCGGGTGCGCCTGGACCCGGCGGCGGCGCATCGGGCGTACCTGCGGTTCCAGGTGACGGGCGTCACGGGCACGGTCACGTCCGGTCAAGCTGCGACTCTTCTGCACCGACGCGGCCCCGACCGGGGGCACGGTCTATCGAGCCAACACGGGCTGGAGCGAGTCCACCCTGAATTGGAACAACGCCCCCGGCGCCAATGGCCCGGCGGTCCGCGTGATGGGGGCGGTCTTGGTCGGCGTCTGGGCCGAGGTGGACCTCACCGGCATCGTGACGGCAGACGGCCAGGTGGACCTGCTGATCAGCGACGGCAATACGAACAGCGCGTTCTTTGCCAGTCGCGAGACGACGACGGTGCCGGAACTGGTGATCACGCAGACGCCGTGACCCGATCAGCCGGCCGGGGGGCGGGCGCGACCGGGATGGTGATGGTGCCTGGTCCGGCCCCTTCCTAGGTGATCGTCCCGCCCGGCGCGGGTGCGTGCACCGTGACGTCGCCCGAGCCCACGGGCAACGAGCGCCGCGCGGAGCTGATCCGGGGTCCCCGCGAGGACCGGGAACGTGCCGTAGTGCATCGGCACCACGTCCCGGACGCCCAGGAACTCGATCGCGAGCGCGGCCTCCACGGGTCCCATCGTGAAGTGGCCGCCGATCGGCACGATCGCGAGGTCCGGGCGGTACAGCTCCTGGATCAGCCGCATGTCGGAGAAGGCCCGCGTGTCACCGGCGTGATAGATCCGGTAGCCGTCCTCGAGTTCGATCACGAACCCGACCGGGTCCCCGAGGTACAAGGTCGTCTCGCCACCGGCGTTCCAGTCGCCGGCGGAGTGGTCGGCCGTGGTCATCGTCACCTGGAGGCCGGCCACGTCGACGGTGCCGCCCTTGTTCATCCCGATGACCTGGTCGGCGCCGCCGGGGAGCATCCGGGCCAGCCAGAGGCTGAGTTCGTGGATGCACGGCCAGGCCGGTCGCAGCCGGGCCGCGATGGACACGCCCTCACCGAGGTGGTCGAAATGGCCGTGGGTTACCAACAGGACATCGCACCGGTCGACGGCCGCCGCCGGCTTGGGGCTCGATGGATTGCCGTACCACGGGTCGATGATGACGGTGCGCCCGCCGACGGTCGCGATCTCGAAGCAGCTGTGTCCATACCAGGTGATCGTCGTCCCGGTCGGGAGTCCCATGAAGCACCTCCTGTCCCGTCGATGCTAGCCGCGCGGCTACACTCGCGACGTGCCGGCTACGCAGATCGCCCAGAACCTCGCCTTCATCAACTGGACCGTGCTCACGGGACTGGCGCTCGGGTCCTACGCGGCGGTCATCCTCCTGCGCCGTCGGTCGGCGGCGACCTCGGGCTTCCTCCGGTTCACGACCTGGTGCGCGATCGGGTTCGGGGTGCTGGCCTGGTTGAGTGACGGTGCCCTGCCGACGACCCTGGGCACCTCGCCGGTGACTGTCGACCCGGCCTGGGATGCCCCGCGTCATGCGGCACTGGCCGCGTTCGTTGCCTTCGCGCTGCTGGCTGCGCTCATCGGGCGCGTGCGCGCCGGTTGGGCTCGCCACATCGAGCTCGCGGCGGTCGCCGCCGGCGGGCTCACGCTGGTCTTCGGGGCGCTGGCCTGGGGCGGCGGGTCGTTGGGGTCGGCGGCGCTCCTCATCCAACTGCGCCGTGCTCGGCGCGGCCATCGGCGGCGTCTTTGCCGCGATGATCCTGGGCCACTGGTATCTCGTCACGCCCAAGCTTCCCGAAGCGCCGCTGATCCTGCTGTCCCGCATCCTGGTCGCCGTGGTGGCCGCCCAGGTCGTGCTCTTCGTGATCTGGGTCGGGACGGCGGCGGGGCCGGCTGGCGGCAGTCCGTTCTCCGCCCTCACCGGGGAGTGGGCACTCTTCGTGTGGCTGCGCCTGATCGTCGGGTTGATCTTCCCGCTGGTGGTCTCGGTCGCGGCGGTCAAGACGGCGGCGACGCGATCGATGGAGTCGGCCACGGGGCTGCAGTACATCAACGTCGGCACCATCGCGGCCGGCACCATCCTGGCCGCCGGCCTGTATTTCGGAGCGGGGTTGCTGGTATGAAGGACGATCGCACGTGGATCCCGGAGGAGACGGACCTGGACTGGATCGAGTCGGTGTCGCGACCGATCGGCCCGGCCGAGGCCGCGATCGAGGCGGCCGCCGAGCCGCTCGGCGTCCCGATCGTGGATCGCCATTCCGGGCGCGTCCTGGGCGCCCTGGCGGCCGGCCGGCGCCGGATCGTCGAGGTCGGCACGGCCTACGGGTATTCCACGCTGTGGCTGGCGAACGGCCAGCCGCCGGACGGCACGATCGTCACGATCGACCCCGATGCCACCCGGACCGCTCAGGCTCGCCAGTGGTGGCGCCAGGGCGGGATCGCGGACGAGCGGATCGTCCAGGTCACGGCCCCCGCAC
Source organism: uncultured Chloroflexia bacterium (assembly GCA_963724635.1). Classification (GTDB taxonomy): domain Bacteria; phylum Chloroflexota; class Limnocylindria; order Limnocylindrales; family CSP1-4; genus SPCO01. The sequence continues at coordinate 65,410 of CAVRVI010000017.1, forward strand.
TCGACGCGTTCGCGGCCGGCGAACCCGCGCTGGCAGGCCCGTTCGACCTCGCCTTCATCGACGCCCTCAAGCCCGAGTACGCGGGCTACCTCGATGCCTTGATCGATGGCGACCGATTGGCGCCCGGCGCCCTGGTCGTCGCCGACAACGTGCTGTGGAGTGGTCGGGTCTCGGGCGCACGGTCGGCGGCGGATGACGACCGCAACACGGCCGCGCTGCGAGCGTTCTGCGAGCGGGTGCTCGGCGACCCGCGGTTCCAGGCGACCATCCTCCCGCTCGGGGACGGGCTGCTCGTCGCGGGATGGCACGGCTCGGACGGCCGGGTCTGACGAGCGTGCAGGTCCGGATCCGCCTCTTCGCGATGCAGCGAGAGCTGGCGGGTGCCCGCGAAGTCGCGGTGGACCTCCCGGTCGGCGCGGATGTGGCCGCAGCCTGGGCGGCGCTCGTGGAGCGACACCCGGTCCTGGCACCCGGCCGGGATTCGGTCCGATTCGCTCGGAACGGCGCCTACGCGGACGCCGACACACTCCTGGCCGAGGGGGACGAAGTGGCGATGATCCCACCGGTCTCGGGCGGCGCTGACGTCGGCGACGCGGTGGAGCCGCCCAGGGCCTCTCGTATCCTCGAGATCCGGCCCGATCCGTTCGGTGCCGAGGTCCTCGCGGAGCTCACCGACCGCCTGGCGACGCCCCAGGACGGCGCCGCCGTCGGCTTCCTCGGCATGACCCGGGTGTCGCCTGGGACCCCGGCGCCCGGCCAGGAGGCCGAAGCGGCACGCCACGCCGGGCGGGACGTCGAGGCGCTCGACTACGAAGCCCACGAATCGATGGCGCTCGCCGTCCTCGATGACATCGCGGCCGAGATCGCCGTCCGGTTCGACGTCCACCGCGTGGCCATCGTGCATCGATCCGGGACCGTGCCCCTGGGCGCGGCATCGATCGCCGTCGTGGCCGTGGCAGCGCATCGGGCGGCGGCCTTCGAGGCCGCCCGCTACGCGATCGATGAGACGAAGGCGCGTGCGCCCATCTGGAAGGCGGAGCGATTCGCGGACGGCCATGTCTGGATCGGTCATCCAGCGCGGACCGGCCCGGGGGAGGGAGCATCGTGAGGGTCTACATCAGCGTGGACATGGAGGGCATCGGCGGCATCAGCCACCCGGATCCGACCGACCCCAAGGACGTGCGCTATCCGACCTCCGTCGCACTCATGATCGGCGAGACGAACGCCGCGATCGAAGGGGCGCTCGCCGGGGGCGCGACGGACATCCTCGTCAACGACAGCCACTGGAACATGACCAACCTGCTGCCGGCCGAGCTGCATCCGGCGGCACGGCTCCTCCAGGGCCGCAAGGCGTGGTCGATGGTCGCGGGCGCCCAGCCGGGAGCGGACGGCCGCTCCAGCTTCGATGTCGCCCTGTTCGTCGGCTATCACGCGCGGGCCGGTCATCCGACGGGGACCATCGCGCACACCTACAGTGACGCGCCGGTCGAGACCCGGCTGGCCGGCCGGCCGACCGGCGAGTACGGGCTCAATGCCCTGGTCCTCGGGCGCGTGGGGCATCCCGGTCGGGCTGGTGAGCGGCGACGACGCCCTCGCGGCCGAGGTGGAGGTCTGGCTGCCGTGGGCCGAGCGGGTCATCGTCAAGACGACCGACACGACGACGAGCGCGACCTCGGTCCACCCGTCCGTCGCGTGCGACCGGGTCAGGGCGGGCGCGCAGCGCGCGGTATCGCGGGTCGCGAGCGGCGAGGGACCGCCGTTCCAGACCCTGGACGTCGGCCGCCCCGTCGTCATCGAGCTGGAGTTCGCGACCGGTTCCGTGGCCGATCATGCGGCGATCGCCCCCGGCGCCGAGCGGTCGGCGATCGGGGCGTGCGCATCAGCACCGGACGATCCGGTCGAGGCTTTCCGCGGCTTCCTCACCGCCGTCCGGCTCGCAGGGCTCGTCGGATGACGGGCGAGATGTCGCCGTACGGGCCGCTGGACCGGTTCCTGGAGCGCGCCGAGTTGCTCGCGGGGGCTGGGGCGCACGGGCGCGCTCGTCGACGACCGCCGGTCAGGAGCGCGCGATGCTCCGGCTCTTCGGCGTGACCGGTCTGGACCGGGCCGGACGGCCGCTGGCCGGCGCCGCGGTGGACCGCTGGCTGACCGGCACGCGCGAGGGTCTTGGTGGCGGCATCGCCCTGCCGTTCGCGATGGCCCTCCTCGAGTACGACCTGGAGCCGCAGCAGCTCGCGCTCGATGTCGCCTCGGGTGCGGTCGATCTCGCCCTGGAGGCCGAACTCCTGCGCGAGCCGGACCGGCGTGCCGTCGCGGAGGCCGAGGCGACTCGGCTCGCCGGCGTCGCGATGGAGCGGATCGATACCGACCGGATCGCCCGGCGCGAGCTTCAGGACCTGCTCGGCGAGGCGCGCCGACCCTGGCTCGGCACGACCCTGGCCGAACCGGATCTCGATGGTGCGCTCGACGAGGTCGAGGACCTGGCGATGGCCGGGTACGACCTCCTCCGGGTGGAGGTCCCGATGGGCCGTGAGCTGGCCGATCGGCTCCATGACGCCGGGGTGGACGTGCCCGAGTGGCAGCCCCGCGATCGGGCCGGGCGGCCGACGGCCGTCGTTGGCAGCGACGGGGATGGGACCGAGCTCGCCCCCACCGGCAGCCAGCGCGCGCTGAGCCGGCTGCGACGCGTCGCCGATGGGGTCGCCGCCGAGCGACGGGGCTACGTCCGCCTTGCGACGGCGATCCCACCGCTGGGCGTCCCGGAGGGCGCGGTCGTGGCCGCGTTCGAACGGGTGGACCTCGTGGAGGCGGACCCGATGGCCGAGATCGTCGCGGGTGGCGTCGACCCGGACCGCTCGCTGGCCGATCACGCCTTCGCCCGTCGTCTGCATCGACGAGCGGATACGCTCCTGTCGATCGGGCCGGGGCCGCTGGTCTTCGCCCCGGATCTCGCCTCGGGCGTGCCGGCGGATGTGGCGACCCGGAGCGGGCGGGCCCTCGCGCTGCAGTTGGTCGGCGTCGCCCTCGCCCACGCCGATCGGATCGCCCCGGAGCGGATCGTCGTCGGCGCGTATCCGGCCTGGCTCGCCGAGGAGTCGATGGCGACCGCCCGGATCCTCGCCGAGGTCGCGGTCCGCCGGGCGCTCCTCCCGGAATACCTCATCCAGTTCGACGAGCCCGGCGGTCCCGGGGCGGAATCGGCGGCGGCCATCGCGTGGCCGTTCGTCGCGGCAGCGGCCCTGGGCTGGACCGGGGAGCGATCGGTCGTGATGCGCCGGATCCACACGGACGGCCGGCGGGCCGCCGGTGAGGGTCGCGCAGCCTCGCGCATCGCGGCTGACGTGGCAGCGGTGACGCCGGTCGGGGCGCTCGGGGGAGCGGCCCAGGCTCACGCAACGGCCATGGTGGCCGCCGCTCTGGCGACTCTGGAGCGACTGGGCGACCTCGGTTGGCGCGCGGTCGTCGGCGACAAGCCCGGAGCGGCCGACCACGGCCATCAGCGGCTCCGGGCACTTGGTGGTGACGCGGTCGCCGAACGCACCGAGAGTTTCGACCCACTGGCAGCGTTCGACCGCTGAGGGCCCGCCCGGCCATCAGCCCGCGGCCATCAGCCCGCGGCGATCAGCCCGCGGCGATCAGCCCCCGGACACCGCCGGGATGACGTGGACTGTGTCCTCCGCCGCGACCGGCGTCGTGAGGTCTGCCGGCAGCCCGGCAACGAACACGTTGATGTGCGGCCGTAGCCGGGGACCTGACTCGACCAAGCGGTCGCGCATCCCCGGGACCCGGTCGTCGAGCGCCTCGATCACCGCGCCGACGTCGGCGCCGTCGAGGACCTGTCGTCGCTCGGCCGTCGGGAACAGGGCGAGCAGGGAGCGAGGCAGGAGGACGATCGCCATCGGTGGCTCGCGGTAGGTCTGGGTCGCGTCAGTCGATGACGGCCGTCTCGACCGACCAGATCTCCGGCAAGTCGGCCGTGATGCGGCCCCACGACACGCCTTCGTCGGTGCTCTGCCAGAGCTGACCGGTCTTGGTCCCGAAGGTGATGCCGACCGGGTCGAGCGTGTCGCGGGCCATGGCCTCGCGCAGCACGCTCAGCCACGCGTGCTCATGTGGGCAGACCCGCGTCCCCGCGGACCCACGTGTCGCCGCGATCATGGGTGCGCCAAACGGCTGCCGCGCCGTCCGGGACGAAGCGACCCTCGTCGGCCGGGGTGAGCGGGATGGTCCACCACGTGGCGGGGTCGCGCGGATGGGTCACCATCGCGAACCCGAACTGGCTGGGCAGGCCATTCGCGGACAGGTCGGTCCACTCGAGGCCACCATCGGTCGGATCGGTACTGGCCGCAGTGGTTCTGCTGATAGAGCGTCTCGGGCTCCCCGGCGGCCGCCGCGAACTTGTGGACGCACTGACCGGTGATGGGGTGTGGATCGGGGTTGAAGTCGGCCCGGACGCCACGGTTACGCGGCTCCCAGCTGGCCCCGCCATCGCGGGTCTCGAAGACCCCGACCGCCGAGATCCCGACCCAGGTCCGGGCGGGATCCGTGGGGTGCGGCACGATCGTGTGCAGGATCAGGCCGCCAGCGCCGGGGCCCCACGTAGGGCGACTGGGGTGGTTCGTGAGGCCTTCGACATGGGCCCACGTCGCGCCGCCGTCGTCGCTGCGGAACAGGCCCGCCGGTTCCACACCGGCGAGGATCGCACCATCGGGCGTCGTGGCCAGGCTCCACACCGTCTTGAGCGGCTCCTCGGCGTCGTCGCGGATAGGCGAGGCCTGCAGAGGAGTGGGTCCATGTCTCACCGAGGTCCGCGCTGCGCCAGACGGCCGCGCCGTACCAGGGTGAGCCGCCGGCGGCGAGGATGTCACCGGTCCTGGGTTCCACGATCAGGTCGTGGATGGGCCAGCCCTCGCAGAGCGGTCCGCGCACGGTCCAATCCTGCCGGGCGGCATCGCTTTCGAGGATGAACGCCCCCTTCGGGGTGCCGATGAGCTGCAGTACTCGAGTCATCGTCAGAGCATACGACCCTCGGCCAACCCGGCGCCAAGCGCGCGAGCGCGATCGGTCAGCCGCCCGCCTTGAACGGGTAGACGACCCAGGCGTCGGTCTCGACCGCATGCACGTCGGGCCGGCCCTCGACCACCGAGTGGGTCGGCTTGTAGTGCAGGACCGCCGTCACGGGATCGCCGCCCGCCTGGCGGACGCGCTCGGTCACGGCGTGGATGGTCGTGCCGCTGTCCCAGACCTCGTCGACGATGAGGACCCGCTTGCCGCGCAGGAGGGGGTCGGCCGGGAACTGGAAGAACGTCGGGTGCGGGCCGGGCCGGCCGTGGTCGTCGTAGTACTCCACCGCCGCTACGAGGATGTCGCGCAGTCCCAATCGATACGACAGCATCCCGGCCGGGACCATCCCGCCGCGGGTGATGGCCAGCATCACGTCGAAGTCCTGGCCGGCCAACCGTTCGGCGAGGATCATGACGAGCTGGTCGAGCTCGTCCCAGCTGACGATGTCCTTCTCGGGAGCCGCGACGTCGGTCATCGGCGCAAGGATACGGCCGCGCGCGACGTCACCGTCAGTCGTGGTGGCCGCGGTTGGACCACCAGGCCGCGATCCCGAGCACGACCGTGCCGACGATGATGATCCCGAAGATCGGGAGCAACGTGCCGACGGCCTCGGCGTCGCTCACGGGCAGGCCCGCTCCGGGCTGCGCGGGCCGACATGGGTCGGTCGATCATCGGGCATGACGACAGGGTACGGCAGTACGCGAGACGCTACGGCGAACCCCGAGGCGTACAGTCGCCGCGATGGCGCATCGCCTCGTGATCGTCCTGGACCTCGCGGTCAAGGTCGCCCTGCTCGGTCTGCTGGCGCACGCGATCTTGAACCCGGACCTACCCCAGTACCAGGGCAAGGCCATGGTCGGTCGGGCGATGGTCTATCCGCTCGCCGCGATGGCGGTACCGATCCTCTGGTGGGCCGTCCTCCGCCCGCGCGGTCGCGCCGTTCCCTACCTCGTCGACCTGCTCTTCACAGCGCCGTTCCTCATCGACCTCGCGGGAAACGCGCTGGACCTCTATGACACCGTCGACTGGTGGGACGACCTCAACCACTTCGTGAACTGGGCGCTCGTCACGGGCGCCGTCGCGCTGGCCCTGCGCTGGACCGGATTTGGTCGGCTGAATCGCTTCTGCCTGGCGGTCGGGTTCGCCGCCGTGGCCGCCATCGCCTGGGAGATGGCCGAGTACGTGACGTTCATCCGCTTCTCGGACGAGTTCGCCACCGCCTACCTCGACACCCTCGGCGACATGGCGCTCGGCCTGCTCGGCGGGACGCTGGCGGCGGCCCTGGTCGCATTCGGCGCCCCCGCGACGGATCCACCGGGAACCCTCGGGGCGCCGTCGACGCCCGCTCGATAGCGTCCTCTCAGGGCGCGGCGCCGGCGGTCGCGTCGATGGCCGCCTGCAGCACGGGATCGCGACCCGCGACCAGGTCGTCCCAGGTGAGCTCGACCGGGATATCGGGCGGCAACGCCAGGTCGTCCAGACCCGGCGCCCGTTCGTGGTAGTCCTCCGAGATCAGCACCACGATGCCGCTCGAGTCGAGGGTCACGACGCGCACGTCACCGTAGATGTTGGGGCCGCCACCGGGCGATTCGCCGACGAGCGTGATGGCGTCCCTGGCCCGGCCGACGAGGAGGTCGGTCACGAAGTTGCCAGCAGCCGAGAACGTGTCGCGTCCGGTGATGAGTGCGACCGTACCCGGTTGTGCGATGGCCCGACGCTCCAGGGCGGATCGCAGCGGCGCGTACGTGTGGTTGTCGCCACCGCCGTTGTTGCGCAGGTCCACGATGACGGGATCGGGAAGCCCCTCGGTGGTGCCCGCCCCGATGTCGCTCGCGACAGCCGAGATGGTCGTGCCCTCGGGCCCCTGGTTCGCGTGCACCTCGTTGTAGCCGACGTACGTCCCGCCCGACGGCAACGCCTCGGACCAGATCACGGCCGACCGGTGGCGCTGGATCATCAGTCCGTCGGGATCCGGTGGGAAGCCGGCAGGATAGCGGCCTCCATAGACCCCGAAGATCCAGTCCCGGAACGCCTCGATGGGGAGCGGCTCGGGGTCCACATCCCGGCTCGAGCCGTCGGGCATCTCGAGGGTGAGCGCGGCCGCACCCGGCTGCTGGACACCGCGTTCCGCGAGTACCTCGGGCAGGGTCAGGTAGATCGGCAGATTCGCCTTGAGCGTGCTGTCGTTGTCGCGCGGCACGAGGGGTGCCACCGCGGCGCGCGCCTCGGCCAGGGGCGTCCCGCCGACGGCCGTCACCCGTGCGCCGACGAGGTCCTCGTACGGAGCGCGCGCCGCGATGATGCGCAGGCCGTCGGGGAATTCCCAGAGCCAGATCGGCATGGCGTGCAAGCGCTCGCCGGTCTGGGCCATGGCCCAGGCTCCGGAGTGACCGTCGCGGTCGCGATGGCCCATGAGCTCCATCACTCCGACGAGGAATCCGGCATCCGTCAGCTCGCCGGCACGGGCGGCGAGCGCATCCACCCGGGCGCGGAATGCCGCCTCGCCCTCGTCGAGGAACGGGTTCGGATGGAGGTCGATCAGGCGCTCCACGAGCTGGTCGAGGTCGGCGCGTCGGCCGGCGGCGACGGCATCCGCGCCGCTGGGTACCGTCGTCGGTGACAGCAACGGCGACGGCGACGGGATCGGCGACGGCCCGGTCCCCATGGTCGCGACGGATCCCGGCGACGCCACGGGTTCCGCGGTACCGGTCGGGGTCGCGCACGCGGCCACCACGAGCGCAAGGACGACGACGAGCGCACGCGCCCGCCCGCGGTCGAGGCCGGATAGCCTGAGCATGCCAGCGAAGATACTACGACCTCGTAGTATCTGTCGAGTCGAGATCCAGGTCGGCAGCGGCGCCCTCCAGCGCGTCGGCCAAGTCGGCGAGCGCCGCCCGGATCTCCGCCTCGGGTCGGCCCAGGTGGGCCACGATGGCCCGTTCGGCGCGGGTGAAGGCGGGGTTGACCCGACGGACCACGCCACGACCCCGGTCCGTCAACACGAGCTGCGACGACCGCCCGTCCGTGGGGTGGGGGATGCGCCGCGCGTCACCGCGGGCCAGCATCGCCGCGACATAGGTCGAGATCGTCGTTGGCGGGACCCCGAGCGCGGCGGCGAGCTCGGTCGGTGTCCGCGGACCCGCTTCCAGCATCAGGCTGTAGACCGCGTACTCCGCCGGCCGGATGCCCGTCTCCGCGAGTGCGGCGTCCAGGTACGCCCCGAGGCGAGACGACACCGCGAAGACGTCGAACGGCAGCGAGATCCGCCGCTCCGGCCGCGGGTCGCCGCCGGGATGCGGGACATGGCGTGCAGGCGCAGCGGCGTCGGGTCCTCGATCGCGGGCGGTGCGGGTCACGCCGCCAGTCTAGGTCGCGGTCCCGGCCCGGGCCAGCGGGATCCTCGCGGTGAAGCGAGCCCCACCCGTCGGCCGATTGGCGGCCTCGATGCGGCCGTCGTGGCGTTCCACGATCCAGGCGGCGATGGCCAGGCCGAGGCCCGTCCCACCGCCCGGTGCCCCGGCCGCGCGATAGAAGCGATCGAACACGCGCGGCAGGTCATCTGGCCGGATCCCTGGTCCCTCGTCGTCGACCGTGAGCATGGCGTCGGGGCCGTCGGCGCGGACCTGCACGGCCACCCTGGTCCCGGCCGGTGCGTGCTGGATGGCGTTGTCCACGAGGATCATCACGAGCTGGCGGAGACGCGCCGGGTCGCCCGAGATCTCGGCGGGCTCGGGGTCCACGGTCACCGCCACACCTCGTTCCGTGGCGACCTTCGCGAGCGACGAGGCGCCATCCGAGGCGACGTCGCCCAGGTCCACCGGCACGTGCTCCAGCTCCAGCGCGCCCGAATCGGAGCGGGCCAGCAGCAGCAGATCCTCCACCATCGCGGTCAGGTGGTCCACCTCGTAATGGATGTCGGCGAGCGCCGAGCCGACGGTCGCGACCGGTTCGCTTCGATGTCGATCCAGGTCGTCGACGCTGGCCCGGATCACGGTGAGTGGCGTCCGAAGCTCATGCGACGCGTCGGCGGCGAACTCGCGCTGGCGGCGGAGGGCCTCGCGCTGGGCCACGAGCGAATGCCGGATCGGGATGAGGGCCCGGCTCGCGAAGCCGGCACCCGCCGCGACGGCCACGATGAGTGCCACGATCCCCCCGACGATGAGCACGATGACGAGGACCGACAGCGTCCGGACCTCCGTCGTGCGGTCCCCGACGATCTGGAAGTAGATGGTCTGGCCCTGGAGCGAGGCACCCTGCGTGAGCACCCGGATGGGGGTTTCGACGGTCTCGTCCCCGTCGGTCGTGGTGATGCTGGCGGTCCGGATGTCCCGTTCCTCGCCCGCCTTGACGGCATCGATCCCGGCGATCAATGGGAGGCCGGGTGGCGGCAGGTTGCCGTTCCGCCCGGGCAGCACGATGGGCTGCCCGTCCTCCGTGGCGAGGACGAGCAGCGTTCCCGACCCGACGCCACCGAAGTTGATCCCCGTCTGGGGCAGCTCGTCATCGGGATCGGGGCGCTGGCGGGTGACCTGGTCCGCCCGGGCCACGAGCTGCGCGGTCCCCGAGGCTGCGAGCGATTGCTCGACGGCGATGAACAGGACGATCCCAAGCACGACGAGGACGGCCAGCGTGATGCCGCCGCTCCAGATCGAGAGGTTGAGACGGACGCCCCGAAGGAGCCGGTGCTCGGCGGAGGTGGCCTCCAGGGCCGGTGCGTCGCGCTCCTCGGCCTGGGCGCCGTCAGGCATCGGCGAGCCGGTACCCGACCCCGCGAACGGTCTCGATCTGGCGCCCCGCCGCCCCGAGCTTGTCGCGCAGGTAGTGCACGTAGGCATCCACGGCGTTCGGCGTCACGGCGACGCCGAACGGCCATGCCTGGTCGAGGAGCTGATCGCGCGAGAGCGTCTGGCCGGGGTGGCGCAGGAGACATTCCAGGAGCGAGAACTCCCGCGGGCTCAGGTCCACCGTCTGGTCGTCGACGGTGACGCGCCGGGCGGTCTCGTCCAGGGTGATGGCCCCGGCCGTGAGCTTGGGCTGCGTGCGCCGGTGGCCATTGGCTTCCGGGCTGCGCCGTGCGAGTGCCCGCAGGCGGGCGGACAGCTCCTCGAAGGCGAAGGGCTTCACGAGGTAGTCGTCCGCGCCGGCGTCGAGACCGGTCACCCGGTCCCCGACGGTGTCGCGCGCGGTGAGCATGAGGATCGTCACGTCCGAGCCCTGCTTGCGCAGACGGCGTGCGACCTCGAGCCCGCTGATGTCGGGCAGTCCGATGTCGAGGATGACGCACTCGATGCCGGGTGCGTCCTCCGCGATCTCGAGCCCGGTCTGGCCATCGGTGGCCAGTTCGACGACGTGCCGGTCGTCCTCGAGCAGCCGCTTGAGCAGCCGCGAGAGACGGGGATCGTCCTCGATGACGAGGAGGTGCATGACGTTCAGCCTACCTTCCGGCCTCGCCTACCGCGAGACCGTGACGTCGGACGCGGTGAGGTCCGGCGTGTCGCCCCCGTTGGCGTTGCCGTTCGCTGTCCCGTCACCGATCTGGATGCGGCCACCGCCCACGCGGACCGCGACGTCGTCGCCGACGGCGACATCGGACGCCGTGGCGTCGGTGGACTGGTGATACGTGGTGTCACCGTCGAGCTTGACGGTCATCGTGTCGCCGGACGGGAGGGTGATGGTCATGGTGTCGCCACTGATCGAGGCCACCTTGCCGTCGATGGTGGGGCCGCCGGCCCCGAAGAGGCCACCGGGTCGGCCGTTGCCTGTGACCGGGCCGCCGTTGGGGTCGAAGCTGCCGCCGACGTTGAACACCGGGCCGTTGCCGCCGCCGGGGAACGTCCCGACGGTCGCGGCCGAGGCAGGAGCGGTGGAGCGCCCGATGGCGAATGCCACTCCACCGATGGCGATGACCGCAGCGACTCCCAGCAGGAGGTTGACCCAACCGCCGCTCTTCTTCGGCTGGGTGATGACGACGGGCGCGACCGGGTTCACGACCCCGGACGGGGCGACCGGCGTGGCCGGCGCGACCGGGGCACCGGGGGCGCCCGGCTCGACCGGCGTCGCGACCGGCGTCGCGGCGGGACCCTGGGTCGTCGGTGCGGGGTCGCCCCAGGTGGGCCGGGGATCGTTGTCGATGCTCATGTCAGGTCGGTTCCTTTCGGTCATTCGTAGCGGAGGGCGTTGATCGGATCGAGGCGTGCGGCCTGGCGGGCCGGCCACACGCCGAACACCACCCCGACCGCGAGGCTGAAGAGGACGGCCACGACGATCGTCGTGGGATCGAAGGCGAAGCCCCAGCCGGCGAGCTGGCCGATCCCCGCGGAGACCGCGAGGCCGACGACGATGCCGATGAGGCCGCCCAGGAGCGAGAGGGTCAGGGCCTCGACCAGGAACTGGGCGAGGATGTCGCGGCCGCGGGCACCGATGGCCTTGCGGATGCCGATCTCGCGCGTCCGCTCGCGGACCGAGACGAGCATGATGTTCATGATCCCGATGCCGCCGACGATGAGCGAGATCGAGGCGATGCCGCCGAGCAGCAGGGTGAGGGTCCCGCTGATCGACGAGGCCGCCTCCAGCAGCTGCGTCTGGTCGAAGATGCTGAAGTCGTCGTCGTCGCTCGTCGCCAGGTCGTGGCGCTGGCGGAGGAGGGCCGTGATGGTGGCGTTGGCGGCCTCCATGTCGGCCCCGTCGGCGACGCTGACGCCGATCGTGCGCACGCTGTCGCCCCCGACGAAGTACTTCTGCACGGTCCCGACCGGCACCATGACCTGGTCGTCGGGATCCTGGAAGCCGGATCCGCCCTTGGGCTGGAGGATGCCGATGACGGTGAACGGGATGCCATCGATGGAGATGTCCGTGCCCAGGTCGTCGGCGGTGAGTCCAAGGTCTTCGGCGGTGCTGGACCCCAGGACGGCCACGCGGAGGCCACGATCCACGGCGACGTCAGTCAGGAAGGAGCCCTGCCAGACGTCGTAGGCCCGGACGGTCGGATAGGCCGCCGTCGTGCCGACGATGGTCGTCGTCGTCGTCTCGTCACCGGCGGTGACCGTCAGGCTGGTCGAGACCTCAGGCGCGACGCCAGCGATCGTGTCGAGCTCGGCGATCGCCTCCGCGTCCTCCAACGTGAGGCTCGTGGAGCCATCGCTGTTCTGGGTGGTCGGGCTGATCGTCAGCAGGTTGGTGCCGAGGCTGTTGAGTCGGTTCGTGATGTTGGTCGTCGTGCCCTGCCCGACGCCCACGAGGGCGACGACCGACGCGACACCGATGATCACGCCGAGCATCGTCAGGACCGCGCGGAGGCGGCTCGTCCGTAACCGGGACAGCGCGAGGCGGAGCAGTTCGAGGAAGCTCATGCCGCGACTCGCGTCGGCTGGTCGGCGGCGATCTTCCCGTCGCGCAGGTGGACCTGGCGGTCGGCTGCGGCGGCGACATCGGCGTCGTGGGTGATGAGCACGATGGTCCGACCGGAGGCATGCAGCTCCCGGAACACGCTCATGACGTCGGCCCCGGAGCGGCTGTCGAGGTTGCCGGTCGGCTCGTCGGCGAGGATGAGCGCGGGCTCCGTCACGAGCGCTCGAGCCACGGCCACGCGCTGCTGTTGACCGCCGCTGAGCTCGGTAGGCTCGTGGGTCACGCGATCGCCCATGCCCAGCCGCTCCAGGGCGGCGCCGGCCCGTCGGATCCGCTCCGCCCGGCCGATTCCCTGGTAGAGCAGCGGCGTCGCGACGTTGTCGAGCGCGGTCGTGCGGGGCAGCAGGTTGTACGACTGGAAGACGAAGCCGATGGTCCGGCTGCGCAGACGCGCGAGGCCGTCGTCGTCGAGGTCGGCGACCGGGGTCCCGGCCAGGACATAGGCGCCCGCAGTGGGGCGGTCCAGACAGCCGAGGATATGCATCATCGTGCTCTTGCCCGAGCCGGACGGCCCGACGATGGCGACGAACTCGCCTTCGTGGACGTCGAGGCTGACGTCATCGAGGGCAGGGACGAGGACGTGACCCATCTGGTAGACGCGGCTGACCCGCTGGAGCGAGATGATCGGCGTGGCCATCGGGTCAGTCGCCATTCGTCTGGAACCGGGGACCACCCTCGCGGATCGGCCCGCCGTTGACGACGACGCCGCCGCCGCCCGGGAAGGCGCCGCCGCCGGTGGTGCCGGCGCCCTGCAGGTCGCTCGCCGTGCCGGTCACCACGGCCGTGCCCTCGGTGAGGCCGGACGTGATCTCGGCCAGCGTGTTGGTCACGAGGCCAACCTCGACGGGCGTCGGGGTGGGCGTGCCGTCCGCGCCAAGGGTCATGACGCTGTAGTTGCCGTCACGCCCGTTGAGCGCCGCGGCCGGGACGGTCAGGACGCCGGTCGCGCTGGCCGTGGTGATCGTCACGTCCGCGCTCATCCCGGAGCGGACCGTCGCCGGCGCGCTCGTGATGGTGACCGTGACGGGGAAGGACACGACGCCCGAGCCGCTGTCGGCGCTGGCCGTGGGGGAGATCTCGGTCACGGTGCCCGTCACGTCCGCGTCGACCGCGGAGACGGTCACATCCGCCGCCTGACCCAGCTTGACGTCGCTCAGGTCGCTCTCGACGACATCCGTCGTGACCTTGTACGTGGCGGAATCGATGACGACTGCCGCGCCGGACGGAGCGTCGGATCCGGCGACCACGTTGACCTCGGTGACGAGACCGGCGACCGGGGCCGTGAGCGTCGCCGCATCGACCTGGGCCTGGGCGTCCTTGACCGCCTGCTTGGCCGTCGCGACCTGGTTGAGCGCGTTGTAGCGGGTGATCTTGGCCTGACGCTTGGCGGCCGTACCGCTGGCGTCATCGAGGCCGTCCTCTGCCGCGCGCAGGCTCACCTCGGCGGACAGGAGGTCGTTCTTCGCCGTGGTGAGGGCCCGCTTGAGGGCCGCGGTGTCGGCCGTCGCGAGCACGTCGTCCTTGGCGACCGTGTCGCCGACCTTTACCTTGACCTCGGTCACGGGGTAGGTCGCCGGCGCTGTGGGCGGGGTGGCGTCGTCGGTCACCGTCCAGGGGTCGGTGCCGAACGTGATGCCCGTCCGCTCTTCGGGCTGGATCGTGCCGGTCGCGGCGATCTCGTCCGTCACGTCGCCGACGGTCGCTGGCGAGGTCAGGTACTCGGTCGGCGTGGCAGCGCTCACCCCGATCACGCCGGTCGTATACAGGATCGCCCCAGCGCCGATCGCCCCAAGGACGACGACCGCGGCCAGCTTCAACTTCATGGGTGCTCCCCTCATTCGGATCCCGGGCAGCCGGCCCCCGTGGGCCGACGATGTCATGGCGTCAGTGAGCGCTCGGCATCTGAGACCGGCATGAGAATCCCGCGCCGGGCCGCGTAGCATCCGCCCATGACCACCGAGCCCGGCCCCGAAGCCCATCGCCGACGCCCGCGACGGGTCGGCGGCGGCATCCCGCAGGTGCCCTGGCGCCGGCTCCGGAACCCGTTCCGTCCGGTCGAGATCCTTTCGGCGGATCACGTCGAGGCGATCCATCGCGCGTCGCTCCGGATCCTGGCCGAGATCGGCATGGAGGTCCTGGGTGACCGTGCCCTTGATGCCTTCGCGCGGGCGGGCGCGCGCGTGGATCCGCTGACCCGCTCCGTGCGCCTGGATCCCGGCCAGGTCGAGGAGCTGGTCGCCCTGGCCCCACGCGAGTTCACCCTCCACGCGCGCAACCCGGAACGGGACGTCGTGTTCGGCGGCGACCACGTCGTCTTCTGTGCGGTCGGCGGGCCGGCGTTCGTGAGCGACCTGGATCGCGGGCGGCGGCCGGGCAACGCCGTCGATTTCGTCGACTACGTCCGGCTCATCGGGGCGCTCGATGTCATCCACCAGGAGGGCGGCGGGCCGCTGGAGCCCACCGATCTCCCCGTCGCGACGCGTCACCTCGACATGTACCGAACGTTCGCCGTGGAGCTCGACAAGACCTGGCAGTGCCTGGGGTTCGGGGCGACGCCGGTCGACGACGCGCTCGAGATCCTCGCCCTGATCCGCGGCGTGGACCGCGACACACTCGTCCGGGAGCCGTCGGCGATGACGGTCATCAACACGAACTCGCCGCTCCGCCTGGACGGGCCGATGGGCGACGGGCTCATGGAGATGGCCCAGTACGGCCAGCCGGTGGTGGCCACCCCGTTCACCCTGGCCGGCGCGATGAGCCCGGTATCGCTGGCCGGCGCGATCGCCCAGCAGAATGCCGAGGCGCTGTTCCTCGTGGCCCTGGCCCAGATCGTCCGTCCAGGCGCCCCGATGATCTACGGCGCCTTCACGTCCAACGTGGACATGCGGACCGGGTCGCCCGCCTTCGGAACCCCTGAGTCCGTGAAGTCGCAGTTCGCGTCCGGGCAGATGGCCCGACGGTATGGGCTGCCCTGGCGGTCCTCGAACGCGACGGCGTCGTCGGTGGTGGACGCCCAGGCCGCGTACGAGGCCGAGATGGCCATCTGGGGCGCCATGATGGGTGGCGTCAACCTGTTGTACCAGGGCGCCGGTTGGCTGGAGGGCGGCCTCACCGCCTCGTACGAGAAGCTGATCCTGGACGCGGAACTGCTCCAGATGATGTCCGAGGTGCTCCAGCCCTTGATCGTCGACGAAGCGTCGCTCGGGTTCGACGCGATCGCCGATGTGGGACCCGGTGGCCACTTCTTCGGCACGGCGCACACGCTGGAGCGCTACGAGACGGCGTTCTACCGGCCGATGCTGTCGGACTGGCGCAACTTCGAGACCTGGCAGGCGGACGGCGCCCGGACCGCGACCGAACGCGCCAACGGGATCTGGAAACAGCTCCTGGCGGAAGCGTCGCCGCCGGCCATGGAGCCCGCCGTGGCCGAGGCGCTCGACGCCTTCGTGGCCCGCCGGAAGCGGGAGATCGAGACCGCGTGAGACCATCGCGTGACAAGGAGGTCACGCGCGCGATGACGAAGTTCTGGTCTCGATTCGACGCCATCGATCGGCGCATCACGAATGCGATGGCGGCCCATGGCCTGACGGCGCTGCGGATCGCGCTCGCGATCGTGTTCCTGTGGTTCGGGGCACTGAAGCTGATCCCGGGCGTGAGTCCAGCCGAGGACCTGGCGGGCCGGACCATCGAGACCCTGACCTTCGGGATCGTGCCGGCGAGCGTGGCCGTCCCGTTCCTCGCGCTCTGGGAAGTGGCCATCGGCCTGGGTCTGCTGCTGGGTCGCTGGATGCGGCTCACCCTGCTCCTGTTGTTCGTGCAGATGCTGGGGACCATCACGCCCCTCATCCTCTTCCCGGCCGAGACGTGGATCCGTTTCCCGCTCGTCCCGACGCTCGAAGGGCAGTACATCATCAAGAACGTCGTGCTGGTGACCGCAGCCATCGTCCTGGGCGCCACGGTCCGCGGCGGTGAGTTGAGCGCGGAGCCGATCGTCGCGACCCGGCCGACCAGCCTCCGGAGTGAGCCGACCCCGCCCGCCTGACCTTGGTAACCGTTGTGTTACGGTAACGCATGTGTTACCGAAGTCCTCACCGGGACCGGTCATCCCCACGCCGGCGGACCCGTTCGATGCGCTCGGGGACCCACAGCGCCGGACCATCCTCCGGCTGCTCGGGGAGCGCGAGCGAAGCGTCGGCGAGCTCGCCGGGGCGATGCCCATCAGCCGCCCGGCCGTATCGCGCCACCTGCGGGTCCTGCGCGAAGCCGGGCTGGTCCGCGAAGCGCCGCGGGGGACCCAGCGGATCTACGCCCTGCAGGAGACCGGCATCGACGCCGTCCGGGAGTATCTGGAGCAGGTGTGGGGCGACGCCGCCACGCGATTTCGGCTGCTGGCCGAGAACATGAACGAACGCTCTCGATGATCGAGCCCCTGCGCCTGTCGTTCGAGGTCGCCCGTCCGGCCGATCACGCCTTCGCGATCTGGACCGGCGATATCGGTCGCTGGTGGCCGGTCGACCATACGACGACCGGCGAGGCGGATCTCACCGTCGCCCTCGAGCCCCGGGTGGGTGGCCGCATCTTCGAACGGACGCACGACGGCCGCGAATTCGACTGGGGCCGCATCCTCGTCTGGGAGCCGCCCCAGCGGTTCGTCTATTCCTGGCATCTCCGTCGCGCGGCGGAGGACGCGACCGAGGTCGAGATCCGGTTCGTCCCGACCTCGACCGAGGCGACCCGCGTGGAGATCGAGCATCGTGGTTGGGAGCGCCTGGGTGCGGATGGACCCACCTGGCGTGACCGGAATCGTGGCGGCTGGGAGACCCTGTTGCCGCACTATCTCGCGGCCGTGACCGCGACAGAACAAGGAGGTTGACCCATGGCGACCGGTAGCGGCACCCGCGAGGATCCCTGGCAGCTGACGACGCCACCGGGGACCTCGGCGTACCAGATGTGGCGCGACGACGCGGGCGATCCGCCGGTCATCGTCTGCCAGGTCGGTGGTACCCAGCTCAAGTACGACGCCCGCGCCATCGACGACCTGCACGCCTGGCTCAAGGCCCAGGGCGACTGGGTGCCGCTCGGCGGCGCCGACGAGCAGAAACCTGCCCCCGATGGCTCGGTCGAGGCCTGGGGCCGCTCCGAGGACAACCCGCTCGGTGGCTGGTACGGCCTCAAGAAGGGCCTGCGCGGCCGCTTCGGGGTCTACATGCCGCCGCTGCTCGAGGCGCTGGGCCTGGCCGAGCTGACCCACGACGCCAAGAACAACCGGATGCGGGCGATCTGATCGGATCGCCCGCATCACGGTCGGTGATCGCCGGCCGACGCCGGCGGCGCGTCGTCAGGGCGTCGGACGCCAGCGCCCCTCGCCGAGGGTGATGACCGAGCCGGTCGCCGACGTCTCGCCAGTCCCATCGGCGCCGATGAGCCGCATGACCTCGTCACCGGCCGTAGCCTCCGCGATCACCGAGAACAGGATCCTCCCGTCCGGTGTCCACGTCGGTGCCCGCATGATCGGCCCACCGACCGCGTTGTCGGTCAGGGCGGTCAGTTCGGAGCCATCGGACCGCATCGTGTACAAGTTCGAGGCGAGCGCCGGATCGACCAGCCCAGCGTCGGTGCGCAGGTTGGTCCGGAACACGATCCGGTCATCCGTCGGGTGCCACGATGGGAATCCAGCGAGCCTCGTGCCGTCCGTGATCACCGTCGGCTGCGACTCCTCGCCCGCCGCATCGAGGACGCGCGATCGCGGTGTCCTTCACCGGCGCTGATCTCCACGCTCCCCGGTAGGTGGCGACCTCGAAAGCGATCCGCCGACTGTCCGGCGACCAGGTCGGCCGGGCCAGGGTGGTGTCGGTCGTCGCGTAGCGCTCGGTCGAGACGCCGCTCGCCACGTCAAGCAGCATCAGCGAGTACTTCACCAGGAGGCCGGCGTTGTTCTGCGGCGCGATGTAGGCGATCGATCCGACCGTCGGGAGACCAGGCGGGCTGGACCGCCTCATTGCAGAGTCCCGTCGGGCACCCATCGCCGCCCGACGTCAGGGCACGATCGCCGGTCCCGTCGTGGTCGGCGACCCAGAGTTGGGCGCCGCGACCGTCGTTGAGCCTGTAGACGATCTGCTGGCCGTCCGGCGACCAGGTCGCATCCCGCATCTCCCAGGCCGGATGACTCAACATCGTGTGCCGACCCGTCCCGTCCGGTCGGATGAGCTTCGATGACTCGGTGGTGTCCATGAACAGGATCCACGCCTCGCCGTCTGCGAGCGGGTAGCCGGTCGGGCTCGGGCTCGGGCTGGCGAGGGCGCTGGGGCTGACGACGGCCGAAGTCGCGACGGCCGAAGCGGTCGGGCTCACGACCGGCGTCGGACCGCCGCCGCTACCGAGCAGCAGGGCTGCTCGCCACGAGCAGGAGTGCGGCGATGGGCGCGATGATGAGGAGCGCGCGAGGCATGGGCAGGTTCCTCCACGGGCGGCGAGCCGCCCGTTGCTTGGTGCCGTGGATGCCGTCCCGGATCGCGCTCGATCGATCGCGCGGACAGCTCCTCCGGCCCTTCCTGGAAGAAGGTCTGGACCAGCCGATCGGGATCGCGCGAGGCGGTCATGCGGGACGCTCCTGGGTATCGATCCCCTGACGGCTGTCCGCGTCGAGCGCGGCTCGCAGGGCGTTGGTGGCGTAGTGCAGCCGGGACTTCGCGGTCCCGACGGGGATGTCGAGTCGTTCGGCGACCTCGGGCAGCGTCAATCCGAGGTAGTGGTGGTAGACGAGCACGGCGCGCTGCTCGATCGAGATCCGACGGATGCCTCGTTCGAGCTGGTCTCGATCCACGACGGTGAGGACGTCGTCGTGGGTGAAGGCCATCTCGCTGGGCAAGGCTCGGATGTTCGCGGCGAACCGCCGCGTTCGGCGGGCCTCCTCGTAGCACGCCCGGGTCAGGGTCCGGTGCAGCCACGGCTCGAACCGATCGGGCTCGCGCAATGACGGCAGATCGCGCCACGCACTGATGTACGCGGCCTGGACGGCATCCTCGGCAAGGTCGACATCGCGAAGGATCCGGAACGCGATGCCGAGGCAGCGGTCGCCGGTGGCACGTACCAGCGCATCGAAGGCGTCCTCGTCGCCTCCTTGCGCCAGTTCGACCAGTCGTCGATCCACGCCGTCTCCCTCATCCGATCGGCGCATCCGGCGGACGCACCTGGGATGTAGAGGGCGCGTGCGGCCGGATGGTTCGATATCGGTCAGATCGTTCTCAGCAAGCTCGAAGGATGCGCGGCCACTGTCTGTGGCATGCCTCGCCTCGACCGGACCCTGGTCACCCAGATCGCGACGTTCGCCGTCATCGGCGTCGGCAGCACGCTCGCCTATGCGGTGCTCTACGTCGCCCTGCGGCACGGCACGGGTCCGCAGGCCGCCAACGCGATCGCCCTTGTGCTGACGGCCGTGGCCAACACGCTCGTCAATCGACGGCTGACCTTCGGGGTGCGTGGCTGGGACGGAGTCGGCGGCGACCTCGGGGCCGGCATGGTCGCCTTCGCCCTCGCGTTGCTCATCACCTCGGCCGCCGTCACGATCCTGGGCGTCCTGGCGCCCGATGCAGGTCGATCCGCCGAGATCGTCGTCCTCACGCTCGCGAAGGTCGTCGCGACCGCGTCACGGTTCCTGGTCCTGCGAGCCTGGATCGGCGCACGTCGTTCGCTCTCGGGCCCGACCGACTGCGCCGCGGCCGTCGCCGCGACCTGACGACCGCTCGCAAGGCGCCCATCGCGATATCGCGGTAGGGTTCGGGAGTCGCGCGAGCGACGACGGGAGGTGCGCCCCGGGCGGTCGCCTCCGACCATACCCTCGCGATCCGCCCCCCAACTTCCGGATCGCCCGCAGCTCACGGCTCCCCCCAGGCCGGCGAGCGTCACACCTGCCCGGTGCACTTTCTGTCGGTCGTGTACCTCCTGGCGGGTCGGCACGCCCGGTGAGTCCCGACCCGGTGGATGGCCGCGTGGTGCCAACCACCGGAGATCATGTCGAAAGAGCGATGCCCGACCTGTGGTCGGACCTTTTCCAACCGCCTGGGCCTTGGTGTCCATCAGGCCAGGAACCCTGGCTGTCGTGACCGCGAAGCCATCCGGGCCCGAGCTCGCGAACGGGAACAGCGATACCGCGAGCGGCACATCGAGCGGCGTCGTGCGCAAGTCCGCGAAGCCCGCCGCCGTCTCCTCGAGAAGCGGCCGGACTACTTCCGGACCTGGCGCGCTGAACACCCTGACAGTGAACGCCGACGGCGCATCCGCTGGCGCTTCGCCAACCCGGCGCTCGTCGCCGAGCAGCGGCGACGGCGACGAGCACGTCAGAAGCCCGTCGAGGTCCCGCTCCCGCCGTCGCATTCGCAGCACCCGCTCTTCGATCAGGCATGGGCGGTGCTGCACGCGATCGGCGTTCGACGCGATGATCACCTCATCGCGATCCACGATCCCCGCTGGGAGGACGCCTGCTCGGAGGTCGTCGTCGCCCTCCTGGAGGGCCGTGACGCGACCGAGGCAGCCCGGCGGACCCTGGCTGCCGACCGTCGGCATGCCGCGGTGACGATCGCGCTTGACGACCTCGATCGCCTGGGCGCCACGGGCTAGCCAGTCCGGTCCGTCACCTCAGCCGGCGCGGCGCGCGTTCCGCCGGCGCATCGGACCCGCCCCCGCGGCCAGCGCCTCGGCCGTGGGTTCGTCGGCGGGCGGGATGTACGGCAGCTCTGTCTGGCTCACGAGGCCCGAGCGGATGATCCGACGCAGCTCCGCATCGATCGCCGGGTCCGTCTCCAGCGGGCGATAGCGAGCCAGCCGCGCGTCCACCTCGTCGCACGCGCGCTGGTAGGTGTCCTTGCCGCCGGCCTTGAGCCATTGCTCGCGGTTGTCGCGGACGACGACAGGTGACGGCAGGTAGAGCTCGGCCGGCCAATGGGCCGTGGTGTGCTCGGCCATGATCAGGTGCTGGTCGGCCATGAGCTGGTCGATGAGCGGCCCGACCGGCAGGTCGTCCTTGGGCTCGATCTCGCGAACGAAGCGCAGCGCCTGGCCGCACATCTCGTCGTCGAAGACGAGCTTCGGCATGCTGAACACGAGCAGGAAATCGAGCATCCCGGGGCCGCTGACGGAGTTGACGCCGGCGAGGGCCGCGATCAGCGCGCTCCCGAACGTCTCGGCCCCGGCCTGGGCGTCGAGGATCGGCCCGTCCGAAAGGGCGAGGTACGACTGCGTTGGCAGGCCCAGCGACTTGCCGACGGCGACGTACGCGGCGTCGAGCTGCAGCGCTTCGATGGCGGCCATCGGCGACGACGCGATCTTCATGTGGAACGTCGCGGGCGCTCCGCCGAACAGCACGGGGGCACCGGGCCGGATGATCTGCGCCATCGTGATGCCGGCGAGGACATCGATCGTGTGGAAGACCGTGGCCCCGACCGTCGTGACCGGGGCGATCAGGCCCATCAGGGTCACGGGCACGATCTCGACCGGCACGCCCGCCTCGACGCAGTCGATCATGTTCTGGCAGGAGTCTTCGCTGTACCGGAAGTTGCCGGTGGCCGTGATCGTGAAGATGCTCATCGGCTTCGCGATGAGGTCCGCCCGGTCCGCCCGGAAGAGCTGCATCATCTCGACCATGCGCTCGGTGCCGTGCTCGGTGAAGGCACCTGACACGACCGGCTTCCTGGAGTTCGTGAGGGTCATGTACAGGCGCCAGGCGTCGGAGACCTGGGCCTCGATGTCGTCGTTGGTGGAGAACGCCGTCGCGAGATAGGCGATGTGCTGGAGCCCGTCGCCGAGACGGACGTATTCGACGAAGTCGGTCGAGTTCGCGAGACGGACCTCGCCGGTCCGGTGGTCGAGCCACTTGAGGCCGGAGGAGCCGGGCACGAAGTGGACCCGGTCGCCGCCGATGTCCGCGTGCGGGTTGCCGTCGCGGTCGAACAACCAGAACGACGAGGGGGCGCTCGCGATGGCGCGCTCCACGACGTCGCGCGGGAACAGCACGCGCTCGCCCGAAGCGTTCAGGGGCAGCCCGGCCTCCAGGAGCCGGCGGCGCATCTCCTTGCCACGGATCTCCATGCCGGTCTCGGCGAGGACGCGCAAGGCTTCGTCGACGATCCGGGCGATGAGGTCGTCCGAGAGGACGGTGAGGGTCGGTCGCATCAGGCTGGAACGCTACCGCACCCGCGCCACGCGCGCGGGTCGCACGGCATCGCGTGGGACGCGGGCCTTAGCGACCCGTGCCCGGGTCCGCGGCTACAGTAAGGAACGTGTCCATCGGTGATGTCGGCCTCCTCCTGATCGCGCTGCTCGTCATCCTGGCCGGGGCGGAGCTGTTCACCAACGGCATCGAATGGTTCGGGCGCAAGCTCGAGCTCGCGGAGGGCGCGGTGGGGTCCGTCCTCGCGGCCGTCGGCACCGCCATGCCCGAGACGATGATCCCGGTCATCGCCATCCTCTTCACGTCCGGCGATGCCGGCGAGGACATCGGCGTCGGGGCGGTCCTGGGGGCGCCGTTCATGCTGGCGACCCTCGCGATGTTCGTGACCGGCGTAGCCGTGCTGAACCGCGGCCGGCGGACCGGCTCCGACCTCATGCTCGTCGACAAGCAGGTCCTGACCCACGATCTCAAGTACTACGCGGTCTGCTACGGACTCGCGATCGCCGTCGCGTTCGTCCCGTCCGACCTGGTGATCGTGCGGATCGCCACCGCCGTGGCCCTCATCGCGATCTACGGGTGGTACGTGAAGGAGCACTTCGAGGCCGACCCGACCGTGGACGCGGCCGACCTCTCGCCGTTACGCCTCCACCGCGTCGATCGGCGGGCGCACCGCGTGGACCCGGCCGTGCCCCGCCTGCGGGTCGTCAACCTGCAGGTCCTGCTGGCCCTGGTGCTGATCATCGCCGGGGCCTACGTCTTCGTGGACGCCGTCGGGTCCATCGCGTCCGGGCTCGGGATGGACGAGGCCCTGCTCGCCCTCGTGATCGCCCCGATCGCCACGGAGCTGCCCGAGAAGTTCAACTCCGTCATCTGGGTCCGCCAACGCAAGGACACGCTCGCGATGGGCAACATCACCGGCGCGATGGTCTTCCAGAGCGCCATCCCCACGGTCATCGCTCTGCTCTTCGCGGGCGCGGCGTGGTCGGTGTCGTCGGACACGTTGCTCGCGTTCGCCTCGGCCGGGATCGCGTTCCTGTCCGTGTTCCTGATCTTCGGGTTGGGCCGCTCGACCGAGCTCCATGGCCGCCGCCTGCTCATCGGCGGGGGCTTGTACCTGGTCTACCTCGGGCTCGTGGTGGCGCAGCTCAGCGGCGCCGTCTGACGCAGCGCGTCGCCGCGTTCAGCCCTTCATCGCCATGGCTCGCCCGGTACCCAGCAGGAACGGTGGCAGCCACGCCGGGATGTTCGAGAACGGCAGGACGTCCGGGTGGAGCTCGATCCCAAGGGCGTCGCGCATGAACGCGCGTCGCGCCTCGATGCGCGCCCAGGCATCCGGGTAACCTGCCGCGAAGTCGGCGCGCAGACCGGCATCGGCGAGGGCGATGCCGTCCTCGATGTTGGTCGTGAACCACGGGGTGCCGGTCGCCGGGATGATGTCGACCTGGAACGCCATGCCGGAGCGCAGCTCGGTCGTGGATCCGGGAGCGATGGGCGAGTTGACCCACTCGTCGAGGCCGATCTGATGGCCAGGATTGAGGAAGATGCCGAAGAACGGGTCGCCGAGCTCGCGCTCGATGACGGCGTGCAGCTCGCCGCCCGCTACCCCGATCCGCAAGGCTCGATACCACGCGGCGACCGCCGTGAAGTACGGCCCCACGAGGCGCTCGACGTAGTCGCCGATGCTCGCCGGGAGCTCCGCGGCATCCTCGACGACGAACCCGGCCCGGCAGTTGAGCGCGCCCCAGATGCCGAAGGCGACGGTCATCGGGTCGCCGCGCTGGATCGCCCGATCCCCGGGGCTGAGCAGGCCGAAGGCGGCCCGCGGCCCCGCGGTGAGCATGAGGTGGCACGAC
Organism: uncultured Chloroflexia bacterium; assembly: GCA_963724635.1. Lineage (GTDB taxonomy): Bacteria > Chloroflexota > Limnocylindria > Limnocylindrales > CSP1-4 > SPCO01. Next base: position 89,899 of record CAVRVI010000017.1, read on the forward strand.
AGCGGCGTGCCGTCCCAGCCCAGCAGGGCGACCGCATCGCGCTCCCGCGTCCCGGGGGTCAGGCCACGCAACAGCCGCAGGACCCCGCCGGAGGTCCGGCAGGCGGCGGCTTCCATGGCCGCGAGCTGCTCGATCTCGTTGACGACGCGCAGGCCATCCGCGGCATCGATGAAGACGTCCGTCGCGTCCTCGACGCGCCCACCCGGACCGGTCAGCGCGCGCAGCTCGTCGACGAGGTAGGACGGGGCGTCCATCCGCGTCCGGTCCGCGTGGGTCTTCCAGCCCACGACGCCGACCCGCGCCCCGTCCACGGCCCCTTCGTCGCCGAGGATCTCCGCGAGCGTTCGCGATCGGTCGCGCGGCTGTCCCGGCAGGCTCAGGTCCTGGTAGCGGTGCCGGCGCATCGGCAGGGGCGCGGCGCCGGCGGTGCCGTAGCACTCGTTGCCCACGAGGATCGCGGGCTGGCCGTCGGGACCCGCGACGAGGATGGCCTCTTCGAAACGCGGGTCGAAGCCCGACAGCCAGGCGAGGTTGGCGCTGTGCTCGCGGTCCGCGTAGACCACGACGCGATCCAGGCCGCGTGCGGCCATCCGTTCGCGCAAGCGGCTCAGCCGGTCCGCGTAGCGTTCGGCGGGGATCTCCGGGGTCGCGCGGGGCTGCCCGAAGTCGGGCAGGTCCACCTCTGTCAGGCGAGCCTGGCTCACTCGGCTTCCTCCGCGGCTGCGAAGATGCGCTCGATGACGCGCAGGTTCGCGACGGCGTCGTCCGCTGCGATGGGCAGCGGGCCCCCGTCCAGGATGATCGCGGCGAACCGGTCCGCCTCCACCCCGTAGGGATCGGCGGTCTCGAAGGTCAGCGTCTCGACCGCGGGAGCGACCGGCGGGTCGCCGCCGGCCGTCACGAACACGCGCGTGGGTCGGTCCGGCGGGATGTTGAACGGGATCTCGATGGATGCCCGTCCGGTCGTGCCGTAGACGTGGACGCGCTGGTCGGTCTCGACCCGGGTGGAACAGGTGAAGGTCGCGACCCCGGTCGGGAACTGCAGGATCGCGCTCGTGAGGATGTCCACGCCGCTGTCCGGGTCCCGCGTCACGGCGCTCGTCACCCGGGTCGGCTCGGCGCCGAAGAGCATGCGCGAGAGGTTCACGTTGTAGCAGCCGATGTCGAACAGCGCGCCGCCCCCGACCTCGCGGATGTTGCGGATGTTGGCCGGGTCGTCGTTGAAGTACGAGAACCAGCTCTGGACCGCCAGCACCCGGCCGATCCGTCTGCTCCCGACGATCTCGCGCAGGGCCTCCCAGGACGGATGCAGGCGATACATGAATGCCTCCATCACGACCACCCCTGCCTCGCGGCCCGCGGCCAGCATCCGCTCGGCGTCCGCGGCGGTCATGGCCAACGGCTTCTCGCATAGGACGTGCTTGCCGGCTCGTGCCGCGGCGATGGTCCACTCGGCGTGGAGGTGATTCGGCAGCGGGATGTAGACGGCGTCGATGTCAGGGTCGGCGAGGAGCGCCTCGTACGAGCCATGCGCCCGCGGGATACCGAGGCGCGTGGCGACGGCCTCGGCCGTGGCGGCGTCGCGCGACGCGATCGCCGCGACCTCGCAGCGGGACCCACGGCGGATCCCGGGGATGACCTTCTCAGTCGCGATGTTCGCGGTCGAGAGGACCCCGATCCGCAGGCGGCGCGTTGACGCGGTCATCCCCACGAACCTTCGGTGACCGGCCGGAACGCGACTTCCAGGATGCGGTGGGTCCGTGGCCGGGTCAGGACGAACATGACCGTGTCCGCGACATCCTGCGGGGCCATCATCCCGGCCAGCGCAGGCATGTCCGGCGTTCGGCCGCGGCCCATGGCGAAGTCCGTGGCGACCCCGCCCGGACAGACGTTGGTGCAGCGGATGCCGTGCTCGCGCAGCTCATGGTCGAGGGCGGCGGTCAGTCCGACCTGGGCGAACTTGGACGCGCAGTAGACCGCTTCATTGGGCAGCCCCCGCCGTCCGGCCTCGCTCGCGATCATGACCAGGTCCGCGGCATCACTGCGCATGAGGTGGGGCACGGCCGCCCGGACCGCATGGATCGCGCCCTTGACGTTCACCTCGATCATCTCCTCGAGCTGGTCGGCGGGCAGGTCCAGGATGGAGCCGTAGGCGCCGACGCCCGCGTTGACGACGAGGATGTCCAGGCCGCCGAAGCGCCCCACGGTGGCACTGACCATGGCCGCCAGCGACGCCGGATCTCGAACGTCACAGACCCCTCCCAGGGCGCCTGGCAGGCCCAGATCGTCGCCGCTGCGCGAGGCGAGCGCGACGTGGGCACCCGCATCGTGGAGGCTGCGGGCGATGGCTGCCCCGATCCCTCGGCTGGCTCCGGTGATGAGGGCGACGCGTCCGTCCAGATCGGTCATCGGGAGTCCTCCTGCGTGGGTCATCCGCCGGGGTCGATCGGGTTTCGACGATCCGCGGTCGTCGACCGGGCCGCAACCCTGCCGACGACGGCTTGACACGGCCGCGTGGTTGGTAGAGTCTCGCACAAACAGTTTAGAAGAGAGGTTCACAAACCCCAGTGTTGCTCGGTCGCGACGAACTCGGGCATCGCAGCGAGACCGTCCGCCGCGCGAACCTCAGCACCATCGTCCGGGAGCTGCATGGCAGCGGACCGCAATCGCGGTCGGACCTGGTCACGCACACCGGCTTGACCCGCAGCGCCATCCGCGCGTTGACCGGCGAATTGGTGAGCGGAGGACTCGCGACGGAGGGTCCGGCTGCGCTCGACGGAACCCCCGGCCGCCCTTCGCCCCTCGTTTCGCCGGATCCGCACGGCGCGGTCGTCCTGGCGCTCGAGATCGCGGTGGATTCCCTTGCGGTGGCGCTCGTGGGCCTGGGCGGGACGGTGTTCGAGCACATCCGGGTGGATCTCCCGCTCGGCCGCTCCAGCGTGGATGACATCGCGACCGCGCTTGCCGGCCTGGCGACCCGCGTGCTTGATCGTCTCCCGTCGCACCGACGTGCTGGCCGGGGTGGGTGTGGCCGTGGTAGGGGTCGTCCGGCGGAGCGACGGCATGGTCTCCATGGCCCCGAATCTCGGCTGGCGCGACGAGCCGCTCGGGGAACGCCTCGCCAGCAGCCTGGGACTGGCCGTACCGATCGCCTTCGCCAACGAGGCGGACCTCGCCGCGCTCGCGGAAGTGCGCCGTGGGGTCGCGCACGGGGTCGAGGACGTCGTCCTCATCTGGGGTTCGGTCGGTGTCGGCGGTGGGGTCATCGTGGGTGGAGCGCCCCTGACGGGTGCCGCCGGCTACGGCGGCGAGGTCGGGCACATCCCCGTCAACCCCGATGGCCTGCCATGTCGATGCGGCTCCATCGGCTGCTGGGAGACCGAGGTCGGTGGCGCGGCCCTCCTGCGCCGGGCCGGGTTCCCGCCCGAGGGCGGACCGGACCTGCAGGACGCCGTGTTGCGCCAGGCGGAAGCCGGTGACCCGGTCGCCCTCGGCGCGTTCGCCGAGATCGGTCGGTGGCTCGGGATCGGGCTCGCCGGCCTCATCAACATCCTCAATCCCCGATTGATCCTTCTCGGGGGCCGTCTCGCGGCAGCGCACCCATTCGTGCGCACGACCCTGGAGGCGGAACTCGACCGCCGTGCGCTGCGCGAGTCGCGGCGGCTCGTGCGGGTCGTGCCGACGACCCTCGGCGTGGACGCTCCGCTCGTCGGGGCGGCCGAACTCGCCTTCGAGCCATTGCTCAGTGATCCAGCGGCCTGGCTGCGCCCTCGCGCCATGGTCGACCTCGTCAGCGCCTGACATCAGCGACGAAAGGAGGAGGCCGACAGACACGAGCGCTCGTCGTGCGTTCTGGGAGGGGCGAGACGAGTACGCGGGAGTGATAGCCTATGGCCCCCCGATGGGTCCGTTGCGACCTGGGGACGAACCGTCAACAAACTGGAGGAGAGCTACATATGTCCATCCGTCGATCAGCGGCGTTCCTGGGGATCGCCGCCCTGATGCTCGCTGCGTGCAGCGGCTCAGGTTCAAGTGCCGCCCCGAGCGCGGCCGCCCCGAGCGCCGCCGCTCCGACCGCTGCCGAGAGCATGGCGGCCAGCATGGCCCCGAGCGCCGCGACGGCAGGTTGCACCGTCGGCGTCTCGTGGAACAACTTCCAGGAAGAGCGCTGGGGCAAGTTCGACAAGCCCGCCCTGCAGGCGGCCATCGAGGCCGGCGGCGGGACGTACGTCGACAATGACGCGAAGTCCTCGGCTGAGACCCAGGCGACCAACGTCGAGAACCTGATCAACCAGGGCGCCAACGTCCTGATCATCCTGGCCCAGGACGGCACCGCCATCCTGCCGTCGGTCAAGGCCGCCGCGGATGCCGGCATCCCGGTCATCGCCTATGACCGCCTCATCGAGGACCCGAGCGTCCTCTACGCCACGTTCGACAACAAGGGCGTCGGCAAGATCATGGCCGAGAAGCTGCTCGAAGTGTGGTCCGAGGGCAACCTCGCGATCATCAAGGGCAACAAGGCTGACGCCAATGCCGACTTCCTCCGCGGCGGCATGACCGAGGCGGGGATCCCGGACGTGGGCGCCACGGACCCGGCCGGCAAGATCGTCATCGTCGGTGAGACCTACACGGACAACTGGGATCCCAAGAACGCCCAGACGAACATGGAGCAGATCCTCACTGCCAACGACAACAAGGTCGACGCCGTTCTCTCCGAGAACGACGGCATGGCCGGTGGCGTCATCGCGGCGCTCGCGGCCCAGGGCCTCGACGGCAAGGTCTTCGTGACCGGTCAGGACGGCGACAAGGCCGCCCTCAACCGGGTCGCCCTCGGCACCCAGCTCGTGTCCGTCTGGAAGGACGGCCGCAACCTGGGCAAGACTGCCGGTGAGGCCGCCGTCGCGCTGTGCGCCAACAAGGACCTCAAGGCCCTCCCGGGCACGGTCCAGTTCACCACGCCGGGCGGCAACGACCTGACGTCCGTGATCCTTGACCCGACGCCGATCCAGCAGGGCGACGTCCAGGCTGTCCTCGACGCGAACGTGCTCACCAAGGCTGAGCTGTGCGCGGGCGTTGACGCCGCCAAGGTCCCGGCCTGCTCGTAACGTAGTCTGCCGACCCTCGTGTCGGCTGCGCCCTGCGGCCGCGGTGACCCCGCGCCGCAGGGCGTTCTCTATCTCGGTCACGGTCTCTGAGTCGTTCACGGAGGCACCACGATGACCCAGGTTGCCGCGCCAACAGAGTCGACCGGGCGCGACTCGCCACCGCGATCCCTGCGCTCCGTGTTCGGGGTGCTCGAGCTGGACACCCGTCTGCTCGGCATGGTCGCGGCCCTCGCCATCATCTGGATCTTCTTCAACGTGGTGTCCGACGGGAAGTTCCTGACGACACGGAACCTGTGGAACCTGTCGGTCCAGAGCTCGGCCATCGCGATCATGGCGACCGGCATGGTGCTGATCATCGTGTCGCGCAACATCGACCTGTCCGTCGGGTCCGTGCTCGGGTTCATCGGCTACGTGATGGCCATGACCCAGACCGTCTGGATCCCGAACACCCTGGGGCTCGGCCTGGACCAGCCCTACACCTGGATCATCACTGTCCTCGTCGGCGTCGTGGTCGGCGCGATCATCGGCGGGATCAGCGGGATCCTCGTCGCCTACGGCGGCATCCCCTCGTTCATCGTCACCCTCGGTGGCCTGCTCGTGTGGCGTGGCCTCATCTTCCGGTTCGCCCAGGGCCAGACCATCTCGCCCCTCGACGAGACCTACCAGCTGATCGGCGGCGGACCGACCGGGTCGCTCGGCGAGACCGCGAGCTGGGCCCTGGGGATCCTCGCGTGTATCGGCATCATCGCCATGATGGTCCTGGCGCGCCGTCGCAAGCGGCGCTATGGATTCCCCGTTCGTCCAGCCTGGGCCGAGGCGCTCGTCGGCGGGCTCAGCTGCCTGTTCGTCCTGGCAGCCGTCTGGATCTCCGTCAACTACTTCTGGCCGCCGGCCCTGGCCGAGCAGTACGCCGCGGAGCACAACATCACGGCACCACCCGGTGGCCTCCAGATCCCGACCGGCATCGCCTACCCGGTCCTGATCATGCTCGCGGTCGGCATCGTGATGACCTATATCGCGACCCGACGCCGGTTCGGCCGCTACGTCTACGCGATCGGCGGCAACCCCGACGCCGCCGAGCTTGGTGGCATCAACGTCCGGCGCACGATCGCCCTGACCTTCGTGTCGATGGGCATCCTCGCGGCGATCGGCGCCGCGGTCTCGACGGCCCGCCTGAATTCGGCGGTCACGAACCTGGGCGTCCAGAACGAGCTCGACGTCATCTCGGCTGCCGTGATCGGCGGGACGTCGTTCGCCGGCGGCATCGGGACCATCCCGGGAGCGATCCTGGGCGCCATCGTGATGCAGTCACTGCGCTCCGGGATGCTGCTGCTCAACGTCGATTCGCCCATGCAGGATGTCATCGTCGGCATCGTGCTCGTGGCGGCTGTCGGCCTCGACGCGTTCCTGCGCCGCAAGTCGAGCTGAGGGAGGGACCGCGATGACCATCGAGACCCCCGCCGCGCCCACCCCGGCGCCCGCGCCGTCCACGGCCCCGCTCGTGGAGATGGAGAACATCCGTGTCGCGTTCGGCGGCGTGCATGCCGTCGAGGGCGTCTCCGTCAGCCTGCACCCCGGGGAGGTCGTCGGCCTCGTCGGTGGCAACGGTGCCGGCAAGTCCACGCTCATCCGCGTGCTCTCGGGCGCGCATACGGCCGATTCCGGTGTCATCAAGATCAACGGGTCCCCGGTCACGATCTCCAACCCGCGCGACGCGAAGGCCCTCGGCATCGAGACGATCTACCAGACGCTGGCCCTGGCGGACAATATCGATGCGGCCGGCAACGTCTTCCTGGGGCGCGAGCTCCGGAGCCGGCTCGGCTCGCTCGATGACGCGGCGATGGAGTCGGCGACCCGCAAGGTCATGGGCCGGCTGAACCCGCGCTTCAAGAACTTCAAGACCGCGGTCAAGTCCCTCTCCGGTGGCCAGCGCCAGTCCGTGGCCATCGCCCGGGCGGTCCACTTCAACGCGAAGGTCCTGATCATGGACGAGCCCACGGCCGCCCTCGGGCCGGCCGAGACGGCCCAGGTCCGTGACCTCGTCGTGCAGCTCAAGGCCGAGGGCATCGGGATCTTCCTGATCAGCCACGATATCCACGACGTCTTCGACCTGTCCGACCGCATCACCGTGATGCTCCAGGGCAAGCTGGTCGGAACGGTCCGAAAGGATGACGTCACCAAGGACGAGGTCCTGGCGATGATCATCATGGGCAAGAAGCCTGGCGAGGTCAGCGAGCACGACCTGGCGGAACTGCACGGCTGACCCGGCGGCGGCCGGCCGCCGGAATCAGGTCCGGTGGAAGGTCGGTGCCAGCGCGGGATACAGCTCGCGGTAGCGCTCATGCGCGTTCGCGTACGACGGGCGCGTCCGGACCGGGCGCCGCGACCGGGCTGGCCGTGACGAACGCCGCGGCGGCCGCCTCGACCGTCGCGAACCAGCCGGCGCCCACGGCACCCAGTAGCCCCGCGCCATAGGCCGCGCCCTCGGTCGTGCTGACCGTCGCGATCTCCACCTCGAGCACGTCGGCGAGGATCTGCCGCCACACCGGGCTCGCGATCCCGCCACCCGAGGCTCGCACCTGGACGGGTCGCGGCATCCCGGCCGCGATCATCTGGTCAAGGCCGTCACGGAGGCCGAAGGCCACACCCTCCAGGACGGCCCGGGTCAGGTGCCGCCGGTCGTGCGCCACGGTCAGTCCGACGAACGCGCCCCGGGCCAGCGGGTCCGGATGCGGGCTCCGTTCGCCCGTGAGGTAGGGGAGGAACAGCAGACCGTCACTCCCCGCGGGCACCTCGCCGGCGGTCGCCGCGAGGTCGCCGAACGCGACGCCCGGTGCGAGCGCGTCACGGAACCAGCGCAGGCTCCCGGCCGCGGAGAGCATCACCGTCATCATGTGCCAGCGACCGGGGACGGCGTGGCAGAACGCGTGGACCTGGCCGGCAGGATCGCGGAGTGGGGCGTCAGTCGTGGCGAACACGACTCCCGAGGTCCCGAGCGATAGCGCCACAACCCCCGGGGCGACGGCCCCGACGCCGACCGCGTTGGCGGACTGGTCCCCGCCACCGGCCACGACCGGGGTGCCGGCACGGAGCCCGGTGGCTGCCGCGGCGGCATCGGTGACGGCGCCCGTGACGACCGGACCCTCGAATGTCGGCGGCATCCACGCGCGGTCGATCCCGAGCGCTCCGAGCACCTCGTCGGACCAGTCGCGCGCGGCCAGGTCGAACAGGATGGTGCCCGCCCCGTCCGCCTTGTCCATCGCGTGGTCGTCGGTCAGGCGCAGTCGGACGTAGTCCTTGGGCAGCAGGACATGCGCGACGCGCGACCAGATCTCCGGCTCGTGGTCGCGGACCCAGACGAGCTTGGGTGCGGTGAAGCCAGGCAGCGCGTCGTTGCCGGTGATGGCGATGAGTCGCTCCAGGCCGATGGTCTCGCGGATCTCATCGCACGCGTGGCCGGTGCGCTGGTCGTTCCAGAGGATCGCCGGCCGGAGCACCTCGTCCCGGTCGTCAAGCAGGACGAGGCCGTGCATCTGGCCGGTGAGGCCGATCGCCGCGACGTCGGCCCCGTCCACCCCGGTGGAGTCCAACACCGTCCGGATCGCGCTGACCGTGCCATCCCACCACAGCTGGGGCGACTGCTCACTCCAGAGCGGCTGGGGGACCTGGTAGTCGTACTCCGCGACGCCGATCCCGACGACCTTGCCGTCCGCATCGATGAGGACGGCCTTCGTGGCCGTGGTGGACGTATCGATCCCGATGACGTGGGCCATCGGGGTCAGCGGTCCGCGGCCCAGATGCGCTGGTTGACGAGATTCTCGAGCCGCTCCTGGCTGCCCGACACGCGCCGCGGATCGATGCTCCCGTCTGCGACCCGGGCCTCCAGGTCCGCGAGGCTCAACGACCCGTCCAGGATCGCAGCCCCGAGCGCCCCGTCCCAACCGGCGTAGCGCGCGTCCTTGCGAGCGGCGAGCTCGCCGTCCTCGAGGAGCGCCGCGGCCGCGATGAGGGCCTGCGCGAGCGTATCCAGCCCACCGATATGGGCGTGGAACAGGTCACTCCGGTCCGTGCTCTGGCGACGGAGCTTGGCGTCGAAGTTGAAGCCGCCGGGGGCCAGGCCGCCGGCCCGCAGGATCTCGTAGATCGGCAGCACAAGGTCTTCGACCGAGTTCGGGAACTGGTCGGTGTCCCAGCCGTTCTGCGGATCGCCCCGGTTGGCGTCGATGCTGCCCAGCATCCCGTTCGCGGTCGCGTAGGCGACCTCGTGGTGGAAACTGTGGCCGGCCAGCGTGGCGTGATTCGCCTCGATGTTGGCGCGGTACTCGCCTTCGAGGCCGTGCTTGACGAGGAAGCCGTGCACGGTCGCGGTGTCGTAGTCGTACTGGTGCTTGGTCGGCTCCATCGGCTTGGGCTCGATGAGCAGCTGGCCCTCGAAGCCGATCTTGTGCTTGTGTTCCAGGACGAGGTGCAGGAAGCGGGCGAGCTGGTCGCCCTCACGGCGCAGGTCGGTATTGAGGAGCGTGTCGTAGCCTTCGCGGCCGCCCCACAGCACGTAGTTCTGGCCGCCCAGCCGCTGGGTGACCTCGAGCATGTGCTTGACCTGAGCCGCGGCGTAGGCGAAGACCTCGGGATCGGGGTTGGTCGCCGCCCCGGCCTGGAAGCGGGGATGGGTGAACAGGTTCGCCGTGCCCCACAGCAGGCGGACGCCGGTCTCCTCCTGGAGGCCGAGCGCGACGTCGGCGAGTTCATCGAGGTTGGAGCGGAACTCGGCGTAGTTCGCCCCCTCCGGGGCGACGTCGCGGTCGTGGAAGCAGTAGTACGGCACGCCGAGCTTGGTGAAGAACTCGAAGGCGACAGCCATCCGCTCGCGGGCTGCGGTCATCGGGTCAGCCGTCGCGTCCAGCCACGGCCGGTCGAGGGTCCCGATGCCGAACATGTCCATGCCCGGCCACGAGAACGAGTGCCAGAAACAGACACCGGGTCGCAGGTGGTCTTCCATCCGCGTCCCGAGGACGAGTCGGTCGCGGTCGTAGACCTTGAAGGTGAGCGGATCGGGCGAGCCAATTCCAGCGAACCGGATCGGCTCGGTCACGTCGGTGAAGAACGGCTCAGCCACGGTGATCTCCTCCTGTCGGTCGCTGCGCGGACGCGTCGCTCACGAGCGGCGATCGCCTGCGTTCGTGGGTCTTTCTGGGCGTGGGATAGAGCGTAGCACCTATTTGTACGGAAGCACTACAAAATAGCGGATCGTGCGTCCGGACCACCAGGTCCGGCGCCATCCGCCGCGACGACGCGGAGGACCATCGGGCTGAGCCCGGTCCGGACCGGATAGTCGGCCATGACCGCGGCTTCCAGCGCATCCACGGCATCAGGGCGGACGAGGTTCACGGTGCATCCACCGAATCCGCCGCCGGTCATCCGGGCCGCGACGACGCCGGGGACGCTCACGGCGATCTCGACGAGCGCGTCGAGCTCCGGCGAGCTGATCTCGAACAGGTCGCGCAGCGATGCGTGGCCGGCGGCGAACAGCTCGCCGATCGTCGCGAGGTCGCCAGCCTCCATGGCCGCGACGGTGGCGAGGACACGCTGGTTCTCCTCGACGATGTGCTGCGCTCGACGGGCGACGACCGGGTCCATCCGGTGGCGACCATCGGCGAGCATCGCTGGCGTCACGTCGCGCAGCGTCATGATCGACGGGTCGAGGTCCGCCAGGACCGCAACCGCCGCCTCGCACTGGGCACGCCGCTCGTTGTAGGCGGAGCCGTCCAGCTTGCGCCGCGACCCGCTGTGCAGCACGACGAGCGAGACGCCGTCGGGCAGGGCCACCGGGCGCCAGTCGACCGACCGGCAGTCCAGCAGCAGCGCATGGCCGGCGACACCGCATGACGAGGCGAATTGGTCCATGAGTCCGGACTGCACGCCGACATACCCGTTCTCGGCGCGCTGGCACAGCCGGGCGAGGTCGAGGCGGTCGGGCGCGCCGGTCGCACCGTCGAGCAGCGCCCACGATGCCGCGAGCTCGATCGCCGCCGACGACGACAGCCCCGAGTTCTCGGGCAGGTCCGAGGCGATGACCCCGCGCAAGCCGTGGACCGGCCGCCCGGCCTCGGTCAGGGCCCAGGCCGTGCCGGCGACGTAGTCGAGCCAGGAGCCGTCGCGCGGCCGCTCGGCATCCAGGTCGAAGCCGAGTCGTTCGACCGCTGTCCAGGCGGGTCAGCTCGACCCGACGGTCGTCGGTCGGGAGATACGCGATCCGGATCTCACGGTCGATGGCGGCCGGCAGCACGTAGCCCAGGTTGTAGTCCGTGTGCTCGCCGATGAGGTTGACCCGGCCCGGCGCCCGGACGAACCGCATCGCCTCAGGCCGACCGGCGGCATCCGGGACGGCGTCGGCAAGGGCGGATGCGAGGCTCTCCCAGGCGAAGGTATCCGTCATCGATCCGTCGGCTCCTCGAGCGTCCACCAGCGCCATTCCATCGTGGCCCGCAAGGGTATCCCGGGCTCGACCGTGCGCGGCGCGATGTTCGGGAAGTCGGGCGGGGCCGTCTGAGGTTCCACGCAGATGCCGTCGACAGGTTCGTCGTAGACGACCCAGTGGTCGGCGCTGGAGCGGATCTCCAGTGCGAGGACGCCCGGCCAGGTCAGGCGCGGGGCGCTGCGCAGGCCGGTGAAGCAGTCGTCCCAGGGACGCGGGCCCGGGGTCGTGAGCTCACCGGTGGGCAGGCCGTCGGCGCCGCGGACGTACATCCGGTCCGCCTCGAAACGCAGCTCGACCGGGGCCGACGGCGGCGTGGGTCGCTCGGTCGTGCCGGTCAGGACGCGCCGAAACCAGGGATGCCATCCGACCGCCCCTGGCATCGCCGTCTCCGCCTCCAGCGTGAGCTCCACCGACAGGGAGCCCGGGCGCAGCCCGAAGCGCTGATGGACACGACCCGCGAACGGCCAATCCGGCCCCAGGTCGATGGCGAGCGTGTCCGGACCCACGACCTCCCACGGCCGCTCGAACACCGTCCCGTGGATGGCATGCGGCGGGAAGTTGAGCGGGAGCTCGATCTCCCGGCCATCGAACGGGAAGCGACCGTCGCGGATCCGACCGGCGAATGGCACCATCGGGTAGCAGCCCCAGCGGATCGGGCCGTAGCCCTCGGTCACGATCAGTTCGTTCCCGGCGACGACGAGCGAGGTGATCCGGCCGCCCAGGGCCGGGCTGATCGTCAGCGTCGCGTCGTCCGCGGCCAGGATGAGGGAGTCCACGGTCATCAGCCCGCGTAGGCCAGCGGCGGCAGGCCCGCGACCCCTGCGTCCACGCTGAACAGGGTTCCGGCCAGCCGGTCCGTGCCGGGTGCGATCCCCTCCTGGGACGTCGTGATGAACAGCTCGCGGAGACCGTTGCCACCGAACGTGCACGCCGTCACGTGCGGCGTCGGCACCTCGACGATCGTGTCGAGGTGTCCATCCGGGAGGTAGCGACGGACCGAGGCGCCACCGTACAGGGCGATCCAGACGCCGCCCTCGGTATCGACCGTGAGGCCGTCGGGCAGACCCGCGTCGGGTTCGAACACCACGAAGGGCCGTCGATCCGTGAGCGTGGCGCCGTCGGCGCCGACGTCGAAGACATCGATCCGGCGCGTCGGCGTGTCCACGTAGTAGGCCAGGCGCCCGTCGGGATCCAGGCAGAAGCCGTTCGAGATCGTCACGTCCTCGAGCACGCGGGTCACGGTCCCTCCGGGAGCGAGGCGATAGAGCGTCCCCGCGCCGGGCGCCTGGCTGTAGGCCATCGAGCCGCACAGGAAGCCGCCAGCCGCATCGCAGCCCCCGTCGTTGAAGCGGACTGCCGGGTCCGTGATCACGTCCGCGATGGGTTGTGGTGTCCAGTCGCCGGGCTCGGTCGTCGCGAAGCCGTGCTCAAGGGCCAGGACCCAGCCACCCGACCGTCGCGGCCGAAGCGCCGCCGCGACCGTTCCGACATGGATCCGTTCGAGCGTCGTGTCGCCCGCCGCGGCCCGTTCCGGGTCGAAGGTGACGACGTCGCCGCCGAGCATGTCCACGAACCGGACCACGCCGTCCCGCTCGTCCCAGACCGGTCCCTCGGCGTGCTGGCACCGATCCGCGGTCCGCACCTGCGCGGTGAGTCGGCGTGGCTGGCTGTGTCGTTCGGTCATGCGGCCCCCTGGCGAGTAGGCTCTGCCCATCGTAGGAGGTCGTGTCGGCCCGTGAGTCGTATCCGCGCGCTCGTCCTGAGCGCACCGGGTCGCGCCGAGGTCCAGGATGTGCCGGCCCCGGAGGCGGGTCCCGGTGATGTCGTGGTGGATGTCCACCGGGTCGGCGTGTGCGGCACCGACCAGGAGCTCTTCGACGGCAGCATGGCCTATCTCCACACGGGCCGGGCGTGGTACCCGCTGCGGCCCGGTCACGAGTGGTGTGGCGTCGTGCAGTCGCTCGGGGAGGGTGTCGCTCCGGATTGGCTCGGAGCACGGGTCACGGGCGACACCATGCTCTCGTGCGGTCGTTGTGATCGGTGTCAGGCAGGCCGCGCCCACGTTTGCCGCAACCTCGTCGAGGTCGGGATCTCGCTGGGCTACGCGGGCGCGCTGGCGGAACAGCTCCGCGTCCCGGCCGCCAGCCTGCACCGTCTGCCGGACACGGTCGATGACGTTGCCGGCGCGCTGGTGGAACCTGGCGGCAACGCCTGGCGCGCGGCGGCCGCGGCCCACGCCGGTCCCGGTACTCGAGTCCTCGTGTGGGGCGTCGGCACGATCGGCCTGCTCGCGACGGCGTTCGCGAGCGCGGCCGGCAGCGAGGTCCACGCGGTCGGTCGGCGGCCCGAGGCGCTGGCGCTGGCCCGGCGGATGGGCGCGACCGATGCCTGGACGACCGACGCCATCCCGGACCTCGCGTTCGACGCCGTGATCGATGCCACCAACGACGCCGACATCCCGGCGATGGCGCTGCACCGTGTGGAGCCCGGGGGTCGCGTCGTGTACATCGGGCTGTCCGGGACGCCGAGCCTGATCGATACGCGCGAACTGACGCTGCGCGACGTGACCGCCATCGGCGTGCTGAGTGGCTCGCCCGGCCTCGTCCATGCGATCGACCGGTTCGCCGACGGGTCGGTCGACCCCCGGCCGGTGGTCGGGGGAACGGTCAGCCTCGCGGAGTCGCCGGCCGTGCTCGCCGGCACGCTCCGGGGCGGTGGACCCAAGATCGACATCGACCCGCGTACTTGAGCGGGCGCCGGCGGACGCGGATCACCCGGCGGCACCGGCCTCCGGGCACGGATCGGGCGCGCCGGTCATGGCCACGACGAGGTCCCACAGGCGCCGTCGATCCGCAGCGGTCAGCCGGGTCATCGGCACGCGGTCGAACGGCCGCGGCCGGCGGTCCAGGAACAGCCCGCCGCTCGAGCCCCGCGGCCTCGGGGTGCGCCGCCAGCCACACGATCGTGTCCGCGCCCTGGGCCGGCGTCCGCAGGAGGGGACCCATGACCCGGTAGAAGCCGGGCAACGTGTCGGCGAGACCGGGCGTGTCGGCCCAGCCGGGGTGCATGGCGTCGATGGCCAGGTCGGAGCCCTTGGCCGCCAGGCGTCGCGCCCACTCGCGCATGAGCGCGGTCTGGGCTCGCTTGGCGCGCGCGTAGGCGCGCGGCCCGGAGAACTCGCCGACGCGGTAGTCGAGGTCGTCCAGCGGGAGCGGCTGGGTGTACATGCCGCCCGAGGTGATCGACACGACGCGCCCGCCGCCGGTCCGCTCGAGGAGCGGCCGAAGCCCGCTGATCATCACGAACGGCCCCACGACCATGGTCGCGAACGTCGCCTCGACGCCGTCGGGGCTCTCGCGACGGTCCGGGAAGATCGCCCCGGCGTTGTCGATCACGACGTCGAGGCGGGTTTCGCTCGCGAGCACGGTGGCGACCGCGGTCCTGACCGAGTCGAGCGAGGCCATGTCGGCGACCACGATCGGGTAGCGGTCCTCCCCGTGCGCGGCGACGAGTTCGTCACGGACGCGAGCGAGCCGCTCCTCGCTCCGGCCCACGAGCACGATCCGGGCTCCGAGTGCCGCCAGGGCGCCCGCCGTCTCGCGGCCGAGGCCCGATGTCGGCCCCGTGATGAGCACGGTCTTGCCGGACAGCGCCCCATCCGGCGGCGCGGTCCATGCGAATACCCGTCGACGGACCTGGTAGCCGAGCCGGGAGAAGCTCCCGACGACGGTGAGCTCCAGGGCCGCATCGATCAGCGATCTGCTATCCACGTCCATCCCTTCGTGCGCCGGGCCCGAACGGATGACGGAACCCGAGCTGGAGACACCCGAGTTGACCAAGCTACACGAGCGCATCGAGACGGCCCTGCCGCTCGACGAGACCTTCGCCTTCATCGCCGACTTCGCGAACTCGAGCCATTGGGACCCGGGTGTCGCGACCTCGGAACGGATCGACACCGGACCGGTCGCCCTGGGCGCCCGGTATCGTCTCGGCGTGCGGATGCGCGGTCGCGTCGCGCCGATGGAGTACCGCATCACCACCTTTGAGCCGCCGGCCCGCGTCGTCCTGACCGGCGACGGGTCAGGTGTGTCCGCGGTGGACGAGATCCGGTTCGCGCCGCGCGCTGACGGGACCGGCACGGCCATCGACTACACCGCCGATATCCGCCTGGGTGGCTGGATGCGTCTGATCCAGCCGTTCGTCGGGGGCGCCTTCGAGAAGATCGCCAAGGACGCCCTCGGCGGCATGCAGCGCACCCTCGACGAGCGCGCCGCCGCCCACGCGGTCACGCGGTGAGCGCCCCGCAGCGGGTCGCCGTCATCGGCGGCGGGGTGAGTGGCCTGACGGCCGCGTATGCCCTGAACGGCGACGGCCACGACGTCACGCTATTCGAGCGCGAGTCCACGCCCGGCGGCCACGTCGCAACCGTCGGGGTGGACACACCCGCCGGCCCGGTCAACGTCGACACCGGGTTCATCGTCTACAACGAGCCGACCTATCCCCGTCTCGTCGGGCTCTTCGCGGAGTTGGGCGTCGAGACCCAGCCGAGCGATATGTCGTTCGCCTCGGTCTGCCGGGCGTGCGGCGTAGAATTCGGCTCGCGCGGGCTGCGCGGGTTCTTCGCCCAGCGGAGCCTCGCGACGCGACCTTCCTATCTGGCCATGTTCCCCGACATCCTCCGGTTCTATCGCGACGCGCGGGCCATCCTGGATGGACCGACGCCGACCGGCTTGACCCTGGGTGAGTACCTCGCCGATCGCCGGTTCGGGCGGGCCTTCCGCGACCATTTCCTCATCCCCGTGACCGCGGCCGTCTGGTCCACGGCGCCCGGCCGGACGCTCGAGTATCCGGTCGACTACCTGCTGCGGTTCCTCGACAACCACGGCCTCATCGGCGTCGGGCGGGCGCTGCCCTGGCGAACGGTCACGGGTGGCTCGCGGACGTACGTCGACCGACTGATCGCCACGCTGCCGGCCGGCGCCGTGCGATCGGGCGACCCCGTCGAGGCCATCACGCGAGACGACGGCGGGGCGACGGTCCGGACGGCCGCTGGCGTTCGCGAGCGATTCGATGCGGTCGTGCTGGCGAGCCACGCCGACGAGGCGCTCGCGCTGCTCGTCGACGCCGATCACCAGGAACGCGCGGCGCTTGATGGCTTCGACTACAACCGCAACGAGGTCGTCCTCCACACGGACGAGCGGGTCATGCCCCGCCGGGCGGCCGCATGGTCCTCGTGGAACGTGGACCAGCCGGCCTGTGACCCGCCCGGCACGGCGGTCACGATGACCTATCACATGAACCGGCTGCAGGCCCTGCCCGGCCCGACCCAGATCTTCGTGTCCGTCAATCCAGGCTCCCTCGTCCGGGACGAGCGGGTCATTCTGGCCCGGGCCTTCAGCCACCCCCTCTACACGTTCCGCTCCCTGGCTTCGCAGGCGGCCATCGGCCGGCTCCAGGGCCATCGGTCGACCTTCTATGCCGGGGCTCACTTGGGGTACGGGTTCCACGAGGACGGCTGCCGCTCCGGGTTCGAGGTCGCCGAGTTGATCGGCGCGGCCGAACGCGAGGAGCGCGCCGCATGAGGTCGCACCTGCTCGGGGGCAAGGTCCGCCACCGGCGATCCCGCCCGGTCACGTACGCGCTGGAACACGATGTCTCCTATCTCGCGCTCGATCTCGCCGAGCTCGACGAGGTGGACGCCGCCACCCGCCTGATCAGCCGGAACCGGCGCAATGTCCTGGAGTTCCGCGACGCGGACCACTGGCCGGAGCCCGCCACGGACCTGCGGGCGACGGTCCTGGCGCACCTGCGCGCCCAAGGGGAGGACCCCACGGACTGGCGGATCACCCTCATCACGAACCCGCGCGTGTTCGGCTATGTCTTCAACCCGGCCAGCTTCTACCTGTGCCGGGATGCGGAGGGGGTGTTGCGCATCGTGGTCGTCGAGGTGCATAACACGCATCTGGAGCGACACCTGTACACCCTTCGGCCGCGCGCGGAAGGCCCCCGCTTCGTCGCATCGATGGACAAGGCCTTCTACGTGTCGCCGTTCATCGACATGGAGGGCCAGTACACCGTGCACGTGCAGGACGACCCGACCCGCCTGCGCATCGCGATCAACGAACGCCAGGGCGAGGCCCCGCTGCTGTCCGCTAGCCTGGTCCTGGAGCGACGACGCCTGTCGGACCGGTCCGTGCTGCGGATGCTCCTGCGCAACCCGTTCGTGACCCAGAAGACCATCGGCCTTATCCACTGGCACGCGTTCCACCTGTGGCGCCGGGGCATCCGGTTCCAGCGCCACGGCGCGGTCGCCCAGCGGGCAGGCTCGGGCCACGGCATCCGGCCCCAGGAGGTGGGGCGATGAACGTCCGGCCGGCGCTCCGGCGAACCATGCTGCCGGAGCGCCCCCTCACTTCGCTCGCCGAGAAGGCCGGGTTCGCCGCCGCGGCCCGGATCGTCATCGGTCGCCTGACGGTCGTCATGCCGGACGGGCGGAGTCGCGTCTTCGGCGACCCTGACGCGACGCGTCATGCCGAGATCCACATCCACGACGAGGCCGCAGCCCGGCGGATCCTCCTGCACGGCGAGACCGGTGCGGGCGAGGCCTACATGGACGGCCAGTGGTCCTCGCCCGACCTCGTGGCGCTCATCGAACTCGCGGCCCTGAACCGCTCTGCCCTCGCCCTGACCCAGGGCTGGTGGCGGCGGCCGCTGGAGGTGCCGCGCACGCTCGCCCATCGGGCGCGGCGCAACAGCAAGGCGCAGGCTCGCAGGAACATCGGCGCCCATTACGACCTCGGCAATGACTTCTACCGACTGTTCCTCGACGAGACGCTGACGTACTCCAGCGCTGTCTTCGAGACGCCGGACCAGTCGCTCGCCGATGCGCAGCGCGCCAAGTACCGGCGCATGGCCGAGGGCGCCGGGCTGACCCCCGGGATGCACGTGCTCGAGATCGGCTCCGGGTGGGGTGGCTTCGCCCTGTACGCGGCGGGCGAACTCGGCTGTCGGGTGACGTCGATCACGATCTCGAGGGAACAGCACGACCTCGCCCGCGAGCGCGTCCGCGAGGCCGGCCTGGAGCACCTGGTCGACATCCAGATGCGCGACTACCGCGACATCGATGGCCAGTACGACGCGGTCGTCTCGATCGAGATGCTCGAGGCGGTCGGTGCCGAGTACTACGCGACGTACTTCGAGGCGTGTCGATGCCGCCCTGCGGCCCGGGGGCAAGGCCGAGCCTCCAGTCGATCACCTTCCCCGACGTCGCCTACGAGACCCAGCGGCGCGGCGCGAACTGGATCCAGACGTACATCTTCCCGGGCGGGCTGTGCCCGTCGCTCGCGGTCATCGAGCAGCACCTCCACGGGACGCGACTGCTCCTGCGGAACGCCACCGATATCGGACCGAGCTACGCTCGGACGCTCCGCGCCTGGCGGACCCGGTTCCTCGAGAACCTCGACGCGGTCCGGGCCCAGGGGTTCGACGAGCGGTTCATCCGGATGTGGGACTACTACCTCGCCCTGTGCGAAGCCGGCTTCTCGACGGGGCTGAGCCAGGACCACCAGGTCGTGCTGGAGAAGCGCCGCGCGGCCTGGACCACTGACCGGGCGGGAGCAATCCGCCCCGGGTGGTGACGCGAAGAGTAATCAGACGCCAACCCGCTGGATCCAGGGTCGTCGGCCGCCAGATCCCACTGCCCCTCGCCCAAGGAGTCACCCCATGCGTCGTCGTATCAGCGCAGCCCTGTTCGCCGGCATTGATCGCCGTCGGCATGATCGCCGTCCCGGCTTCGGCCGCCAGCCAGAACATCGCCGAGATCGCCGTCGCCAACGGCAACTTCAAGACGCTCGTCGCCGCTCTCACCTGCACTGGGCTCGTCCCAGCGGTCGCCGACCCCGCCGCCAACCTGACCGTCTTCGCCCCCACGGACACGGCATTCCGCAAGTTTGGGTCGACGCCGAAGAACATCTGCAAGCTGCCCAAGAAGCTCCTGACGAACGTCCTCACCTACCACGTCGCAGGGCAGGAGTTGTTCGCGGCCGACGTCCTTGCCTCGAAGCGGATCAAGATGCTCAACGGCCTGTACACGTACCCATCGGTTCGTCGTGGCAACGCCTACCTGAACCTCTACGCCAAGATCGGCGACGAACATCGACGCCTCGAACGGCGTCATCCATGTCATCGACTCGGTGCTGACCGTATCGCCTCTGGTAGTCCGGCGCCCGCACCAGCGATCCGATGGCCCCCTCAGCAATACGCTGTCGAGCAACTAC
>CAVRVI010000018.1:0-23659 GCA_963724635.1 uncultured Chloroflexia bacterium
TGTCCTGGCCGCCGCGGCGGAGCCCGGAGCCGTGGACCGGCTGATGGCCACTCCGGCGTTGGAGTCCGACCCCGACCGTGCGTCACGACGGCCGATCCCGGTCGCGGTCGCGACGGCCATCGCTGACGCCGCACAGCAGGGCGCCAGCGTGCTCGCCCGGGTCCGTTCGTCGGGCCTCGAGGTCGTGACCGTGGAAGAGCCGCTCTACCCGGCCCGCCTGACGGCGATCGCGATGCCCCCGCACGTCCTGTTCGTCCGCGGCGCGATCGAGGCCCTCGGGCGCGACCGGGCGGCGGCCGTGGTCGGGACCCGCCGTGCCACGAACGGGGGCCGGACGATCGCCGGGCGGATCTCGCGAGCACTGGTGGCGGCCGAGGCGACCGTGGTCTCGGGACTCGCCTACGGGATCGATGGTGCCGCGCATGCCGCAACCATCGATGCCGGCGGGACGACGGTCGCCGTGATCGGGGGCGGGCATGCCGTCGGCGTCCCGGGCGGTCACGGCCGCCTGGCTCGGGCCATCCTCGATGCGGGTGGCGCGGTCGTTTCCGAGCACGCCCCCGATGTCGAGCCGACCCACGGCACCTTCCCGCGTCGGAACCGGATCATCAGCGGCCTTGCCGATGCATCCATCGTCGTCGAGGCGCCCGCCCGAAGCGGCGCCCTGCTCACGGCGTCCTGGGCCCTGGAGCAGGGTCGTCATTGTTTCCTGGTGCCCGGGCCGATCGATGCGACCGTGTCCGCCGGCTGCCTCGCCTTCCTGCGCGAGTTCCCGAACGACGCCCGGATCGTGGCGGGGATCCCGCAGCTCATCGCGGACCTCGAGTGGGGGAATGGCACCCATGGCGTCCGCCCGGCACCGGCGGATGGCCTGGTCGGAGCCACGCTGCAGGACCTCGGGCGGACCGGGAGCCAGGTGGCGCATGCCTTGCTGGCGGGCCTTGCGACCGTCGACGAACTCGTTGCCGCGACAGACCTCCCGGTCGCGACCGTGCTCGCCTCCCTGGGCCTGTTGGAGGGCCGTGGCCTCGTGACCGGGCTCTACGGTCGGTACCGTCCGGCGGGTCCGCTGCTCGGCGAGCGGGCCACTCCGAAGCCGCGTTGAGGTCGCGGTCCACGGCCCCACGGTTGCCTGGGTCCGACGACGAGTGCTACCCTGAGTCGCGGTCGCGCCCCAGTGTGACCCGGACGGCCAGCTCACCGTGGACCCCCAACCACTGCCGTCCCAGCCGAGCGCACAGCCGGGAAGACTATTGCGGAAGTACCTCGTCGCCCTCCTCGCGATCCCGGTCCTCGCCACCGTGTACGGCAGCACTGCGTTGCAGCGCTCGGCCATCGCGCGCGTCGGGGTCGCCCTGGGTCTGGGCACCTTCCTGGGGCTTGGCGTGATGGCGCTCGTCCGTCCCGCGACCACCACGGCATCGCTCCCGACCGAGATCGTGCCGCTCACCCAGGCCGCCTTCCGGGCGACCATCGCGACGGACCTCGCGGTCGATGCGCCCATCACGATCGGCTTCAGCACACCGATGGCCCCCGCCTCCGTCGCGTCCGCGATCGACGTCGAGCCCGCGACGCCCGTCACCCTCGCCTGGGATGACACGAAGACGACGCTGACGATCCGCCCGACGACCCATTGGAGCGCGGGTACCTACCACACGATCACGGTGGAGCCGGGTGCCCTGGCCCAGACCGGGCGCCCGCTCACGACTCCGGCCCGGTCGGTCTTCCTGACCCGCGCCGCCGCGACCGCCGTCCTCGCCGCGACCCAGCCGATCGGCAAGCGCGTCGGCGTCGATACGACCTTCACGATCGCGTTCGACCAGCCCGTGGATGCAGCGACGCTCGAGGGTGCGGTCACGCTGGATCCACCCGCCGAGGGGACGCTGGCCCCGGCCACGAGCCCCGACGGCACGGGCCAGTACGTCTTCACGCCGGCGAAGGCCCTCAAGCCGGACACCGCATACCGACTGGTGATCTCGGGCGCCCGTGACCGCGACGGCCTCGCGATCGGGACCAGCGCGCTCCAGATCCGGACGACCGCGGCCCCGACGGTCGTGCGGTTCCGGCCGCGAGCGGACACCGCCAAGGTCGCCCGCAGCGCCGCGATCTCCGTCCGGTTCACTCGGGCCATGGACAAGGCCGCCACGAAGAAGGCCTTCAAGGTCACGGCGGATGGCAAGGCGGTCGCCGGCAAGGTCTCATTCGCCGAGAAGGGCCGCGTCCTCGTCTTCGTCCCGACCAAGGTGCTGCCCTATGGCGCCAAGGTGGTCGCGACCGTCGCGACGACCGCACGGTCGGCCGAGGGTGCACAGCTCGCGAAGCAGGGCCGCGCCACGTTCCAGACGGTCGAGAAGCCAAAGCCCAAGCCGAAGGCCAAGCCCAAGCCGAAGCCGTCGGGCGGCGGTGGCGGCAGCAGCGGCGGCGGTGGCGGCGGATCGGTCGGCTCCGGCAGCTGGACCGCGGTGGAGCGCTACTACCTCCGACTCATGAACTGCACCCGGACCGGCGGCTGGGTCACGTCCGGCGGCAAATGCAGCAGCCCGGGCGGGCGCGATGCCGCGCCCCTCAAGCTGAGTGCCGGCATCAGCAACAAGGTCTCGCGACCGTATGCGAAGAAGCTCGCGAGGAGCGGCGTCTGCAGCCACTTCAGCGGCGGCAACCCCGGCGACAGGCTTCGCCGAGCCGGCTACACCAGCTATCGCTGGGCGGAGAACCTCGGCTGCCGTTCGGGGAACGCGTACAGCGCCGTCCTGGGCAGCCACCGCTTCTTCCAGTCCGAGAAGTCGTACCTGGGCGGTCACTACGTCAACCTGATGAACCGCAAGTACGACCGCGTGGGCATCGGTGTCTGGGTGTCGTCGGGGCGCGTCCGCCTTGTCATCGACTTCTACCACCCCTAGACCGGACCATCGAGCCCCTGCCGGGGTGGGGTCATCGGGCGCAGGATGCGTCGGTGATCCGGAACGCGATCCTCCATCTCAACAACGAACAGCCGCTGCTGGCCGACCTGTTCGAGCTGCCCGGCAACAACGATGTCGGCTTGCGCTGCACGAACCTGCGGATGATGAACGGCAAGCGGCCGGTGTTCGTGGACGAGATCGCATCGATCTTCTTCTTCCCGTACCTGCACATCCGGTTCGTGGAGATCCCGCCCGCGGCGGCCGCCGAGACCGGGCTGCCGATGCCGGTCCCGGTCGCGGTCGGAGCCGACGAGGAGCTGCCCGCCGGCGACGAGGCGGACGGCATCGAGGAGATCGAGATCGACGAGGACTTCCTCCGCCGAGTCCGCGAAGCCTGACCGCGCGCCCTTCGGGCGCGACCTCCCGACGCGTCTCACCGCCGATCAAGGGGTAAGGGTGCGTGCAGGACCCGGTGCTACACTCCCGGCCGTGCCAAAGAACCTCGTCATCGTCGAATCGCCTGCCAAGGCGCGCACCATCGAGCGCTATCTCGGTGAGGACTATCGCGTCCTGGCCTCGTACGGCCACGTCCGCGACCTGCCGGAGAACCCCGGCAAGGGCAAGTTCGGGGTGGACGTCGACCACGACTTCGCCCCCGAGTACGTCATCAGCGACGACCGGCGCAAGCAGGTCAGCGACATCGAGAAGGCCGCGAAGGGCTCGGACATGGTCTACCTCGCGACCGACCTCGACCGCGAGGGCGAGGCCATCGCGTGGCACGTTGCCGAGGCCGCGCACGTGCCGGAGGCGAAGACCCGGCGGGTGACCTTCAGCGAGATCACGGAGCCCGCGATCCGCGAGGCGTTCGCGAATCCACGTGATATCGACATGGATCTCGTCGACGCGCAGCAGACTCGGCGCATCGTCGACCGGCTCGTCGGCTACACCCTGAGCCCGCTCCTGTCGCGCAAGGTCCGCGGTGGCCTCTCGGCCGGTCGGGTCCAGTCCGTCGCGGTCCGGCTCGTCGTCGAACGCGAGCGCGAGATCGACGCGTTCACCGCCCGCGAGTACTGGACGATCCAGGCGATCCTCGCGACGGCGGCCGGGGAAACGTTCGCCGCCGAGCTCGTCCGCATCGATGGGGAAGCGCTCGACGTCGCCGACGAGGCGACCGCCGAGCGGCACGTCGGGGCCCTGCGCGAGGCGCGCCCGATCGTGCGCAAGGTCGGGGTGCGGACCCAGAAGCGCTCGCCGGCGCCGCCGTTCACGACGTCGACGCTCCAGCAGGAAGCCAGCCGCAAGCTGTCGTTCAGCCCCAAGCGCACGATGTCGATCGCCCAGCGCCTCTACGAAGGCGCCGACACGCCCGACGGCCATGTCGGGCTCATCACGTACATGCGAACCGACTCCACGGCCATGGCCGGGGTCGCGATGGGTGAGGCGCGCGAGGTCATCGGCGAGCGATACGGCGAGCCCTTCACGATGCCCAAGGGCCGGGTCTACAAGACCAAGGCCAAGGGTGCCCAGGAGGCCCACGAGTCCATCCGCCCGACCTCGTTCCGCCGCGACCCGGACTCGCTGGCGGACACGCTCAAGCCCGAGGAGCTGCGACTCTACCGCCTCATCTGGCAGCGGGCCCTCGCATCGCAGATGGCGCCCAAGGAGCTGGAGACCACGACGGTCGACCTGGCCGACGGCCCGTACGAGCTGCGAGCGAGCTCGACCAGGACACTGTTCGAAGGGTTCGCCCGGGTCTACACCGAGGGCCGCGACGACGGCGCCGAGGACGACGAGGAAGCGGCGGCCAACAAGCTGCCGGTGCTCGCCGAGGGCGATCCCACGACCGTCCGCGACGTGACGCCGACCCAGCACTTCACCGAGCCGCCCCCGCGCTTCACCGAGGCGACGCTGATCAAGGCGCTCGAGGAACACGGGATCGGCCGGCCGTCGACGTACGCCGCGACGATCTCGACGATCGTGGATCGCGGCTACGTGCGGGTGGAGGAGCGTCGACTTTGGCCGGAGCCCGTCGCGGGGATCGTGACGGACCTGCTCGTCGAGCATTTCGGCGACTACGTCGACCTCGCGTTCACTGCCCGGATGGAAGAAGAGCTCGACGAGGTCGCCCGCGGCGAGCGCGAATGGGTGCCGCTGCTGCGCGCCTTCTATGGGCCGCTGCGCGACCGGGTGGAAGAGAAGCGTCGCGAGCTCAAGCGCAAGGACTTCACGACCGAGGAGACCGACGAGGTCTGCTCGCTGGGCCACCCCATGGTCATCCGGCTGGGGCGAAACGGGCGTTTCCTCGCCTGCTCGCTCTACCCCGAGCACAAGGAGAGCCGGCCGCTGCCCGGCGACGAGCCACCGCCCCAGGCGGGGACCGGCGAGGTCTGCCCGGAGTGTGGCGAGGGCACGCTCGTCGGCAAGAACGGCCGGTTCGGGCCGTTCGTCGGCTGCTCACGGTATCCCGACTGCAAGTTCATCAAGAAGGACGGCCCGCCGCCGCCCGACCCGCTGCCGTTCGAGGTCGTCTGCCCCAAGAACAAGGACGGCCTGCTCGTCCCGCGTCGCGCTCGGCGCACCGGCAACGTCTTCTGGGGGTGCGCCAAGTACCCCAAGTGCGATTTCACGACGAACTTCGAGCCCCTGGGCGGCGTCCACGACGTCGACGACGGCCCGCTGGCCCGCAAGGGCGAGGCGGCCATCTGCCTGATCTGCGGCTCTGCGAGCGAGACGGCGCCGGATGCCATCGTGCCGGGCGAGCGGTACGCCGGGGGCCCGGCCGACCCGAGCGCCCTGGCCCGCCCGGCCCGGGCAGCCCGGAGCGGGGGGGCCGGACGTGGCGGCGCCGGCCGTGGTCGGACCGGTGGACGGGGCGGGACGCGCGGCGCGGCCCGGGGCGATCGTCCGGCCGAGCCGGCCGCGGGCGCGTGAGCCGGGTCCCGACCGAACCCGCGACCCACCCGGCGCTGCAGCGGTTCCTCCAGGCCCTCGCGGCGCGGGACGCCTCCCCCAACACCATCCGCGCCTATCGGACCGCCGTCGGCGCCTACCTGGACTGGCTCGCCGAGCGGGGCGTGGATTGGCGTCGGCCAGGGCGGACCGACCTGCGGGCCTACCTCGCCCACCTCGGAGCGACCGCCACGCGGACCACGGTCGCCCAGCGGCTGGCGGCCATCCGCTCGTTCCATCGCTGGGCCGCCCGTGAGGACCTGGCGCCCGGCGATCCCTGGGGGGCCATCGCCACGCCACGCTTGCCGCGCCGGCTGCCGCGCGTCCTGGAGGCGGACCAGATCGACCGATTGCTCGCGGCGGTGGACGAGGAACTCGCTGATGCCTCGGCACGGACCGGGATCGGCGCCGCCGTGGCCGTGGCGCTGGCCCAACGCGACCGGGCGCTCGTGGAGACCGCGTACGCCGCGGGCCTGCGGATCAGCGAGCTCGCGGCGGCGGACCTCGGATCGGTCGACCAGCGGCGTGGCGAGATCCGGGTGATCGGCAAGGGCCGCAAGGAGCGGATCGGGCTGCTCGGGCGGCCTGCGTTGGCTGCGCTGGCGACCTATCTGGAGGAGGGACGACCGGTCCTGCTTGCCCGCGATGCGACCCCGACCGCTGGCGCAGCGGACGCGCGACTCCCGGCTCAGGTCTTCCTCAATCACCGCGGCCGGCCGCTCGGCGTGCGTGGCCTGCGCTACCGCCTCGACGGCCTGTGCCGACGCGCCGGCCTCCCGGCCGGCGTCAGCCCGCATACCCTGCGCCACTCGTTCGCGACGCACCTGCTCGACGGGGGAGCGGATCTGCGCGTCGTGCAGGAGCTGTTGGGCCACGAGAACCTCGCGACGACGCAGATCTACACGCACGTGTCGCCCGGCCGATTGCGTGACGCCTATCGCGACGCCCATCCGAGGGCCCGTCGCGTCGCCGCCGACGCATGACCTCCACCTCGAGGACCCTCGCCCGCGCGGGGATGATCGTGTCCGGAGCGTTCCTCGTGTCGCGGGTCCTCGGCTGGGTCCGTCTCGTCGTCATCGGGAACACGGTCGGGGCGACCTCCGACCTTGACGCGTTCTACGCCGCGTTCCGGATCCCGGACCTCATCTTCCAGCTCGTGGCTGCCGGCGCCCTGTCGTCTGCGCTCATCCCGGTCGTGTCGAGCCTGCTCGCGACGGATGGCTCCGCGCGGGCCTGGCGTGTCGTCTCGACCGTGGCCAACCTGATGCTCATCGCGCTCGCGATCCTGGCGACCATCATGTTCGTGCTGGCGCCCACGATCGTGCCGTTCATCACGCCGGGCTTTGACGCGGCCACGACGGCCACGACCGTCGAGCTGACGCGGATCATGCTGATCTCGGCAGTCTGTCTCGCGATGGGCTCGGTGGCGACCAGCGTGCTCAATTCCACGGGGCGGTTCGCGGCAGCCGCCGTCGCCCCAAGCGTCTACAACCTCGCGATCATCGTGTGCACCATCCTGCTCTTTCCGCGGATCGGCATCACGGCGGTCGCGATCGGGGTGGTCGTGGGGGCTCTCGGGCACGTCCTGGTGCAGCTGCCGCCGATGGCTCGGCTCGGTTTTCGCTACACCCCGCGGATCGACGCCGCCGATCCGCAGGCCCGCAAGGCCCTGACCTTGATGGTGCCGCGGGCGATCGGACTCGGGGCCAGCCAGATCACGTTCGTGGTCACGACCTCGATCGCCACGACCCTGGGCGTCGGTGCCGTGAGCGCCTTCACCGTGGCGTTCACGCTGCTCCAGATCCCGATCGGGGTGATCGGCGTCCCGCTCGGTGTCGTCCTCATGCCCACGTTGTCTCGGGAGGTGGCGACGGGCCGCGAAGGCGAATACGTCTCGCTCCTCACACGTGCGCTGCGCGTCATCGTCTTCGCGATGGTGCCGATCGCCGCCCTCGCGATCATCCTGCGCACCGAATCGGTGGAGCTGCTCTTCCGTACCTGGACGCCGGATGCGATCGCGCTCGCCGCGGCGACGCTCTTCACCTTCCTCTTCGGCCTGGTCGCGCATTCGCTGATCGCTGTCCTGGCGAGGGCGTTCTATGCCCGGCAGGACACCCTGACCCCGGTGCTGGCCGCGCTCCTGGCGGTCGTCGTGAACACGTCGCTGGCGTTCATCCTCGTCGGTCCGCTCGGGTTGCCCGGCCTCGGCCTGGCCATCGCCGTCGCGGCCTGGCTGGAGGCCGGCGTCCTCGCGATCCTGCTGCACCGGCGCATCACCGATCTGCACTACGGGGTGATCGTGCGGACGGGGGCCCTGACGCTGATCGCCACAGCCGTGGCCGCAGGTGTCGGGATCGCCGTCCGGAGCGTACTGACGGACGTCGTCACCCCGCTCCCGTCGATCCTGGGCCTGATCGTCGTCATCGCTGCGGTCACCGGGGCCTTCGGGCTCGCCTTCCTGGTCGTCGCCCGCGCGTTGCGGATCGCCGAGCTGCCCGCTATCGTCGGGCTCATGGTCAGCGCGCTCCGCCGCCCGCGCCGGTCGTGACGGCCAGCACGCCCTCGACGCCGGCTGCGCCTGACGACGCCGCTCGATGGGACGGATTCGTCGAGGCGAGTGACCCGGGCTCGTATCTCCAGCTGTCGGGATGGGCCGCGGTCAAGGCCGTCAACGGTTGGTCGGGCCACCGCCTGGTCGTGCCCGGAGCGGCGACCGGGGCCGAGGCGACCGGGGCCGAGGCGACCGGCCACGCCCCGGGCATCGGCGCCCAGATCCTCGTCCGTCGTCCTCGGCCGCTGCCGTGGGGCTTCGCCTACGCCCCGCGCGGACCCGTCGCGACGGACTGGTCGGCCGAGCGGATCGGCGCCTTCACGGAGCAGATGCGAACCGGTCTCCGGCCGATCGCCGGGCGGGTGTCGCATCTGCGGATCGACCCGGAGATCGAGCTCGACGGAGCGCTCGACGCCGATGGCGCGGTCCGGCACGCCCTGACGGCCGCCGGCTGGCGCGAGGCGCCGCCCATCCAGCCCGCGTCGACCCGGGTCATCGATCTCCGCGGCGATGAGGTGGCGCTTTGGGGCGACCTGCGCAAGAAGTGGCGCCAGTACGTCAACAAGGCTCGCAGCGCCGGGATCACGGTCGTCGATGCCGAGGGCGATCGCCTCGGCGAGTTCCATCGCATCTATCGTGAGACGGCGGATCGGGCGGGCTTCCTCATCCGCACCGAGGCGGCGTATCGCGACGTGTGGAACGCCTTCCGACCAGCCGGACGCGCTCGGCTCCTCTTCGCAGAGACCCCCGACGGCGAGCCACTGGCCACCCTCTTCCTGGTGCGCTGCGGACCGCGTGTCGTGGAGCCGTACGGCGGGATGACCCCGGCCGGTGCCGACAGCCGTGCGAACTACCTTCTCAAATGGGAGGCGATCCGGACGTCGCGCGAGCAGGGCGCCACGAGCTACGACCTGTGGGGTCTCGCCACGGGTGGCATCGCCCACTTCAAGACCGGGTTCGGTGGGCGCGAGATCCGCTACATCGGCGCGTACGACCTGACGCTCGATCCCGTCGGTCGGGCGGTCTACGAGAACGCCGTCAAGGCGCGCGTCTGGTGGGCGCGCCGGCGCCACGGACTGTCGGGGAGTGCGACTGCGTCCGCCTACCAGGGCGCCGAGTGAGCGCGACGCCCGGCACGACCTACCCGCGGGAGGCGACCCCGGCCGAGCTCGCCGACTGGGACCGAAGAACCGTCCACGCTCCCGGTGGTCACGTCTACCAGTCCATCGCGTGGGCGGAGCAGCGGGCTCGTCTGGGCTGGCGACCGATCCATGTGATGCTGGGCGACGATCGCGCCGCGCTCGTGCTGACGCGACCGTTCCCGTGGGTCGGCGGCGCCAGCGCGTACATCCCGCGCGGTCCGATCGCCGATCCCGCCGAGACCGTGGGCACGGTCGCGGCGGCGCGCGTCGTCGACGCTCGCCGACTGGCTGGCCGGCCGCGGCATCGATGTCGTCGCCACCGACGCCGAGATCCCGGCCACGCTCCAGGGCGTCACCGAGGGACTCGTGGGCGCCGGGTTCCACGCGATCCCCGAGATCCAGCCGTCCCGGCACCGGATCAGCCTGTCACTCGCTCGCGACACCGACGATGGCGCCGTCCGGGCCGGGTTCACGAAGAGCACCCGTCAGCGGATCGCCGCTGCCGAACGCGAGGCCATCGTGGTCACGCGCTATGACCGGGCCGGCTGGACCGGCGACCATCCGTTGTTCAGCCAGCCCGGACCCGGCCGCTGGACGACGCCCTGGGACGGTTCGCGACCCTGCTCGAGGGGACCGGCGAGCGCCTCGGCTTCCGATTCGGGCCCCGCCAGGCCTTCCTGGACTGGTGGACCGCGGCGCACGACGCGGGTCTCCTCATCTACCTGGAGGCGCATGAGGCCGGCGAGCCCAACAAGCCGTTGGGCGGCCTGATCCTCTATCGCCACGGCGATCGGCTGTCCACGGTCCACTCCGCGGATGCGCCGGGCATCCGTGAGACCCACCCCGGCGTCATGCACCTCCTCCGCTGGCGGGCCATCCAACTGGCGATCCGCGAGGGCCGCACCGAGATGGACCTCGGCGGCGTGGATGTCGGACCGGACCACCGGGAGCCCGCCAAGGGCGAGCCGATGGCCGGGCTCTACGAGCACAAGCGTTCGTTCGGGGCGTCGTGGGTCGAGATGATCGGGGCACACGAGCGGATCGTCCGGCCGTGGCGCTACCGAGCTGGACGCCTCACGACCCGAGCGGCCAAGGCCCTGCATCGATGAGCATGCCGCCGATCCCAGCGGATCGTTCCCTGGGTGACCTCGTCGCGCGACTCACCAGTGAGGGCCGCCTGCGCGGCGTCCGCGTGGATGGCCGGCACGCCCCGACGACAGCCGTGCGTGGCGTCGCGGTCCGCGGCGTGACCCACGATTCACGCCTGGTCACGCCTGGGACGCTGTTCGTCGCGGTCCCGGGTCTGCATGCCGACGGCCATGACTTCGCGGCGGCGGCCGTGGAGGCGGGGGCGGCCGCCCTCGTCGTGGAGCGGCCACTCCCCGAGCTGACCGTCCCGCAACTCGTCGTCGACGCGGCCCGGCCGGTCCTGGCCAGCGCCGCCGCGTGGTGGTTCGACGATCCGTCGCGCTCGCTCACGGTCATCGGGATCACGGGCACGGACGGCAAGACCACGACGTCCTACCTCGCCGTGGCCGCCCTGGAGGCCGCCGGACTTCGGACCGGGATGATCGGCACGATCGCGACCCGCATCGGTGGCCGGACCGAGGATCACGCCGCTCATGCCACGACCCCCGAGGCGCCGGAGCTGCAGGCCGCCCTCCGGGCGATGGTCGAGGCTGGCGACGACACGGTCGTCCTCGAGACCACGTCGCACGGCCTGGCCCTCGATCGCGTGGCCGCCGTCGACTACGACGTGGCGATCCTGACCAACCTCACGCACGAGCACCTGGAGCTGCACGGAACGTGGGAGGCGTATCGCGACGCGAAACTGTCGCTCTTCGCACGGCTCCATGGCCCGACGACGACCGGCATCGTCAACCTCGATGACCCGAGCGCCGGCGTGTTCATCGGCGTGACCCGCGAAACCGGGGCGCGTGTCATCACCTATGGCACGGAACCTACCGCCGAAATCCGCGCGACCCTGATCGGCGAGGATGCCCACGGCCTGCACGCCGCGATCGCCGGGCCGTTCGGGGAGGCGGCGCTGGATCTTGTCCTGGCGGGGCGGTTCAATGTCCATAACGCGCTTGCGGTCGTCGCCCTCGGCGAGGCTCTGGGCCTGGATCCGGCCGCGGTGCGCCGCGGGCTCGCGAGCCTGGACCGCGTCCCGGGTCGGATGGAGCGCGTGGACCAGGGCCAGCCGTTCGGTGTCATCGTCGATTTCGCCCACAGTCCCGCCTCCCTCCAGGCGGTGCTCGACCTCCTCGCGCCTGGCGCCGCGGCCCGCGGTGGGGGACTGATCGCCGTCTTCGGCTCGGCGGGGGAGCGCGACACGGCCAAACGACCCCAGATGGGGCGCATCGCCGGGGAGCGCTGTCGACTCGTGGTCGTGACGGACGAGGACCCTCGAGGCGAGGACCGCGAAGCCATCCTGGACGCCATCGCTCGAGGCGCGGAGGCGGCCGGTCGTCGCCGTGGCCACGATCTGTTGCTGATCGCGGACCGCCGCGCGGCCATCGATGCGGCGTTCGAGGCCGCGCGCCCGGGCGACATCGTCCTGCTCGCGGGCAAGGGTCACGAGGCGTCGATCATCGGCCCAGACGGCGAGACGCCGTGGGACGAGCTGGCAGCGGCCGAGGCCAGCCTGGCCGCGCTCGGTTTCGGAGGCGCCGCGAGGCCGGCCTGACCGGCCGTCCCCGTTCGACCCGCTGCTATCCTTGCCGCCCATGGCGAGCACCACCCCACGACCCAAGACCGCCACCGCCGGTACCCCGGCGGCCGATGGCGCCGCGCGGCCGACGTCGGATGGGACTGGGTCGCGCCGTGGTCCGCGCCGAGCGCCCGCCATCCCGCCGCCGAGTTCGAGCGGCGACATCGACCTCGAGATCCTGCGCACCGCGCTCAAGGGATCGATCGTCGAGCATCACCCACACGCCGATCTCACCGGGATCGATAGCGCCTTCGATCTGGCCGTCGAAGCCCACGCCGGCCAGAAACGGGCGACCGGCGAGCCCTATGTCACCCACCCGATCGCCAGCGCCCAGATCCTGGCGGAGCTCGGCATCGATCCGATCGCCATCCAGGCGGCGCTCCTCCACGACGTCCCCGAAGACACCGAGTACAGCCTGACCGACGTCGAGGAGCGCTTCGGCGCCGAGGTCGCCCAGCTCGTCGATGGGGTCACCAAGCTGTCCCGGTTCTCCACCCATAGCCACGAGCAGCAGCAGGCGGAGAACATCCGGAAGATGCTCCTCGCGATGGCCCAGGACATCCGGGTCGTCCTCATCAAGCTCGCCGACCGGCTCCACAACATGCGGACCCTGTACGGCCTGCCGTCGGAGAAGCAGCAGCGCATCGCCCGTCAGACCATGGAGATCTACGCGCCGCTCGCTGAGCGCCTCGGGATCTGGCAGATCAAGTGGGAGCTCGAGGACCTCGCATTCAAGGCCCTGGAGCCCGAGCGCTTCCGCGAGCTCGCCAAGCTCCTCGACACGCGACGCAAGGGTCGCGAGACCTACATCGACCGGGCGATGGCCGAGCTTGGGCCCAAGCTCCAGGCGGCCGGCATCGAGGCCGACGTCCAGGGGCGACCCAAACACATCTACAGCATCTGGAAGAAGATGCAGCGCAAGGGCGCGGAATTCGGCGAGATCTACGACGTCTACGCCATCCGGTTGCTGGTCGACGAGGTCCGGGACTGTTACGCGGCCCTCGGCATCGTCCACAGCATCTGGCGTCCGATCCCCGGCCAGTTCGACGACTACATCGCCGTCCCCAAGAACAACCTGTACCAGTCGCTCCACACCGCGGTCATCGCGCTCGACGGCAAGCCCCTCGAGATCCAGATCCGGACCCACCAGATGCACCAGGTGAGCGAGGTCGGCATCGCCGCTCACTGGCGCTACAAGGAAGGGCACCAAGTCCGACCGCGAGTACGACGCCAAGCTCGCCTGGCTGCGCCAGCTCATGGACTGGCAGCGCGACGTCTCGGAATCCGACGCCACCGAGTTCGTCGAAGGCATCAAGCTCGACATCTTCCAGGACCAGGTCTTCGTGTTCACGCCGAAGGGCGACATCAAGGACCTGCCGGCCGGCGCGACCCCGCTCGACTTCGCCTATCGCATCCACACCGATGTCGGCCACCGCACGATCGGGGCGAAGGTCAACAACCGCCTCGTGCCACTCGACTATCGCCTCAAGAACGGCGACATCGTCGAGATCGTCACGACCAAGGGCGAGCATGGTCCGTCGCGCGACTGGCTCAACGTGGTCCGGACCAGCCACGCCCGCGAGAAGATCCGCCAATGGTTCAAGCGCAAGGACCGCGACGAGAACATCGTCCACGGCCGCGAATCCCTCGAACGCGAGCTGCGGCGCTTGGCGCGGACATCGATCGGGGCGGTCGGACACGACAAGATCGGTGAGGTCGCGCGCCACCTCAACTACGACACGATCGATGACTTCTATGCCGCCATCGGGTACGGCGCGGTCAGCGCCCAGTCGGTCGTCATGCGCCTGGGGGTCGTGGACGACGGCCAGAGCCAGCTGCCCACGGTCGCCCCACCGCAGCTGGTCGCGCGGACCGGCGGCGTCCGCGTCAAGGGTGTCGGCGACCTGCTCGTCCGCTTCGCGAAGTGTTGCCACCCCATCCCGGGCGACCCGATCGTGGGGTTCATCACGCGCGGCAAGGGCGTGACGGTCCATCTCCAGAGCTGCCCGACCGTCCTCAACGAGCGCGAGATCAGCCGCCTCATCGAGGTGGAATGGGAGGCCGCGCCGACCCAGACCTACCCGATCGCCATCCGGGTGGAGGCCTATGACCGGACCGGTCTGCTGAGCGACATCACCCAGGTCGTGGCGGAGAACAAGGTGAACATCCTCTCGGCCGCCGTGGGCGTCACGCCGGATCACACGGCCGTGGTGACCGCCACGCTGCAGGTCCACTCGGTCTCGCAGCTGGCCCGCGTGATGAGTCGGATCGAGACGCTCAAGGACGTCATCAGCGTCCAGCGCGACCTGGGCTAGGGGTTGACGTCAGACTGAGTCTAGCTAGACTTAGTCCATGTCCTCCGACATCGTCAACGTCCACGCCGCCAAGACGAACCTGTCGCGCCTCCTCGAGCAGGTCGAGGCGGGCCAGGAGGTCGTGATCGCCCGGGCCGGCCGCCCCATCGCGCGTCTCGTTCCATTCGTCGAGGTACCGCGGCGACGGTGGTTCGGAGCGATGAAGGACGAGATTCGCATCCTGCCGGGCTTCGACGAGGCGGACGAGGAGATCCAGCGCGACTTCGACGAGAGCCTCGACCGACCGATCGAGCCGTGAACCTGCTGCTCGACACGAACGTGGTCATCTGGATGCTGACAGGCGCCCCGTTGGCCGAAGTCGCTCGGTCGGCCATCGAGTCGGGCGACCGGGTCTACGTCAGCGCCGCGTCGATCTGGGAGATCAGCGTCAAGACCGCGCTGGGTCGGCTGCGCAGCCCGGCCGACCTCCCGGACCGACTCCTGGAGCTCGGGGTCCGACCCCTGGCCCTCGAATGGGAGCACGCCAGGGTAGCGGGCGAGCTCCCGATACTTCATCGAGACCCGTTCGATCGGATGCTCATCGCCCAGGCCGTCGTGGAGCGCCTCACCGTCGTGACGCGTGACGCCGACATGCAGCGCTACGGCGTGCCGACGATCGCGGCCTGACCCGGCCGTCCCGCCGCTAGACTCCACTGCGATGCCCGCCTTCAAGTCACCGCGCGGTACCCGCGACCTGCTGCCGACCGAGACACCCGCCTGGACCCGCCTCGAGCGGTTGGCGGACGACCTCGCGGCGCGCTACGGCTACCACCGCATCGAGACGCCCATGCTCGAGCAGACGGCCGTCTTCGAGCGTGGGGTCGGCGAGGTCACCGACATCGTCGAAAAGGAGCTCTTCCGCATCGCGCCCCGGACCGAGGAGGGCGAATCGTGGTCGCTCCGCCCTGAGCCGACGGCCGGGATCGTGCGCGCCTACGTGCAGCACGGCATGCAGACCTGGCCGCAGCCGGTGAAGCTCTCGATGACCGGGCCGATGTTCCGCTACGACCGACCGCAGGCTGGCCGCTACCGCCAGTTCTGGCAGTTCGACATCGAGGCCATCGGCGACCCGGGCCCCGCGGTAGACGCGGAGATCATCGAACTCGGGTCGCGCTTCTATGCCGATGCTGGCCTCACCGGCGTGGAGGTCCTGCTCAACTCCATCGGCGACCCGGCGTGCCGGCCGGCCTACATCGAGGCGCTCACAGGGTATTTCCGTGGCCACGCCGACGAACTGCCGCCGACCGAACGCGCGCGGCTGGACCGCAACGTGCTGCGCCTGCTCGATTCCCGCGACCCCGCGATGGCCGCGCTGAACGCGGCCGCGCCGCGCATCACCGACCACCTGTGCGAGGCCTGCGCAGCGCATTTCGCGAGCGTCCGGGCCCACCTGGACGCGCTGGGGGTGACCTACCGGCTGGACTCCACGCTCGTCCGCGGACTCGACTACTACACGCGCACCGCCTTCGAGTTCTATGTCGCCGGCCGCGAGGGCCAGCAGCAGGCGCTCGGTGGGGGTGGCCGCTACGACGGCCTCGTCGAGTTGCTCGGTGGGCGACCGACCCCCGGGATCGGGTTCGGGATCGGTCTCGACCGGCTCCTGCTCGCGCTCGAGGATCAAGGGGTCGCGCCCGCCACGGCGGGTGATCAGGGTCCGACGGTCGTCGTGACCGGCGCGGACCCCGACGACACGGTCATCCGCCTTCGCGTCGCCACGGACCTGCGGGCTGCCGGGATCGTGGCGCGGGCGGAGCTCGGGCGGCGGAAGCTCGGCAAGCAGCTCGAGTCGGCGGCCAAGGAGCACGCTCACTTCGCGGTGATCCTCGGCGACGAACTCGACGCGGGTGAGGTCCAGCTCAAGGACCTGCCGGCGGGCACCCAGAAGGTCGTTCCGCTGGCCGACCTGGCGCGCGAGATCGCCCGGGCGCACGGGGCGCATCGGCATGGGACAGGGGAGGGCTGAGATGACCGAGAGGACCCCGTCCGGGCAGGCAGAAGACGAGGCCCTCGGCCTGCGCGACCACGAGGCTCGGAACCGGGTCGCCTGGAACGCCGACGCCGACGACTACCAGGCCCGTCACGCGGCCCAGCTCGACGTCCACGGCGGGCTCGCCTGGGGCGTGACCCAGATCCCCGAGTCGGAGTTGCACGTCCTCGGCGACGTCGCAGGCAAGGACATCCTCGAGTTCGGGTGCGGGGCCGCCCAGTGGTCGATCGGGCTCGCCAAGCTCGGTGCCCGGCCGGTCGCCCTGGACCTGTCCGAGCGGCAGCTGGAGTACGCCCGCCGTGCCCTGGACGTGGCCGGCGTGGACTTCCCGTTGATCCACGCCAGCGCGGAGTCCGTGCCGCTGCCCGACGCGAGCTTCGATATCGTCTTCTGCGACCACGGCGCGATGACCTTCGCGGACCCGTATCGGACGGTCCCGGAGGCCGCGCGCCTGCTGCGACCCGGCGGCCTCTTCGCCTTCAACCAGGGTTCAGCCTTCGCCGACGTGCACTGGCCGGCGGATGCCGACGCCCCGGGCGAGCAGCTCGTCATCGACTACTTCGGCCTCTATCGCGTCGAGCTCGATGACGAGGTCGCCTTCCAGCTCCCGTATGGCGAGTGGATCCGCCTGTTCCGCGCGAACGGGTTCCTGATCGAAGGTCTCCTGGAGCCGCGCCCGCCCGAAGACGCGACGAGCACCTACCGCGACGCCGCGACGCTGGCCTGGTCGCGGCGATGGCCGGCGGAGTCGATCTGGCGGCTGCGCAGGGTCTGACCGCCGCAGCGGTCCCGTTTGACGCCGGGCGGACAATCGGACCAGGCGTTATCGCCACACGAGGTCCGTCATGCTCCAGGCCGGTCCATTCCCAGCCAGCGTCCTGCGGGCGCCATCGACCGAAGCCGCGTGCACCTGTGAGCACTGGTCCCACTGCGACCATGCGTGCCATCACCGCGACTGCGACCCGACCGAGAACGCCTGCGACCTGACGTTCCTGCCCGACGAAGGCGGCCTGACGTCGTGGGGTTGCCGCGACTGCACGCCCGGCGAAGGCGCCCCGCACTACCTCGGTTGCGAGCTCATCGGCTGGAACGTGCCTGCCCGCCTGGACGCGTCCGCCTGACGGCGGCGTCGTCGATCGCTCCTAAGCCGCGTCTAGGTGTCGAACTTGACCGATCCGAGGATCCGATCGGCCGCCTTCGTGAGCGCATCGAACGTGGTGCCGTCGAGGGAGTCGACCGCGATCATGACGACGTCATCGCCCGCGTCCAGCAGGTAGATCCGCATCCGTTCGCCGTTCGCGGCGCCCCAATCCCAGGCCCACGTCGCCCGGTCCGTCCCACGGAACAGCCCGACGCAGGTCTGGCGTCGGGCACTCTCCGTCGCTGTGGTTCGCCGTCGTGGACAACGTGACGTCGGTCGCCGTCCCGCTCAGTCCACCGATCGTCACCGGCTGCGGCGGCGTGGTTTGGATGTCCGGGTTCGACGCCAGCCAACTGCCGAGCATTCTCGACCGTGCTCTCGCCGATGTTGTCGAGCGTGCCGTCGGACTTGGTGGCCCGAGGTGCTCGCAGGAACGAGATCACGTCGCCCGGATGTGCGAGCCAGCGGAGACCCAAGGTCCCGGCTGTCTCGGCGAGGTTCTCCCAACCGTCGGTCGTCGTCGAGAACCCGAACAGGTGGCTGGAAGACCTCCGCCCGGTATGCGCCGGGCGGCAGCAGGCCCAGGCAGGTGTGACCTTCCTCGCATGTCCCGTCGGTCGTGAGATCGGTCGGACGCGCGATGGCGGTGGGGCGAGGGGTCGGGGTGGGTCGCTCGGTCGCTGCCGCTACCGAGGGCGCGGACGTTGCAGTCGCGACGACGCTCGCAGCCGGAGTCCCTGCACCCGGCGACGCCCCGCCCGAGCTCGACGCGCCGCAACCAACGATCCAGAGCGCCGCCGTGACGATCAGTGCACAGCGTCGGACCATGGCCCGTCCCTCCCCAGTATCGACGGCCGGGCGGCCGCCACTCCCCCCGGTGAGGCCCTACGATACGCCTGCCATGACAGACCCCACCTCCAGCCTCGCCACGCCCTATCGCACCCATACCTGCGGGGCGCTAAGGGCGTCCGACGCGGACGTCAGCGCCAAGCTCGCGGGCTGGGTGCATCGACGTCGTGACCATGGCCAGCTGATCTTCCTGGACCTGCGCGACCGCCACGGACTCACGCAAGTCGTGATCGACAAGACCGACGCCCCCATCGCGCACGAGATCGCCAGCCGCATCCGGAGC
This sequence comes from uncultured Chloroflexia bacterium, assembly GCA_963724635.1. Classification (GTDB taxonomy): domain Bacteria; phylum Chloroflexota; class Limnocylindria; order Limnocylindrales; family CSP1-4; genus SPCO01. The sequence goes on from CAVRVI010000018.1 coordinate 18,870, forward strand.
GAGTTCGTCGTGGAGGTCGTGGGCCAGGTCGCCCGCCGCCTGGAGGGCACCGAGAACGCGAAGCTTCCGACGGGCGAGATCGAGCTGCGGGCGACCGCGGTGCAGATCCTGTCCGAGGCCAGGACACCGCCGTTCTACATCAATGATCCCGACGCCCCGGTCGATGAGATCCTGCGGCTCAAGTACCGCTACCTCGACATCCGACGCCAGCCGATGGCCGAGCGCCTGATGCTCCGCTCGCGCATGGTCCAGGCCATCCGCGAAGCGCATCACCGTGCCGGCTTCGTCGAGGTGGAGACGCCGACGCTCATCAAGAGCACGCCCGAAGGCGCCCGCGACTTCATCGTCCCGAGCCGTCTCCAGCCGGGCAGCGTCTACGCCCTGCCGCAGAGCCCCCAGCAGCTCAAGCAGCTGCTGATGGTCGCCGGCATCGACCGCTATTTCCAGATCGCCCGGTGCTATCGAGACGAGGACCTGCGGGGCGATCGCCAGCCCGAATTCACCCAGCTCGATCTCGAGATGAGCTTCGTCGACGAAGACGCCGTGATGGCATTCGTCGAGGCGATGGCCATCGAGGTGTCGGCGACGACGACGCCCGACCGGCCGATCCAGCAGGTCCCGTTCCCACGCTTCACGTACGACGAAGTGCTGGAGCGATACGGCTCGGACAAGCCGGACCTGCGCTTCGGGATGGAGCTCATCGACCTGGCGCCGGCCCTCGTGGACGCATCGGGCGCTCCGGTATCGGGGTTCGGCGTCTTCGACGGGGCACTCGCCGATGGCGGCCGCGTCAAGGCGATCGTGGCGCCCGGACTGGGTGGCGCCACCCGGCGTGAGATCGACGAACTCACCGAACGCGCCAAGCGGTTCGGCGCGCGCGGCCTCGTGCATCTGGCCGTGACGCCCGACGGCCTTCACGGACCCATCGTGAAGTTCCTGTCCGAGGCGACCCAGGCCGCCATCGTGGAGCGGACCGGCGCCACCGAGGGGGACCTGATCCTGGTCGTCGCCGATCGTGCGGCGGTCACCGCGGACGTGCTGGGCCGCGTCCGCGCGGAACTCGGGGACCGCCTCGGCCTGGCCGACCCGAACGTGCTCGCCTATGTCTGGGTCAACCGCTTCCCGATGTACCAGTGGGACGCGGAGAACGTTCGCTGGGACGCCACGCACAACCCGTTCAGCGGCGTCGTCGCGGAGGACGAAGAGCTGCTCGTGACGGCCTCTGGCGACCCCTCCAAGCCATCGCCGGAGGACCCGGCCGGCCGCGCCCGGGCGGTCCAGTACGACCTCGCCCTCAACGGCTGGGAGCTGGGCGGTGGGTCGGTGCGGATCCATCGCCGCGACCTCCTGGAACGGAGCTTCCTGCTCCAGGGTCACTCGCTCGAGGGGATGCACGAGAAGTTCGGGGCCATCCTGGACGCGTTCGAGTTCGGGGCGCCGCCTCACGGCGGGATCGCCCTGGGCATCGATCGCTGGGCCGCGCTCCTGGCGCGTCAGACGAACATCCGCGAGGTCATGGCGTTCCCCAAGACCCAGTCCGGGAGCGACCCGATGCTGGAAGCGCCCTCCGAACCCGACGCCAGCCAGTACGAGGAGCTCGGGTTGCGGTTCGTGGGCCTGCCACCCAAGCCGGACGTCGTCGGGTGACCGCGACCGCCGCCGATCCCGGCCGCCCCGGGGCGCTGGCCGCGATCGGCGGCACGGCCCTGGGTGAGGCCACCCGCGTCGCCACGATCCAGGTCGACTCGGGGCTCAAGTACCTCCGCGGCGAGGTCTACGCCTGAGCGCGTCTCCGGACGCCTCGACCGTCGCGACCGCGGACCCCGGACTCGGGATCGCTCCACTCGACTGGATCGCGCGGCGGCCGCGCCTCGCGGCCCTCACCGGGGCGATCTGCATCGCGTTCTCGGGCATCTTCTACACCTATGCCGCGGTGTCGCCGGCCACGGGTACGGTGTATCGCGCGCTGTTCGGGCTGCCGTTGCTCGTGCTCGTCGCCCTGGCCGAGCAGCGTCGGTACGGTGGCCTGCCCGGTCGGTCGCGCCGGCTCGCCGCGATCGCCGGCATCTTCTTCGCGGGCGACCTGCTGTTCTGGCACCACGCCATCGAAGCGGTCGGGGCGGGCCTCGCGACCGTTCTCGGCAATCTCCAGGTCCTCGTCGTCGGCGTCGTCGCGTTCCTGGTCTTCGGGGAGCGGCCGTCGCGGTCCACGATCGCGGCCGTGCCGGTCGTGCTCCTGGGCGTCATCCTGATCTCCGGGTCGTGCGGCCAGGGGGCCTACGGTGCCGACCCGGCCCTGGGCGTGGTCCTCGGTCTGCTGACGGCCGTCTGCTACTCGGGTTACCTGCTCGTGATGCGGGTCGGCGGTCGTGACCCGCGTCGTCCGGCCGGACCGGTCGCCATCGCCACGCTCGTGACCGCCATCGTCGCGGCGGGTGCCGGGACCGTCGGCGGCGACCTGGACATGAGCGCCCGGGCCGGCGAGCCTCTTCTGGCTGGCCATGCTCGGCGTCACCGCGCAGTCGCTGGGCTACCTGTTCATCTCGATCTCGCTCCCGCGGCTGCCCGCGGTCATCACATCGATCATCCTGCTGGTCCAGCCGGTCCTGACGGTCGGCCTCGGGATGGTCCTGCTGGACGAGCGGCCGTTCGGCAGCCCAGTTGCTGGGCGTTGCGCTGGTCATCGGCGGCATCGCGGTCGCGACGGTGCCGGTGGCGCGACTTCGCGACGGGATGGCCGCGGCGCGCGCTGGACGGCGCCCACGATCGGACTGACCCGGCGCTACTGGGCCGGGACCTCGAGCGCCTCAAGCAACTCGGCCGTCGCCGCCACGATCCGCTGTTGCTGCTCCTCCCGCGGGATGGTCGCGGGTGGATCGTTCGGCTGGCCGGTGTACCAGCCCATCTGCTCGTGGTTGCCGCCATCGATGGTGGTGAAGACGACCGCCGGGCCGAGCTTCTCGACATTGGTTGGATCGGTGAACGACGGCACGCCGTTGTCGAGCGTGCCGTAGCTGCTCGAGACGAGGACCCCGTCGTCGGAAACGTCGGCGGCCGAGTAGGACGCCCAGAGCACGAGGCCGTCGACGGCGCCCGGATGGCTATCGACGTATTGGGCGGCCATCGAGCCGCCCAGCGAGTGTCCACCGACGCTCCATGACGCGATCTCCGGGTGGTCCTCGATGACCGCCGAGGCGGCGTCGATGCCGAAGACCGCGAGGTTGAACGGCACGGGCACGATCGCGACGAGGTGACCGGCGGCAGCGATCTCGCGCGCGGCCGGCGCATAGGCCGCGGGCGGGACCTTGCCACCCGGATAGAGGATCAGTCCGGTCGTGGGCTGCACGCCGGTCGGGGTGTACGTGAGCCGGCCGTCGGAACCCTGCTCGAAGGTGACCTCCGGCGTCGAGGCGAGGGCGGCCGTCGCTTCGGGCAGGAGCGGCTGCGGCTGCGCGTACCAGAGGAAGCCGACGATCCCGAGGATCGACCACGATGACCGCGACCAGGAGGCAGCCGATCCCCGCCGTGCGCCGCCTCGACCGGCGCGGGGTCGTCGACGAGGCCGGCGGTGGTCGCGGGATCGGGTCCGGTCACTCGGGTCCGGGACCGTCGTCGGCGGCGTCGGCCAGGCCGGCCTCGGAGGCCACGTCGGCGCCCCACTCGTGCGTGTGTCCCGCAGGCGGATCGGGCGGGCCTTCGTAGGGCGGCAGCTCGTCGATCGGCGTGCCCACATCGTGCGTGACGCCGGGGTCGCCGACCTCCACGATGCGGCTCGGCATGCCGGCGACCAGGTCCTCGATGACGTCGGGCGGCATGCGGTCGGGGGCGACGGCCCGAAGGACGTCGAGCCGGGCCGTCGGCAGCAGGACCGGCCAGCCGGGTTCGCCCTGCCAGGCCGGTCGGAGGAGGGACGCGGGATCGGTGCCGTGGGCCTCGATGAGCGACGTGATCGTCTCTGGCCCCACCCAGGTCATCCGCGCCGGCCAGAGCAGGACCGCAGTCGTGCCCAGGACCTCGGACCGCGCGCGATCCGCGCCGTGGACCATCTGACCCGCCGGACCGTGCTCGACCGGTGCCGGACCCTCGTGGATGCTCTCGCTCCCGAACAGGGCCTTGGCCACGGTCCCCTCCGGATCGGGCGAGACGACGACGACCGGGAGCGCGCCGCCGGACCAGGCGATGTCGACCAGTCGCCGCACACGGGGCTGACCCAGGGTGTCGGCGAGGGCGCCATCGGGGGTCGCGGACAGGATCACGGCGGCAACGGTCATCTGGCGACCTCTCGGTGGTAGGTCACGAGCAGCGTGCCGACCCGATACGCCTCCTCGACGTGGGCGAAGAGCGTGGCGGATACAGCGCCCGGTCGCTCCTCGCCCCAGCTGGTCGCCGCGGCGCGATAGCCGGCGCCGCCCAGGTCCGCGGCGTGCGCACGATAGCGGCCGGCCGCGTCGACCTGCGTCTCACCCGGGTACAGGAGGATGACGGACGGGCTGGACGGCCAGCCGCGCTCCACCGGTCGCAGCTCCACGCGGCTACGGCAGGCGCCCCACAGCTCGTCGCTGACCGCGCCGCACGCGTCGCACTGCCACGTGTCCATCCCTGCCTCCTTCCGTACTACCGGCAGTGTACCGAGCGCATCCGTGGGACAATGCCGCGCTGTGTCAACCGAGACTGCCCCTCCCACCCCCGCCGTCCGAACCCGTGACGATCTGCGCAACATCGCGATCGTCGCGCACGTGGACCACGGCAAGACCACCCTCGTGGACGCGATGCTGCGTCAGACGGGCGCG
>CAVRVI010000019.1:0-149213 GCA_963724635.1 uncultured Chloroflexia bacterium
CCTCCGTGTTAAGCCACTTCACCACGTCGCCGGTAAGAGTTCGCCGGGCCGCGCCCGGTGGATGGCTGCCCCTCGAGGATTCGAACCTCGGTTCACGGATCCAAAGTCCGCTGTCCTACCACTAGACGAAGGGGCAGCGGGGCCTTCGGGAGGGAGGAGTGGAGCGGAAGACGGGACTCGAACCCGCGACCCTCACCTTGGCAAGGTGATGCTCTACCAACTGAGCCACTTCCGCTCGGGTGTTCGACCACCTCAAGAGGTGGTGCCGAGAGCCAGATTCGAACTGGCGACACCGCGATTTTCAGTCGCGTGCTCTACCAACTGAGCTATCTCGGCCCGATGGCCAACCAGGCTTGGCTGCCCGTCGGCGGACCGCAGGATACCACGGGCCTTCCGAGGCGTGCCACCGCGGCAGGTCCCGCCGAGTCGTCCGACCCATGTGCATCCAACGCACGCAACGAAGCTCCCGAAGGTCGCTTGTGGGCTCGCGGTGCAGGTCCTGGAGCACCCGATGCCGCAGCGATGACGGCATGAGGTCGCGATCCATCCGCTTCCCGCCGTTCGCCATCGGCGGGCGCGTGGATGCGCCATCGGATGGCGCGTGGATGCCCTCGATCGGCCTCGGTGGTCGTGATGCGTGCGTCTGATGCACACGCGTATCGACGATGGCGCATCGGATGGCGCAACGGCACCGATAACCGGGGCGGGACCCTATTCGAGCCCGGACAGCGACGCCGCGTCGGCCCCGGCCAGCGGCGGGTCGCCGGTGAGCTCGCGCAGTCGATTGATCCGGTCCAGGATCGGCCGGATGGGTCGACATCAGGCTCGACGAGCGTGCCTCGAACTTCTTGATCGGGTTCGTGAAGTACATGTGCTGGGTCCCGCGGTTGGCGACCTCCAGGACCTCCTTGTCACCCGAGATCTTCGCCAGCGCCCGCTCCAGGCCGTAGGGGTTCCGGGTCAGCTCCACGGACGAGGCGTCCGCGAGGTACTCGCGCTGCCGGCTCACCGCCAGCTGGATGAAGCGGCTGATGAGCGGCGCGAGGATCGCCAGCGAGATCGCGACCAGGAAGATGACGACCTGTGCCCCTCCCCCGCTCCCGCTGCCGCTGTCGCGGTCGCGTCCGCCCCGGGCGCCGCCCCAGAACGTGAAGCGCAGGAAGAAGTCGGCAAGGATCGCGATCGCCCCGACCATCACGCCGACGACCAGCGAGAACCGGATGTCGTAGTTGCGCACGTGCGACAGCTCGTGGCCCAGGACGCCCTGGAGCTCTTCGCGATCGAGCTTCTCGAGCAGCCCGGTCGTGACCGCCACGGACGCGTGCTTCGGATCCCGGCCCGTCGCGAAGGCGTTGGGCGCCGTGTCCTCGATGATGTAGACCCGCGGCATCGGCACGTTGGCGGCGATCGCCATCTCGCGCACGACGTTCATGACCTGGGGTGCAGACTCGTCGGTGATCTCGTGCGCCCCGCTGACCGACAGCACGAGCTGGTCGCCGGCGAAGTAGGTCGCCACGCCTGAGAGGCTTCCGAGGCCGACCGCGGCCGCCGTGAACACGAGCCCGCCGGCCGGGGTGCCGAAGACGACCCAGCCGATGAAGAAGCCGAGGAGCGCGAGCAGGACGACGACGAACGCCGCCATGAGGAACGAGTTCCGTCGATTGGCGGCGATCTGGTCGTAGAACGTGCTTCCGGCCACGGTACCTCCCGCGGACGGGCGATCAGCTCAGGGTGAGGTCGACGTTGGGGACGTTCGCCGCCTCAGGCTCGGCGTCGAAGAATTCGCGCTTGCTGAACCCGAACGGCCCGGCGATCAGGGCGTTGGGGAACGTCGCGATCGACGTGTTGTAGTCGAGGACGGTGGCGTTGTAGTGCTGGCGCGAGAACGAGATCTGGTTCTCCGTCGTGGTCAGCTGCTCCTGGAGGGCCAGGACGTTCTCGTTCGCCTTGAGGTCGGGATAGTTCTCGACGACGGCGAACAGCGAGCGGAGGGTGCCGGTCAGGGCGTTCTCGGCGGCGGCCTGCTGGGCCGGGCCCTGGGCGCCGGCCGAGACGGCGGCCGCGCGAGCGTTGGTGACGTCGGTCAGGACCTTCTGCTCGAACCCCATGTAGCCCTTGACCGCGTTCACGAGGTTCGGGATGAGGTCGTGGCGGCGCTTGAGCTGGACCTCGATCTGGGCGAATGCCTCATCGACGCGCAAGCGTCGCTGGACCAGGCCGTTGTAGATCCCGATCAGGACCACGGCGATCACCACGACGATGACGATGATGATGATGAATGTGAGGTCCATGCCCCTCCTCCGGGTCGAATGCGGCGGACTGGGCCTCCGCGTCCCACCAGTCTAGCAGCGCGTCCCCGCACGGCGGCTGTGGTGGGCGGTGAGGGACTCGAACCCCCGACATCCTCGGTGTAAGCGAGGCGCTCTGACCGGACTGAGCTAACCGCCCTGCGCCGCGGAGCCTACACCGCGGACAGACGAAACGACCGCCCGATCGGCGGTCGTCAGAAGCGGCGGTGTGGTGCCCAGGCCGGGACTTGAACCCGGATGAGTTGCCTCATACGCCCCTCAAACGTACGCGTATACCAATTCCGCCACCTGGGCACAGGTGTCGCCGTCACGGGTCCGAGGGAATGGTACCGAGGGAGGGACTTGAACCCACACGACCTTGCGGCCACTGGTACCTGAAACCAGCGCGTCTGCCTATTCCGCCACCTCGGCACGGACCCCGATGGACCGGCTTACCGGCCCTCGGCGAGGCGCCATGTTAGCACATCCCAGAATCGATCCGAGGGATCGGTGACCTGCCGGACGGCCGGTCCCTGGACCGTGTCGTGGGCCACGACGACCTCGTCCGCGAAGGCCAATGGCAGCGCGTACCGACCCTTGGCGAGCTGCTCCTGGAGGGCCTTGTAGGCGGCCTTGCGTTCCACGTCCGTGCCCGGCGCCCGGGCCTTGACCAGGAGCTCGTCGAGTTCCGGATCCTGCAGGCCGATGACGTTCGAGCGACCCTCGAGCGTCTGGCTGGACGCCAGCAAGGGATAGAGATCGGGGTCCAGGCCCAGCGACACATCGACGACGGCGGCGGCGAACTCGCCCTTGCCCAGGCGATCGGTCACGAACTCGCTCGGCGGCAGGGCGACATGGGTCGCGCCGAGACCCAAGGCGGTCCAGTCCGCGGCGACCCGCTCGGCGGCCGCGTAGAGGCCCGGGTTCGCCTCCCTGGTGGGACTCAGGACCTCGATCGTGAGCGGCTTCTTGGCCTTGGGCAGGTACCAGCCGTCGTCCTTCTTCGTCCAGTCGGCCGCCTTGAGCGCCTTGGCCGCGGCCTTGGTGTCGTAGGCCACCGGCGGGTCCGCCGCGGCATCGAACATCGGCGAGCTCGGCGGGATCGGGCCCGTGGCGGTGGCGGCCAGCATCGAATACGCCGATTCGATGAGGCCGGCTCGGTCGATCGCGGCCAGGAGCGCCGTCCGCACCGCGGGCGACTCGAACTCGGGGTGGGTGGGTCGGAGGTTGAGCAGGACGGTCGTGAGCGTCGCGCCCGGATAGCGGAGCAGGCGGCTGCCGTCGGTCGTTCCGAGCTCGGCGGCGAGTTCGGGCGCCAGGCCGGAAGCCGCGTCCACCTTGCCATCCCGATAGTCCGCGGCCAGGCTCTCGCCATCGGGGTAGAACCGGAAGTCGATCCCGGCGAGGTACGGCAACGGGCGCTCGGGGCGAAGCGTCGGAGGCGCCGTCGTCAGGGAATCGGGTGGCGGCGTGACCTCGCCGACCTCCTGGTCGCCGCCGCCGATGGTGGTCGCCGGCACGAGCGTGGCCCCGGTCGGCGTCAGGTCCACGAGCTCGAACGGGCCGGCGCCGACCGGCTGCTCTCCGAACGGGTGGTCCGGCAGCAGCGCGACCGGGACGTCGCCCAGGAGATGGACCGGGGCGATCGGCTGCGTCAGGGCCTGGGGAAAGCCGCCGAGCGGCGTGTCGAGCGTGAACGTGACGGTCTTGTCGTCGAGGGCCTCGACGGTCACCTCGCCCCACGAGCTCGCCGCGGGGCCGGTGTAGTCCGGGTCCTGCAGGGTCCGGATGGTGAAGACGACGTCATCTGCCGTGACCGGCTCGCCGTCATGCCAGCGGGCGTCGTCGCGCAGGGTCACGGTCCAGACCTTGCCCTCGGCATCGACGGACCAGCGCTCGGCGAGGTCGGGCACGAGCGTGCCGTCGGGGCCGTTGCGGACGAGGCCCGCGAAGACAAGCGCCACGAGGTCGCGATCGACCTGCGTGACGGCCGTGAGCGGGCTCACCGAGATGGCCTCGCCGACGGCTCCCTCCACGTAGGGGCGCGCGGCGATGGGGACGTCACTCGCCCCGGGCGCGGGGGTGGCGCTCGAGGTCGCGGTGGTGGGTTGCAGGGCCGGGACGCCGATGACGCCCGCCACGATGGCGAGCAGCACGACGAGGGTCCCGACCACGAACGTATCGGTCCGGGTCATGGATCTCCGTGCGCCTCGCCGCGGTCGGGCCGCCGCGGCCAGCCTGTCAGGCTGTAGTAGCGGGCGCGAGAACGAAGGAGGCGAGGCTGAACAGGACGAACAGGGCGAGCAGGACGATCGTGAACTGCCACAGCCGGCGCTCGACGCCGCGGCGGCTTCGGTACACGGCGGAATCGCCACCGAAGGTGCCGGACAGGCCGGTGCCACGCGCCTGCAGCAGGATCGCGACGATCAAGGCGACGCTGACGATGATCTGGCCGATAGCCAGGAGTGGATTCACGAGTCGTTGGTCCTCCGTTCGTACGGCGGCCGATGCTACCACAGGCTCGCCCGACCGGCCGGGCGAACGGTCAGCCAGCGCCCTCGTCGAGCAGCGTCTGGCCCGTGATCTCGGGCCAGCCGGGCAGGCCGGCCAGCGCCAGGATCGTCGGGGCGACGTCGGCGAGGACGCCGTCGTGGAGCCGTCGACCGTCGACGGCGCGACCCAGCAGCAGGAACGGCACGGGGTTGAGCGAATGGGCGGTCACCGGATGCCCATCCGCGTCCCGCAGGTCGTCGGCATTGCCGTGGTCCGCCGTGATCCCGAGGATCGCGCCGGGACCGTCGGGGTCCGCGGCTTCCACGGCCTCGACGGCGGCGGTGACGCGGGCCAGGCAAGCATCGATCGTGGCGAGCGCCCGGGTCGTGGCGTCCCACACGCCGGTATGGCCGACCATGTCCGGGTTCGCATAGTTCGCGACGATGAAGTCGTACGTCCCCGATCCGATCGCCTTGACCAGCGCGTCCGTCACGCCGACTGCTGACATCTCGGGCTGCAGGTCGTAGGTCGCGACCTTGGGGCTCGGGCACGAGCCGCCGATCTTCCCCGGGCCAGGCCGTCTCCACGCCCCCGTTGAAGAAGTACGTGACGTGGGCGTACTTCTCGGTCTCGGCGACGTGGAACTGGCGCCAGCCGGCCTCGCTCATGGCCTGGGCGAGGGACCGGGCGGTCTCGGGCGGGAACGCGACCTGGACCGGCAGGCCCTCCTCGTACTCCGTCATGGTCACGACCAGCACGTCGGCGGGCGCGGGACGGCCGGACGGCGACGTCCGATCGAACCCATCGAACCCGGCGCCCTCCGTGAGCGCGTGGACGAGCTGGCGCGCTCGATCGGCCCGGAAGTTGGCATGGACGATGACGCCGTGGTCGGCGATGGGACTCGGGTCACCGATGACGGTCGGGACGACGAACTCGTCGGTCTCGCCGCGGGCGTAGGCGGCCTCGATGGCGGCGGTCGCCGTGGGCGCCTGGTGCGCCGCCTCCCCATGGACGATGGCGTCGTAGCCCGCCTCCACACGTTCCCAGCGGTGATCGCGATCCATCGCGAAGTAGCGGCCGCCGACCGTCGCGATGCGCGCGTCCGGATGCAGCGGGGCGAGCCGCGCTTCCAGCGCCGTGACGAACCCAAGCCCGGACGAGGGTGGCGTGTCGCGGCCGTCCAGCAGGGCGTGCAACCGGACCCGGCCGACGCCGCGGCGCGCCGCGAGCTCCACGAGGGCCAGGATGTGGTGGTCGTGCGCGTGGACGCCGCCCGGGCCGACGAGTCCGACCACGTGGAGCGGCTCCCCCGTGGCCTTGGCCCGATCGCAGGCGGCGACCAGCGCCAGACCGATCGAAGAACGAGCCGTCGGCGATCGCGGCGTCGATCCGCGGCAGGTCCTGCAGGACGGGCCGGCCGGCTCCCAGGTTCAGATGTCCGACCTCGGAGTTGCCCATCTGGCCGACCGGCAGCCCGACGGCATCCTCGGAGGCGCGCAGGATGCTGTGCGGCCAGTGGGCCAGCAGGGAGCGCCAGGTCGGCATGGGCGCCGCGGCGATCGCATCACCCGCCGGGTCGTGCCCGATCCCGAAGCCGTCGAGCACCACGAGCACGATGGGACGCGGGCGCCTCGGGTCGGTCATCGGGTGGTCCGGCCGGGCCGTCAGGACGCCAGGCCGCGTGCCTGGGCCGTGATGCCGGCGCGGGCGACGATCCCGGCCATCTCGTCGGGCTTGAGGGACGCGCCGCCGACCAGGGCACCGTCGATCGCGGGCTCCGCGAGGAACTCCCCGATGTTCGCGCTCGTGACGCTGCCTCCGTAGAGGACGGACACGCCGGCGCCATCGTCCGGCCAGCCGAGACCGGCAAGGCTCGTCCGGATGGCGTCGGCCATCGCGGCGGCGTCGGCACCGGTGGCGTTGCGCCCGGTCCCGATGGCCCAGACCGGCTCGTAGGCGATGACGAAACCGGCCGTCGTGAGCGCCGCGGGATCGTGGTCCGCGAGGGCGCCGCGCAGTTGCGTATCCACGACCTCCACGGCCCGTCCGGTTTCCCGTTCGTCGAGCTGCTCGCCCACGCACAGGATGGGTCGCAGGCCGGCATCCACGGCCCGGCCGAGCTTGCGCCCGATGATGTCGTCGGTCTCGCCAGCGTCCCGTCGTCGCTCGGAGTGGCCGACGATGACCCAGGTCGCGAGGCCGGCCAGCATCGGCGCCGCGGTCTCGCCCGTGTAGGCACCCGCGAGTTCATGGTGGACGGTCTGGGCGCCCACCGAGACCGTCGGGTCCGCGTCGGCCAGGGCGTCACGCACCGCCGCGAGGCACACGAACGGCGGGCAGATCACGCGGGTGACGCCCGCTTCGCGGGTCCGCGCGGCGATCGTCGACGCGAGGGCGCCGGCGTCGGCCGGGGTGGAGTGCATCTTCCAGTTGGCGGCCACGATCACGTCACGCATATGCCGCCATCATGCCACCGCGCCACCCGGCGACGTCGGTTGCAGCCGGGTTCCGCCGGCGGCCGTCCCACCCGGTGGAGCCGGCTCCGCTTCCGCGAGCCGTTCGATGCGTTCGAGGGCGCGCTGGACGGCGGAACGATGCAGCTCGAGCCGCTCGGCGAGCTCGGTGAGCGTCGCCTCGGGCGTCTCGCGGCGGGCATCGGCGACCGTTCGCACGACGTAGGGCTGCTCCTGGAGCCGGCCGTCAGCGTCGAGCACGGCGATGGCGTCCAACTGCCGGCCGGCCGCGGCCACGGCGCGCTGGAGATTGGCCGATTCCGCGTTGAGGACGCGGTTGAGCTCTCCGCGCAGGGCCCGCGACACCTGGCGCGCCTCGAGTTCCAGCAACGCACCCGCGGCCCCGATGCGGCGCAGGAACGTGCCGACCGCTTCCGCGTTCTTCCACGTGACGACCCCGCGGCCGCGCCGGACCCGCCACGAGGCCGGCCCGACCACCTCGCCGAGCCGGGCGGCGAGGATCGGCGCCTCCTCCGGCGAGACCACGAACTCCAGGTGGGTGCGCCCTCCCGCCAGGCTGAGCGATCCGCGCGCGAGGAAGCGGCCGCGCAGCCAGGCCGTGCGGCAATGCTCGGCCGCCGTCTCCCACGTGAACGGCGCCGTCAACGCCTCACCGGCAGCCCGACGCAAGCGGACCGCCAGCCGCGCGACGGCCGGTTCCCGCGTCGCCAGGTCCGACCCGAGGCCCGCCGATTCCGCCACGCGGTCGCACGGACGTGCCGGGTCGATCGCGGCGAGCTCGTTGCGCAACGCGACGACGAGGTCGCGCTCGGCGTGGGTCACGTCAGGCCGATCGGATCGTGGCCCGCCGACGGGCCGTGGATTCGGCGTCGTAGGCGCGCAGGACGGCGGCCGCCAGTCGGGCCGGGTCGTGGTGGTGAGCGTTGTCGGGATCGACCACATCGTCGAGGACGAGATGCGGCTTCGGGAGGGTCGTCGGCGGCCATAGCAGGCGCACCGTCTCGGCGTGCCAGTCGGACGGGACCCGGGCGTCGAACCGGTTGTTGGCCAGCACGAGGTCCACGATCCCCGGGGCTGTGTGCGCCACGAGCGCATCGACGTGCGCGGCGAGGTCCATGTGGTCGGTCTCGCCTTCCTGGGTGGCCACGTTGCACACATAGATCCGCGGCGCCCGCGCCGTCAGGAGCGCGTCGCGGATCTCGGGGAGCAGCAGGCTGGGCAGCAGGCTCGTGTACAGGCTGCCTGGCCCCAGCACGATGAGCTCGGCGTCGGCGATGGCGTCGATGGCATCCTGCGAGGCGGTCACGTCGCCCGGCGTCACCCACACGCGCTCGATGTCGGCGGTGCGCATGATCTGCGACTGCCCGTCGACCACGGTGCCGTCCGACTGTCGGGCATGCAGGGTCAGCGGCGTGCCCGTGACCGGGACGACCTGCCCTCGGACGGCCAGGATCCGGTTGAGCCGCCGGACGCCCTCCTCGAAATCGCCGTCCTCGACGGCGGTCATCGCCGCGAGGAGGAGGTTGCCCACCGGATGCCCGCCCAGACCCGTCGCGTCCGCCGGATCACCGGCCGGGAACCGGTACTGGAGCAGCTCGTTCATGAGCGGCTCGGAATCGGCGAGCGCCACGATGCAATTGCGGATGTCGCCGACCGCTGGGATGCCGAGCTCCTTGCGCAGCACGCCGGACGATCCGCCGTCGTCGGCCACGGTCACCACGGCGGTGAGGTTGCTCGTGTGCTCCTTGAGGCCCCGGAGCAGCATGGACAGGCCGGTCCCACCCCCGATGGCCACGATCCGGGGGCCGCGCGCAAGCTGGCGCTTCTGGTAGAGGACCTCGACCAGTGGCTGCTCCGCATCCGGAGCCCGTAGGGGGTCGGTCATCACGCGCATGACGCGGTAGCCGCCGAACACGACCAAGGCCGCGCCGACGCTGCCGACGATGAGCCCGCGCAACGGGTACGGCAGGAATTGGAGGGTCGCAAGATCGATGAATGCACCGGCGACGCCGCCCGGTTCCAGGTCCCGGCTGAGCTGGCGCAGCAGGTGGGCGAACGCGAGGGCCAACAGGAGGAGGCCGGCGAAGACGACGAGGAGCCAGCGCTTGACCCCGATGCCCGGCGAGAGCCAGCGCCGCAGGTTCACCGCCGGTCGAGCTCCCGATGGAAGATCGCCACCGGCCCCAGGTCCCGCTCGCGGAGCCAATCCGCAAGCGCTTCGCCGATCGCGATGGACCGGTGGAAACCGCCGGTGCATCCGATCGCGATGGTGAGCCGGGTCTTCCCCTCCCCCACGTACGCTGGCACGGTGAAGTCGAGGAACTCGTGGAGGAACGCCAGGAAGCGCTGGGTGATCGGCTGACCGAGCACGTACGACGAGGTCTCGGGCGTGAGGCCGGACTTGTCGCGCAGCTCCGGGATGTAGAAGGGGTTCTGCATGAAGCGCACGTCGAAGACCAGGTCCGCCTCCAGCGGGACCCCGAACTTGAAGCCGAACGTCAGGACCTGGATGGCGAGCTGGTCGGGCCGGGCCGTGGTCGCGATCTGGGCGAACAGGCGCTCCCGCAGCTGGCGCAGCGACAGGTTCGAGGTGTCCACGATGACGTCGGACTCGCCGCGGACGGCATCGAGCATCCGGCGTTCGGTCGCGATGGAGCTCGCGATGCCGCGCCCGTCCGCGAGGGGATGGCGGTGGCGGGTCTCGCTGAATCGACGGATCAGGACCTCGTCGCTCGCCTCGAGGAACACGATCCGCGGTGCGATCCCCCGGCCCTCCAGGGCTCCGCGCATCGCCGCGAGGGCGAGCGTGGCGTCACCGGCCCGCACGTCGAGGACGATGGCGACCTTGGCGAAGCGCTCGCGATCGGACGAGACGAGCTCGGCGAGTTCGGCCAGGAGTTCACCTGGCAGGTTGTCGACGACGGTGTAGCCCAGGTCCTCGAAGAGCTTGGCGGCCGCGGTCTTGCCGCCGCCCGAGAGGCCGCTGAGGATGACGACCGCCTGGTCGGTCGGGTTCGTCGGCCGTCGCGTCCACGGTGGCGTCCGCGTCGAGGGGCTCGTCGGCGTCGCTCATCGGCCTGTGCGTCGGATGACGAACACGGTCGCCTCGAAGAGCAGGTACATCGTGCCGCCCAGGACGATCGGGCTGACGAGGTCGCCACCCGGGGTGGCGACGGCCGCGAAGATCGCGATGCCGAGCAGGATCACGTACCGGCGCGAGGCCCGGAGCCGGTCGGACGAGAGGATCCCGGCGCGGGCCAGACCGTAGAGGAGGATCGGGAATTCGATGACGAGCCCGAACGCCAGGAACATCGTCGTGACGAAGTCGAAGTACGGCCCGGCGGCGATGTTCGCCACGAACACGTCGTCGGTGAAGCTGAGCAGGAACTCCGTGGCGTAGGGCAGGACGAGGACGGCGATACCGACCCCGAGTGCGAAGAACAGCAGCGCGAGCGGGACCCACGGCCGGATCGCCTTGCGCTCGGCGGGGTCAAGCCCGGCGAGATGAACGCCCAGCCCTGGTAGAGCAGGACGGGCATCGCGAGGACGACGCCGATCACGACGGCGATCCGGATCTGGATCATGAACGCGTCGCCGGGGCCCAGGACCTGGACGGTGCTTGGTCGGTAGCAGCTCCACGATCGCGTTGCGCACTTCGGGCGCGACGATGAACCCGATGACCGACCCGACCGCGACCGCGAGGATGGCCCGGAACAGGCGGGTGCGCAGCTCGCCGAGGTGATCGACGAGCGACATGACCGTGTCGTCGCCGGGCGCGGCGGCCGGCGGGCTGGGTTCGGGGATGACGGGAACGGGTACGCCCGAGTCGATCAGGGCGTCAGCGTCGGCCATGTGGGGCCGTCGGACCGGAGGCCTAGTTGCTGCCCGGCGTCGGCTCGCTGGACGGGGCCGTCACGGGGGTACTCGCCGCGACGGACGCGGCCGGCACCTCGGCGGCAGGAGCGGACAGGGTCGGATCCGCCACGGGCGCAGCGGCCGGAGCCGCGGCCACGGGCGACGCGGCGACCTCCGCGACGGCGGCGGGCGCCACGGTGGCGGCCGGCGGTGTCGCAGGCAGCGGCGAGGTGTCCACCTTGACCGATTCCTGGACGTCGGAGGACGCCTTGCGGAACTCCTTGATGCTCTTCCCGAGCGCGGCACCGACGTCCGGCAGCTTGCCCGGGCCGAGGATGAGCAGCGCGATCACGAGGATGATGACGAGTTCGAGCGGTCCGGGTGTCGGCATGGTCAGATGGCTCCTGAGACGGCTGGCGGCCGGCGGCTAGGGTAGCACAGGGAGGCGTCGAGCCCAGTCGGCGGCAGCCGCTGCGACGCGTTCGAAGGGGTCTCCCGGAGCCCCGTCCGAGGCCGCTCCAGCGATGCCCCGCGAGACGTTGACGAGCAGGCCGCCGCCTGGTCGACCGCCGGCCGGGGCGGCTGTGGCCGGACCGTCCGCCAGCACCGGATCGATGGCCCCGCCCTGCGCTCCGACGCCGGGCACGAGGAAGGCGAGACCGGGGGCAACGGCCCGGATCGCGGCGATCTCCTGGGCTGCGGTCGCGCCCACGACGAGACCGACCGTGCCGCCCGGTCCCCAGCCCGTCGCGAGGCGGGCGACGCGCAGGTGCAGCGGCTCGGCGGGGGCGCCCCGCGGCCGGGTCCGCGCGCCACGACGAGGTCCTGCAGCTCGCCGGCACCGGGATTCGAAGTGCGACACAGCAGGTAGGCGAAGCGGTCCAGGCGCTCCAGCAGCGGCGTCGACCGCCTCCGGCGCCGAGGTACGGATTGACCGTGACGGCGTCCGCGCCCAGGCCGTCGAACAGCGCGACCGCCTGACGGGCCGCCGTCGTCCCGATGTCGCCGCGCTTTGCGTCGGCGATGAGCGGGACATCGGCTGGCAGGCTCGCCCGCAGCCGCTCCAGCGCCGCGAACCCGGCCGAGCCATACGCCTCGAAGAAGGCCAGGTTGGGCTTGACCGCCGCCGCGAACGGCACGGCCGCCTCGAGCGACGAGCGCGGCGAAGCGCTCCAGGCCGGCGAGGTCGGGCGAGAAGCCGTCGGGAAGCCCGGACGGGTCGGGGTCCAGGCCCAGGCACAGGACTGTCCCGGTGGACGCCGAACGGGCCGCCAGCCGGTCGAGGTAGGCGACGCTCACCGGCCGACGGTCACAGGGCCGGGCTGGGCGCCGTGCTCGGCGTCACCGTCGGCGTGGCGGACGGTCGGCACCGGCGTCGCGGGCAGCTTGTCGGCCGGGATGAACCAGTCCGGACCGGAGTCGGCGTCGAGGCCGGAGACCTCCGTGAGGTCGATCGTCTCGGTGATGGTCCAGGTCGGTCCCGTGCCGTCCAGCTTGGCCAGCCGCAGGTCCACGGTCTGGCCGTCGATGTGCAGGAAGGCGACGCCGTCCCCGGCCGGTGACCAGACCGGCGACCAGGACGCATCGTCGTCGGTCACGCGGAGCAGCTCCTTGCCATTGGCGCCGTCGAGGATGACCACGTCCGAGCCGAGTGCCGAGGTCTTGGTCGCCGCGATGTACTTGCCGTCGGGCGAGTAGGACGGCTGGAGGTACCCGGCGCCGGTCATCTCCTTGACCGTGCCCTTCTCGAGGTTGTAGCGCATGATCGTCGGCGCTCCGCGGGAGCCGTCGCCGGCCGTTGCGGACGTACAGGAGGAACTTGCCGTCGGGGCGCCACTCGGGGTCCTGATGACCGAGGACGCCGCTCACGCCGACATCGACCTTGCTGAACTTCTTCGTCGCCGGGGTTCCAGAACTGGAGCACGACCGTGCTCTGGTCGGGGTTCGGGGCATCCGAGACGACCGCGATCTTCGACCCATCCGGAGCGATGGCCGGCTGACGGATCCAGTACGCGTAGGTCAGGTTGCCCTTCTTGAACCTGCTCGTCGCGAGACGCTCCGGCTTTCCGGTGCCGTCGGCCCGGGTGCGCATGAGCTGCGGGACATCCAGCGCGTAGGACTCCACGACCCCCCTGGCGGGCCACTTGCCCTCGTCCGCCACCGTGTGGATGTAGTAGACGTACTGGCCGTCGGGCGACCACGTGGGCATCGCGTCGTCGCCGCCCTGGGTCAACTGGCGCACCTGGTCATCGGTCTGGATCCAGATGTTGCCGGCCTTCGCGTAGACGATGGAGCCCTCGAAGGTGGCCTCCTCGGGCACGACCACGATGTTGGAGGGGGCCGCGGTGCGCTGCGGATCGTCGCCGTTGCCTGTCCCGTTTCCGTTTCCGTTCCCGTTGCCGGTCCCGCCACCGCCGATCCCGAACGGCATCTCGCCCTGGAGCAGGTTGAGGGTCACGACCGCGATGAGCAGGAGGCCGACGATCGCCAGCACGGGCGCGATCCAGGAACCGACCGGCCCGACGCCGTACGGATCGCTGGCGCGCGGCGGCCTGGCCTTGGCCGGGCCGCTCATGAGATCGCTCCGGCGACGGCGGCCGGGACCGGGCCGGCAGCGGTGGCCGCGGCGGCGGCTCCAGGCGCGGCGAGGACCGCGGCGGCCTCGGGATGGGCACCGCTCGGGCGCAGCGTCGCGGATCTCCAGCTGGAGCGACTCGAACCCGCCGAACCGCCGGCTCGTGACGCGCGCGACGACGTCGATGCGATCGCCTTCCGCGACGAGCGTGGCGATGTCCGCTCGCCCGAACGCGATCCCGTCGAGGACGTCACGGTCGCGGCGCAGGGTCAATGACGTGTGATCGGTGCCCGCCACGCGGACCCGGGTGACCGTGAGCCCCAGCACGGCGACGAGCGGCTCGGGATTGCCCGGGCCATACGGGGCGAGGGAGGCCAGCTCGCGATGCAGGCCGTAGTCGACGGCGAGCGCCGCGAGGGCGAGGTCGATGCGCAGCGTGGCGCGCGGATCGGGCGGGACGGCGGTCCGCGGCGATCGACTCGAACCGTTCGACGAAGGCGTCCCAGCGCTCGGCCGGCAGCTCGAACCCGGCCGCGCCGGCATGGCCACCGTACCGCGTGAACAGGTCGGCGCACTGCTCCAGCGCCGCCCCGAGGTCGACGGAGCCGTCGCTGCGACAGGAGGCGCGGATGGTGTCGCCAAGCTCCGCCCCGACGATCGCCGGCCGATTCCGGTCCTCGACGAGCCGCGACGCCACGAGGCCCACGATCCCGACGGTCCACGGCCCATGGACGATCGTGGCCGGACGATCCGGGTCGCGATCGACGACGGCCCGGGCCTCGGCGATGGCCGTGGTCATGAGGTCGCGCCGAGTCTGATTGGCGGCCTCGAGGGCGTCGGCGTGGACCGCGGCCTCGACGGCGTCAGCCGCCAAGAGCAAACGGGCCGCCTCGAGCGCCTCCCCGACCCGACCGGCGGCGTTGAGCCGCGGCGCCAGGGCGAACGAGATGGTGTCGAGGTCGACGTCCGCGGGCGCGACGCGGGCCCGCTCCAGGAGGGCGGCGATCCCCGGGCGCGGATCGCGTCGCAGCCGCTCCAGGCCCAGGCGGGCGATGGCGCGATTCTCGCCCACGATGGGCGCCACGTCGGCGACCGTGCCGATCGTCGCGAGGTCGGCGAGGCTCAGCGCGAACGCCGGCCCGCCCGGCTCATCGGCGAGCAGCAATTGGGCCACCTTGAAGGCGACTCCGCTACCGGCCAGCCGGTCGTCGGGATAGGTCGAGTCGGCGCGATGGGGGTTGACGACCGCCAGCGCCGGAGGCAGCTCGGGCGGGACGCGGTGATGGTCCGTGACGATCACATCGATCCCGCGCGTCGCGGCATGGGCGATCTCGGGTCCCGAGCTCGTGCCGCAGTCGACCGTCACGATGACGCGCGCGCCAGACCGTTCCGCGGCTTCGATCGCCGCCAGGGAGAGCCCATGGCCCTCGTCCAGCCGGCTCGGCACGTACGGCTCCACGCTCAGTCCGTAGCGCCGCATCGCCAGGGTCAGGACCGCGAGGCCGTCCAGCCCGTCGGCGTCGAAGTCGCCGAACACCATGACCAGCTCCGCGCGGTCCCGCGCGAGCCGCAGGCGATCGAGCAAGCGGTCGGCATCGGGCAGGAGCCGTGGATCGTGCAGGCCGTCAAGGGGATCGGCGAACCAGGCGTCCAGGTCCGCGCCACTCACGACGCCGCGCCGGGTCAGGAGCTCCGTCATCCGGTCGGGAAGGCCACGTCGGGTGGCGGCGGCCGTCAGGTCGGCCGCGATGGTCACCGGGTCCGGGAAGGCCCAGCGAAAGCGAGGTTCCAGCACGGGGTCAGGATGCCACGAGGCGCTTGCCTGCGCCTCTACTGGCCACGCCGGGTCCCGTTCCCGCCGTCAGGAGACGACGCGCCGGGCACGCGGGGCCCGCGCCGCGGCGATGCGCCCGTGACGACGGTCGTCCCAGAGGTGCCAGTCCACCAGCAGCGGGCTCGCGACGAAGATCGACGAGTACGTGCCCGAGATGATGCCGATCAGCAGGGCCAGCACGAAGTCGTTGATCGCGGCGCCACCGAACAGCCACAGGGCGAGCAGCGTCAGGACGACGGTCAGGCTGGTCATGATCGAGCGGCCGAAGGTCTGCAGGATCGAGTGGTTGACGATGTCCGCCAGCGGCTCGCCGATATGGCGCGCCTTGTTCTCGCGGATCCGGTCGAAGACCACGATCGTGTCGTGGACCGAGAAGCCGATGACGGTCAGCATCGCCGTCACGAACAGGGCATCGACTTCGACGTGGAAGAACGTGCCCAGGATCGCGAAGGCGCCGACCACGATGATCACGTCGTGCAGGAGCGAGACCAGCGCGGTCACGCCGAACTTCCAGTCGCGGAAGCGGTAGGTGATCCAGGCGACGATGCCCAGCGACCCGACGAGGATGAGGATGAGCGCCTGGCTGATCAGGTCCGAGCTCACGACCGGGCCGATGGTCGTCAGGCTGGCCTGCGACGAGATCGGGCCCAGCTTCGCCTCGAGGGCGGTGACCATCTCGCCAAGCTTGCCGTCGGTCGGGAGGTCCGTGTTGCCGATCGGCGCGGCCGACGGTGAGGCACTCGGTGACGCTGCGGGGCTCGCCGATGGAGCCGCGGACGTTGCCGGGGCTGCCAGACGCACCGGGGCTCGCGGAGGCCCCTGCCGACGGCGCGGCGGTCTCGACGGGGGCCGGCGCCAGGCCGAGCGGCTCGGTCTTGACCTCGATGTAGCCCGTGCTGGTGCGGATCGCCTGGGCTTCGAGGTCGTTCGCGGCGAAGACCGCCTCGACCTGGTCGGGCGTGACGTTCGGATCCTCGAACTTGATCTCCCAGCGGGTGCCGCCGGTGTAGTCGATCGTGAACTGCAGGCCCAGGTCCGTGAACGGCGTCAGGAGGATGAAGACCAGGCCTGGGATCGTCAGCGCCAGCGAGACGATGTAGAAGTACTTGCGCTTGCCGATGACGTCAAACATCGGCGCGCACCGGGCGTCGGCTGGTGGGGCGGGTCAGGCCCTGGGCGACGAACTCGTCGTCGCGCAGGCCGTAGAGCGAGGCCTTGCGGGCCCAGTCCTGGCGAACGACGACCCGCAGGATGGAGCGGGTGACCACGATCGCGCTGAACATCGAGACGAGCACGCCGATGATCAGGACGAGGGCGAACCCGCGGATCGTCGACGACCCGAAGGCGTACAGGATGGTCGCCGTGATCAGACTGGACACGTTCGAGTCGAGGATGGAGTTCCAGGCGCGGTTGAAGCCCGCCTCGACCGCCGCCGGAAGCGACTTCCCAAGGCGCAGCTCTTCCTTCATCCGCTCGAAGATCAGGATGTTGGCGTCCACGGCCATGCCGATGGACAAGACGAAGCCCGCGATGCCGGCCAAGGTCAGGGTCACGGGGATGAGCCGGAAGATCGCGAAGACCACGAGCGAGTAGTAGATGAGCGCGAAGGACGCGACGGCGCCCGGCAGCCGGTAGTAGAGCAGCATGAACGTGATGACCAGGGCGATGCCGATGAGGCCCGCCAGCAGGGTCTGGTTCAGGAAGGTCTCGCCGAGCGTCGCCGAGATCTGCTCGGTGGAGAGCTCCTGGATCGGGAACGGCAGCGAGCCGAATTTGAGGATCGTGACGAGCTCGTTGGCTTCCTTCGCCGGGAAGCCGCCGATGCCGCCGGCGCTGATCTGTACCTGGCCGTTGGGGATGGAGCTATTGATGACCGGCGCCGAGATCACCGACGAGTCGAGGGTGATCGCGAAGTAGCTGCCGATATTGGCCGCGGTGTAGTCGGCAAAGAGCTTGGCGCCCTCGGGCTTCAGCACGAAGTCGACGGTCAGGCCGCCGCCCTGCTGGTCCGTGCCGACCGCGGCCGACTCGACCTGGTCGCCGCTGAACAACGGCGGGAAGGCCTTGAGGTCGAGGACCTGGTCCCGGGTGGCGGTCGTCTGGCCGAGCGGGACGAAGTCGAGGCGACCCGTCTGGCCGACGAGCCGGCGCACGGCGTCCGGGTCGGTCACGCCGGGGAGCTCGACGACCACGCGGTCGGAGCCCTGCACGACGACGACCGGCTCGGACACGCCGGTCTGGTTCACGCGCCGCTCGATGATGTCCTTGATGACGCCCATCGCCTCGGGACTGGGCGACTGACCGTCCTTGGGAAGCGCCTGGTACTCGACCCGCAGGCCGCCTTCGAGGTCCAGGCCCAGCTTGGTCACGACCGGTCGCCACGAGCCGTCGCCGGAGGCGGGGTCGGGCAACTTGAGCCCTGGGAAGAAGTTGATGATCAAGGCGAGGACGCCGATCACGATGATGAGGATAGGTCCGGCTCTACGCATACCGGCGGGATGGTACACGGAACCTTCCCGGAACGCCGCGCGCGACCCGGTCTCAGGCCTCCAGCGTCGCCTTGATCCGCTCCGCGAGGGCCCGGCTGATGCCGGGGACCGCGGCGATCTGCTCGACCGGCGCCTCGCGCACCCGCTTGATCGACCCGAAGACCTTCAGCAGCTCGCGCTTGCGCTTGGGCCCGACGCCCGGAAGGTCGTCGAAGGCCGAGCGGACCGTCCGCCGGTCCCGCAGCGTGCGGTGGTAGGTGATGGCGAATCGATGCGCCTCGTCGCGCAGCCGCTGGACGAGGTAGAGCGCCGATGAGGTGGCCGGCAGCACGATCGGGTCGGATCGGCCGGGCAGGAACAGCTCCTCTCGCTCCTTGGCCAGGCCCGCCAGCGGCAGGTCGTGCAGGCCGAGCTCGTCGAGAACCTCCTTGGCAGCGCTGACCTGGCCCTTGCCGCCGTCGACGATCACGAGATCGGGCATCGCCCAGCGACGCTCCTCCTCGCTCCCCTCCTCACCCGACTTGGTGACGCGGAACCGCCGACGCAGGACCTCCTGGTGGCTCGCGAAGTCGTTGGGCCCTTCCACGGTCTTGATCCGGAACCGGCGGTACTCACCGGTGCGCGGCTTGCCGTCCTCGAAGACGACCATGCTCCCGACCGACTCGCGGCCCTGGAAGTTGCTGATGTCGTAGCACTCGATGCGCGTCGGGGGGCCGGCCAGGCCAAGGGCCTCGGCGAGCTGCTCCAGGGCGGCCAGGGTCTTGCCGTGGTCGGCCAGCCAGCGGGCCTGCTCGCGCGCGAGCGTGTCGGCCGCATTCCGGGCCGCCAGCTCCATGAGCTCGCGCTTCTCCCCGCGCTGCGGGACGTGGAGGTGGACCGGGCCGCCGCGCCGGTCGCTCAGGAACGCCTGGAGATCGAGACCCTCGCCGAGGCCAGCCGGCACGTAGACCTCGCGCGGGATGCTGGTCGCGCGCACGTAGTACTGCTCGAGGAAGCTCGAGAGCACCTCGTCGTCGGTGGCTTCCTTGACGGCGTCGAGCAGGTATACGTCCCGCCCGATCATCTTGCCGTCGCGGATGATGAACAGGGTCATGGCGGCCTGGTTGTCCTGGCGGGCCATCCCGATGAGGTCGAGCTCGGTCCGCGCGAACGCCGCCATCTTCTGGCTCTCCATCGTGCGCTCGATGGCGCGGACCTTGTCGCGCAACCCCGCCGCGCGCTCGTAGTCGGTCCGCTCGGCGGCCGCCGTCATCTCCTTGCGGAGCGCCTTGACCAGCGTCTCCTGGCGACCCTCCAGGAACAGCTCCACCTGTTCGATGTCCGCGCGGTACTCACTCTTGCCGATGGCCTCGATGCAGGGGCCCTGGCAGCGCTTGATGTGGTAGAGCAGGCACGGCCGCTGGAGGGCGCGCTCGCCGTCCTTGATGTCGATCGTGCAGGTCCGGAACGGGAACAGGCGGCGGACGAGGTTCATCGACTCGTCCACGCTCGACGCCGAGGCGTACGGTCCGAAGTAGCGGCTCCCGTCGTTGACGAGCTTCCGTGTGCGCTCCACTCGCGGGAAGTCGTCGCCCAGGGTCACCTTGATGTACGGGTAGCTCTTGTCGTCCTTGAGCCGCACGTTGAAGCGAGGCTTGAAGCGCTTGATGAGGTTGGCCTCCAGCAGGAGGGCCTCGCTCACGCTGTCGACCTCGGTGACCTCGACGTCCGCGACCCGGTCGATGACCGAGCGGATCCGGTGGATCTCGCCCCCGGGCGCCTGCTTCTGCCAGTAACTCCGCACGCGGTTGCGCAGGCTTTGGGCCTTGCCCACGTACAGGACGTCGCCCCGGGCGTCCTTCATCAGGTACACACCGGGGCGATCCGGGAGCCGCTTGAGCGTCGCCTCGAGTTCGGGGGTCACCCCCCGATGCTAGGGCAACCGGGGCATCACGTCGTTACCGCGGCCGACACCCCTTGCGCACCATCCAGCTGGATCCCTTCGCGTGGGGGAACGTCGGCTTGGCTGCCTGGTGCTGCTTGGCCTTGGCGACCTTGCTCTCCTTGGTCTGCTTGGCGTCCTTGGTCTGCTTGGTGTCCTTGGTGTCCTTGGGCTGCTTGGTGTCCTTGGCCTGCGACGCGTCGGCGCCCCGCAGCTCGAGCCGGAACACACCCGCCACGAGGCCATCGATGGACGCTGCGACGTCGTGGCAATCCCCGGCCAGACGCCCCGTATCCAGCGAGGCGTTCCAGCGGCCTCCCGAGAAGGTGAGGGCCTGGACGAGCGGGTCTCCACCGCCGCACGGGGTGATGGTGAGTCGCGCGAGGCCGGTCGTTCGGGTCGTGCCGTCCACGCTGAGCTTCACCTTGACCGGGATCGACCGGCCGCGGTTGGCGACGAACGTGTCGGAGCCGCCGACCGGCTCGAGCCAGGTCGCCCGCGCGACGTGGGCGGCGACGTAGTCGACGGTCACGTCGAACGACGCCATGGTGCTGTTGCCGCTGGCATCGGTCGCGGTGCAGGACACCGTCGTCGTGCCCACCGGGACCGACGAGCCGGCCGCCGGGAGGCACCCGACGGACGGGTGGGCATCGACCACGTCCGTCGCGGTCGCCGGGACGTAGGTCAGAACGGCGCCGGCGGGGTTGCTCGTCGAGATGGTGTGGTCGACGTCCGTCGTCAACGACGGTGCTGTGGTGTCGACCACGGTCACGTCGAAGGCGTCGCTGTCGACGTGGCCGGCCGAATCGGTCGCGGTGCACGACACGGTGGTCGTGCCGAGCGGCAGGACCTGACCAGCCGCCGGGCTGCAGGCCGGGGTGGGATCGGGGTCATCCTCGGCATCGGTCGCCGAGACGCCCGGATAGGCGGCCGTCCAGCCGCCGGTCGTGTTCCCCTCGACCGTCTGGGCCGCAGGTACCGTCAGGACCGGGTCGGTATCGACCGGGACGTAGTCGACGACGACGTCGAACGAGTCCGAGGTGGCGTTGCCACTTGCGTCGGTCGCGGTGCAGGTCACGGTGGTCGTGCCGACCGGGATGGAAGAGCCGACCGCCGGCAGGCACCCGACCGTCGGGTCGGGATCGACGATGTCGGCCGCCGTCGCCGGGTCGTAGGCGAGGGCCGTCCCCGCCGGGTCGGCTGTCGTCACGGCCTGGTCGCCAGGAACGGCGAGGGACGGCGCGGTCGTGTCGACGACGGTCACGTCGAACGCGTCGCTGTCGACGTGACCGGCGGTGTCCGTGGCCGTGCACGAGACGGTGGTCGTGCCCAGCGGCAGGACCTCCCCTGCCGCTGGGCTGCAATGAGGCGTCGGATCCGGTTCGTCCTCGGCGTCCGTCGCGGACACGCCGGGGTATGCCGCGATCCAGCCGCCGGTGGTGTCGCCCTCGACCGTCTGGTCGGCGGGCACGGTCAGGACCGGGGCCCGGTCCAGGACCACGGCGAGCCGGAACGATACGGACGTGAAGGAACCGCTGAGAGCGTGAGCGTCATCCGACCCGGCCGGGCTGATCGAGCGCGACCATCCGATCGTGTAGACGTAGCCGACGTTGGCGACGGCCGGGGCGCGCAAGCGTGACCGTGCTGGTCGTCGAGCCGGCGAAGGTCGGCGTTGGATCCGGACACTCCGTCCCGTCGCCGGTCCAGTCTGCCGGGATCGGGCCGACCGTCGCGCCGGTCACGGAGAGGACGGCACCGCCGCTCGGGGCCGACTGGGCGGCCACGGTGAGCTGGATGGACTGGCCCGGATCCGGGTGGTTGACATTCGTGCAGACGAGCTCGAACCCGACGGGAACGCGAATGACGGCGGACGGGCTCACCTCGCCCAGATCCACGAATGTCTGCGCGCCGGGCGTGACGGTATCCCCGTCGGACCGGAGGTTGTCGGCGGACGGCGACGCCCGCGACCGCGAGCGCACTGATGATGGCCAGGGTCAGGGCTCGACGGAACGGACGGGGGGACATGGACAGGACTCCCACATCGCCAGTCCGGTCGACGCGCTGACCGGGCGGTGGCGTCCCACCATGCTGGGGCGGGCATCGAGAGGCGCCCATGACCGAATGGGGGTCAACGGTGCGTGGTCGCGCCCCCCTTCGGTACCGGTTCGTTGCCAGCAATCACCGGAATGCCCGATTCCGAGGCGGCGAGACCCGTGCCTAGGGCTCTTTGGCCGCCGACGATCCGGCGGTCAACGCGCGTCGTTGGTGGTGCGTGCAGACACCAGCCGCTCCCGGTTTGGTCCGGGTGAAGGGCGGCGTGGCAGCATCCGGGGGTGACCACGCATCCCTCGGTCCTCGCCCGTCTCGAACGTCTCACTCCGGATCAGCACGCGGCGGCGACCGCGCCTCCTGGGCCCATCCTGTGCGTGGCGCCCGCGGGGAGCGGCAAGACGACGACCCTCGTCGCCCGGATGGCGTGGCTCGTGGACGGCGGCGTCGCACCCACGACCCTGGCCGCGATCACCTTCAACAAGCGGGCCGCGGAGGAACTCGGTGAGCGCCTGGACGCCGCCCTGCAACCGCTTGGCGTTGCGCCCGGGGTCGTTCGTGTCCGGACCTTCCACGCCCTGGGTCGCGAGATCCTGCGCGAGGCCGGCGTCGACGTGTCCGGACTGGTGGATCGCGCGGAGGTCGTCGCGCGGCTGTTCCCGGACCTGGACGCTGACGCCCGGGGACGACTCGACACCGCGTTCTCGCGCCTCAAACTGGACCTCGCGGTCACGGCGGACCAGATCGATGCCGACGACGAGGCCGGCCCGACGGCGCGCGCGTACGTCGCCTACGAGCGCGAGCTGGCGACGACGGGCACGCTCGACTTCGATGACCTCGTCCGGCGCGCCCTGGCGGCCCTGGGCGCCGACGCCCGGCTGCTCGCGCGCTGGCGCGACCGATGCGCGCACCTGCTCGTGGACGAAGTACAAGACGTCGATCGGTCGCAGCTCGCTCTCGCCCTGATGCTCGCGGCCCCCGCGAACCGGATCTTCCTGGTCGGGGATGACGACCAGTCGATCTACGGTTGGCGACTGGCCGATGTCCGCCGCGTGCTCGCGCTGGACGCCTCGCTGCCGGGGCTGCGCCGAGTCGATCTCGAGGTGAACCACCGATGCCCGATCCCGGTCGTGGAGCGGTCGGTGGCGCTGATCGGCCACAACCAGGAACGATTCGCGAAGGTCATCCGGCCGCGACCGGACGCGGCGGGCTCGGTCATCCTGGCGCCCGACCCCGATGATGAGCCGGCGCGGACGGCGCGCCTGATCGCTTCCTGGCCCGATGACGACGGCACGCGCGCCATCCTGGCCCGCACGAATCGCGAGCTTCGGCCCGCGGTCGTGGCCGCACTGGACCGCGGGATCGCGTTCCGGGCACCCTCCGTCGAGCTCCTCGTGGACGACCCGGGACTGGACGACCTGATCGCCCTGGTCGAACGCACCACGCCCGACGACTGGCCGCTGCTCGTCCGGCTCGGGGCGGTCCGACAGGCGCTCGCGCGCGACCCGGCCGACGACGCGTCGCGGCGGTCGGTCGAGCTCATGGCGGCGCTGCTGGCCTGGGCGCCGAGGTACGAGGACCTGCCCCCGCTCGTTGCCGCGATCCAGGACGTCCGGGGTCGGCTCGCGTCCCTGCGACGCGACGACGCCGCGCTTTCCCTGGCCACCGCCCACTCCACCAAGGGCGCCGAGTTCGATCATGTGGCGGTCGTCGGACTGGACGTCGGCCGATTCCCGAGCGGTCGGGCGGTCGGGGCGGCCGATGATCCGGGCCGGGCACTGGAGGAGGAACGACGGCTGGGCTACGTGGCCTGGACCAGGGCTCGCCGGACCCTGACCCTCAGCTACGATCCCGCCGCGCCGTCCGCGTTCCTGCTGGAGGCGTTCACCCGCGAGGAACTGGGGCTCGACGGGCCGTCGGGCTAGGATGCGCGAGATGACCTCCCTGCCGAGCCTGGGTCCACGTGGCGAAGGATGGGTCGCGATCCAGGGCGTCCTCCTGGTCGTGGTCGCCGCCGCCGGCTGGTCGCTCGGCCCGGACTGGACGGGCGCCGTCCGATACCTTGCGATCTTCGCCGGGATCATGGCGATCGCCGGTGGCGCGATCCTGGTGGCCCGGGGCTTCATCGACCTGGGTCGGGCGCTCACCCCGGTCCCACGCCCGAAGGACGACGCCGAGCTGGTCGAGACGGGCGTCTATGCGCTGGCTCGCCATCCCATCTACGGTGGCCTGATCCTCGGGTCGCTCGGCTGGTCCCTGGTGCAGGCGTCCGCCGTCGCCCTCGTCGCGACCGCCGTCCTGGCGGGCTTCCTCTTCCTCAAGTCGGCCCGCGAGGAGGCCTGGCTGGACGCCCGATTCGAGGGGTACGCTGCCTACCGGACGCGCACGAAGCGGTTCATCCCCTGGATCGGTTGATCTCCCGATTGATCTCGCGGATCAGTCGGTCGAGGGCGTCCAGGAACGGCTCGGTCAGCTCGGCCGGCAAGGCGTCGCGGATGGAATCCTTCGCTCCGTAGGCCGCCCGGGCCCGGACCGCCGTCGCGCGGAGAGCGGGCAGCTCCTCGTCCCGCAACCGATCCGGGAGGGGCTCCAGGAACGTCGTCCAACGCACCTGGCCACGTTCGATCGAGGACACAAGCAGGCGGTCAGCATGCCGAGCGGCGGCGAGGCCAAGGTCGTCGATGGCGGGCAGAGCGTGACGCGGCGTGCGCGCGGGCGACCCCGAGCGGTCAGTCATCCACGGGCGTGGCGGTCGCTCCGTCCATCCCACCGTTGCCGTCCGGCGGCGCAAGCAACAGCAATGGCAGCCGCTTGCGTTCCGAACCATTGACGAGGATCCGGAACGAGTAGTCGCCGGGCGCCGGGAACGTGAGGTTCCACAGGTCGATGGAGAAGGTCAGGATCGCGTCGCGGCCATCGCGCTGGCTGCGCGCCACGAGACTGCCGGTCGCGCCCGCCACCTCGCCACCGTCGGGATCGAGCAGGACGAACCGGATGTCGTGCTCGCGTTCGGTCTCGGGCGCGGTGACCTGCAGCCCGATCACGAGGGCCAGGTGGGGGTGGCGCAAGGGGAAGCGCCGGCCGCCGATCCGGGCGATCCCGCCACCGAGGACGTGGAACTTCTGACCTGGGACCGTCTCGGCGGCGTCGGCGAGGAAGGCGAAATCGATGTCAGGCACGTCCCTATGCTAGTCGCCTCGTCCGCACCTCGGGGAAGGCAGATGTGAGCGTCGCCGACAACATCGAGAGCGTGCGCCGGTTCTACGCCGCAGGACCAGCCGACGACGACGCGGCCCGCCTCGCGTTCGCGTCGCCGGACATCGTGTGGCACGTCCCGGGCGCCAACCGCGTGTCCGGCGACTATCGCGGCCTCGACCAGGTCTTTCGCGTCATGGGGGCAGCGATGCAGCCACTGGACCGGTGGGAGATCGACGTCGTCGATGTCATGGGCAACCGCGACCTCGTCTTCGCCACCGTCAACGTCCGGGCCGAGCGCTACGGGCGCAGCGTCACGACCCGCGCCGGCCATGTGTTCCGGCTGGACGATGACGCACGCATCCTCGAGGCCTGGGGTTTCGTGGGCGAACAGACCGCTCTCGACGAGCTGCTCGACCCGCCCTGATCGCCCGTTTCGGCGCGACGCCTGCTCAGCGCGGTCTGGTCGCGGCGGATGCCCGTTTGCGGGACGGCGTGGCCATCACCGGGACCGGCGCTGCGGTCGCTGGGCCGTCATGGCCGTTGGTGTGCTCGCCGCGACCAGCCGCATCGGCGAACGTGACATCGGACAGCGGCACCAGCGGCTCACCGCGGAGGACGCGCTCCAGGTACTCGCCGGTCGCCGACCCCTCCGTGGCGGCCACGTGCTCTGGCGTGCCCTCCGCGATGATCCGGCCGCCACGATCGCCACCCTCCGGACCAAGGTCCACGATCCAGTCCGCGGTCTTGATGACGTCGAGGTTGTGCTCGATGACGAGGACGGTGTTGCCGCCGTCGACCAGCCGGTGGAGCACCTCCAGCAACTTCTCGACGTCCGCGAAATGGAGACCGGTCGTCGGTTCATCGAGGACATAGAGCGTGCGGCCGGTGGCCCGTCGCGAGAGCTCCGTCGAGAGCTTGACCCGCTGGGCTTCGCCACCGGACAGGGTCGTGGCGGGCTGGCCCAGATGCACGTACCCAAGCCCGACGTCGTTGAGCGTCTGGAGCTTGGTCCGGACGTTCGGCACGGCGCTGAAGAAGTCGAGTGCCTCGGCGATGGTCATCTCCAGCACGTCCGAGATGGACTTGCCCTTGAAATGGATCTCCAGGGCTTCGCGGTTGTAGCGCTTGCTCTTGCAGACCTCGCACGGGACGTAGACATCCGGCAGGAACTGCATCTCGATCTTGAGGATGCCGTCGCCCTTGCAGTGCTCGCAACGGCCGCCCTTGACGTTGAAGCTGAAGCGGCCCGGGCCGTACCCGCGGACGCGCGCCTCGGGGACGCCGGCGAACAACTCGCGGATCGGCCCGAACAGACCCGTGTACGTGGCCGGGTTGGAGCGTGGCGTCCGCCCGATGGGGCTCTGGTCGATCTCGATGATCTTGTCGATGTGCTCGGCGCCCAGCAGGGCGTCGTGCGCCCCGACCGGTTCGCGCGAGCCGTTGAGCTCGCGGGCGAGGGCCCGATAGAGGACCTCGGTCACGAGCGTGCTCTTGCCGCTGCCGCTCACCCCGGTGACCGCCACGAAGGTGCCGAGCGGCACGCGCAGGTCCACGTCCCGCAGGTTGTGCTCCCGGGCGCCCTTCACGCGCGAGCTGCTTGCCGTTGCCCTTCCGACGCTTCGCGGGGATCGGGACGGCGCGCTCGCCGCGCAGGAACGCGCCCGTGATGGACCGCGGCTCGGCGAGCAGGTCTTCCAACGGGCCGTTCGCGATGATCTCCCCGCCGTGCTGACCCGCTCCCGGACCGATGTCGACCACCCAGTCCGCGGTCCGGATCGTCTCCTCGTCGTGCTCCACGACGAGAACGGTGTTGCCCAGGTCGCGCAGCCGGGTCAGCGTGGCGATGAGCTTGGCGTTGTCGCGCTGGTGCAGCCCGATGGACGGCTCGTCGAGGATGTAGAGGACGCCCATCAGCGTGGTCCCGATCTGGGTCGCGAGGCGGATCCGCTGGGCCTCGCCGCCGGACAACGTCACGCTGGTCCGATCCATGGTCAGGTAATCGAGCCCGACGTCGACGAGGAACCCGAGACGCGCCACGATCTCCTTGACCACCTGGTAGGCGATCGTACGTTCCCGCTCGCTCAGGGACGCCCCGAGACCGGTCGCCCAGCGCAACGCGTCCTTGATGGACAGCGTCGAGATGTCCCAGACGTTCCGGTCGCCGATCGTGACGGCGAGGATCTCTGGCCGCAGCCGTTTGCCCGCGCACTCGGGGCACGGCTTGGTGACCATGAACTTCTCGATCTCGGCCTTGATGTAGTCCGAGTCCGATTCGCGGTAGCGCCGCTCGAGGTTGGTGACGATGCCTTCGAAGTTGGCCTTGTAGGTGCTCTCGCCACGCTCGTGCTTGTAGCGCACGAGCACGCGCTCCTGGTCGCGCTTCGCATACAGGAGGTAGTCCAGCGCCTCCTTGGGCAGCTTGCGGACGGGCAACTTGTAGTCCCAGCCGTGCGCGGCGCAGATGGCCTCGATGATCTTGAGCCGCCACGAGGCGTCCGTGGACAGCAGGCCGCCGATGCCGAGCGCACCCTGGCCCAGGCTCTTGGACGGATCGGGGATGAGCAGTGCCGGGTCGATCTCGAGCTTGGTACCGAGGCCCGCGCAGGTGGGACACGCGCCGTGCGGCGAGTTGAACGAGAAGTTGCGGGGTTCCAGCTCTTCCACCGTGAACCCGTCGATGGGACAGCTGTACTTCTCGCTGTAGCGGCGTTCGTCGAACGACGGCGGTTCGTCCTCCCGTGGGGCGGGCGCGATCAGCACGACGCCCTCGCCGAGGCGCAGCGCCGTCTCGATGGAGTCGGCAAGCCGCGAGGCGTCGGGATCGGCCATGACCTCGCCGCTGTCCGGGTCGATCGGCCGGCCGTCGGCGGCCCGCGTCGCGCCGTCGGGCGCTTCGGCGTGGCGCACGACGTAGCGGTCGACCACGACCTCGATGGAGTGGCGCTTGTACTTGTCGAGCTTGGGTGGCGCGTCGGCGATGTCGTACATCTCGCCATCCACCCGGACGCGGACGTAGCCCTGGCGCCGGGCGGCTTCGATGATCCGGTCGCCCTCCGTCTTGCGGTCCTTGATGAGCGGCCCCAGGACGAGCAGCCGGGTCCCTTCGGGCAGCGACAGGACCTGGTCGACGATCTGCTGGACGCTCTGGCGCTCGATGGCGTGGCCGGCCGGGCAATGCGGGATACCGATACGCGCGAACAGCAGTCGGAGATGGTCGTAGATCTCCGTGACCGTCCCGACCGTGGAGCGCGGGTTCCGCGATGCGCCCTTCTGATCGATGGAGATGGCCGGCGAGAGCCCGTCGATCTGGTCGACGTCCGGCTTCTCCATCTGGCCCAGGAACTGGCGGGCGTACGCCGACAGGCTCTCGACGTAGCGGCGCTGGCCCTCGGCGTAGATGGTGTCGAAGGCGAGGCTGGACTTGCCGGAGCCGCTCAGGCCGGTGATGACGACGAGCCGGTCGCGCGGGAAGGCGACCGTGACGTCCTTGAGGTTGTGCTCGCGCGCGCCGCGCACGATGAGCTGATCCTGGGGCACGCCCACAGTCTAGCGGACCCGACCACTTTGGAACAAGCGTTCACCGTGGGGAACGAGATCCCCGGACGCGATGACCTCAGCCGAGGAGGTTGGCCGTGTTGGTGATGCCCCCGATCAGGCCGGCGGCGATCGCCAGCGCAAGGGGAAGGCCACCGACGACCGACCAGACGCCGCGCCGACCGCGCGCCCAGGACGCCGCCATGAGCGCCCCGACAAGGACCACCAGGGCCAGCTTGGCGACGGCGACCGCCGGCATGCCATAGGCCAGGAACAGGTCGCTCACGAACGGATTCGCCTCGGCCGTGGCCCCGTGCCGGCCGACCATCAGGCTGAACGTGGCCAGATCGAGCAGCTGGGCGATGAACAGGGTCGCCAGGCGCAGGAAGCCGACGGATGCCGCCCGACCGAGCGCGAGCGCGGCGAGCGCGGCGACGTCGGATGAACCCGCGACCACGATCGAAGCCAGCCCACGGAGCACCTACCGAATCTAGCCCGAACCGGACTGGACCACAGCAGACTCCACCAGGATGTGGGGCACGCACGCACCACATCCTGGGGCCGGATCGCGAGGCTCCCGACCTAGCCGGGCAGGCGGTGGACCTCGAGCAGGTTCGGCCCCGTGCCGACAGCCGCCGTCGAGGCCACGAGCACGACGGCTGCCCCGGGCGGGACGCTATCCGCCTCGGCCATCAGCCAGGCCATGAGGCCGAGGCGGGCAGCGGTATCCGAAGGCGGCACGCACGTGCGCGGCACGACGCCGTGGACCAGTGACAGCCGGGCCACCACGCCGGGGTCGGGCGAGAAGGCGTGGATCGGCACGGGCGGCCGCAGCGTGGCGAGGAGCCGGGCCGTCCGCCCGGACCGCGTGTAGCAGGCGATCGCACTGATCTCGGGGTCCGCCCGTGCCAGCGCCACGGCCGCGTAGGCGAGGGCGCCGGCGTCGCCATCGGTGGGTCGCGGCGCACCGTTGGCCAGCATCGCGGCCCCGCGTTCCTCGCACAGCCCGATGATCCGGACGGCGGCTTCAGCGGCGAGGATCGGAAAGGCCCCGACCGCCGTCTCACCCGACAACATGATCGCGTCGGCGCCATCGAACACCGCATTGGCGACGTCGCTCGCCTCGGCTCGGGTGGGCCGTGGCGACACGATCATCGACTCCAGCATCTGGGTCGCGACGATCGACGGCACGCCGCGGTCCAGGGCGCGGCGCACGAGCTGCTTCTGGATGATCGGGACCTCCTCGTACGGGAGCTCCACGCCCAGGTCACCCCGCGCGATCATCACCGCGTCGACGACATCGAGGATGCCCTCGAACTCGTCGATCGCGCGTCGCGTCTCGATCTTGGCGACGATCGGTGGGGCGTCATCACCGAGCAGCCCCCGCAGCTCCAGGACATCGGCCGGCGTTCGAACGAAGGATTGCGCGACGTACTCGACCTGCAGCGCGAGCGCGCGCGGGACGTCGGCGCGGTCCTTGCGCGTCAGCGCCGGCCCACTCACCCGTTCGGATGGGATGCTCACGCCCTGGCGCGACTTGATGGAGCCACCCTGCACGACCTCGCACTCGACGTCATCGTCGACGGCAACGACGCGTAGCTGGGCCGCGCCGTCGGCGAGCAGGATCGCGTCGCCGACCTTGAGGTCCGCGCACAGCCGTGGATACGTGACGAACGCCCCGCGCCCGTCGCCGCGGACGGCCGGATCCCGATGGCGCAGCGTGTAGCGCATCCCGGGCACGAGCGTGACGGATCCGCCGACGAGATCCCCGAGCCGGATCTTGGGACCGGACAGGTCGGCCAGCACGGCCACCGGCCGCCCGGCCGCTTGCGCGGCTTGCCGGACGCGGGTGGCCCCGAGGGCCCGCGCCGCTGGCGTCCCGTGCGAGAAGTTGAGACGCGCCACGTCCATGCCGGCGGCGACCAGCGCGGGCGCCTGCAGCGTGGACGCGGGCCCGATCGTGCAGACCAGTTTCGTGCGTCGACGAAGCACGGCGAGTCGGTCATCGCTCACGTGGGCACTGTAGTCGTTGCCGGTCGTCGAGACGGGGCGTTTCCCGACGGACCGGGGCGTGGCCGACGGGACCGGGAGGGCGTTCCACCCGGCGCGCCCGCACGGCGGGGTGGTGCGTGCACGCGCCACCGAATCGGCCCTGCCGACCCGTCGGCGGCGACGGCCCTCGTGCCGTCGTCCCTGTGGGCCGGTGCCGCGACAAAACACGGTTGCAGCGGCCGATGCGCGCCGACTATCGTGTGCGCCAGTTCCCAGGCGCAACGTGACGCCCCGATCGCACGCCAGCGATTCGAAGATGACCGACGCCGGAGGAGCGTGTCCGGTCCGCCGCCCCACGAAGCCGCTGCCGCCCTCGGGTGTCACCCTGTATGGAGGAGTGTTCGTTGAGGAAGCTCTTGGTCGCTGGCGCGACCCTTGTGTTCATGCTCAGCTCGGTGGGCGCCGTGTCGGCGGCGAAACCCCTGACCCCGCCGCGCGAGCCCGACGCCGCCCCCGTCGACAACCTGCCCCATCCGCTCGGTTCCGAGCAGGCTGCCCTCCGCCAGGAAGGCATGCAGATGGTGCTCAACGGCGAGCGCACCAAGCACGGGCGCAACGGTGTGGTTCGGGTGAAGAAGGGCCATTTCGTCGAGCTCGACCGCGAGGGCGAGGACACGATCTGGACCGTCCTGGCCGATTTCGGCAACACGGTCAACCCCACGTATGGGGGCACGGCCGGCCCGCTCAACAACCAGATCCCGAAGCCGAACCGCCGCGTCGACAACACCACGATCTGGACGTCCGACTTCAGCCAGCCGTACTTCGATGACCTGCTCTTCTCCGAGAAGAAGAACGCGATCTCGATGCGCAAGTTCTACCTCGAGCAGTCGTCCGGTCGATACACCGTGAACGGCACCGTCGAGGATTGGGTCACCGTCCCGAACAACGAAGCGAACTACGGCGCCAACTACTGCGGCGACATCGTCTGCGCTCGCACGTGGCTCTTCGTCCAGGACTCGGTCAACGCGTGGTACGACGAGCAGGTCGCGGCCGGCAAGACGGCTGCCGAGATCGACGCCTACCTCGCCCAGTTCGACGTCTGGGACCGCTACGACTTCGACGGCGACGGCAACTTCAACGAGCCCGACGGCTATATCGACCACTTCCAGTCCGTCCATGCCGGCGAAGGCGAGGAGACCGGTGGCGGCGCCCAGGGCACCGATGCCATCTGGAGCCACCGCTGGTACGCGTTCTACAACGACATCGGCACGACCGGCCCCAGCGGCAACCTGCTCGGCGGCGTCGAGATCGGCGACACCGGCAAGTGGATCGGCGACTACACCGTCGAGCCCGAGAACGGCGGCGTCGGGGTCTTCGCCCATGAATTCGGTCATGACCTCGGTCTGCCGGACCTCTACGACACCAGCGGCAACACCGGTGGCGCGGAGAACTCGACGGGCTTCTGGACGCTCTACTCCAGCGGCTCGTACGGCAACACCGGCAAGCCGAAGGACGGCATCGGCACGAAGCCGATCCACATGAGCGCGTACGAGAAGATCTACCTCGGTTGGTCGAACTACGTGGTCGCCAACTACGGCGAGCACAAGAAGGTCAACATGGGTCCTGCCGAGTACAACACGACGAAGGCCCAACAGCTGCTCGTGTTGCTGCCGGACAAGGAGGTCGCCACGGATGTGGGCGATCCCTTCGCGGGCTCGTTCTTCTACCAGTCCGGTTCCGGGAACGACCTCGACAACTCGATGACCCGGTCCGTGACCCTGCCGGCCGGCTCGCCGAGCCTCGCGGCCAAGGTCAGCTATGACATCGAGGCCGACTGGGACTACGCCTACGTCACGGTGAACGGCACCGCCGTCCACACGAACCTGTCCACAGCGACCAACCCGAACGGGCAGAACTTCGGTGAGGGCATCACCGGGACGAGCGCCGGCTACGTCGACCTGACGGCCGACCTGTCGGCTTTCGCCGGTCAGACGGTCGACATCGGCTTCCGCTACTGGACCGATGGCGCCGTCGCCCAGAACGGCCTGTCCGTGGACGACATCGCCATCACCGGCCAGCCGGCCGATGGAGCCGAGACCGATCCGGGCTGGACCTATGACGGGTTCCTCCGGACGGGCGGCGTCGTCACCCAGTCGTTCTTCAACATGTACATCGCCGAGAACCGGACGTATTGGGGCTATGACAAGTCCCTCAAGACCGGTCCGTACAACTTCGGCTTCCTGGACAATGCCAAGCGTCAGAACTGGGTCGAGCACTTCCCGTACCAGCCGGGCCTCCTGGTCTGGTACTACGACACGTCGTTCCCGGACAACAACGTCGGTGACACTGCCTCGATGGGCGCTGCGGCGGGCTCTTCCTGCCGGTCGATGCCCATCCCAAGCTCCTGATCCGGCCCGACGGCCAGGTCTGGCGCCCACGCGTCCAGTCCTACGACGCCACGTTCTCGCTGAAGAAGACGAACCGGATCCGGCTCCACTTCAACAGCGTGGGCAAGACGTATGGCCACCTCAAGGCCAATCCGACGTTCAACGACGCGAAGAGCTACTGGGTGGCTCCGAACGCCGCGAACGGGAACAAGGGCTGGTCCAGTGTCCCGGTCCCGCACACAGGCACCAAGATCCGCGTCCTTGCCCAGAAGGGCGTCTGGATGACCGTCAAGGTCAACTGACCCACCCGAGGGTCGGCTCCGCCGATCCTGCGACCCGAGATCGAACGAACGGCCCACCGGAATACCGGTGGGCCGTTCGGCTGTTAGGCTCGACCGGACATGCGACCCCTCAGCACACTGGTCGGAGCCCTGCTGCTCGTGGCGGCCGTCGCCGCCTGCACGGCTCCAGCAGCGCCATCCGCGGCGCCCGGTTCCGTGGCCCCGTCGGGCATCGACGCCGCGCCGACCGCGGCGCCCTCCATCCCGCTCCCTGGCCCGTCCGGCGAGCCGGGCGGCCCGAAGCCCAGCATCGAAGATCCCGCCGCCGGCGAACTAGGTCCTAGCGGCGACGCGTCGGTCGCTGGCCGGTCCGTTTGCGGATGTTGGGGGTGACGGTGCGGTCCCAGGTGGGTCGCTCCAGCCAGCGCGCCTGCCAGCCACCCTCTTCCTCGTGTTCGTCGCGGATACCCGGCAGCCAGTCCGAGGCGGTCCCCTCCCCCGAGCCGTTGCCATCGTCGGTCCGATGGGACCCCGGGCTCCTCCTCGGCGGGCAGGACCTCGATGCTCGTGACCTCCATGACCGGACCCGACGCCGCGGCGGCATCGGCGGCCCGCCGGCCGCGCGCGCGATCCGCCGCCCCCGTGAGGCCGTTGCCGCCACCGCCCCTTCCGGCCTCCTTCGCCGCACGCTCGGCGGCGCGGGCCACGGTCACCGAGGCGTCCTG
The DNA here is from genome assembly GCA_963724635.1 of uncultured Chloroflexia bacterium. Lineage (GTDB taxonomy): Bacteria > Chloroflexota > Limnocylindria > Limnocylindrales > CSP1-4 > SPCO01. The sequence continues at coordinate 34,096 of CAVRVI010000019.1, forward strand.
CTCCAGGACGCGCAACCGGATCTGCTGGATCTCGTCGCGCAGGGCGGCCGCCCGCTCGAATTCGAGCTCCTTGGCCGCGGCGCGCATCTCGGTCTCCATGCGACCGACCAGGGCCTCCACCTTCTTGCGGTCCGCCTCGGAGAACTCGCCGGTCCGCTCCGAGGCATAGACGACGGTCGATTCGGCCACGGCCCGGAGCCGCTGGTTGAGGTCGTGGATGCCCTTGATGATCGTCGTCGGCTCGATGCCGTGCTCGACGTTGTAGGCCTCCTGGATCGCCCGGCGCCGGTTCGTCTCGTCGATCGCGACCTGCATCGATTCGGTGACGCGGTCCGCGTACATGATCACTTCGCCGCCGATGTTGCGGGCCGCCCGCCCGATCATCTGGATCAGCGACCACGCCGAGCGCAGGAAGCCTTCCTTGTCGGCGTCGAGGATCGCGACCAGGGTCACCTCGGGCAGGTCGATGCCCTCGCGCAGCAGGTTGATGCCGACCAGGACGTCGAACACGCCGAGCCGGAGATCGCGCAGGATCGCCACGCGTTCGAGCGTGTCCACCTCGCTGTGCAGGTACTGGACCTTGACCCCGAGCTCCTTGAGGTAGTCGGTCAGGTCCTCGGCCATCTTCTTGGTCAGGGTCGTCACGAGGACCCGCTCGCCGCGCTCGACCCGGGTCCGGACCTGTTCGAGCAGGTCGTCGATCTGGCCGTCCGTCGGGCGGACGGTGATCGGTGGATCCACGATGCCGGTCGGGCGGATGAGCTGCTGGGCGATGTGGCCCTCGCTGCGCTCCAGCTCGTACGGGCCCGGGGTCGCGCTCATGTAGATCGCCTGGTTGACCGTCGCCTCGAACTCCTCGAACGTCAGCGGCCGGTTGTCGAGCGCCGATGGCAGGCGGAACCCGAAGTCGACCAGGATCTCCTTGCGGGTGCGGTCGTTCTTGTACATGCCGACGACCTGCGGGATCGTCATGTGCGACTCGTCGACGACGAGGAGCCAGTCGGGCGGGAAGTAGTCGAGCAAGGTCCACGGACGCGACCCGGCATCGCGCCGGGCGAGGTGGCGCGAGTAGTTCTCGACGCCGGTGCAGTAGCCGAGCTCGCGCAGCATCTCCAGGTCGAACGTCGTGCGCTGGCGCAGTCGCGCGCCTTCCAGCGCCCGTCCCTCCGCCTCCAGCTGGCCGACCCGCTCCTCCATCTCGGCCTCGATGTCGACGATGGCTTCCTTGAGCTTGTCCGACGGCGTCACGAAGTGGGTGGCCGGGTAGACGTTGGTCTCCTTGCGCTCCGCGAGCAGCTCGCCGGTGAGCGGGTCGATCTCGGTGATGCGCTCGACCTCGTCACCGAAGAACTCGACCCGGACGACCGTCTCCTCGGACGCCGGCTGGAGTTCCAGGGTGTCGCCCCGGACCCGAAACCGCGCGCGACCGAGCGCCTGGTCGTTGCGCTGGTACTGCAGGTCCACGAGGTGGCGGAGCACGGCGTCGCGTCGGTACTTGCCACCCGTCCGGAGTTTCAGGACGGTCGCCCCGTAGTCGACCGGTGCGCCCAGGCCGTAGATGCACGAGACACTGGCCACGATGATCACGTCGCGGCGCTCGAACAGCGCGTGCGTGGCGGCGTGCCGAAGCCGATCGATCTCGTCGTTCCGGGATGAGTCCTTCTCGATGTACGTGTCGCTCCGAGGCAGGTACGCCTCGGGCTGGTAGTAGTCGAAGTAGCTGACGAAGTACTCGACGGCGTTGTTCGGGAAGAACTCGCGGAACTCCGCGTACAGCTGCGCGGCGAGCGTCTTGTTGTGGGCCAGCACGAGCGTCGGCTTGTTGTGCGTCGCGATGACCGACGCGAGCGAGAAGGTCTTGCCCGTCCCGGTGGCCCCCAGCAGCGTCTGGTGACGGAGCCCGTCGGCGAGGCCGGCGTTCAGGCGCTCGATCGCGCCGGGCTGGTCGCCGGTCGGCTGGAACGGGGCGACGAGGTCGAAATCGGGCACGGACCGAATTCTACCGGGTCGGGCGGTCGACTGCACGAACAGGCGTTCGATTTCCCGAACGAGCGGCGGCTCGACGATGACTGGCGGGTGGTGCGTACTGGGACCACCGGGCCATACCTCCTCGCTGGCGCGCACCCGACACTCGACTCCGATCGAGGGCATCGCCCCGGTCGTCGCCGTGCCCACGGGCCGGTCGACCCCGACGCCACCCCACCGCCCACCCACCCAGCAGACGCGAACCACGACCACGACGGAGGCCAGTGCATGGATCAGGAATTCCGGGACGATGGCCGGCGAGGCAAGATCGTCATCGTCCTCGGGGTGATCCTCGCGATCGTGGCCGGCGCGGCAGCCTTCTTCCTGATCAACCAGGCGCAGCAGAAGGCCGGTCAGGCCGACGCGCAGAAGGTCGACGCGGTCGTCGCCGTCCAGGTGATCCCGGCCCGTCAGGCCATCACCGATGCCGACATCGTCGTCCGCCAGGTCCCGCTCGATCCATCGAACGCGAACGGCGTCATCACCGACCCGACCCAGGTGGTCGGTCGCATCCCCGCCGTGTCCATCCTCCAGGGCCAGCTCATCACGACGAACATGCTCGCGTCGTCGGACGAAGGCGGACAGTTCTCCGTCCTGGGTCCCGACGAGACCGTCGGCCCTGACTCCGAGGCCTGGCGTGCCGTGTCGCTGACCGTCTCTGACGACCTCGCGGTCGGCGGCCTCCTCAAGACCGGCCAGTCGGTCGACGTCTTCGTCACCGTCGTCGTCAGCGTCCCCGCCGACCTCGCCGGCGAGGGTCAGTACTACTCCGAGCGCTCCACCAAGATCACCTATCAGGACATGGTGCTCCTCGCCCGCGAAGGCTCGTTCTACGTCGTTCGCGCCAGCCTCCCCGTGGCCGAGGAGATCACCCACCTGCAGGCGACCGGGAACGCCACGTTCAGCCTCGCCCTCCGGCCCGACGAAGACACCCGGATGGCCGATGCATCGACGCTCGGCGAAACGACGAACCGGATCATCGAGCGCTACGGCCTGCCGATCCCGGAGGTCTACCCGGCCGGCACCGGTCCGCTCCAGACCCCGGTCCCGACCGCCACGCCCGTCCCGACGCGTCGCCTTCCACGGCGCCGAGCGCTTCACCCGGCGCGTCACCGGCCGCTTCGCCCAGCGCCTCGCCCGCGTCCTGACCGGGCGTGACGACCTCGCGCTTCCGCCGGGTCGACGACTCGACCCGGCGCACCGCCGCACCACGCGGCCGGACCACCTGATGCGCGCTCGCAGTACGAAGAGGTCAGCGTCCAGGGCGTTGACCGCTCCCTAGCATCGCGGATACGATGCCCGCGCCGGGGATGTCGGCGCGTCGTCCGACCCGTTCGGTGATCGACCACATGTCTCGTCTCCGCCGCCCTCGCGGATCCGCAGCCGGGGCCAGACCATCGTGGAGCTGGCGCTGATCCTGCCGATCATGCTGCTGCTCCTGGCGACCGCGGCCGACCTCGGCCGCATGTTCCACACGCGCATCGTGATCGCGAACGCGGCCCGTGCCGGCGCCCTCGAGGCCGGCCGGCACCCGACGTCCTACCAGGCCGGCGCCCCCTGCCAGGCCAACACCAATCGGGTCCTCTGCGCGATCGTCGCCGAGTCGGACAACTCGCTCCTGACGGTGACCCCGTCGGACGTGCCCGTGACGTGCGCCCCAAGCCCGTGCACGGAGTCACTGGGGAGCGTCATCAGCGTCCGCGTCGAGGGCCAGTTCACCCTCCTGACGCCGTTCCTCGGGTCGTTCTTCGGCGGTAGCCAGACCATCGACCTCGACGTCCACCGCGACGGCGCAGATCGCCGTCAAGCCGGTCATCACGCCGACCTCGACCGGTTCTCCCACCCCGACGCCCACGGCCACCCCGACTCCCACGCCGACCCCCACGCCGACGCCGACACCGAATCCGAGTGGGACGCCGGCGCCCACGCCGACGCCCACGCCGACGCCGTCGCCGACGCCGATCTGCTTCCCGCCGACCGCCGACTTCTCGTTCACGCCCGCGTCTGGCAAGAAGAAGAAGACCGACTTCGTCTTCACGGACATGTCGACGACCACGGCCGCTGTGTCCGCTGTCCCTGGTCGTGGAACTTCGGGGACGGCGCCGGCGCTCGTCCTCGTCCACGCTCCAGAACCCGACGCACCAATACCAGACGCAGGGCACGTACACGATCACGCTGGTCGTGACCGAACCCGGGAGGGTCCGCGACGAGGACGCGAACCGTGCGGTGACCCCATGAGCCGCCGGGTCCAGCGACGCGCGGCCCGCGCGGCCAGGCCCTTGTCGAGTTCTCCTTCGGCATCATCGTCTTCCTGGCGCTGTTCGTCGGGATGATCGATCTCGCTCGCGCGGTCTTCATCTTCAACGGCGTCGCGCAGGCGGCCCGCGAGATCGCCCGCGAGACGAGCGTCCACCCGGGGAGGGCGACCATCGGGCGACAGCGCCGAGTCCCTCGCGGTCGTCGCCACCCAGCGCGGCCTGGTCCCTGGGCTTCGGACGCCTGTCTACCGTGCTACGACATCGAGGGCGTCCTGCAGCTCGACGGGTGCCAATCCGCCGATTGGGTGCGGGTGACGGCGATCGCCGACTTCCAGCCATCCCTGCCGCTGCTGACGATGCTGGGCCCGATGACCGTCAGCTCCACCAGCAGCGCGGAGATCCAGTGAAGCGCCGTTCGAGCCCGCGACATGACCGCGACCGGCGGCCAGGTCCTCGCCCTGTTCGCCCTGTCGCTCATGGTCATGATCTCGGTCGCCGGCCTCGCGGTCGACGCCGGCGGCGCGTACGCCCAGCGTCGCGACCAGCAGTCGGCGGCCGATCTCGCCTCGTTGGCGGCCGCGAACGACTACCTCATCAACGGCGACGTCAACCTGCCCAGAACCGTGCTCGGACGGTGACCGCCGGCAACGGATTCACCCATGGGACGGGTGGCACCGACGTCACTGGTCGGATGCGACACGTCAATGGCGTCGTCGCCACGGTCGACATCACCGCGACGCACGCGAACACGTTCCTGGGCGTCGATCGGCATGTCGACGTGGCCGGTCTCCACGAAGCGCCGCGGCGATCGCCGGCTTCCCCGACACCGGCGAGGGCGTCGGGCCGTTCGTCTTCTCGATCGGCGCCGTTCGAGGACGACGGCACGCCCAAGTTCAGACCAACATCGATTTCGGCGAGGGCAACGGCGATGTGCCCGATCGCGAGCTCGACTTCGCCTGGACCAACTACGGGACGGGCAACGTCAACACCAGCGGGGTTCGCGACATCATCTCGGGCGACACGGTCATCGACAAGACGCTCGAGTACGGCGAGTACATCGGCCAGCACAACAACGGCAATCACACCGCGCTGTTCGGAGACGTGAACACCTACCTGAGCGGCAAGGACATGCCGGTCGCCATCGTCGACGGCAACGGCAACTTCATGGGTTGGGCGATGTTCCACGTCACGAGCGCGTCGGGCGGTTCGAACAAGCACATCCGCGGCCACTTCTTCAGCGCGTTCACGACCGCTCGCATGAAGATCACGGCCTGCGCGGCGAACGACTGCCCGCGCTATCTGGGGACGTACGTCCTCAAGCTCTGGGACTGAGACCGGGCGGAGTCCCTCGCCGCCCGTCGACTCGCGGCTTCCGGCGCTCGATGACCTGGGCTGGCCCTGCCGGCGTCCCGCTCGTGTCGAGGACCCGGGTCGCTCGCGCCGGAGCCGTTCCACGAAGCCGCCCTGAGCCGCTGATCCGCGCCGCGGCATCGCCCGGCTCGTCGCCGCGTCCGCAGGCGCGCTCGCCTGCTCGGCCGGGTCACACGTCACGAGCCAGACCTCGTCGCACAGTCGGCCAGCCCGCCCTCGACGAGCTTGATGGCCTCGACCACGACGGCGCGCGCGCCGCGCGTCGCCGCGCCGCGTCGAGGGCGTCCAGGATGCGCGGCCGCACGGCCGGATGGACGATCGCCTCGAGGTGCGGCCAGCGCGCTCGGGTCGGCGAACACGATCCGTCCGAGCGCCGTCCGATCCAGCGTGCCGTCGGGTCGCCGCAACGGCTCCCCGAACCGGGCGATAGACCGCCTCGACCTCGGGCGTCCCAGGTGCCAGCACGTCGCGAGCCACGACGTCGGCGTCGATGAGCTCCACGCCCTCGCGCTCCGCCAGCCAGCGCGCGATCGTCGACTTGCCGCAGCCGATCGGGCCGGTCAGCCCGATGCGGAGCGGGCGGCCGCGGCACTCACGGGGCCCGTTCCTCCAGATCCAGCCACGCATCTTCCGCTGCAGCGAGCGCCGTGTCCACGTCCGCGAGCTCACTCGTCACCCGTCGCAGTTCGACGAAGCTGGCCGCCACCGCCGGATCACCCAGCGCGAGTTCCAGATGGTTCTTGCGCAGGCCAAGGCGGGTCAGCTCGGCATCCAGGGCGCCTTCTGGCGCTTGTAGGCGTCCTTCGACAGCTTGGCCCCTCGGCCTCGGGGTCGAGTGCCGGCACCGACCCGGACCGGCTGCCGCCCCGCTGACCCGGTCGAGGCGTCCGGCCCCGTGCCGTTGACGTCACGCGGGGCCGTCGGTCCGCGCGGCGCGGGCCACGGCCCCCTTGCCGGCGGCCCCGGCCCGGCGGGTCGCAGGCGGCGGGCCGCCTCCTCGATCGCGGCGGGCACGGTCCAGCCACTCGCGACGGCTGCTCGCCACGCGCGATATCCCCCATCGAACGCGACCGCCTGTCCGTCGCCAACGACCCACAGGCTGTCGCAGACCGTTTCCAGGAGGCGTCGGTCGTGGGAGACGACCAGCAGGGTGGCCGGTGACTCGCGCATGAAGGTCTCGATCGCCTCGCGGGCCGGGATGTCGAGGTGGTTCGTGGGTTCGTCGAGCAGGAGCAGATTGGACGGCTGGATGCCGAGCAGGGCCAGTTCGAGACCGCGACCGCTCCCCGCCGGACAGCGAACGGACCTCCTTGAAGGCGTCGTCGCCGCGGAACAGGAAGCGGGCGAGGTAGCTCCGGGCCTCGCCCGGCGTGACGGGGATCGTGTCGAGCAACGCGTCGAGGACGGTCGTGCCCGGCAGGGCGACGCCACGCAACTGGGCGAGATACCCGAGCGAGACGTTGTGGCCGAAGGTCAGCGAGCCATCGAGTGGCGGCAGGTCCCCGGCGATCGTCCGCAGCAGCGTCGTCTTGCCGGCGCCGTTGGGCCCCACGATCCCGATCCGGTCGCCGCGCTGGGCCGCCAGGAACGGGACGCGGGCCACGACCCTGGCCTCGCTGGCCGGCTCGCCCTGGGCGTCCACCGCGCCACGACCGGGCAGGTACCCGACCTGGAGGTCCTCGATCCGGACCACGATCTCGCCCGACCGCGAGGGCCCGCCGCCGGCCAGAGCCGACTGCGGCAGGGTCAGTCTGCGACCGGACTTGGGTGCCTCCCGACGCTCGGCCTGCAGCCGCTCCAGGCGGGCTTCGTGTTCATGCATCTTGCTGAACTTGCGGTGGCTTCGGTAGCGCTGGATCAGCTCGTGTTCGCGGGCGATCGCCTCGGCCTGCGTCTCGACGTCCTTGCTCGCTCGAGCGTCCCGTTCCTCGCGCTGGCGGTGATAGGCGCTGTAGTCGCCGCGAAAGGCCGTCAGGCGCCGGTCCCGGAGCTCCCACACCCGGTTGACCGTGGCGTCCAGGAACGCGCGGTCGTGGGAGGCGACCAGCAGGGACCCCGCTCGACGCCGAAGATGCTCCTCGAGCCATTCGAGTGCGTCGAGGTCCAGGTGGTTCGTCGGCTCGTCGAGCAGGAGCAGGTCGGGATCGGCGATCACCAGGCGCGCGAGCGCGGCGCGCGTCTGCTCGCCACCCGAGAGCGCCGATGGCGGCTTGTGCCATTCGGAGCGGGCGAACCCGAGCCCGCTCAGCGCCGCGTCCACGCGCTGGTCGAGCGTGTAGCCCCCGAGCACGTCGAACCGGTGCTGCAGGTCGGCGTAGCGGGGATCGGTGACCTGCCCCGTGTGTTCCAGGGCGGCGAGTTCCGCGGCCATGACGTCCAGGTGCGCCGCCCCCGTCCGGACGGCGGTCCGCAGGTCGGGGGCGGCCATGAAGGCCGCGTCGAAGTGCGATTCCTGCGCCAGCAGTCCGATCGACAGGCTGCGCTTGCGCCCGACCGTACCGCGATCCGGCTCGTCCCGGCCGGCGGCCAGGCGCAGGAGCGTCGTCTTGCCTGCGCCGTTGGGTCCGACGAGCCCGACCCGGTCGCCGAGGGCGATGGCTGCATCGATCCCGTCGAGGATCACGAACGAGCCGATCTCCCGCGTGACGGCGGCGAATTGCAGGATGCTCATCGGTCGTTCCCGGACGCCATCGAAGCCCGTGCCGCGGCTCGGCGGCTCGCGGCGGCACGCTTGGTCCGATCGGTACGAGCCTTCGCCGCGGCCTGGGCCGCTTCGCCCGGCGTGAGCCCGACACTCCCCTCCCCGGCCGGGAGCTCGGTCCAGCGGCGGCCGGTGCGCACCTCCCCGCCACGCATGCCGCGCAGGATCGCCCTGGCGCCGGCGCGGTCCGCGGCCGGGAGCCGCTGGCACCACGAGCAGAAATGGGTCGAACGGGCGCCGATGACGATTCGCTTGATGGGTCGCCCGCAACGGTGGCAGGGCTCGCCCGTGCGCTGATAGACGTCCAGCCGTTCCTGCATCGAACCGTCGCCGTCGGGCGCCGTGTAGTCGTCGATCGACGAACCCCGCCGCTCGACCGCCTCGAACAGGACCGCGCGGATCGCCTCGTACAGGTGTCGTTCATCGGCCACCCGCAAGGTCGTCACGGTCCGGAGCGGATGCAGCCGCGAGCGCCATAGCGACTCGTCGGCATAGATATTCCCGACACCGGCCAGGAACGACTGGTCGAGCACGAGCGACTTGAGGCGGCCCTTGCGTCTTCGCAGTCGCTGGCGAAAGACCCGGATCGTGAAATCGTCGGTGAGCGGTTCAGGCCCGATGGCCGCGAAGACGGACGCCCCGCCGACCTCCGTGACGAGGTCGCCCGTCACCGGATCGCGCCCGTACAGGCCCACCTTGCCGAACTTGCGGATGTCGCGGAACCGCAGCTCACGGCCATCCGCCAGTTCCAGGACGAGGCGCACGTACGGATCCGCGGGCGCCGCGGCCGGGACCACGAAGAGCTGCCCGGTCATCTTGAGGTGGATGGTGAGCGCGGCATCGCCGGAGAGCGCCACGACGAGTTGCTTGGCCCGCCGGTCGACGCTGAGCACGGTCCGACCCGTCACCCCGTCGGCGAACGCGACCGGGTCGTGCGTGCGCAGGGTGCGGGCCCACGAGCAGCGGGCGCCCACGATGGTCGCGCCGACCAGGCGTGGTCGCAGGTCGCGCGCGACAGTCTCGACCTCGGGAAGTTCCGGCATGAGCGACGACCTAGCCGGCGAGCGGGGCGACCGGCGCCTCGAGGGGCAGCTCGTCCGCCTCGGCGGCGATCTCGTCGGCCCGCGTGAGCGGGGTCATCGATTCCCAGTCGTCACCGACCTTCACGTCCACCACCAGCGGCACCGACAGCGGTAGGGCGCCTTCCATGGTCTCTCGGACGATCGCCGCCAGCGGCTCGACCTCGTCGCGCGGGACCTCGAACAGGAGCTCGTCGTGGACCGACAGCAGGAGCCGCGCCCGCAGACCGGCGGCGCGGACCGCGGCATCGGCGCGGATCATCGCGATCTTCTGGATATCGGCAGCGGTCCCCTGGATCGGCATGTTGATCGCCATCCGCTCGCCGGCCCCGCGCAGCGCCGGGTTCGACGCCCGAAGCTCGGGGATCTGGCGCTTGCGCCCAAGAAGCGTCTCGACCCAGCCCTGGGCCTTGGCCTGCTCCTTGATGGCCATCATGTAGTAGCTGATCCCGGAGTACGCGGCGAAGTAGGAGTTGATGAACTCCTGGGCCTCCTTGCGCGGGATATTCGCGCGGCTGGCCAACCCGAAGTCGCTCATGCCATACGCTAGCCCGAAGTTGACCATCTTGGCCATCGACCGCTCGCCGTGGGTGATCTCGGCGGGGTCCTTGTGGAGGACGCGCGCCGCGGTCTCGCGATGGATGTCCGCATGGCGGGCGAATGCGTCCTTGAGGTGCTCGTCGCCCGACACGTGGGCCAGGATCCGCAACTCGATCTGCGAGTAGTCCGCGGCGAGCATGGTCAGATCCGGCTCGCCGGCCACGAACGCCCGCCGGATACGCCGACCCAGGGCGGTCCGGATCGGGATGTTCTGCAGATTCGGGTCGGACGAGGAGAGCCGGCCGGTCGCGGCCACGGCCTGGTGGAAGGTCGTGTGCAGGCGGCCATCCGCGGCGAGCAGGTTCGGCAGGGCCTCGACATAGGTCGAGCGGAGCTTCGTGTAGACCCGCCACTCAAGGAGCTTGTCGATCATCGGATGAGCGGGCCGGAGCTCCTCGAGCACGGACGCGTCCGTCGAGTAGCCGGTCTTGGTGCGCTTGCCCTTGGGCAGGTCCAGCTCGTAGAAGAGGATCTGTTCCAGCTGTTTGGGGCTGCCCAGGTTGAACTCGTGCCCGACGTCGACGTAGATCTCCTGCTCGAGCCTCGTGATCTCGGCGGCGAATTCGCGATCGAGCACGCCGAGCGCCTCGAGGTCGAGGGCGACGCCGACCGCCTCCATGCGCGCGAGCACCGGGATCAGCGGCAGCTCCATCTCCCGCAGGAGGCGCCCGAGCTTGACGTCGGTGAGGCGCCGTTCGAGCGGCTCCCGGACCGCCACGGCGGACAGGGCCTCCAGCCCGACCCGCGCCGTCGGGGGCAACTCGTTGCCGGGCGGCAGGATCTGGTCGAGGTTCTCGGCGACGATGTCGGCGATGGTCTGGCTGCGGAGCGCGGCGTTGAGGATGTACGCCGCGACCTGCGTATCGAAGGCGACGGGCAGCGGCTCCAGGGCGGGATCCTCGGCGAAGCCCGCCACGAGGAGCGGCTTCACCTCGTGCCCGACGATCGGCACGCGGAGGCGCTCCAGGACGTGACGGAGATCGGCGGCGGCCTCCGCGCCCTCGACCGAGACCACGCGCCCATCCGGCCCGGCGACCGCCATCGCGAGTGGCGTCCCGCGGCGCGGCCGCGGATCGTCAAGCAGCAGCGCGATCCCGATCGCGGGCTGGGCCGCGATCCACGGCTCGAGATCGGCGATCCGGTCTGCGCCGCGGACCTCGATCCGCCCGAGGTCCACGATCGCGGCAGCGAGCGCGGTCGGCAGGTCGTCGGCCATCTCGATCGCCCCTTCTGTGCCGTCATCCGCGGCCGTGGTCCCGCTCGCGTCGGGTGTCCCGTCGATGGGCGAGGTGGCCGCCCCGCCGACCGAATCGAAGTCCAGGCGCAGCTGGAGCTCGCCACTCCCCGTCTGGCGCTGCGCTCCGGGACGGCCGGCGCCCCAGCCCTCCGGGCGACCCGCGACGCGGGCCGCGGGGACATACCCGCTGTCGGCCACGCTGCGCAGGCTCGCCGTCCGCTCCTCGGACGACTCGCCGGCCATCGGTGGCAACCGCTCGATGAGGGTCCGGAACTCGTACTCGCGAAACAACCGGACGACCGTGTCGCGATCGTAGTCGCCAAGCCGTGCCGCCTCGAGGTCGATCTCGATCGGGAGGTCGCGCACGATCGTCGAGAGGTCGCGCCCGACGTACACCTGGTCGCGGTATTCGCGCAGCTTCTCGCGCAGCTTTTCGGGCGTCACCTCGTCGAGCCGCGCATACAGCGCGTCGAGGTCCTCGTAGTCGCGGATGAGCTTGGCGGCCGTCTTCTCGCCGACGCCGGGCACGCCCGGGATATTGTCGCTCGGGTCGCCCTTGAGAGCCTTGTAGTCGATCATCTGGTCCGGGCGCAGCCCGAAACGCTCGTCGATCCGGGCGACGTCGTACATGATCGTGTTCTCGACGCCGGACCGCGTCGTCATGAGCCGGACGCGTGGGGTGACGAGCTGGAGCATGTCGAGGTCGACCGTGACGATGGTCGTCTCGAGGTCGTCGCGCGGATCCAGCTGGCGGGTGATGGTGCCGATCACGTCGTCGGCCTCGAAGCCCGGCATCTCGTAGACCGGGATGCGCAGGGCCTTCACGACTTCGCGGACCTTGGGGAACTGGTCACGCAGGTCGTCGGGCATCTTGACCCGGGTCGCCTTGTAGTCCGCGTACTGCTCGTGCCGGAACGTCGGACCCGGCAGGTCGAACGAGACCGCGAGGTAGTCCGGCTGGAGGTCCTGGATGCCGCGCAGCACGATGCTCGCGAACCCGAACACGCCGTTGACCAGCTCGCCCTTCGAGGTCGTGAGGGGCGGCAGGGCGAAGTATCCGCGGTAGACGAGCCCGTAGCCGTCGAGCAGCATCAGGCGTTCGGTGGGCACGGATGCAGTGTACGGGAGGGCCGCCCCGGCGAGCGCCGATGGCCTGTCGACGCCGAGGCCTACTCGACCGTCAGCGTCCCGGTCTGGCCGAGCCCGGCGTGCCCGGGGAAGGTGCACCAGACGGCGTAGGTGCCGGGTCCGAGCCCACGCACGGTGAACACCGCTCGCTCACCACCGCGGACCTCGTCGCTGACCACGATCGGCACCCCTTGCTCCGGTCCGATGGCCACCGTGTGGACGCCGTGGGTATCGCGTGTAGGCGACTGGTTGACGAGGTAGAACACGAGGTCGCCGACCGGTGCGGTGATGGTCTTCGGTCGGAACACCGGCGGTGGGCCGGCCATCGCGATCTGGATCGCCCCATCGGGTGCCGTGGCGGCGGTCGTCGGCTCTGTCGTCGCGGTGGGACGGCCAGGCTCGGTCGACACGGACGGGCTGGTGGCGGCATCCGGCGTCGGGCTGCGCGAGGGCGTCGCTGCCGGCGTCGAAGCGGTCGCCGACCCATCTGCCGTTGCGACGACCGACGGTCGCTGCGTCGCGACGCTGGTCGGCGTGGTGACGGTCGTCGGGTCGGCGGCGCAGCCCATCACGACGATGACGCTGATCGTCAGCGACGCGATCCTGTCCACCCGGGCCGTCCACGACATCGCGACGGACGCTAGCATCCGGGCGTCGCGACATCGTCGTGCGACGCACGACACGCGACGTCAGCCCCGACGAGCACTCCAGCGCAGGCCGAACAGCCCCAGGCCGACGATCAGGAGCGCGCCGGCGACCACGAACAGCACGGACACCCCGGAGGCGTCGTCACGGATGGCCGCGAGGCGGTCCGTCGTCGCGGTGTCGGTGGGGGCGTCCTGGCGGGCTCCGGCCGTGCTCGTGGTGGCGTTCGTGTCGTCTCCGCCCGAGAACACGCCGTCGGCCTCCGAGATGGGGGCTTCCGTGCCCTTGCCGAACTCCAGCGCCTCGGTCGTGGCCGCTCCGGCCGCAGGTACGGGCTGCGCGGGTGCGGGTAGTGCGGGGGCGGCGGACGCGGCCGCGGCCGCAACGGTGGACGGTGCGGCGGCGGCAGGGGCACCGGCGGCCTCGCCCGCCGCGGACTGCTCCGGCGCGGCGCCGGCCGTGCTGGCGCCGCTGGACAGGGCGCCGGGGATGGTGGCAACGAGGAGACCGGCCAGGCCGATCGTGGTGAGCCCGACCGCGAGCGGTCGGGTGACGGCGTCGCGCGAGGTCCCGATGGCCGCCAGCCAGCGGCGCCAGCCGGCGGGGCGCAGGCGAGCGGCATCGGCCTCGGTCAGGGCGTAGTCGCGGGGTCGGGCCGGGAGCGCGGCGGTCGGAACGGCGGCGGCGAGGGCGACGAGATCGGTGTGGAGGGCCTGGCACTCGGCACAGGCGGCCAGGCTGGCGGGCAGTCGACCATCGCGATCGGCCGCCTCGGCGACCAGCAGCAGGTCGTGCGCGGCGTGATCGAGGGCGGGGTCGGTCAGACGGGGATCGGTCATGTCACGGCCCAGACGGGCTCGCCGGACGCGCGGTTCCCCCGGTGGAGCGTGATGGTGCGTCGCATCACCGGCCTCCGTGGGCGCGAACCGCCAGGCGACGCCCGAGGAGGAGTCCGGCGCCGACGACGACGAGGACGCCCGACACCAGGGCGAGCGGCGACGCGCCGGCGTCCGTGACGGCGAGGTCTCGTTGCGGGGCGGCCGGGTTCAGCGCGTTCGTCGCGCCTCCGCCCACGGCGCGCGTCGTACCTTCCGCGGGCGCCGCCGACGCGGCCGGAGCCGCCGCAGCCGAGGCGTATGGCGCCGCTCCCTGCATCGTCACGACCTCGTCCTGCAACGCGGACGGCGCGGCGCCGGCCGTGCTGGCGCCGCTAGACAGGGCGCCGGGGACGGTGGCCACGAGGAGACCGGCCAGGCCGATCGTGGTGAGCCCGACCGCGAGCGGTCGGGTGACGGCGTCGCGCGAGGTCCCGATGGCCGCCAGCCAGCGGCGCCAGCCGGCGGGGCGCAGGCGAGCGGCATCGGCCTCGGTCAGGGCGTAGTCGCGGGGTCGGGCTGGGAGCGCGGCGGTCGGAACGGCGGCGGCGAGGGCGACGAGATCGGTGTGGAGGGCCTGGCACTCGGCACAGGCGGCCAGGCTGGCCGGCAGTCGACCGTCGCGATCGGCCGCCTCGGCGACCAGCAGCAGGTCGTGCGCGGCGTGATCGAGGGCGGGGTGGGTGGAAGGAGCGGCCGCGTCCCTGGGATCAGCCACGGAACAGCTCGATCCGGTCTTCCATGAGCCCCCGCAGAGCGAGTCGGCCGCGATGGATCCGGGACTTGACCGTGCCGAGGGACACGCCCGTCATGTCGGCGATCTCGCCGTAGTCGTAGCCCTCGACGTCGTAGAGGACGATGGCCGTGCGCTGGTCGTCGGTGATGTGGGTCAGGGCGTCGGCGATGGCCCGGCTGCGTTCCGCATGGACGGCGATCCGCTCGGGATCGGCCTCGACGCCGGTCGGTGGCTGCCAGCTGTCGTCATCGAGCTCGGGATACGGCTGGACGGGACGCCGTTTCCGGGCACGCTGGGTGTCCATCGCGGCGTTCACGCAGATCCGGTTCAGCCAGGACTTGACACTGCCACCCCGGAAGCTCGCGAGGTTCCGGAAGGCTGAGAAGAAGGCCTCCTGCACGCAATCGGACGCCTGGTCGCGGTCGGGCACCATGCGTACGACGAGCGCGAACAGCTGGTCCTGGTAGAGCAGGACCAGGTCGTT
Organism: uncultured Chloroflexia bacterium; assembly: GCA_963724635.1. Lineage (GTDB taxonomy): Bacteria > Chloroflexota > Limnocylindria > Limnocylindrales > CSP1-4 > SPCO01. The sequence goes on from CAVRVI010000019.1 coordinate 49,235, forward strand.
GAATGCACCGAGGTCGCCATCTCTGGCTCGCTCGAGCAGGATGAGGTCGCGGCGCTGGACGGGGTCGTCGGTGACCGTCGTCGAGCGAAGGTCCTCCACGGTCGGGGGGTCCCTCCGGACGGCGATGAGGGCGGACTTGAGGCGGGGCGAGTCTAGCATCGTCGCCCGGCCAGACGCGGTCGGCTGGAAGCGGGTTCCGCCGATGGATGACGGCGCGCGTCGCGGTACCATGCGTCCCGTCCACGGGCCGAAGTGGCGGAATGGCAGACGCGGCGGTCTCAAACACCGCTGAGGGCAACCTCGTGTGGGTTCGAATCCCACCTTCGGTACCACGCAACTGGAGGCCTTGCAGGCCCAAGGCTTCGACCCCATCGCCAATCACGGCCCGGCCGCGGCTGTGCACGTCGTTGACGTGAATCGCAGCTGGGGGAGGTGGAGCACTGGAAACAAAAGGTCGAGTGCGTCCAAGACTCGAGCGGTACGCGCGGCGTTAGGCAACTTCGCCCAGGGCGGATCGAGGCCGAAACCGATGCCATCACCAGATGGCTCGCGGAGAATCCGTGGGCACCTCTCGCGGAGCGGGAGCCCGTTTCGGCCTGACCCAGCCCGGTACGCTCCGCGCGGCCACGGCGCCCTTTCCCAGTGCGCCGGGGTCGACCATGCACGGTCGAGCGGCGACGTCAGATCGCGCGCCTCAGTCGAGCCGCCAGCGCAGCGCGGGAACGCTGCCGACGTGCAGGAGGTGTCCCGGCGTGGCCTCAGTCGGGACCGCGAACACGAGCGCACCGCGGACACACTCGCCTCCGGTGAATGTCCCATCGGAGGCGTACACCTCGTCAGGGCTGTCGGCGTCAGACTCGGGCGAGATGGTCGTGTCGTCGCTCAGCTCGAGTGAGAGTTCATAGCGAAGATTGCCCAACGTCACATCCCTGGTGAGTCCCTGCGGCAGGCACCACTCGACGTCGGCCTCGAGCCAGGCGGAACCTGCCGGTGGCTCGACGGACCGGTCGCTGGGTCCGAACGAATGCACCGTGACGTGACTTCCGAGTCGTGTGATGCCCACTTCGCCGAGGTCGACCGTGACGTCAGCGGGGGCGCTCGGCGTTGACGGTGCTGAGGGTGAGGTCGTCGGAGGCGCGGGGGTCGATGGCTGCGGAGACGCGATGTCGGGCACGGATGGCTCGTTCGAGACGAGCTTGCCGCTCGACGATGCCGAGGTTCCGCCACAGGCACTCAGAAACACGGCTGCCGCGATCGCCAGGCCGAGGCGTGTTCGCGTGAACGATCCCGACGACATGCCCGCAGTGTTGCATACCTTCCAAGGGGCGAGTGACCAAGCGTCGACGACAGAGCTCTCCAGCTCGCACGACCGCGGACGGTCGACCGGAGGATAGCCCACCGGGATGCACGAATCCGCCGTCTACGGACGCCTGCGGACGCTGGGAGACGCTCACAAACACCGCTGCGGGCAACCTCGTGTGGGTTCGAATCCCACCTTCGGTACCATGACCCGGCGCCGGGTCGGACGACACACCGTGAGCCCGCGCACCGGACCGGGATGGCGCAAGGGCGGATGCAAGGTCCGCGTCCGATAATCCGGCCCGTGACCCACCCCGATCGTCGTCGCGTGCTGCTGGCTGCTGGCGCCCTCGTGGCCGGCTTGGCGATCACCGTCCCCGTTCTTGCCGCCGCCAGTCCGTCGCCCGGGTCATCGGTCGCGCCTTCCGCGTCCGCCACGCCGTCGCCATCGGCATCGATCGAACCCACGGCTGCCCCGGCCGCGACGAACGCACCGACCGCGACGGCGAAACCGTCGAAGGCCCCCAAGGCCGAGAAGGTCAAGACCCCGGAGATCGCCGCGACCGTCACCGGAACGGTCAAGCAGGAAACCGACGCGAAGGGTCGCCCGACGTTCACGGTCACCGCGGGCGGCACGACCTGGAGCCTCGAGGCCGGGCCGTCGTGGTACTGGGGCGACAGGAACCCCCTCAAGGCTTCGGTCGGCAAGTCGGTGACGATCGTCGGCACGCACGAGAGCGGCAGCACCGACCTCGACGTCGAGACCGTGAACGGCACGGCGATCCGCGCCGCGGGCAAGCCGCCCTGGGCCGGCGGGCCCTGGGTGGTCGGCCCGACGCATCCGGGCTGGAAGGACTGGATGGCCGGTGGAAAGCCGGGCAAGGGCCAGGGTCGGGCGAACGCCCCGGGGCAGCACAAGGACAAGACGAAGACAGAGACCGACGGCGACTGACCGACCTGTCAGCAGGAACCCCGTCCGCTCCACGTGAGCAGGCGGGGTTCTTGTTGTCCGGGCCCGAAGAGAGGTCATGCTCTGCGATCCCGCATCGGTCCGGGACGCGTTCGTGATCTCGGCGGTACAGTCGTGGCCAGCCAGACCCGCATCCCGAGTCCAGATCCGCATCATGCCCTCCCGCCGTTTCATCGGGTACCCGACCGATCATCTGCTCGCCGCCTTCCGGGGTCCGACGGGCGCAGCCGAATCCGCAGCGGAGCTCGTCGCGGCCGGGATGCGGGCGGCCGACGTCTCGGTCCTGCGCGGCGAGGAAGGGGCAGCCAGGCTCGATGGGATGGGAGCCGCAAACGGGGTGATCGCGCGTCTTCGGCGGCTCGTCTCGTTCACGATGATGGACCAGCTGCCCGACATGGCCATGTACGAGCGGGCCGTTCGCGACGGCGGCGCCGTGGTGATGGTCCGGGTCCGTGGCGACCAGCGCAAGGCCGTGGCGACGGACGCGCTGCGCCGGCACGGCGGCCATTTCATCAACTACTACGGGCGGTTCGCGACGGAGGAAGTCGAGCGCTGGACCGGCCCGGAGCCAGAGATCCCCGACCTGTTGCGCCGCTAGGAGACGCCCTCGCCGGCGACGATCCGGCCGGCCTGCATGACGAGCCACGGCTCGGCCAGGCGTCGCAGATCCGTGGCCGGGTCGCCGTCCACCAGGACGAGATCGGCGCGTTTCCCGGGTTCCACCGAGCCGATCTCGGCGTCGAGGCCCAGTAGGCGCGCGGCGGATGACGTCGCGGCGGCGATCGCCGATAGGGCTGGGAGACCATGGTCGTGCAGCAGGGCGATCTCCCGCCAGACCATGTCGGCGGTCACCCCGACCTCGCCGGTGTCCGTACCGGTCGCCAGCGGCACGCCGAGCTCGATCGCGGCCTCCGTGGACACCCGATGACGGCGCTCGATCAGTTGCTGGCGCTCGCGCTGGACCGCCGTCAGGCCGGGCAGGGTGCGATTGACGTCCGTGACGACGAGGGTCGGGACGAGCCAGGCGCCGGACGCCATGATGGCCTCGATCGCGGCCCGATCGGCGAGCCAGGCGTGTTCGACGCTGGCCACCCCAGCGACCGCGGAGCGCCGCACCGATTCGGCGTCCTGGGCGTGACTCATCACACGCACACCCAGCTCCGTGGCCGTGGCAACGACCGCCTGCAACTCCGCCTCCGTCAGCTCGGGGAGGCCATGGACGAGACGGCCGGGTGCCAGTCCGGTCGTCGTGAGCATCGCCGCCTCGGACGCGACGACCTTCACGACATCCGCACCGTCCCGAACGACTCGGCGGGTCGCCGTGACGAACGCGTCCGGACCGTCCGCCTCCAGCCCGAACTGGTGGCCGTGTCCGCCGGTGATGCCGACGGCGGTCCCCGCGACGATGAGCCGCGGTCCGGGGATCCGACCGTCGGCGATCGCATCGCGGAGCGCGACCTCGAGATTGCGGATGGAGCCGGCTCCCCGGGCGGTGGTGATCCCCGCCCGAAGCGCCCGGGCGGCATGCCCGGCCGCGGCCAGGACGATCTCTGCGTCGGAGCGGCGGGCGATCGTTGCGATCGAGCCTTCCGTCGGATCGAACGTGTAGTGCGCGTGGGCGTCGATCAGGCCGGGGAGCAGCGTGCGGCCGATGCCGGCGATGGTTCGGACGCCAGGCTCGTCCACGCGCGCCGGATCGTGCGGGCCCACGGACGTGATCCGATCGTCGACGATCTCGACATCGACGTGGGCACGGGCCTGGTCGGCCAGCCCATCGATGAGGCGGACGTCGACGAACCGAGTGTGCATCCAGAACAGGGTATCGTGGCGCCGACCGCCGGTGATCGGCACTGACCGCCCAGCGCGCCACCACTCCGACCATCAACGAGAGGACCCATGTTCCACCGCATCTTCGGTAGCGACAAGACCCAGGCGGCTGACCAGACACAAGCCGCGCTGACCACCGCCGAGACGGCGACCGGCGACACCGCGACGGTGCGACGCATCGTCGCCAAGCTCGAGGCCATGCCGCCGGAGCGCGCGCGATTGGTCGCCTCGGCCGCCTACACGCTGGCCCGCGCGGCCAACGCCGATCTCGACATCAGCGCCGACGAGATCGCGATCATCGAGCAGGAGCTCCAGGCACGGGCCGGACTGGACGAGGCGACCGCCGTGCTCGTGGCCGAGATGGCCAAGCTCCAGGCCGCCACGGTCGGTGGCACGGAGGATTACGTCGTCACACGGGAGTTCGCGAACCTCGCGACCGACGAGCAGAAGGTCGCCATGGTCCGCGCATGCTTCGTGATCAGCGCCGCCAACGGCTCGATCTCCGCCGAGGAATCGAGCGAGGTCAACCAGATCGCGAACGAGCTCGGCGTTCCCCCCGAGACCGTGAACCAGATCCGGGCGGACTACCACGAGCGCCTGTCCTCGGTCCAGGAGGTCCGCCGGGTCGCCGGTCAGGGCTGATGACGGCCCGCCGCGGCCGACACACCGGTCGGCTCGCACCCTCCTTCGCCGTCACGCTCGGCATCGCCGTGGCGATGGTCGTCGGCGCATGCGCGAATTCCGATGCGGATGGCAGCGCCATCCCGACACCGGAGGCGTCTGCGGCACCGGTGATCGTGACGTTCGAGGTGGCCGGCAGCGAACGCTTCAAGGCGCTCCTCACCCACGCCGATGACATCGCGATCGCCCGGAGCCTGCTGGTCGGCGAGGACGCGCCGGGCATCCCCAACGGCCTCGTCCTGCGCGAGACGGGGGTGAACGACGGATACACGTGGTCGATGGATCCGGACGACATCGAATTCGCCGACACGACCATCGAGGTGTGCGACGGGCTGCCGTCCGATGTCGAGGCGGGGCTCGTGACGAGCGACCGGTATTGCCCGTGGTCGGCGCTGGTCGTGGCGGTCGATCCCGCTCCGTGACGGTCCGGAGCCCCGCTCAGGCGCTGGCGAGCCGGAGATCCACCACGCCCTCGCCAAGCCGACGGCGGACTTCGGCGACCAACTCCGTGTCGTAGGCGACACCCCGGCGCAGCTCCATGGGGAGGGAGCCACCGCCGTTCGGTGACGGCACGTGGATGATCACCCGCGTGGCCCCCGGGCGGTCGCGCATGAGCGCCTTGAACTGTTCCATCGCGCTGACCAGGCGATCGGGGCCTGCCGCCCGCTCGAACCGCACGTGCAGGATCGTGTCCGGACCGGCAGCGACCGCCGCGTCGGCCGTGGCGTCGGCCACGATCCGCGCCCGGGCTTCGTCAGGGACGGCCGGCTCGTCGTCCTCGTCGGCACCACCGCCCAGGGAGCCCGGCGACGCCACGTAGGTCGGCACGGGGTCCGCCGGCCGGATCGGCGGCAGGGTGCCCGGATCGGCGGCCGAGAGGGCCGCAGACGGGCCCGCCGGCGCACTCGGCGAGGGCGGCACGGGACCGGCGGGCGTCGGCTGGAGCGGGGGCATCATGGACTCCCCTCCCCCGACGGCCGCGGCCGCGGCGACGGCGACCCCGGCCTCGTTCCCGGATCCGTTCGCGACGCCGCGGCCGGGACCGACGGCCACGGCCTGCCGGCGAGCGCCCCCACGTCCGCCGGATCGGTCGCCGACGGCCACCTCGCGGGCGAAGGCCTCGGGGCCACGCAGCACGGCATCGTCCCAATCGGCCGCGAGGTCGGCGAGCAGCGAGACCTCCTCGCCCTTGTGGTCCACCCGGCCGGCGACGAGCAGGATGGCGCCATCCCGCCAGGTCGCCCGGGTCGTCTCGTACAGGCGCGGGAAGACCACGACCTCGATGGACCCCTGAAGATCCTCCATGGTCGCGATCGCCATCAATTCCTGCTTCTTCGTGATGACCGTGCGGATGCCGGTCACGATCCCGCCGACCACGACCCGCTGGCCATCAAGCGACTCGTCCTTGAGATCGCCGGAGTACGCGTTCACGAACCGGCCCACCTGCTCGGCCACCTCGCCCATCGGATGCTCCGAGAGGTAGAGACCCAGGAGTTCCTTCTCCCAGCGGAGGCGCTCGCGCATCGGGACCTCGGTCGCGGCCGGCAGCGGGCGCTCGAACACGTCCGCGTCCGCGGCGGCGAGGTCGAACAGCGAGGTCTGGCCGCTGATCCGGTCGCGCTGGGTCGCCTGTGCTGCCCCGACGGCATCGTCGAGCCCGAGCAGGAGCTGCGCGGGGTGCCCGAACGCGTTGAGGGCGCCGACCTTGATGAGCGCCTCGAGGACCTTGCGGTTGACGAGACGCAGGTCGATGCGGGTGCAGAAATCGGTCAGCGAGCGGAATTCGCCGCCTTCGTCGCGGGCGGCGATGATCAATTCGATGGCGCTCTGGCCCACGTTCTTGACCGCCAGGAGGCCGAACCGGATGGCGTCCCCCTCGACCGTGAACTCGAGGTGGCTGCGGTGGACGTCGGGCGGCAGGACCTCGATGCCCATCCGGCGGCACTCGGCGACGGCCGCGGCGACCTTCTCCTCGTTCGCCCGGAAGGCGGTGAGCACGGCGGTCATGTAGTCGACCGTGTGGTTCGCCTTGAGGTAGGCGGTCTGATAGGCGATCAGCCCATAGCACGTGGCGTGGGCCTTGTTGAAGCCGTAGCGCTCGAACGGTTCGAACGCCTTGAACACGGCGTCGATGACCCTGGGTTCCACGCCGCGCTCGGCGGCCTGGCCGACGAACCGCTCCTTCTGGGCCCGCAGGACGCTCGACTTCTTCTTGCGGATGGCATAGCCCAGGGTGTCCGCCTCCGGGCCGGTGAACCCACCCAGGGCGATGGCCGCGGCCATGATGTCCTCCTGGTACACGAAGATCCCGTAGGTCTTCTCCAGGTACGGCTCCAGCAGCGGGTGAAGGTACGTGACGGGCTCCTGGCCGTGCTTGCGCCGGATGTATGCGGGGATGTTGTCCATCGGCCCGGGCCGGTAGAGCGCGACCATGGCGGCGAGGTCGTACACGCTCGTGGGCCGAAGTTCGCGGATGTAGCGGCGCATGCCCGCGGACTCGAGCTGGAAGACGCCGGTCGTCTCGCCGCTCGCCAGGAGGTCGAAGGTCTTCCCGTCGTCGAGCGGGATCGTGTCGAGGTCGATCACGACGTCCCGATTGGCTTTCACCAGATCCACGGCGTGGCGCAGGATCGTGAGGTTGGACAAGCCCAGGAAGTCGAACTTGAGCAGGCCCAGCGCCTCGATGGCGTGCATCTCGTACTGGGTCATGAGCGAGTCGGAGTTGGTCGCCTTCTGGAGCGGCATGAGCTCGGTCAGCGGCTCGCGGCTGATCACGACCCCGGCGGCATGGGTGCTCGCGTTGCGGGCGACGCCTTCGAGATGGCGGGCGAAGTCGATGATCCGCTTGACCCCGGGGTCGGCGTCGACCTGCTCGCGCAGCGCCGGCGCCGTCTCGAGTGCCTCGTCGAGCTTGATGCCGAGCTGGTTCGGGATGGCCTTGGCGATCCGATCGACCTCGCCGTAGGAGTGGCCCAGCACCCGGCCGACGTCACGGATCGCGGCGCGGGCCAGCATCGTGCCGAACGTGATGATCTGGGCGACGTGGTCCTGGCCGTACTTGCGCCCGACGTAGGCGATGACCTCGTCGCGCCGGCCGTCCTCGAAGTCGACGTCGATGTCCGGCATCGTCACGCGGTCGGGGTTGAGGAAGCGCTCGAACGGCAGCTGGTAGAGGATCGGGTCGACCGGCGTGATGCCGAGCGTATAGGTGACGATGCTGCCCGGGGCGCTGCCTCGGCAGGTCGTCTGGATCCCTTCCGAGCGGGCGAAGGCGATGAAGTCGGCCACGATGAGGAAGTAGCCGGCGTAGCCCATGGTCAGGATCACGCCGAGCTCGTAGTCGAGGCGCGTCTGGAGCTCCGGGGTGACCGTCCCGTAGCGGCGCTCCAGGCCACGCTGACACTCGTCGCGCAGCCACGACTCCACCGTATGGCCGTCCGGCACGGGGAAGTGCGGGATGCGCAGCTGGCCCAGGGGCAACGTGAGATCGGTCATCTCGGCGATCCTGCGGCTGTTGAGGATCGCGTCGCGCTGGTCCGGGAAGAGGGCCGCCATCTGCGCCGCCGACTTCACGTAGAACTCGTGGGTATCGAACTTCAACCGACCCGGCGTGTCGAGGTTGTTGCCCGTCCCGACGCACAACAGGACGTCATGCGCCTCGGACTGGTCCTCGCGGACGTAGTGGAGGTCGTTGGTGACGACGAGCGGCAAGCCGACCTCCGGCGCCAATCGCAGGAGCTGGCCGTTGAGCCGGGTCTGCTCCGCGAGGCCGTGGTCCTGGAGCTCCAGGAAGAACCCGTCCTTGCCGAAGATCTCGCCGTAGCGACCGGCGACCGCGCGGGCCAGCTCCCAGTCGTCGACCTCGAGCGCCTTGGCGACCTCGCCGCCCAGGCATGCCGACAGCCCCACGAGGCCCTCGCTGTACCGCGCGAGATGCTCCAGGTCGATGCGCGGCTTGTAGTAATAGCCATCGATGTGGGCGTCCGTGACGAGCCGGCACAGGTTCTGGTAGCCGTTGTAGTCCTTGGCCAGCAGGATCAGGTGGAAGGGCTGGCTGTCGGCCTTGCCTTCCTTCGAGGTCATCGAGCGCGGTGCGACGTACGTCTCGACCCCGACGATCGGCTTGATGCCCTTGGCCTTCGCGGCCTGGTAGAAGGCGACCGCGCCGTACAGCGCGCCATGGTCGGTGATCGCCATGGAATCCATGCCCTGCTGGGCCGCCGCGTCGACCAGCTCGGTGATCCGGCCGAGACCGTCGAGGAGGCTGAACTCCGAGTGGACATGGAGGTGCGTGAAGTCGTTCGGGGCGATCGTCATCGGGAGGTCAATGGTAGCCGGGCGACCGGGTCAGCGGCGGGCAGCAGACCAATCGTCCCAGGGAGATCGTCGTTCCGACCGGCTGGTACCGTTCGTCCATGTCCGCACCCGACCGTGATCGACCGAGACCGCCTGGAGGCTCTCGAGGCCCGCGAGAACGCGCGATTCGTGGCCGAACGGCCGATGTCGATGGCGCTGCTCGAACGATCCCGCCGGACGATGCCGCGGGGCGTGCCCGTGACGTGGATGGACGACCTTTATGAACACCCGCCGGTATTCGTGGCGGACGGGCATGGCGCCACCATCACCGACGTCGACGGACACTCCTATCTCGACATGTACGTCGCCGACATGAGCGCGTTCTGCGGCCATGCTCCGGACGCCGTCGTGGAGGCCGTGAGCCGGCGGATGGCCCTCGGCAACCAGTTCCTGATGCCCGGCGAGGATGCGATCGTCGTGGCCGAGCACCTCGCCGGTCGATACGGGTTGCCGAAGTGGCAGTTCACGCTGTCGGCGACCCAGGCGAACACCGAGGTCATCCGCCTGGCCAGGGCGGCGACCGGCCGCGAGATCGTGCTGATGTTCGACGGGAAGTACCACGGCCATGGCGACGCGACCCTCGTCGTGCTGGAGGACGGCGAGGTCCGACCCGAAGAGCACGGGCTGCCTCGCTCGATCACCGGCCAGGCCCGGATCATCGGGTTCAACGATCTCGACGCGCTCGAAGCGGCCCTCGCGCCACGAGATGTCGCGGTCGTGCTCGCCGAGCCGGCGATGACGAACGCCGGGTTCATCCTCCCCGACGCCGGCTTTCACGACGCCCTTCGGCGCTTGACCCGCGAGACCGACACGCTCCTCGCCATCGACGAGACCCATTCGCTCGTCACGGCGTACGCCGGTCTGACCGGGGCGTACGGACTGGAGCCCGACATGCTCACGATCGGCAAGTCGATCGCGGCCGGCGTGCCGCTCGCCGCTTACGGGATGACCGAGGAGATCGCCTCCCACATCGCCCCTCCGCCCGGCGGTCACCTCGTCTCGGGCAAGGCCATCGAGCAGGTCTCGACCGGCGGCACCCTGTTCGCGAATGCCCTGTCGATGGCGGCCGGACGCGCGGCCCTCCTGGAGGTCATGACCGAGGACGCCTTCGCGCGATCTTCGGAACTCGGCAGGCGCATGGCCAGCGGGTTGCGGTCGGCGATCGAAGCGGCCGGGCTGCCCTGGGCGGTCGTCCAGTTCGGTGCCCACGCCGCCTATTTCTTCACGAAGACCGCGCCGCGCAACGGTGCCGAGTCGCGCGCCGCCGACGACCCGCAGCTCCGCGCGCTCATGCGCGTGTGGCTGGCGAACCGTGGCGTCTGGGAATCGGGCTGGTGGCTCGGCCCGACGGTCTCGCTCGCCCACACGGCTGCCGATGTCGACCAGTACGTCGAACTGTTCGGCCAGTGTCTCGCTGACCTCGTGGCATCCGACCCGGTGGGCACCTGAGCCATCAGGCGCGACCGAGGGCGCGCAGCACGGGCTCGAAGGCGCGAACGCCCGCGACGGAGTTCGGGAGCGGGTAGATCTGGAGATGGCTGACGCCGAGCGCCCCGAAGGCGCGAATCGCCTGCGCGATCTCCTCGGGTGACCCGCTGAGCGGCCGAGCTCGTCCGGGGCCCATGCTCGCCGGGATGGCGCGCCGGCCATCGAGGTCGATCATGATCGAGGCCGTGCGCTGGAGGGTCTCCGGGTCGCGTCCCACGTCGCGACAGGCCTCATCGACGAGGGCGTTGTCCTCCGGAAAGGCCGCGGGCGAGCTGTCCGACATCGCCAGCCACGTGTTCCACAGGTCGGCGTACTGCGCGGTCAGGCGGAGCATCTTCGGACCGTTGGCGCCGATCAGGATGGGGATGCCCGGGCCACGCGGTCCGCGCGGCCGCAGTTCGCAGTCGCGGGCGCTGTAGTACGTCCCCTCGAAATCGATCGCCCCCTCGCGCAGCAGGGTGTGGATGATCGTCAGCGCCTCCTCGAACCGGGCGTACTTGTGGTCGAGCGGGAAGCCGAAGGCTCGATACTCCGGGTCGTCGTAGCCGGATCCCAGCGCGAGGATCAGCCGACCGTCGCTGATCATGTCGACGGCGTCGGCGATCTTGGCGAGGAGCGCAGGGTTCCGGTATCCGGTGGACGTGACCAGCGGCGCGAGCTCGACTCGCGAAGTGACCGCCGCCAGCCCGGCCAGCACGGACCAGCACTCCCACACGCCCTGCGGCGCCGCAGTGGATTGGCCCTCGCCGTACAGCAGGTGATCCACGAACCACAGGGAGTCGAAGCCCATCAATTCGGCCGTCTGGGCCATCTCGACGTAGTCGGCCCAGTGGGCCGTCCGTCCATCCATGTCGCGCTCACCCTCGGGCAGGATGAGGCCGAGCTTGGGGACGCCGGGCGGCGCCGACGTCGGCTTGGTCATGCGAGGCCTCCTGGGGAGATCCGGCGCGGTCGTGAGCGAGCCCCGACAGGATAGTGCCCAAGGTGCGCGGCCCGGTCACCTCCGGGGCCAACCGACGGTTCCGCGCACTCCGGCTACCCTTTCGATCGGCGGCCGGCAGCACCGGGCCGGCCCGATCACGACCCGCCATGGAGGGCGCCGCGCCCGTGGATCCCGAACTCGACACCGAAGACGACGTGCTCGAATCGATCGTCTTCGATGCCCTCGACAACCTGCCGGCGGTCTTCCGTGACCAGCTCGGTTCGGTCGCCATCGTGATCGAGCAGGAACCGACGCCCGCCCAGCTCGCGTCCGTCGGGGCGCGGGGCCTGTACGGGCTCTACCAGGGCGTCCCGCGCACGACCTACGCCGCCGAGAACGCCGCGGTCCCCAGCAAGATCACCCTGTTCCGCGGACCGTTGACGCGCGCCTCACGGACGCCGGAGGCCCTCGAGGAACGCGTCACCGAGACCGTCTATCACGAGATCGCCCACCACTTCGGCATCAGCGACGCTCGCCTGCACGAGCTGCAGGCGGACCAACGAGGTCGTGGCGGGCACGGCTGAGGATCGGAGCGGCCCGGTGGGCCCGGTCGAGATCAGATCGGGCAAAGGAACCCACGGAGGAGCAGGTCCGACGGCGCCCGTAGCCCGAAGTCGATCGGCGCGGTTCGGTCTGACGGGGCCACGGCTGCGACCAGGATGATGCCACTGGCCGCCTGGGCCACGGCCGGCATCGCATCGGCCCCGAGCAACACATCGTCGAAGGTGAGGTTGACCGCGGAGCTGTTGGTGGCGCCGATCCGCAGCCGGTCGGCCGCCGTGGTCCAGGTGCCGTTGGCCATCCGCGCGAACGGCGTCCCGAACGGCGCTCCATCCGCCGCCACGTAGGCCTCGAGGACGCCGTCGCCGCCCGTGCCGCGGCGCTGGTGCAGACCCACGCGATACGTCACGCCGAGCTGGAGCGGCGGAGAGTCCACCCCGATGGTGGTGGAGCCGGACCGGAGTCGCAGCCGACCGGTCGAGGTAAGGACCAGGTTGCCCGTGGTCGTGCCGGCATTGGAGAGCATCGCGAAGCGCGGTGAACTGCTCGATAGCCCGGTCACGCGGACCCGGAACGAGATGTGGAGATCGTTCGTGGCGACGAAATCCTCCTGGAGGTACCCGACCGCGTTCGGCACGCGGGCCGAGGCGATGCCCCCGATGGCACCGGCGGTCTCGAGGGACACGACGCCACTGAGCTTGTCGAACCCGGTGGTCGGGTCGAGCAGGCCACCTTCGAACGTGATGTCCTTGATCCGGGTCCCGCCACCGGGTGGACCGGTCGGGGTCGGCGTGGGTGTCGGGGTGGCGGCCGGGGTTGCCGTGGGCGTGGGCGTCGGGGTTGCCGTGGGCGTGGCCGTCGGAGTCCCAACGGGGGTGGGGGTCGGGCTCGCGGTGGCCGTCGGGATCGGCGTCGGGGTCGCGGCCGGGGTCGCGGTGGGCGTGGCCGTGGGCGTGGGTGACGCGGTGGGCGTGGCCGTCGGCGTGGGTGACGGGGTCGGTGGCGCGCCGCCGCCGACCTGCAGTCGCAACTCCGGCTTGTCCGCGGATTCGCGGCTCGAGAACAGGATGCTGTTCGCGTTGCCCGCGACGAGCCGGAGGGCGACCGGCCCGTCCCCGGTCACGACGCTCGTGGGGAGCGCGATGTCCACCCATTGGCCGACCGCGACCGCGCCGACGGTCGCCAGGGCCGGCTCGATCCTCGTTGGCGCGTTGGCCCAGGTGACGCCCGTTTCCGTCCAGGTCGTCGCCGTCCGGTATACGACGCCGCCGTGGGGTCCGCCGTCGGTGACACGCAGTCGGAGCGTCGCACCGGTCACGCCCCGGCCAGCCAGGCCCGTCACGTCGAACCGAAGGAACGAGTCGAAGGACACGTCGCTCGGCGACGTTCCCGCCCGCAGCCGGATCTCCGACAGCGTCCCGTAGTTCTTGGTCGCGGACGTCGACCTGATCATGCTGTCCCCCGCCGAGATGAACGTGAGCGTGGCTGGGGTCGGGATCGGCTGGAGGGCGAGGTCCAGCGTCGCGTAGCTGCCGCCGTTGATCACGATCGGGCCGGATGACGGGCTGTATCCGCTGGCCGACGCCGTGACCGTGTAGGTTCCCGGCGGGAGGTCCACGCGGTAGCGGCCCTGGGCATCGGCCGTCGTCGTCTGTCCGGTGGAGATCGCAATGGCGGCGCCAGGGATCAGGAGGGTGGTGGTCGCGTCCCGGACCTCGCCGACGACGTAGGTGGCGGTCGGGGTCATCGCGACGTTCACGTCGATATCCGCGCCCGCGATGACCTCGACGCTCCGCTCGACACCGTCGAAGGCGGTCGCGGCGAAGGTCAGGGTCGCCGGACCCGAGGGCAGGCCACTCACGGCAAATGCCCCGGCGGCATCCGTCAGCGTCGAACCGCCCGGATAGGTGATCGTCACGCCCTCGAGCGGGAGGCCCGTCGTCGCGTGCGTGACGGTGCCCTTTACGCCGCCTGGGGCGCGGAGTGCCGCATCCAGCACGGCCGCACCGCCGCCGGTGACCTGGACCGTCTTCGACTCCGTCGCGAATCCAGGGGCGTCGAACGTCGCAGTGAACTCCCCCGACGGCACCGTCTCGAACGCATAGGTCCCGTCGACATCGGTCGTCCGGGTCCCCTGCGCGGATGTGACCGTCGCGCCGGCGATCGGCAAGCCGGTCGACTCGCTGGTGACCCGACCGCTCACGGATCCTGGTTCGAGGCTGCCGGCCGAACCGATCCGGATCCAGGCCGCGACCGAGGGCACCCCGACATCGCTCTTGACGATGAGCATGTAGTCACCGGGTGGCGCGACGCCGCCGGACGCGGGGGCCGACGCGGTGATGGTGGATCCCGAGCGCGAGAAGCCGAGCGGCACGTATCGCTGGTTCATGTCGAACGCGTGCGTCGCCGCCGACGGCCGGATGAGGGCGACCGACGTGATCGACGCAGCCTCCGGTGACGTGAACGCGAAGATCGAGCCGTATGCGGCCGTGGGGGGCGCTCCGGCGATCGTCGGTCGCGGACCCTTGAACAGGTACGGCGGGGAGTACACCTGGGCCCGCAGCCGCCCGTCCGCCTCACCGCCGCCGACGACGACCCGGCCGTCCACGAGCATCACCGCCGACGAGTGGTACATCCGAGCCTCGGTCATCGCCTCCACGGTGGTCCATGTCTCGGACCCCGGGTCCCAGATCTCCCCGGCCAGCACGGCCGCCGCCGGGTTGTCGCCCGAACCGGTCCCGCCGATGGCCATCACGGAACCATCCGCGAGGATCGTGAGGTTCATCCGCCGTCGCGCGTACGTCATCGGCGCGACGGCACGCCAGGCGGGACTGGCAGCGGTCATGTCGATGACGTTGGCGTTCGTCGTCGACGGGTCGCCGCCACCGGCCCGCAGGATCTTGCCCGGCCGGTACATGACCGCGGATTCGGAGTAGCCGGACGTGGAGTACGGGGCTGTCGGTCCGGGGGTCTGGCTCCCGACGCCGCTGGTGTCGTAGATGGCGGTGGCCGACTTCGGGCCGGAATCGTACGTGAGGCCGTTGGGCAGCACGAACATCAACGGGTACAGACTTTGCGGGCGTTCGGCACCGGTCAGCCGCGTCCAGCTGTCGGTCGCGGGGTCATAGACTTCGGGTACCGGGGAACGCGAACCATCCGGGGCATCGCCGGACGTCGCGAGCACTCGTCCGTCGGCCAGGGTCGTGCTGGACGCATACCAGCGCAGGTCGGTCATGTCCTGGCCCCGCGTCCACGTCTCGGTCAGCGGGTCGAAGAGCGCCGTGATGTTCGTGCCCGCATGGGTGACGTCCTTCTGACCGCCCACGACGATGACCCGGCCGTCCGCCAGGGTCGATTGGCCGGCGCAATGAAGATCGCCGAAGGTTGCGGGCGTCAACGTGAAGAGCCCGGTCGTCGGGTCCCAGACGCGGGCGTTGGCGCCGGTCGACCAGACGAGGACCTTCCCGGTCGAGAGGGCGGCCATGTGCTTGGCTTGCACGCCCCAATCGAGGACCGGCCCCCATTCGCCGCTGTCGGCGGGGACCGCGGGTGCCTGGGCCTGCGCGGCGGGACGTGGAAGCACGGCTGCCGGGGCGGAGGTGGTGTCGAGATCGGGGTCGAGGCGCGTCGGGGCGGCTGCGCCGACACCCACGGCCAGCACAAGATCGGCGGCCAGCAAGGCCACCGATGCGACGGTCCACGCGCGGACGCGACGCCGAGTCATCCGATCCCGTTCTCCCCTACGGGGCCGCCGCCGGTACCGATGGCACCGGTGCGTGCGCGCATCGTACGAGATGGCCGTCGCAGGAATCTCGCGAACCCGCACGCGGGTCGTGGTGCGTCGATGCGCGGCAGCGAAACGGGCCCGCCGTCGATCCGTCAGGGCGTGAGCAAGGTCCGGACCACGGGAGCGACCAGCGCGACCCAGCGAGCGTATTGGATGCCGCTCGGGTGCAGCCCGTCGGCCGCGACCAGGGATCGATCGCGTGCGGCCTCGCGTGAGACGGCGTAGACGTCCACGAAGGTGATCGAACGCTCACGAGCCGAGCGAGCCATCACGATGTTGTGCGCGACGATCCCGTCGTGCGCCCGTGACGGGTCACCGTAGTCGGCGCCGGCCGGCGTGACGGTGTAGTCAGGGACCGCCAGGGCGACGACCCGGTCTGCGGGCACGTGCGAGAGCAGCGCGTCAAGGATCACCGCGACGTTCGTCGCGTAGACCGCCTCCGGGACCACCTGGACCACGTCGTTGACACCGATGAGCACGGTGACGAACCCCGGGTCCAGGCGGGCAAGTGCCGGAAGCTCGTCGCGGATCAGGTCTGCGCTCGTGTACCCGTTCACGCCGAGATTCGCAACGAGCCGCAGCGGCGGGTCGTCGGGAGTCGCCGCCGCGAGTGCGCCGACCAGCTGGTCCGGGAAGCGCTCCGCAGCCCGGACTCCGGTGCCGATCGTGTACGAATCGCCCAGGGCGATGTAGCGTCGTGACGTGGTCACATCCGGACCTGCAGGGCCTCGAGCCCACGCAGGACATACGTCGGCTTCCAGGTCGGGGTTTCCACCAGGCTGATCCCCGGGGCGCGGCGCAGCAGCGACCTGAACGCGATCTGCAACTCCATCCGCGCAAGCGGCGCGCCCAGGCAATAGTCGGATCCCGGCCCCGAACGAGACGTGCGGGTTGGGGTCGCGCCCGAGGATCAGCCGGTCCGGCTTGTGGAACGCGGCTGGGTCGCGGTTGGCGGAGGCGAACTGCAGCGCGACCTCCGTGCCGCGTGGCAGATGGACCCCCGCGACCTCGATGTCGTCGAGCACGAAGCGCTCGAAGAGCGTCGATGGCGTCTCGAACCGGAGGAGTTCCTCGACCGCAGTGGCGGCGACGCCCGGCTCTGCCCGCAACCGCGCCAGCTGATCCGGGTGGCGGAACAGGCTCCACCAGCCATTGCCGGCGCCGTTCACAGACGCCTCATGACCCGCGTTGAGGAGCAGCACGCACGTGCCGATGAGCTCGTCCTCGGTCAGGCGATCCCCATCCGCGCGGGCCGTGGCCAGGGCGCTGATGAGGTCGTCGCCGGGCCGGGCGAGGCGCTCGCGGGCCAGGGCTCGCACATACGCGGAGAACTCGACGCTGGCGGCCACGGCGATCCGGGCTGACGCCTCCGACGGCGCGAGCTCGTACATCCGACAGATGTCGCGCGACCACGGGCGCAGCCGGGGCCGATCGGCTTCGGGAATGGCCAGGAGCTCGGCGATGACCGTGACCGGCAGCGGCTCCAGGTACGTTTCGACGAGGTCGACGTCACCGGCGCCGACGATCGTGTCGAGCAGGCCATCCACGATGGCCTGGACGCGGGCCCGCAGCCGCTCGACGGTCCGAGGCGTGAAGGCCTCCAACACGAGGCGTCGCAGCCGGGTGTGGTCGGGCGGTTCGCGATCGAGCATCCCATCGGCGTTGAGTGTCGTGAACGGCTCGTGCCAGGCCGGCGGAGCCGTCCGGCCCATCTCCTCGTACGTGCCGACGTGCAGGTACGTCCGCCCGAGCCGGCGATCGCGGAGCAGCCGGCTCACGTCCTCGTGACGGGTCACGAGCCATTGGCGTGTCCGGTCGTCAAAGAGCACGGGGTGCTCGTCGCGGAGCCGAGCCAGAGCGGGATACGGGTCGGCGATGAAGGCCGGATCGCCAGGGGTCGAACCCGAGGTCGCGTGGCGTGGTCGTCGGAACGATCGGCACGCGCCCGATGCTACGGGAGACGCCCGAACGCGTCGATGAGCAGGGCCTCGAACCGCGATCGGTCGATGACGATGCCGACATCCGCATTGGGGACGCGGCCGTCGCGTCGGAGGCGGTACGGCTGGCCGTCGCAGACGGTCCGGCCGCGGGCTGGGCCATCCGTGGTGTCCACGACGACGTGATACGGCGCCACGGCCACGAGATCGGGCACAGCGAGGTGGGCGATGGCGACGGCGTCGTGGATGGCCGTCGTCGAGGCGCCGGACCATCCCAGGTTCCGCTCCAGCGCGAACTCGGTGAGCTCGGCGGCGATCCGCGCCGACGTCCCGCCCAGGGCCCGCAAGGCGGTCGCCGAGTCGCGGTCCAGGAGCGCCTGGTGGGTGACGTCGAGGCCGATCATCGTGATCGGCACGCCGGAGCGGAAGACGATGTCGGCCGCCTCCGGGTCGGCGTAGATGTTGAACTCCGCGGAGACGGTGGTGTTCCCCTCCCCGATGGAGCCACCCATGATCGAGAGGTGGCTGATCCGGGGCGCGAGCTCGGGGTACAGGCGCAGGAGCAGTGCGATATTCGTGAGCGGGCCGATCGGGGCGATGGCGACGGGCCCCGGGCTATCCGAGAGGAGCCGGGCCATCAGCGCGACCCCACCCTCCGGAACCTTGACCGATGGCGACGGCTCCAGTCGGGTGTCGCCGATCCCGCCCTCACCATGGACTTCCGTGGCCCGGACGACCGTCCCGATCAGTGGACCCGCGGCCCCCTCCCCGACCGGGATGTCGGCTCGGCCGTAGGCGTGCAGGAGGCGAAGTGCGTTCTCGGTGCAGTGCGTGACGTCCGCGTTGCCACCGACCGTGGTGACCGCCAGCAGGTCGAGCTCCGGCCGCGCGACGGCGAGCCCGATGGCCAGCGCGTCGTCCAGCCCGGGATCGCTGTCGATGATCAGCGGCAACGGCCGCTCGACCGTCCCGTACGGGGCGATGCGTTCCGACGCGCTGACCTTGTGGGCCGTCGGGATCGAGTGGATGGGGCCCCAGGCCTCCTCCCAGCCGGCGCTCACCCCTGCTCGTACGGCTGGCCGGCTGCGGCCGGTCCGCGGACCCGCCCGACGACGCCGGCGACGACGACGATCGTCACGACGTACGGGAGGCTGTTGAGCAGCTGAGGCGGCACATCGACGCCGAGGATCGCCAGCAGCGTCTGGGTGGTGCCGGCGAAGCCGAACACGAGCGCGGCTCCCAGCGCGCCGACCGGGTGCCAGGCCCCGAAGATCATCGCGGCCAGGGCGATGAACCCCTTGCCGGCGACCATGTCCATGCCGAAGTTGCCGGCCACCGACAGCGAGAGGTACGAGCCGGCCAGGCCGGCGATCAGGCCGGCGAGGAACAGCGACCGGTAGCGGATCGGCGATGACGTCGATGCCCACCGTGCCGGCCGCGGCCGGCTTTTCCCCCGAGGCGCGCAGGCGCAGGCCCCACCGGGTCCGGAAGAGCATGTAGGTGAGGACCGCGACCATCACGTACATCAGGTACACGTACGGCTTGGCCGAGAAGAAGTTCGGACCAAGCACCGGGATGTCCGCCAACAGCGGGATCCGCCACGGTTCGATGGACGGCGGGTTGTTGAACTCCGTGTTCCGACTGAGGATCCGAAGGAACAGGAAGTTGGTGATCCCGAGCGCCCCGATGTTGATGACCGTGCCCGCGATGATCTGATCCATCTTGTGCCGGATGCCCATCCAGGCGAGGAGGATCCCGATGGCGCCCGAGACGAGCATCGCGGCGAGCGATACCGACCACGCTCGCGACGAAGGCATTCCCCGTGATCATGAGGGCGACGCTCGCCGCGATCGCCGCGACACATGCTCCCACGAGCATCTTGCCCTCGAGGGCGATGTTCAGCATGCCGCTCCGCTCCGACAGGATGCCGGCCAAAGCGCCCAGCGTGATCGGGACGGCGAACTCGAGGCTGCCGCCGATCATCCCCGTCAGGTTCGCGGGCTTGCCGTCCAATACGGCGGCGAGGACCGCGGCGACCCATGGCCAGACCAGCAACAGAAGCCACGGGCGCCACCAGAAGCCCGCTCCGCCCAGCAACTGGAGGACGGCGATGAAGACCGACACGACGCCGGCGACGATCCACAGCACGCCCACCGAGGTCACGACCTGGGCACTCTCACCGCCCTGCTCGACGATCCAGAACGAGAAGGTGGCATTCGTGTCGAACGACTGCGTCCCGAACCAGAAGGCCAGGATCCCGATGGCGAGGAACAGCAGACCCCGGATCCGGGAGTTCCTCGTGGCGCGTTGGGCCGCAAGGCCCTCGCCCTGGTGCGTCGGGGCGGGCGTCGCGGCGCTCATACCGGCGCCGTCGGCTGGTGGGGGGCCACGGCCTCCGCCGCCGGATCCTTGATCTTGATCCGCCAGATCGACCGGATCAGGTTCGGTGCGGCCACGAACATGATGACGAGGGCCATGATGAAGACCAGGAGATCAAAGGGGATCCCGGACTGGATACCCATGAGCTTGCCGCCCGACGTCAGCGCGCCGAACAGCAAGGCGGCGACCACGACGCCGCTCGGACGGAGACCCGCCAAGCAGGGCGAGGGCGATCGCCGTGAACCCGATCCCGCCGGACAGGTCGAGGGACAGCTGGCCGACCGTCCCGATGACCATGAATGACCCCGCCAGGCCGGCCAGCGCGCCCGACAGGGCCATCGCCAGCATCATCGAGCCACCAGCGCTCATCCCCGCGTAGCGTGCGGCGGTGAGATTGAAGCCCGAGGCGCGCAGTTCGAAACCCTTCGTCGTCCGGAAGAGGAGGAACGAGACCGCCACCGCCATCAGCAGCGCGATGATGAAGCTGTAGTCCAGCCGGATCGCCGGCAGGTCGAGGATCAGCGGGATGTCCACGATGTTGGACATGGGCTTCGAGACCGGGGCCGTGCTGCCTGGCGCCCGCAAGGTGGGCGACCGCAACGCGAAGAACACGACCTGTGCCGCGATGTAGTTGAGCATGATCGTCGTGATGACCTCATGGGCGCCCGTCCGCGCCTTGAGGAAGCCCGGGATGAACCCCCAGAAAGCGCCCGACAGGACGCCCACCGTGATCGACACCAGCGAGGATGACCGGGGACGGGACCTGGCCCGCGAGCACGAAGGTCGCGATGGTCGCTCCGAGGGCGCCGATCATCAGCTGGCCGTCGACGCCGATGTTGAACATGCCGGCCCGGAACGAGATCGCCACGGCCAGGCCGCACGAGGATCAAGGGCATCGCGGTGACCAGCGTCTCGGTGCAGCGGTCGGATGGCTGTCGCGATATCCTCGGCGTTGCCCGTCTCGAACGCGGTCAGGATGCGGACGGGATCCCCGAACGCCCCGGACAACAGAGCGCCGTAGCCCGCCACGACCCCACCGACCGCGCCGGTGATCGCCCCGACCGGATCGGTCCCGATCTTGGCGAGGCTCACGAAGTCGGTCAGGATGATCACGACCGCGCCGAACAGCAGGGCCGTGACCAGGGCCAGGAGCGGAACGACGGCCCGCCGCCCAAGCTCCTTGAGACGCGTCACGCGGCGACTCCTCCACCGAACTCGGCGCCGCCCATCAGCAGGCCCAGCTTCTCGTGCGTCGCATCCTCGCCGGCGAGGATGCCGACGATCCGCCCTTCGAACATCACGGCGATCCGGTCGCCGACCGCGATGACCTCTTCGAGTTCCGTGCTGACGATGAGGATCGCCGCCCCGGCATCCCGCTGCTCGATGAGCCGTCGGTGGATGTACTCGATCGAGCCGACATCGAGGCCGCGGGTCGGCTGGGCCGCGATCACGAGCTTGACCGGCACCGAGAACTCGCGGGCCACGACGACCTTCTGTTGATTGCCTCCGGAGAGCGAGCCGGCATGCGTCTCGATGGACGGGGTCCGGATGTCGAACTCCTTGACACCCTTCGCCGCCCCGGCATCGATGGCGGCGCGGTCCATGATCCCGCGGCGGCTGTAGGGCTGGCGGTGATAGGTATCGAGGATGTAGTTCTCGGCGATCGTCATCGTGGCGATCAGCCCGTCCCGACCCCGGTCCTCCGGGATGTGGGCGACGCCGAGGTCCGAGACCTCGCGTGGTGAGGCGTTCTCGATGTGATGACCCGCGATCGTCGCTTCGCCGGCGTCGAAGGAACGGAGACCGGCGATCGCCTCGACGAGTTCCGTCTGGCCGTTGCCCTGGACCCCCGCGACGACGACGATCTCGCCCGCCCGGACTTCGAGGTCGATGCCGTCGACCGCCATCTCCAGGCGGTCGTCGCGGACCTGCACGCCGCGCAGGCTCAGCACGACCTCGCCCGGTGTCGCGGGGCCCTTGGGGACGATCAGCTCGACGTCGCGACCGACCATGAGGTTGGCGAGTTCCTGGCGCGTCGTGTTCTTCGGGTCGGCGCTGCCGGCGACCCGTCCGCGGCGCAGCACGACGACGTCGTCGGCGACTTCGATGATCTCGTTGAGCTTGTGGGTGATGAAGATGATGGTCGTCCCCGTGGCCGTCAGGGAGCGGATGATGCCGAACAGCTCCTCGGTCTCGAACGGCGTGAGCACGGCGCTCGGTTCGTCGAGGACGAGGATGTCGCTGTGGCGGTAGAGCGCCTTGAGGATCTCGACGCGCTGACGGACGCCGACCGGCAGGGTCTCGATCTTGGCGTCGGGGTTGACGCCCAGCCGGTACTGGTCGGACAGCTCGACGATCCGCTTCCGCGCGGCGGCGCGATCGAAGGTGCCCACACGATTGGTCACGGTCTCGGCCCCCAGGGCCACCGCCTCGACCACGTCGAACACGGGCACGAGCATGAAGTGCTGGTGGACCATCCCGACGCCAGCGTGGATGGCCGCGGCCGGATCCTCGAAGACGTGCTCCTCGCCGTCGATGAAGATCTGTCCCGAATCCGGCTTGTACAGGCCCGACAGGATGTTCATCAGCGTCGTCTTGCCGGCGCCGTTCTCCCCCAGCAGGCCCAGGACCTTGCCACGGTCGGCGGAGATCGAGATCTTGTCGTTGGCGAGGACGCCCGGGAACTGTTTGGTGATGTCGCGCAGTTCGAGCCGCATCAGGGTGGCCTCGACACCTTATAGAGGACCGCCCCCGGTCCGCGTCGCAGACCGGGGGCGGTGATGGAGCACTACGTTCGCACGCGCCTGACTAGCAGCCGCGTCCGAGGAAGCTGCAGACCGTGACGCTGCCGTCGACGATCGCCGCCTTCAGTGCCTCGATCTCGGCCTTGGTCTCGGCCGGGATCTCCGCATCGAAGTCGTGGTACGGGGAGAGCAGCACGCCAGCGTTGGCGAGCGTGCCCGAGTAATCCTCGCCGCCGAGGTCGCCGGCCGAGGTCTTCTTGATCACGTCGAGGACCGAGACGTCGATCGCCTTCTGGGCGGACGTCAGGATCGCACCGGCGTACTCGGCAAGGGTGATCGCCTGGTCGTTGTCGACGCCGATCGCCCACTTGTTCGCGGCGAGCATCGCCTTGATGGTGCCGTTGCCGGTCTCACCGGCGACGGGATGGACGATGTCGACACCCTGATCGAGGAAGGTCTTGGCGAACTGCTCGCCCTTGGCCGGGTCGTTCCAGGTGTCGGTGCCACCGCTACCGCCGACGAAGGTGCCGGTGGTCGTCGGATCGGGCAGGGAGCCATCCCAGCCGAGGACCTCGACCTTGGTGCCCTTCTGCTGGTTGTAGTACTGGACACCGGCGTAGTAGCCGTCCATGAACCGGGTGACGCCCGGGAAGGCCAGCCCGCCATAGGTGGCGACCTTGCCCGACTTGCTGAAGCCGGCCGCCAGGTAGCCCGCGAGCATCGCGGCCTGGTCGACCTGGTAGTCGAGGCCCGTGAAGTTCACCGGGACGCCCGGGGGCGGATCGTCCGCGGTGCCGGGGGTGAAGTCATCGCCGGCGGAGTTCCAGGTCGCGTCGACCTGACCGAAGGCGATGGTCGGGTTGGCGAGGGTCGCCTTGGCGGTCGCCGAGCCCTGCAGGAAGCCGACCGTGATGATGGTCTGGCAGCCCTTGTCGATGAGGCGCTGGATGTTGCCCTCGTAGTCGGTGGAGCCCTGGGCTTCAGCCGAGAACGTGGTGTAGCCGAGCGCGGCGGCATCTTCGAGGCCCTTCTTGGCCAGGTCGTTGAAGCCCTTGTCGCCCAGACCGCCGGTGTCGAACGCGACGCACGCGGTGTAGTCCGTGTTGGCGGCCGGCTCCGACGCGGCCGGAGCCTCCGAGGCCGCAGCCGACGGAGCGGCAACGGACGGGGCGTCGATCGGGGCCTCGGATGCGGCCGTCGACGGGGCCGTGGACGACCCGCTGCCCGAACACGCAGCGAGCAGGATGGCTGACGTCACGCCGAGCGCGAGCAGCCTGCGAAGATCTGCAAGTTTCTTCCTCCTCTGAACCCCGGGCATCCCTCCCAGAGAGCCGGGCACGCCGTAGAGTACGCCAACGGACCGCGGTTGCGTCAACGGGTGCCGCAACCTTCTGGCAACCATCGGAACCGACGCGCGGCGCCGGTCGAGGCATGTCAGCCGATGATAGAGGAGCGACACGTCGTCCATGCGTGATCCGCGCGCCGACCGGGAGGCCGTGACGGCCCTGCTGGACATCCACGAGGGTCGCTTCGAGATCCCGCTCCTCGACGACGCGGCCATCCGCGACCTCCTGGCGACGACGCGACGGATCGCCGTCGTCGGCGCGTCGGACAGCCCGATCCGGCCCTCCAACGGCGTGTTGCGTGATCTCCGCGCGGCTCGGCTACGAGGTCGTTCCCGTCAACCCGAACGCGACCGTGGTCGACGGCCTGCCCTGCTTTCCGAGTGTGACGGCCGCGGTGGAGGCGACCGGGCCCGTCGACATCGTGGATGTGTTCCGCCGCGCCGACCGCTGTGCGGAACCGGCCCGCGAGGCCGTCACGACCGGCGCACGCTGCCTGTGGCTCCAGTTCGGCATCGCCGACCGCGAGGCCGGACGGATCGCCCACGACGGCGGGCTCGGCGTCGTGATGGATCGCTGCACCATCATCGAGGTCCGCCGGATGCGCGCCCGCTGACGGCCCGCAGACCCGCTGCGCTCGAACCCGCCCATCGACCAGCCACACCGGAGGCGCCGCCATGGCCACCCAGATCCACCTCCACGCCGAGCCGGGTGCCTATGCGCCGGTCGTGCTGCTGCCCGGCGACCCGAACCGGGCCACGCGCATGGCGGCGCGGCTCGACGGCGGCCTCGAAGGCACGACCCTCGTCAACGCCAACCGCGGCCTGCTGGGCTACACGGGCACGCTCGGCGGGGTGCCGGTCTCCATCCAGACCACGATGATGGGCATGCCGACCACCTCGATCGTCGTGGAGGAGCTGCTCAATCTCGGCTGCACCACGTTCATCCGCGTCGGGACCACCGGCGGCTACCGCGGTACCGCGCTTGGCGATGTCGTGGTCGCGTTGGCCGCGGCCTCGGCCGGCGGGGTCGGGCCGATCCTGGGCGGGGGCGAAGCGTCCGCCCCGACCGCTGACTACGACGGTCGTCCAGGCCCTGGTGCGCGCGAGCGAGGCGGCCGGACTGACCACCCACGTCGGTCCCATCGTGACGTCGGACGTCTTCTACGACCCGCATCCCGACGGCGCGGGTCGCTGGGGCGCCCGCGGCTACCTCTCGGCGGAGATGGAAACGGCGGCCGTCTTCCTGCTGGCGATGCGCGAGCGCGGCAAGGGTCGTTCGGTCCGCGCCGGGACCATCCTGACGGTGTCGGACGTCATCCTGGACCCCGCCGACATCCCCGATGGTGGGAACGGCTGGGAACGGCTCCCCGAGGACGAGCTGCAGTCGCGCATCGACCGGACGGTCGGCGCCGCGCTGGCGGCCGCGGCAGACCTCGGCCGGGGCTGACCGACGGCCGGCCTGGGCGCTCGACGCCATCGGTCGCGCGCCGCGCCTCCTCAGGCGACGAACGAGAGGCCGAGCTCGAAGTCCTCGATCAGGTCCTCGATATCCTCGCAGCCGATCGACAGGCGGATGATCCCGCCGTCCTTCGGTCGCGGATAGACGAGCGTGTGGATGTCGCCGAGGCTGACCCCGATGTCGCAGAGGGCGAGGTGGTCCGTGAACGCGGCCATCCCCGCCAGGCCGCCGCGGGGCTGGAACGTCACCATCGCCCCGGCCCGATCGCCGAGCAGCCGCCGCGCGACCACGTGGTCCGGATGCGATGCAAGTCCCGGGTAGTTGACCCAGGCGACCTTCGGGTGGCCCTCGAGGAAGGCTGCTACCGCGGCGGCGTTCTCCGACGCCGGCGCGCGATCGGAGCGGCAGCGTCCGGACGCCACGCAGGACCAGGAAGCTCGCGAACGGGCTCGCCGCCTGGCCGAGGGTGTCGGTCTGGCCGCGGATGGGGTCGATGAGCGACTTGCGGCCGGAGACGACCCCCGAGACGGCATCGCCATGGCCGGACAGGTACTTCGTCGCGGCATGGAGCACGAGGTCCGCGCCGTGTTCCAGCGGCCGCAGGAGGGCGGGGCCCAGGAACGTGTTGTCGGCGATGACGATCAGGCCGTGCCGATGGCCGATCTCGGCGACGGCGTCCAGGTCGGCGACACGCAACCGGGGATTCGTGGAGGTCTCGAGGAAGATCGCCCTGGTGGCGGGAATGATGGCCGCCTCGATCGCCGCGAGATCGGTCGTGTCGACCCGGGTCACGCCGATGCCTCGCCGGGGGAAGTCGTCCTCGAGCAGCACCTTGGTGATCGCGAACAGCTCGTCACCGACGACGACATGGTCTCCGGCGCCGAGGATGCGCGAAGAGCGTCGCCGACACCGCCGCCATCCCCGACGAGGAGACGACGGCGTCCTCGGCGCCTTCGAGCGAGGCGATCTTCTCCTCGAGCGCGCGATTGGTCGGGTTGCCCGTCCGCGAGTAGAAGTACGCTCCCGGCTCCCACGCCAGGGCGCGATCGACCGCGTCCTCCTTCTCGGCGGCGGTGTCGAACGCGAACGTCGCCGTCGCGTAGATCGGCGTCTTGTGGGCGTGGGTCGTGGGGTCCGGGTGTTCGCCGGCGTGGATCGCGCGCGTCGCGAAACCCCGTCCGGCCGTACGTTCCCGCATCGATGTCGTCTCCTGATCGTGGTCGAGCGTGGCCGTGCGCGCCGCTGGCCCGTGCCCGTGCAGTCTATGGACTTCCATCCGAGCCCGGTCCGACCCGCCGACGACGCGTACCCTTGGGCCATGGTCGATGGAGGTGGCGGAGCGATGAACGACGCGGTCGGCTGGGCCGGTGTCGATCCGGGCGCGCAGGACCTGCTGCGCGAGGTCTGGATCCCGGTCGGGGTTCCCGGCTTCGCCGGGGATGCCAAGGCGCGCTGGCAGGCGATCCTCGACCAGCGGTTCACGCCCGAGGGATGGCGGATCTCCCACATCGTGCGCGGCGCCATCGTGTCGCGCGCCGAAGCCATCGTCGAGTACGAGCAGGCGTACCGGGTGTTCCTGCGGGCGCGGCCCGCCCTGGTCACCTTCCTCGTGACGGTGTGCGGGAACGTGTTCGACGACAACCCGACCAACGTCTTCGACGCCGACTACGACCAGCCGCACACGGCGATGAACCACTATCAGGACATCTCCGTCCGGCGGGTGATCAGCGAGCTGGTGGATGACCCCGGGTGGCCGGACGTCGTGGACACGCCGACCGAGACGGTCGAGCTCGTGGAGCTCGGTACCGGGAGTCCGCCACCGGATGCCGCGCGCCCGCGGATTCCGTGGCGACCGGGTCCTGCAGATCCGTGAGCCCACCGTCGGCCGGCTACTGCCTCAACCCGGCGGTCGTGCCGGTCCACGATCCGACGCTGATCACGACCCGGCCCGAGCGGCTGGAGTGGTACCACCACGAGGGCTGTGGCCACCTGTCCGTGGAGGCGTTCTGGCAGCAGAGCAAGGTCGTCGAGGTTCGCTACGACCGATTCCTCGCCCTGGGCGACGCGAGGAGCGACCCCCTGGCCGGGCTGTGACCGGCCCTGACCCGGACGGCAACCTCCTCCTGGGCCCGCTGAGCCTGGACCTCTACCGAGACGGGACCGTCCTCCCCGGTGGCGGCGCCGTGAACATGGCGTGGCACTGGCGCCAGCTGGACGTGCCGTTCCGCCTGTTCACGCGGATCGGGTCGGACTACGCCGACGTCGCTCGCCGATTCCTCGATCTGAACAGGATCCCCTACGACGGCGACGCGATCGTCGGGGGCCCCAGGTCCGCGACGATCGATATCGAGATCCTGCCCGACGGCCAGCCCTACATGGACCGCTTCGTCGATGGGGTCTGGGCGGACTATCGCGCGACGCCCGACGAGGAGGCGCGCATCGCGGCGCCGGGCAAGCTGCACCTCGTCCTCGTGGAAGGCGCGATCACCGAGCTCGCCCGACTCCATGCGGCGGGCGCCCTCGAACGGCGCGAGGTCTCGGCGGACTTCCTCGGGTTCCGGCACTACACCGTGGAGCGATTCGTGACGACGATGGCGGCGGTGGACCTGGCGTTCGTGGGCTGGCCCGGCGATCCGGGACGATCCGACGGTGGCCGCCCTCGCCACGGTCGTCCGCGACCTGGGTCGGCGGCTCGTCGTGACGTTCGGGGCCGCCGGCGTCCTCGTGGTCGACGGGACGACGGGCGCACCGGATCGGTTCGTGCCGGTCACGCCGGTCCGGGTCACCGGCACGACCGTCGGTTGCGGCGACGCCTTCATCGCGTACTTCCTCGCCGAATACCGGCGCTTCGGGGATCTGCTGGCCGCGGTGGAGCGCGGCAAGATCGGCGGCGCGCTCGCTACGGCCTGGCCGCGGCCGCTGCCGGACGACGCCTACGAGGCGCTCCCGGGACGATGACGGATCAGCGGATCAGGAAGCCCAGGAAGATCAGGACGAACCCGACGACCGCGATGCCGCCCGCGATCCGGGCCTGCCGGCGCAGCACGTCCATCGCGACCGACGCACCCGTCCGCTCGTCCGCTCCGCGCACGCCGCCACGCCACGCTTCGTAGCGGGCGACGTTGGCGTCCTGCTCCTTGAGGGCCTGGTAGCGGGCCCACGGGCCCTTGGCCCGCGTATAGCCGACCACGACCAGCACGACCCCGGCCACCCACAGCACCAGATTGATCGGTCCCACGCCCGACTCCCCTACTCCGACTCGTCGACTGTTGCGCCGCGGTCGAGGCGCTCGCGGACCGCGGCCTGGACGAGGGCGGCATTGGCCTGCCCTCGCGTCGCCTTCATGACCTGGCCCACGAGGAAGCCGACGGCCTGCGCCTTGCCCGCCCGATAGTCCGCGACGGCCGCGGGATTGGCCGCGAGGGCGTCGTCGACCGCCGTACCCAGGGCGCCGGCATCGCTGATCTGGCGGAACCCGCGCGACTCGATGATCGCGGCAGCGGCGTCCCCGCTGGCGACGTGCGCCTCCAGGACCTCCTTGCCGTTGCCACGCGACAGCGTCCCCGCGTCGACCGCGTCGATGATGGCCGCGAGCTCGGCCGGAGCCACGACCACGGACGTGCCCGCGTCGGCGACCTTGCGCAGGCGGAGGTACTCCCCGGTGACCCAGTTCGCGACGGACTTGGGGGCCAGGGCCGGGCCAGCGGCCAGCGTCGCCTCGAAGAGGCGCCGTGGCATCGGGGTCGGCGGCGAGGACGGCCGCGTCGTAGGCGCTCAGCCCAAGCGCCTCCTGGTACCGGGCGCGACGCGCCGCGGGCAACTCGGGCATCGCCGCCGCGAGGTCCGCGAGCCAGGCGGGATCCACGTGGAGCGGCGGCAGGTCAGGCTCAGGGAAGTAGCGGTAGTCGTCGGACGTCTCCTTGGAGCGCATGTGATAGGTCTCGGACCGGTCGTCGGACCAGCCGCGCGTCTCCAGGTGCAGCGTCTCGCCCGCATCCAGGGCGGCCGCCTGGCGTTCGATCTCGTAGGCGATGGCCCGCTCCACGGAGCGGAACGAGTTCATGTTCTTGACCTCGACCCGGGTGCCGAACGCCTCGGTGCCGCGGGGACGGAGCGACACGTTCGCCTCGACCCGCATCTGGCCCCGTTCCATGTCGGCATCGGACGCGCCGATCGTCCGCATGAGGAGCTGGAGCTCCTCGGCGTAGCGACGCGCCTGCTCGGCGGTCCGAATCACCGGGTCGGTCACGATCTCCATCAGCGGAGCACCCGAGCGGTTGAAGTCGACGAGGCTGACCTTGCGGCCGTCGGGCGTCACGGCGTGGACGAGCTTGGCCGTGTCCTCCTCCAGGTGCGCCCGGGTGATCCCGACCGTGAACGGCCCGTCGGAGGTCTCGACCGTCAGTCGGCCGGCCGACGCGAGCGGGAGCTCGTACTGGCTGATCTGGTAGCCCTTGGGCAGGTCCGGGTAGAAGTAGTTCTTGCGATCCCACCGTGTGGCCTCGGGCGTCGTCGCCTCGATCGCCAGTCCGGTCGCCAGGACCAGCTCGACGGCGCGGCGGTTGATCACGGGCAGGGCGCCCGGCAGCCCGAGACAGACCGGGCAGACGTGGGTGTTGGGCGCGGCGCCGTCATAGGCGGTGGAGCAGCCGCAGAACATCTTCGAGACCGTGCGCAGCTGGCAATGGATCTCGATGCCGATGACGGCCTCGTAGCGCTCCAGGACCGCGCCCGGGACCGTGGCGGTGGGTGTCGCTTCCATCGAGCGAGAGTCTTGCACAGGTGCCCGTCAGGCGCGGGCTCGCTCCACGAACCGGCCGATCCGACGCAGGGCCTCTTCGAGCTGCTCGTACGAGGTCGCGTAGCACATGCGGACATGACCGGCGCCGGATGGTCCGAACGCGCTGCCGGGCACGACCGCGACGCGTTCTTCGGTCAGGAGGCGCTCCGTGAAGGTCTCGTCGTCGAGGCCGGTCGAGGTGATCCGGGGGAAGGCGTAGAACGCACCTCGCGGCTCGAAGGTCTCGAGGCCCAACGCATTGAGGCCATCGACCAGCAGCCGGCGGCGCCGGTCGTACTCGGCGACCATCCGCTCGACGTCGGGTTCGCCATCGACGACCGCGGCGAGCGCGGCGTCCTGAGCGGTGGTCCCGGCGGACATGATCCCGTACTGGTGGACCTTGACGAGGCCCTCCAGGATCCCGGCGGGCGCCGCCACGTAGCCGACCCGCCAGCCGGTCATCGCGTAGGCCTTCGAGAAGCCGCCCATGAGGATGGTCCGCTCGCGCATCCCGGGGAGCGCGCTGAAGGCGCGGTGGCGATACGAACCGTAGGCGAGCCGGTCGTAGATCTCGTCGCTATAGACGAGCAGGTCGTGGCGCTCGGCGATGGCCGCAAGCTCGTCCTGGACCGAGTCGTCGAGCACCGCGCCGGTCGGGTTGGACGGGTAGCCCAGGAACAGGGCCTTCGTCCGCGGCGTGATGGCGGCTTCGACCGCGACGGGGTCGAGGGCGAAATCTTCCTCGAACCGCGTGGGGACGAGGACCGGCGTGCCGCCCGCGAACACGATCGCCGGGATGTAGGCCACGTACGAGGGCTCGTGGAGGATCACCTCGTCGCCCGGGTCGCAGGTCGCGCGCAGCGCGAGGTCGAGTGCCTCCGACGCACCGACGGTGACCAGGATCTCGGTCGCCGGGTCGTAGCGGACGCCGTAGCGACGCTCCATGTGCGCGGCGAGCGCGCGACGGAGCTCCAGCGTGCCGAAGTTGGACGTGTAATGGGTCCGGCCCTCGCGCAGCGACTCGACGCCGGCCTCCACGATGACGCGGGGCGTGTCGAAGTCCGGTTCGCCGACGCCGAGACTGATGACGTCGTCCATCGTGGCCAGGATGTCGAAGAAGCGCCGGATGCCCGACGGCGGCACGGCGTGGACGCGCTGGGCCAGCGCCCGCTCCGCGAGGGGAGGGCGCGGCGCGTGCGCGGCGCGGCTGCGCTGATCGGGCGGGTCGATGGCCATGCCGGGAGCCTACGGCATCGTCGGGCGACCCGTCCGATCGCGGAGTCGAACCGGGTGGGCGGGCTAGGTCCCGATACCGACCGGCGTCGGTCCGTCCACCTCCACGGCGATCTCGGGAGAGGTGGTCGGGGCCGTTGGCGTCTCGGTCGGCGTGGGGACGCCCAGGCCCTCGGCCCGGTCGCGCAGACCGACCATCTGGCGCTGCATCATCACGAAGACGCCGAAGCCGACGAACGGCATGACGAACCGTCCGGCCGGACCGCCTTCGCCGAACCAGACGCGGAACCGCTCGATGAGGCGAGTCCGTCCGCCGTCCAGGGGCTCGAGCACGAACGCCCAGCTCGCGGCGAACTGTTGCGGGGTCCCCGAGAGGATGGCACCCGAGACTTTCACGCCCGATGTCGCGGTCTCGAGGCCGACCCCAGCAACCTGGGCGGCCTCGGCCTGGGATGTCACGAGCGCCGTGTCGGAACGCAGGACGAGCGCGCGACCCGGTTCAAGGCGAGCGACCTCGAACCCGCCACCGGGATGAGTCGGCACGATGTCGCCGACGGCGAGCTGCTGCCAGGCCTCGTTGATGCCGGTGGCACTCGTGCCCCTCTGGTCGAGCTGGTCGTAGCTGTACCAGCCGGCCTTGCCATAGCCCATCTGGACGAGCCAGGGCCAGACGGCCTCCGGCGGCGCGTCGATGGTGATGCCTCGTGTCTCGCCGGCCATCGCCGAGGCGACGATGTCGTCGCCGGGGAGTGGCCGCTCGGCCTCACCCGGCTCGATGCCCCAGGTCCGGCGCCATCGGCCGATCCGTGAGGCGGTGATCCCGGCCGCGGTCCCGATGGCCACGCCGAACAGAACGCCACGCATGCGCATGTGCAGGTACCTCCATCGGCATCGTGCGCGACCCGGAGCGGGTCCGACAGGGCTGGTCGGTCCCCTCCCGCGGGCCGTTCCGCCCGAGATGGACGGCCGGGCTCGGTCAGCGGGGCAGGTCGACCCGTGCGGTGTCGTCGGTGACGACGTCGGCTGGTGGCGACGCTGGCGTCCCACCCAGGCGGGCGATGTCCAGCAGCAGCAGCGCTGCGAGGAACGGCCCGCCGACGAGGCCGGCTCCGACCGAGATCAGGACCGGGTCGAAGCCAGGGACCGCGACCGAGGCCATGAGGGCGCCAGCGGCGATCGCCGTCAGCGTCGTGACCTGGCCGAACAGGAGGCGCGCCAAGGTGCGGCCCGGGAGCGGCACGCCCGTGCCGCGACCACCCAGGATCAGGAGGGCCGTGATCACGAACCAGGCTCCCGTCCCGACGACGGCGACCGCGATGCCGACGAGCGTCGGGCGATCCGCCGGCCACAGGCCGGCGAACCCGACCAGCGCCACCGTGAGCGGCAGGATCAGCGCCTCGGCGGCGCGTGTCACTCCGCGACGAGCCGTATCGATCGCAGCGACCTGCGGGGCCAGGGCGACCGCCAACAGGCCGGCCAGCGCCGCGCCCGCGATGACCGCCGCGAGGAAGAAGGTCGTCCAATCGCCGGGGATGAGCCCGTTGTTCACGACCACGCCGTCGTTCATGCCTGCACCGCCATCTGCTGCATCCGCTCGCGCGGTGTGGGGGTCGCCGGATCATCGAGGGCCGCGAGGTCGGCCGGCTCGAGTGTGCGCCAGGGTGCGTCCGCCGTGATGCCCTCGTAGCCGCGCGCGAGAGCGAGCAACTCCGGTTCCGACCACGGTGCCCCGATCAGCTGGAGCCCGACCGGGAGCCCCTCGGACAGGCCTGCGGGGATGGAGATGCCCGGCAGGCCGGCCATGTTCACCGGCAGCGTGCATGCGTCGGACAAGTACATGGCGACCGGGTCGGCCATCCGCGCCCCGAAGCGGAACGCCACCGATGGCGAGGTCGGGGCGACGAGGGCATCGAAGCCCTGCGCCCAGAGGGCGTCGAAATCGCCCTTGATCAGCGTCCGGACCTTCTGCGCCTTGAGGTAGTAGGCGTCGTAGTAACCGGCCGACAGGGCGTAGGTGCCCAGCATGATCCGGCGCTTCACTTCCGCCCCGAACCCCTCGCCGCGGGTCGCGAGGTAGTCGGCGAGGACGTCCCGACCCTCGCCGAGGCGCGGGCCGTAGCGGATCCCGTCATAGCGAGCGAGGTTGGCCGACGCCTCCGCGGGCGCGACGATGTAGTAGGTCGCGAGACCGTACTCCGTGTGCGGCAGCGAGACGTCCTCGACCGTCGCCCCCGCCGCCTCCAGGGCCGCCACGGCCTCGCGAACGCGAGCTTCGACGCCTGGCTCCATGCCCGCGACGAAGTACTCGCGAGGCAGGCCGAACCGCTTGCCACGCAACGCGGTGGCCGCCTCGTCGTCGGACGCTGTCAGGTGCAGCAGGTCGTCGGGTACCGGCGTCGGCGACGAGGTCGAGTCCCGTCCGTCGCGGCCGGCGATCGCGTGGAGCAGGGCCGCCGCATCGCGCGCGTCGCGGGCGAACGGCCCGATCTGGTCGAGCGACGAGGCGAAGGCGATGATCCCGTAGCGGCTCACCCGCCCGTACGTCGGCTTGAGGCCGACGATGCCGGTGAGAGCGGCCGGCTGGCGGATGGATCCACCCGTGTCCGTCCCGATACTCAGCGGGGCATGGAAGGCCGCGACTGCGGCCGCCGACCCGCCGCTGCTGCCGCCCGGGACCCGATCCAGCGCCCACGGGTTGGCGGTCGGGCCGTAGGCGGAATGCTCCGTGGAGGAGCCCATCGCGAACTCGTCCATGTTGGTCTTGCCGAGGATGACCGCGCCGACGTCGCGAAGCCGCTCCGTGATGTGTGCGTCGTACGGCGAGCGATAGCCCGCCAGGATCTTCGAACCGGCCGTGCACTGGCCGCCACGGATCGAGACGAGATCCTTGAGCGCGACTGGGACGCCAAGCAGCGGATGGAGCGCGTCGAGCGCGCCGCTCCCCTCCCCGCGGGCTGCCGCGAGCCGCCCGTCGGCCGCGTCCGCCTCCTCGAGCGCGCGGGTTCGATCGATGGTCAACCAGGCGTGGAGCCCGTGGTCCTGGCGCTCGGCAAGGGCCAGATGCGCCTCGGTCAGGTCACGCGACGAGACCTCGCCCGACCGCAGTCGAGCGGCCATCTCGTGGGCGAGCAGGCGCGTCAGGTCGGTCGTCATCGGTCTTGCCAGCGCTCAGTCGCGTTCGTTGAGGATCGCCGGGACCACCACGAAGTCGCCGTCACGCGCTGGCGCGTTGGCCAGCACGTCCTCCACCGTAAGCGAGGGCCGCGCCACGTCCTCGCGCAGGATGTTCTCGAGCTCGATCGTCTGGGCCGTCGGGGCGATGTGGTCCGTCGGGACGCTCGCGAGGATCGCGTACTGGTCCAGGATGTGGTTGAGCTGACCCTCGAGCCGGCCGAGCTCCTCGTCCGAGAGGCCAAGGCGGGCGAGATGGGCGACATGCTCGACATCGGCGCGCGAGAGCGTGGGCATGGCCCGATGATAGCGGCCATGCGCATCCATCACGCCAGCAGCGGCGCCGACGAGGCTGTTATCCGATCGATGACGGCGGCCGACATCGAGCCGGCGAGTGCCGCCATCGTCGCCTCCGGCTGGGGCGACCGACGGCAGTGGTTCGAGTTCGCGGTCGCAAGTCCGGCGGTCCACGCGTTCGTCGCGGCGGCCGATGACGGGACCATCGCCGGGACCGGCGTCGCGACCATCAACGGCCCGGTGGCCTGGATCGGCACGATCTGGGTCCACCCTGACTGGCGCGGCCGCGGGCTGGGTCGGCGGCTCACCGAGGTCCCCATCACCGCCGCCGAGGACACCGGGTGCCGGACGCTCGTGCTGGTCGCGACGGACGCCGGCCGTCCGCTCTACGAGCGACTCGGATTCGAGATCCAGACCTCGTACCGGATCGTGGAAGCGCCGGGCCGGGCGGGACCGATCGAGGTGGCGCCGTCACCGGAACGGTCGGTCCGATCGTGGCGAGCCGAGGACCTCGATGCCGCGGCGCGCCTTGACGCCGAAGTCACCGGTGAGGATCGACGCCACCTCCTGGCGGCCTTCGCCACGTCACAGTCGGCGCGGGTCGTGGTCGCTCGGGACGAGCGGCTCCGTGGCTTCGTCGTCCGCGCTCCTTGGGGCGGCGGCGCGACCATCGCGCCGGATCCGGACGACGCTCTGGCCCTCCTGGACGCCCGCCGGCTGGTCGCCGGGCCGGAGGGCCGTGTCCGGGCCGGTCTGCTCGAGACGAACGCGACCGGCCTCGCCCGGTTGGCGGCGGACGGCTGGGTCGACATCTGGGACGCGCCACGGATGATCCGGGGGGCACCGCTCGACTGGCGACCCGACGGGATCTGGGGCCAGTTCAACCACGCGGTCGGGTGATCCCGGCAGGACGTCTGGCGGTCCATCCGTGACCGATGGTGGGATGGCCCGCGCGCACCACCGGCCGCGATGCTGGGAGCGATGATCGCCGTCAGCTGTCTCCAGTGCGGGACGCCATCCGTTCGCGCCGAAGCCACGTTCTGCCGCCGCTGCGGGCTACCGTACGGGGACGCCCCGCGGGCCGATGCGGAGCTGCCGCAATGCCCGGTCTGCTATCTGACCGTCGACGACGACGGCCGGACCCACAGCCTGGACCTGCCCGGACTGCGCGTGGACCTGCGCCACCACATGAACGAGCACGACCGTCATCCCGTCGGCGATGACGAGTGGCTCGAGTCGCTCCGCGAGGGCGATCGCCTCCGCTGGGGCCGCTGGACCGCGCCGTTCGATACGGTCCGGCGCTATCTCGTGACCGGTCAGATCGATGCCGGCCGCAATCGCCAGCTCGCCCACGACATGATCGTCACCGCCATGACCCAGCTCCGTCGCTGGGGACCGGGCGCCGAGATCATGGGTGACCAGGCGGAGTGGCAGGCGGCGCGCACCGCCGTGACCCAGTTGATGGAGCGCTACGCGAGAGGTCGCCGCTAGCCGTCGTCGCCGCTCGAGGTGGACCGAGATCGAACCGATCGACCGGTCGGAAGCACCGATCCGAGCAACCCGCTCGGAGACGGCACGATGCAACCAGATCAGGAAGAGCCCCGGACCGTCGTCGTCCACGCCGTGGACACCGGCGTCCGCCGTGCGCCCGTGGTGACGCTTGTCGTCGTGGTCGCGACCCTGGTCATCGCCATCGCGGCGGTCGCCGTCGTGTACGCCCCACGCCGACCAGATGCCCTGCCCGCCGCGGCCGCAGCGACCGCCACGATCATGCCAACGACACTCCCGTCGTCGCCGGCGGCTACGGCCACGCCGGCCAGTCCGGCGTCACGGTATCGATCGACGACGTCGTTCGGGACCATCGACTGGCAGCGGAGCGACCCCGGCCGGCAGCTGGATGTGATCCGGACGTTGGAGGGGAATCTGCTCGCGTCCGATCATGAGACGACGAGCTGGTGGGAGTCCGCCGACGGTCTTGCCTGGAGTGAGACGGAGCTCCCGGGCGGGCTCGCGTGGGAGTACATGGAGGCCGCAGGGCAACCATTCGCGGTGATCACCGGCGTCTCGGGCGGGACCATGATGGGCCCCCAGTCCCATCGCGAGGTGATCGCCAAGGAGTGGGAGGACAGACCGGATGATGCGGCCGTCCTTCGCAAGGTCGGGGACGACTGGGAGCCGATCGCCCTGCCATCGACCACTCCGGCCGACATCGCCGGACTGGTGTGGCACGGGCCGGACCTCCATGGTGCCGCGGCATTGAGCGCGAGCGACTGGGTCGTGCCGGCCGTGTACTTCCACGAGGTGCCATGGCGGAAGATCCTCGATGCACCGGCGGGGACCGCCTCGGCGGTGAAGGGCGACGACGTGTGGCCGTTCTGGGACGAGCCGAACGAGCAGCTCCAGGTGTACCCGTCCGGAAGATGGCGGACGCAAGAGCCGCTGGCGCGTTTGCACGTCGCCCCGTCCAGCGACGGCTCGGTGATCGAGTTCCGCGACGTGGACTCCGGAGACCTCATCCACCATATCCCGGCGACCCTGCCCGGATGGACCCCTGAGGCGCTGGTCCGGGCGCTCCGTTTCTGGGGCCTCGTGGACGCGTCCTTCATCGTCAGTCACGACGGAGACCTCTCGGTGGTTCGTCCACCCTGGGCAAAGGGCGAGGAGTGGACAGATGGGATCGTCACGTTCGACGGGGCGTATTACACGATCTCCCTGCCGCTTGGGAGGGGATACCTGGCGGAGACCATCCATCTGTGGACGTCGCGTGACGGACTGTCCTGGGAATCGGTCGACCTCCCGTCGGGCATGACCGCCCGCCTGGACCACGCCGACCTGATCTCCGGCCCACGGGGCCTCGTGATGCTGATCAACGGCGTCGGCACGGACCGGTCCGTCTGGGCGTCGCCGGACGGTCGCACGTGGGAACGCGGGGATGACGACCCCGACGAGATGGCGACGCCGTGGCCGGGCACGTTCGGCTGGGTGATGGGGAGCCGAATCTCCCCGGACGGGCGCCATTGGGAGCCACTCGACCTGCCAGACCTGCGCCGCGAGTTCCTCGAGCCGCAGGCGTTCGGTGACCTGCTCGTCTATGGCCCCGGTTACGACCCGGGGCCAGGCGGAAGGAGCGGCCGGGTCATGTGGATCGGCCGCATGGGCCGAGACGGGTCCCTGAACCATCACTCGACGTCCGCGAAGAGCTCGTCGTAGGCGTACTGGTCCCAGTCGCGGACCCAGATCTCGGCGATCCGACCGTCCTCGATCCGGTAGATGACCACACGATCGATCTCCAGCGTGCGGCCGCCGCGCTCGACCCGCCAGCGGACCAGGCTCGCCGCATGGGTGTCACTCGCGAGGATGTCGTCCACGCCGAGCGGCTGGAACTGCCCGTCCGTGTCGCGGAAGATCCGCGTGTAGTACGCGAGGACGGCTTCCTGGCCACGGAACGTCCCCGCATGCGGACTCCGACCCGGGATGTGGAGGACGAGGTCCTCGGCATAGAACGGCAGGGCGTCGGCCGCCCTGCCGGCCGTGAGGGCCTCCGAGTAGCGGCGCATGAGCTCGATATTGGGGTGCGTCATGGGTCTCCCTGGTCAGCGGCGACGTGTGGAACGACGAGTTCGCCGGCGAGCAGTCGACGGAACGCATCGACATCGAGGACCGGGACGCCCAGCTCCTGTGCCTTGGCGAGCTTGGATCCCGCGCTTTCGCCGGCCACGAGGTAGTCGGTCTTCTTCGAGACGGAACCGGCCGGCTTGCCGCCAGCCGCGCGGACCGCCTCTTCCGCCTCCGGACGGCTGAACCCCTCCAGCGTGCCGGTCACGACGACGATCTTGCCCGCCAACGGCCCCGCCTCGCCCGTCTCTCCGGGTGGCGGCACGATCGGACGCTCCGGCACGACCCCGACCTCGACGAGCTCGGTGAGGGCGGCCGCGGTCAGCGGGTCGGCGAAGTACCGGGCGATCGCCGCGGCCACCAGCGGGCCGATGCCCTCGACCTGGGTGAGCGCCTCCGGGTCCTCGGTCGAGACGCGACGCAGCTCGACGTCCACCGCCGCGAACCACGGGTCGGGGATGGCCCCGCCATCAGCCGGCGGATAGTCGTCGGGCCGGACCCGCGTCGCGAGCCAGCGGGCCAGGTCGATCGCTGTCGATTCGCCGACCTGCGGGATGCCCAGGCCGTTGAGGACGCGCGCCAGTGGCCGCCCGACGCGTGCTCGTTCGATCCGCGTGTACAGGTTCTCGGCGCTCTTGCGGGCGAACCGCTCCAGCGATTCGAGCTGCTCGACCGTCAACCGGAAGAAGTCGGACCGGCGGTGGATCAGCCCGCGTTCCAGGAGCTGACTCAGGACGGCCCAGCCGGCGCCCTCGATGTCCATCCCGCCTCGCCCCACGAAGTGGCCGTACTCCTGCGCGAGCCGAGCCGGACATACGACATTGGGGCAGTAGATCCGGACGGCGCCCTCGTCCTGGACGACGGGCGTGCCGCAGACCGGGCAGGTCGCCGGCATCACGAATGCGCGTTCGGTCCCGACGCGTCGCTCGACGATCGGGCGGACGACTTCGGGGATGACATCGCCGGCCTTCTGGAGCACGACGCGGTCGCCGATCAGGAGGCCCTTGCGCGCGATCTCGTCCATGTTGTGGAGGGTGGCCCGTGCGACCGTCGACCCGGCTACCTTGACCGGCGTGAGATGAGCGACCGGTGTCAGCGTCCCGGTCCGGCCGACGTACGGGACGATGTCCTCGAGCGTGGTCTCGACCTGCTCGGGTGGGAACTTGTAGGCGATGGCCCAGCGTGGAGCGCGGCTGACCATGCCGAGGCGTGCCTGCTGGTCGAACCGGTCGACCTTCACGACGACGCCGTCGGTCTCGTATGGCAGGGCATGGCGTGCCTCGCGCCAGCGCTCGGTGAAGGCGATGACCCCCTCGATGTCGAGGCCGGGCTCGCGATCCGGATTGACCGGGAGTCCCAGGGCGACCAGGCGGTCGAGCGCTGCCGACTGGGAATCGATCGCGGCGTCGCCTTCCTCGAGCAACTGATAGGTCCAGGCCGACAGCAGCCGGGCGGCGGTGACGGCCGGGTCCTTCTGGCGGAGTGAACCCGCGCCGGAGTTGCGGGGATTGGCGTAGAGCGGGAGTCCGGCCTCCTCGCGTTCGGCGTTGATGCGCGCGAACTCCGCCTTCGGCATGAA
Organism: uncultured Chloroflexia bacterium; assembly: GCA_963724635.1. GTDB lineage: Bacteria > Chloroflexota > Limnocylindria > Limnocylindrales > CSP1-4 > SPCO01. The sequence goes on from CAVRVI010000019.1 coordinate 89,665, forward strand.
GATCTCGCCGCGGACATCGGCCGAGGCCGGCTCGGCGAGGCGGTCCGGGATGGCGGCGATCGTGCGCAGGTTGGCCGTGACGTCCTCACCGGTCGTCCCGTCGCCCCGGGTCGCGCCCTGGACGAACCGGCCGCGTTCGAATCGGAGGGTGATGGCGAGACCATCGATCTTGAGTTCGGCGACATAGCGCAGCTCGGGCGCGGGCTCGGGGGCGGCGGGCAGACCGAGACCGCGGCGCACCCGCGTGTCGAAGGCGCGCAGCTCGTCGTGGCTGAACGCGTTCGAGAGGCTCAGCATCGGCCGCCGATGGCGGACTTCGGTGAAGACTTCGCCCGTCGGCGTCCCACCGACCTGCTGGGTCGGCGAGTCCGGGGTGATCAGCTCCGGGTGCGCCGTCTCGAGCGCGACCAGTTCCCGGAAGAGCTGGTCGTACTCGGCGTCGCTGATCTCGGGCGCGTCCTCCACGTGGTAGAGGCGGTTCGCCCGATCGATGCCGGCCGCAAGGTCAGCGTGGCGCGCGGCGGCCTCCGCGATATCGAGCGCGGCGGCCGCAGCGACCAGGGCGGGATCGACCGGAGGCAGGGCGATGGTCATCGCCCCGGAGGGTACCGAACACGCGCGACGCGCGCATCACCACCGGTCCTTTGGGTTCAGGCGGCGAGGAGCTCCTCGCGCTCGACGAGCACGGTCCGGATGTGCGGCAGCAAGGCCGCTCCGATGCGCTCGATGATGCCGTTCGCGTGCGCCGCTCCGGCACAGCGGAGGACGATGGCGCCGTCGTCGTCCACGACCTCGGTGGAGGCGTGGCAAGCGGGACAGAATGGATCGTGGTCCTGGGAACGTTCGATCAGCTCGACGAGCTGTCCGCGGTCATACATGGTGAAAGAACCTCAAGGGTGGTCAAGGAAGCGATCGACGGGTCATCGGCCTGGTGGCCTCCCTTCCGATCGACCTTCACCCTGCCACGCCAGCACCGTCCGCGTCGGCGGCGGGTGGGGCACGCTCAGGTTCCGGTTCGGGGCCCATCTGGAACGAGGTGCGCGGCGCCGATCCGATCGGGCGTCGGCGTCCCGAGGAGCGCCAGCGCCAGGCGGAATTCCTCGTCCAGGATCGCCAGTGCCCGTTCGACACCGGCCTGTCCCGCAGCCGCCAGGGCGTAGTACATCGGCCGGCCCACGAGCACGCCGCGGGCACCGAGCGCGAGTGCGATCGCGATGTCGAGGCCGCGCCGGACGCCGCCGTCGACCCACACCTCGGCGCGGCCCGCGGTCGCCTCGACGACCTCGGCGAGGACGTCGACGGGCGGTGAGACGCGATCCAGCTGTCGGGCGCCGTGGTTGCTCACGACGATGCCGTCGACGCCATGTTCGGCGGCCAGGCGGGCGTCCTCGGCGGTCAGGATGCCCTTGAGCACGAGAGGGAGCGACGACCAGGAACGGATGGTCGCGAGGTCGTCCCAGGTGGGACCCGTCTCGAACTGCGTCTCCAGTCGGTCGAAGCCGTTGGCGTGGGCGCGAGCCGCATGGGTCGGTTCGTCGGCGTCGCGGGGAAGTTCCCGTGCGGGCCGGGCAGGTCGAAGCCCGATCCGACGGTCTCGTTCGCGGTAGCCGAGCAGCGGCAGGTCGACGGTCAGGACGATCGCCCGGAACCCGGCGGCGGCCGCCCGCTCCACCAGGGAGCGGGTGCGTCCCGGGTCCGCCTGGGTGTAGAGCTGGAACCAGTTCATCCCGTCGGGAGCCGCGGCCGCGACCTCCTCGATGGAGCGACTGGACATCGTCGACAACGTGAACGGCACTCGCGCCGCAGCGGCCGCCCGGGCCGTCGCGCACTCGCCCGTCGGGGTGCGCAAGGCCGTGCGCCGCCATCGGAGCGATGGCGACGGGCATCGCGACGTCCGCGCCCAGGAGGGTCGTCGCAGGATCGGTCGCACTGACATCCACGAGGACCCGCGGTCGCAGTCGCCGTCGACGCCAGGCCGTCTCGTTCTCCTCGAGGGTGATCTCGTCCCAGGCACCCCCCGCGACATAGTCGAACGCAGCCGGAGCCATCGCGGCTCGGGCGAGCGGTTCGAACTCGGCGAGGTTCACGATCGCGTCCAGGTCGACGTCCACGCACGCATCCTAGCGGCCCGCTACGCTCCCGAGGTGGCGCGCCGCATGACCCTCGCGTTCGGAGTCCTGGTCGTGCTGCTCACGTGCGGCGGGTGCGCCGGCATCGGGACAGGAGGACGAGACGTGGAGGATCGATTGCTCGCGGCCGCCGCGACCGGCGACCTGGATGCCATCGCGGCCGCTGTCGCCGCGGGTGCGGACATCGACGCGCGCGACGGGACGGGCCGGACCCCATTGCTCGTGGCGACCGAGGCCCGCCAGACCGAGGCGGTCCGCGCCCTGCTCGCCGCGGGCGCCGACGTGGACCTCCAGGACGACAAGCTCGACAACCCGTTCCTCTACGCGGGGGCCGAGGGGCTGCTCGACATCCTGCGGCTCGTCAACGAGGCGGGGGCCGACCCCGCGATCACCAATCGGTATGGCGGCATCGCGCTCATCCCCGCGTCCGAGCGTGGGCATGTCGAGACCGTGCGGTACCTCTTGACCGAGTCGGACGTGGACGTGGATCACGTGAATCGCCTGGGCTGGACCGCGCTGCTGGAGGCCATCCTGCTGTCCGACGGAGGGCCGGACCACCAGGCCATCGTCGCGCTGCTCCTGGAGGCCGGGGCGGACCCCGATCTCGCGGACAAGGACGGTGTCCGGCCGCTCGCCCATGCCCGGGCGCGTGGCCAGACCGAGATCGTCGCTCTGCTCGTCGAAGCTGGCGCGACCGACCGCTAGCCGATGATCTCCAGGCCGGCCAGGCTGGCCAGCATCGTCTTGCGGCCGACGACCGGGTCCTTGAACGCGACCGTGATCTCCTCGTCGCTCCGGGTCAGCTTGCTCGTGACGACGATGCCATCACCCCAGCGACCATGACGAACGCGGTCTCCGTCCCGGAACTGGCGCTCGCCCGGGATGATCGGGCGGGCAGGCCGAGCTGGGATGGGCGCCGCGCCACCACCCCCCGATGACGACCCGGAACCGAGCGAGCCCGACGGCGCACCCGACTCGAACGCCTCGCGCTTCGCCGCGAGGTCGCGGGACGGCCGAAACACCTCGCCATCGGCCGGCGCGCCCGGACGTCCACTCCCCTGTCGATAGGCCGCGCCGCCGCCGCCACGGACCGGCGTACCGAACCGGCTCGCGCGGCGCGCCCCGAAGACCAGGTCGAGATCGAGGTCGCGTTCGGGCTCGTCGAGGCCGCCGAGTCGCGGCCCGACCATCAGCTCCGCCGGGATCTCCAGCAGGAACCGGGAAGGGACGGCCGCCTGGCCCATCCCCCACGTCGCGCGACGCCACGCATGCGACAGGAAGAGGCGACGCTTCGCGCGGGTGATGCCGACATACGCGAGCCGCCGTTCCTCCTCGAGCTGGCGCTCGTCGTCGAGCGCGCGGCTGTGCGGGAACAGGCCTTCCTCCAGTCCGGCGATGAAGACGACCGGGAATTCGAGCCCCTTGGCGGCGTGGAGGGTGATGAGCGTGACCGCGTCCGCATCGCCTTCGTACGAATCCTGGTCCGCCACGAGGGCCGTCTCCTCGAGGAGTCGATCAAGGGCGTCCTCGGGCTCCAGGTCGTCGTAGCGGGTCGTGACCGAGCGGAGCTCGAGGAGGTTGGCCCAGCGCTCCTCGCCGTCCTCCGAGCCGTCGGCGAGCATCGCCCGATACCCCGACGCTTCGAGGACCTCATCGAGGAGCTCCGGCAGCGGCAGCACCCCGACGCGCGCCCGCATCCGCCGGACGAATGCCGCGAAATCCGCCAGCGAGCCGCGCGTCCGGCTGGCGATGCCGTCCAGCTCACCCTTGGCGGCACGCTCGATGGCGCTCCAGGTGTTCGACGGCTCGCCGGTGGCTTGATCCGTGGCCGCGGCGGCCCCACGCAGGACTTCTACCGTCTTGTCGCCGATGGCCCGTGCCGGAACGTTGATGATCCGCTCGAAGCTCACGCTGTCTGTGTCGCTGCGCAGGATGCGCAGGTAGGCGAGGGCATCCTTGACCTCGCGCCGGCTGTAGAACCGGGTCCCACCGACCAGCTGGTAGCGGATCCCGTAGCGCAGGAACGATTCCTCGATGGCGCGGGATTGGGCGTTCATCCGGTACATGACCGCGATCTCGCGCGCCCGGAATCGGGTGTCGCCCTCGTCGTCGTCGGCGCGTCGTGTCAGCGCCGTGCCGCGGCCGCCGACCAGGGTCTCGACCTGGCGGGCGATCCACTCGGCCTCTTCTTCCTCGTTGTACGCCTCGAAGCGCTGGATCTTCATGCCCCCGGCGAGCTCGGTCCAGAGCTTCTTGTCCTTGCGCGCCGTGTTGCGCGACACCACGGCATGGGCGGCATCCAGGATCAGCTGGGTGGAGCGGTAGTTGCGCTCCAGCTTGACCACCGCCGTCGTCGGCCAGTCCCGCTCGAAGTCGAGGATGTTGCGCAGGTCCGCGCCGCGCCAGCTGTAGATCGACTGGTCGTCGTCACCGACGACGCACAGGTTGTGGTGCTTCTCGGCGAGGGCGCGCACCCACAGGTATTGGGCCCGGTTGGTGTCCTGGTATTCGTCGACATGGAGGTAGCGCCAGCGCTCCTGGTACTTCGCGAGGACCTGCGGCGCCTCCTGGAAGAGCCGCACGGCCTCGAGCAGCAGGTCGTCGAAATCGAGCGCGTTGGCGCGCTGCAGGCGCTCCTGGTAGCGCGTCGCGAGGCGCGCGATCGTCCGTTCGCGGTGGTTCGCCGCGTTCTCGGCCAGGAAGGCCGGGTCGAGCATCTCGTTCTTGGCCCGCGAGATGGCGCCGAGGACCGCGGAAGGCCGGAACTCCCCCGTCAGCGGCAGGTCCTGCTCGCGGAGGACCTGCTTCATCAGCGCCTGCTGATCGTCCGTGTCGTAGATCACGAAGCGGCGGCCGATGCCGATCGCCTCGCCATCCTGTCGGAGGACCCGCGCGCACAGGGCGTGGAACGTGCCCGCCTGGACGTCGCGCCCGCCCTCCCCGACCAGGCTGATGATCCGCTCGCGCAGCTCGGCGGCGGCGCGGTTCGTGAACGTGACGGCGAGGATCCGCCACGGGGCGACCGCCTTGACGCCGACGAGGTAGGCGATGCGATGGGCGAGCACCCTCGTCTTGCCCGATCCGGCGCCGGCCAGGATGAGCAGCGGACCCTCCGTGGTCGTCACGGCGCGGGCCTGCTCGGGGTTCAGCGCCTTGACGATCTCGGCTTCCCGGGCGGCGCGCCGCGCGGCGATCGCGGCCGGATCGGGCGGCGGGGGGCGGGCGCCGTCGGGTCGGTCGTCGCGGCCGCCTTGCCGGCCACATCCCGGAGCCATTCGGGCTCGTCCGGGACCGCGTCGGAGACCTCGTCGACGGTCGTCCCGACCGTCTGCAGGGCGTCGTCGAGGGTCGGGGTCGCTGCGCCGGCGACGGGAGGTGGGGCTCACCTCCGCATTCTAGGTCCGCGGGCTTGGCTGGGCCTTCACCCGGTGGCGGGCTCCGGGCCGTGGCGGGTGGGTCGCGGGCGGCTCAGCCGGCGGGGTCGACCTGGTCCGCTGGCGGCGCGCTGACGGAGACCGCCTCGTTCCACTTGGTGAACGTCAGCTCGACCGTCATGTCTCCGGCGGTCGTCGTCCCGCTCGCGGCCGGCGTCCCCGTGCCGATCACGGCCGTCAGGCCGGACAGGCGGGTCGTGTCCTTCTCGACGCGCACGGTGAGATCGACGGTCGTGCCGCTCATGTCGGGCAAGTCGATCGGCAGGTCGCTCGGCAGGGAGAAGGCCCCACCCTCGGCGGTCAGCGCCGCCAACTCCTCGGGGGTGAGTTCGATCGTGACCGTGTAGCAGGTCGTCCCACCGCAGTCGACATCCTCGCCCTTCGTCGGGGCGAGCTCGGGTCGGGCCAGGAAGGTCGTCAGGTTCGCGAGCATGGATGCCGTGTCCGGGCTGGCGGACGGGTCAGCAGGCGCGCCGCCCGTCGCGATCGTCCGGTAGTTCGGGCCGGTCAGCGAGGTCTTGAGGTAGGCCGTGCCATCGACCGCGATGAGCTCGCCACGGAGCCCCAGGACGCCCGGCAGGCTGAACGTGACCCGCGCGTCACCACCCGTGATGTCCACATCGGCGTTGGCCGTGCTCCCGGTCAACTGGAGCGGCGTCGCACTGCCAGTGCCCATCAGGTCCAGGTTCAGGGCGCCATCGGCGGTCGCGCCGACGTGGACCGCGGTCGCCTCCGCGGCCTGGGCGGCAGCGGCCTCCAGGATCGCGGTGGGGTCGGTGAGGGCGGAGGCGGTCGGGGTGCCGCCACAGGCGGCGACGAGGAACATGGCGGTCGCGACGAGCGCGACGGCAAAGGTCGGTCGAGTCATGGAGCCAGCCTCACGCCGGGACGAGATCCTGTCAAACGCACGAGTCCTCAGACGAGCTCTGCATCAAGGACGTTCCCATGCCGGATGGCGCAGCCGGCGCGCCGTGGCGGACGGGCACCAGATGCAAGGTCACGTGCAAGGTTCCTGCCTGACACTGACCTCGTTGCAGACCCTCGGACAGGGGGGCACCGTCGGGGGGCGGTGGTCGGTCCGAGGGTCTGTCGACGTCCGGGGCCGACGCGCCAGCAGACTCCCGGTGCGCCGGGTCCACACGGCACCTAACGATCGGTAACGTCACTCGTTCGTCGGAGTGAGGCCCTTTGGGCGGGCATCGTCCCCCCGGTCGGTGGAGGTCCGGGGGCCTCGCTTGCCTGTCCTTCTCGCCCGGCGGTCCGGTCTCGATCGGGCGCTTCCGGTCGCGGTCCCGGTAGCAACAGAGGCGGGCATCCCCGAAGGGTCACCCGCCTCTGTAGGCGTTTCGAGCGTGAGTCTGTCAGCGATGGTCGCTGGCGGACACGAGAGGGACTCCTAGAAGTCCATCCCCCCGCCGTGGTCGTGGCCGCCACCGGCCCCAGCCGTTTCGCGCTTCTCGGGGATGTCCGTGACCAGCGTCTCCGTGGTCAGGACCATCGCGGCGATGGACGCGGCGTTCTGGAGGGCGGAGCGGGTCACCTTGGCGGCGTCCACGATGCCCTTCTTGAAGAGGTCACCGTACTCGCCGTTGAGGGCGTCGTAGCCGTGGCCGTTCTTGAGGCTCTTGACCTTCTCGACGACGACCTCGCCGGGGGCACCGGCGTTCTCGGCGATCTGACGGGCCGGAGCCTCGAGCGCCTTGCGGACGATGTCGACACCCACCTGGGCGTCGCCGCCGAGCTGGATCTTGTCGAGGCACGGGATGGCCTGCAGGAGGGTGGTCCCACCGCCGGCGACGAGGCCCTCTTCGACGGCCGCACGGGTCGTCGAGAGCGCATCCTCGATGCGGTGCTTCTTCTCCTTGAGCTCGACCTCGGTGGCCGCGCCGACCTTGATCACGGCGACGCCACCGGACAGCTTGGCAAGGCGCTCCTGGAGCTTCTCCTTGTCGTAGTCCGAGGTCGTCTCCTCGATCTGGGCCTTGATCTGGGTCATCCGGGCCTTGATCTGGTCCGCCGAGCCGTCGCCGTCGACGATCGTCGTGTCGTCCTTGGTCGAGACGACCCGCCGGGCAGAACCGAAGTCCTCGGCGGTGACGGAGTCGAGCTTGCGACCGATCTCCTCGCTGATGACGGTGCCGCCGGTCAGGACGGCGATGTCGCGCAGCATCTCCTTGCGGCGATCACCGAAGCCCGGGGCCTTGACGGCCAGGACCGAGATGGTGCCCTTGAGCTTGTTCACGACCAGCGTCGCGAGGGCCTCACCGTCGACGTCCTCGGCGATGATCAGCGTGGGCTTGCCCTGCTGGACGGCCTTCTCGAGCGCCGGGAGCATGTCCTGGACGCTGGAGATCTTCTTGTCCGTGATCAGGATGAGCGGGTTGTCGAGGACCGCTTCCATCCGATCCGGGTTGGTCACGAAGTACGCCGAGATGTAGCCTCGGTCGAACTGCATGCCCTCGGTGTATTCCTTCTCGAGGCCGAGGCTCTGCCCTTCCTCGACGGTGATGACACCGTCCTTGCCGACCTTGTCCATGACTTCGGCGATGATCTCGCCGACTTCCGGATCCGCGGCGCTGATGGCGGCGACGGCCGCGATCTGCTCACGATTGTCGACCGGGCGGGCCTGCTTCTTGATCTCGGCCACGACGGCCTCGACGGCGGCCTCGATGCCGCGCTTGACGACCATCGGGTTGGCCCCGGCGGTCACGACGCGGAGGCCTTCGGCCACGAGCGCCTGGCCCAGCACGACCGCGGTGGTCGTGCCGTCGCCGGCGACGTCATCGGTCTTGGTCGCGACTTCCTTGAGCAGCTGCGCGCCCATGTTCTCGAACGGGTTCTCGAGCTCGATGTCGCGAGCGATCGTCACGCCGTCGTTGGTGATGGTCGGCGAGCCGAACTTCTTGTCGAGGACGACGTTGCGGCCCTTGGGGCCGATCGTGACCTTGACGGCGTCGGCCAGGTGGTCGATGCCCTTCTTGAGTGAGCGACGAGCGACCTCGTCGAAGATCAACTGCTTAGCCAATCGGGGTTCCTCCAGGGATGTCGGTTCGGTGGGTTAGGACGATGTCGGGACGACGTGTCGCCTCGCGGCGCTCCGACGGCCGAGCGCGCTCGGTGGAGCGCATCGGCCGGAGGATCGTCGTCAGTCCTCGACGACGGCCAGGATGTCCTTCTGGCTGACGATGAGGAGTTCCTCGCCGTCCACCTTGAACTCGGTCCCGGCGTACTTGGCGTAGAGGACCTTGTCCCCCACCTTGACGTCGATCGCCTCGCGCTTGCCGTCCTCGAGGACCTTGCCCGGTCCGACGGCGATGATCTTGCCCTCCTGGGGCTTCTCCTTGGCGGTGTCCGGCAGGACGATGCCGCTCTTGGTCATCTCCTCACGCGGGGTCGGCTCGATGACCACGCGGTCGCCGAGCGGGCGAAGCTTTGCGGTCGTGGACGCAGTCGCAGTGGCTTTGGCCAACGTGCAGTTCCTCCTGTGACGGCCAGGGCCGACCGTCGGGCGTGGGTCCGGTCGGGATCGACGGTCGGCTGGCCGGTGACGGCGCGGGCCGACGATCCCTTGCTTCCTGTGAGCACCGCCGGTGACGATGTCCGACGCCCTCGCCGGCTGTCCCGGCCCGTGTCGTCAGGTGGTCACGCGGTGCGTTAGCACTCTACCTACGAGAGTGCTAAGGGGAGAGTACCGAACGCGTCGCGCGGCTGTCAACCCGCGACGCGTTCGCCAGGGTCAGGAGCCCTGACGGTCGATGGTGACCACGACGTGCGTGGCGTCCGAGGTCAGCGTCACGCAGCCCTTGCCGTCATAGCCGATGTACCAGCCGATGACGCCCTCGGACATGTCGTAGTCCACGACGGTCTTGATCGCGGCGAGGTCCGGCCGAAACTCCAGGGGGCCGTCGTAGGTGAGTTCGCCCACGTCGTTGGAGAGGGACATCCCCGAGAATCGGACGAGGGCCACGTGCTCCCCCAGCACCTCGATGGGCAGCCCGCTCGCCGCGTGGGTGTAGGGCGGCTCGGCGGCCTCCAGCGAGCCATCCGACACGCCCTGGGGCGGTTCGGGGACGGACATGTTCCCGAAGGTGAACGTGACCATGTCGGCCGAGCCCGAGGTGGAGACCGCGACATCCGTCAGCCGGTCCGACGGCAGCCGAGCTGTCTGTGGCGCGACGGGACAGGCTTCCGCGACGGGGGACGGACTCGGCGTGGCGACCGGGGTCGCGGTCGGCGCAGCACTGGGGGCGGCCGTCAGAGATGGAGCGACCGACGCGGTCGCAGCGGCGGTCGGGGACGGGGCGATGGTCGGCGACGTCACCGGGGTCGGGGCGGTCGACGCGGAGGGACTGGCGGTCGGGGTCGAGGACCCGCAGGCGGTGGCGACGAGCGCCACCAGCACGACCACGACGGTCAGCAGGAGGGAGCGGCGGAGTCCATGGTTCACGTGATCCTCCATGTCGCGCGGGGGCGTTCCGGGACGCCGTTCGGACGCGCGATGGGCGTTCTCAGGGTGTGACGGCAGTGTGGCAGCGATCCGTGACGGCGTCCGTCGGACGTCTCGCCACGAGCGTCAACGCGGGCTCACCAGGAGCGCCACGGTCGCCAGCTCCGGGTCGACCCGCAGTCGCAGACAGGCTCCCGCGACCGTCCCGACGATGAAGCGCGTGACGTTCGGATCCGTCACCTGGACGACTTCGCGGACGGGATCCTGATCGGTCGGGTCGGCACGGACGCGGTCGGCCTGGTCGATGACCGTCAGGCCCTCGAACTTGATGCTCGTCAGCCGGTCGCCCATCGGGACCACCGGTTCAGCGAAGGCCGCGTCAAGGAACGGCCCGCGCGCGGGTTCGGCCGTGACGCTGGCCACGCCATGATCGGTCGGGTCGAAGACGAAGCGCACGACCTCGGTATCGCCCTGGATGTCGAGCTCCATGCGGGAGAGCCGGTCATACCCGAGGTTGGCGATCTCCGGCAGCGCCTCGAGGCACGGACCGCTCGGCGCCGGCGCGATGGCGCAGCCGCTGATCCCGACCAGAGCGATGACGACGGCCCCGAGACCCGCGATCGACCTCATCGCGCGCGTGGGAACGTCCGGTCGTACGTCGCGACGAGGGCGTCACCGAGACCGGCCCGCTCGTCGTCGGTCACAAGGCCTTGTCGCTCGGCCAGCCAGGCGGCCGTCACGCGCACCCACTCGGGTTCGTTGCGGGAGCGTGGCGCGCCCGGCGGCGCGAGGAACGGCGAATCGGTCTCGACGAGCACCCGATCGAGCGGCGCGAGTGCCGCGACGTCCGCCGAGGCCTCCTCGCCACGCCGGAAGACCAGTCCCGAGAAGCTCAGCACGGCCCCGAGCTCCAGCATCGCGTCCGCGTAGTCGACCGGTCCGGAGAAGGAGTGGATCACCAGGCCCGGCCGCGCATCGCCCAGCGCTCGCACCTCGGCGAGCAGGGCGTCCTGGGCATCGCGCTTCCCCAGGGCCGATCGGCAGTGGAGGATGGCGGGCTTGCCGGTCTCTGTCGCCAGCGCCAGGTTCCGGCGCAGGTTGGTCAGCTGGTCCGGGATCGGGCTGAAGACGCGGTCGTAGTCGAGCCCGGTCTCGCCGATGGCCAGGACGTCCGGACGGCGTGCCCAGTCGACGATCCGCGCCCAGCCGGCGTCGTCGACCTTGGCGGCATCGTGGGGGTGGACGCCGACCGCCGCGTCGAGCCACGGCAGGCGCTCCACCAGGGCCAGGGCTCGCTCACTCGAGGCGACGTTCCAACCGGGGACCAGGATGCGTTCGACGCCGGCCAGCCGGGCCGCGCCGGCGACGAGGTCCGCGTCGCCCTCGAAGCGATCCGCGTTGAGGTGCCCGTGGGAGTCGACCAGGCGCATGGGCGCCATGGTAGGGGCGCCCGCGGCTCCTGCCTCGACGGGTGTTCGCTCGCAGCGAACGATTTCGGCTCGAAGCGAGCTCCAGGCCGGCCCAGGGCCCGACGAGGCCATCCTCGTCGCAGGATGCTTCACCCACCGCGAACGATCGATCGCCGGCCAGCGGTTCATGGCCCGATCTGGACGTCTTCATCGCGGAATTGTTCGCTCGATGCGAACGGTGGTCGGGTCAGTTCGACGTGGGGGCTTCCACCTCGATGTCCAGGCGCGGGAACAGTGGTTCGGGTGCCGTGACCCGACCGACATCGCCCGCGTGCGCGCCCCAGGCGAGCTCGGCGATGATCGCCGGGCCGCCGTTGCCGTCGGCGCCGTAGTCGAACACGTAGCCGAGCTGGGCGAGGACGCGCGGTGCCATCGATGGCATGAACGGCGCCACCGCGAGGCCGATCAGCCGGCAGGCCTCCAGCAGATCGCCGAGGACGCCGCGCAGGCGCTCACCGGCGTCGTCATCGCCCGCCTTCCAGGCCTTGGCCAGGGTCCAGGGCTGTTCCGCGTCGACCACCTTGTTGGCACCGCCGACGAACCCCCAGAGCTCGGCCAGGGCGTCGTGCAGGAGGCACGCCTCCAGGCGCTCCCCGTAGACCCGGAGCGTGTCCGACCAGCCCGCCGCGAGGGGCGAGACCCCGGCCGCTCTTGGCGCCGGCCGCTCCCCGTCGAGGTATCGGTTGGTCATCGAGACCGTGCGGTTGAGCAGGTTGCCGAAGTCGTTCGCAAGGTCGGCGTTGTAGCGCCGCACGAAGGAGTCCCAGGACACTTCGGCGTCACGGTCGAACGGCACTTCGCGCAGCACGACGTACCGGGCCCCGTCCTGGCCGAAGGCGGTCACGAAATCGTTGGGATCGAGGAAGTTGCCGCGGCTCTTGCTCATGCGCTCGCCGCCGGCGGCCAGCAGCCAGCCGTGGACCCAGACGTGCCGCGGGGCCTCCAGCCCGGCGCTCCACAGCATCGCCGGCCAGAAGATCGTGTGGAATCGGGCGATGTCCTTGCCGATGACGTGCAGGTCGGCCGGCCACCAGTGCTCGAACGCCGCGAGATCGTCGGGAAAGCCAGCACCGGTGATGTAGTTGATGAGCGCGTCGTACCACACGTAGATGACGCCGGCCTCGGGATCCCACGACCCGTCCTCGCGGAGCGCCGACGAGCCATCCTCGGCGATCGGGAATGGGATGCCCCAGCCGCCCGGCGTTCGCTCGCGGGAGATCGAGAAGTCCTCGAGACCGCCCCGGATGAATCCGAGCATCTCGTTGCGCCGGTAGTCGGGCTGGACGAAGTCCGGGTGATCGGCGAAGTACCGCTCCAGGCGCTCCTGGTAGGCCGACAACCGGAAGAACCAGTTCTTCTCCGTCAGCCACTGCAGGGGGACGTCGGGGTGGTTCGGGCAGATCGTGCCGCGGGCGGTCTCCTGGACGTCGGTGGCGTTGCGGAAGCCCTCGTTGGGGCAATACCAGCCTTCGTACGTCCCGAGGTAGATGTCGCCGTTCGCATGGGCACGCCGGACCATCTCCTGGGCGGACCGGATGTGGTCCGGATCGGTGGTTCGGATGAACCGGTCCGGGCTGATCGCGAGCGCGTCCTCGGCGACCCGGAAGAAGCCGACCTTCTCATCGACGAACGCGCGCGCGGTCCGACCCTCATCGATGGCGCTCTGCGCGATGTTGATCGAATGCTCGTCGGTGCCCGTGAGGAAGCGGGTGTCGTCGCCCTTCATCCGGTGCCAGCGCGCGATGACATCCGCGCCCACCACCTCGTAGAGGGTGTGCAGGCCGGGCTTGTTGTTCGCGTACGCGATGGCCGTCGTCAGGTAGTAGCGAGGTCGCTCAGGCATGGGAGGGCGATGGTAGCAGCGGGCCGCGTCGCGCCGCGGCCGACCTGGTCGCCTGGCCGACCGACCGCCCTACTTGAGCGAATCGCGAAGCGCCTGCTCCTGCTCCTCGTCGAGGGACGTCTGGACGACGCGGCCCTCGTACTGGCGCAGGGCGGCGATGAGGAGTCCGGGATCCCACCCTTGGTCAGCAGGAACAGCGCCGAGCCGCCGGCCGGCAGGTCCGCTTCGACTTGCTTGACGAAGTCGCCATCGAGGCCTGGCGACACGGCGCGCCCGACGAGTCCGCCTACGATCGCGCCGCCGACGATGGCACCGACCGGGAAGACGAAGAACAGCAGTCCGCCAAGGACGGCTCCGACGGCGGCGCCGGTCTCGGTGCCGCTGGCCATCTCGTTCTTGACGTGGATCTTGCCATCGGCGGCCTTGGTGACGACGGCGGTGTCCTCCAGACCGATCCGGCCCTCGTGCTCGAGCGCTCGGACCGAGGCGAGTGCCCGGGTCGCGTCATCCGCGCCGTCGAAGCTGATCGCGATGAGTTCCGACATGGGGCTGCCTCCCGCCGCGGCGCGGCTGCTGGGGTCCGGTCCGACGACCGTATCGTACGGCGCTGGCCTGATCCGCGGCGGCCCACGGTCCTGCCTCAGTCCGAGGCGACCGGCGTCACGCGTTCCAGCGCCGCGATCAGCTCGTCGACCCGGATGGGCTTGGAGACGTAGTCGTCCATGCCCGCGGCGAGGCAGGCCTCGCGGTCTTCGGCCATCGCGTTGGCGGTCATCGCGATGATCCGGACGCGGCGGTCCGGCCAGCGCGACCGGATCTGGCGGGTCGCCTCGAGGCCGTCGAGTTCCGGCATCTGGACATCCATCAGGACCACGTCGTAGGTCCTGTCGTCCAGGGCCGCGACCGCCTCGACGCCGTCGCCGACGACATCGGCCCGGTAGCCCATCCGCTCGAGCAACCGGAGCGCGAGCTTCTGGTTCACCGCGTTGTCCTCGGCGAGCAGGATGCGCAGGGGATGGCGCTCGGCAAGCCCGGCATCGAGGGTGGGGCGGCCCGGCGTGCGGGCGGGGGACGCGGCCACGTGACCCGCCAGCACGTTGCCGAGCGCGTCATGGAGCGCCGAGGGCTTGACCGGCTTGTTCAGGCTGCCCGCGACCGGGGCGTCCGCCGGCAGGCGCTCCCCGACCGAGGACAGGATGAGCACGGGCGGGGGCGTCGGGCCGGAGCCGGCGATCGCCGCGGCCAGGGTCAGCCCGTCCTGCTCCGACATCTGCAGGTCGCTCAGCACGACGTCGAAGGCCATGCCCCCGCGGATCCAGCCGAGGGCTTCGATCGGGCGACGCCGTATCGCGCGACGTCATCCCCCAGCGCGTGAGCTGGGCGACGAGGATCCGGCGGTTGGTCGCGTTGTCGTCGACGACCAGGACGTGGCGGCCGGTCAGGCTCTCCGGTCCACCCGGCGATCCCGCGGCGACGTCGTCCGTCGCGACCGGCGCGACGATCCGCAGGTGGAACGTGCTCCCCTCCCCCACGATCCCCGTGCTCTCGGCGGTCAGGGCGCCACCCATGGCCTCTGCGAGTCGCTGGCTGATGACGAGGCCGAGGCCGGTCCCGCCGAACCGGCGCGAGATGCTCGCGTCAGCCTGGCTGAAGCTCTGGAAGAGGCGCCCCATCCGGTCCGGCGGGATGCCGATCCCCGTGTCGCGCACATCGACCGCGATCTCCCACGTGTCGCCGATGGGCGCGGCCCCTGCCGCGCCGTCGACGCCCAGGTCGCCGCTGACCGGGTGGCCCGCGACCGTGAGTTCGACCTCGCCGTGCTCGGTGAACTTGACGGCGTTCGACAACAGGTTCAGGACGATCTGGCGGAAGCGGCCGACATCGCCGACCACCTGCCGCGGCACGGCTGGATCGATCTGGTAGGCGAGTTCGACCCCCTTCTTCGCGGCCGCGGGCGCCAGGACATCGAGCGCGTTCTCGATCGCCCGATGGAGGTCGAAGGGGGCGGCTTCCAGGTCCACCCGGCCGGCCTCGATCTTCGAGAAGTCGAGGATGTCGTTGATGATCGTGAGCAGGGCGTCGCCGCTCGTCCGGATCGTGTCGGCGTAGTCGCGCTGCTCGTCGTCTAGGGAGGTATCGAGCAGCAGGCCGCTCATCCCGATGATCGCGTTCATCGGCGTCCGGATCTCGTGGCTCATCGCGGCGAGGAACGAGCTCTTGGCCTGATTCGCGGCATCGGCCTCGTCGCGCGCCGCCTGGAGCTCCGAGATGTCGTGATAGACGGCGTAGAACCCGGTGTGCTCTCCATCGACGACCAGCGGGACCATGACGATCTCGACGTCGACCTCGAGCCCGTCCTTGCGGGCCCGACGCGAGATCCGCGCCGACCGGCCGGTCTCGAGGGCCTCGCGCGCGACGCCTTCGCCCTCGGCGCGCATCGCGTCGCTGTCCATGATCAGGTCGTCGATACGGCGACCGATCGCCTCGTCAGGGGCGAACCCGAACAGGCGGGTCGCAGCCGGGTTCCACGCGGACACCCGTTCGGTCCGGTCCATCGTCACGACCGCCGCCGGGCTGATCTCCACGAGCGACTCGAAGTACTGCTTCTGGCGCCGAACGGTGGCGGCGGCGGTTGCTTCCGCGGCCAGGGCGTCCGTCAGCTCGGCCGTCCGTGCCTCGACCCGGCGCTCCAGCGTTTCGACGTTCTCGCGGAGCTGGGCGGTCATGTCGTTGAAGGCGCCGGTGAGCTGCCCGACCTCGTCCTGCGACGTGACCGGAGCGGTCGCCGTCAGATCGCCGCCCGCCACGGCGGTCGCCGTCGAGGCAAGGCGCAGGATCGGTCGCGTCACCTGCCGGGCGACGAGCCAGATGCCGATGGCCAGGAGCAGCGCCGAGAGCAGCCCCACCACGAGGATCGTCAGGGCCAGCTCCTGCGCTGGAGCGAAGGCCTCGGACTGCGGCAGCTCGACGATGAGGGCGTCGCCGTGCTCATCGAGCCAGCGGTAGACGCCGATGACCGGGGTGCCCTGGTAGTCCGTGTACAGCGCCTGGCCGGACTGGCCGGACAAGGCCCGGTCGATGCCGGTCGACCGAACGCCGTCGACGAACTCGCCCTGGTTGAGCCGGGCGTGGATGAAGCGGTGATCCTTGCCGACGAGATACGTCGCCCCGCCCTCGCCGAGACCGGTCCGCTCCAGCACGATCCGGTCGATCCGTTCCAGGTTGAGGTTGCCGGCGAGGACGCCGACCCGCCGGCCGCGCCCGTCAGCGTCGAAGAGGGGGTTGCTGATGGTGATCGTGGGGCGCCCCGTGAGCGCCGAGGCGTAGGCGTTCTGGACGGTCGTGTGCGAGACGCCGTTGTTGAAGAAGAACTCCTCCTTGACGGAGCGGCCCTCGTGTTCGGGGACCGTGGACAACGCGATGGTCCCGTCGAGGTCCACGATCATGAATTCCTGGGCGTCGGCGGTCTGCTGCACGACGACGTTGAGGGTCTTGGCCAGGACCTCTCGGGCGGCAGCACGTTCCTCGGGGGTGGAATCCTCGGCGAGGAAGATCCGCGCCTCGTCGCCGACCCCCGGGATGCTTCCGACGAAGACGACGTTGCGACGCTGCTCGTCGATCCAGCGGTCCAGCGAATCCGCCTTGACTTCCGCGACCGCGTTCAGGCGCTCGAAGACCGACTTCGTCAGGTCATCGGTGGCGCGCGCATAGACGACGATCCCGACGACCGCTACGGTCACGCTGGAGAGCAGCAGGAAATACCCGACCAGGCGGGCGCGCAGGCTCCGGTTCCACGGCCCCGGGATGCGCACCCCTATGGCACGACCTGTCCGATGGCGTCCAGGTCGAAGTCGGCCGCCTCGGCGGTCAGATCCTCACCGAAATACTTCTGCGACAGGGTCTTCAGGGTCCCGTCCGCATGGAGCTCGCTGATGATGTCGTTGACCCGCGCGACGAAGGCCGTCGGATCCAGACCGGACTTCTTGTCGATGAATTCGGTCAGGAACAGCGGGAACGCCGGCTCGTCGAGAGCGCGGATCGACAATCCGTCCTTGACCGCCTGTTCGCCCACGGTCTCCGCGAGCAGGAAGGCGTCGATCTTGCCGTCCGCGACCTCCTGGAGACCGGGGGCCTCGGCCTGATACGTGACGACCTGCGGATCCTTGACCTTGAGCGTGACATCGGTACCCGGGATCTTGAGCGTGCCACGCAGGTACAGCTCGTGAGTGCAGCTGGCACAAGCTCCGATGACCTTGCCGTCGAGGTCCGAGATCTCGTGGTACGGCGAGTCGGTCTTGACGTAGAACCGCTGGTCGTCGGCGTAATACGGCTGGGTCATGTACAGCCTCGTCATGCGGTCCGCGTTGATGGCGCCGGATCCCCATGCGATGTCCCAGCGGTCGCCCCAGTTGCCGCCGGTGATCTCCGTCCAGCTCGGCACGACGAAACACGGCTCCACACCGAGCGCGGCGGCGACCCGCTTTCCGGTCTCCACGTCGTAGCCGTCGACCTCCGGTCCGGTCAGGACATTGGCTGGGCACTTCGTGTCCGCGAGGCGGCCGGCGCCCTCGACGGCGAACGATTGGGGCGGATAGACCGTATCGGTCGACAGGACGAGGGTGCCTCGGTCGACGACCTGAGCGAGCTTGTCCTGCGTCGGGTCACCCAGCGATGGGGCGGCCGACGCCCCGCCGGCTCCCGTCGACGTCGCGGGGCTGGCGCCCTCGCTCGAGGAGCAAGCGGCGAGGACGATGGCGGTGACGCAGAGGAGCGCGACGCGGCGAGTGCGGGACGCGCACAGCATGATCCCTTGCGTCGTCCCGTGGCGCCCCATCGTCACTCGACCTCCTGACCGAGCGGCGTCATGTCGAAGGCGCCGGCCGCCGTCGCGTAGTCCACCCCGAAATACTGCTCCGAGAGCGTCTTGAGGGTCCCGTCAGCGTGGAGCGCGGCAAGCGCATCGTCCACGGCCGCGGCGAAGGTCACCTGCGTCAGCGCGGAGCCACGATCCAGGTACCCGGTCTTCTGGGTGATGTAGGCGGGCTTCTCGAGTTTCCGCAGGGCCGCGCCGTCCTTGATGGCCTGGACGCCCACGGGTTCCCCGCACAGGAACGCCGCGAGGTCACCCTTGGCCGTGGCCTCGAGGCCGGGCGGTTCGGCATCGAACGTGACGATCTGGGGATCCTCGACCGCGTACTCCAACGTGACGCCCGGCAGTTCCAGCTCGTGCTTGAGGTACAGCTCCTGCGTGCACCCCGCGCACGCACCCACTTCCTGGCCGGACAGTTCGGACGCGTCCTGGACGGTCGAATCGATGGGGACGAAGAAGTCATGCGGGGTGGAGTAGTACGGCTGGGTGACCCAGAGCCGGGTCATCCGCTCCTCGGTGAGCGCTCCGGAGCCCCACGCGATGTCCCAGCGATCACCCCAGTTGCCCGCGGTGATCTCGCTCCATGGCGGCGTGGTGAAACACGGTTCCACGCCGAGTCTCTCGGCGACCAGCTTGCCCGTATCGGCGTCGTAACCCTCGACCTCGGGGGCCGTCAGCTGATTGGCGGCGCACTTCGTGTCGGCGGCGCGGACCGCGCCTTCGACGACCGCGGATTGGGGCGGGTACGCCGGGTCCGTGGACAGGACGAGCGTGCCACGAGCCAGGATGCTTGCGAGCTTGTCCGTGGTCGGGTCCCCGGCCGGGATCGACGCGGCGGCCGTCGACGAGTCGCCGGTGGCCGTGCCGCTCGCGGCGCCGCCCGAGCCGCTGCACGCGGCGAGCACGAGGGTCGCCGCGGCGAGGCTCGCGCCGAGACCTGGGATCCGAGACCGTCGGCGGGCGGCCGCCCCTGGCGATCGGCGGGCAGGCGCGAAGGCGAACGAGGCCACGGGCAGCTCCCCTGCATCCGATCCGGCGTGACGGCCGTCCGGCGTCCGATCCCCGGCTGGAGAGGGACGATACAGCAGGCGATGCGCGGGTGTGTGTCGCGTGGGAGACAGGTCGAGCCGCCACATCGCGACGCGTGGGCTGCCTACGCCGCGGCTGGTCCGGGCGGGCCCTCGTAGAGGCCGAGCAGGCGCCCACGGACGCTGGTCCGCCCGCCGACGAGGGTGAGGAAGTCAGCGCCATCGAGTGCCAGCACGACCCCGTCCGAGAGCGCCTCGACGGTCGCGCTGCGCGGCGCCTCGGTGAGCAGGCCCAACTCGCCGAACACGTCGTCCGGGCCGAGCCGGCGGAGTTCGCGTTCCGTGCCATCGGCGGCAGCCTGGCGCACCACGAAGGCACCCGATTCGATGATGTAGAACCGGTCGGCCGGGTCCCCCTGGCGCACCACGGCCTGGCCCGCGACGACTGGCTCGGAGCGGAGCCGGCCGAGGGTCCCTTCCAGCGCCGCGCTGGGCACTCCGGCGAACAGCGGCAGGCGGGCCACCCGCAGCACGATGGCCTCGAACGGGCTGGGTGCCCGGGTGACCGCGCTACCGATGAGCGCCAGTCCCGCGACCGTGGCGCCGAGCATGAGGACTCCAGCCGTCGCCATCGTCGCCACGGCACCGACCGACACCACCAGGACCGGGAAGAGGAGCGATCCCGTCGCCTCGGCGATCGTGTCGACCGTGACCATGGTGCCGACCGCTCGCCCGCGGACGGCGTCCGTCGTGACCCGCTGGAGCAGGGTGGCGGCGAGGACCTCCAGGACCAGGTGGCCAGCGCAGGCCAGGGCGATCGCCACCATGGCGACGACGAGCGACTGCGACAGCCCCAGCAACGCGGCCCCGCCCGCGATGACGATCGACCCCGCGATGACGGGCAGGCGCAGGCTGCGCCGCAGGACGAGCAGGCCCGACACGATCGCGCCGATCACGCCGCCGACCCCGATGGCCGCACTGAGATATCCGGTCGCCGCCTCGCCGGCCTGGAGGATGTCCGTGGCGAAGACCACGGTCAGCATGCCGATGCCGCCGTAGATCGCGTAGTCGACGAACCGCAGCGTGGCGATGCCCCCGAGGGCGACACGGCTGGAGCGGGGCGCCGGGTCGGTGGTGGTCGACCCGGGCGTCGGCACGTTCGCGGTCGGCTCCTCGGTCGGGGTCGGCTCCGCCGTGGGTGCCACATTCCGCGAGGGCGGCAAGGTCCAGAGCACGGCCGCGATGACCACGAACGTGACCGCATTGATGAGGAACGCGAAGACCGTGCCACCGGCCGCCAGCAGCAGTCCGCCGAGCACCGGCCCCACGACGAACCCCAGGTTGTCGAGGCTGGCCCAGGCGCTGTTGGCCGGACCCAGCTGGCGTTCGTCACGCGCGAGATTCGGGATGTACGCGCCGATGGCCGGATAGAAGAAGGTCGAGAAGCAGGCGGCCACGATGGACAGGACCACGAGGACGAGGACGGGGCCGTCCATCGCGACCACCCAGGCCATCGCGAGCATGCACGCCCCGCGCGCCAGGTCCGTGACGAGCAGGATCATCCGCCGATCGACCCGGTCGGCGAGCATGCCGGCCGGCACCGACAACAGGATGTACGGCACGATCCGCGCCGCCCCGAAGAGCCCCAGCACCAGCGGGTCGCCGGTCTCGCCATAGATGACGACGAGCAGGGCCACGATGTAGAGCCAGTCGCCGATCGCGCTGACGAACTCCCGACCGAGGAGCTTCGTGAGCGGTCGATTTGCCAGCAGGTCGCGGTACGCGGCGAGGGCGTTCACGTGGCGGTGATGACCCCCTCGGCGATCTCGATCAGTCGATCTCGGACGGCGGCGTGGACATCCCCGGCCGGCGCCGCCGGACCGAGCTCGCGGATGGTGCCCGTGATGACGTCCAGGATCCCGGTCGTGGCCGGCGCCATGGATGTCGGGCCGCCATCCCGCATGGCGATCGCGGCGGTCGCGGTCAGCACCTCGACCGCGAGGACGTCCTCGAGGAGGGCCAGGGCTTCTGCGGTGCGCCGCACGGCAAAGGGAGCGTTGGTCGCGTGGTCCTCCACGCCCACGTCGAGCGGGCCGATGTCCAGGGTCACGGGCCCGGCCAGGGCGATCAACTCGGCGGTGCGGACCGCTCCGCTGTAGCGCAGGAGCGGCGAGCCATACGCCCCCATCCGCTCGAAGGCCTCCGGCGAGAAGCTCGCCGGATCCGACGCGAGCCGGTCCCGACAGGTGCCCGACGCGTCGATCGGACAGCTGGCCGAGATGCGCGAGCGCTGGCCGGACGGCGTCGAACGCGAGGGCGAGCAGCATCGGATGGAAGTTGCCGTTGCTGGTCATCGTGCCGGCCTCGATCGAGACCAGCGGGTTGTCGTCCATCGCGGCGAGTTCGGTCGCGACGGCGGCGGCCGCCGCCTCGATGACCTCGCGGACAGCGCCGTGGACCTGCGGGACGACCCGGAACGAGAGCGGATCCTGCACCGACGTGGCGACGCCGGCGGCACACAGGCCGCTGCCGGCGAGCCACGTGCCGATGCGTCGCGCCGAGATGGCCTGCCCCGGGACCGGCTTGGCCGCCGCGACGGCCGGCTCGATCACGGAGATGTTCGCGCTGGCCGCCTCGAACGACACGGCGGCGGCGAGGTCCGCGAGCTCGGCCACCCGCCGGGCGCGGTGCACGACGAGCGCCCCGTGTCCGATCGAGACGCCGTTCGCCGAGATCACGGTCAACGCGTCCTTCACGCCCAGGTGCAGCGGAGCGATCCCGGCGTCCTGGAGGGCGGTCGCGGCCGCCACGTGGCGCCCCGCCACCACGGCCTGGCCCTCGCCCATCGCGACCAGGGCGATGGCGGCCATGTGCATCAGGTCCGACGCTCCGACGGATCCGACCGTCGGCACGATCGGATGGATCCCGGCGTTCAGCATCGCGACATAGGTCTCCGCCATCATCGCGGACGCCCCCGAGCCGCCGCGAGCGATCCCGGCGACGCGGACCGCCATCGCGGCGCGGACGATCCCCTCGGCCAGCGGCGCACCGATCGCGCCGGCATGGCCGCGCACGATGAGGGGCTGGATGGCTTCGATCGCCTCAGCCGGCACGCGCAGGTTGGCCATATTGCCGAGTCCGGTGTTCAGCCCGTAGATGAGCGCCTCGCCGGCGGCCAGCCGTTCCACGACGGCGCGGGACGCGGCGATGCGCTCGGTGGCGGCCGGTCCGATCGACACCGACGCTCCGCCGGCGATCGCGACGATCTCGTCGATCGTGACGGCCTCGTCATCGATGACGACGTTCGTGAGCGGCTCGCTCATCCGGTGGTGCCACCTGGGCCGGGTGCGCCGCCTACGCTCCACCCAGGCCGCGCGCCACGCCGGCGGCTCGAAGACCGGCGCCCAATACACCGTCTCGGTGTGGATCAGCCCATCACGCAACTCGAGGAGGTCGATGCACAGGTAGGTGATGCCGTCGGGGTAGGTGACGCGCCACTCGCACCACCACGCGTCGCCGCTCCCGACGACCTTGATCACGGTGTTGCCGGCGGTCAGGACCCAGCGGTCCTCGGCGCCCACGATCCGCGTCGTCTCCGTCTGCGGCGCGCCACCCGGGATAGTGGCGCAGGATCTCGCGGAACGCGTCCTGCCCGACGACGCGCTCTCCCGACTGCGGCCACGCGACCGACCAGTCGGCGTGGCGCAGGGCGGCCATCCCCTCGACATCCGCCGCGACCGACGCGGCCGCATACCGCCGGACGATCTCCTCGTTCGTCAGCCGCTCGGGCATCGTGGCTCCCTCGACCTACCAGGTGGTATCGCACGATGGCGAACCCGCGGGCCGGCGTCAACCGGCGCGGGCGCGACCGGCCGGGTCAGTGGCGGAAGTGACGGACTCCGGTCATCAGCATCGTGGCGCCGACCGCCTCGACCGTCGTGATCGCTTCCTGGTCGCGCATGGATCCCCCGGGCTGGATGAACGCCGTCACGCCGCCGTCCAGGCACGCCTCGATGGCGTCGGGGAACGGGTAGAAGGCGTCGCTCGCGCACGCCGCCCCGACGGTCACGTCGGGGCCGAGGAGGGCGTGGGCCTTGGCGACCGCCTGCCGGGCGGCATCCACGCGCGAGGTCTGGCCACTCCCCATCCCCACGAGCCGGCGGTCGCGGACGAGCACGATCGCATTGGAGGTCACGCCGCGGACGAGTCGCCAGGCCAGATCCAGGTCGAGTTGCTCCCGCTCGTTCGGCGCGCGGCGCGTCGCACACGTCCAGGTGCTCGCCTCGTCGGCGGCGATATCGGGGGCGGTGACGAGGACCGCGCCACCGGCCGTCCGGAGCGACCCGGTCGGCGACGCCGCGGACGGCAGGATCGGCTCATCCGAGGCGAGGGCCTCGTCCACGAGGACCCGCAGATTGGGCTTGACGGCGAGCACCGTCAGGGCCTCGGGGGTGAACGCCGGGGCGATGACGATCTCGAGGAAGATGGAGGTGAGGGCTTCAGCGACGGTCGCGTCCACCTCACGGGTCAGCGCCACCACCCCGCCGAAGGCGCTGATCGGGTCCGCCTCGAGCGCCGACGACCACGCATCGAGCAGTGATGCACGTTCCGCCGCGCCACATGGGTTCGTGTGCTTGACGATGACGACGCCAGGGCCGCGCAGCGCCCGAGCCCAGGGCCGCCGCTGCCGCCGCGTCGAGCACGTTGTTGTACGAGAGCGCCTTGCCCTGGAGGGGCGCACCATCCACCCCGAACAGGCCATCCGCCAGGGTCGTGCCCGGTCGTCGATAGCGGGCGGCCGGCTGGTGCGGGTTCTCGCCGTAGCGGAGGGTCTCGACCTTCTCGAGCGCGATCGTCAGGCGTGGCCGGATAGGGGTCGTCGGGCGGGTCCAGCAGCCCGGCGTCCACGAACCGCCCCGGCAGCTCGGCCGCGATACGGGCGTCATACGCCGCGGTGTGGGCGAAGGCCTCCAGCGCGAGCTGGCGTCGCAGGCGGTCGTCGAGGCCGGCCGGGGAGTCCAGTGCGGCGAGCACGTCCGGATAGCGGCCCGGCGTCGTGACGATGGCCACGTTGGCATGATTCTTGGCGGCCGCCCGGACCATCGAGGGGCCGCCGATATCGATCTCCTCGATCAGCTCGTCCACGGTGATCCCGGGCCGTTCGAGGGCCGCGGCGAACGGATAGAGGTTGACGACCACGAGTTCGAAGGGCGCGATGCCGGCGTCGATGAGCTGGAGCCGATGATCCTCGAGCCGCCGATCCGCGAGCAGGCCCCCGTGGATCCGCGGGTGGAGCGTCTTGACCCGGCCATCGAGCATCTCGGGTGATCCGGTCACGGCGGCCACATCGGTCACGGGCAGGCCGGCGTCCCGAAGCGTCCGGGCGCTGCCGCCGGTCGAGACGAGCTCGAACCCGCGGGCCACGAGGCCGCGACCCAGCTCCACGAGCCCCGTCTTGTCCGAGACCGAGAGCAGGGCACGCCGCGGCATCGGCACCCGCTGGTCGGCCCGTGCGAGGTCAATGGTCACGTGACGCCGGTCGGCGCCCGTGCCGGCGCCGACGGACACCGCGTCCGCCAGCAGCAGGGCCGCCACGCGCGGCAGCAATCGGTGTTCGACCGCCCGGATCCGGGCATGAAGGGCCGGTCCATCGTCGCCGGGCAGGATCGGGACCGCCTCCTGCGCGATGATCGGACCGCCGTCGAGCGTGGCGTCCACCAGGTGGACCGTGCAGCCGGTCACGTCCACGCCGTGCGCAAGGGCGTCGCGGACGGCAGTGCGCACCGGGAAAGGCCGGCAACAGGGACGGGTGCGTGTTGAGGATCCGGTCGCGATGGTCGGCCAGGACCGCGGGGCCGATGATCCGCATGTAGCCCGCGAGGACGACGAGATCCGGCCCCGCGCCGGACAGGACGGCGGCGAGGGCCTCGTCATCGCCACCCTCGACGAGGGCCGTGTCGATCCCCTCCTCCTCAGCCCAGTCGAGCGCCGGGCACGGCCGGTCGGCGAAGACCAGGACGATGTCGCCGCCCAGCTCACCGCGGACGGCCGCGGCCTGCAGGGCCCGCAGGTTGGACCCGGCCCCGGAGACACCGACGGCGATCCGTCCCGTCGGTGCCGTCCGCCCCGGCCCCTCGGTCACGCGATCGTCTCCAGGGACGCCTCGACATAACGCGCGCCGCCGACCGTCGACGCCTCGATCACCTCGCCGACGATCGTGGCGCGCGACGCCGTGGTCGCTCAGCACGTCGATCGCCGCCTCCACGGCGACGGCCGGCACGACCGCCACCATCCCAAGGCCACCGTTGAACGTCGCCCGCGACTCTGCGTCGTCGAGGCCGCCGAGCGCGCCGAACAGGCGCATGACCGACGGCATCGTCCAGCGCCCCGGATCCACACGGGCGGTGAGGCCCTCGGGCAGGGCCCGCGGCACGTTGCCCGGCAGACCCCCGCCGGTGATGTGGGCCAGCCCATGCAGGTCGTGGCCGGCGGCGACCAACGCGGCGCGCACGGCCAGGATCGCCCGGGCGTAGATGGTCGTCGGCGTGAGCAGCACCTCGCCGAGCGTGGCCATGACCTCACGTGGGGCCGCCGCGAGCGCCTCGCTCGTCGCCGCATCGCCAAGGGTCCGTCGCAGGCGCTCCTGGTATGGCTCGGCGAGGTCCAGGTCCCACTGCGCGATGAGGGCACGAACGAGCGAGTACCCGTTGGCGTGCAGGCCGCTGGAGGCCAGCCCCAGGATCACGTCCCCCGCCCGGACCGCCGATCCGTCGATGACGCGGGACCGCTCCACGACGCCGATGCAGCACCCCGCGAGGTCGAACTCATCGGCGGCCATCAGCCCGGGATGCTCGGCCGTCTCCCCACCGACCAGGGCGGCCCCGGCGTCCCGACAGCCCGCCGCCACGCTCCCGACGAGCTCGGCAACGCCGATCGGGTCCAATCGACCGACCGCCACGTAGTCGAGGAAGGCGAGCGGCTCGGCGCCCGTGCAGACGACGTCGTCGGCGCACATCGCGACGAGATCGATGCCGATCGTGTCGAACCGCCCGATCGCCGCGGCGATCGCGGTCTTGGTCCCGACGCCGTCCGTCGACGCGATCATCAACGGCTCGCGGTAGCCCGCGGGGATCGCGAACGCCCCGCCGAACCCGCCGAGCCCGCCCACGACCTCCGGCCGTCGCGTCGAATCGACATGCGCGCGCATGAGCTCGACCGCGCGCTCGCCGGCGTCGACATCGACCCCCGAGCGTCGATAGGCGGCGCGAGCGTCAGCCACGGGTCGTCGCGACGACGGGCTCTTCGAGCATGAACTTGCGACTGGCCGCGTCGTAGGGCACGGGCTCGGGGTAGTTGCCGTCGAAGCAGGCGAAGCAGAATTGGTCGTACGGCAGCTCCAGCGCGGCGAGCACGCCGCGGATCGACAGGTAGCCAAGCGAATCCGCGCCGATGAACTCGCGGATCTGCTCCTCGTTGTGGGTCGAGGCGATGAGCTCGGTCTCGATGGAGGTGTCGATGCCGTAGAAGCACGGGTGGTAGATCGGTGGCGCGCTGATCCGGACATGGACCTCGGTAGCGCCCGCCTTGCGCAGCAGCTCGACGATCCGCTTGGTCGTCGTCCCGCGGACGATGGAGTCGTCCACGACGATGAGGCGCTTGCCGGCGACGACCTCGCGGAGCGGATTGAGCTTGATCGTCACGCCGCGATGCCGGAGGCCGGCCGATGGCTGGATGAACGTGCGCCCGGCGTACCGATTGCGGTACATCCCTTCGCGGTACGGCAGGCCGGACGCTTCGGCGTAGCCGGCGGCGGCAGGGGCGCCCGTGTCGGGCACGGGCATCACGAGGTCGGCGTCGACCGGATGCTCGACCGCCAGCTGTTCGCCCATCCGGCGGCGGACCTCATAGAGGTTGCGTCCCTCCATGTAGGAGTCGGGACGGGCGAAGTAGATGAGCTCGAAGACGCACAGCTTGGGGTCCGCCTCGGCGTAGCGGACCGATCGCGGCGGCTGGCCGAGTTCGAGGATGACGATCTCGCCGGGCTCCACGTCGCGGACGTACTCGGCTCCGACGATGTCGAGGCTGGCAGTCTCCGACGACAGGCACCAGCCGCCCGCGCGCTCGTCGTCGCCCCACAGACCGGCGGGTAGGCCGTCGCCGCCATCGCCGTTCGAGCGTGGCACCGCCGGCAGGCGGCCCAGGACCAGCGGCCGGAAGCCATGCGGGTCGCGCACGCCGATCACCCGATGCTGGTCCAGGATCACGAGGCTGAACGCGCCGCGTACCCGCGGCAGGACCTGGACGAGCGCCTGGACCGTGTCCTCGGCCGGTTCGTCGGCGAGCAGCGCGGTCAGGAGCTCCGTGTCGGTGGAGGCCGGCAGGCGTGCCCGGCCGCCGGTCAGCTGGGTCAGCAGCTCGCGGGTGTTGACGAGATTCCCGTTGTGCCCGATCGCGATGGCCCGGCGCGGTCCCTGGCGGTAGGTCGGCTGGGCGTTCTCCCAGATCGTGGACCCCGTCGTGGAATAGCGGCAGTGCGCGATGGCCAGCTGGCCGCGCAGGCTGGGCAGTCGCCGCTCATCGAGGACGGTCGAGATCATCCCGAGGTCCTTGTAGAGCATCAGCTGCTCGCCGTCGCTCACCGCGACGCCGGCCGATTCCTGGCCGCGATGCTGGAGCGCGAACAGACCCAGCGTCGCGATGGCCGCTGCTTCCGTCGGCTCGCCGCCGGGGACCACCGCCCCGAACACCCCACACATCAGGCGTGCTCCTCCCAACCGAGGGCCCGTGGCAAGCCGAGTTCCCAGGCGTGACGCAGGTCGGCCACGGGGACCTCCAGGGCGTCGGCGACGCGACTCCCCCGCTCCTCCGCGGCTCCGGTGGCACCGGAGCCGGCGAGCTCGATCGTCAGGCGGTCACCACCGACGACCCCGAGCTCCTCCACCGGCAGGCCGTATTGGCGGGCGAGCAGCGCGAGGGCCGGCGCGAAGCGGGATGGGGTCGTCACGACGAGCCGCGACGGGCTCTCGCCGAACAGCTCCACGGCCGGGGAGTTGGCCACGGCGACCCGGACATTCGCCCCGAGACCGCTCCAGATGGCGGCCTCTGCAAGGGCCACCGCGAGCCCACCGCCGGAAACGTCCTGGGCGCTGGCCACGAGTCCGCGCGCGATCGCTTCGCGGATGAACGCCTGCAGGGCCGCCTCGCGGGCGAGATCGAGCGCCGGCGGGCCATCCTCGACGGCCACACCGGCCAGCGCGGCGTACGCCGAGCCGGCGAGCCCGGCCGTCGCCTCGCCGACGAGAAGCACCGCGTCCAGCTCCTCCAGGAAGGCCGGTCCGACGAGCGTCCCGATGTCATCGAGCAGGCCCACGACGCCGATCTCCGGCGTGGGCGCGATGGCTCCCGACGGCGCCTCGTTGTAGAGCGAGACGTTGCCGCCCGTGACCGGCAGGCCCAGGGCCAGGCACGCGTCACCCAGGCCACGGACTCCTTCCTGGAGCTGCCAGAAGGCTTCCGGGCGAGTCGGGTCGCCGTAGTTGAGGCAGTTCGTGACCCCGAGCGGGCGAGCACCGGTGATCGAGACGTTCCGCGTGGCCTCGGCGACGCTGAGCGCCGCCCCGAGGTACGGGTCCAGCGCCCCGACCGACTGATTCCCGTCCGTGGCCGCGACGAGGGCCTTCGTGGTCCCCTTGACGCGCAGCACGGCGGCTCCGCGGCCGGGGCCTGCGACGGTGTCCGCGCCGACGGTGGAGTCGTACTGCTGGAAGACGACGCGCCTCGACGACAGGTTCGCCGAGCCCAGCAGGCCCAGCAGCACGGCTCCCGGGTCCATCCCGCGCTCCGGGAGGCGGTCGACCGGCTCCAGGGGCGCCCCAGGCGCGGGCGCGGCACGGCGATGCGCCGGCGGGGTGCCCAGGCGGTCGTGGACGATGGCATCGCTCGTGAGCGCGCTCGCGGGCACGCGCGCGATCTCCGTCCCGGCACTCGTGATGGCGATGTCGCCGTCGTCGGTCACGCGGCCGATGACCGCCACGGGGAGACCCCAGCGCTCGCAGACCTCGCGGACGTCGTCCCAGCGGTCGGGCCGGACCGCGGCGCACATGCGCTCCTGGCTCTCCGAGATCATGACCTCGAACGGCTCCATGCCGGGCTCCCGCCGCGGGATGGCGTCGAGGTCCACGAGGATGCCGGTCCCGGCGCGATCGGCCGTCTCCGAGGTGGCGCAGGTGATGCCGCCCGCTCCCAGGTCCTGGAGGCCTTCCACGAGCCCACGCTCGATGAGCTCCAGGCTGGCCTCGATCAGCAGCTTCTCCGCGAACGGATCGCCGACCTGGACGGATGGGCGCTTGGACGGGTCGTCGTGGGTGAACGTGGCGGACGCCAGGACGCTCGCCCCGCCGATCCCGTCGCGCCCGGTCGTCGAGCCGAACAGGACCACGAGGTTGCCTGGCCCGGGCGCCGCGGCCAGCGTGAGCAGCCGCTCCTCCATCAGCCCGATGGCCATGACGTTCACGAGCGGATTGCCCTGGTAGCTCGGGTCGAAGACGAGCTCGCCGCCGACCGTCGGGACGCCGACGCAGTTGCCGTACCCGCCGACGCCGCGCACGACGCCATCGACCAGGTGGCGCGTCCGCGCGTCACTGGGGTCGCCGAACCGAAGGGCATCCAGGACGGCGATGGGGCGTGCCCCCATCGTGAAGATGTCGCGCAGGATCCCGCCGACTCCGGTCGCGGCACCCTGGTACGGCTCCACGGCGCTCGGGTGGTTGTGGCTCTCGATCTTGAACGCGACGGCGAGGCCGTCCCCGATCGAGATGACCCCGGCGTTCTCGCCCGGACCGGCGACGACGCCCTCCCCCGCGGTCGGCAGGGTCCTGAGCAGCGGCTTGCTGCTCTTGTACGAGCAGTGTTCGCTCCACATGACGCTGAACATGGCGAGTTCCAGGTCGTTGGGATCGCGGCCGCCGAGTCGGTCCCGGATGGCATCGAGCTCCTCGTCGGTCACCCCGAGACGACGGTGGAGCGGCTCCACGGGCTGCTCGGCGATGGTCATCGGGCGCCCGCCGTCACGGCGGCCGGTCCGGCCGGACTCGTGTTGGCGGCCCGCGCGGCCGACTCGACGAGCGAGCGGATGATGCCCGCGCCGTCATCGGAGCCAAGGATGGCCTCGGACGCCCGCTCAGGGTGCGGCATCAGGCCAGCGACGTTCCCCGCCGCGTTCAGGACGCCCGCGATCGCCCGAAGCGACCCGTTCGGGTTCGCCGCCCGGTCGTCATCCCCGGCTCGGACGCCGTCAGCATCGACGTAGCGGAACAGGACCTGGCGATCGCGCTCCAGGGCGTCGAGCGTCGGTTCGTCGGCGAAGAAGCAGCCCTCGCCGTGGGCCACGGGCATGCGCAGCGGTCGTCCGGCCGCCGCGATGGCGTGGGTGAACGGTGTGTCCAGCCGTTCGGCGGCGATCAGCACGTCACGGCCAAGGAAGCGCAGGCCACGGTTGCGCAGAAGCGCGCCGGGAACGAGACCGGCCTCCGCGATGACCTGGAACCCGTTGCAGATGCCCAGGACGAGGCCACCATCGGCCGCGAAGGCCGCGACCGCGCGCATGACCGGGCTGAACCGCGCGATGACACCGGCCCGCAGGTAGTCGCCATAGGCGAACCCACCGGGCAGGACGACTGCCGCGACGCCATCGAGACTCGCCTGCTCATGCCAGAGGGCCACAGCCTCCGCTCCGGCTCCCTGCAACGCGTGGAGGGTGTCCCGATCGCAGTTGCTCCCCGGGAAGACGACGACGCCGATCCGGACCGACATCAGGCGGGTTCCCCGACCGTCGACGAGGCGCCCGCGATCGATTCGATCACATAGGCCTCGATGAGCGGGTTCGCCAGCAGCTCCGAGGCGAGGCGTTCGACGACCAGGGCCGCAGCGGCCTCGTCGGCCGCGTCCACGGTCAGCTCCACGCGCCGGCCCACGCGGACCGCGCTGACGCCTTCGATCCCGAGGTGGCCAAGGCTGCCTTCCACGGCCCGCCCCTGCGGGTCGAGGATGCCGGGCTTGGGGGTCACGTTGACGGCGAACCGGTGGGTGCTCATCGGGCGATGACGTCCTCCTGGAGATAGCGCTCGAAGCTGGCGCCGGTGATGCGTTCGTAGGCTTCCACGTAGCGCGCCCTGGTGCCGGCGACGACGTCGTCGGGCAGGGCGGGTCCGGGGGCGGTCTTGTCCCATGGCTGGCGTTCCAGCCAGTCGCGCACGAATTGCTTGTCGAAGCTCGCCTGGGCCTGCCCGGGCTCGTACGTCGCGACGTCCCAGAAGCGCGATGAATCGGGGGTGAGCGCCTCGTCGATCAGAAGCAGCTCGTCCGTCCCGGGCCGCAGCCCGAACTCGAACTTCGTGTCCGCCAACAGGATCCCGACCCGGGCGGTCACGGCGGCCGCATAGCCGTACAGGCGCAGGGCCGTGTCGCGGACCCGTTCGGCGACGTCGTAACCAACCGACTCGGCCATCGTGTCGAAGTCGATGTTCTCGTCGTGCGCGCCGAGCTCTGCCTTGGTCGCGGGCGTGAAGATCGGCTTGGGCAATCGATCGCTCTCGCGCAGACCCTCGGGGAGCTTCGTCCCGCAGACCGTGCCGTGTTCGCGGTACTCCTTCCAGCCCGACCCGGCCAGGAAGCCGCGGACGACCGCTTCGATCGGGACGACCTCCGCCCGCTCGACGACCATCGACCGGCCCCGCAGGGTCGCGTCGTCGACCTCGATCGAGACCAGGTGGTTGGGGATGATCCGGTCGGTCTCCGCGAACCAGAAGCGCGACAGGCCGGTCAGGATCCGGCCCTTGTCGGGGATCTCGGTCGGGAGGATGACGTCGAACGCGCTCATCCGGTCGCTCGCGACCAGCAGCAGGTGCCCGTCCGGGAGTTCATACAGATCGCGGACCTTGCCCGAGCGCAGGAACCCGTCAGTCGTCAGCACGCGCGACCTCCGTCGTGGCGGCGACCGGCGTCAGGCGGTCCAGGCGGGCGATGACCTCGTGGACGTGACGCAGGAAGGTCGCCTCGTCAAAGCAGGCGTCGAGGTCGGCCAGCGACAGGCGCTGGGCGACGGTCGGATCCACGGCAAGCAGGTCGCGAAGCGGCGCGCGCTCGTCGGCCGCCTTGAGCGCGGCGCGCTGGACGATCGCGTAGGCCTCCTCGCGGCTCACCCCCGCCTTCTCGACGAGGGCGACGAGCACGCGACTGCTCGCATGGAGGCCGAGTCCACGGGTGATGTTCTCGCGCATCCGCTCCGAGCGCACGATCAGCCCTTCGATCAGGCCGGTCATCTTCACGAGCATGTAGTCGAGCAGGATCGTCGCGTCCGGCAGGATCGACCCGCTCCGCCGAGGAGTGGCTGATATCGCGCTCGTGCCACAGCGGTTGATCCTCGAGCGCCGTGTGGGCGTAGCCGCGCAGCAGTCGCGCGAGGCCCGCGATCCGCTCCGATAGGATCGGGTTGCGCTTGTGGGGCATCGCGCTGGAGCCCTTCTGGCCGGTCTTGAACGGCTCCTGCAGCTCGCCGATCTCGGTGTGCTGGAGGTTGCGGATCTCGGTCGCGATGCGCTCCAGGGTGCCGCCGAGGATGGCGATCGCCGTCAGCAGGGCCGCATGCCGGTCGCGCTGCACGATCTGGGTGCTGACCGGGTCCACGCGGAGGCCGAGGTCCGCCAGGACCGCCGCTTCGATCTCCGGCCCGAGATGGCTGTACGTCCCGACCGGCCCCGAGATCTTGCCGGTACCGATCTCGTCGACGGCCGTCGCCAGCCGCGTCCGGCCGCGGTCGACCTCGAACGCCCAGCCCGCGAACTTGAGGCCCATCGTGGTGGGCTCGGCGTGGACCGAGTGGGTCCGGCCCATCATCGTCGTGTCCGCCTCGGCCCTGGCACGAACGACGAGCGCTTTGATGAGGCGATCGGCGTCGCCCAGCAACCGCTCCCCGGCGGCCCGGAGCTGGAGGGCGAGCCCGGTATCCACGACGTCGCTGCTGGTCAGCCCGAAATGGAGATAGCGACCCTCCGGACCGACCGTTTCGGCGACCTGCGAGACGAAGGCGATGACGTCGTGGTCGGTCGTGCGCTCGATCTCGTTGATGCGCTCGACATCGATGCGTGCTCGCGTCTCGAGAGGTTCGAGGACCTCGGCCGGGATCAGGCCACGCGTGGCGAGGGCGCGGCTGACGGCCAGCTCGACCCGGAGCATGGCCTCGAATCGGGCCTCTTCCGTCCAGATGGCGCCCATCTCGGCGAGCGTGTAGCGGCGGATCATCCGACGGCTCCCGCGCCGACGACGGATGCGGGGGCCACGTCGACCGCGATGTCGTGGCGGCGCTGCAAGCCATCGAACGCGATCTCGTCAGCCGCGGCAGAGGCGATGGCGGCCGCCGACGTCGTGTCGCTCCCCTGCCCCACGACCGCGAGGACGCGGCCACCGGCCGTCCGGTAGCCGCCGTCCGCGGAGCGGGTCGTGCCGGCGTGGAAGACGAGAGCGCCGTGGGTCGCGGCCCGGTCCAGCCCGGCGATCGGGTCATCGCGGCGGGGCGTATCGGGATAGCCGGCCGCGGCGAGGACGATCGCGACCGTCGCACCGGCGATGACCGGGAGCCGGGCCCCGACGAGCCCGAGGGGACCCGTCGCGTCGGCCAGCCGACCACGGGCCGCCGCGAGCAACAGTGGACCGAGCGGAGCGCCGAGCCGGGGCAGGATCGCCTGGGTCTCCGGGTCGCCGAATCGCGCGTTGCACTCCAGGAGGACCGGCCCGTCGGCGGTCAGCATCAATCCGGCATACAAGGCGCCACGGAACGGAGTGCCGCGACGGGCCAGTTCGGCGAGGATCGGCAGGTGGAATCGTTCCACCAAGGCATCGGCGGCCTCGTCGGGCAGGTCGAACAGTGGCGAATACGCGCCCATGCCGCCGGTGTTCGGGCCGGTGTCGCCATCGCCGAGCCGTTTGTGGTCGCGAGCGATCGGCAGGGCGAGCGCGACCTGGCCATCGCACAACGCGATGAGGCTCGCCTCGCGACCGTCGAG
Organism: uncultured Chloroflexia bacterium; assembly: GCA_963724635.1. Taxonomy (GTDB): domain Bacteria; phylum Chloroflexota; class Limnocylindria; order Limnocylindrales; family CSP1-4; genus SPCO01. Next base: position 123,944 of record CAVRVI010000019.1, read on the forward strand.
GCGCTCCTCGATGACGACGTCGCCCGCGGTCGCCGCGACGCGGATCGCGTCGAGCGCCTCGTCGAGGTCGTCGGCCACCGTGACGCCCTTGCCTGCCGCCAGTCCATCCGCCTTGACGACCACACCCCGTCCATCGCGATCCAGGTCGCGGGCGAAGGCGATGGCGCCGGCCGCGTCCGAGAAGGCCCCGGATCGCGCCATCGGCACACCGGCCGCGGCGGCGATCTCGTGACAGAAGGCCTTGCTGCTCTCGATCCGGGCGGCGGCGGCGCTCGCTCCGAAGACGGGGATCCCGGCGGCCTCCAGCGCGTCCGCGACGCCGGCGGCCAGCGGCGCCTCCGGCCCGACGACCACGAGCTCGGCCGAGGTCCGGCGCGCGGCGGCGACGACGGCCGCGCCGTCGAGCGGGTCGACGTCGGCAAGACGATGCACACGCGGCAGGTCGGACATCGCGTCGCTCCCGGGCGCCACGAACACGTCGTTCACGCCGGGCTCGGCGCTGAGCTTCCAGGCCAGGGCATGCTCGCGACCGCCAGCCCCCACGATGAGGATCCGGGTCGGCATCACGAGGCGCCCGGTGCTCATGCCGGAAGGCCCGGTCGGTGGCGCATGGGCCGCCAGGCCCGTTCGATGGTCTGCGTCCGCTCCGGCCCCACAGAGACCAGGACGATCGGCACGCCAGCGTGCTCCTCGATGGCGGTCACGTACCGGCGGGCGTTCTCGGGCAGGTCGGCCAGGGAGCGAACCCCGTGGATCGGCTCGTCCCAGCCGGGGAACGCCTCGAAGACCGGTGTGGCGCGCGCGAGGGCGGCGCCACTCGATGGCCAGACCTCGACCCGCCGGCCGTCGATCTCATACGCGACACAGATGCGGAGCGGGTCCACGCCCGAGAGGATGTCGAGCTTGTTGAGCATGATCGAGCTCACGCTGTTGACCGCGACGGCGTAGCGCAGCGGCACGGCATCGAACCAGCCGACCCGCCGCGGGCGACCGGTGACGGTCCCGTACTCGTGGCCTCGCTCGGCGATCCCCGCCCCGATGCCGTCGAGCAGCTCCGTGGGATACGGACCTGCGCCTACGCGCGTCGAGTAGGCCTTCATGACCCCGATGACCTCATCGACCTGGAGCGGGCCGATGCCACCGCCGGTACAGGCGCCACCTGCGACCGGGTTCGACGAGGTCACGTACGGATAGCTGCCATGGTCCAGGTCAAGGAGCGTGCCCTGGGCGCCCTCGAGCAGGACGTGCTCGCCGCGGGCGAGGGCCGCCTGGACGAGCCAGGTCGTGTCGTCGAGGTGGTCGCGCAGGCGCTCGCCCCAGCCAGCCGCCTCCTCGACGAGGGCATCCACGGTGAAGCCGTCGGCGCCCATCGACGCGAGCAGCAGGTTCTTGTCCGGCAGGACGCGCTCGATGCGCTCCCGCAGGACGGCGCGATCCAGCAGGTCTTCCATCCGCAGGCCCAGGCGCCACGCCCGGTCCCCGTAGGTCGGGCCGATGCCGCGCCCGGTCGTCCCGACCGCCGCGCCACCGAGACGGACCTCGTTCGCGCGGTCCAGGGCCACGTGGTACGGCATGATCACGTGCGCACTCCGACTCACCCGGACGCGCGCCACGTCGATGCCGCGCTCGGTGAGCATGTCGAGCTCGGAGATCAGCGTCAGCGGGTTGACGACGACGCCATTGCCGATGAGTGACGTGATGTGCGGGTAGAGGACGCCGGACGGGGTCAGGCGCAGCTTGAAGACCTCGTCGCCGCGCTGGACCGTGTGGCCGGCGTTGTCGCCCCCCTGGTAGCGCACGACCATGGCGGTCTGCTCCGCAAGGAAGTCGGTGGTCTTGCCCTTGCCCTCGTCGCCCCACTGCAGCCCGACGATCACCGTGGCCGGCACTAGGAGGCCACCGTCATGCTCGCCCAAGGCGGCATTGCCGCCTGCGCTGCTCGCTCACGCGCGTCAGAGCGCGCTCGCTGCGCTGCTCGGACGGCGCCTTGCCCCGGCCGGCCTGACGGTGGCCAAGACAGTTCTGATCGGCAAACGAAAAGGCCCCGGGGCCGGTGCCCTGGGACCTGGTTAGTAATCTCCCGCGTCGCGCCGCCGATGCTTCGGCGGATCGCCGGCTGCTGGTCGCCCGGTCGCCTCACGGGACGGCCGATGCGCCCTTCAAGCGCGATCGCTGGCCTCCGATAGTCCTTGCAGTCCCCGTAGCCCTCGAGGACGCCGGGAGTATAGCAGTCGGGTCCGACCCTGGAGCGACCGCCCCCGAAACGCCCGCGGCACAACGGCAGCCACCGCGGCACAAGGGCGAGCGGCCGAACGCCCTCCCGCCGACACCGTGGTGACCGCGAACGACACGCTGCGGTACCACCAGCCGCCACGCATCGGTACCACCGGCGGGTCCGAGCCCGGGAACGTCACCAGTAGCCTGCAGGAGTGATGCGCCTACTCGGGGTCCTGGCGCTTGCGGCTCCGCTCGCGTTCGGGATCCTCCTCCTCGCTTCACCAGATGCCCTGGCATCGTGGGTGGACGAGGGGGGTCGTTCCATGTTCGTCGCGCTGGTCGCGGCGGCTCTCGGCGTGTCGCTGACCGCCGTGCTCGTCGCGACCTACTACCGGTTCCGCTTCAGTTCCCTGGTCAAGGCCGCCGAGCAGATCGCGGGCGGCGACTACACGACCACCGTCGAGCCACGGCACCACGGTCTGGAAGGTCGGCTCGCCGAAGCCGTCAACGAGATCGCGGGCGCCCTCGCCGATACCCACGATCGCGCCACCATCGATCGATTGACCGGCGTCAACAATCGCCAGGTCCTGCTGGCCGACCTGTTCGCGGAAGTCGAGCGCGCGACGCGCTACGAGCGCCCGCTGTCGGTCGCGTTCGTCGATATCGACCATTTCAAGGCCGTCAACGACACCTACGGCCACGGCGCCGGCGACATCGTCCTGCGCGGCGTGGCCCAGACGATCGCGGCGAATCTGCGGACGAGCGACATGATCGGTCGGTACGGCGGCGAGGAATTCATGCTCATCCTCACCGAGACGGGCGTGGAGGAAGGCGCGGTCCTGACCGAGAAGCTGCGCACGCTCGTGCAACGCCAACGTTTCACCGTCGATGCCGGTCAGGAGATCTCGGTCACGATCTCGATCGGGATCGCGGGCGGCGTCGGCCAGCAGTTGCGCATGGAGGCGCTGGTTCGCGACGCCGACCAGGCGATGTACTCAGCCAAGTCGCTGGGTCGCAACCAGACCTACATCTTCGCCGAGCCCGATGACGATGCGCGCGTGCCGCGGGCGCCGATCTCCGCGGCCGGGCGGGCGCGAGCGGTCGAGATCGGCCAGCAGGCGCGTGAGGCGGCCACGGCCGCGTTGACGTCCGTCCTGGCCCCGCTTCCCCACTATCGCGGCCAGCCGTCGGCGCTCATCGCGTCGATCGTGGTGGCGCTGGGTCGACAGCTCCAGCTGCCCGACGTCGAGCTCGATCGACTGCGCGTGGCCGCCCTGCTCCACGACGTGGGTAAGGTGGCGGTGCCGCCCGAGATCCTCGACAAGCCCTCTGCCCTGACGTCGGCCGAATGGCGGACGGTGGTCCAGCATCCGCGGATCGGCCAGGTCATCCTGGAGCAGGCCGCCGCGCTGAAGGAGGCGGTCCCGATCATCCTCCATCACCACGAGCGCTTCGCCGGTCATGGCTACCCCTACGGCCTGCGCGCCAACGAGATCCCGCTGGGGGCTCGGATCGTCGCCATCGCCGATGCCTACGACGCGATGGTCCACGACCGTCCGTACAAGCGCGCGGTCTCCCACGAGCAGGCCATCGAGGAGCTGCGCCGGCACGCCGGCACGCAGTTCGATCCCGAGCTCGTCGAGCTGTTCTGCGATCTCTACGCCTCGCAGGCGCCCGAACCCGATGCGACCGTGACCGCCCTCAACGCGGCCGGTGACGCGCACGGGGCGGCCGGTGCGGGGCGGCTGGTGATCCCGTCCGGTGGGGTGGCGCGCACGGATCGTCGACGTCGCCGGACCGACCTCCGGCCGGCGGACGGACCGTCCGAGCCGACGGATCCGCGGGCCGTGCCGCCGGAGGCCGACCACGTCGATGTGGACGCGGACCCGCCGCCGGCCACGGGACGCAAGCGACCGCCGGCCCCGCGCGGTCGGTCCTCGACGGACGTCGCGGATTCGCCGTCCGGCCAGCCCGCGAGCCAGTCCGCCTTCTCGCAGACCATGGCGCCCGATGGCGCCCTCGGGCTCGTTCCGTCGACGACCACGATGGAGCCCAAGGGCGGCACCCCGACCGGCACGCGGCCGCGGGCGTTGCGGTCCGTGCCCACCCGCTCGCCAGGCGGCTGACCGCTCCGTCTGCCCGCCCCCGCGCCTGCGTCAGTTCCGTCGCCCCGGTCCCGCCGCCGGATCTACCGCGTCGTCCGTCGGAAGACGCCCTGCTTGAGGAAGATCCCCTGCCCGTGGAGGGCGATCGTGTAAGCGGAGCCTCCCTGGAACGGACGCGCCAGCGCATAGCCGATCGCCGCTGCGATGACGAGCGGGACCAGCATCTCGTAGCTGCCGGTCATCTCGAAGATCATCAGGGCCCCGAAGATCGGGGCGTGGAAGCTCCCGGCCAGCATCGCCGCGGTCCCGAGCATCGCAAACACGATCGGCGACAACCCGAGGTCCGGGAAGATCGCGATGACCACGGTGCCGACGGCGGACCCGAGGGTCGAGCCGATGAGCATCGATGGGCCGATGACCCCGCCCACGAACCCGGCGCCGAGGCTGGCCGGCGTCAGGATCGTTTCCGCGACGGCGAGCACCAGCAAGGTCGCGAGTGGGATGGTCGCGCCGCCGAACAGGTCCTTCATCGTCGCCGTCCCAGTGCCCAGGACCTCGGGGAGCCAGATGGCGACGAGACCCACGAAGGCGCCCGCGACGACCATGCGGCCCATCGGCGGTAGCGGGACGCGAGCCCACAGCGGCTTGGAGCGCTGCAGGAAGGTGACATAGGCGATCGCGGCGAGGCCCGCCAGGACCGCGGCCGCGAGGTACAGGAGCAGGGTCGCGTCCCAATGGATCGCCGGCAGTGGTACCGGGAAGGTCGCGGGCGTGCCGACGAGCTCGTAAGTGACGAGACCCGCCACGCCGACCGCGAGGAGTGTCGGCACCACGAACAGGATCCCACCGAATCCGCCCAGGACCACCTCGAAGGCGAAGACCACGGCCGCGAGTTGCGCGAGGAACGTGGACGAGATGCCGGCCGCGACGCCGGCCACCACGAGTGCCTGGACGAACGCCGTCGGCCATCGGAGCCGCGTGGCGACAGCCGAGGCGAGGTGGCCGCCGATCATGGCCGACGGCGTATCGGCGCCGAGCGGCATCCCGAACCCGATCCCGGCAGCAGCGCCGCCGATCGCGACCGCCGCGTTGTGACCGTTCAGTCGGCCTTCGTGCTCGGCGACGCCGTCGATGACGTGCGGCAGCGCACCCAGCGGCTCCGGCCGCATGAACCTCACGATGATGGCCACGACCACGCCCGCCACGGCCACGACCGGGATCAGGGTCCACGCCCCGAGCGGGACGAGGGCGTCCGCGACGCCGTCGAAGACGACGCGGTGGACGAGCCCGAAGACCTGGTTGAACGCCCAGACGCCGACGGCGGTCGCCACGCCCAGCACCACCGCGGCGATGCCGAGACCGATGTACGCCGTCCGTGACGGCCCGGACGCGGGTACCGGGTCGGTGGTGTTCGTTCGTGGTGGGATCGACACGTTCCGCTCCTGGTCGCGGGCGCTTCGCAAGGGCCGCCGGTCAGTCGAGGCCGCCGCCGGTGACGGGAACATCCTAGGGAATGTCGGCCGCCACGCACCGACGGTTTCCCCGTCGTGCGACGGCCAGTTTGTCAGCGAGTAAGTCGGCGATGTGCGCCAGTGCAGCGTTCATGGGTAGGGTGGCTTCGTCATCCCGCCGGAGACGCAGGTCGTGATCGGCGCAGCCGACCGACCGGGAAGGAGATCGGACCGTGAACAAGGTCCTCCTCACGGGTCGCCTCACACGCGACCCGGAGATGCGCAGCCTGGCGAGCGGCAAGAACGTCACGACGTTCACCGTGGCCAGCAACGAGTTCATCGGCGGCGGCCGGGAGAAGGCCGAGTACCACCCGGTCGTGACCTGGGATCGCCTGGCCGAGATCGCGGGCACGTACCTCGGCAAGGGCCAGCAGGTCGCCATCGAGGGCCGCCTGCAGACGCGCTCGTGGGACGACGATCGCGGCCAGCGCCACTGGAAGACCGAGATCGTCGCCTCGCACGTCGAGATGCTCTCTGGTCGCCGCAAGAAGGACTACGAGGCCCAGCAGGCGGCCGATTCGCTCTCGGCGCAGGCAGAAGCCTATGGCGAGGCGCCGCCGACCGAACCGATCCCCGAGTCGACCGAGGTCACCGCCGATCTCGACGACGAGGAGGACGAGGAGGACGCCGCGGCCTGACCACGCTCCATGTCCCGGACGGCGGCGGCGCGTCTCCCCCTCCCGCGTCGCCGCCCGTCCCTACACGAACTCGAAGAATGAGACCGCCAGGATCGCGTAGACGATCATCAGGAGCGCACCCTCCATCCAGTTGGACTCGCCATCCAGGGCGATGAGGGCGCTGATGCCGACCGCCGCCGCGACGGCCGCGACCTCGAGCGGGGTGAAGATCAGGTTCATGGGCTGGCCGATGAGCACGCCCAACAGCACCAGGACCGGAGCGACGAACAGCGCGACCTGCTGGCTGGAGCCATACGACACGGCCATCGCGAACTCCATCTTGTTCTTGGCCGCCAGCTGGACCGCGACGAGGTGCTCGGCGAGGTTGCCGATCGTCGGGATCAGGACCACGCCGACGAAGAACGGCGTCAGGTCGAACGACACGATGAAACCTTCGATGGCACCGACGAGGATCTCCGACAGGACGGCCAGGAGCGCGGCTGCGAGCAGCAGCACGACGATCGCGGTCCGTCCGGTCCAGGCCGGGCCGGCATGCCCTTCCGGTTCGCCCTGGCCGCCGAGGGTCTCGGCCGGGTTCCGGAACTGGTAGATCAGCGACAGCACGTACCCGATGATCAGCGCGATCGCGACGAGCACGGACTCCTCGGTGAGCGTGCCCTCGCCCGCGTCATGGGTCGTGAACGCGAAGACGGCCGGCACGAACAGCCCGATGACGGCCACCACGAGCAGTGCGGCATTCGCGCCCGCGATGCGCGAGCTGAAGGTCTGGGTGCCGTGGCGCAGGCCACCGATCAGCACGCTCGCCCCCAGGACGAGCAGCAGGTTGCCGATGATCGAGCCGGTCAGCGACGCCTTCACCACGTCGATGAGCCCAGCCTGCAGCGCGAAGAACGCGATGATCAGCTCGGCGATGTTGCCGAACGTCGCGTTGAGCACGCCACCGACCTGCGGGCCGGTCAGGGAGCCGAGCCGCTCGGTCGAGAGGCCGACCACCCAGGCGAGGCCCAGGATCGCGACGGCCGAGACGATGAACACGACCGACGCGTCCGCGTGGAGGCCGAAGTCGAGGACGATCGCGATGACGCTCACGCCGAGCGTGATGAGCAGCGCGACCCGGGCGAACGGCGACAGCTGCCCGAGGATGGGGAGCCCCGAGCCGGTCGGTGGCGTCGGTGCCGCGTGGGCCGTCATGGCGGGCATGGTACCGAGTCGCTCGGCGCCCGGGTCACGGCCGTTTCGGCCGGATCCTCACGGCCCCTCGCGCGTGCCCACGTCCTTGGCGCCATACAACTGCCGACGGGGGATCCCGCGGGCGGCCGCGACCCGGCGAGCCGCCTCGCCGCGCGCCACGCCCTCGGCCACGAGGCGGTCCACGTCCGCCTGCGCGATCGCCAGGGCATCCTCGGCCGCTCCGGCCGCGCCTGGTTGGGTTTCCGCGTCGCGCATCCCGACCACAAGCGCGAACTCGCCGCGAGCCGGGATCGTGCCATCGGAGGCGTCTGCGGCCAGGGCGCCGAGCGTGCCTCGGACGATCTGCTCGTGGATCTTGGTCAGCTCGCGACACACCGCGCCCCGCCGATCCTGGCCGCATGCCGTCGCCAGGTCACGGAGCGTGGCCGCCACGCGGCCCGGGGCCTCGTACACCACGGACCCGCGGGGATCGGCGGCGATCGCGGCCAGGCGGGAGCGCCGTTCCCTACCGGAGCGTGGCAGGAACCCCTCGAACGTCCAGCGCGGACCGGCCACGCCTGACGCGGCGACCGCAGCGAGCACGGCCGACGCCCCGGGGATCGGCACCACCCGCCCACCCGCCTCGGCCCAGGCCGCGACGAGGTCGGCGCCCGGATCGCTGACCCCGGGCGTGCCGGCATCGGTCACGAGCGCCAGGTCGGCCCCCGACCGCAGATGCTCGACCAGGGCCGCACGTCGGGCCGGCGTGCTGCGCGCGTGGAAGCTCGTCATCCGGGCGGTCACCCCATGACGGTCGAGCAGGCGCTTCGTGAGGCGGGTGTCCTCGGCGGCCACGAGCGGGACAGCCGCCAGCACCTCCAGGGCCCGGAGCGTCACGTCGCCGAGATTGCCGATCGGCGTGGCCACCACGTAGAGGACGCCGCCGGGTGCCGCCGCCTCGGGAGTCACGGCCGCCATCGCGTCACCGCGACGTCACTCGCGTGCCGACCCCGGTCGCCGGCGCGGGTACAGGTAGTCGACGCCTGCCGTCCGCGGCCCGAGCTTCGCGATCGGCGGGACCTGCCGCTTGAATTCGGCGCCGGCCACCATCCGGTCCACGCGCGCCACGAGCTCACGCGAGAAGCCAAGAGCGACCACCTCGTCGAGCGAGCGCCGCTTGTCGATCAGCCAGAACAGGAGGCGATCGAGCTCCGGGTAGCTGAACCCGGCCTCGGTCTCGTCGGTCTGGCCCGGCCACAGGTCCGCGGACGGGGCCTTGCGCAGGATCGCGTCGGGGACGCCCATCGCCGCCGACAGTTGGCGGACCTGGCTCTTGTACAGGTCGCCGACCGGGTTGAAGGCACACGCGTTGTCGCCGAAGATCGTCGTGTAGCCGATCAGCGACTCGGTCTTGTTGCCCGTTCCCACCACGAGGCCACCGAACGTGACGGACCGGTCGTACAGGACGGACATCCGCATCCGGGCCATGAAGTTGCCCCGGCGCAGGGCGGACGCATCGGTGTCAGGCCCGAAATAGCCATCGACCATCGGCGTGATCTCGACCAACTCCGAGGCGCATCCCAGCCGCCGGACGACCTCCTCGGCATCGCCCTGCGACGCCGGTGATGACGTTCGATACGGCATCAGCACGCAGAGCAGCCGCTCCGCGCCGATCGCCTCGGCCACGAGATAGGCGACGAGCGCCGAATCGATGCCACCGGACAGCCCCAGGACCGCCCGCTCGAACCCGGCCTGCCGAAGCTGGCCGCGGATGAACTCCCCGATGACCCGCCGCGCGACGTCCGTATCGATCGCGAGCTCCGTCGGCAGCTCGAACGCGGCCGGCGTCGTCATGACCGGGCCGCCCGATCGCGGAAGCCGATCGGATGGGCCGGCGGCGAGCCGGCGGCGAGATCGAGGCCGGGTCCGGCTCCAGCCTCGCTCGTCGCGTCGTCGGCCAGGCCGGCCCGCTCGCGCACGATGCGCTGCAACTCCCGGACCTGGAGCTCCGGTCGCTCGTCGCGCAGCAACGGCAGGCCGATACGCTCGCGTCGGATGTCCGCCGGCGCGATATCCGCGAAGAACATCCCCTCGTCGTAGAACGGGGCACTGAACACCGGCGCACCCGTCGGCGCGATGACCTCCGAGCCGCCCCAGAACGAGATCGACTCGTCCACACCGACGCGATTGCAGAAGATCACGAACGAGGTGGTCAGCTGCGCGTACGTGCGCATGAGCGTCCGCCAGGAGGTCGCCGTCCCGAGGCCCACCTCGTTCGTGGCGGCCAGGTCACGGCCTGGCGAAGACGACACGTTGATGAGGATCTGGGCGCCGTCGAGGGCCAGGATCTGGGGCACCGTCAGGTGCCAGAAGTCCTCGCACACCCCGATCCCGATCCCGACCCCCAGCTGTGAGGGCACGGCCCGGAGCAGGTCGCCCGACGCGAAGAAGCGGCGCTCGTCGAAGAGCCCATAGGTGGGCAGGAACAGCTTGCGGTGGACGTGGCGGAGCTCGCCGTCCTCCAGGAGGGCCGCCGCGATGAACAACCGGTGGTCGGCCGACTCCTCCACGAACGAGACGACGGCTGACAGGCCCTCCGTGGCCCGGATCAGCTCGGCCAGTCGCGGGTCGTCCAGCCGCATCGCGACTTCCGCTGCGAGGTCCTGGAGCTGGTAGCCGGTCAGACCCAATTCCGGGAAGACCACGAGGTCAGCACCACCGGCCCGGGCCTGCTCCAGGAGCTCGTGGTGGGTCGTGAGGTTGCGTTCCAGCTGGCCCAGAGACGGGGCGATCTGGGCCAGCGCCACGCGGATCGAGTCCATGGGGCGAGCATACGCGACCCGACCGGGGCGGTCGCGCACCCCACCGGCCACCGGCGGGAGGGTGACGTCCGCGGGTACCGGATGCTAGTGTTCGCCGCACCCGCGGACACCGGGCTCGGTTCCGTGTGGTCCGCGCCCCGCCACGATGTCCCGGACAGGGAGGCAGAACGGTCCGGGAACGAGGCTCAATGGAGGAGTTCGGAGTATGACCCGATCACGTAGGTGGTCGCCCAGGCTCGCGGTTCTTGCCGCGAGTGCTGCGATCGTCTTTGCGGCCTGTGGCGGTTCGACCGCATCCACAGCGCCGTCCGGTGGCGCCGAGAGTGGCGCTCCCACGGCCGCCCCGGCCAGCCAGGGCGCCTTCACCCCGATGGTCTATCCGGCGACGGGCGAGGCCCCGTGCGGCGAAGCCGCGGCCCCGGATGCGACCCACTCGGCCTATACCGGCAACTTCAAGCGGATCAGCGCGACCGACGCCAAGACCGTCGTGTTCGAGCTGTGCAACCCCGACGTCGCGTTCCTGTCCAAGGTCGCGTTCACCTCGTTCGCGATCAATGACACGGCGTGGCTCGAGGCCAACATCGATCCGGCCGGCACGACGAACCAGAAGATCGTCGACAACGTCAACGGCACGGGCCCCTACAAGCAGGAAGCCTGGAACCGTGGCTCCGACGTGACCATGACGCGCAACGACGCGTACTGGGGCGACAAGGCCAAGAACGAGAAGCTCATCGTCCGCTGGAGCAAGGAAGGCGCCCAGCGCCTCGTCGAGCTCCAGGCCGGCACGGTCGACGGCATCGACAACGTCGGCAACACCGACTTCGAGACCGTCTCGGGCAACCCGGACCTGCAGATCAAGCCGCGCGAAGGCCTGAACATCATGTACTTCGGGTTCAACAACACGTTCGCGCCGTTCGACAACCCCAAGGTCCGCCAGGCCATCGCGATGGGCATCGATCGCAAGCGACTGCTCGACAACTTCGCCGCCCCGGGCTCCGAGATCGCGACCCAGTTCACGCCGTGCGCCATCCCCAACGGATGCACCGGCGAGGCCTGGTACGACTTCGATCCGGTCGCCGCCAAGGCCCTGCTGGCCGAGGCCGGCTACCCGGACGGGTTCGCGACGAAGATCCAGTACCGCGACGTGTCGCGTGGCTACGTCAACGACCAGAACGTCATCGCCCAGGACCTGCAGGCGCAGCTCAAGAACAACCTGAACATCGACGCCACGATCGATGTCCAGGAGTCGGGCACGTTCCTGGACAACGGCGATGCCGGCAAGCTCGATGGCATCCACATCCTCGGATGGGGCGCCGACTACCCGGATATCACCAACTTCCTCGACTACCACTTCGGCTCCGGCTCCAGCAAGCAGTTCGGCGACAAGTTCGACGACATCACGAGCGCGCTCGCCGAGGGCGCGGTCGGGCTCGACGACGCCAGCCGCAAGCCGGCGTACGAGAAGGCCAACAACGCCATCAAGGCCAACGTCCCGATGATGCCGATCTGGCATCAGGCGTCCGCCGTGGCCTATCGGGCCGACGTCCAGGACGCGCACAGCTCGCCGCTGGGCAACGAGAACTTCGCGTCCATGACGCCCGGTGACCGCAGCCAGTTCGTCTGGATGCAGGGCGCCGAGCCGCCCGGCCTGTACTGCGCCGACGAGTCCGACGGTGAGGCACTCCGCGTCTGCGAGCAGATGATGGAGCCGCTCTACACCTACGAGATCGCCGGCACGGCTGCCATCCCGGCCCTGGCCACGGAGTGCAAGCCGAACGCCGAGCTCACCACCTGGACCTGCACGCTGCGTGACGGCGTGACGTTCCACGACGGTGCCGACGCTCGACGCCAACGACGTCATCCTGACCTACGCCAGCCAGTGGGATGCCGAGCACCCGCTGCACAAGGGTCGCGACGGCTCGTTCTCGTACTTCCCGGGCCTGTTCGGTGGGTTCCTGAACCCGCCGCCTCCGGCACCGGCGAGCTAGTCTCCCGCGCACCGATCCGAAGGGCGCCGCCACCGGCGGCGCCCTTCGTCCATCCCGACGGCGCATCGCGCCCGATCGCTCGCCTGAACCTCACCCCGCACGAGAGGCGACCCCGCCCGGATGACTCGCTACATCGTCCGTCGCGTGCTCTACAGCATCCCCGTCCTGCTCGGGATCATCCTGCTGGTCTTCGTCCTGGCTCGGGTCATCCCGGGCGATCCCTGCACGGCGACATACGGGGAGAAGGCCACGCCGGAGCTGTGTGCCCAGTTCGACGGTCCGCTTCGGCCTCGACCGGCCCATCTGGGAGCAGTTCGTGATCTACCTGGGTTCGATCCTGCAGGGTGACCTGGGCATCGTCGATCCGCTACGGCCGGCCCGTCACCGACATCCTGATCGAACGGCTGCCCTGTGACCGTGGAGCTCACGATCATGGCGATGATCTTCGCGACGGTCGGCGGCGTCACGCTGGGCATGGTCTCCGCGATCCGGCGCAACTCCCCGGCCGACGTCGGCACGATGATCTTCGCCAACCTGGGCGTGTCCATCCCGGTCTTCGTCCTGGGCCTGCTGCTCGCGTTCGTGTTCGCGGTCCTGCTGAAGGGCACGCCCTTCGCCCTCCCTCCCTCAGGCCGTCTCTCACCGGGCGTCAGCGTCGAGCCCCTGGCCGTCGCCTGGGGCCTGCAGGACCTGGAGGGGATCCCGCGGGTCCTCCTCGACTTCGTGTCGAACATCTACCTGTTCAACACGCTGGTGACCGTCCAGATCCCGACGTTCGTCGATGCGTTCCGCCACCTCATCCTGCCGGCCATCGCCGTCGGCACCATCCCGCTGGCGATCATCGCGCGGATGACCCGCTCCAGTCTGCTGGAGGTCCTCGGCCTCGACTTCGTGCGCACCGCCCGGGCCAAGGGCCTGACCGAGCGAGCGGTGATCTACAGGCACGGTATGCGCAACGCCATGCTCCCGGTCATCACGGTGGTCGGCTTGTCGCTCGGGGCGTTCCTGTCCGGCGCCGATCCTGACCGAGACCATCTTCAACCTGACCGGCATGGGCAAGACGCTGTTCGAGGCCATCGAGGGCCGCGACTACATCGTGATCCAGGGCGTGACCATCGTGGTTGCCGTGGCCTACCTGGTCGTCAACCTCGTCGTGGACGTGTCGTACGCCGTCCTTGACCCGCGGATCCGCCTGTCATGACGACTCGTCAAGGATCCCGGTGCGATGGACATCGCCCTCCAGGCCGAATCCGACCTGCTGCCGTCCAAGCCGGCCTCGCTGCGGCGCGACACGCGTCCGCAACGTCCTGCGCCAGCGGACGGCGGTCATCGGCTTCGCGATCCTGGGCTTCCTCGTGCTCGTCGCACTCTTCGCGGACGTCATCGCGCCCTTCCCGCCGAACACGTCGATGCTCGACCTGGGCCTGGAGGGCGTCGCGCGGCGCCCCACCGTGCATCCACCTCCTGGGCTGCCCGGCCGACCAGACCCAGCATCTCATGGGCCTCGACTCGAACCTGCGCGACACCTTCAGCCGGGTCGTCCACGGCTCGCGGGTCTCGCTCTTGATCGGCATCGTGACGGTCACGATCGCGATCGTCATCGGCACGCTGATCGGGGCCGTCGCCGGGTTCTTCAGCGGGACGAGCGACAACATCCTCATGCGCCTGATGGACGTCCTCCTGTCGTTCCCGAGCCTGATCCTGGCCATCGCCATCGTCACGGTCCTGGGACGCGGCCTCTACAACGCGATGATCGCCATCGCCATCGTGGCGATCCCCATCTACGCTCGCGTCATGCGCGCGTCCGTGCTATCCGTCCGCGAGACAGACTACGTGACCGCGTCGCGGGCGCTCGGCGAATCCTCTCGCGGGATCCTCTCGCGCCGGATCCTGCCCAACGCGATGACGCCGCTCATCGTGCAGGGCACGCTCGGGAATCGGTGGCGCGATCCTGGAGGTGGCGGCCCTGTCGTTCATCGGCCTGGGCGCGCAGCCACCGACCGCCGAGTGGGGCTCGATGATCGCGCAGGACCGCAACCTGTTCTTCTCGGCGCCGCACCTGATCTTCTTCCCGGGCCTCGCCATCACGCTGAGCGTCCTCGCGTTCAACCTGATCGGCGACGGCATGCGCGACGCCCTGGACCCGAGGTTGAACCGATGACGCTGGCCAGCGCGACCGACACCTCCGTCATCGAGGAGCTCGTCCCGGCCTCGATGCGCCGCCCCAAGCACGAGCGCAGCGACACGCCGCTGCTCGAGATCAAGGGGCTCCACACGTCCTTCTACACGCGCGACGGGCTCGTCCGGGCCGTCGACGGTATCGACTTCCACGTCGACCGCGGCGAGATCATGGGCCTCGTCGGCGAGTCCGGGTGCGGCAAGAGCGTGACCAGCCTGTCGATCATGCGCCTCGTCGCCCGGCCGGGCCGGATCGTCAGCGGCGAGATCATGTTCGACGGCCAGGACCTGCTCAAGCTCAGCGACGACGACATGCGCAAGATCCGCGGCGACCGGATCAGCATGATCTTCCAGCAGCCGACCTCGTCGCTGAACCCGGTCTGGGACGTCGGCCGGCAGATCGAGGAAGTGCTCGAGATCCATCGCGGCATGAAGGGCAAGGTCGCCCGCAGTCGCGCGCCTGGAGCTGCTCAAGATGGTCGGCATCCCCGACCCCGAGCGGCGGCTCAGGAACTTCCCCCACGAGATGTCCGGCGGCATGGCCCAGCGCGTGATGATCGCGATGGCCCTCGCCTGCGAGCCGGAGCTGCTCATCGCCGACGAGCCGACCACCGCGCTCGACGTCACGATCCAGGCCCAGATCCTCGACCTGATGCGCAACCTGCGGGACGAGACCGGGACGGCGATCGTGCTCATCACCCACGACCTTGGCGTCGTCGCCGAGATGTGCGACCGCGTCGCCGTCATGTACGCCGGCGAGATCGTCGAGCAGACCGACACGATCTCCCTCTTCCGCTCCCCGCTCCATCCCTACACCCGGGGGCTGATCGGCTCGATCCCGGTGGTGGGCCAGGTCAAGGACGAGCTGAGCGTGATCCCCGGCAACGTGCCCAACCTCGTCGACCTGCCCAAGGGCTGCCGCTTCGCCCCACGGTGCACGACGCGCGTCGACGAGGACGTCCGGATCGCCACCGAGGTCCATCCGGCACTGCTGCCGGTCGTGCCCGGACACGATGTGCGCTGCTGGCTGTACCACGACGCCGCGGGTGGCCTGATGCCGCGGCCCGCGGAGGACGGACCGGCATGACGATGCCGAGCGAACCCATCGGCGCGCCGGCGCCGCCCCCGGTCCCCGCGCCCGATGCCGAGGGCACGGCGACCGCGGCCGTTCCGGCGCTCGCGCCGCGCCCCGCGGCCGGTCCCGGCGATCCGCCCCTCGTCCAGGTCCGCGACCTGGTCAAGCATTTCCCGGTCCGCGGCGGCATCCTCCAGCGCACCATCGGCCAGGTCCAGGCGGTCGATGGCGTCAGCTTCGAGATCCGCCGCGGCGAGACCCTGGGCCTGGTCGGCGAGTCGGGCTGCGGCAAGACCACGGTCGGGCGACTGCTGCTCCGGCTCATCGAGCCGACGGCCGGGACGATCACGTTCGACGGCGTGGACCTGACCGCGCTCAAGGGCGCCGACCTCAAGCCGTACCGGCGCCGGATGCAGATCATCTTCCAGGACCCGTACTCCAGCCTGGACCCGCGGACGCCGATCGGCGACAGCATCGGTGAGGGCCTGCGCATCCACGGCCTGGGCACGGACGCCGAGCGCCGCGCCAAGGTCACCCGGATGATGGACATGGTCGGGCTGCAGGCTTACCACGCGCGGCGCTATCCGCACGAGTTCAGCGGCGGCCAGCGCCAGCGCATCGGGATCGCCCGGGCCCTGGTCCTGGAACCCGACCTCATCGTGTGCGACGAGCCCGTCTCGGCCCTCGATGTCTCGATCCAGGCGCAGGTGCTCAACCTGCTCAAGAACCTGCAGCGCGAACTCGGCCTGACCTATGTCTTCGTCGCCCACAACATGGGCGTGGTGGAGCACATCAGCGACCGCGTCGCGGTGATGTACCTCGGGCGGGTCGCGGAGCTTGCCGACCGACATGACCTGTTCCGCAAGCAGGAGCACCCGTACACACTCGCGCTGATGTCGGCCATCCCGGTCCCCGACCCGGAGGCGCGCCGCCAGCGGGTCATCCTGACCGGCGACGTGCCCAGCCCGGTCAACCCGCCGACGGGCTGCCGCTTCCATCCCCGTTGCCCCCTCCGGACGCAGCTGGGCGATCCGGAGATCTGCGCCGCGGAGATCCCGCCGCTCATCGACCTGGGTCACGAGCACTGGTGCGCCTGCCACTTCCGGACACCGGACGTCGCTCCGCCCCTGACCACGGCGGAGGACGAAGTCGTGACGTCCGCCGTGCCCGTCGCTCCGGACGCTCCCGCCGCTCCCCCTACCTGACGTTCGTGAGCTGCTCCAGCGCGTGATCCCAGGTCGGCGTGTCGAGTGCGAGGCCCCCCGGATCCGTGGTCCCCACCGTCGACGCGAGGGCCTCGCGCAGGACGTCCGACCAGGCATAGATCACGGGCAGGTCCTCGGAGATCCGCGCCGCGTAGTCCCGGTACAGACCCGCCCGCGTGGCCAGATCCGGGTCCCGTCGCGCCGCATCGATGAGGCGATCAACCGTCGGGTCCTGGTAACACCCGAAGTTGTACGTGTCGGGTCGCTCCGCGCTCGTGCACTCGGACGAGTGGTACAGCCGGAACGGATCGGGATCCACCCCGGTGTCGAGGCCCCCGAAGTAGGCATCGAACGGGCGATCGGCGTCGGGCGCCGCCGCGTTGACGTGGGGATAGACCGCGAGCATGCGCAGGATGGCGTCGAAACCGACTTCGGCGACCTGCAGATCGATGCCGCAGGCGCGCACGGCCTCGCTCACGGACCGGAGCCAGGCCGTCCGCTCGGGGAAACCCTCGCGAACCGGGACGACCGTGGAGAGCCGCCGCCCGCCCTTCTCGTAGACCCCGTCGTCGCCCAGCGACCAGCCCGCACTCTCGATCAGGCCCGTGGCTCGCGCCGCGTCCAGCGGATACGTCGTGAGCCCCGTCGACGGGTAGGCCCAGGACATCGCCGGGATCTCCGTCTCGATCGCGACGCCGTCGTCGCCGACCGCCGCCTCCACTGCGGCTGCGTGGTCGAAGCACAAGGCGACCGCCTGGCGCAGATCCTTGTCGAGGAACAGGCCGCCGCTGTCGGGATGGAGGTTGAACGTCAGACCATAGAACCCGAAGTCCGGGTAGCCGACGACCTGGACGCCCGTCGCGTCGCGCACGGCCTCGTGCGAGGCCGGGGTGAGCCCGGGACGCCAGTCCAGGCTGCCATCGGCCACAGCGGCCCCCGCAGCGGCATCCGAGGCGACCTGCCGGACCACCAGCCGGTCCAGCGCCGGGCGACCCAGGAGGTACGTGGGGTTCGCCGTGAGCGTCAGGTCGCCCCCCGCCAGGGCCGCCGCCCCGGGTGGCGTCGCAGCCGGCAGCTGGAACGGCCCGGTCGTGACCGGTGCCGCGGCCGTCGTCAGGTACGGATACGCCGCCGCCAACGCATCGATCGGGCGGCTCGTGAAGGTCGCGTCGATCGCCCGGACGCGCGCACCCAGCGCCTCGACGTAGCCGGCGAGATCGAGCTGGCCGTCCACCTGATGGTCGGCCGGGTCCGGGAGCGCCACGCCGGCTCGCCCGAGCAGGGCCTCGCCCGGACCACGGAGCGCCTCGTAATCGATCGTGGGCTTGCCATCGGTCCCGTCCGGTCCGGTGGGTCGCGCCTCCTCGGTCGCCAGATCGCCCAGGTAGTCCGCCGTGTCGGCGACCGTCACGTCACCGAGCCCGGTCACGAAGTCGGCGTACGCCACATCGATGGCGTCAGCCCCCTCGATCCCGATCCCGAGCCAGGTCGTGGCGAACGCCGCCAATGGTTCCTGGAGCGTGAACCGAACGGTCCGCTCGTCCGCGCGCGCGACAGCCTCGAGCACGCCGCCGAGGCAGATCGCCGGTCGATACGGGCAGCGCGGGCTGCGGGCCAGCTCGTAGATCCGAACGACGTCGTCTGCCGTCACCGGCGTCCCGTCGGCGAAGCGGGCGTCATCCCGCAGTCGGACGGTCCAGGTCCGCCCGTCGGCGGAGACCTCCGGTGGCCCGGCCGCCAGTCGTGGCACCGGCCGCAGCCGATCGTCGAGGGCGTAGAGCCCGTCGTGGATGAATCCGGCGATCCGGACCGCGTCCGTTCCGACGGCCGCGTTGGAGAAGCCACCGGCCAGGTCGCCGTCCAGCCCGACCGTCAGGGTCGGGACGGGCTCCGGCGTCGGTGACGGACGGGTCGTGGGGCTGGCTGTGGGCGTCGCTGTGGCGGTCGGAGCCGCCGGAGACCCGGATGGCGGCACGGGATCGCCGCAGCCGGCCACGACCAGCAGGATGGCCAGGAACGCCATCCAGCGACGCATCGGCTCGATCCGTCCCCCGTCCTGCCCGCGCGGAGATGCGCGCGGTCCGCCGCGCGCAAGCACCGGCGCTAGGACTCCTCGGGCGGCTGGAACTCTTCGAGCGGCGAGGTCGACGTCAGGAGCGTCGCATCGAGAGCCTCGGCCACCGGGGCCTCGAGCGGCAGCTCGGCGGGCGGCGCGTCCAGGTCGATGCCGGCCGCGGCCAGCGAGGCCAGGGCCTTGGCCGGCGTGCCGTGCCGGACCTGGCGATCGCCGATATGGGCGATGCCGACGTCGGTCTTGAGGGCCTCGTCGGAGTGGTGGCAAGCGACGCGATGCTCGCCGTCGAGGACCTTGAGCTCCGGGTCGAGGGTCCGGCAATCCTCCGGCTGGCCCAGCCGCTCATATAGCCAGCAGCGGGTGTGGAACCGGCAGCCGGACGGCGGGTTCACCGGGCTCGGCACGTCGCCCTTGAGGATGACCCGCTTGCGCTTGCGTTCGGCGTTGGGATCGGGCACCGGGACCGCCGACAGCAGGGCGCGGGTGTACGGGTGGCCGGGTCCCGCGTACAGCTGGTCCGGCGGGCCGACCTCCACGATCTTGCCCAGGTACATGACCGCTACCCGGTCGCTGATGTGCTTCACGACCGAGAGGTCATGCGCCACGAACAGATAGGTCAGTCCGAGGCGCTTGCGCAGGTCCGAGAGCAGGTTCAGGACCTGCGCCTGGATCGACACGTCCAGCGCGGAGATGGGCTCGTCGCAGACGATGAACTCCGGTTCGACCGCGAGCGCCCGGGCGACGCCGATGCGCTGGCGCTGGCCGCCGGAGAACTCGTGCGGGTAGCGCTGGACGTACTTGGGGTCCAGCCCCACCAGCGTGAGCAGCTCGGCGATCCGGTCGCGCTTGGCCTGACCCTGGAAGAGGTTGTGCGTGTCGAGCGGTTCGCTGATGATCGAGCCGACCGTCATCCGGGGGTCCAGCGACCCGTACGGATCCTGGAAGATGATCTGCATCCGCCGCCGCATCCGGCGCAAGTCGTCGGACTTGAGGCTGCCCAGGTCCACGCCGTCGAAGAGGACCGTGCCGTCCGTGGGCTCGCGCAAGCGGATCATCGCCCGGCCGATCGTGCTCTTGCCGCAGCCAGACTCCCCGACGAGGCCCAGGGTCTCGCCGCGGCGGACCTCGAAGTCGACGCCGTCGACCGCCTTCACCGTGCCCTTGACCGACTTGAAGATGCCCGAGCGGACCGGGAAATGGACCTTCAGCCCGGCCACCTCGACGATGTTGCGTTCATCGTGCATGGGCTTGGCCGGGATGGGGGCCTCGGGGGTGGCCTCGGCGGTCGCGGTCACGAGATCCACCCTTCGGGTTCGGTCGCCCAGCAGCGCGCCTGGTGCTCCTCGGATCCCCGTGGCGTCAGCCCGGGCTCCTTGGTGCGGCAAAGGTCACGGGTATACGGGCAGCGGGGGCTGAACCGGCACGCATCGGCCGGCTGGATGAGCAATGGTGGCAGGCCCTCGATCGTGCGGAGGCGCTCGCCACGGACATCGTCGATCCGCGGCAGCGAGTCCAGCAGGCCCCAGGAATACGGCTGCTGCGGGCTGTCGAACAGCTCATCGACCGTCCCGGTCTCGACGATCCGACCGGCGTACATGACGTTGACCCGATCGCACATGCCGGCGGCGATGCCGAGGTCATGGGTGATCAGCAGGACGGCGGTATGGAACTCATGCGAGAGGGTCTGGATGAGCTCCAGGATCTGCGCCTGGATCGTCACGTCGAGCGCGGTCGTGGGCTCGTCGGCGAGGATGAGCTTCGGGTCGCACGCCAGGGCGATCGCGATCATCACACGCTGGCGCATACCGCCGGAGAACTGGAACGGATAGTCGTTCAGCCGCTCACGGGCCCGCGGGATGCCGACCTTGCCGAGGAGCTCCACCACGCGGTCCGCCGCCGCCTTCTGCGACAGTCCCAGGTGCTCGCGGATCGTCTCGGCGATCTGGAACCCGATGGTCAGCGTGGGATTGAGGCTCGTGAGCGGGTCCTGGAAGATGAACCCGATCTCCTTGCCGCGCAGCTTGCGCATGTCGTCGTTGCTGATCTTGAGGATGTCGATCCCGTCGAACAGGATCTCGCCGGCCACGATGCGCCCCGGTGGGTCGGGAACCAGCCGGGCGATGGACAGGGCGGACACGCTCTTGCCGCAGCCGGATTCACCGACGAGACCGAGCGTCTCGCCGTAGCCGACGTTGAAGCTCACGTCATCGACGGCCTGGATGATGCCGTCGGGCGTGAAGAAGTGCGTCGAGAGCCCGCGGACCTGGAGGAGCGCCTCGGCCTTCTGGTCGGCGGCGTGCCGCTCCAGCTGGTCCAGGCGCTCGCGGCGGACATCGTCCGCGGACAGGTCGATGACGGTCGGCGCTTCATCGGCCGACGGAGACCCCTGTTCGGTGGTCACCTTACTGCTTGCCCTTGAGCTTGGGATCGAGGGCGTCGCGCAGGCCGTCCCCGAGGAAGGTGAAGCCGATCAGCGCGATCGCGATGGCGATCGCCGGGAAGGTCACGAGGTGGGGCTCGGAGCGGATGAACTTCTGGCCTTCGGCGACCAGGCTGCCCCAGGAGGCCCGCGGTGGCTGCACGCCGATGCCGATGTAGGCCAGGGTCGCCTCGGCGAGGATGGCCGCCGGGATGCCGAGTGTGATGGCCACGATGATCGGGCCCATGCTGTTGGGCAGCAGGTGCTTGGTCACGATCCGGCGCTCGCTCACCCCGATCGCCTTGGCGGCTTCGACGAATTCGGTCTCCTTGAGCGAGAGCAGCTGGCCGCGGACGAGGCGCGCCACCGTCACCCAGGAGGTGATCGCGATCGCGACCATCACGAGCAGCAGGCCGTCCATCGCCTGCCCGATGAAGGTGTCCCGGAAGGCGACCGACAGCAGGATGATGAACAGCAGGTCCGGGAAGGCGTAGATGACGTCCGTGAAGCGCATCAGCAGGTTGTCCAGGCGACCGCCGAACCAGCCGGCGATCGCGCCGATCGGCACGCCGATGACGATGATCACGAGCTGGACCACGAGCGCCACCGAAACGCTGATCCGGGCGCCGTCGAGGAGTCGACTCAGCAGGTCACGCCCGAGCTGGTCCGTCCCGAGGATGTGGCCCGGCGACAGGGGCGGCAAGGGCCGGTTGCCATTCGCCTGGATGGCCGGGATGTCCTGGACCTGGTAGGGCCAGGGCGCGAGGAACGGCCCGAAGATCCCGACGAACAACAACCCGATGACCATGCAGAGGCCGACGATCGCCAGCTTGTTCTTGCGCAGGCGGACCCACGCATCGGTCCACAGGCCGGTGGTCTTGGTGGGCTTGACGATCTCCCGCTGGACCGGGCTCGTGACGGTTGCCATCGCTCCGCTTATCTCCTAGCTGTACCGGATCCGGGGGGTCGATGTAGGCGTAAAGGACGTCCACGACGACATTCAGGAACGCCACCGCGAACGCGTAGAGCATGGTCATCGCCATGAGCAGACTGTAGTCGCGGGTGGAGATCGCGTTCAGGTAGAACTGCCCGACACCCGGGATGTTGAAGATGTATGCGGCCAAGATGCGCCACCTCGCTGTCTCCGGCTGCGATCTCGAAGTCGATGCGCGGTTCGTGGACATGCTCAGTCCGAGAGGGGCCCGCATTCTGGATCTTGGCTGTGGAATAGGTTCCGCGGTCGGGGCCCTCCGAAATCGGGGCCACATCGCGTACGGTGTTGATCCGACCGGAGCTGTCCTGTACGTGGCCCGCGAACTGTTCGACCCGGCATGGTTTCGGACCATGAATGCTGAAGGTATTTCGGCCGCTGCCCTGAGCGAGCAAGACCTGCCCGTCACCTATGACCTCGTCCTGCTCTCCGGAAACGTCCCCGCCTTCCTTACACCTGGCGCTCTGTTCCAGGCCTTCACCCACGTCGCGTCGCTGTTGAACCCGGGTGGCTTGCTCATAGTCGGCACCTCAACGCACTCAAAGGGCGGACCGGCGGCCCAGGAGGCGGCGGCCGCCGGCTCCGGGCTCACCCTGACCCACCGCTATTCGGACTGGCACCTTGGTCTATTCAGCAAGGAATCACCGTGGTCAGTCAGTGTCTATTCGAATGCCGGCTCACGACGTGCGGCCGGCGGGCCCGACGGAATATTTGTACTCGGCTCATGACGTCGCGCCCGCGCAGCTCTCGGCGCCTTTGGCGCCGGTCCTGCGTCATGTGGTGCTGCCCACCGCGGAAAAGACGAGAGAGTCCCGCCACTGTCCACGAATGAGTTTGTCCGCCGTCCGCAAACCGATCTGGACCATCCCGATCTTTTCCAGAACCCTCGCCGAAGCGGCGTTCTCAGGTCTGCAGGTGGCGGTAATGGTCTGCAGCCCGAGGGTTTCTTTGCCGAACCTGAGGAGGGACGCCGCGGCCTCGGTGGCATACCCGCGCCCCCAGCGGTCAGCACTGATCACGTAACCGAGCTCGCCCCGTCCACGATCCACGGTGAGCCCGGCAGAACCAAAGGGATCGCCACCGGGAAAAGTGACGGCCAGGGTGAAACTTGTCCGAACCGCTCCGCGTTGCGCCGCCTCGCACCGTTCAAGGAAGTCCTGGGTGTCGCCGGTCGTATTCGGTCCCCAGTCGACGTATTCGGCGATTCTCACGTCAGACGCGAACGAATGAACCGCCGCGAAATCGTCCACGGTGTACTCGCGCGGCAGGAGGCGCTCTGTCTGCAATTCCATGGCTCCATCATCCCGCAGCCGATGCAGTACCTCAGCGGGTGCCTGTTCAGTAGCCGGATCGGCGGCTTCGCTCCCAGCTTCTCACCGACTCGGCGGGCCGTTGCGAGCTTCGAGCTCCACCGATCCGGCCAGCCCGCCGCAACCCACTCCGCCTGCGGTTCGTGACCGCGTTCACCGAGATAGATCACCTCATCGATGGCCGTCTGCTGCCGGGCTGTGACGGCCCCGACCACATCGAGCGGCCCTTCCCAGCCATAGCCGCCGAGGAATGCCGCGATCCTGATCCGGCGGTCCAGAGTTTCATCGAACCCCCGGAATCGAAGTTCCGCCGGGTCATCCTCGAACGGAGCGAACCACTCGAGGGCGTAGGCGACATCGCTCAATCTGTTGGCCGGCCGCGCGACATCCCAGTCGAACAGGCCGACGGCGAGGCCGTCACGCCACGCGAAATTGGCAGGTTGCGGGTCGCCATGGCAGATGATGCCGCCCGGCGAGGAAGGCGCCGCCCAGTTCGAATCCGCCGGTGGCACCCAGCCGAGTGTCGCATCATGAACCCTGCGCAGCAGCAGGCCAGCGGAACGAACCGACTCGACGCTCAGCTGATGCGCCCACGCGTCGGATCCAGCTTCACCGGGAACGAGTGTCACCCGCTCGATTCCGTCGCCGAAATCAAGGGGTTCCGGCACGGGCAACCCCGAACAATGCAAACGGCTCAGAAGGGCATGGACCGTCGGTGTCCATGGCTTCGCCGGGCGCTCGACAACGTTCCTGTTGATACGGACCTCCCGCATTTCACCCATTCGAACAGGTTAGCCGTCCCCCAGTTCCTCAAGAGTGTTTTGACGTCGGTGCGCTGCAGGCGACTTCTGCAACTCACAATGAGGGCGCCAATGGTTTGTCGACCAGGATGGCGGCCTGAGGGTGTGTCTCCACGGACCGCGGTGAACGCACCAGGGGCCCGCATCACAAAACCCTGTTCAGTGAACCGGAGCGCCACGTCGTCGGGGGCGTGCAGTTCCGCGCGGAGTTCGACGTCGTGTCCGTAGGCACGGTCAATCGTGCGGTGGCCGCTGCCGGAGTGGAAGGCGATGAGCGCCGCACCGCCTGGGCGGAGCGCCCTCCAGAACTCGCGCGCGATCGCCGGCAGTGCCGTCGGGGGAGAGTGGATGATCGAATACCAGGCGAGAATGCCGTCCGCAGTGGCGTCGGCGGCCGGCAGGTCGGTCAACTCTCCTGACTCGAACTGCAACCCGGGATGACGGCGGCGTGCGGCCCGGACCATCCCGGGCGACAGGTCGACCCCGCCGACGTTCAGCCCAGCGTGGTCAAGGTAACTGGTCATCCGTCCGGCACCGCATCCGACGTCGATCACCACCCGGTCCGCCGTGGCGCGCATGTGGGCGATGAAGTGGTCCACCATGGCCATATCCAGAGGGGCCTCGAAGCTTGTATCGGGGAGCACTGTTGCATAGGTCTCGGCGACGGTGTCATATGCGGCTCTGACGTTTATCAGGTTCTCGGAGTTTGCCATCAACCGAGCCTAGCGGCCATGGCTGGGAAGCCCTGGTACGCCCGACGCCGGATC
>CAVRVI010000020.1:0-120000 GCA_963724635.1 uncultured Chloroflexia bacterium
TCGATCGTGCCGGGGCGCGTAGCACGGACCAGGTTGACCGCCTCGACCGGGCCCACGCCGGCGGCCCGCAGGAGGACGCCCGTGACCGTACCGGTCCGCCCGTACCCGCCCTTGCAGGCGACGACGACGCGCTGACCCGCGCGGATGCGCGCGAGCAGGTCGTCGATGAGGCGACTCGAACCCGATCGCGTCCGCGGGCACACCGAAGTCCTCGATGGGGTAGCGCAACAGCTCCAGCCCGGCCGACGCCGCGGCCTCGGGGAGTGCCGCGATCTTCAGGTCGACCAGCTCCCCGTCCTCGATGAGCAGCACCAGCGTGTCGACGCGGTGGACGGCACGGAGCGCATCGAGGTCCGCGGCAAGATCCCGGTCGTGCTTCCAGTACGGATCCACCTTGCCCGGCGCGAAGCTCATCCCGAGGGCGCCGGGAGCGTCTGCGAGACCCGGCACCTGGGCCAGGTCCACCCAATCGACGTCGTACGGCTCGCTCACCGACGTCCGCCAGTCGGTCGGTGGCAGGATCTGGACCGCGCCCATACGCGCAGGACCGGCGGCGGCTCGCTCGCTCGCGCCCTCGGATCGCGGGTCTCGAGTCTCCTCCCCGGCCCCCATCGCAGACATCGTAGCCGCCACGTCAGGCGTCGTCCCGGTCATCCGGCGTGTCCAGCTGGCCGTCCAACGTCCCGTCCGCGACGTCGATGACGAAGAAGTCGCGCTCGCGCGAGCACTCGCCACAGACGGGCCGGCCCCCGTCGCCGGAGGCGTCCTCGTCCAGGTCGCCGTTCAGCGCGCGACCACAGGTCGCACATCGAATCGCGTCGTCCACCCCTCGCACGGCCCTCCCGAGCCTCGCGCTCCGGTCGGCAGATCCCGGTCGATCCACCGATCCCGCGCCCGAACCATCCACCGCGAGCGTGACAGGTTGCGTGTCACGGGTGGTGTCGGGGCGCACCGCTTCGTGCCCGATCCACGCTCCGCCAGAAGATCGATCTCCGACGCTGATGACGTTCGGCCGCATCACTCGGTGCGCCCGCGCGAGCAATCCCGTATGCGGCCGAATGTCATCGATCGTGGCGGAACGAGGCGCGACCTCCGGCCCCGCGTCACGCGACCCTGGATATGCGGCCGACCATCATCGATCGGGGCAGCCGAGCCCGGCCCCAGCCTCGCGTCACGCCCGACCGCGGGATATGCGGCCGAATGTCATCGATCGGGGCGGCGGGGCGCCACCACCCGCGTCACGCGACCGCGGATATGCGGCCGAATGTCATCACCAGCGGACTTCGATTTCGCCGCGCGCGCGCCGGCTCGCCGCGCCGGGCATCGAAGAAGAGCCGACCGATCCCCCCGGAGATCGGTCGGCTCAAGGGCAAACGATGTCGAATGTGAATGACCGGCGACCGACCGGCCCCTCGGGGGGACAAGGCCGGTCGATCACCGGACGAGCGATGAGTGCGCGGGATGAACCCGCGGGCCACCTGGCGTCGATGGCCCCCCAATCTTCCCCCATCGTCGGCGCGATGCACCTTGCAAAGGCATAACAACTGCGCCGCGACCCCTGATCAAGTCGAGCGATCGGCCTCAACAAGGCGCCGGCGGAGCCGCTCCAACTCGGCCTCGCCTTCCTCCACCCGCCGGCGCATGAGCTGAAGGGCGAACGCGGCATCCTCGAGCTGCGCTCGCGCGACCTCCCAATTCGGCGACAAGCCAGCCGGCCCGAACACGGGCTCGAGCGGCGACGCCAGGAAATCGAGACCGCCCAACACGGCGACCACCCGAGCGAATCGATGCCACCGCAGCCCGAATCGCTTCCCGTTCTCCAGCTTGGAGATCGTCGATTGATCGACCCCGGTCGATGCTTCGACGTCGCGCTGGGACAGGCCGCGGCGCTCTCGCTGTCGACGCATCGCGGCGCCGATCATCTCGAACCCGCGTCGCGCGAGCGGATCACGGAGCCAGTGCACCTCGCTGTTCCAAGGCATGTCGATGGTGTACCAGCCAGCCCTGCACGCGGACTTGTCGTCGACTGACCGGGGGCTTACCGCGGCCTGATCGGGCAGTTTCGGAGAAGCCATCCGCGCGGCCGCTCCGTACGATGACGCTCGGACGCATCACCAACGACGACGAGGAGCCTTGCATGCCCGACACGACGAAGCCCACCAAGAACACGACCTTCACCGACGAAGAACGCGACGCGATGAAGGAACGCGCGAAGGAGCAGAAGGCGGCCGCGCGCCGGGGCAAGGACGCGGCCGACGGCGAAGCCGACGTGCTCGCGAAGATCGCCGAGATGCCGGACGGTGATCGCGCGATCGCCGAGCGGATCCACGCGCTGATCAAGGCGAACGCGCCGATCCTCTCGCCGCGGACCTGGTATGGCCAGCCCGCGTACGCCAAGGACGGCAAGGTCATCTGCTTCTTCCAGAGCTCGGACAAGTTCAAGACGAGGTACTCGACCCTCGGGTTCAGCGACGACGCGAAGATCGATGACGGGACGATGTGGCCGACTGCGTTCGGGCTGACCAAGCTCACCGCCGCCGACGAGGCGAGGATCATCGAGCTCGTGAAGAAGGCCGTGAGCTGACCCGCCGGTCGCCGATCGCTACGCCGCGTATGCGGCCGAATGTCATCGGTGGCCGCAATCACGCCGAGCCGCGCCGCCCGATATGCGGCCGAATGTCATCGGTCGCGGACTTCGATCTCGCCGCGGAAACGTCCGGCGGCGACATGCGGCCGAATGTCATCAGCTGCGGACTTCGATTTCGCCGCGGAGCACGAAACCGGCCCTTACGCCGGCGGCGATCCCGTCTCGTCAACCCAGCCTAGCGTCCGCTCGACCCCCTTGCGCCATCGGGCGATGCCGGTCTGCCGTTCCGTAGCGTCCATCGTCGGGTCCCACCGTCGATCCGCGCGATCCATCGCATCGCAGCTCATCGAGGCCGCCCCAGAAGCCGACCGCCAGGCCGGCGGCGTAGGCAGCGCCCAGGGCTGAGGTCTCGGCGATCGGGGGCGCGACGACCGGACGGCCCAGGATGTCGGCCTGGAACTGCATCAGGAGCTCGTTCCGGGTCATCCCGCCGTCCACGCGCAGCTCCCCGGGGAGTGCCGCGCCGGTCGTGCCAGCTCCCCGGTCCGTGCCGAGATCGGCCGCCATGGCCTCCTCGAGATCCAGCACCTGGTAGGCCGTGGCCTCCAGCGCGGCCCGCGCGATGTGGGCCTTGGTGGCGAACCGCGTGAGACCTGCGATGACCCCACGCGCGTCGGGGCGCCAGTGGGGCGCGAACAGGCCGCTGAACGCGGGCACGAACACGACATCCCCCGAATCCGGCACGGAACGGGCGAGCGCCTCGATCTCGGACGCGTCGTCGATGATGCCCAGCTGATCGCGCAGCCACTGGATGAGGGAGCCGGCGACCGCGACCGAGCCTTCGAGCGCGTACGTGGCGGGCATCTCGGGCCCGCCGAGCCGCGCGGCGACTGTGGTGATGAGACCGTTCTGCGAGTGGATCGGGGTGGTGCCCGTGTGCATGAGCATGAACACGCCCGTGCCATACGTGCACTTGGCCTGACCGGGCTCGAAACAGGTCTGCCCGAAGAGCGCGGCCTGTTGATCGCCCAGGATCCCGGCGATCGGCACGCCCTCGAGGTCGAAGCCGCCCGTGCCGTAGACCTCGGATGAGCCGCGGATCTCGGGGAGCATCGCGCGGGGGATGCCGAGTTCCTCGAGGATCCCCTGGTCCCAGTCGAGCGTGCCGAGGTTCATGAGCATGGTCCGGGACGCGTTCGTGACATCGGTCACGTGGACGCCGTGGTCGGCGCCGCCGGTCAGGTGCCACACGAGGTACGTATCGATGGTGCCGAAGAGGAGGTCGCCACGGTCCGCGTCAGTTCGCCGTTCCGTGCCGAGGTGATCGAGGATCCACTGCAGTTTGAGGGCACTCGAATAGGTCGATACCGGTAGCCCGGTCCGGGCCCGGAATCGATCGATGTCGCCGATCGACGCGACCGCCTCGGCCGTCCTCGTGTCCTGCCAGACGATGGCCGGGTGCACGGCCCGACCCGTGCGTCGATCCCAGACGACGGTCGTCTCGCGTTGATCGCTGATCCCGACGGCGGCCAACGAGCGCGCGTCCGTGCCGGCTTCGCGCAGGGCGACGCGGATGCAGGTTCGGACGCGCTCGATGATCTCGTCGGGGTCGTGCTCCACCCAACCGGGGCGGGGCGTGATCTGGCGGTGCTCCAGCTGGTGGCTGGCGACGATCCGCCCGCCGCGATCGAACAGGATGCAGCGACTGCTCGTCGTTCCCTGATCGATCGCGGCGACGAAACGGGTGATGACGGTGCTCCGGGACTAGCTGACCCGGTACGCCGTCCGATCGATCGTCATCCGATCCATATCGCGACCGATGTCGCGCATCTGGTACCAGATCCCGGCCGCCGCGAGGGCGATCCAGGCGACGATGGCGACGACGCCGTACTTGAGCAGGCCGTCCATGAGGCCGCCCTGGACGGTATCGAGCTTGACCACGCCGAGCGCGATCAAGGCGCCGTTGACGACCGCCGCCGCCCCGCTGAACGCGGAGAGGATGATGATCAGGAACACCGGCACCGCGAGCACGAGGACCGCGACCGCGAGGATGGCGCCACCGACGAGACCGATGATGGTCGCCAGGAACCCGTCGATCCCGATGGCGATGAGCAGGCCGGAGCCGAGCATGTACCCGATGGTCGCGCCGAGCAGGATCACGGCCACGTAGTAGATGAAGTAGCTGAGGATCGCGAACACGATCCCGAGGCCAAGGCCGGCCACCCACGAAGTGGCCGTTGCGAAGAAGCCGTCACCAAGCCAGCCCTGGATCAGGGCCGCGCCCGCGAACAGGCCGGCGAAGAAGGCCCAGAGCGGCAGCAGGATCGTGAATGCCTTGAGTCCGTACGTGGCCCACGCGCCACCGACGACGATCGCCAGGATCCCTACCAGGATGCCTTCGATACTCATTTGGGTCAAATTCCTCCATCCCTCCGGGCGCCCACTGGGGTGGGGCGCCCTTGCGGGTGGCATTCTAGACCCCGTTGTCAGCCCCCCAGCAACGTTTCCGGCCTACGGGGCCGTGCCGACCAGCGTGTTGCCGCTCAGGGTCAGGGCCGCTTGGTAGGTCGCGCTCGTGTTCGCGTTGAACCTGGGGCCGTACTCCTTCTTCACGCCCGAATAGCCGTACGAATTGACCAAATCGACCGTACCGGCACCGGTCGAGGTGCTGAAACCGGCCAGCCACGGGCCGCCGGACGAGCCACCGGTCATGTCGCAATCGATGCCGAGCGTCAGGTTGCTGTTCCGCCGATCCAGGAAGATCTTGTCCGCGCAGTACACGAGGTCGCTGCCGTGGTACTTGCCCGCGGCCGGGTAGCCGAAGTTGTAGGTCTGGGCGCCAACGGCCGGGGCCGCGAACGCGATCGGCATGGCCCCCACCGCGGTCTCGAGCAGGTTGTTGGCCTTGCCACCGTTCCCGAGCGGCCGCGAACGACCAGTCGTAGGTGGTGGCCTGGGTGTTGAACCCGCCCGACTGCGCAAACCCGTTGTGGACGGCCAGCCCGGTCGCCGTCCAGCAGCCCCACTTCGCCTGCGAGCACGTGTAGGACGGCGAGGAATCGAACTCGGGATAGAACGTCCAGTTGCGGGCGAAGCCGCCATCGGCCGCGTCATAGGCGCAATGGCCCGCGGAGACCACGATCGATCGACCGCTGGCCGAGTCCTGGACCACGGTCCCGGTGCAGATGTAGTCGCCGCTGTTCATCGTGAACAGGACCTTGCCCGACATCCTGAGGATGGATCCGCCGCCGGTCCACGAGGCGCCCAGGACCGTGGCGCTGCCGCCACCGCCCGGCTTGCCCTTCTCGGGCTTCTGCTTGGCGAGCTTGAACGAGCCGTCGGCCGAGCGGACGAAGTCGCGGGACTTCGCCCCGGCGATCCGTTCCGCCGTCCAGTAGCTCACGATCCGCTGGTGCTCGGCCTTGGCCTTCGCTGCGGCGTTCGGACTGGCCGCGACGACGGGCGACGCCGCGATCGATAGCAGGGCGAGGGTCGTGAGTGCGGCGGCGACCGCCGCCTTGGATCGACGCATGGGACGTGGTCCTCCCGGCCAAGCGCTCGGCCCGACCGACCGGTCGGGCGAGTGGCGCCAGCATAGGCGCCGTCCGTCACGCGGTGCCATCGAATGTCGGGCTTGGCGCGCACGGCGGTGCCGCCGAGCACCGGGCCTCCGGGGGCGCAGCGGTGCCCGTTCCTCCACGTCGCGGGCGGCGCAGCAGCGCGGGCAGCCCGCGCGCTCGCGCGAGCTCGTCGATGCGGCGCACGCGCTCGCGCCTTCGCGCGTGATGCGCCGGGCGAATGAGGACGACCGTGGATCGACCGCGAACGTTGCGGCGGGCGGGCGTTCACGCTCGCCGTCATTCGTGGGACGCATGACGTGCGATGGCAAGCGCCCGCGCGACCGCCTCTGTCGAGCGTCCGCGGCGCGGCGCCGGCCCTCCGGCGACCCTGGGCCCTCCTCCGTCAGGCCTCCAGCGCGCCTCCATGCCTGCTCCACATTCGAGGACGAGGATCGATGGCATGGACGGCGACCCACGACGGGTCGTCGCCACGAGCACATCACGGGAGTCACACGACATGCGTCGCGCCGTCATCGCCATCTTCGTCATCGCGGTCATCGCGATCGGGGGTGAATTCATCGCCACCACGGCCTACCAGGCCGGTCTTGCCGCCAACGTCACGGTCGTCCAAGCCGGGGCAAGCGGCGCCGTCGTCGCACCGGTCGTCGTCCCGGCCTACGGCGTCGGCTGGGGTTGGGGCTGGCACGGGTTCGGGTTCTTCGGGTTCCTGGGCGCCCTGTTCTTCCTCTTCCTGCTGTTCGGGCTGATCCGGTTCGCCTTCGGTGGCGGCCGGCGCGGCTGGGGCGGTCCCGGCGGCTGGGGTCGGCGGCCCGGTCGCTGGACTAGCCACGACCATCAGGGCGGATCACGCCCGTGGGAGGCCCGCGCCCACCAGACGTTCGACGACTGGCATCGAACCGCCCACGGCGACGCCGCCACGGGCTCGACGCCGACGAGCTCGACGCCGACGAGCTCGACGACCGATGACACCGCGACCGGCCCACGGGCCTGATGCGGCTGAACGTCACCACCCGCGGAGCCTGAGCCCCGCGCCGAGTCCGGCCCGACGCCCATCCGGCGCCGGGCCGCTCGGCGCGATGCGGCCGAATGTCATCAGCGCCGGGCATTGATTTCCGCCACGATGCGACGCAAGGACATGAAGACCATCCTCATCGTCGATGACGAACCACGGATCGCGGCCCTCGCCCGGGATTACCTGGAACACGCGGGCTTCGCGGTGCTGACCGCCGCCGACGGGCCGGCCGCTCTCACGACCGTCCACCAGCGGCGGCCGGACCTGGTCGTGCTGGACCTCGGGCTGCCGGGACTCGATGGCCTCGACGTCACCCGTCGTCTCCGCGAGGACCCGGCGACCACGAACCTGCCGATCGTGATGCTGACGGCCCGCGACGACGAGATCGACAAGCTGCTCGGCCTCGAACTCGGGGCCGACGACTACCTCACCAAGCCGTTCTCGCCACGCGAGCTCGTGGCTCGGGTTCGGGCGGTGCTCCGCCGGTCGGAGCGGTCGGTCACGGCGCCGGGTGACCTGATCCGGGCCGGGGACCTCACGCTCGACGTCCCACGGATGCGGACCGAGGTGGCCGGTCGGGCCGTGGAGCTGACGCCGACGGAATTCACGCTGCTGGCGACCCTGGCCCGCCAGCCGGGGCGCATCTTCACGCGGGCCCAACTGCTGGATGCGCTGCACGGGGTCGCGTTCGAATCGTACGAGCGCGCCATCAATTCGCACGTCAAGAACCTGCGCCGCAAGGTCGAACCGGATCCGCGTCGACCTCGATACGTGCTGACCGTCTACGGGGTCGGCTATCGACTCGCGGACGACCGGCCGGACGACGCCTCGTGACCTCGGCCGACGGCGGGGATCGCGACCGCTGGGCTCGTCATCGGGGCCACTGGGAGGCGCGGCGGGCGTCCGGGGAGTGGCGAGGCGGCCCATGGGGTCCGGGCAACGGTCCCAGGCGCGGCTTCGGCTGCCTGTTCGGGATCGTCTTCCTGCTCGTCGCGGTGGCGATGGTCGTGGCGGCCGTGACGATCTTCTCCCGCCTGGGGCTCGTGATCGGGGGCATCGCGTTCCTCCTCGTCATCGGCGCGCTCATCGGACTGGCGCGAGGGCTGCGACGCAGTGGTCGAACGCTTGACCGGCTCGTCGAGGCGACGCGGCGGGTCGAAGCCGGGGACTACTCGGTCCGCGTCGGTACCCCGGAACGTGGCCTTCGTTCGGTCCGCGAGCTGACCCGCGGCTTCGACACGATGGTCGAGCGGCTCGATGTCGATGAGCGCCAGCGTCGATTGCTCCTCGCGGACGTGAGCCACGAATTGCGGACGCCACTCGCGGTGATCGCCGGGAATCTCGAAGCGATGATCGATGGCGTGCACCCGACCGATGAACCGCATCTGACCGCGATCCTCGAGGAGACCCGGGTCATGGAGCGGCTGATCGAGGACCTGCGGACGATGGTGCTGTCCGAGGCCGGGACGCTGCCGCTGCATCGCGAACCGGTCGATCCGGACGTGCTGGTCGATGAGGTCGTGCGGTCGTTCTCGGGCGCGGCGGCCACGGCCGAGGTGACCGTGCGGGCCGACGTCCCGGACGACCTGCCGATCCTGGACGTGGACCCGGTCCGGGTGCGCGAGGTCCTCGCCAATCTCGTGGCCAATGCGATCCGCCACACACCGGCCGGTGGATCGGTGACGGTCAGCGCGGTGGTCGCAGATCCGTGGCTGGAACTCCGGGTCGCGGATACCGGTCCGGGCATCGATCCGGCGGTGCTGCCGCACGTGTTCGATCAATTCGTGAAGACGGCCGGTTCCGGCGGGTCCGGGCTGGGACTGGCCATCGCCCGGTCGTTGATGGAGGCCCACGGCGGGACGCTGGACGTGGCCTCGACGGGGAGTGCCGGTACGACGTTCCGTGCCCGACTCCCCCTCGTTACGGCCTCGTGATCCGCACGTCGTCGACGCCCGCCTCGACCAGGCTCGGTGTCCCGAGATCGGCCGCGGCGAACACGATCCGGACCTTCTCCCCTGCCCAATCGTCGAGCGGCACGGTCACCGTGGACCAGGTCGGGGCGTCGGAATCGGAGCCGCCCCATTCCTGCTTGACCTGGGTCCGCGTCCCGTCCTCGCGCTGCACGTAGGCCCGGAACGAGTCCTCGGACGTGGCATTCGTCCCGTGGCTGAAGTAGTAGCGGAACGTGAGGTCGCCGACGTCCCCGCTCGGCAGCTGGACGAGCGGCGACGAATAGGTCGTGATCCCGCCATCGAGGTCGTACGAGCTCGCGGTGGTCCCGGCCGCGGCGCCCGTCACGACCGCCTTCGAGCCCGATGTGGTCGTCCCGAGCTGCTTGGACGTCGCTCGACGGATCCGACCGCTGCCACGTGCCTGCGGTGGCGGTATCGGTCCCGAACCGGTTGACCATCCAGCCCGTCGCGACCTCGAAGTCGTCGAACAGCGGCCCGCAGTGGGTCCGTGCCTTGCCCAGGATCTCGTACCGGCAGCCGGCGCGTTCCAGCAGGTACAGGACCGCGGCCTTGTTCCGGGTCGTCTCGCGCCCGATGAGCTCGTCCGCCGGGTAGAACCGGGCGTTGCTGCTCACCTGGCTGTGGCTGGGATAGAGCTCGAACGTGTACATGAAGATCCGGTACACGCCGTACGCCCAGTCGATCTCGTCGCCATCGGTGATGTACAGGCTGCTCGATTGCATCGGCGTGTAGCCATTGGTCTTGGCCATGGCCTTGCCGATCGCCACGAGCGCAGCATGGTCGTCCTTGGTCATGTCCTTGGGGATGTCGGTCTTCGTGTAGCCGTACGGCCACAGGATCTGCTCGCCAGCGGTGTGGAACGTGATGGCCGCCTTGATCTGCTGACGACCGGCGACGACGCGGCTATCGATGAACGCGGCCAGCGCCTTCGACTCCGGGGCGGAGAAGGCCTTGGAGCCGTGGTAGGTGTTGGATGACTTCGAGCTCGATGAGCCGCCGCAGCACGCCCAGTGGTAGCCGTAGTTGCGATTGAGGTCGGTGCCGACCGCGGTGGTGCCGCTGTTGGGCTGGCGGTTCTTGCGCCACGCCCGATACGGACTGCCGGTGAGGTCGTACTCGCCGCCGTCGGGATTGACCATGAAGATGATGTAGATCTCGCGCAGGTCGACGATGCGGGTGATGCGCGGATCGGAGCCGTAGCCGTCGACCAGCCAGTCCATGACGGCCAGCGACTGCTCCACGGTCAGGTGTTCGCGGGCATGGTGCAGGCCATCGAAGAGGACCTCGGGCTCGTTCTCGTCGACGTCGACGTGGTCCGAGATCTTCGCGGCCCAGATCTGGCGGCCCTGGTAGCTCTTGCCGATCGAGAACTTCTTGACGATCGACGGGTGGTCGGCGACGGCCTTGTCGATGGCCGCGACCATCTCGGCATAGTTGTGGTACCTGGAATCCTTGGCCGGGAAGTCGGCCGCGGCGACCTTGGCGGCGCCTTGAGGGGTGGCGGCCACGACAAGGAGCAGCGAGAGGGCGGCAACGACCGCGGACGTCCGGATGTGCATGGCGGGCAGTGTGCCCGGGTCGGCCGATCCCTGCCATGCCGAGATGGTGCTAGTGCGCACCGGGACCTGGGCGGCCGGGGCGAAACGAACATCCGCAGGCGATGACGTTCGGCCGCATATGTTCGAGAGGCGGCCCCGCGCTCGGCCCCACGCTCGGCCCCGGCCGATCGTGCACGGCGTGCGGCGCCGCGCGCGGCCCCGGCCGGTCGTGCACCGCGTGCACGAACGGGCGAGCAAGGCCGTCGAATCGCGCCTTCCTTCGTCACGCGGTGCATGTGATGCACGACCCAGCGAAGGAAGCCCAATGGGACGCCCTCCGTTCGTTGGTTCGAGCATCTGGTGCGCGGCGGGCGGTGACCTGGGCCAGGCCGCGCGCCGAGGGCGCCGAGCGACGCCGAAACCGCCCGTTTGGTTCCCGGAACCACAGGCCACTCCCGCGAGTCTGGGGCGGCAACGGACCGGCTCAGCCCTGGGTCGGCCAACCAACCGGAGGATCGACATGCGATCGATCGACCGAACCAGCCGACGGACCCTCGGGATCCTCGCCGGCCTCCTCCTGGTCGCCATCAGCGCGGCCCCGACGCTCGCCTGCGGCGGGCTCATCGGCCCCAATGGCGCGGTCAATCTCCTGCGGACGACGACGTTCGCGGGCTATCACGACGGGGAGGAGCACTACGTCACGGCGTTCGAGTTCGCGGGCGGTGGCGGCGCGTTCGGCAGCCTGACGCCACTCCCCGGGATCCCGTCGAGCGTCGTGAAGGGCGGCGACTGGACGCTTCAGCGCCTCCGGCTCGAAACGGACCCGCAGCCGCTGTTCGAGCTCGCCGCACCGGCCGCGGCCGGCTCCGCACGCGACTCGGCCGAGGTCCTGATGGAAGTCACCATCGATGCCCTGGACATCACGGTCCTCCGTGGCGGTGCGGACCAGGTCGGCCAGTGGGCCACGGACCACGGCTTCCGTCTCCCGCCCGACGCGCCCGAGGTCCTCGATTTCTACGCCAGCCGCAGCCCGATCTTCCTCGCGGCCGCGTTCGATGGCGACGCGGCGGCCGCCCGAGGCCAGCAGGTCGGCGACGGGACGCCGGTCCACATCACCATCCCGACCGAGAATCCCTGGGTCCCGCTGCGGATCCTGGCCCTCGGCAAGACCGGCGCGGAGCGCGTCGAGGCCGATGTCTACCTCCTCACCGACCACGCCCCTGCCCTGCTGCCCGTGCCCGATGGCTTCAACGGCCTGACGCTCGACCACAGCGCCTCGGCCAGCGACGGCCTCCTCGCCGACCTGCGGTCCGACCGCGGGATGGAGTGGGTGCCGGCGGACGCCTGGCTCTCGAAGATCGCCATCGATGCCGAGGCGCCGCAGTTGGGCTTCGACCTCGCCATCGATGCCTCCGGTGCCGGTGCCCCGTCGCGGGTCGCGGCCGGTCTCGACCTGCCTGGTGCCGTCGATCCGACGGTCATCGCGACGGTCCGCTGGGCGGTCGGGATGGCGTTCGTGATCATCGGAGTCGGTGGGATCGTGCTGCTGCTCCGGCATCGGCCGGACAACGGCGGCATGCGTCCGGCATGACCGCGCCGTCTGGCGGGCGGGCGGCCCGACGGCCGGGGCGCGCTGCGCTCGTCGCCGGCGTCGCCCTGTCGATGGGCCTGGCCGGGATCGCGGCCGCCTGGTCGGTCGGCCCGGGTTCCGCCGGCGAGGCCCGGGCCGAGATCGCGATCCACTACTCGTCGTTCGGTCCGGCCGTGGTGACCGCCACGGCCGGGGAGCCGATCACGGTCGTGCTCCGCAACGACGACCCGATCGATCACGAATGGCTGGTCGGGGACGAGGCATTCCATGCGCGGCATCGGACGGGCACCGAGGCCCATCACGGGGCCACCCCGACCGAAGTCTCGATCCCGGCCGGGGCGACGGTGACCACGACCGTCACGTTCCGGCAGCCCGGGGAGTACCGATTCATCTGCCATCTGCCGGGCCATGAGGCCTACGGGATGGTCGGCGTGTTGCGCGTGGTCGCGGCCGGCACCTGAGGTGGGGGGTTCCCAGGTGCCGGCGCGACACCAGGAATAGCGCGCTCCCAGCCACGCGGTCGAACCCCGACCGCGCGGCGCGTCTCCAGACGCTACACCACGGGTGTCACCGTTCCGTCACGGAGTGGCCGCGGCGCCACGCCGCGCAGCGCCGGCGAATGCGCGAGGTGATGACGTTCGGCCGCATCACGTCGGGGGGCGGTGCACCGCGCCGGCGACCGCGCGCAGTGATGACGTTCGGCCGCATCGCGTCGGGCGTCGCGTGCCGCCGGCGATCGCGCCGCGCCGGCGATCGCGTGCCTACTCATCACCGGGGTGATGCGGCCGAATGTCATCAAGCGGTGACATTGATTTCGGCGCGGCGCGCTCAGCCCCGCCCCGGGAACGACGGCGGCACGTGCACGACCGGCGGCAGATCCAGCCCGGCGACCCAGGCCGCGATCTCGTCGCCGGCGGCGACCCACACGCCGTCCATCGCCTGGGCCTGCCGGATCAGCCCCTCGAGCGCCCGAGCCCGCGCCGGTCGCCCGGAGATGAACGGGTGCATCGTGAGGTCGAACAGCCCACCCACCTCGACGATCGCCTCGAGCTCCTCGGCCCAGGCATCCACGGCGACGCTCGGCCGCAGGATCGGCGACGCCGCGTACCCCGGCACGTAGTTGTAGCGATTCCAGTCGTCGAGCGACCAGTGCATCGGCAGTTCCACGACCCCCGAAGCGTGCCGATACGGATGATCCGAATCCATCAACCCGGAGTCATAGACGAAGCCGTGGCGCGCCAGCAGGTCGGGCGTCCGGTAGTTGATGTCGCACGACGGCGGTCGATAGCCGATCGGCCTGATCCCGAGTACGGCATCGAGCGCCTCGAGCCCGCGCAGCAGGTAGCCCTCCTCCGTGGCCTCGTCTGCCCCACGGACGGACTCGTGGAGATACCCGTGATGCCCGATCTCGTGACCGGCATCCCGGATGGACCGCGCGACGTCGGGCCAGGTCTCGGCGACCCACCCCGGCACGAAGAACGTGGTCCGCAGCCCCACTCGATCCAGCATCCGCAGCAGCCGCGGCACGGCGACCTGTGGCCCGTAGCGCTGGTGCGCCATCACGTCGAGGTAGTCGGCCGTCTCCGGATGGTCGGTCAGCATGACCGCCTCGGCATCGACGTCGAAGGTGAACATGGCCGCGGCGCGGATCCCATCGGGCCAGCGGAAACCAGGCGGCATCGGGTCCATGGCGGAACGATACTGATGCGGTGCGACCTTTGCCCGCTCCGTTCGACGCGATCGCCGCCGGCGGCCCGGCCCGCATCGGCGTCACCGGTCCGGCCCTGCTCGGGAGCCGCCTGCTGACCAAGGACCTCGCCTTCCCGACCGACGAGCGCGACGCCTTCCACCTGCGCGGGCTGCTCCCGGACCGCGTCCTGACGATCGAGGAGCAGATCGCCCTCGAACTCGAGCACCTGCGGATCAAGCACGACGACCTGGAACGGTATATCGGGCTCGCCGCGCTCCAGGATCGCAACGCGACGCTGTTCTATCGACTGCTCGCGGAGCACCTCGAGGAATTCCTGCCGATCGTCTACACGCCGACGGTCGGGCGCGCGTGCCAGGAGTTCAGCCACATCCTGCGGCGCACGCGCGGCACGTGGATCACCCCCGATGACGTCGACCGCGTCCCGGAGATCCTTCGTCAGGGCCCGTTCGAGGACGTCCGCCTGATCGTCGTGACCGACAACGAGCGGATCCTGGGCCTGGGCGACCAGGGCGCGGGCGGCATGGCCATCCCGATCGGCAAGCTCGCCCTGTACACGGCGGCCTGCGGCATCCATCCGGCGCTCACGTTGCCCGTCTCGCTCGATGTCGGCACCGACAACCCGTGGCTGCTCGATGACCCGCTGTACCTCGGCCATCGAGCGCCCCGGTTGCGCGGCGCGGCCTACGACGCGCTCGTGGAGGCGTTCATCGCCGGCGTGGAGGAGGTGTGGCCGGGCGCCCTCGTCCAATTCGAGGACTTCAAGCAGCAGAACGCCCTTCGTCTGCTCGATCGATATCAGCATCGATTGCCGTCGTTCAACGACGACATCCAGGGCACGGCCGCGGTCGTCGTCGCGGGCGTGCTGGGCGGGCTCCGCGCCACCGGCCGGACGCTGGCCGACGCCCGGATCGTCCTGGTCGGGGCCGGCGGGGCGGGGATCGGGATCGCTCGACTGCTGCGGCTCGCGATGCTCGATGCGGGACTCTCGGAGGCGCATGTCCGCGAGGCGATCGCCCTGGTCGATACGCTCGGGCTCGTCCATGCGGGCCGCGCCGATCTCGATCCCACGAAGGTCGCGCTGGCGATGCCGGCCGTGGACGGCCCGACGCCGAGCCTGCTCGAGACGATCGCCCGGCACCGGCCGACGATCCTCGTGGGCACGACCGGGGTGGCGGGCACGTTCACCCAGGAGGTCATCGCGGCCATGGACGAGCGGGTCGGCCCAGCGGACCGGCCGCTGATCATGCCGCTCTCCAACCCGACCTCGCAGGCCGAGGCCACCCCGGCCGACGTCCTGGCGTGGACCGGCGGGCGGGCCCTGATCGCGACCGGGTCGCCGTTCGAGGCGGTCACGCTGGACGGGGTCCGCCACGAGGTGGGCCAGGCCAACAACGTGTTCATCTTCCCGGGTGTGGGGCTCGGTGCGATCGTGGCCGAGGCGCGGACCGTGACCGATCGGATGTTCCTGCTCGCCGCGCGAGTCCTTGCGGCGAGTGTCGGCGACGAGCGGCTGGCCGCGGGGGCGCTGTACCCGTCGGTCAATGACCTGCGCGGTGTGTCGCGGCGGGTGGCGGTGGCGGTCGCCCGGGAAGCCGGCGGGCTGGACGACGTGGAGGCCGCCATCGATGCCGCCATGTGGTGGCCCGACTACGTCCCGTACCTGCCACTCCGTCCCGTGGATCGTCGGCGGGGTCTTGTGGGGTGAGCGCACCGACCAGCCGGGTCGCGCCGGGACGCCGCCCGTGACGACCACCACGGTCCGTGCCGCGGTCCTCGAATCGACGGGCGAGGCGGCCGTCGTCCGGGAACTCGACCTGATCGAACCGCGTGCCGGCGAGGTCCGGGTCCGGATGCTCGCCTCGGGCGTGTGCCACTCCGACCTCCACGTCCGCGACGGAGAGTGGGAGCGCCCGACCCCGATCGTCATGGGCCACGAGGGCGCCGGCATCGTCGAGGCCGTCGGTCCGGGCGTGACCACGCCCCGTGTCGGCCAACTCGTCGCGTTGTCGTGGCTGATCCCGTGCGGGGTGTGCCGCTCGTGCCGGCGCGGCCACATCTGGGCCTGCCCCGACTCCCCGTCGTACCGGCACGCGCTACTGGATGGGACGCTGCCGTTCCGGACGCTGGCGGCGGGCGAGGGCGAGGGTGCCACGGACCGTGGTGGCGCCACGGAACCGGTCCGCTCGTACTGCGCGATCGGGACGATGGCCGAGGCCTCGGTCGTGCCAGCAGCCGCGGCGATCCCCCTCCCCGACGACACCGATCCGGCCGTCGGCGGCCCTCATCGGGTGCTGCGTGACCACCGGTGTCGGGGCGGTTCTCAAGACGGCCGCCGTGCCGGCCGGCGCGTCGGTGGCGGTCATCGGTCTCGGCGGCGTCGGGCTGTCGTGCGTCATGGGCGCGGTCGTGGCCGGGGCCTCGCGGATCGTCGCCATCGACCGCGTGCCGGACAAGCTGGACGCCGCGCGCGCGGTCGGCGCGACCGATGGCCTGCTCGCGGGGGACGACGACGCCGCCACGATCGAGGCCCTGCGGGACCTGACCGATGGCGGCCCGGACTTCGTCTTCGAGGCGATCGGTCGGGTCTCGACCGCAGAGCTCGCGATCGCGGCGCTTCCGGTCGGCGGCACGGCCGTGCTCGTCGGGATGACCCCGCTGGGGGCGCGCGCCGCGTTCGATGTCTATCCGTTCGTCGACGGCTCGCGCCGGATCCTGGGCTCCAACTACGGGTTCGCGGAGCCCGCGATCGACTTCCCGCGATATGCCGCGTGGTCGATCGATGGCCGGCTGCCGGTCGATCGACTGATCGACCGCCGGATCGGGCTCGACGACATCGAGGACGCGTTCGATGCGATGCGGCGAGGCGCGTATACCCGCCAGGTGATCACCTTCGACTGAGGATCGGGCACGGCGGCCGATGACGGCCGACCTCGCCGGACGCCGCCGGTTCCGCGGTTGTGCCGCCGGGCGGAGCGGCCGGCCGGGCCGGCGTCCGATCGCGCCTCGCGCACCGGATGCACCAACCGACCATCCGGGGCCTGGTCAGACCTCGGATCGGTTCGATCGGGCGTCGAATCGTGCATCTGCTGCGTCGGCTGGCCAACAAGGGTGCGGTCATGGACGCTCGTCGGCCCGTTCGAACATCTGGTGCACGATCGGCGACTGTAGGCCGGTCTTCTGATCTCGTGTGCCGTCGGGCGGTCGTACCGACGAACGAACGACGGCGAGGGGGCTTTCGTTCGTCCGTGGTGCCGTCCGGCGGCTCGCCGGCCCACGGAACCGGCCTGGGCGGGGCTCAGACGGTCGTTCGTTCGTCCGTAGCGCCGCCCCGCGGCACGTCGGGGCCCAGGAACGGTGCCGCCACACCACCGGCCCGGCCCGGCCCGGCAGGGCGGTCCGCCCACGGCCCCACCCCGCCCAACGACCCTACGGTTACCGCGCCTTCGGCACCCAACCGTCCGCGAGTCGCTGCTCCAGGCGAGCCAGGATCCGGTCGGCCCGCGCCTGCTTGATCGTGCCCGCCGCCACCGCCGCGTCGACGTCCTGCTTGACGGACGCCATGACGGCCGCGCTGACCGTCTCGTACGGCACGTTCGCCGCGGTCGCGACGTCCTTGAGCGACTTGCCGGCGCGCAGCTCGACACGCACCTCCCGAACGGTCATGTCCATGGCCTCGGCGGCGGCCGCCAGGCCGTCCTTGGCCACGGCCAGCGCCTTGGCCGCGACCTTGCCACCACGGCCCGAGAGGATCCCGCAGCCATCGGCCTCGGACGCCGCGACCCTCGCCTTGAGACGGTCGGCGGCCGCCTTGGTGAGCGACCCGTCCGCGACGGCCTGATCCACAGCCGTGCCGATGGCCGCCTTCGACGCCGCGACGAGCTCGTCCTCGCTGACCGAGAGGTTCTTCGCCAGCGCGGCCCGGTACGCGAGGCAGTACGGCCCGGGCTCGCCGGCGGCCCGCGCGGGGGCACCCGACGACCCGGGGCTCGGCTCGGCCGGGGCGACGA
The DNA here is from genome assembly GCA_963724635.1 of uncultured Chloroflexia bacterium. GTDB lineage: Bacteria > Chloroflexota > Limnocylindria > Limnocylindrales > CSP1-4 > SPCO01. Next base: position 18,001 of record CAVRVI010000020.1, read on the forward strand.
CCTCGGCGCGGCGGACGGCCTCCATCGGTGCAGCCGCCACGGCATTGATGAGCGTGCCGCCGATCAGGGCGGCGGCGACGAGCGCGACGGCCGAACCGGCCAGACGACGTGTGGACATCGATCGTTCCCCTCGAGCGGTTCGGAGCGGCCCATCCGGTCGCCCATCGGTCCCAACCATCGCGTCGACCCGTCAAGAACCGACGAAGAATCGTGACATCGAGCACCGCTCGCGGACCGACGGGCCATCACGGTCTTCACACGTCCTTGACCGGCGCCCGGATACGATGCGGGCCATGGTCGCCCCGCGTCGAGCCCGGATCCTCGTGGTCGAGGATGAACCACGCCTCGGCGAGCTCGTCCGCCTGTACCTGGAACGCGAGGGCTATGTCGTCACCGTGGTGACCGACGGACGCCAGGCGATCGCCGCCTTCGATCCGGGTGGCCCGGACGCCGAGCCCATCGACCTCGTCGTCCTCGACCTCATGCTCCCGGGGCTCACCGGCGAAGCCGTGCTGGAGGCCATCCGCGACCGCGGCGAGACCCCGGTCCTCATCACGTCGGCCAAGCGCAGCGACGCGGAGCGGATCACGGGCCTGCGTCTCGGCGCGGATGACTACCTCGCCAAGCCGTACAACCCCCACGAACTGACGGCCAGGGTCGCGGCGATCCTCCGGCGCACCCGCCCGGCTGCGCCGGACGCGGCGATCGATGCGCCCGCGATCCTCTCGCTCGCCGGTGGCCGCCTCGTGCTGGAACCCGCGACCCGGCGATTCACCCTGCGCGCGACGCCCGACGACGCGGCAGCCGCGGGACTGACGGGCCGACTGACTCCGGGAGAGGCCGGCCTGCTCCTCGCGCTCGCCCGCCAACCCGGCGCGGTGCTCAGCCGCGACCAGCTGCTCGATGTCGTGACGCGGCGTCCGGACGAAGTCGTCGATCGCGTGGTCGACGTCCATGTCGCGAATCTCCGTCGCAAGGTCGGGGACGACCCGGTCGATCCGTGGCTCATCGAGACGATCCCGCAGACCGGGTACCGGCTCATCGCCGTGCGTGACGCCGAGACGGTCTCGTGACCGCTTCGGGACCCTCGTGACGGCCCCGTGACTCGACGGCCGCTCGCCTGGCGCCTCGGCCTGGTCATGGGCATCGCGGTCCTGGCCGTGCTGCTGGTGGTCGGCGTCGTCGTCAATCGCGTGGTCAGCCAGGGGTTCCAGTCCGTCGTCACGGCGCAGCAGGAGCAGCGACTGGACGACGCCGCGGTGACGCTGGCCGATCGATACGACCGCCCGGCCAGGGTCAACGCCATCGTCCGTCGCCTGGCCCTGAACCTTGGTGGCGAAGTCAAGGTGGTGGCCACCGACGACACGATCCTGGCGGCGTTCGGGAACACACCGGAGCGGGATGTCGCCACCTACCTCGCACCGATCGTGGTCGATGGGGCCACCGTCGCGACGCTTCAGGCGACGCTCCCCGGTTCCGGCACGGACCGCGGCTTCCTGCCGTTGTTCAACCTGACCCTGATCGTGGCCGGTATCGCGAGCCTCATCGGCATCGTGCTCGTCTCGACCGCCCTGGCCGGTCGGCTGACCCGGCCGCTCCGGGACGTGGCCGCGGCCGCGCGGCGGCTCGAGGCGGGCGAGACGGATGCCCGCGCGACCGGGGGCGACGACCTCGAATCGGCCGAACTGGCCGCCGCGTTCAACGCCATGGCGGATCGACTCGAGCGCTCCGAGATGCTCCGACGGCGTGCCGCGAGTGATGTCGCCCACGACCTCGCGACCCCGGCGACCGTGCTCGAGAGCCAGCTCCAGGCGATGATCGATGGCGTCGTCCCGACCGATCCGGCAAATCTCGAGGCCGCCCGCTCGGCCGCCGCCTCGCTCGCGGGCCTCGTCGCCGAGCTGGGGGACCTTGCGAGCGCCGAGGCGGCACCGCTCCAGGCTCGACCGCAGCCGGTCGATGTGGGCGCGGCCGTCGCCGAGACGCTGCTGGCGCTCGACGGGTTGGCCCGGGATCGCGGCGTGCGTCTGGGGCGCGATGTCCCCGAGCGGCTCATCGCATGGGCCGATGCCGGGCATGTCGCGCGGGCGCTCCAGAACGTGGTCGGGAACGCGGTGAGTCACAGCCCGGCCGATGGGGTGGTCACGGTGTCGGCGCGGGCTGATGGCCCGCGGATCGAGATCGAGGTCACGGACATGGGGCCTGGGATCGCGGCGGAGGACGTGGCGCACGTGTTCGAGCGCTTCTATCGGGCCGACCGCGCGCGGACGAGCGGGCCCGGCCCGGACCGGCCGTCAGGTCACGGCCTGGGGCTGACCATCGCGCGCGAGCTGCTGGTCGCCGATGGCGGGACGATCGAGGTCGCCGCGACGGGCCCGGACGGGACGACGTTCCGGATCACGCTGCCGGCTGCGGGCCGCGCGAGCTGAGGGTCGGGCGCCACGGGTCCGTGCCGGCTCCCCGGTCCGTGCCCACTCACCGGGCACCAGATGCCCCGACCGAATAACGAGCGGCGGATCAGGGTCACTTGATCGCTGGTCCGTGCACCCTGTGCTCATCCCGACGAACGGGAGCCCCGGCCCGGTCGTTCGCCCTCCTGTTCGGTCACGTGATGCACGACCGATGGTCGACCGCCACGCGCCGGCATCCTGTGCCGTCACCCATCCTGGTCCGCGCGAGTCAACGGGTCCTGGAACGCCTCGATGACCGGCGGCTCGGGCTCCTCGATCATCGGGAGCAGTGGGCCACCGGTGATGAGGCGCGTCCCGCGGCCGTGGGTCAGGAAGCTGTACGCCCAGCGGGTCAGGACGATGATCCGGTTCGCGAACCCGATCAGGTAGAAGATGTGGATGCCCAGCCAGAGCAGCCACGCCGGCAGCCCACTCTGGCGCCCCAGCGGGCCCATCCACGGGATGTTCGTCACGCCCGCCGAGCGCCCGATCACCGCGACGTCCCCCTTGTTCCGGTAGCGGAACGCCTCCGTGGGGCGCTGGAGCACGCGGCGGCGGATCGTCCGGGCCGCATGCGTCCCGCCCTGCATCGCGCCCTGGGCGACACCCGGCGTCGGCTGGTCCGGCTTCCAGGGCTCCACGGCCGCGTCCCCGATGACGAAGATCTCCGGGTGCCCGGGCACGGTCAGGTCCGGCTCCACGAGCATCCGTCCGCTTCGGTCCGTCGCCGCGCCGGTCGCTTCCGCCACGCGGTGCGTGAACGACGAAGCGATGACGCCAGCGCCCCAGAGTACGGTCCGGGTCGGGATCACCTCCGTGTGCGTGGCGGCATCCGCGCCGCTCCCCGCCGCGACGACGACGGTCACCTGTCGGTCGTCGATCTCGATCACGCGCGTGCCCAGCCGGATCTCCACGCCGAGCCGCTCCAGCTGGCGCTTGGCCGAGGCCGACTGACGGGCTGGATACGTCGACAGCAGGCGATCCATGGCCTCGACCAGGATGATCCGGGCCTCGCGCGGGTCGATCGCCCGAAAGTCGCGCCGGAGGGTGTCGCGCGCGATCTCGCCGAGCGAACCCGCCAGCTCCACTCCCGTCGGGCCGCCACCGACGAGCACGAACGTCATCCACTCGCGCCGCCGGTCCGGATCGGCTTCCCGTTCCGCGGCCTCGAACGCGATGAGGATGCGGCGGCGGATCTCGGTCGCGTCCTCCAGGGTCTTGAGGCCCGGCGCGAGGCGAGCCCATTCGTCGTGCCCGAAGTACGTGTGGTGGGCACCCGTCGCGACGATGAGGGTGTCGTAGCCGATCGGGCCGCCGTCGGAGAGGAGGACCTCGCGACGGTCCGGGTCCAGGCCGACCGCCTCACCAAGGATCACCGTCGTGTTGCGTTGCCTGCGCAGGATGGAGCGCAGCGGCTGGGCGATGTCGCCGGGCGAAAGGGCCCCGGTCGCGACCTGGTAGAGCATCGGCTGGAAGAGGTGGAAGTTGCGCCGGTCCACGAGGGTGAGCGCGATCTCGGGGTCCACGCCGAGCTGCTTGGCGGCATACAGGCCACCGAAACCGCCGCCGACGATGACGACGCGATGGCGCGGGCGGCCCGGGTCGGTCATGCAACCAGTCTAGCCAGCCGTCGGGGACGCCTGGAGATCCGCCTCGGCGGGTCGCGGACGCTCGAGGACGTGCCGTCCGAGCTGGGGCAGCCAGCGGCCCATCGCCGCCACCCCCGCGAGGCACAGGAGCCCGCCGACGATGACCGTCGCCCCAGGCCCGATGATCGCCGCGAGCAGCGCCGACTCGATGTCCCCGACTCGCGGCCCCGCGGTGACGACGAGGACATGGATGGACGTGACTCGGCCGCGCAGGCGGTCCGGCGTGCCGAGCTGGACGATCGTGGCCCGGAAGATGGCCGAGAGCATGTCCGCGGCCCCGGCCAGTGCGAGCAGGAGGAGCGCCAGCGGGAAGGCCCACGGTCCCACGAGGAACGTCGTGATCCCGAAACCAGTGATCGCGACGCCCCAGCCGATGACGGACAGCACGACCGCGCGGCCGACGCGGACGACGTTCGAGACCCAGCCCGAGAACAGCGCGCCGAAGAACGCACCGAAGGCGGGCGCGGCCGCCATCAGCCCGAGCCCGGCCGGACCGACCTGGAAGACGTCCAGCGCGAGGACCGGGAACAGCGCGGTCGGCATCGCGAAGACCATCGCGATGAGGTCGATGAGGAAGCTGCCCATGATCGGCGGGCGGATGCGCACGAACCGCAGGCCCTCGCGGATGGCGGTGATCCCCGGTCGCTGCACGGCCCCCAGGGGCGGGAGCGGCGCGATGACCCATACGGCCACGATCGCGGCGAGGAAGCTCACGAAGTCGACCGCGTAGGCGCCCGTCAGCCCGACGGTCGCGATGAGGATGCCGCCCAGGGCCGGCCCCACGATGGAGGCCGCCTGGAAGTTGAGCTGATTGAGGGCGATCGCCGAGGGCAGGCGGATCGCGGGGACCAGGCGCGGGATGGACGACGCGCGGGCCGGCTGGTCCACCGACGACAGCCCGGCGGAGACGAAGGCGACCGCGAAGATCGCCCACAGCGGTGGCGTGCCCGAGGCCGCGAGCAGCACCAGGGCAAGGCTGCACGCCGCCAGGCCCGTCTGGGTAACGAGGAGGACCCGTCGCCGATCGAGGGCGTCGACGAGGGTCCCGGCGCCCAGGGCGAAGATCAGGATGGGGACGAGCTGGCAGAAGATGAGCGCCGCGATCGACAATGTCGATCCGGTCAGCGTGTAGACCTGGTACGGCAGGGCGAGCCGGGTGATCTGGGTGCCCATGCCCGACACGACCTGGCCCGACCAGAGCCAGCGGTAGTCCCGATCCAGCCGCAGGGGCGTGACGTCGAGGAAGAGCCGTCGGACCCGGCTGGTCACGCTCCTGCGGGCGGATCGGCCGTCGTGTCGGCCGACGAGGGGCGAGCCGAGCCTGCGGCGACCTGTGGCCGCCGGCGGGGAGCACGTGCGCTCGACGGCATGCTGGGTGCGGGGCTCGGCGACGGCGTCGGCGGTGCGTCGGCGGGCGGGACATCGCTCGGGGTCGCGGACGGGATGGGGCTCATGGACGGCGCGGCGCGGGTGCGGCCCGGACCGACGGCCACCAGCCGGCGCGGCTTGGTGGGCACCACGGGCGGCGGTCCCGGCGGTTCCGGGGCCGGGAGTGTCGGCCGATCCCCGAGCGCGGTCGCGGGCACGAAGTCCGGGATCCCGGGCGTCTCGAACCAGCCGTCGTCGTCGTCGAGCGGCGCGTCGTCCCAGTCGTCCTCGCCCTCGAGCGTCACGAGCCCGTCGCCGTCGAAGACCTGGAGGGCGCCCGTGATGGCGTCACGCGAAAGGCCGCAACCGTAGCAGCGTGAGTGCCGTGCCTCGTTGACCGAGCGGCAATCGGAGCAGACCCATAGGAGCTCCTGGCTGCCACTCTCGTACCGACCGGCGCGCGGCTGGACCACAAATCGATAGAGGAGCCAGAGGACCGTCGGACCACCGAGAAGGACGACGACCACGACGACCCCGGGGACCATCCCGAGGCTCCGTTCCATGGCCTGGAGGGCGACGTTCGGATCGATCGGCATCAGCTCGTGGCGCGGTCCGCGGTGTCAGGGACACCAACCGGTGACCTGAGGCAACAGTCTTGCACGTCTACGCGGGGAGTGCTACTTGTCGTTCTCCGCGGCACCCGCCATGGACGCCTGGGCGGCAGCCAACCGCGCCACCGGGACCCGGAACGGCGAGCACGAGACGTAGTTCAGCCCGACCTTCTCGCACTTGTGGATCGACGCGGGATCGCCACCGTGCTCACCGCAGATCCCGACCTTGAGATCCGGACGCGTGGAACGGCCGCGGTCCACGGCCATCTGCATCTCGTCGGCGATCACGTCGTCCAGCGTCTGGAACGGGTTGACCGGCAGGATGCCCTCCTCGACGTACTTGAGGAGGAAACCGCCCTCGGCGTCGTCGCGGCTGTACCCGAAGGTCATCTGGGTCAGGTCGTTCGTGCCGAAGCTGAAGAACTCGGCGTGCTGGGCGATCTTGTCGGCCACCCAGACGGCTCGCGGGATCTCGATCATCGTGCCGAACTTGAAATCGATGTCCTCGCCGGCGGCGGCGATCACCGCGTCGGCCTCCGCATCGAGCAGGGCGCGGGTCGCGATCAGCTCGTTCACGTGCCCGACGAGCGGGATCATGATCTCCGGACGCGGGTCCTTGCCGGCCTTCTTCACGGCCACGGCCGCGTTGAGGATGGCCCGCGTCTGGATCTTCACGAAGTCCGGGATCATCAGCCCGAGCCGGCAGCCGCGGAGGCCCAGCATCGGGTTCTGCTCGTGCATCGACTGGATCGTCGCAAGCAGTTCCTTGTCTTCGGCGGTGGCGGCATCGCCGGCCCTCGTGACCTTGACGAGCTGCTCCTCGAGGTTCGGGAGGAACTCGTGGAGCGGCGGGTCGATGAGGCGGATGACGACCGGCAGTCCGGTCATGGCCGCGAGGATGCCCTCGAAGTCGCCCTGCTGGAGGACCTCGAGCTTGGCCATCGCGGCGTCGAATGTCGCGACCGCCTCGGCCTCGTCGGCCGTGAGCGTCTCACCGACCGCGATCTTCGCCTTGGCCCGGGTCGCGATGTTCGCGACGAGGATCGCGCCACGCACGATCTCGAGCCGCTCGCCTTCGCGGAACATATGCTCGGTCCGGCACAGGCCGATGCCCTGGGCGCCGTAGCTGAGGGCCTGGGCGGCCTCCTCGGGCTTGTCGGCGTTGGCCCAGACCTGCATCCGGCGGATCCCGTCGGCCCAGCGGAGCACCTGCTGGAGCTCGGGCTGGTCCTCGAACCGGGCCTCGACGGTCGGCAGCGCGGAGAGGAAGACCTCGCCCGTGGAGCCATCGACGCTGATCCAGTCACCCTCGGCGAACGACTGGCCGGATGTCGTGCTCGACGCCGACTTGGTGGCGTAGTCCACGACGAGCTCGGCGCAGCCCGCGACACACGGCTTGCCGATCTGGCGCGCGACCACGGCAGCGTGCGAAGTGGCCCCACCTCGAGCGGTCAGGATGCCCTCCGCGACGGCCATGCCGTGGAAGTCGTCCGGCGAGGTCTCGACCCGCACGAGGACGACCTTCTCGCCGCGCGCGACCCACTCGACGGCGACGTCGGCGTTGAAGACGGCCCGTCCGACGGCGGCACCCGGTGAGGCGTTGAGGCCCTTGGCGATGCGCGCGGCGCTGGTGCGCGCCTTCGGGTCGAATTGGGCCCGGAGGAGCTGGTCGACCTGGTCTGTCTCGATCCGGGCGACGGCCTCGGCCTCCGTGATGAGGCCCTCCCCCACCATGTCCACCGCGATCTTCACGGCCGCCGCGGCGGTCCGCTTGGCATCGCGGGTCTGGAGCATGTACAGCTTGCCGCGCTCGATCGTGAACTCGAGGTCCTGGACGTTCTTGTAGTGGTTCTCGAGCTGCTGCCCGATGCGCACGAACTCCGCGTGGACCTCGGGCATATCGACCGCCAGCTGGGCGATCTCGGGGGCCGTCCGCACGCCCGCGACGACGTCCTCGCCCTGGGCGTTGGTCAGGTACTCGCCATAGAGAACCTTCTCGCCGGTGTTCGGGTTGCGGGTGAAGGCGACCCCCGTGCCGGAGTCGTCGCCCATGTTGCCGAAGACCATGGTCACGACGTTCACGGCCGTGCCGAGATCGTGGGCGATCTTCTGGCTGTTCCGATAGTCGTTGGCCCGCTTGCCGAACCAGGACGCGAACACGGCCTTGACCGCGAGATCCAGCTGCTCATAGACGTCGGTCGGGAACTCGCGGCCGGTCTGCTCTCGGACGATCCCCTTGTACAGCTCGACGACCTCCTGGAGAGCGCCGGTGTCGAGATCCGTGTCCGACGAGGCGCGTTTCGCGTGCTTGACCTCGTCGAGCGCATCGTCGAAGCGGTTGTACTCGGCCGTGGAGCCATCGGGATTGGTCACGACGCGGGGCGGGATCTCCATGACGATCCGGCCGAACATCGCGATGAACCGGCGGTACGCGTCCCAGCCGAAGCGCTCGTTGCCGGTGAGGGCGATCAGGCCCTGCAGGGTCGCCTCGTTGAGGCCCAGGTTGAGGACCGTGTCCATCATCCCGGGCATGGAGAACTTGGCGCCGGAGCGGACGGAGACCAGCAGCGGGTTCGCCGCGTCACCAAAGCCCTTGCCGGAGCGCTCCTCGACCTGGCGCATCGCGTCGAGGACGTCGTCCCACAGGCCGTCGGGCAGCTGCTTGCCGTTGTCGAAGTAGTCGTTGCAGGCTTCGGTGGTGATCGTGAAGCCAGGCGGGGTCGGGAGGCCAGCCAGGGTCATCTCGGCGAGTCCGGCGCCCTTGCCCCCGAGGAGGTCCTTCATCTTGCCGTGGCCTTCGGCGGTGCCGTCGCCCCACGCATAGATGTAGCGCTTCGCGGCACGATGGGAACGGTCGTTGGCCGGGATGGTGGCCTGGGTCATCGGACGGATCCTCCGGGAGGGCGGACGGGCCCGGAGATGGGGCACGCGGGTCCGCGTCAGGGTCGTTCTGGTACAGAACGATTGTAGCGTCGCGTCTCGGTGAGGCTGGGTTGCGTCTGGGTGGCAGCCCGGCCGGGAGACGACCGCGGGGCGCGTCGGGGTCAGTGGTCGGGAGCCCGCCGGTAGGTGGCGGTCGGGACCCGCGCGACCGTCGAGCCGTTCGCGGGCGCGCCGCTGGTGTGCGCGCCGCTGGTGTGCGCACCGTTCGTCGTGGACCCGTTCGTCGCGGACCCGTTGGTCGCGGACGTGCTGTGCTCCACGCTGCTCGCCCAGGCAGCGATCTCGGCGCGGCGCGACGCCCCCAGCTTGGCCAGGATGTGCTCCACGTGCGAGCTCGCGGTCTTGGGTGCGATCCCGAGCTCGTCGGCGATCTCCGCATTGGTCAGCCCATCGGAGATGAGCCGCGCCACGGCGTACTCACGGGCGGTCAATGGCCGCCACGGATCGTCGATGCGAGGCACGCCCGCGGGCCATCCGGGCCAGGTCATCCGCGCGGTCGGCCAGCGCCCGGCTGTCGAGCCGGGAGGCGAGCGCGCGGACCTCGACCGCGAGGGGCAGCGCGTCGGCGAAGCGATTGGCGCGGACGTGACAGGCGGCGAGGTCGAGTCGGGCCCAGGCTCCTTCCCAGGTCCGGCCATGCCGGTCCCAGCCCGTCGATCGCAGCCGTCGAGGGCCGTCCGGGCGATGCCCGTGGCGCCGTCGGCAAGCGCCACCAGACCATCGGCGTGGGTCGAGTGCGGTGCCTGCGACATCGGGGATGTCGGCCAGCTGCTCGCGACAGGCCGCGAGCCAGCCTGCCGCCTCGGTCGGACGACCGGCCGCCATGGCGGCTCGGACGCCCGTCACGACGAACGGCGTCAGGTGGATGCGCTCGCCGACGGCGCGGGCCAGCGTCCAGGGCCTCCTGACAGCGAGCGAGCGCAACGTCCGGCTCACCGGCGAGCAGGGCGACCTCCGCCAGTCCCCAGGCCGGCGGCAGGATGAGCCCGACTTCCTGGCTCGCTTCGCCGAAGGCGCAGGGCCCGTTCGAGCTCGACGACCGCGCCCCTTCAGGTCGCCGCGACCCATCGCGACATAGCCCGATGGTCCAGCGCGCCATCTCGATCGAGCGCTGGCAGCCGTGCTCGGCCATCATCTCGCGGGCCAGGGTGTCGGCCGCGACCCCGTCGGCGGCGGCCCACGCGACCATCGCGCGGGTCGACGCCATCACGTGCCCGCAGTACGACTGCTGGATCGAGTCCGCGTATCGCATGCCCTCGTCGGTCCAACGGGCGGCCGCCGGATAGTCGAGCACGTCGGCCGCGAACGTCGCCGCGTCCCGGTAGGCCGACACACCGGTCGACTCCCAGCCGGCGCGCTCCGCGGCCTGCGGCCGCCGTCGTGATGCGTCGAAGTCCCTTGCGGTGTCGCCGCCGATCATCTCCGCGACGCCGATCTTCCAGTCGACCGCGAGGACGTACTCCGCATCGCCGATCCGCTCGGCTTCGCGGCGGACCTCGGCGAGGAGTGCCAGGGCTTCCTCGATCCGGCGGGCGTCGATCAGCTGGATCGCGAGGCTGAATCGGAGGTCCGCGCGACGGATCGCGACGTCCGGGCCTTCGCCAGAGGCCTCGCAGATTCGACGAGGAGACGCTCGAGACCGGCGATCCGCGTCCTCGATGGGTCGCCCCTGGCGTCGCCAGACGTTCTGGGCCAGGTCCAGCGCCCCGATCGCCGCGACCGGCTCGCCAGCCGCCCGATAGGCGGCAGCTGCCTCGTTCGCCATGCGCTCGCCGATCTCGTTCTCCTCGATCGCGGTGGCCTCGTTGGCGTACGCCTCCAGGATCCGTGCCCGGTCGCCGACGGCGATGTCGTCGGGCATGTTCTCGACGGCGCGGCGATACAGGTCGAACGATTCGCGATGCAGCGAGATCCGCGCCGCCTCGCGCGCCCCGATCAGGGCCGCGTCGTGGGCCTCGCGCCGCATCCCGGCCCGCTCGAAGTGAGCGGAGGCATGGATCTCCGACTGCCCCACCAGCCGCGCCCCGAATGCCCCGGCACGGGCGTGATATCGACGACGCTCCCCCACCTTGACGCTGCGATAGATGGCCTCGCGGAGCAGCTGGTGCGGGAAGTCGAAGTAGCCGTCATCGCCGGGGGGCCAGAGCAGGAAATGGTCCACCAGCTCCTGCAACGGCGCGTCGAGATCCTCCGGCGGCACGTCCATGATCCCGGCGAGCACGTCGGCCGTGAAGCAGCGCCCGATGACCGCGCCGGCGCGGGCCGCCTGCTGGGCCTCGAGCGACCGGTGGCTCAAGCGGCTGATGACGGCGTCCTCGATGGTGTCCGGGACGATCGCCTCGCGGATGGCGCGGCCGCTCGCCCGGGCGTCGGCACCCAGCGCCCCGAGCAACTCCTCGATGTAGAGGGGGATGCCATCGGTGCGCTTGTAGACGGCGGCGGCCACGTCGCGCGGGGCCGGCAGACCGGAATCGAGGATCAGGGTCGTCACGAGCGCGGTCTCGGTCTCGGACAGCGGTCCGAGGCGGACCTCCTCGGCGATGCGCTGCGTGACCAGGCGCGACCGCCAGTCCCGCAGGCTGGAGCCGGGCCCGGCCTCATCGGTCCGATAGCCGGCCATCACCAGGACGGATCGGTCCCGAGATCGACGGGCGAGCTCCGCGATCGCGTCGAGGCTCAGGTCGTCGGCCCACTGGATGTCCTCGAAGCAGTACAGGATCGATCGGTCAGGCGCCGCCAGGATGAGCTCGACGATGTCGAGGGCGAGGCGCCGGCGGCCGGTCAGGCTCGCATCGGGCGCCTTCTCGATGAGCTCGAGCAGCGCCACGCCGGTCGGTGCCAGCGAGGGCTCGTACTGCATCGTGCGGGCGAAGTCGCGGAACGAGGCCCCAGGAAGGTCCCGGTCCTGGGGCGCGAGGTGGCCCCATGACTGGATGAACCCGCGCTCGGCCGCCTTCCGACCGATCGACGCGAGGAACCGGCTCTTCCCGATCCCGGCGACGCCACCGACGAGGAGGAACTGGCCGCGACCGACCTCGACGTCGTCGAGGCGGCGATCGGCCAGCTCCAGCAGCTCATCGCGACCGATGACGAGCGGGCAGCGGACCGAGCCGTAGGTCGCATCCATGGCCCGCAGTGTAGGACGACGTCGTCGTCGCGCATCGGTCATTCGACCGATGACGGGGTCGGCCGCGACGACGACGTTGGTCTCTCGACGCCGGACTTCCCGAGCCGGCGTCACACCACTGGAGGTCTGCGATGACGCGTCGCTTCCTGCTTCTGCTCGTCACGGGTGCGGCGATCGCGATCATGGGCCTGGGGATGGCCCTGAGCGCGAGCGCCCGCCAGGACATCTTCAAGACCGTGCACTCGGTCACGGCCCGGTTCAACTCCATCCAGCAGGCGAAGAAGGCCGGCTACGAGCCGTTCTACGTCTGCACGGAGCAGCCCGGGGTCGGGACCATGGGGCAGCACTATGTCAAGTTCAGCCTGGTCGGCGACCCCGCCATCGACCCGCTCAATCCCGAAGCGCTCGTGTATGAGCCGCAGGCCAACGGTGGGTACAAGCTCGTCGCCCTCGAGTGGGTCCAGGTGGGACCGGAGGTCGCGACGGCGCCGCGCGTGCTGGGCCAGCCGATGCTGCACGTCCCGTCCGGGAACCGCTACGGGATCGAACCGGACGGGTTCTACGAGCGCCACTACTGGCTCTACAAGAGCAACCCGGCTGGCGCCTTCGCCGACTGGAACCCGACGGTTTCCTGCCGAGGCACGGGCGACCACGGCGGCTGACCGGGGTCGATGTCGCACGTCCCTCGACCTCCCCCGACCCCGTCGCCCATCCGGGCGGCGGGGTCGGTCCGCGTTGCCTGACCGCGACCCGGGCGTCACCCAGCGGCGACGACCATCGGTGCCGTACCGGCTACCATCCTGCTCGCAACCTTCCGTTGAGGCCGAGCATCCCCATGACCGAACGCACCCTCGCGTTGCCGGACGACGAACGGGTCATCGAACCCGTCGACGAGCGCTACAACGCGCGGCTCATCCGGCGCGAAGACCAGACCCACGACCTCGCCCGCATCTGGGTCAAGTTCGACGGCGAGCCGACCCACTTCGAGCCCGGCCAGTACATGACGATCGGTGTCTTCGCCGACGGCAAGCTCTGGCAGCGACCGTATTCGGTGGCATCCGCGCCCAGCGAGGCCGGCGAGAGCGGGTACGAGCTGTACGTGCGTCTCGTGCCGATCATCCGCTTCACGACCCTGCTCTGGCGACTGCCGGTGGGGCACGGGATGCGCATGATCGGGCCGAAGGGCAAGTTCCTCCTGGAGCCGGAGGACGACCGGACCCACCTGTTCGTCTCGACCGGCACCGGCCTCGCCCCGTTCATCGCGATGATCCGCCAGTCGATGCTCGATGGGGCGCCGCGCAAGACCGTGGTCCTGCACGGTGCGTCCTACGTGGAGGAGCTCGGCTACCGCGACGAGCTCGAGGGCCTCGAGCGCGATGGGAGCTACCCGGTCACCTACGTCCCGACCATCAGCCGCCCCGCCGATGCGCGGAACGCCGGCTGGGAGGGTCGCGCCGGGCGCGCGGAACACGTGGTCAAGTCGGTCTGCCAGGACCTCCACTTGAAGCCGGAGAAGACCGTCGTCTACATCTGCGGCAATCCCGAGATGATCATCAACGTCGAGACCGTGCTGATGGACCTTGGTTTCCCGGAGTTCCACGTCAAGAAGGAGCTCTACTGGCCCAAGGGCAAGGACGCGGCCCCGGCCTGACCGAGGCCGCGATGCGGCGGGCGGCGGTCAGGTCCCGCGGTAGTTCGACACCTGCTGGCGGCTGGCAAAGAACCCGACCCCCCAGGTCCCGAGGTCGATCAGCAGGGCACTGATCACGAAGATCCAGTTGAGGAGCGTCATCCCGTTCTGGTAGGCGAGCCCGTACACGAGGGTCGTCCACGGAAAGAACAGGAACCCGCCGAGGAACCAGACGGGTGAGCCGAAGAGCGAGGCCCATCCGGCCTGATCGTTCGACCACCCGACGAGCAGGATCAGCCGTGGCAGGAATGCGCCGAAGATCGCCATCATGAGAAACACCTCCCTGTGTCGCGTGGAGGGGATGAGATGGGGTCTGGGCTCCCCTCTTGACCGGTCGCTATCGACGTTTCCCGCCCCACCGACCAAACCCGGTCGCTGGGGCGTGGTCGCCCGGCTGACGCCGCGCGCCCGGCCGAGTGTACGCCGCCGCGTTCGGTGGTCGAGGGGTACGCGTGCCGATGTGGACGTGACATTCGGCCCCCGCGAACGGGCCCCCTGACGGGTGGGGTGCGGCGGACCCGCCCCTACGATCGAGGCACGGTCATCCTCGACCGTGACAAGCGTGGGCCGTGCATGTACCCGATCGTCGCCACCGAGCAGCTTTCCCCCAACGTCACGCGCCTGGTCGTGCAGGCGCCGCGGATCGCCGAGATCCGCCGGCCGGGCCAGTTCGTCATCGTGCGGCTGGGGCCGGGCGCGGAGCGGATCCCGCTCACCATCGCCGACGCGGACGCTGCCGCGGGCACGATCACCCTGATCATCCAGTCGGTCGGCAAGAGCACCGCCGACCTCGTCGCCCTCCAGCCCGGGGCGTCCATCACGGACGTGGCCGGGCCGCTCGGCAGCCCGACCGAGCTCATCGAGACCGGGCACGCGGTGTGCGTGGGTGGCGGCGTGGGCACCGCCGTCATCCTGCCCATCGCCCAGGAGCTCGCGCGGCGCGGCGTCCACGTCACCAGCATCATCGGGGGCCGTTCCCGCGAATGGGTGATCCTGGAGCCCGAGCTGGCCGCCTGCAGCGACGTCGTGGCCTGCACGGACGACGGGAGCTACGGCCGACCCGGCTTCGTGACCCAGGCCCTCGAGGATGCCCTCCGGGCCGGCGTCGACGCGGTCTACGCCGTCGGCCCCGTGCCGATGATGAAGGCCGTCAGCGCCCTGACCCGCGGCTTCGGCGTCCCGACCACGGTGTCGCTCAACGCGATCATGGTCGACGGAACGGGCATGTGCGGCGGCTGCCGGGTCTCGATCGGCGGCGTGACGCGCTATGCGTGCGTGGACGGACCCGAGTTCGACGCACACCAGGTCGATTTCGATGAGCTCGCGGACCGACTGACCACCTATCGATCGTTCGAACAGGCGGCGCTCGCCCGACGCGAGGCCTGCCGGATCCCCGCGATGGCCGTCCACGCCGAACGCGATGCCGCGGAGGCGGCTCGATGACCCGCGACGAGGCCGACGACACCGGCGCGGGCGCTCCGGCCGCCCCTCCTGGCCGCCCCGCCCACCACCCAGGAGCTCGTCCGACGCATCCTGGCGGGTGAGCACGTGGACCTGGATCCACGTCAGCGCATGGCGATCGATCGCGTCGCCATGCCCGAGGCCGACGCCGAGCCTCGTTCGCACTCGTTCGACGAAGTCAACCTGGGTCTGACCGAGCATCTGGCGGTCCTGGAGGCCGAACGCTGCCTGCAGTGCAAGAACCCCAAGTGCATCGATGGCTGCCCGGTCCGCGTCAACATCCCGCGATTCATCGACCACCTGCGCCGCGGCGACATGGCGGGCGCCGCCAATTCGCTGCTGGACGACAACGCGCTCCCCTGCGTGACCGGACGGGTCTGTCCGCAGGAGTCCCAATGCGAGGGCCTGTGCCTGCGGGCGAAGAAGGGCAGCGCGGTCGCCATCGGGTCGCTGGAGCGATTCGTCGGCGGATTGGGCCCAGCAGCATCCGGAGGCCCTTGCCCACCCGGTGCCCCAGCGCGTGGACCGGACCGTCGCGATCGTCGGGTCGGGGCCGGCCGGGCTGACCGCGGCCGGGCGAGCTCGCGAAGCGCGGCTACACCGTGACGATCTTCGAGGCCTTTCACGCCGCGGGCGGCGTCCTCATCTACGGGATCCCGCAGTTCCGTCTCCCCAACGACATCGTGGAGCAGGAAGGTCGACCGGCTGCGCGAGGCCGGCGTCACGATCGAGACCAACGCGATCATCGGCAAGACGTTCACGCTCGACGACCTGCGCGCCCGGTTCGATGCCGTGTTCCTGGCCGTCGGCGCCGGTCTGCCGGTGTTCATGGACGTGCCGGGCGAGAACCTCAAGGGCGTCTACTCGGCGAACGAGTACCTGACGCGCGTCAACCTCATGGGGGCGTGGGGTGCGGACAGCGATACGCCGGTCCTGCATGGCCAGCGAGTCGTCGTCGTGGGCGGCGGCAATGTCGCGATGGACGCGGTCCGGACCGCGCGCCGGCTCGGCGCCGCGGACGCGGTCATCGTGTACCGGCGCGGTCACGATGAACTCCCGGCTCGAGCCGAGGAGGTCCACCATGCCGAACAGGAAGGGATCCGGTTCGAGTTCCAGGTGGCGCCGCTCGAGGTCATCGGGGACGAGGCGCATTGGGTGACGGGCCTGCGCTGCCAGCGGATGGAGCTCGGCGAGCCGGATGCGTCCGGCCGGCGCCGGCCCGAACCGATCCCCGGATTCGGAGTTCGTCATCGACTGCGACATGGTCGTCGTCGCCATCGGCACTCGGTCCAATCCCCTGCTCCGCGCGACAGCCCCGGACCTCGCGGTCAACGAGTGGGGCTACATCGTCACCGACGAGTCCGGGATGACGAGCCTGCCCGGCGTGTTCGCCGGCGGCGACATCGTGCGTGGCTCGGCCACGGTCATCCTCGCGATGGGCGACGGCAAGCGAGCGGCCGCGGCGATCGACCGGTATCTCTCGCCGGCCGAGGCGGCCGTCGGGGCCGAGGCGACGCCTACACAGGCCTGACGGGTCCGCCTTGCTTGCGGCCCCGGGTCCGACCGACGCGGACGTCATCCAGCGATCGAGCATGACGGGATGGGCGTTTCCCGACGCGTACCTGACCGGCGGCCGACGCGATCGGGCGCGGCACGAGGCCACGCCCGATCGCGATCGATGCCTGGCGGACCGCCTCAGGGTGCCTGCCGCTGCCAGGCCGGCACGTAGCTGACCGGCAGGTCCAGGCGTCTGATCCGGCGCCTTGCCGGTCGGCGTCGAGCAGCAGGAGCTGGTCCTCCGCCGGGGTCATGCCGGGATAGAACGCGGTCACCGACTTCCCATCGGGCGACCAGTGGGCCTCCGGCCCGGTGCCCTCGGGGCTGTCGGGCCACTCGGGACCAAGGTTGACGGCCGTTCCGCCGGCGCTCGGGATGACCGCCCAGTGGTCCTCCTGATTCGCCTCGTATCGATCGAACAGGATCTGACTGCCGTCCGGTGAGAACTCGGCGATGTTCGAGTTCTCCTGTGGATCGAGGTTGTCGAACGGCACCGGGTGCGTCTGCCCGCTGGCGACGTCGACGATGTGCAAGCGTCCAGGCTCGCCGTCCGCCCAGCGGACGTAGAGGACGCTCTTGCCGTCGGGTGACAGGGAGGTGCTGAGCCCGCTGAACGCGGCGGCGCTCCGAACAGCTTTCGCGGATCCTTGCCATCGGCGCCAACGACGAACAGGGCACACCGGTTCGCAGAGGCGCCGTCATGGCAGGTGTCCCCCGGCGACTCGGCGCCCGTGAACACGAACCCGCCGTCGGGCAGCCACCAGAACGTGAGGACCTCGCGATCGAGGGGTACGGTCTCGACCGCCGACCCGTCGACGTCAAGGATCGAGATCGCCTGCCGGCCGTTGATCCCCCGCGAGACGATCCCGATCCGCTGGCCATCGGGGGACCACTCGGTCCAGGTCCAACCTTCGTAGGTTCCGGCCAGCGGATGAGCATTCGAACCATCGGCATCGGCGACCAGGAGCTGCGACGTCCCGAGTTCCGTGTGGTCGTAGACGATCCTCCGCCCGTCACGGGATGGCAGCGGATACGTGAACGGCGTGGGTCCGTCGACGATGGCCTTGGCGGTGCCCGTCGTCGGGTCGCCTGCATAGATCACGCCATCGGCGTCGTAGAACATCGAGCCATTCACGGCCGGGCCGAATGGCGGCGGCACGCGGGTCCGGGAGCCGGCATAGGCGACGAGTCCGGCGGCCAGGATCACCAGGGCTGCGGCGACCGCGAGCAGCCGCCACGGAACCTGCGGAGTCGGGAGTGGTCGGGCGATCTCGCCCATGGGAAGCCACCTTTCCAGGGAGCTCCAGGCCGGACGCTGCTTGGCGGCCGCGGTGGCCAGGAGCATGTCGTCGAAGTAGTCGGGGATCCGGGCCGCCGCGAGCTCGTCGATGAGCTCGGGCAGGCGGGGTTCGATCCGGTCGAAGGTGGTCATGCGAGCTGCCCTCCGGCGACGGTGGGCATCGGTGTCGCCGAGACGGCATCGATGGTGTCGCGCATGGCCGCGAGCGACCGGTGATGGCGGGACTTCACGGTCCCGACCGGGATCCCGAGGGTCGTCGCCACGTCAGGCAGCGACATCCCGAGGTAGTAGTGCAGGACGACGACCGCGCGCTGCTCGGGCGAGAGACGCTTGAGCGCCCCGTCGACCAGGTCACGGTCGGCGATGGAGGCAGCGATGTCGGGGGTCAGCGGGCCATCGAACGGCGCCAGTTCGACCTCGACCGGCCGCCGGCCGCGCCGGCGCAGGACATCGATGGCGGACCGGACGACGAGCGCCCGGAGCCACGCCTCGAATCGGTCGGGATCGCGCAGCGTCGGCAGATTGCGCCACGCTCGAAGGAACCCTTCCTGGACCGCGTCTCGCGCGAGTTCGTGGTCCCGAAGGATCATCCGGGCGGTCGCGTCCAGCCGCGCGACGAGCGCACCGGCCAGCACGGCGAAGGCGTCATGATCGCCTCGCTGTGCTCGCTCGACGAGCTCTCGCTGGTCCACGGCCCACCCTCTGGTGTGTCGGCGCGGCGATGTGTCGCGCTCGACATGGTATGTCGAGCGCGTGTCCCAAAAGGTTCCATCCGGCCACGAACGGACGATCGCCCCGGGACCCGGGATGGGTCGCGGGGCGATCGAACCAGACCTGATGCGACGCGGGGTCAGGGAGCGAGGCGCTGCCAGGTGCCGGACGTGTGGGACCGGACGGACCAGTCCCGCGGCTGCGCCTCGCCCGTCGTCGAGTCGAGGAGCCAGCTCGTCCCGTCGTCGTTGTAGTGGCCAGGACCGTCGAGCCGTCGGGCGCGAACACGGCCGCCGCGCCGTCGGTCATGTCGGGATGGTGGACCCCCATCGGGACGACCGGACCGCGGCCATGAACGGGAACCATCGTCAACAGATAGCCATCGACGTCAGATCGATTGATGAGGAGTCTGGTCCCATCGGGCGCAAAGCTGGGACCAAGGTCCGTGTACTCGAAGCCAGGGTCGAAATCGGTCTTCGCCTCGACGCCGCTGTCGATGTCCACGATGTGGGTCCGACCCTCCGCCCCCGTCTCCCAGGTCGTGTACGCCAGCGTCGACCCGTCCGGCGAGATCGCCGGGTCGTTGATGGCGATCGGCGAGACGACGATCGGCTGCAGCCCGGTGCCGTCGGCGTTCACCAGGTAGAACCCATGTTGACGGACGCCGGACGCATCCACTGTCTCGCCGGTGATGACGAGTTGGTCGGTGTTCGGCCTCCAGAACAGCTCCGAAGAGGTCCATCTCGAGGTTGAACGTGGTTGCGGCCCCGGTCATCGCATCGACGATCGTGACGACGCCGGATGGGTCGTACGTCCGGGACACGAAGATGCGGCTGCCATCGGGCGACCAGTCGAACCAGTCGACCGGCCAGTCGGAGGCCAGCAGCTGGTGGACGTTCGAGCCATCGGCGTCCGCGACGAACACAGCGCGATGGCTCGCATCCGTGTGCCGATCGAAGGCGAATCGGCTCCCGTCGTTGGAGAACCACGGATCGCTGTCCTCGGTCGATCCGCCGATACAGTGTCGTGACCTCGCCTGTGACGGCATCGGCGGTGACGATGTCGCCATCGATGGACCCGAAGACGATGACGCCGTTCCTCGGCCGGACCGAATGGTTCGGGGAGCCGACGCTGGGAGCCACCGACCGCGAGCACACCGGTCAGGACGCACGGCGTCAGGACGACGAAGAGGACGATCGGGCGCCACGGGAACGCCGGGCGCGGGAATGGAACCGGGCGATCTCGCCCATGGGGAGCCACCTTTCCAGGGAGCTCCAGGCTGGACGCTGCCTGGCGGCCGCGGTGGCCCGGAGCATCTCGTCGAAATAGTCGGGTCGGCGCGTCGGAGCGAGCTCCTCCATGAGGTCGGGGATCTCGCGCTCGAAGCGATCGAAGCGGTCGAAGGCGGTCATGCGTACTGCCCTCCCACGACCGGTGTCGGGACCGGGTCTATCTCGGCCATCGCCTCGCGCATCAGCGCCAGCGCTCGATGGTGACGGGATTTCGCCGTCCCGATCGGGATGCCCAACGTCTGGGCGGCATCCGGGATGGTGAGGTCGAAGTAGTAATGGAGCACGACGACCGCACGCTGTTCGGGCGGCAATCGCTTGAGGATCAGGTCGAGCAGGTCGCGGTTCGCGACCAGGGTGGAGGCGTCGGTGATGGCCGGTCCGTCATAGGGCAGGAGTTCCACCTCGATCGGACGACGACCGCGACGACGCAGGATATCGATGCAGCACCGGGCGACCAGGCTCCGCAGCCAACCCTCGAAGCGATCCGGATCGCGAAGGGTCGGGAGGCTGCGCCAGGCCCGGATGAACCCCTCCTGGACCGCATCGCGCGCGAGATCCTGGTCCCGGAGGATGAGGCGGGCCGCCGAGTCCAGCCGCGCGACGTACGCGTCGGCCAGCACGGCGAAGGCGTCATGATCGCCTCGCTGTGCCCGCTCGACGAGTGTCCGCTGGTCCACGACCCACCATCTGTGACGGCGCGGCGGTCTCGCCGCGCTCAGATGGTAGGCGTCACCCGTGTGACGAAAGGTTCCCGGGGTCCACGGATATGCGGATCCGCCGAGCGCAGGCTCCGATGGCTCACCGCCATCGATGTCGGCTCGAAGCCTCCGCCGACGTCCGCCGACCGCATCCCATCGCCGGCGAGGCTGAGGGACGCGGGGTTCCATGGCTGTGGGCCATCGCGTGGCGTCGTCTGTGGCCCGTCGGCCGATCGGGACGACCCAGTGACTCGGTCAGACCGTCCTTCGCGTCAAGATCGATGGCTCGCGGCCATGACCCAGTCGACTATTCGACCCGGGCGGCGTCCAGACGATCCAGGATCAGCCGGGTCACGCCCTCGACCGGGACCCGCTCCTGGGACATCGTGTCCCGGTCACGGACCGTGACGGCCCCGTCCTCGAGCGACTCGACATCGACCGTGACGCACCACGGCGTGCCGATCTCGTCCTGGCGTCGATAGAGCTTGCCGATCGCCGCGGTATCGTCGTAGACGGCCATCGTGTGGCGCTGCAGGTCCGCCTTGATGCGGTGGCACAGCTCCACGATCTCCGGGCGCTTCTTCAGCAGCGGCAGCACGGCCACCTTGTAGGGCGCGAGGTCCGGATGGAGCGCCAGCGAGACCCGGGTCTCGCCGCGGACCTCCTCCTCGCGATACGCGTCGATGAGGAACGTGAACGCCGCCCGGTCCGCGCCGGCCGCGGTCTCCACGATCCAGGGGATGACGTGCTCGTCGGTCGCCTGGTCGAAGTACTCGAGCTTCTCGCCCGACGCCTCGCTGTGACGCGACAGATCGAAGTCGCCACGGTTGTGGACGCCCTCCAGCTCCTTCCAGCCGAACGGGAACCGGTACTCCACGTCGATGGCCTTCTTGGCGTAGTGGGCCAGCTCATCGGGAGCGTGCTCGCGGAGACGCAGCCGCGACGGCGTCACTCCATAGCGCTCGTACCAGGCGCGGCGCTTGGGCAGCCACTCCTCGAAGGCGTCGGCCGCGGCCTGCTCCGGGCGCACGAAGTACTGCATCTCCATCTGCTCGAACTCGCGCATCCGGAAGACGAAGTTGCCGGGCGAGATCTCGTTGCGGAACGACTTGCCGATCTGGGCGATGCCGAACGGCAGCTTCTTGCGCGAGCTCTGCTGGACGTTCTTGAAGTTGACGTAGCTCCCCTGCGCGGTCTCGGGGCGCAGGTAGATGACCGAGGCGTCCTCCTCGACCGGGCCCATGAACGTCTTGAACATCAGGTTGAACCGGCGCGGCGCGGACAGCGGCCCGCCGTCCACGGGACACTTGAGGCCGAGCCGCTCGACGATCGTCGGGTCCTGGAGCTCGGTCGCGGTGAGCTGTTCGGCCCCGGGCAGCTCGTCGAGCCGGAACCGGCGATGGTCGGTCTGGCATTCGACCAGCGGATCGCTGAACGACCCGACATGGCCGGACGTCACCCAGACCTGCGGATGCATGAGGATCCCGGCGTCCAGGCCGACGATGTCGTCGCGCTCCTGGACCATCGCCCGCCACCAGGCCCGCTTGACGTTGTTCTTGAGTTCGACGCCCAGGGGCCCGTAGTCCCACACGGCGTTGATGCCGCCGTAGATCTCGCTGGACGGGAAGATGAACCCGCGCCGCTTGGACAGCGACACGATCGTGTCGAGGTCCTTCATGGCAGGCGCGACGTCGTTGGGATCGAGGGTCGGGGTGGTCACGGGAGTCTCCGCTGATACGCGACCTTGGCAGGGCCACGCGGGATGCGTTGCCGCCCGATGCTAGCAGACGGCGCCCACAGGCCCCTCCAGCGACGGTCCGCACTGCGCCTGTCGCTCAGGCGGGCAGGGTCTCCATCAGGACCCGGATCGCGTTGCCGCCCATGACCCTGGCCACGGCCGCGTCGTCGAGGCCGAGGTCCAGAAGGGCGTCGGTGATCTGCACGAGCCCTGTGGCGTCGATCGGGACGGGGACGGCGCCATCGAAATCGGAGCCGAGGCCGACGTGTTCGATCCCGGCGACATCGATCGCGTAGCGGATCGCCCGGGCGATCGAGGCCACATCGTCGCCCCCACAGGCGGTCGGCCAGAAGCCGATCCCGACCACGCCCCCGGTCGCCGCGATCCCGCGCAGGTGCGCATCGGACAGGTTGCGCGCGTTGTCGGCGGTGCCGCGGACGCCCGTGTGGGACGCGACGACCGGGCGAGCGGCCATACCGAGGACGTCATCGATCGTCGCGCTCGACGCGTGGGCCACGTCCACGACCATGCCGCGCGATTCCATCCGGGAGACCATCTCGCGTCCGGCGACGGTCAGCCCGCCCTGCTTCAGGCCGTGCGCCGACCCGCCGAAGTCGTTGTCGAAGAAATGGGTCGGGGCCATCATCCGGTAGCCCGCGTCGGCGAGGGCATCGACGTTGGCCGGATCGCCATCAAGCGCGTGCGCTCCCTCGACCGCCAGGAGACCGGCGGTCGACGTCGGATGCCCGTGGGTCGCGCGTGCCTTCAGGTGGCGACGCAGATCCCCGCCGGTCTCGATGAGCCGGAACGCGCCGTCGGAACGGCGCTCCAGGTCCCGGGCACGGGACGCGAGGTAGAGGGCCCGGGCGAGCAGGCTGCGCCATGTCGCGGGCGGCCAGCCGCAGGCGATGGCGAGCGCGAGGACGTCGTCGCTGGTGTCGTCGTTCGCGTCGATGTTGAGGTGCCGCGGGGTCTTGGTGGTCGCGGCCAGGACCTGCAGGGCGACATTGCCTTCGATCAGTCGGGGCACGTCCACTTGACCACGATCGCCGCGGCGCAGCAGGTCGCGCCCCCACAGGAGGGAATCGGCATGGAGGTCCACGACCTCCATGCGAGCGTGCAGTTCGCGGGCCCGGTCCGAGGCGGCATACGGGCCGCTGATCGTGGTCGCACACATCCGCCGCTCGGTGCGGCCGACCATCCATCGTCCCGCGGCCCGGACACCGATAGTGGCTGCCGTAGCGGCAGCCACCATCGTTCCAGCGGTCAGGACTTGAGCACGGGTGCTCACTCGGTGGTGTCGATCTCCTCGACGGCGCGGCGGCTCCGGGTCGGCCGGAACAGCAGGAGTGCGGTGGTCAGGGCGAGGAGACCACCCAGGGTCAGCCACAGGCCGCGTCCCGTCACGATCGCCCTTCGTCGGCCCGATGGCCGAATCGGTCGGGGGAAGGGTCAGCTTCGACGGTCGCCGTCGGCGCCACCGATGCCGTCGGGGCAGGCGTGCCCGTCGGGTTCGGGGTCGCGGTCGGCGAGACCGACCCGGTCGGCTCGGGCGTCGGGGTGGCGGTCGGGTTCGGGGTCGCGGTCGGCGAGACCGACCCGGTCGGGGCCGGGGTCTCCGTCGGGGCCGGCGTGGCCGTCGGCTCGGGCGTCGGGGTCGCGGTCGGCTCGGGCGTCGGGGTCGCGGTCGGCTCAGGCGTCGGGGTCGCCGTCGGCTCGGGCGTGGGCGTCGGCGTCGGGGTCGGCTGCGTGCAGACGATCTCGAGCGGCGTGGCGCGGGAGACGTTGTCGATCGAGGCGTACCCGTCCGCGCTGTCGTCCGGGATCAGCACATGGGCACGGATGGTGTACGAGCCGGGTGCCAGCGGCGCGCTGACCTCATAGCCGTCGGCCAGGGCACCATCGCTGTTCACCCAGGCGAAGTCCGGCGGTGTGCCGTTGTTGCCGGATTCGCCGCTGACGAGCTTGCCCGACGTGCCGATCCGAAGGTAGGCGTTCTCGGGCCGAGAGACGAGAGCCTGGTTGTCGCCGGTCAGCAGGACGAGCCCGAACAGCGTCTCCGTGTCGCAGTCATAGCGCAGATAGAGGTGACCCACGACCTCCCGGTCGGCGACACCACCATGCGTGAGGTCCGCGAACTCGTCGGCAGCGAGCGACCAATCGGATGGATCGCCATCGACGGTCACCGAGCCGGCGGATGGCGCCGGCGGTGCAGCGGACACGATCGGCGCGAGCCCGAGCGCGAGGATCCCCGCGAGGGCGAGCGACCAACGGGCCGCGCGGTGGGTGGATCGACCCGGACGGCCCGGGCGAACCTGGCTTGACGTTTGCATACGACCTCCCCGATGCCGAAGGTGACAGCTCACGCGAACCCCCGGCGGCGATGCTGTGGCGGGCGGCTAACGGTGGTGCCACCCGGGATGAGACCTACGTGGATGATGCATCCTCGCGGGCCATCGGTCTAGGACCCTTGGCGGTTTCATCAGGACCCAGGTACGGGCCCGTCACCGCACTCGACCGCATCGGACCCGCCACGACCGCCCAGGATGCCGAAACCTGGCGGCGCGTGGGCGCACCACGTTTCGGGGAGCGCCGATCCGAGCGCGGCGCGATCGCCGCCCGATCGGTCAGCCCAGCCGCCACCGGGTCGGGGCGATGCGCAGGGCGACCGGGTACTCGGCCGCGAACCAGTCGGCGGTCCAGCCGTACGCCAGGATGTGCGGCTCGTACTTGGCCAGGTAGGCGAGGTTCGCCGCGGCGTTCGGGCCATCGTCATCGACCCGGGCGATCCCCTCCATCGTCACCAGCTCGTCGCCGGACGCATCCGTGTTGAGGTTGAACGAGACGCGCGGTCGCTCGGCGACGTGGACGTTGCGGCGAGCCTGTCGGTGCGAATAGATGAGGATCTCGCCCTCGACCCACAGGAACCAGATCGGCGAGCTCTGCGGCTGGCCGTCGGCGTCGATGGTCGTGATCCACCCGGTCTTGTCGGTCGCGAGGGAGGCGAGCGCGCGGGCGCCCTCGGGGGTGGCGGGATCGATGGTCGCGGTCATGCAGCCTCCTGGGTCATTCGGGGACGGTGCCGGCGCCTCATCGGGCGACAGGCGCGTGGCGGACCTCATCGAGGAACGCCAGGGAGCGGGCGTCGCGTTCGAGCGCCTGGCGGACGAACTCGCGCAGGGCGGTCTCGACCTCCTGCTCGGTCGATGGCGCCAGGCGCAGGGCGGCGATGGCCTCGATGTCGAGGCGCTGATACGCCTTGATCAGCTTGAGGGCCTCCAGCGTCAGCCCCGATCGATCGTGTGGCGGTCCCGGGCAGCGGTCGCACACGACGCCACCCAGCGGGGGCACCCAGCGGAACCGCTCGTCCGCCTCCAGCATCCGGTCGCACTCC
Organism: uncultured Chloroflexia bacterium; assembly: GCA_963724635.1. GTDB lineage: Bacteria > Chloroflexota > Limnocylindria > Limnocylindrales > CSP1-4 > SPCO01. Next base: position 43,990 of record CAVRVI010000020.1, read on the forward strand.
ACGCAGCGGTCGACTTCGGGCCGGACGCCGAGCTCGTCGAGCAGGTGCATCTCGTACCAGCGCGCGACACGGCCCGGCGCCATGCCCGCGTCCAGCAGCTCGTAGGCGCGGCGCAGGAGGGCGTACAGCGGTTCGGCCGCGTGGCGTTCCTCGAGACTGCGGTCGGCGAGCTCGGCGAGATACCAGGCCGTGGCCGTGCTCTCGAGGTCGTCACGGAGCCGGAGCCAGGCATGGCCGACGCTGACCTGGGTGACCACATCGAAGGTCCGGCCGCGAGCCAGCGCGATCGTCAATTCGGCGAACGGCTCCAGGCTGCCGCCCAGTCGCGACGTCGTCCGACGGACGCCCTTGGCGATGGCCTTGAGCTTGCCCCCGGTCGGGGTGATCAGGGTCAGCACGCGGTCGGCCTCGCCCAGGTCGAAACGGGACAGCACGATGGCTTCGGTGGTGTATCGACGGGGCGCGGGCATCGTCTCGCGACGGTAGCACCACGGGCCGGATGGCGTCGTTGGTGGTGTGGCGCCGACCCGCCGTCCAGGCGTGATCCGATCGCGCGGTCGCGGCGTATCCACCGGCAGACGCCGGTGCGGATGCGTCCCCCGCGCCGGCGTCGTTCCTCGACACGGCCCTTGCCCCGTCAACAGGCTACCGTGGGCGTACACGTTTCGTGTACACTGCGCCCGAGATGACCACCTCGACCCGTCCGGTCGCCCTTACCGACCTCGATCTCGCACAGCTCCTCGCCGACACCGAGGGCGAGATCGTCCGCCTCGTCGCCGACCGCGACCCGTCCACGCACGGCCTGTACGAGATGGTCCGCTATCACCTCGCGCTCGACGGTTCGGGCGCATCGGGCGGCAAGCGCATGCGGCCGCTGCTCGGTCTCCTGGCCTACGCCTCGATCGCGGGCGATCACGCGCGAGCCCTGCCGGGTGCCGCAGCCGTGGAGCTCGGCCACAACTTCAGCCTCGTCCACGACGACATCGAGGACGGCGACGTCGAGCGACGTCACCGCCCCACGCTCTGGCGTGTGCACGGCGTCCCCCAGGCGATCAACACCGGCGACACCCTGTTCAGCCTGTCGCGCATCGCGCTCCATCGTTTGACGGACCTTGGGTTCTCGGACGCCAAGGTCCTGCGACTCATGCGCCTCTACGACGAGACCTGCCTCGCCCTCTGTGAAGGCCAGTACATCGATATCGCCACGAGCGAATCGGACGCCCTGATGAGCGTCGAGGGCTACTTCGACATGATCGGGCGCAAGACCGCGGCCCTCATCGCGGCGTCGATCGAAGCCGGTGCCTTGCTCGCGACCGACGATGACGAGGTGATCGCCCGGTACCGCGGCTTCGGCTGGGCGCTGGGCCTGGCCTTCCAGCTCAACGACGACCTGCTGGGCATCTGGGGCGCGGAACAGACCACGGGCAAGCCCAATTCCGACGTCGCCCACAAGAAGAAGACGCTTCCCGTCATCTACGCGGCCGAGCACGCCGGACCGGAGGATCGCGCCCGACTGCTCGAGCTCTACACATCGCCTGATCCATCGGCTGGCGAGATCGCCGAGATCGTCGCGATCCTGGAACGCGCCGGGGCCCGTGACTACACGCGCGACCAGGCCCACCGGTACCGCGACGAGGCCCTCGCCGAACTGGATGCCGCCGGCGTCGTCTCGCCCGCGGCCCGGGCCAGACTCGAAGAGATCATCGTCGGGGTGATCTCGGCCTAAGGGTCGGCGCTTCGGCGCCGGCGGGCCAGATCGGTCGTTTCAGCCGCGCCGGCCGGCCCTCAGCGGTCGGCTTCGTCCTCGTCGACGTCGTCGTCGTGCCGCGTGCGGACCACGAGCACCTTGCCCACGCGCCGCCCGTCGGTCGTCTCGACCGTCAGCACGAGGCCATCGACCATGACCTGGTCGCCGGGTTTGGGGACGCCCCCGATGCGGTGGTAGATGAGCCCACCGACCGTGTCGTACTCGTCCTCGTCCTCGAGGTTCACCTGGGTGTCGAACAGCTCGGACAGGTCGTCCACGTCGGCCCGGCCGTCCACCCGGGCCTCGTCGTCGGAGAGCCGGACGATCAGCGGTTCCTCTTCGTCGTACTCGTCCTGGATCTCCCCGACGATCTCCTCGAGGAGATCCTCGATCGTGACCAGGCCGGCCGTCCCGCCGTACTCGTCGAGCACGATCGCGATGTGGACCTTGCGTCGTTGGAATTCATGCAGGAGGTCGTCCACGCTCATCGACTCCGGCACGAACACCGGCGTCCGCAGGATGGACCGCAGCGACGGCCGCTCCCCGGCCGAGCCCTTGAGGAACGGCAGCAGGTCCTTGGCGTAGAGGATCCCGACGATCTCGTCGATCGTCTCCTCGTAGACGGGGATGCGCGAATGCCCTTCCTCGATGACGACGTCGATCGCCTCCTCGAGGTTCGCCGACGACGCGAGGGTGACCATCGCGATTCGCGGGACCATGACCTCGTGGATGCGCTGGTCACCGAGCTCGATGACGGCGTGGATCATCTGCTCTTCCTCTGCCTCGAGGATGCCCTGCTCGCCGCCCTGCTCGATGATGAGGCGCAGCTCCTCCGAGCTGATCCGCTCCTCGGCTGCCACATCGGCGCGGAACAGGCGGCTGATCTGTCGGGTCGTCCACGTGAGGAAGCCGACCAGGGGACCGAACACGACGCCGAGCACCTCGATGGGCCGGCTCATCGTCGTGGCCACACGCTCCGCGTGAGCCAACCCGATCTGCTTGGGCACGAGCTCGCCGAAGATGATCGTGAAGATGGTCAGAAGCCCCGTCACCACGATGAGCGAGATGGCCCCGGCCGCGTTCTGCAGCGGACCGAACGACGCCAGCCACTGCTCCATCCCGTCCACGAGGCTCACCGCAGCGAAGGCCGACGCCAGGAAACCGAGGAAATTGATCCCGATCTGGATGACGGCCAGGAACCGCCCCGGATGCTCCTTCAGGCGCTGGACGCGGAGCGCGCCAGGATTTCCTTCATCGATGAGTTGCTGGATCCGGCTGCGGCGGATGGTGACCAGCGAGATCTCGGTCGCCGAGAACACGCCGTTGAAGAGGACGAGGATGACGATGAGCGCCAGCTCGAGCGCCGAGTCACCCACTCGGCGCTTCCGGCTCGGGCTCCGACGGCGGATCCGTCGCCACGGACTTGCGTGGTTCGCGGATCCGCGCCGGCACGCCGACGGCGAGCTTGCCCGCAGGCACGTCCCTGGTCACGACCGCTCCGGCACCCGTCCGGGCGCCCTCGCCGATGTCCCGCGGCGCCACGATCATCGTGTCGACCCCGATGAACGCCCCATCCCCGATCGTCGTGCGGTGCTTGCGGACGCCGTCGTAGTTGGCGGTGATGGCACCCGCGCCGATGTTGGCTCGCTCGCCGACCTCGGCATCGCCGAGGTAGCTCATGTGGTGTTGCTTGGACCCCGCCCCCAGGTGCGTGTTCTTGAGCTCGGCGAAGTTGCCGACCTCCGCGCCACGCCCGACCACGCTGCCCGGGCGCAGGTGGCTGAACGGGCCGACGGTCGCCTCGTCCTCGATGGTCGATGACTCGACGACCGACGCCCAGACGCGAGCCCGCGCGCCCACCACGGCGTCGATGAGCTGGCTCCCGGACCCGATGGTGCTCCCCTCCCCGACCGACGTCCGGCCGCGCAGGATGACATTGGGTTCCAGGGTGACGTCGGGCGCCAGCGTCACGTCCCAGTCGAGGTAGACCGTGGACGGGTCGCGCATCGTCACGCCGCCGTCGCGCATGTGCGACTCGTTGCGCCGCACCCGGAGGTTCCACTCGGCGGCCGCCAGGTGCGACCGATCGTTGATGCCATCGAATCGTCCGTCGTCGTCGAACGCGACCGCGCTCACGAGCCGCCCGTCCTCGCGGGCGAGGCGGATGAGCTCGGTCAGGTACAGCTCGCCGGTCGCTGGCGATGGCACCAGGGACCCGATCCGGCGACGCAGCCAGGCGGCATCGAAGGCGTAGAGGCCTGCGTTGACCTCGTTGCCCGCGAGTTCGTCGTCGGTGGCGTCCTTGGCCTCCACGATGCGCTCGACCGTGCCGAACTCGCTGCGGACCACCCGACCCAGGCGGTCGGGGTCGGCCGCGAACACGGTTGCCAGCGAGATCGCGGCATCGTCCTCGCGGCGCGCGTCCAGCACGGCGGCAAGGTCCGCGGCCGTGATGAGCGGGACGTCGCCCGACAGGACGAGGACCTCGGCCGCGTCCTCGGCGACCGCCGCGAGCCCGGCGCGCACCGCGTCACCGGTCCCGCGCGGCTCGTCCTGGAGCGCGAAGTCGGCCCGGTCGGCGAAGGCGTCATGAACGGCCTCCACGGCCGGTGAGTAGACCACGACCGCGCGGGCCCGTCCACCCTCGGCCGTCGCGGTCTCGTCCCAGGCGTCCAGCACGAACGCGAGCATCGGACGGCCGCACAGCGGATGGAGGACCTTGGGCAGGCTCGACTTCATGCGCGTGCCCAGCCCGGCGGCCAGCACGATCGCGGTCGTGCGATGGCTCGCGTCGGGGGCGTGCGCGGGCTCGGAGACGGGATCTGGGGGGTTCATGCGCGGCGCCGGGGTCGCGCGGGGCGGTCGTCGCCCACGCGGCAGACGGATCCCGACGGGCGGGTCAAAGGTGTCATCGGTTGGTCGCCGGATGGTATGGGCGTGCGGGAGCGACCGTCAAGCGCCGACCCCCTCACGCCCGCCGTGCGATGGCCTCGATCTCGACCTTGAAGCCCTTCGGGAGCGCCGCGACCTGGACGGTCGTGCGCGCCGGCGGCGGATCGGGAAAGAACGTCGCATAGACGGCGTTCATCGCGGCGAAATCCGCCATGTCCACGAGGAAGACCGTGGTCTTGACGACGTCGGCGAACCCGACACCCGCCGCATCCAGCACGGCGCCGAGGTTGCGCAAGGTCCGCTCGGTCTCGGCTTCGACGGGCCCGAGGAGCAGCTCCTGGGTCGCCGGGTCGATGGCGCCCTGGCCGGCGCAGAAGACCAGGTCGCCGGCGACGATCGCCTGGCTGTAGGGTCCGACCGCGGCCGGGGCCGAGGTCGTGGAGATGGCCTGGCGGTTCATCGGGTGGGCACCTCGTCTGCGGTCTGATCGGTTGCCGACGCGGGGGTCGGGTTCGGCATCGCGCTGGTGGTGGCGATGATGGCCGGCGGCGCCTCCCGCACGGTGGGGACGGTGCCGGCGTCCACGGCCGCCCGGACGGTCTCGGCGGCCAGCTCGGCGTCGGCAAGCGAAGGATAGAGCGTCCAGAACGTCGGACCGGAGCCGGACAGCCCGATCGGCCGGCCCAGGAGGCGCGTGAGCGCCCGGCGCACGGCGACGAGACCCGGCTCCACGAGGATGGCGGCCGACAGGAGGTCGTTGGCCGCGGCGAGGACGCCGGCCCGGGCGAGGAGATCCGCGACCGACAGGCCCCGCGTCAGCTCCTGGGCGAGGTGCTCAGAGGTCATCCGCACGGCGCCGTCCCCACCGGCGCGCGTCGCCATCGAAGACCGCGAAGACATCGGGCGTGCGGACCGGCACCGCGGGGGTCACGAGCAGGACGCCGGGCTCGCCCAGGATCCCGCGCAACGGCGTGACCCGCTCGCCACGTCCCTCGATGAGGGCGGCGGAACCCGCCAGGAAGAACGGTACGTCCGACCCGATCGATGCCGCCGCGTGCGCGCGGCGCTCCGGATCGAGCTCGGCGCCCCAGGCCTCCAGCGCGGCATCGAAGGCGGCAGCGCCGTCGGACGACCCACCCGCGAGGCCAGCCGCGACCGGGATGCACTTCTCGAGCCGGGCGGCGAGGGGCGGCGTGGCCGGCCGACCCGGGCCCTCGCCGATGGCCGCCCGGGCCGCCGCGATGCCCCGCAGGACGAGGTTGTCCGCCAGCGGGCCGGTGTCCGCGCCGCGCACATGCAGGGTGTCGGCGTGGCCACGCGAACCGTCCACCGCGACCGGCGCGAGGCTGAGCCGGTCCGCGAGCGCGAGCGGCAGGAAGACCGAGTGCAGGTCGTGGAAGCCGTCCGGACGCCGACCGACCACCGCGAGCGTGAGATTGATCTTGGCCGGTGCCAGGCGCACGACCGGGGTCAGCCGAGAACCGGTCATGGCTGCTCGTCCGGGCTCGCGCTGTCTGGCTCAGGCTCAGCCGCGACACCGCGAGCACCGCCGGTCGCGTGCCGCCCCCGCCGGTCCTCGCCGATCGGGCCCAGCCGCTCACGGAGGACGAGCCACTCCCCGACCGCAAGCGTCTGGGGGCGCCGATCCGGGTCGATCCCGGCGGCGGCGAGCGCCGCGGTCACACGCCCGGCATCCACGGGGAGCTGTCGCGACAGGACGTTGTGGATCATCTTGCGGCGCTCGCGGAACGCGGCCTGGACGAGCCGCCACAGGCCGTCCTCGTCCTCGGCCGACAGGCGATCGTCGGCATCGAACGGCTCCACGACGATCACCGCCGACTCCACGGCCGGTTCGGGCTCGAAGGCGTCGGGCGGGACGCGGAACGCCACGCGGACCCGGGCGTGGTACTGCACGAAGACGGACAGGTAGCTCATCTTCCCGGGCGGCGCGGCGATCCGTTCCGCGACCTCGCGCTGGACCATCAGCACGAGGCGGCCGGGCCGCGGTGCCTCGCCGAGCAGGGCGTGCAGGATCGGGGAGGTGATGTGATACGGCAGGTTCGCGACGACGTCGTACGGCGCCGGGACCAGGTGCAGGAGATCCTGGTCGAGCGCATCGCCCTCGACGAGCGCGAGCTGCCCGGTCTCGAGCGCGGGCTCGAACCGATCGCGCAGGAAGGCGGCGAGCCCTCGATCCAGCTCCACGGCGGTCACCTGCGCGCCCGATGCGAGCAGGCCGCCGGTCAGCAGGCCCAGCCCCGGACCGATCTCGAGCACGCGATCACCAGGCTCGGGAGCGGCTTCCCGCAGGATCGCGTCCAGGACGTCCGCGTCGGCCAGGAAGTTCTGCGAGAGGGCGTGGCGGGCACGCAGGCCGGCGGCCCGCAGCGTGGCGCGGACATCGGCCGCGTCGATCCGTGGGGTGCCCTCCGTCGCGGCACTCACCGGACGGCCAGTGGGAGGGAGGGCCGGGCATCCAGGTCCAGGCCGGCGCGCTCCCCGGCGGCGAAGCGGCGCGCCCCTGCCGCCCCGATCATCGCCCCGTTGTCCGTGCAGAGGCCCGGTCGCGGCACGACGAGCGGCACGCCCAGGGTCTCGGCCTCGTCCGCCAATCGAGCCCGCAGGACGCTGTTCGCCGCCACTCCGCCGCCCAGGATGATGGAGCGGGCACCGACCGCGCGCGCCGCCCGGGCCGTCTTGGTCGCGAGGACGTCGACGACCGAGTCCTGGAAGCCCCAGGCGAGTTCGGCCACGGACGCCTCGGAGAGCCGCGCGTCGGGGTCGTCGATGGCCAGGCCCTCCGCCAGGCGCGCCTCGGCCACGACCTTGCGGGCCGCCGTCTTGAGGCCGGAGAAGCTCCAGTCGTAGGTGTCCCCCATCCAGGCCCGGGGGAAGCGGACGTCGTGGCGGACCGCGCCCTCCGCGGCCTTCTGGATCGCGGGGCCGCCCGGATAGCCGAGGCCCAGCAGCCGCCCGACCTTGTCGAACGCCTCGCCCGCGGCGTCGTCAACGGTCGTCCCCAGGAGCCGGTATGTGAGGTGGTCGCGCATCTCGGCCAGGAACGTGTGGCCGCCACTGACGACGAGCGCGACGAGCGGGAAGATGGGCTCCGGGCGGGCGGCCTGGTCCTCCCCCGGGTCCAGCAGCCAGCCGGCGTAGACGTGACCCTCGAGGTGGTTGACCGCGATCAGCGGCGTGTCGTGGACCCAGGCGAGGGCCTTTGCGAAGTTGATCCCCACCAGGAGGGAGCCGGCCAGCCCCGGTCCGTACGTCACCGCGATCCCGTCGATGTCCGACCACGCCACGCCGGCGCCGTCCCACGCTTCGTCGAGGACCGGCACGATCCAGCGCAGGTGGGCGCGCGCCGCGACCTCGGGCACGATCCCGCCCGACGGCGCGTGGAGGGCGACCTGCGACGCGACGACGTTCGAGATGATCCGCCGACCACCCTCCACGAGGGCGATCCCGGTCTCATCGCACGACGATTCGATCGACAGCAGGAGCGGGCCGCTCACGCCTCCTCCGGGCTCGGGTCGGTCGGAGCCGGTGTCGCGTCGAGGGACGCGCGCAGCCCCGTGATCCGCTCGCGCATCCGGGGATCGCCCAATGGCTCCGTGGTCATGATGAGCGCGTCCTCGTTGTCGTCGCTGTAGTAGCGCGGCCGCAGCCCGACCGGGCGGAAGCCGTACTTCTCGTACAGCCGGCGCGCGGCCAGGTTGGAGAGCCGCACCTCCAGGGTCGCCTCGTGGGCGCCGCGGTCCACCGCGAGGTCCAGGAACGCGAGCAGCAGCCGCTCGCCGATGTGCTGGCGCCGCCAGGCGGGATGGATCGCGAAGGTCGTGATGTGCGCCTCATCGACCATCAGCCACATCCCGCCATAGCCCACGATCAGGTCCCCGATCCGGGCGACGAGGTAGTGGGCGAGCCGGTTCGACTCCAGCTCGCTCTTGTAGGCGTGCTCCGGCCAGGGGGAGGTGAAGCTCGCCTTCTCGATGCGGTGGACGGAGGGGAGGTCGTCGAGCCGCATCGGCTCCACGACCACCCTCACCGGGGGTCGCGCGACCATGCGACGGTCCCGGATGCGGCCCGCGTGCCGCGGGGCAGGGTGACGTAGTCGGGTACGAGCATGGCGAGCGTCTCGGTCCGTTCCGTGGGCGAGGCGGCCGTCGCGACGCGCAGTGGGCCGGCCGCAGCCTGCAGCAACGCCTGACCGAGACCAGCCCGGGCCGTCTCGCCACGGGCCACGGCATCGGCGGGCGCCCGGTCGGCCAGATCCACGGCGATGAGGACCTCGTCGGCGGCAAGATCCGGGTCCGTGCCGCCCGGGAGCAACGTCGCCGGCCCCCCAGGCCGCACGACGATCCGATCCGACGGCCCGGCCGGTAGCAGGAGCACCGCCCGAGCCACGCCGGACGCCGCGAGGAGCGCCTCGCCGGTCGAGACGCCCACGAGCGGGATGCCCAGGCCGTGGGCCATGCCCTTGGCCGTCGCGAGCCCCACGCGCAGCCCGGTGAAGGCACCCGGACCGGTCCCGACGACGATCCCGGCGAGCCGCGAGCGACGGATGTTCTGCTCGCCCAGGAACCGTCCGATCGACGGCAGGAGCGTCTCGCCGTGCCGGTAGCCGGCCTCCCAGGTCGAGACGCCGTCGGCCACCCCATCCAGGCTGCCGGTCGCGATCACGACGCGCGTCGTCGCGGTGTCGATCGCGAGGATGGCGTGGCGGCGCCCGTCGTGGGTCACGACACCGCCTCGAGGTAGCGCCGGTAGGCCTCACCTCCGGCGATCAACGTGATCGTGCGCGGGTCGTCGCCCGATCCGTCGATCCGGACGTCCAGCCGGTCTGCCGGCAGGGCGTCACCCAGGCGCTCGGGCCACTCCACGAGGGTGACCCCGCTCGATTGGCGATCGTCGATCAGGCCGCCGGCCAGGGCGTCCGCGGCGTCGGCGAGCCGGTACGGGTCCAGGTGGAACAACGGCAAGCGCCCGCGGTACTCGGCCATGAGCACGAACGAGGGCGACACGATCGTCTCGGTCACGCCCAGCGAAGCCCCGAACGCCTTGGCCAGGTGGGTCTTGCCCGCCCCGAGATCACCCCACAGGCAGACGAGGTCCCCGGCCTCGGCGACCGTGCCCAGGGCCGTGCCGAGGCGGCTCGTGGCCGCGGGATCGGGGCAGATGATGGTGCGGCTGGCCTGGGTCGCGGCGGTCATCGTGCGAGGGTAGCGGAAGTCAGCCGAACCGCTCCAGGTCGCCGAGCGCCACGGCGATGATCGCCCCGTCGGCGAGACGCACGGCACCGGCCTCCAGGTGGACGCCCCCGGTGAACCGGCGCAACCCCAGCAGTCCCGCCCACGTGCCCTCGCGACCGGCGTGCTCGCCAGCCCGGACGCGGACATGGTCCGCGGGCGACGACGCGATGGCGAGATCGGGGGCGTCGAACACCAGCATCGGCGGATCGGTGACGATGGCGACCTCGCGACCCATCAAGCCATCGAGCACTGCCTGGACCGGGCTCGCGAGCGGCCGGCGGAGCGCCCCGTCGAGGACGAGGACCGCGAACGGCGGCAACCGATGCAGCGCGGCGCGCTGACGTGCCTCCGACGCTGCGAAATCCCGCCGCTCCTTGCTCGCGAAGCCGCTCACGATGACCCCGCGGACGCCCATCGCGCGGGCCCGGGTCAGGGTCTCGGCATCGATCCGCGATCCGACGACGAGGATGGTCCCCGCGAACCCGACATCGAGGCCGCCCGAGCGAAGCTCGCCGTCCTTGCCGGTCGCGACGTGGAGCCGTCCGCGCGTCGGCCCGCCCAGGGCCACGATGCCACGCATCGCCCGTCCGCCGGTCCGGACGATGATCGCCGAGCCGGGACGAACCTCGCGGACGATGCCCGGCGACGGGGCTCTCGATCGGCTCGGCCAGTTCGCCGCCGGCCACGCGCCAGCGACCCCGCCACTCGAACAGGAGCTCGCCCTCGGCCACGCGGCCGCCTGGCTTGGGTGACATCGCGACCGGGACGTTGACCTCGACGAGTCGGGGGTCGCGCAACCGCTCCGCGATCGGGGCGCCGGCGACGACCGTCTCGCCGGCCGCGACCAGCGCGCGGTCACCGGGAGCCAGCGGGAATCGGACTTCGACGTATTCGTGCACGATCGTGCGCTGGCCCACCAGGCCCAGGTCGCCGGCCAGGGTCTGGGGGTCCTCGGTGCGGATCGGGCCGCTCATTCGTGCGACCCCGCCCACAACGCGGTCTGCCAGGCCGCGAGCAGGTCCCGCCGGCGGTCGGCCCGTTCGGGCAGCCGGAGCGGGACGTCCCGCAGGTCCACGAGGAGTCCGCTCAGGCCGCCGCCGACGTCGATGGCGAAATGACGCCCGCGCGCGCCCAACCGGACGGTGTCCCGGAACCGGAACTCGGCGGTCGCGAGTTCGCCCGGCGGCAGGTCCACGAGCTCCAGGCCCCCGGGCACGAGGTCGAGCTTGGTCGCCGTGCCACCGGCATGGATCGACCAGGCCGCCGGCGGAGCGTCCGGCCCGCAGCCCGGCCGGCGTGACGACGCTCCCGAGGGGCGCCATGAGGTCATCCGCGAGGTCGGCCATGACGGTGAGCCGCTCGCCGGGATCGGGGATGGCTCCCAGCGCTCCCAGCAGGCGGGCGTGATCGAGGGCGTACTGGCTGGCGCCGGGCCGACGGATGACGTCGACGATGGCGAGGGTCACGGTCGGGGCCGGCACGGACGACCACACGCCGCCAGCGGTGATGACGAGGTCCGGAGCCGGGTCGCTGGCCCGATCCGGGGTCGCCGCCGCGAGTCGGACGAGGGCCGCCCGGGCCGCAGCCATCCGCAACGCGGCACCTTCTCCCGCAGCGTCGGCCCATGGCGCGATCCGCAACTCACGCAATCGGTCGCGAAGGCGGTGGCGATCGGACGCGACCGTCGACCAGACGAGCACGCCGTCGACGATCGTGTCATCGGGGTCTTCCGGCGCGACGGCGGCCGCCGCGACGACGGCGAGGCGGGCCGTCCCGTCCTGCCCACCAGCTGACGGCACCGCCCACGCTCGCACGCTCGCATCGTGGCCCAGGACGATGGTCTCGATCCGCCGGTCCAGCACATCCGCGAGGGCCTGCGTGGCCGGTCCGATGGCGCGCCGCGGGTCGTCGACGGGGAGCGCGAGCTCCAGCAGCAGGTCCGCGAGCGGTCCACCGTCCGCGGCATCACCGGTGGGCGGCGCTGCCGGGCCGAGGACCACTTCGCCGGGCCGGTCGCCGACGGCGCCGAACGACGGCAGCCCTTCAGACATGGCGCCGGCCAGGACGACCGGCAGCGTGGGTCGACGAACGGCCGCTGCGGCGACGAGCGCCGCGAGCTCGCGGATCGCGCCGCGCTCCTCGGCCCGGGGCGGATCGCCGGCCCCGGCGAGGATCGCATCGACATCGGCGCCCAGCAGGAGGCGCGACATCGCCAGTGGATCAGCCGTCTCCATGCTCGCCGCACCGATCCGCCAGCCGCTCCGGTTCGCGGTCGCGACGAGGCTCGCCAGGGTGCGTTCGGAGCCGGCCACGATCGCCAGCCGCCCGGGCCGCTGGCTGCGGACCTCAAGGCGCGGCAGCAGGTCGGTCGGGGCGGCCCCTGGCCCCACGCCGACGGACTCGGCGAGTTCCACATCCGCCGCACGGATCCGCCGGCCCAACAGGTCGATCGCGCGCTCGGCGTCGCCCGACGCCGGGATCGCGAGCGAGCCCAGCAGGCGCCACGCGCCGGCGACCCTGCCGATGAGCGCGGCCGATGACGTGGCGGACCCGTGGTCGATGGCGAGGAAGGCGCGCGGCTCGGAAGTCACCGCGGCAATGCTAGCGGGAGCGGCGACCCGACGGGAGCGACGGGAGCGCCGACGGTCCGGCGCGATGGACCGCGACAGTCACGCGTCCCAGGCGATCTCCTCGTCGATGTCCTCGAGCCGGGCGATCAGCAGCTCGATGCCGGTCTCGTCGGCCAGGATCTCGCTGGCCGACGCGAGGTCGCCCCCGAAGACGCCGCGCAGGACAGGATCGAAGAACAGCATCGCGTTCGCGCCGAGGGCGCGATACGGGCGGCTGGCCTCGAGGAACAGCACGGCGGACGAGGTCAGGCCACGCAACTGGATCTCGCGGGCGACCTGCTCCACGAGCTCGTCGCGCTGCTCTTCGGTCGGTTCCATCGGGACGTTCACGCCGGTCCACCGATCGCACCCGGTGCCTGGGTCGATACGACAGTCGCGGACCCGCTCGGGATCGTGCAGGGCGGCGCCGAAGGCCTGGTAGGCGGCGGCGCCACGCAAGGCGAACGTGACGATCTCCATGGTGGGCGAGCGTGTCAGCTCGTCGCGGACCGCGTCCACGGTGATGCGCGCGGCCTCGTCGAGCGGGAAGCCACCGACGCCGGTGCCGAGCGCCGGGAACGCGATGCTCCTGGCGCCGATGTCCCGAGCACGGGCCATGGCGCTGCGGGCGGCCTTCTCGATGATGGGGCCGCTCGTCCGCCGGTCACGATCCAGCGAGACGGCGTGGATGACGGCCTTGGCCGCCAGGGTGCCCGCGGTCGTGACGATGGCCTCGCCGAGGGGAACGGGCGCCTGTCGGACGGCCGCGAACTCGATCGCGTCGCCGCCGGCCCGCTTGATCGCGCCACCGACCCCGGTCGCCATCCACAGGGACAGATTCGCCGGGTTGACGATGGCATCGACCTCGAGGTCGCAGATGTCGCCGTTCCAGAGCTCGATGCGTGCCACTTCACCCTCGCCGTTCGGTCATGCTCCACCGATCGACCGATGCGGAGGCCGCATGGTACACCCGGGGCATCCGCCGTAGCCATCCTGGTCACGGCGTTGCGACGGATCGTGGTGCGCAGCCGCGCCAGGAGACAGGATGCGCCGGTCGCCCACCGTCCCGTCACGCGGCGGCCGGCGGATCCGGCGGCGTCTCGCGCGACCCCGAACCCCAGCCGCTTGCCCGGATCGACGCCGCTCGGCGAGCGCCGCAAGGCGCTTGCGGGCGATGGCCAGGGCATCGGGCAGGTCCGATGCGAGCAGTCCGGCATCGCCGAGCCGCTCGCGCACGCTGTCGCCGGCGGCCCCGTGGAGATAGACCCCCAGGCGGGCGGCGGCGTACGGGTCGAGTCCCTGCGCCAGGAGCGCCCCGATGGCCCCGGCCAGGACGTCACCGGTGCCGCCGCTCGCGAGCGCGGGATTCTCGAACGGGGCCACCGCGACCTGCCCGTCCGGCGCGGCGATGACGGTGCGGGCCCCCTTGAGGACGACGACCTGGCGCCAGGTCGTCGCCGCGTCACGGGCGGCCGCCACCCGGGCGTTGTCGTCATCGGCGAGGTCGCCATCCGCGCCGTCCTCGCGGCCGCTCCCGGCGCGGAGTCGGGCGAACTCCCCGGCATGTGGCGTCAGCACCGCCGGTCGGCGCTCGCCGTCCCACCAGCCATCCAGCGTGGCGATGGACCGCAGCGCCTCCGCATCCAGCACGATCGGCGCCGCGTCGTCACCCGGGGCCGCGATCAGCTGACGGACGAGCTCCGCGGTCGCGAGACCGGGCCGGAGCCCGGGACCCACGACGATGGCGTCGTGCTCGTGATCCAGGATGCGGGCGATGGCCGCCTCCGGATCCACCTCTTCCACGTCGTCCTCGGGGAGGGCCATGGTCGTCGCCTCGACGACCTTCGCCGCGAACAGCGGCTGCAGTGATTCGGGCACGGCCAGCGTCACGAGGCCCACGCCGGCGCGGCCGGCGGCCCGGCACGTCGAGCAAGGCTGCGCCCGCGTAGTCCAGCGAGCCCGCGATCACGAGCAGTCGGCCGAACGCCCCCTTGTGGCCGCGGACCGGTCGCTCGGGCAGGAGCGACGCCGCCAGGTCGTCATCCAGGCGGATCGCGCCCTCGGGCCAGGGTCGCTCCGCCTCGCGCCCGCCACGGCCGCCATCACCATCGCCCTCACCGGCGGGACTCGCGTCGCGACGGCCGAAGCCCACCGGACGCCGTTCAGGCACGACCGCCCACCTCGTCGTCTTCGGGACGGGGCGCATCCGACGCCAGGGCGGCCGCTCCACCCGCCTCGGCCGCGTCACGCAGGCGTTCGATCCGAGCCAGGATCCGGCGTTCCCGGTCGTCGAGCCGGGCCTCGATGTCGAGCGGGAAGACATAGCGGCCGCCGGCCGTCCGGATGCCGAACGCGATCGCGACCGCGAAATCCGATTCGTGACTGATCGAGACGGCGATCCGACCCATCCCCAGCTGCTCGGCCCGCGCCGCCGCCCGGCCGTGGAGGCGGATCGAGGGCTGGCCCGTCGGCAGGCGTTCCACCTCGATGTCGCGCCAGCCGATGCCGCGGACCCCGAGTCCCAGCACCTTGGAGACCGCTTCCTTGGCGGCCCATCGCCCGGCCATGGTCTCCGGCCGGTCGCGGACGTAGCGCTGCTCGGCGGGCGTCAGGACGCGGCCCGAGAAGCGCGACCCGAATTGCTCCAGGGTCGCCCGGATCCGCTCCACCTTGATGATGTCGATGCCGAGCTCCGTCGTCCCCGGTGGGACGATGCCGGCCGGCAGCGGCGCATCCGAGGGGTCGGCGAGCCGGTCCATCCCCTACTCGACCGTGACGGACTTGGCCAGGTTGCGCGGCTGGTCCACGTCCGTGCCGCGCGCCGCGGCGACGTGATACGCGAACAGCTGGAGGGGGATGATCGCCAGCACGCCGCTCAGGAGCTCGTGCGTGTCGGGAACCCAGCAGACGTCGTCGGCGTAGGCGCTGATCGCCGCATCGCCCTCGGTCGCGACCGCGATGATCCGGGCGTCCCGGGCGCGACCTTCCATCACGTTGCTGATGAGCTTGTCGTAGACCGCCGAGCGGGTCGCCACGGCCACCAGCGGGCACTCGGCATCCAGCAGCGAGATCGGGCCGTGCTTGAGCTCGCCCGCCGCGTAGCCCTCGGCGTGCACGTAGCTGACTTCCTTGAGCTTGAGCGCCCCCTCGAGAGCGACCGGGTAGCCGGCCCCACGACCGACGAACATGAACCCGCGTGAGTTCACGTACCGCCGGGCGAGGTCGGCGGCCCCGGCATCGGCGAGCTCGAGTGCACGGGCGGCGGCGGCGGGAAGGGCTCGCAGGGCGGCGCCCAGCGCCCGTTCATCCGCCTCCGGCAGGCTGCCCCGGATCTTCGCGATGGCCGCGGCGAGCACGATCAGGGTCGTGACCTGGGTCACGAACGTCTTGGACGCGGCCACCGCGACCTCCGGCCCGGCCTGGAGGAACATGACGGCGTCCGCCTCGCGGGTGATCGCGGAACCGACCGTGTTCGTCACCGCGATGATCGGGCAGCCGCGCTCCCGCGCCAGTCGGGTCGGGGCGATGGTGTCGGCGGTCTCGCCGGACTGGGTCACGGCCACCACGAGCGTGTGCGCGTCGAGCGGCGGCGGTGCGTAGCGGAACTCGGACCCCACCGTCACGCGGGCGGGCAGGCCGGTCCACGCCTCCATCGCCGCGGCGCCGGCGAGGGCCGCGTACGACGCGCTGCCGCAGGCGACGAGCTCGATCCGGGTGATCTGCCGAAGGGTCGCCTCGAGGCCGTCGAGCTCGCCCGCCAGGATCCGGTCATCGCGCCCGACGCGTCCGGCGATCGACTGCGCGAGCGCCTCTGGCTGCTCGTGGATCTCCTTGAGCATGAACGTCTCGTAGCCGCCCTTCTCGGCGGCTTCGGGGGACCAGTCGATGACGGTGACGACCCGTTCGCGGGCGGCTCCGTCGACGCCGGTGATCTCCACGCCCCACGGTCGAAGGTCGGCGACGTCACCTTCCTCGAGGAAGATGACCCGGTCCGTGTGGGCGAGGATCGCGGCCACGTCGCTGGCCAGGAAGCGTCTCGCCGTCCCCGAGTCCGACCACGAGCGGCACGTCCTGGCGCGCACCCACGAGCCGGTCGGACTCGGCGCGATGCATGACGGCGATCGCGTAGGCGCCCTGGCGCGGGCGAGGGCCGCGCGGACGGCCGCCGCGAGATCGCCGGCATAGGCCTCTTCGACGAGGTGGGCGAGGGCTTCGGTGTCCGTCTCGGAGGTGAGCCGATGTGGCCGCGCTCCGCGAGACCGTCGCGGAGCTCGCGGAAGTTCTCGATGATGCCGTTGTGGATGACCGTGATGTCGCCCGTGCAGTCCTGGTGGGGATGGGCATTGAGGTCGTTGGGCCGACCGTGGGTCGCCCAGCGCGTGTGCGCAAGCCCGATCGCCGCGTGTGGGGTCCGGTCGGCGATGGCCATCTGGAGGTTGGCGAGCTTGCCGGCACGCTTTTCGACGAACAGGTCGCCGGCATCGTCGACGAGCGCGATCCCGGCGGAATCGTAGCCGCGATACTCCAGGCGCTGGAGCCCGGCGATGAGGATCGGGCCCTGCCTCACGCGGTCCCGTGTACCCGACGATGCCGCACATGCCGTCCGTCCTTTCGTTCGTGCCCGACGGTGCGACCGGCGGGTCGTGACTCCTACGGTGGGCAGCGGCCGCTAGTGTAGACGCTCCCCCGCGAGGGCCGCGAGCGCGTCGGCGAGCTCCAGGACGAGCGCGGCGTCCTCGCCTTCGACCATGACCCGCAGCGCGGGCTCGGTCCCGGACGGACGGACGAGCACCCGACCGCGATCGCCCAGCCGGGCGGTCGCCTCGGCGATGGCCCGGCCCAGGACTGGATCGCCCTCCCACTGGTCCTTGTGACGGGCACGCACCGCGCGCTGTTGCTGGGGCAGGAGCGGGATGTCGGCCGCGAGGTCGGCGAGCGATCGTCGCCGCCCGCACATCACCCGCAGGATCTCAAGAGCGGTCACGATCCCGTCGCCCGACGTCGTGTGTTCCAGGACGATCACGTGACCGGACTTCTCGCCGCCCAGCGTCGCGCCGCTGAGCTGCATCCCCTCGAGGATGTACTTGTCTCCGACCGGCGTCCGGACGACGCTGCCGCCCGCGCGTTCCACGGCCGCCTGCAGACCGCCGTTGGACAGGACGGAGACGACCAATCCGCCGGGCAGCGCGTCGCGCCCCAGGCGCTCGAGGGCGAGGATCCCCAGGATGCGGTCCCCGTCCACGATCGCGCCGTTCGCGTCCACGGCGATCAGCCGGTCGGCGTCCCCGTCCAGAGCGAAGCCCACATCGGCGCCACGGGCGACGACCGCCTCGGCCAGGGCGGCCGGGTCGGTGGCGCCACAACGGACGTTGATGTTGAC
Source organism: uncultured Chloroflexia bacterium (assembly GCA_963724635.1). Lineage (GTDB taxonomy): Bacteria > Chloroflexota > Limnocylindria > Limnocylindrales > CSP1-4 > SPCO01. The sequence continues at coordinate 61,870 of CAVRVI010000020.1, forward strand.
GCCGTCGGGCTCCACGAAGATCGCCTCGACCTTCGCGCCGGTCGCGGCCAGGATCGCGGTCCCGTCGGCTCCACCGGAGCCGTTGGCGCCGTCGAGGACGACCGTCAGCCCGGACCCGTCGATGGACGCGGCCATCCCGCGCCGATGGTCGCGGTAGGCCTCGACCGCGTCGCGTGCGTCGACCCGCTGCCCGATGGCGGCATTGCCCTCGCCACCGAGCTCGCCCTCCCGCCAGATGAGCTGCTCCAGCTCCTCCTCGATGGCGTCATCGAGCTTGAGGCCATCCGCATCGAGCACCTTGAGTCCGTTGTCGTCGGCCGGATTGTGCGACGCCGACACCATGATCCCGGCCGCGAACGGGCCGTTCCGGGCGAGGATACGCCAGCGCCGGGGTCGGCACGACGCCCACGACATGGGTGTCCACGCCCAGGCTCGTGGCGCCGGCCGTGATGGCCGCCACGAACATGTCTCCCGACCGTCGCGTGTCCTGGCCCACGACGATGGCGCCGCCCGGACCGGCCAGGCGATGGGCGGTCGCCCGGCCCAATGCGAAGGCCAGGGTCGGCTTGAGGTCGACGTTGGCGACCCCGCGGATACCGTCCGTGCCGAACAGTCGTGACATCGGGGATCAGCCTCCGGGGCTCGGGGACGCGGGTGGAGCGCTCGCGGCGCTGGGCGTGGGCGAGGCGGGCGGCGTGGCGGTCGCGGCCGCCGGGGCCGGTGCGGTGACCGTGACGGTGACGCTCTCGGGGCTGGAGCTGACCAGGGTCACGCCCGCGGGCAGGTCGGCCGTGACCTTCACGTCGTGGGATCCGATCGCGAGATCGGTGACATCGAGGTCGGCGACGAGGGTGTCCCCGGTCAGGCGGTCCAGGTCAGCGACCGATCCGCCGACCGTGATGAGGACGCGGTCCACGCCTGCCGCGTAGCGGAGGTCCGGATCGGTCCCGACGAGGCGCAACCCCACCTCGAAGCTGCGGGTGGCGGTGACCGGACGGAGCGTGATCGTGACCGCGACCGAGGTCTGGTCCAGCGGGACGACTCCGCTCGGCATCGCCAGTTCGGCCTCCGTGGTCTGGTTCGACGACAGTCCGTTGACGGAGATCGCGACGGTATCGATGCTCTCGAGGTCCACGAGCTGGTCGGCGTCCCCCTCCACGGTCACGACGGACGGATCGACGGCGACGTTGGCGATCTCGAAGCCGGCCGCCGGCGAACCCGTGATGACCGGCGTGACCGGCAGCGTCCGCGACTGGCGGTCGGTGAAGACGGGGATCTTGACACGGGCCGTGGACGGCTCGACGTCGACCGGGCTGACCGCGTCGCCGAGCTGGTCGACGGGGACCAGCCGGACGTCCTGGTCGACATCGATGCCGCCGGGCTGGATGGCGACGTTGGCGCGCGCAGCGACGACGAGCTCGATGACCGACGACGGACCCGACACCTCGACCTCGCTCGGCTCGACCGTCGTGTCGCCGATCTCGAGGCCATCGGGCGTGGCGCCACGTTCCACGACGACCGGCACGGTCCGCGTCTCGAGCGCATCGAGCTCGACGGTCATCACGTCGGGATCGCTGCTCAGCACGGTGATCCGCGGGTCGAGCGACTCGACGACGATCGGAACCAGCTGGCGGCCACCGCCGGGCTTCACGTCCGCGAGGTCGATCGTGGCCGTGAAGGTCGTGGCGATCGGCCGGACGCCCGAGGGGGCGAAGTAGCGGATGGTCTGGACCGGCTCGACCGCCGTCAGCAGGAACGTATCGGGCGGCTGGTTCTCGACCGTGACCGGGACGACGCCCTTGAACTCGAGCGTGCTCTGGGAGAGGACGAGACCGCCGTAGAGGAGGGTGGCGAGGCCGATCGCGGCGAGTTTGAGGGGCCAGTTGTGGACGACGACCCCGAGGAGTCGCCTCACCGCGGCGCCCGTGCGGCCGACGTGGTGCCGTCGGCGTTCGACGAACGCCAGCCGAACGCGCCGCGTCGGCGGCCGTGGCTGGGGTCGAGCAGGTTGCGGATGGCCCGGGCGACCTGGGCCTCATTGAGATTGCGCACGATGCGCGAGCGTTCCACCAGGCTGATCTGCCCGTTCTCCTCGGAGACGACGATGACGACGGCGTCGGTCTGCTCGGCGATGCCCAACGCCGCGCGGTGCCGGGTCCCGAAGCGCTCGGCATGGACGGTGGTCTCCGCCAGCGGCAGGAGGGCGCCGGCGGCGAGGATCGTCTCGCCGCGGATGATGACCGCGCCGTCGTGCAATGCCGTGCGTGGCGCGAAGATCGTCCGGATGAGATCCGCCGAGACGTCGCCGTGGATCATGATCCCGGACTCGGCGACCTCCTCGAGGCCGGTCTCACGCTCCAGCACGATGAGCGCTCCGTGGCCCTCCGCCGAGAGGTCGGCGGCGGCCCGCGCGACTTCATCGGCGACATGGTCGACCGCCCGGGAATCGGCCGGGTAGAGCAACCAGGAGAAGGAGCCGACGCGACCGATGCGGTCAAGCGCCCGGCGGATCTCGGGCTGGAAGATCACGACGAGGGCGAACAGGCCCACGACCGCGCCGCCCTGCAGGATCCGGGTGAGCAACTGGAGGCCGAAGGCGACCGCCAGGACGTACACGACGATCAGGACGCTGACGCCGATCACGAGCCGGACGGCGCGCGTCCCACGGATCAGGCTGAACAGCCAGTAGATCAGGAGCGCCGTGATCCCGATGTCGACCAGCGTGGTCAGGCTGACCTGGTCCAGGACCGATCCGACGAGATCCGACATCGTCCGGCGAGTGTAGCATCGCGACCCGGCCGCCCCGGGCCCGGGTGCGCGGCGGCGCTCAGGCGCAGAGGATGGAGAGGCGAGGCTCGTCGGGCAGCCGGGCCGCCGCGACCTCGCAGATCCGGTCCCGGGTCTGGGGGTCGTCGGTCAGGTCGGCGAGGTGCGCCAGCAGGACCAGCTTGTCGGCCGCGGTCGTCCGCCAGCCACGATCCAGGTACAGGTCGGCGAGGGCCAGGTGAAGGTCCGGATCGGCCGGACTGCCCGCCAGCGCGATGTAGCAGACATCGATCGCCGCGGCGCTCGCCCCGCCAGCCCGATGTCCGGCGGCCGCGGTCAGCGCGAGGGACAACGTGGCAGGTCGGTCGCCGACCACAGCGGCCGCCTCGACCGCGGCGGTCGCGGCGCCGGGCCGGAACGGTGGGGCTGGCGGTGGAGGCGGCGCGACGGATGTCATGTCCGCGATCGCCGCATCGCCAGTCGTCGTGCCGGTCGCGTCGCCCGCGGTGGCGGATGGGGCCTCCGGCGTCACGGCCGGCCCGGCCAGCAGGCGCATCGCGGACGCCAGGGCCTCGGATGCCGCCGGGTCCGACGACTCCGCCCGGAGCCGTTCGGCGAGCTGGCGCACGGTCACGCGGCGGCCGCGCGATTCGGCCAGCTCGAGCGCGCGCCGGGCGGCATCGGTGGCGTCGGCCAGCCGGCCGGCACCCTCGAGCGACGTGGCGAGGCGGTCCAGGGTCGCGGCTGCACCGATCCGGTCACCAGCCTTGGCGAGGAGATCGGCCCGGCCGCGGAGGGCGGCCTCGTCAGTAGGAGCCCGATCCAGGGCGGCGTCGTAGGCCGCGAGCGCCTCGCTGTCGTGGCCCAGTCGGGTCAGCACTCCGGCGATGCCGACGTACGGCAGAGCCCGGTCGGGCGCCAGCTGCGAGGCTTCGCCGTACGCGTCCAGGGCGACGTCGTGACGCCCGCGCAGGGCGGCCACATGGCCACGGCGCAGGGCATCCTTGTAGCGCTCGTAGAGCGCTTCGCTCATCGGGTTCCTCGCATCACGCTGGTCGGGGACCGAATCGTGCCACGGTCCCCCCGCGACCGCTACCCGTCGGGCGGGTCATCGGCGGGCAGCCGATGGTCTGGCTCAGTCGGCCAGCAACTCCACGAGCAGGGCCTTCTGGACGTGCAGGCGGTTCTCCGATTGCTCGAAGATCAGGCTGCGTTCGCCGTCCATCACGGCGGAGGTGATCTCCTCGCCGCGGTGTGCCGGCAGGCAGTGCATGGCCATCGCGCCCGGCCCGGCGGCGTCCAGGAGGGCGTCGTCGATCCGATAGCGGGCGAAGGCGTCGCGCCGTGCCTCCGTCTCCGCCTCCTGGCCCATGGATGTCCAGGCGTCGGTGTAGACGATCGATGCGCCGCGGACGAGCTCCACGGGATCCTCGCCGAAGACCAACCGCCCGCCTGACCCGGCTGCGAGGGCCTCCGCCTGGGCCACGATCCGCTCGTCCGGGCCGTAGCGAGGCGGATGGGCGAGGCGGACCTCCATCCCGAGGGCCGCACCCAGCAGTGCGAGCGAGTGATACACGTTGTTGCCGTCTCCCACGAACGTGACGACGGCGCCCTGCAGGTCGCCCAGGTGCTCACCGATCGTGAACACGTCGGCCAGCGCCTGGCAGGGGTGCTCGTGCAGGGTCAGGCCGTTGATGACCGGGATGGACGCCTGGGCCGCGAGTTCCACCACCACCTCGTGCGGTCCGGTCCGCGCCACGATGGCGTCGACGAACCGCTCCAGGTTGTGGGCCACGTCGCGGACGGCCTCGCGCGCGCCCATCACCGAATCCTCGGGCAGGTAGATGGCCACGCCCCCCAGCTGGGCCATCCCGGCCTCGAACGTCACGCGGGTCCGCAGGCTCGGCTTCTGGAAGAGCATCGCCAGCGTCCGCCCGACGAGCGGTGGCTCGGCATGCCGCCGTGTCGCGCGGAACTCCGTCTTGAGCCGTGTGGTCGTCGCGAAGACCTGATCGACCTCCCCCGCCGACAGATCCGCGACGGACAGGAAGTCCCGTCCGCGCAGCGATCGGTCGGGAGTCGACACGGGATCGGAGCCGTCGATCCGGAGTCTCAGGCCAAGGCGGAGGCGAGCACCCGCGCGAGCGCACTCGTCGTGCGTGAGCGCGGGAGCGGAGCCGACAACGCAGGCATGAGACGCCGGGCGGCGGCGACTAGCGCTTGGTGTACTGCGGGGCCTTGCGGGCTCGCTTCAGCCCGTACTTCTTGCGCTCCTTCATGCGCGGATCGCGCGTCAGGAGGCCGGCCTGGCGAAGCGGCAGGCGGTTCGTTTCGGGATCGACCTCGAGCAGGGCCCGGGCGATGCCGTGGCGGATGGCCCCGGCCTGGCCGGTGACCCCGCCGCCCTCGACCTTGATCATCGCGTTGAAGCGACCCTCGGTGCCGGTCACGCGGAATGGCATGCGGACCTCGGTCTCGTTGATCGCGTTACCGAAGTGCTCGTCGAGCGAGCGCCCGTTGACGACGATCTCACCCTCGCCCGGCAGCAGCCGGACGCGGGCGATGGCCGTCTTGCGGCGACCGGTCCCGGAGTAGAAGGCGGGGGTGGACATATCGGATGGACTCCTCGTCAGGCGAGCGGCTCAGGCCGCTGGGCCTGATGCGGGTGGTCCGTGCCGGCGTAGACCTTCAGCTTGCGCAGTCTGCTGGGTGCCGAGGCGGTTGTGCGGGAGCATCCCCTTCACGGCGCGGCGGATGACCTCCTCCGGCCGGCGGGCGAGCAGGTGACCGAGGGTCTCCTCCTTGAAGCCACCGGGGTACCCGCTGTGGCGGGCGTAGATCTTGCTCTCGAGCTTGTCGCGGGTGACCGCGATGCGCGAGGCGTTCAGGACGATCACGTGGTCGCCCGAGTCCAGGTTCGGCTGGTATGACGGCTTGTGCTTGCCCTCGAGGACGCGCGCGATGCGCGAGGCGAGGCGGCCGAGCGTCTCGTCCGTCGCATCGACGACGTACCAGCGTCGCTCGATCTCGCTCTCCCGGACCGTGTAGGTCTTCGCGTTCATCGTTCCTCGTGTTCTCCGTTCGATACGCCTTCCCCACGTCGCCCGAGGGCCACGTGGCGGAGGCACAGTCCCTTCGCCGGAGCCGAAGCCCCATCGAGGGCTGGTCCGTGCCCGGCGAGCGCCGAGCGGACCGTTTCCTCATCCATCTTGCCGAGACCCACCTCCAGGAGGCAGGCCACCATCCGCCGGACCATCCCGCGAAGGAAGGCATCGGCCCGGACGTCGATCGTCACGGTCCGGCCCTCCCGTCGCACCCGGACCGTCATCACGGTCCGGACCGGCGAGCGGTCCGTCGCCCCGAAGGCCCCGAAGTCGTGCCGGCCGATGAAGACCGACCCGGCCCGCGCCATCGCGGCGGTGTCGAGCGGGATCCGCACCCCGAGCGCGGTGCGCTCGCGAAGCGGACTGCGCGGCCCGTTCCAGACGGTGTAGCGGTACTCCCGGTACCGCGCCGCATAGCGGGGGTTGAACCCGGCCGGTGCCCGGCGCACGTCACGGATCGTGACATCCGGCGGGAGCACGGCATCGAGTGCCTTGCCCAGCGCCGACGCCGCAAGGCGTCCGTCGTAGGAGAAGGCGATCACCTGCCCCGACGCGTGCACCCCGGCATCCGTGCGTCCGGCCCCATCGACCCGCTCCCCTGCCCCGTTGCCGAGGTGGGCAAGCGCGTCCTCCAGGACCCCCTGGACCGTCCGTTTCCCAGGATTGACCTGGAACCCGGCGAAGTCCGTTCCGTCATATTCGACCCGAGCGCGATACCGCACGGGGACGCCCTCTCGGGCCGTCTGTGACACGTCGCTAGACGAGCTCGATCTGGACGATCTCGGCCGCGTCACCGCGACGCTGGCCGATCCGGACGATCCGGGTGAACCCGGACGAGCGGTCAGCGTATTTGGGCGCGATCTCGTCGAACAGCTTGTTGACGACGAGCGGCTCGTTGGGGAACTGCGAGACGACGGCACGGCGCGCCGCGAGATCGCCCCGCTTGGCCAGCGTGATCATCTTCTCGACGCGGCTCGAGATCTCCTTGGCCTTGGCCTCGGTGGTCTTGACGCGCTCGTAGCGGATGACGCTCACGGTCAGGTTCTTGTACAGGCTGAGCCGCGGGCCCTGCTTGCGGCTGAGCTTGCGCCCACCGATGCGATGCGAGGACATCGGCTAGCTCTCTGCCTCGTCATCCTCGAACGGCTCATCGCCGTCAAGGTCGTCGAGGCCGTCCGACTCCGTCTCCGGGACGATGAAGCCACGCATGCGCAGTCGCTCCTTCATCTCGTCGAGGGACTTCTTGCCGAAGTTGCGCATCCGCAGCAGGTCGTCGTCCTTGAGCTGGAGCAGCTGCCCCACCTTGACGATGTTGTTGCGCTTGAGCGAGTTGTACGCGCGCATCGGGAGGTCGAGCTCCTCGATGGGCATGTCCAGCATGTTGGGCGGCAGGGCGGCGACGCCCGTGACCGCGACCGCCGGGACGGGCGCCATGCCGACCGTGACGAACGGGCGGAACTGGTTGACCAGGATCTCCGCGGAGCGGCTCAGCGCCTCCTCCGGCCCGATCGTGCCGTCGGTCTCGATCTCGATGGTGAGCTTGTCGAAGTTGGTCATCTGACCGACCCGCATGCCCTCCACCCAGTAGTTGACCTTGCGGACCGGGGTGAAGATCGCGTCGACGGCGATGACGCCGATCGGCAGGGCCTCGGCGCGCTCGGCACCGAGATAGCCGACGCCGCGCTCCACGGTGAGGTCCATCTCGATCGTCACGTCGTCCGTGTCGAGGGTCATCAGGACGAGGTCCGGATTGATGATCTCGATGTCGGCGGACTCGGCGATGTCGGCGGCCGTGACCGATCCCGCGCCCGACTTGATCAGCCGAAGCTGGACCGGGTGCGAGGCGAAGCTCTTGAGGCGAAGCTTCTTGACGTTCAGGACGATCTGGGTGACGTCTTCCTTGACACCCGGGATCGTCGAGAACTCCTGGTAGACGTCGCGGATCTGGATGCTGGTGACCGCGGCGCCCTCGAGCGACGAGAGGAGCACGCGCCGGAGCGCGTTGCCGAGGGTCACGCCGTAGCCGGCCTGCAGGGGTCCGGCTTCGTACTTGGCGTACGTGCCGGCTTCCTCGACAGACTCGATCTGCGGGTTCTCGAGTTCGATCATGAGGGTGCGGTTACCTCGAGTAGTACTCGACCACGAGCTGCTCGTTGAGATCGAGCGGCATCTGGTCGCGGCTGGGCGGTGTGACGATGGACCCACTCAGGGTCGCGGCGTCGATGGACAGCCATTCCGGGGCCTGGTGGTTCTTGAGTGTCTCTTTCGCCGTCTTGAAGGGCTCGCGGCTCCGGCGGATCTCGCGGACTTCCACCTTGTCGCCCGGCTTGAGCTGATAGGAGGGGATGTCGGACGGGACGCCGTTGACGGCGAAGTGGCCATGCGTGACGAGCTGGCGAGCGGCCGCCCGGGACGGGGCGAAGCCCATCCGGAAGACGACGTTGTCCATGCGCAGCTCGAGGGAGCGGAGCAGGTTCTCGCCGGTCACGCCGGGGCGGTTCTCCGCGGCGATGAAGTAGTTGCGGAACTGCTTCTCCAGGACGCCGTAGCTCTTGCGAACCTTCTGCTTCTCGCGGAGCTGCATGCCGTAATCACCGACCTTGCGACGGCGGACGCCGTGCTGGCCGGGGGGTGACGGACGGCGCTCGAAGGCGCACTTCTTGGAGTAGCAGCGCGAGCCCTTGAGATAGAGCTTCGCGCCTTCCCGCCGACAGATTCGGCAGACGGATTCGGTGTAGCGGGCCATCGTTCCTCAGGCTCTCAGACGCGTCGCCGCTTGGGCGGGCGGCAACCGTTGTGCGGGATGGGCGTGACATCGGTGATGGCGCTGACCTCGAGGCCCGCCGCCTGAAGCGATCGGATGGCCTGTTCCCGGCCGGCACCCGGACCCTTCACATAGACCTCGACCTGGCGCATGCCGTGCTCCATCGCACGCTTCGCCGCGCCATCAGCCGAGAGCGCCGCCGCGTACGGGGTGCTCTTGCGGGAACCCTTGAACCCGGCCACACCGGCCGAGCCCCAGCTGATGACGGCACCGTTGAGGTCCGTGATCGTGATGATCGTGTTGTTGAACGTGGCCTGGATGTGAACGTGCCCCTGCGGGACGTTCTTCTTCTCACGCCGACGTGTCTTGACCGCTCGCTTGCGTTCCGCCATGCCTGGTCAGTCCCTCGTCACTTCTTGCGCCGCACGCCGACCGTCTTCTTCGGTCCGCGCCGCTGGCGAGCGTTCGTCTTGGTCCGCTGACCACGCACCGGCAGGTTGCGGCGGTGGCGGAGGCCGCGATACGAGCCGATCTCGATGAGGCGCTTGATGTTCAGCGCCGTCTCGCGGCGCAGGTCGCCTTCGACCTTGTAGCGCCGATCGATGAGCTCGCGCAGGCGGTTGACCTGCTCCTCGGTGAGGTCGCGGACGCGGGTGTCCGGATTGATGTTGGTCTGGGCGAGGATCTTCTGACTCGTGGGCAGGCCGATCCCGTAGACGTACGTGAGGGCGACTTCGACGCGCTTTTCACGCGGGATGTCGACACCGGCAATTCGTGCCATCGGTTACCCCTGCCGCTGCTTGTGCTTGGGATTGCTGCAGATGACCATCACGGTGCCGTGGCGACGGATGACCTTGCAGTTGTCGCAGCGCGCCTTGACGGAAGCTCTGACCTTCAACGGATCCTCGATCGTGCTCGTGGGTTGCTTGTGATCACTTCAATCGGTACGTGATGCGACCGCGGGTCAGGTCGTACGGCGACAACTCGACGCGGACGCGGTCACCGGGCAGGATGCGGATGAAGTTCATGCGCAACTTGCCGCTGATGTGGGCGAGCACCCGGTGGCCGTTCTCCAGTTCGACCGCGAACATGGTGTTCGGGAGCGGTTCGATCACCGTTCCTTCGACTTCGATCGCGTCCTTCTTGGCCACAGGCTACGTGCTTCCCTTTCTCACGCGCAGTGTCGGCCCGGGCGGACCGACACACGAACGCGTAGCGTATCAAAAGTCGCCGATCCCAGCAACCACAGCGTAGTCATCGGCATCAGACCGTCGTCAGGATCTCGGGACCATGGTCGGTCACCGCGATCGAATCCTCGAAATGGGCGGCCAGCGACCCATCGTCCGTTGACACGGTCCAGTCGTCGGCAAGGATGTGGGCGCGGTAATCGCCCAGGGTGAACATCGGCTCGATGGCCAGGCACAGACCGGGTTCCAGCTTGCGGCCGCGCCGACCTGTCCGGTAATTGGGGACCTGCGGCTCCTCGTGCATCTCGGTGCCGATCCCGTGTCCCACGAACTGGCGGATGATCCCCAGGCCGTGCGGCAGGGCGACATCCTCGACGGCGGCCGAGATGTCCTCGATGTGGTTGCCGGGCACGGCGGCGGCGATGCCGGCCAGCATGGCCGCCCGGGTCGTCTCGATCAGGATCGCGACCGCCGCCGGTGGCTCCCCCACGTAGAAGGTCCGGGCCGCGTCCCCATGCCAGCCGTCGACGATGGCCCCGGCGTCGATGGAGACCAGTTGGCCGGCACGGATCGTGCGTTCGCCGGGGATGCCGTGGACGATCTCGTCGTCGATGCTGATGCAGATGCTGGCCGGGAACGGCCGGCGCGGGTTGACGCCCGGGTAGCCCTTGAAGGACGGCGTCGCACCGGACTTGCGGATATGGGCCTCGGCGATGCGGTCCAGGTGGCCGGTGGAGACGCCGGGCTTGAGCTCCTCCTCCACGAGGGCGAGGACTTCGGCCGTGACGCGGCCGGCGGCGCGCATCCGCTCGATCTCGGCCTTCGACTTGCGGGTGACCACGATCAGACCGCCCCGACGGCGTCGTCGGCCACGGTGGCCAGGATCGCGTCACGGACCTCGTCGATCGTCGCGAGCCCGTCGATCTGGCGCAGGATGCCGGTCGCCCGGTAGTACGTGATCACGTCGCGCAGGCTGGAAAGCTGCAACGCCAGGCGAGCCCGGATGGTCTCTGCCTTGTCGTCGTCGCGCTGGACCAGCGGCGAACCATCCAGGTCGCAGCGCCCGCGGACCCGCGGCGGGTTGGTCGTCTCGTTGTAGACATGCCCCGAATCGCGGCACACCCAGCGGCCGGAGAGACGTCGGACGAGGTCCTCGGTCGGGACCTCGATGCTGACCGCGCGATCGACCCGGGCGCCGCGCTCGGCAAGCGAGGTGTCGAGCGTCTCGGCCTGGGCACGATTGCGCGGGAAGCCGTCGAGGATGACCCCGTCGGTCGCGTCGCGCTGGCCGAGCCGCTCCAGCAGCATCCGGATCGTGATGTCGTCGGGCACGAGCTGGCCACGCTCCATGTAGCGCCGCGCCTCGAGGCCGATCGGCGACCCGTCACGGACGGCCGCCCGGAACAGGTCCCCGGTCGCCACGTGCGGGATGCCGAGCCGCTGGGCGAGCAGGACGGCCTGCGTCCCCTTGCCGGCTCCCGGCGCCCCGAGGAGCACGATCACCGTCATGCTCGGACCGGGCGTCGACCCTCGGCGTACGGGACACGGCCTGCCGGGGCGGCGGAGGTCATCGGATGAAGCCCTCGTAGTTGCGCATCATCAGCTGCGCCTCGATCTGCTTCATGGTCTCGACGACGACGGACACGACGATGAGCAGGCTCGTGCCGCCGAGCCCGATGGCACCAAGGTCCCGGAAGATGAGACCCAGCAGCGACGGCGACACCGCGACGATGGCGAGGAACATGGCGCCGGCGAACGTGATCCGGTTGACGACCCGGGCGAGGTAATCCTGGGTGGGACGCCCCGGCCGGATGCCCGGGATGAAGCCGCCGTTCTTGCGCAGCTGGTCCGCGGTCTCGTCCGGCTTGAATGTGAAGGCCGTATAGAAGTACGTGAAGCCGACGGTCAGCAGGAAGTACATGACGATGTACAGGATCGACTGTGGGTTGAAGAGCGTCACGATCGCGTTCGCGATGTCGGCGACGATCGTGATCTGCGACGCCGTGAAGTACGACGCCAGCTGGACCGGGAAGAGCAGGATGCTGACCGCGAAGATGATCGGGATCACGCCGGCCTGGTTGACCCGCAGCGGCAGGAACGTCTGGCCACCCTGATACATGCGCCGGCCGCGGACGCGGCTGGCGTACTGGATCGGGATGCGGCGCTGGCCTTCCTGGATGTAGATGATCGTGGCCACGGCCGCCACCGCGACGACGCCGAAGGCGACGAAGAGCGCGATGTTCGGGGCCGCGAGGAATGCGCCGATGGCACTGGGTGCCTGGCTCACGATGCCTGCGAAGATGATGAAGCTGATGCCGTTGCCGATGCCGCGCTCGGTGATGAGCTCGCCGATCCACATGAGAGCGACGGACCCGGCGGTCAGGGTCGCCATCTGGGTCAGCGTCTCCCAGCTCGCGAGGTCGAACGTGCCGGTCAGGACGCCGTTCGCGTTCAGCAGGGCCAGGAAGCCATATGACTGGAGCACGGCCATCGGGACGGCCAGATAGCGGGTGTACTGGGTGATCTTGTTCCGCCCGTACTCACCCTCACGGCTGAGCGCCTGGAGCGAGGGCACCACGCCCTGCATCAACTGCATGATGATCGACGCGTTGATGTAGGGATTCAGGCCCAACGCCACGACCGAGAAGCTGGCCAGCCCACCGCCCGAGAACAGGTTCAGCAGCCCGAACAGCGGGTTGCCCTGGAGGAACGCGTCCAGCTGTGCGGTATCGATGCCCGGCACCGGCACGGTGGCCAGCATCCGGAACACGATGAGCAGGCCCAGGACGACCAGGACCCGGCGCCGGATATCCGGCGCTCGGAAGGCGTTCAGCAGTGAGTCGAACACGGGGTCAGGCGTCGTCGCCGGGAGCGGTCTCGACCTCGTCGACCGGCGCGTCAGCGGCGGTCTCGTCCGTGGTCACGTCGGCAGCGGCGGCGGGAGGCTCGCTGGCCTCGGGAGCATCGGCGGCGGCGGCCTTGGCCTCGGCCTTGGGTGCCTTCGCCTTGGGTGCCTTCGCGGGCTTCGACGTCGCCTTGGCAGGCGCCGCCTCGGCCGACTCGGCCTCTGCCGGCGCGGAGTCCTCGACCGGATCGATCCCGAGCGCCTTGAGCGGCGAGGTCGGGACCTCCAGGACGCTGACGGCGCCGCCGGCGGCTTCGATCTTCGTGCGGGCGGACGCGGTGAACGCGTCGGCGACCACGAAGAGCGGGGCAGCCAGGTCCCCGTTGCCGAGGATCTTGAGCGGCTTGTTCAGGCTTCGGACGAGGCCCACGGCGCGCAGGAGGTCCTGATTGACCGTGATCTGGGTGCCGGCCTTCGCCTTGCCCTTGCCGGGCTCCTCGGCGACCAGCGCGCCGCGCTCGACGGCAGCCTGGATGGCCCCGACGTTGACGACTTCGTACTGGATCTTGAAGCGGTTCTTGAAGCCGCGCAGCTTGGGGATGCGCATGTGGAGCGGCGTCTGGCCGCCCTCGAACCACGGCGGGATGGAGCCGCCGGCCCGGGCCTTCTGGCCCTTGGTGCCGCGGCCTGCGGTCTTGCCCTTGCCGGCGGCGATGCCTCGGCCCACGCGGGTCTTGGCCGTTCGCGACCCGTCGGCCGGGCGCAAGTCGTGGAGTTTCATGCCTTCTCCTGCGCCACGTCCTTGGCCCCGTCTTCGGCGATCTCTTCGACCGTCACGAGGAAGCGGACCTGCCGGACCATGCCGCGCGTCGCCGGGTTGTCGGTGACGATGCTCGTGCTGCCGATCCCGTGGAGGCCAAGGGCCTTGACGGTGGCCCGGTTGCGGGCGATGTGGCTGATGGTGCTCTTCGTCTGGGTGACCTTCAGCTTACCGGCCATCGAGGACCTCCGCCGCCGCGGCCGGCTGCCCGGAGATGCGGCTCGTGAGCTTGATGCCACGCCGGGCGCTGAGCTCCTCGGCCGAGTGCAGCTCGCTGAGCGCCATGATGGTCGCCCGGCTGACGTTGACCGGGTTGGTGGACCCGTACACCTTGGACAGGATGTCGCGCACGCCGGCCGCCTCGAGCACGGCTCGGACCGAGCCGCCGGCGATGACGCCGGTGCCCTGGCTGGCGGGCTTGAGCATGACTCGGCTGGCACTGAACTCGACGTTCACCTCGTGGGGGATCGTCGTGCCGACCATCGGGATCTTGATCAGGTTCTTCTTCGCGTCCTCGACGCCCTTGCGGATCGATTCCGGCACTTCGCCGGCCTTGCCCAGCCCGACCCCGACGTGGCCCGCGCCGTCACCGACGACGACGACCGCGCTGAAGCTGAAGCGTCGGCCGCCCTTGACGACCTTGGCCACACGATTGATCTGGACGACGCGCTCTTCGAGCGCGAGCTTGTTCGGGTCGATGCGTGCCACTCTGGCTCCTTTCGATCAGAAATCGAGGCCGGCGTCACGGGCGGCATCGGCGAGCGACTTGATCCGCCCGTGGTACCGGAACCCGGCTCGATCGAAGACGACGCGCTCGACGCCGGCCGCCTTGGCGCGCTCGGCGATCAGGCGTCCGACGACGGCCGCTTCCTCGGTCTTGGTCGCCTTGGAGCTGCGCTGCTCCTTCTCGACCGTCGAGGCGGCGGCGAGCGTCTTCCCGGACGCATCGTCGATGACCTGGGCGTAGATGTGATTGAGGCTGCGGAAGACGGCCAGACGCGGTCGCACGTCCGTGCCCGCCAGGTGGAGGCGGATCCGTTCGTGGCGCTTGCGTCGGGCGGCGCCGCGGGTGGCGACCTGCGTCATCGTGTCAGTTCCTTCGTTCCGTGATCGGGGGTGTTACTTCTTGCCGCCGATCTTGCCGGCCTTGCCCGCCTTGCGGCGGATCTTCTCGCCGGCGTAGCGGACGCCCTTGCCCTTGTAAGGCTCGGGCTTGCGCGTGGAGCGCACCCTGGCGGCGATCTGGCCGACGAGCTCCTTGTCGATGCCCACGACCGCCAGGCGGGTGGGGTTCTCGACCTCGAAGCTGATGCCGGCGGGCGGATCGATCTCGATGGGATGGCTGTAGCCCAGGTTGAGCGTCAGCTTCTGCCCGTTGAGCGCGGCGCGATAGCCGACGCCCGTGATCTCGAGGCCCTTGCGGTAGCCGTCGGTCACGCCGACGACCATGTTGTTGACCAGCGTCCGGGTAAGCCCGTGCAGCTGCTTGTGGGTCTTCTGTTCCGTCGGGCGGGTCACCACGAGGGTGCCCTCCTCACGACTGACGGTCATGTCCGGGTGGAGCTGCCGGCTGAGGGTGCCCTTGGGCCCCTTGACCGTGAGCAACCGCCCGTCGATCGTCACGTCCACGGTGGACGGGACGGTGATGGGGAGGCGACCGATACGCGACATCTATCTGCCTACCAGACGTACGCGAGGACTTCGCCGCCCAGCTGCGCCTGACGCGCCTGCTGGCCGGTCATGATCCCCTGGCTGGTGCTGACGATGACGATGCCGAGGCCGCCCAGGACCCGCGGGATCTCCGTCTTGCGTGCATAGACACGCAGGCCGGGCTTGCTGATCCGCTTGAGGCCGGAAACGACCGGGACCTTCCCGTCGACGTACTTGAGGGTCAGGCGCAGGACCGCGGTGGGTCCATCCTGCTCCTCGGCGACGTCGGCGATGAAGCCCTCGGCCACGAGGATGCGGGCGATCTCGCGCTTGGTCCGGGACGCCGGCACGACCACTTCGGTGTGGCGTGCGCGGGAGGCGTTCCGAACGCGCGTGAGCATGTCCGCGATCGGGTCGGAGATGTTCATCGGTGTCCTACCAACTCGACTTCGTGACGCCCGGCAGCTCGCCCAGGAGCGCACGCTCCCGGAAGCAGATGCGGCAGAGCGCGAACCGTCGCATGAAGGCGCGCGGTCGTCCGCACACGAAGCAGCGGTGATATGCCTGCACCGGATGCTTCGGGGTCCGCTTCGCCTTCGCGATCATCGACTTCTTGGCCATGTTTCTCCCTCCCCGCGCCTACGAGGCGAAGGGCATGCCGAGGAGTTCAAGAAGCTTCTTGGACTCTTCGTCGGTCTTCGCCGTCGTCACGATGCTGATCTCCAGCCCGCGGAGACGGTCCACCTTGTCATAGTCGATCTCGGGGAACGCGAGCTGTTCGCGCATCCCGAGGGTGTAGTTGCCCCGACCATCGAACGACTTGTCGGGCACGCCGCGGAAATCGCGGATGCGCGGCAGGGCGAGCGTGGTCAGACGGTCCAGGAAGTCCCACATCCGCTCACCGCGGAGGGTCACCTTGGCCCCGATCGAGTTGCCCGTCCGCACGCGGAACTGGGCGATCGAGCGCTTGGCCTTGGTCACGATCGGCTTCTGGCCCGTGATCATGGTCATGTCGCCGAGCGCGGCATCGAGCGCCTTGGCATTCGACAGGGCTTCGCCCAGGCCGATGTTCACGACGATCTTCGACACGCGCGGCACCTGGTTGGGGTTGCCGTACTCGAACTGCTTCTGGAGCGCGGGCACGACCTCGGCCGTGTAGCGCTCGTGGAGGCGGCTCATCGCTTGACCTCCAGCTGCTGGCCGCAATGGCGGCAGACGCGGACGCGACGGCCGTTGTCCAGCGTCGCGTGAGCGATGCGGGTCGGCTTGTCGCAGGACGAACACACGACCATGACCTTGGCGATCGGCATGGGCTGGGCGATCTCGAGGATGCCGCCCTGCTGGATCTTGGGCATGCGGTCGGTGGCGCTGGAGCTCTGGCGCGGCTTGGTGTGGCGCTTGGCGATGTTCACGCCCTCCACCACGACCTTGACGCCGCCTGCCGCCGAGCCCCGGCGGAACATGCTCCGGGCACCACGCGGCGACGGCAGGATGCGCACGACGCGCTCCACCTTGCCGCGCTTGCCGGCGTCCTTGCCCGCGAGCACGACGACGGTGTCGCCCTTGCGGATCTCGGGCACCTTGGGTGGCCGGGCCACGGGCGTCCGGACGGCCATCACAGCACCTCCGGAGCGAGCGACACGATCTTCATGTAGTTGCGGTCGCGCAGTTCGCGCGCCACCGGGCCGAAGATGCGGGTCCCGCGGGGGTTGCCCTGGTTGTTGATCAGCACGGCCGCGTTCTCATCGAAGCGGATGTAGCTGCCGTCCGGGCGACCGTATTCCTTGGCGGTCCTGACGATGACCGCCCGCACGACGTCGCCCTTCTTGACGGCGGCGTTGGGGATGGCCTGCTTCACGCTGGCGATGATCACATCGCCGACGCCCGCGGTCGTCTTGAGCGAACGGCCCATCACCCGGATGCACTGGATGCTCCGGGCCCCGGTGTTGTCCGCGACCTTGAGGCGGGTCTGGGGCTGGATCACGAGGCGCCCTCCTCGTCCCCGCCGGCAGCATCGACCTCACTGGCCTCGGTCGCATGGCTGCGGCCGGGATGGGCGGCGGAGTGGATGGCCTCGGTCGTGGCCTCTTCCTCGGTCACGACCGATTCGCCGGGGAGCGCGTGTTCGCCGGCGCGCTGGACGACGCTGACGAGACGCCAGCGCTTGGTCGCCGACAGCGGGCGCGACTCCTCGATGAGGACCGTGTCCCCGATCCGGGCGTCGTTGGTCTCATCGTGGGCCTTGAACTTGGTCGACAAGCGGATGACCCGCTTGTACAGCCGGTGGCGGGCCAGGCGCTCGACGGACACGACGATCGTCTTGTCCATCTTGTCGCTGACCACGCGGCCGACCTTCGTCTTCCGCTGTGCCTGCACCTTGGTGTTCGCTCCTGTCATCGCGTGATATCCCCTCAGGCCGTCTTGCCGAGCTTGCGCTCGCGCTGCACGGTCAGGATCCGCGCGATCGTTCGCCGCGTCTGCGGGATCGTGCTGTAGTCCTTCAACTGCCGGGTCGAGAGCGCGAAGCGCGCTCCCCACAGGTCCTGCTTGGCTTCGCGCAGGGCCTCGTCGAGTTCCGCGTCGGACAGCGTACGGACTTTCTCGATGTCCATCCGTTACGCCTCCTTCGCGCCTTCGCGGACGACCACGCGGGTCGCCACGGGCAACTTGTGGCTGGCGAGGCGCATGGCCTCGATGGCCGCCTCGTGGTCCACGCCGGCCATCTCGAACAGGATCCGGCCGGGCTTGACCACCGCGACCCAATGGTCGGGGGCACCCTTGCCGGAGCCCATCCGGGTCTCGGCGGGCTTCTTGGTCGCGGGCTTGTCCGGGAAGACCCGGATCCAGATCTTGCCGCCGCGCTTGACCGAGCGGGTCATGGCGCGTCGAGCGGCCTCGATCTGGCGGCTGGTGATCCAGGCGGGTTCCTGGGTGGCCAGGCCGTACTCACCGAAGGCGACCGTGTGGCCGCCCTTGGCCACGCCGGACATCCGTCCGCGCATGACCTTGCGATGCTTGACGCGCTTGGGCATCAACATGGGTCAGACCCCCGTCGCCGCGGGCGAGCCCGCTCCAGGGCCGGCGGCGAGCTCGGGCCGACGGATCGGCTCCTGGGCGACGTCGCCTCGATAGATCCAGACCTTGACGCCGATGCGCCCGTACGTGGTGTGGGCGTGGACCTGACCGTAGCTGATGTCCGCGCGCAGGGTGCCCAGGGGGATGCGTCCCTCCTTGTCCCACTCGCGACGACCCATCTCCGAGCCGCCGAGGCGACCGGCGACGGCGATCTTGACGCCCTTGGCGCCCGCCTTCATCGACCGCTGGATCGACTGCTTCATCGCCTTCTTGAACGCGATGCGGCGCGACAGCTGGCCGGCGATGTTCATGGCCACCAGATGGGCGTCGAGCTCCGGCTGGCGGATCTCCTTGATCTCCAGCTTGACCTTGCGGTTCGACAGGGCGCCGATCTGCTGACGCAGGACCTCCACGTTGGCGCCGCCCTTGCCGATGACGATGCCGGGCTTGGCCGTGTGGATGGTGACCGTCACGTGGTTGATGCCGCGCTCGATCTCGACGCCGCTGACGCTGGCGTTGGCCAGGCGCTTGTCGATGAGCGAGCGGATGGCGATGTCCTCCTTGAGGGAGGCGGTGTATTCCTTGTTATCCGCGTACCACTTCGCGGTCCAGGTGCGAGAGACACCCAGGCGGAAGCCGTACGGATGGACCTTGTGTCCCATGTCAGGCCTCCTGGTCCGCGACGACGATGGTGATGTGGGTCATGGGCTTGTGGATGGGGAACGCCCGACCCTGTGCCCGCGGGCGGAACCGCTTGATCGTGGGACCCTCATCGGCGACGGCGTCGACGATGAACAAGTCCTCCGCGGACAGGTTGTGGTTGTTCTCGGCGTTCGCGGTCGCGCTCTTGAGCACGCGCGCGACATCGGCTGCGGCCCGCTGCGGCATGAACCGCAGGAGTGCCGCGGCTTCCTCGACCGGCTTGCCCTTGATGGCCGAGGTGACCAGTCGGGTCTTGCGGGTCGAGCCGCGAAGGTACTTGGCGGTGGCAGAAACACGCACGTCGGCCGCTCCTACTTCAGCGCCGTCGACCGGTCGGTGTGCTTGCCATGCCCGCGGTAGTTGCGGGTGGGGCTGAACTCACCAAGCCGATGGCCGACCATGTTCTCGGTCACGTAGACCGGGACGTGCTTCTTGCCGTTGTACACGGCGATGGTGTGGCCGATGAAGGTCGGGAAGATGACGGACGCACGGGACCAGGTCTTGACGACCTTCTTCTCGCTGCGCTTGTTCATCTCCTCGATACGGCCGAGGAGGCGGGCTTCCACGAAGGGGCCCTTCTTGACGGAACGGGACATCTGCTCCTACCTCCCCGCTACTTGCGATGCCGCGATCGGACGATGAGTCGCCCGGTCGTCTTGGCCCGCCGGGTGCGGTAGCCCATGGCGGGCTTGCCCCAGGGGGTCTTGGGCGGCATCCCGGTGGGGGACTTGCCTTCGCCACCGCCGTGCGGATGGTCACGCGGGTTCATGACGACGCCTCGAACCTCGGGCCGCTGCCCCAGGTGCCGGGCGCGACCGGCCTTGCCGAGGTTCTGGTTCTCGTGATCCAGGTTGCTGACCTGGCCGACCGTGGCCATGCAGCGGAGCGGGATGCGGCGCATCTCGCCCGACGGCATGCGGACCGTGGCGTAGTCGCCTTCCTTGGCGAGCAACTGCGCCGAGGTCCCGGCCGAGCGCACGATCTGACCACCCTTGCCGGGGGTCAGCTCGATGTTGTGGATGGTGGTGCCCAGCGGGATGCTGGAGAGCGGGAGGGCGTTGCCGACCCGCGCCTCGGCGTCCGGTCCGGAGACGACGATGTCACCGACCTTGAGGCCGTGGGGCACGAGGATGTAGCGCTTCTCGCCGTCCCGGTAGTGGAGCAGGCCGATCCGGGCGGACCGGTTCGGGTCGTACTCGATGGTGGCGAGACGAGCCGGCACGCCGGGCTTGTCGCGCTTGAAGTCGATGCGACGGTAGTGCTGCTTCTCCCCGCCGCCGCGATGACGCACGGTCATGCGGCCCTGGTTGTTCCGGCCGGAGCCGCGGATCTGCGGCTCCAGCAGCGGCTTGTAGGGCTCCTTCGTCGTGATCTCCTCGAAGGTCGAGCGAGTCATCTGGCGAAGGCCAGGCGAAGTGGGCTTGTAGCTTCGGAGCGGCATCGGTCAGACCCCCTCGAAGAATTCGATCTTCTGGCCGGGGGCCAGGGTGACGATGGCCTTGCGCCACGGCGTGGTGTAGCCGACGATCCGGCCTCGCTTGGTGCCGCGTCGCTTTTCCTTGGCCTTGGTGGTCAGCACGTTGACGGCCACGACGGTCACGCCGTCCTTCTTGTACAGCTCTTCCACCGCCGCCTTGATCTGGATCTTGTTGGCGTCGTTGTGGACGGCGAAGGTGTACTTGCCGCGGCTGGACTCGGTGATCGACTTCTCGCTGATCACGGGGCGCAGGATGATCTCGGGGGCGGTGAGGGCGCTCACGCGGACACCTCCGTCGTCGTGGCGCCGCCATACACGGCGTCCATCCGGGCCAGCGCGGGCTGCTCGATCAGGACGAGGTCGGCATTGATGAGGTCGACCACGTTGAGCGAGTCGGCGAGGATGACCTCCACCTTCTGCAGGTTGCGGGCCGAGAGCTCCAGGGCCTGGTCCCGTCCGGGGGCGACGACGAGGACCCGGCCATCGGCGTCGAGGGCCTTGAGGATGCCGACCAGCGCGCTGGTCTTGATCGCATCGAGGCCGAAGGAGTCGATGACCTTGAGCTGCTCGTCACCGAGCTTCGCGGTCAGCGCGCCACGGAGCGCGAGACGCTTCATCTTGCGCGGCAGCCGCTGCTCGTACGAGCGCGGATGCGGGCCGAACACGACGCCGCCGCCACGATAGTGCGGGGCGCTGACGGAGCCCTGGCGGGCGCGGCCAGTGCCCTTCTGGCGGTACGGCTTCTTGCCACCGCCACGGACTTCGCCGCGGGTCTTGGTGTCGGCGGTGCCCGTCCGGCGGCCGGCGAGCTGGGCGGTCACGACCTGATGGAGCACGGCGGCGTTGATCGGGGCCGCGAAGAGCGCATCGCTGAGCTCGACGCTGCCGACGGTCTTGCCGGTCCGGTCGTAGAGGGGGGTCGACGGCATCGTCAGGCCTTCTTCACGAGGATCAGCGACCCGCGCGCGCCGGGGAGACTCCCCGCGACGAGCAGCAGGTTGCGGTCGGGATCGGTGCGCACGACGCGCACCTTCTTGATGGTCACCCGCTCGTCGCCCATGTGGCCGGCCATCTTGAGGCCGCGATAGACGCGACCCGGGGTCGTGCCGGGGCCGATGGAGCCCGGCTCGCGATGGTGATCGGAGCCGTGGGTCTTGGGACCGCGGTGGAAGTTGTGGCGCTTGATGTGGCCCGCGAAACCCTTGCCCTTGGAGACGCCAGTCACGTCGACGTCATCGCCGGCGGCGAACACGTCCTCGATCGTGAGCGTCTGGCCGACGGTGTAGTCGTCCACGTTGTCGACGCGGAACTCGCGGATCGTCGCGACCTTGGGCAGGTCCTTGAGCTGGCCGGCCTCGGGCTTGGTCAGCTTCTTGGTGACCTCCGTGCCGAGCTGGACGGCCGTGTAGCCATCGCGATCCTCGGTCCGCAGGCGCGTGACGGTATTCGGCTGGATGGCCAGGACGCTGACGGCCACCATCGTGCCGTCATCCTGGAACACCTGGGTCATGCCGACCTTGCGGCCGATGAGGCCGATGTTTGAGGAGCCCATCACATCTTGATCTCGATGTCGACGCCAGCGGCAAGGC
Source organism: uncultured Chloroflexia bacterium (assembly GCA_963724635.1). Classification (GTDB taxonomy): domain Bacteria; phylum Chloroflexota; class Limnocylindria; order Limnocylindrales; family CSP1-4; genus SPCO01. Next base: position 83,849 of record CAVRVI010000020.1, read on the forward strand.
TGAGTCGCATCAGGGCGTCGACCGTCTTGGAGCTCGGATCCAGGATGTCGACGAGCCGCTTGTGGGTGCGGATCTCGAACTGCTCCCGGGAGTCCTTGTCGATGAACGGGGAACGCAGGACGGTGAACTTCTCGATGCGGGTCGGCAGCGGGACCGGACCGACGACGTCCGCGCCGGTGCGCTGGGCGGTCTCGACGATCTGGGCCGCCGACTGATCGAGCAGTCGGTGGTCGTATGCCTTGAGTCGGATCCGGATCCGCTGCTTTGCCATCTCGTTACTCGACGATGCTGACGATGGCGCCGGCGCCGACGGTCCGGCCACCCTCGCGGATGGCGAAGCGCTGGCCGATCTCGATGGCGATGGGGGTGATCAGCTCGACGCTCATCTCGACGTTGTCGCCGGGCATGATCATCTCCGCCCCGTCGGGCAGGCCGATGGCCCCGGTCACGTCCGTCGTGCGCAGGTAGAACTGCGGGCGATAGCCGTTGTAGAAGGGGGTATGGCGGCCACCCTCCTCCTTGGTCAGGACGTAGACCTGCGCCGTGAACTTGGTGTGCGGCTTGACCGAGCCCGGTCTTGGCCAGGACCTGGCCGCGCTCGATCTCCTCGCGCTCGATGCCCCGGATGAGGCAGCCGACGTTGTCGCCGGCCTCGCCCTGGTCGAGCAGCTTCTTGAACATCTCGACGCCGGTCACGACGATCTTGCGGGTGGCCTTGACGCCGACCAGCTCGACCTCGTCGCCGACCTTGACCACGCCGCGCTCGATGCGCCCGGTGGCGACGGTCCCGCGGCCCTTGATGCCGAAGACGTCCTCGACCGGCATCAGGAACGGCTTGTCGATGGCCCGCTCGGGGGTCGGGATGTAGGAGTCGACCGCGTCCATCAGCTCCTGGATCGGGGCGTAGGCCGGATCGCTCGTGTCGTCGGGCGCCTCGAGGGCCTTCAACGCGGAGCCGCGGATGACCGGGATGTCGTCACCCGGGAAGTTGTACTTGCTCAACAGCTCGCGGACCTCGAGCTCGACGAGGTCGAGCAGCTCGGGGTCGTCGACCATGTCGACCTTGTTGAGGAACACGACGATGTACGGGACCTCGACCTGGCGGGCCAGCAGGATGTGCTCGCGGGTCTGGGGCATCGGGCCGTCGGTGGCGGCCACGACGAGGATGGCCCCGTCCATCTGGGCGGCGCCGGTGATCATGTTCTTGATGTAGTCGGCGTGCCCCGGGCAGTCGACGTGCGCGTAGTGGCGCGCGTCGGTCTCGTACTCGACGTGGGCGATGGCGATGGTGATGCCGCGCTCGCGCTCTTCGGGCGCGTTGTCGATCGAATCGAAGGCGCGGTACTCGGCCTTGCCCTTGAGGGCCAGGTACTTGCTGATCGCCGCGGTGAGGCTCGTCTTGCCGTGGTCGATGTGGCCGATCGTGCCGATGTTGACGTGCGGCTTGGTGCGCTCGAACTTCTTCTTGGCCATGGTGCCGTCTACTCCCTAGACCTTGGACTTCTGGACGAGTTCCGAGGCCAGGCTCGCTGGCACCTCGGAGTAATGGCTGAATTCCATCGAGGACGTGGCGCGTCCCTGGGACATGGAGCGCAGGTCGGTCACGTACCCGAACATCTGGGCCAGCGGCACGAACGCGCGCACCACCTGGGTATTGCCGCGGGACTCCATGCCCTCGATCTGGCCACGGCGGCTGTTGAGGTCGCCGATGACGTCGCCCATGAACTCCTCGGGCATGAGGACCTCGACCTTCATGATCGGTTCGAGGATCGCGGGATCCGCCTTCATGAAGGCGTCCTTGATCGCCATGGACCCGGCGATCTTGAAGGCCATCTCGGACGAGTCGACGTCGTGGAACGAGCCGTCGAACAGCGTGACCTTGATGTCCACGATCGGGAACCCGGCGAAGATGCCGGTCGCGATCGTCTCGCGGATGCCCTGGTCCACGGGCTTGATGTATTCGCGCGGGATGGTGCCACCGACGATCTTGTCGACGAACTCGTAGCCGGCGCCCTTCTCGGACGGCTCCAGCTTGATGACCGCGTGGCCGTACTGGCCCTTGCCGCCCGTCTGGCGGATGAAGCGCCCATTGCCCTCGGCCGCCCGGCGGATGGTCTCGCGATAGGAGACCTGGGGCTTGCCGATGTTGGCCGCGACCTTGAACTCGCGGATCATGCGATCCACGAGGACGTCGAGGTGCAGCTCACCCATGCCCGCGATGAGCGTCTCCGACGACTCGGGGTCGGTGTGGACCCGGAAGGTCGGATCCTCCTCCGCGAGGCGCTGCAGGGCGAGGGCCAGCTTGTCCTGGTCGGCCTTGGTCTTGGGCTCGATCTTGACCTCGATGACCGGCTCCGGGAAGGTCATCGACTCGAGGATGACCTGGTGATCCGGTTCGGTCAGCGTGTCGCCCGTGAAGGTGTCCTTGAGGCCGACTGCGGCGGCGATGTCGCCGGCGTAGACCTCCTCGATCTCCTCACGGTGATTGGCGTGCATCTGGAGGATGCGGCCGATGCGCTCCTTCTTGCCCTTGGTCGGGTTCATGACGTACGACCCGGCCTTGAGCGTGCCCGAGTAGACCCGGAAGAACGCAAGCTTGCCGACGAACGGGTCGGCGGCGATCTTGAAGGCGAGCGCGCTGAACGGCTCGCTGTCGTCGGGCGTGCGGATGATCTCGGCGCCGGTGCGCGGGTCGAGCCCGATCATCGGCGGGACATCCAGCGGTGAGGGCAGGTAGTCGACCACCGCGTCGAGCATCTTCTGGACGCCCTTGTTCTTGAGCGCCGAGCCGGTCAGGACCGGGATGATGCGGGTGGTCAGCGTGCCCAGCCGGAGGCCGTGCTTGATCTCGGCGACCGTCAGCTCCTCGCCCTCGAGGTACTTGTGGGTCAGGTCGTCGTCCATGTCGGCGACGGCCTCGATGAGCGTGTGGCGATGCTTCTCGGCCTCCGCCTGCAGCTCCGCCGGGATGTCGATGACGTCGATCTGGTTGCCGAGGTCGTCGCGGTAGTAGATCGCCTTCATCTCGACGAGGTCGATCACGCCCTGGAACTGGTCCTCGCGTCCGATCGGGATCTGCACCGGGACGGCGTTCGCGCCCAGGCGATCCTTGATCGAGTCGACGCAGCGCCAGAAGTCGGCACCGGTGCGGTCGAGCTTGTTGATGAAGCAGAAGCGCGGCACGCCGTAGCGGTCGGCCTGGCGCCAGACCGTCTCGGACTGGGGCTCCACGCCGGCGACACCATCGAACACGACCACCGCGCCATCGAGGACACGCAGGCTGCGCTCGACCTCGACCGTGAAGTCCACGTGCCCGGGCGTATCGATGATGTTGATGCGATGATCGCCCCAGAACGCCGTCGTGGCAGCCGCGGTGATGGTGATCCCCCGCTCCTGCTCCTGCGGCATCCAGTCCATCGTCGCGGCGCCTTCATGCACCTCACCGATCTTGTAGATCTTCTTCGTGTAGAAGAGGATCCGCTCGGTGACGGTGGTCTTGCCCGCGTCGATATGCGCGATGATCCCGATGTTCCGCGTCTTGGCGAGCGGAACCTGTCGTGCCACGGTGTCTCTACGCTCCCCGGTCTACCACTTGAAATGGCTGAAGGCGCGGTTCGCCTCCGCCATCTTGTGCGTGTCTTCGCGTCGCTTCACCGCGGCCCCGAGGCCATTCATCGCGTCGACGAACTCGGCGGCGAGCTTCTCGCTCATGCTCTTGCCGTTGCGCTTGCGAGCCGACTGGACGAGCCAGCGGACGCCCAGCGACAGGCGGCGATCGCCCCGGATCTCGACCGGGACCTGGTAGGTCGCGCCACCGACGCGGCGCGGCTTGACTTCGATGATCGGCGTCGCGTTGCGCATCGCCGCCTCGAGGATCTCGAGCCCGGGCCGGCCGGCCTGGGCCTCGGCGCGAGCCAGCGCCTGGCGCAGGATGCGCTCGGCGAGGTTCTGCTTGCCGCCCTTCATCAGCTTGGCCGAGAAGCGGGCGGTGATCCGGTTGGCCGGGATCGTCTCGTACTTGGTCTTGCGCGGGATGCTGGTACGACGCGGCATTACTTGGCCGCCTTCTTGGCGCCGTACTTGCTGCGACCCTGCTTGCGGTCACGCACACCGGCGGCATCCAGCGTGCCCCGGATGATGTGGTACTTGACCGACGGAAGGTCCTTCACCCGGCCGCCACGCACGAGCACGACGGAGTGCTCCTGCAGGTTGTGGCCGATGCCCGGGATGTAGGCCGTGACCTCCATCTGGTTGGACAGGCGCACGCGGGCGATCTTCCGGAGGGCGGAGTTCGGCTTCTTGGGCGTCATCGTCCGGACCTGCAGGCAGACCCCCCGCTTCTGGGGGGCACCCGGGATCGACACCTGGCGGCGCCGCAGGCTGTTCCAGTTCTTGCGCATGGCGGGCGCCTTGATCTTCTGGACCTTGCGCTGCCGGCCATGACGCACGAGCTGGCTGATCGTCGGCACGAAGACGCTGCTCCTTTCGGTTCCTGTCAGATACGGTGGCGGTCGTCACCGACCGCGGCGGTCCGGCGTCGCCGATCGTCGCCCCGCAGGGTCGACCGGCCGGGACCGGTGGTGTGATGTGCAGATTGGCTCTTCGGGCGCACGCGCCGAAGGCGGACCCCCTCCGAGGCCACGAAGGCGGAGTGTATCGGAGCCCCGACGAGCGTGTCAAACGCTCGGGGCGGGGCTCCGGCTATCGCTCAGCCATCGTGATCGCTAGACCTTGGCCTCGTCCTCCGTCGCGCCGGCGCCGTCCTCGAGGAACGGGTTGGCGAGGTCATCCCCGCTCGCCCCGTTCTCGCCATCGGCCGCCAGGAACGGGTTCGCGTCGTCGGCATCGTCGTCGGTGTCGCCACCGCCGGCGATGGTCGCCGCGAGCGCGAGGCCAGCGGCCTCGTCATCGCCGCCACGACCCTCCCCGTCCTCCAGGAACGGGTTGTACTCGGACTCGCCGAGGCCTTCGAGGGCCTCGCCGGCGAGGGCCTCGAGTGCCGCCTGGCGCTCGCGCGCCTTGCGGGCCGCGACATTGGCAGGCGCCCCGGACCCGGCCGGGATGAGCTTGCCGATGATGACGTTCTCCTTGAGGCCGATCAGGTGGTCCTTGGCGCCATTGATGGCGGCCTCGGTGAGCACCCGGGTCGTCTCCTGGAAGGACGCGGCGGCGAGGAACGACGACGTGTTGAGCGACGCCTTGGTCACGCCGAGAAGCACGGTCTGGGCCGTGGACGGCTCGCCGCCCTCAGCCAGGACCCGGTTGTTGGCCTCCTCGAACTCGAGGCGGTCGACGAGCTCCGTCGGCAGCAGATCGACGTCACCCGGCTGATCGATGCGGACCTTGCGGAGCATCTGCCGGACGATGATCTCGATGTGCTTGTCGTTGATCGTGACACCCTGGCTCTTGTAGACCTTCTGGACCTCCTTCACCAGGTAGCGCTGGACGGCGTCCTTGCCCCGGGTGTCGAGGTACTCCTGCGGGTTGATCGGGCCATCGGTGATGGCGTCGCCCGCGCGGATCTCCTGGCCTGATTCGACCAGCAGCTTGGCGTTGTGGGGGATCAGATACTCGCGCTCCACGACGTCCTCGGCCCGGACGACGAGGCCGTCGTCGCCCTTGACGAGGAAGCCGGCGACGGGCGCGGTCACGTCGACCGTCGCGCCGTCGGTCTCGCCCCGCGCGATCACCTGGCCGAGGGCGACGACGTCACCCGGGGCGGCCAGCTGCTCGGCGCCCTTGGGCAGCGCGAGTGAGGTGTCGTAGACCTCCGTCGAGACGACCTTGACCTTGGTCATGCCGTCGCCGCGGATGATCTCGACGATGCCATCGATGTGGCTGATCTCGGCCTTGCCCTTGGGGATGCGGGCCTCGAACAGTTCCTCGACGCGCGGCAGACCGGCGGTGATGTCCAGGCCGGCGACGCCGCCGGTGTGGAACGTCCGCATCGTCAGCTGCGTGCCGGGCTCGCCGATGGACTGGGCGGCGATGATGCCGACCGCCTCACCCGAGCCGACCATCTCGCCGGTGGCGAGGTTGCGGCCGTAGCACGCTCGGCAGACGCCGTAGCGGGCCTCGCAGGTGAGCGGCGAGCGCACGAGCGCCTCGTCGACGCCGGCTTCGTCGATGCGAGCGGCCGACTCCTCCGTGATGATCTCGTTGCGCTCGACCAGGAGCGGCGGCTCCTCGCCCTTCTTGACCTTGACCCGCGGATCGGGCAGCGGCGCCGCCGCGAGCCGACCCACGAGGCGGCGCAGGAACGCGCCCTTCTCGTCGCTCGACTCGGAGCGGATGATCCAGCTGCCTTCCTCGGTGCCGCAGTCGTCCTCGCGAGTGATGACGTCCTGGGCGACGTCCACCAGACGCCGGGTCAGGTACCCGGAGTCGGCGGTGCGCAGGGCGGTATCGGCGAGGCCCTTGCGGGCGCCGTGGGTGCGAGATGAAGTACTCGAGGACGGTCATCCCCTCGCGGAAGTTGCTCCGCACGGGGACGTCGATGATGCGGCCGGACGGGTCGGCCATCAGGCCGCGCATGGCGCCCAGCTGACCGATGTTGCCCTTGTTGCCTCGGGCGCCCGACGCGGTCATCATCGTGACCGGGCCGGTCGGATCGAGCGACTTCATCATCTCGTCCGACATCCGCGCGGTGGTCTCCTGCCACACGCCGACGACCTGCTCGTAGCGCTCGTCCTCGGTGATGAGGCCGCGCTGGAACTGCTTGTCGATGGCGAGGACGGAGTCGTCGGCGGCGTCGAGCCGGGACTGCTTGTCCTTGCGGGATCTCGATGTCGAAGAGGCCGATCGTCATGCCGCCGCGGGTGGCGAACTCGAACCCGACGCTCTTGATGCCGTCGACCAGGTGGGCGGTCTCTCCGCGCCGAGCTCGCGATAGCAGCGATCGACGCAGCTCCTTGAGGTCGACGCGCTTCATGACGGCGTCATGGAAGCGCAGCTCGATCGGGCAGGATCTGGTTGAAGATGACGCGGCCGATCGTCGTGCGCCGCCGCTGCGGACGAGGCGTCTCGGTCTCGGCGTCCCAGGAGCGGGCCTCGACGTCGATGACCTCGTGGAGCTCGGCGTCGGTCTTCTCGCGCGAGCTGGTAGGCGAGGATCGGCCTCGTCCTCGGTCGCGAACCGTCCGGACGGCCTGCGCCCTTCTTGGACTTGACCTCGCTTGCGCGTCCATGGTCAGGTAGTAGCAGCCGAGCACCATGTCCTGGGTCGGCGCCACGACCGGGCTCGCCGTCGGCCGGCGACAGCAGGTTGTCGGTCGACAGCATCATCGTCCGCGCCTCTTCCTGGGCGGCCGTCGGAGAGCGGCACGTGGACCGCCATCTGGTCGCCGTCGAAGTCGGCGTTGAACGCGGTGCAGACGAGCGGGTGGATCTGGATCGCCGAGCCCTCGACCAGGACCGGCTCGAACGCCTGGATGCCGAGGCGGTGCAGCGTCGGCGCGCGGTTGAGCAGGACCGGGCTGGTCCTTGATGACCTCTTCGAGGACGTCCCAGACCTCGGGGCGGACGCGCTCGACGATGCGCTTGGCGCTCTTGATGTTGTGGGCGAAGCCCTTCTCGACGAGCTGGCGCATGACGAACGGCTTGAACAGTTCGAGCGCCATCTTCTTGGGCAGCCCGCACTGGTGCAGCTTGAGCTCCGGACCGACCACGATGACCGAGCGGCCGGAGTAGTCCACGCGCTTGCCGAGCAGGTTCTGGCGGAACCGGCCCTGCTTGCCCTTGAGCATGTCGCTCAGGGACTTGAGGCGATGGTTGCCGGTCCCGGCGATCGCCCGACCGCGGCGGCCGTTGTCGATCAGCGCGTCGCACGCTTCCTGGAGCATCCGCTTCTCGTTGCGGATGATGATCTCGGGCGCGCCGAGCTCGAGCAGCCGCTTGAGGCGGTTGTTCCGGTTGATGACGCGGCGGTACAGGTCGTTCAGGTCGGAGGTCGCGAAGCGGCCGCCGTCGAGCTGGACCATCGGGCGCAGGTCGGGCGGGATGACCGGCAGCACGGACAGGATCATCCAGTCCGGGGCGGGTGCCGCTCCGGCGGAAGGCCTCGATCACGCGCAGGCGCTTGATGGCCTTCTTGCGACGCTGCCCGGAGCTCGTCCGGACCTCGACATGGAGCGAGCGAGCCAGCTCCTCGAGATCCATCCGGCTGATGATCTCGCGGACGGCCTCGGCACCCATGCCGGCCCCGAACACGCGGCCGCCCTTGGCGCCCGCGCCGTAGCGCTCGTCGAGCTGGCGGTATTCCAGCTCGCCGAGCGTCTGCATCGGCTTGAGGCCCTCGAGCTCGTCGCGCAGCTTGCGCAGCTCGTCCTTGAGGCCCGGCCGCCTGCTCCGCCAGGCCGGCACGCTCGTGCTGGAGCGCCTCCTGCATGGCCGGCCTGGAGGTCGGCGACCTTCTGCTCGACGGCGCGGGCCTCGTCGGCCTCGCGCTGCTTGAACTCGGCGTCGACCTGCTCGCTGTACTCGGACACGACCTTGCGCAGGCGCGCGGTCGCTTCCTTGCCGCCCTTGTCGCCGGCGGCGACGATGACCTCACCGGTCGGGGCGAAGGCGATCGTCTCGGTCGCTTCGCCGGTCTTGAGCTCGGCCAGGAGCGCCTCGGTGGCCTGTGCCGCGACGGCCAGCTCCTCGGTCCGGGTGGCGCGCTGCGACCTCGAGGTCGGCGCGGATCGCGGCGAGATCGACGTTCAGCTCGTCCGTCTTGCGGACCAGATCGGCACGCAGCTCGTCCTCGAGCTCGGCCAGGCGCTCGCCGCCCTTGCCGCCGCGGCCCTCGGCCTCTTCCTCGATGGCGGCCAGGGCGCGCTTGCGGGCGTCCTCGTCGACGTGGGTGACGATGTAGAGCGCGAAGTACAGGATCGCGCTCGAGGTTGCGCGGGCTGATGTCGAGCAGGATGCCCAGGCGGCTCGGCGTGCCCTTGAAGTACCAGATGTGGCTGACGGGGCTGGCCAGCTGGATGTGGCCCATCCGCTCGCGCCGGACCTTGCTGCGGGTGACCTCGACGCCACACTTGTCGCAGATGATGCCCTTGTAGCGGATGCGCTTGTACTTGCCGCAGTAGCATTCCCAGTCCTTGGTCGGACCGAAGATGCGCTCGTCGAAGAGACCATCCTTCTCCGGCTTGAGCGTCCGGTAGTTGATGGTCTCGGGCTTCGTGACCTCGCCCTTCGACCATTCCGGATCTGGTCCGGGCTGGCGAGCGAGATACGGATCGAGCTGAAGTTATTGACTTCGAGCATGGTTCTCCTCCGCGCCACCGCCTGGCTCGGCGACGCGATGCGGACCGTGAGCGAGCGGGGTCGAGCCGGCCGGGACTCGGCCCCGCGGATACGTTGTGGGGCTGGGAGCGTGGATGGGGATCAGTCCTCGAACCCGGCGAGGTTGATCCCGCCGAGATCGGGGAGCAGGTAGCCGGACGCGTCGTCCTCGGCCAACGGGATCTCCTCCTCGTTCTGGTCCAGGATCTCCGCGTTGAGCCCGAGGCTGCGCAGCTCCTTGATGAGGACCTTGAACGACTCCGGGACCCGCGGCGGCTGGATCTCCTCGCCCTTGACGATGGCTTCGTAGGTCTGGACGCGACCGAGGACGTCGTCCGACTTGACGGTGAGCATCTCCTGGAGGATGTTCGCGGCGCCGTACGCCTCGAGCGCCCAGACCTCCATCTCGCCGAAGCGCTGGCCACCGAACTGCGCCTTGCCACCGAGCGGCTGCTGGGTGATGAGGCTGTAGGGTCCGGTGGACCGCGCGTGGATCTTGTCCTCGACGAGGTGGTGGAGCTTGAGCATGTAGATGTAGCCGACGGTGATGGGCCGGTCGAACTTCTCGCCGGTCCGGCCGTCGCGCAGGTCGATCTTGCCCGTCTCCGGGAGCGACTCGACCTTGCCGTAGACCTGGTGCTTGGCCTCGCGCAGCTCCTGCTGGATCTGCTGCTCGGTCGCCCCGTCGAAGACGGCGGTGGCGACCTTGAGGCCCTTGGCGTGGAGCGCCCAGCCGAGGTGCGTCTCGAGGATCTGGCCGATGTTCATCCGGCTCGGCACGCCGAGCGGGTTGAGGATGATGTCGACCGGGGTGCCGTCCGGCAGGAACGGCATGTCCTCGGCCGGCAGGATCTTGGCGATGACGCCCTTGTTGCCGTGGCGGCCGGCCATCTTGTCGCCGACCGAGATCTTGCGCTTCTGGGCGACCGACACCCGGACCAGCCGGTTGACGCCGGGCTGGAGGTCGTCGTTGAGCTCGCGACGGAACTCGCGGACCTCGACGACCTTGCCGCGCTCGCCGTGCGGCAGGCGCAGGGAGCTGTCCTTCACCTCGCGCGCCTTCTCACCGAAGATCGCCCGCAGGAGGCGCTCCTCGGCGGTGAGCTCGGTCTCGCCCTTGGGCGTGATCTTGCCGACGAGGATGTCGCCGGGGCGGACCTCGGCGCCGATGTAGACGATGCCCTCCTCGTCGAGGTCCTTGAGGGACTCCTCGCCGACGTTGGGGATGTCGCGGGTGATCTCTTCGGGCCCGAGCTTCGTGTCGCGGGACTCGATCTCGTGCTTCTCGATGTGGATGCTGGTGAACAGGTCGTCGCGGACGAGGCGGTCGCTGATGACGATCGCGTCCTCGTAGTTGCCGCCCTCCCAGCTCATGAACGCGACGAGCACATTCCGGCCGAGGGCCAGCTCGCCCATCTCGGTGGAGCTGGAGTCGGCGATCGGCTGGCCGTCGCCCACGCGCGCCCCGACGTCCACGATGGGACGCTGGTTGATGCAGGTGCCCTGGTTGGAGCGGACGAACTTCTGGAGCTTGTACTCGTCGAGCTCGCCGGTGTCGGTCTCGACCGCGATGCGCTCGGCGGTCACGCTCGTGACGACGCCGCCGCGCTTGGCGACGAGGACCTGGCCGGAGTCGCGCGCGGCGCGCTCCTCCATGCCGGTGCCGACGATCGGCGACTCCGGCTCGAGGAGCGGCACGGCCTGGCGCTGCATGTTCGAACCCATGAGGGCGCGGTTGGCGTCGTCGTGCTCCAGGAACGGGATGAGCGCCGTGGCGACCGAGACGACCTGCTTGGGCGAGACGTCCATGTATTCGATCTGGCCGGCGCGCGCCTCCGGGAAGGTGTCCCGATAGCGCGACGGGATGCGCTCGGCGAGGAAGTGACCCTCGTCGTCGAGCGGCGCGTTGGCCTGCGCGACGACGTGCTCCTCCTCCTCGTCGGCCGGGAGGTACTCGATGTCGTCGGTGACGACCGGGCGGATCGGGAAGGCGTTGGCCTTCTGCTTCTTCAGCTCGCTGATGGCGCGCCGCGTTGAAGGGCTGGCCCGCCTTGAGGACGACGATCACCGCTCTTGGTGACGAGGTCCGTGTACGCCTCGAAGCGGCCGAGATCGGCCTCGTCGTAGGCGACGGTCCGCTTGACCTTGCGGTACGGGGTCTCGATGAAGCCGTAGCTGTTGATCCGGCCGTAGGTCGCGAGCGACCCGATCAGGCCGATGTTCGGACCTTCCGGCGTCTCGATCGGGCAGATGCGGCCGTAGTGGCTGTGGTGCACGTCGCGGACGTCGAACCCGGCGCGCTCACGCGACAGGCCACCCGGGCCCAGGGCGCTGACAGGCGTCGCTTGGACGTGAGCTCCGCCAGCGGGTTGGTCTGGTCCATGAACTGGCTGAGCTGGCTGCCGCCGAAGAACTCCTTCATCGCCGCCACGACGGGGCGGATGTTGATGAGGGCGTTCGGGGTCGCCTTGTCGATCTCCTGGATCGTCATGCGCTCGCGGACGACGCGCTCCATGCGCAGGAGGCCGATCCGGAACGCGTTCTGGATCAGCTCGCCGTTGGCGCGGATGCGGCGGTTGCCGAGGTGGTCGATGTCGTCCTTGGGATGGAGACCGCGGTTGCACTCGATGAGGTGGCCGACGATCGCGGCGATGTCCTCGCGGGTGATCGTCCGCTGCTCACGCTGGAGCTCCATGCCCATGCGCGACGCGACGCCGTCGAGCTTCTTGTCGAACTTGTAGCGACCGACGCGACCCAGGTCGTAGCGGCGGAAGTTGAAGAAGAGGCTCTCAACGAGCTGGCGGGCGTTCTCACCGGTGGGCGGGTCGCCCGGGCGCAGCTTCTTGTAGACCTCGATGAGGGCCTCGGGCTGGGTGTGGGTGAGGTCCTTGTCCAGGGTGCTCGCGATGAAGGGGTGCTCGGGATCGATATCGATCGCGCTGAAGAGCGCGCTGATCTCGTCGTTCTGCTCGTAGCCGACCGCGCGCAGCAGGGTGGTCGCCGCGATCTTGCGCTTGCGGTCCACCTTGACCCAGAGCTGGTCCTTGTTGTTGGTCTCGAACTCGAGCCAGGCGCCGCGGTTCGGGATGACCTTGGCGCTGAACAGCATCCGCCCGGACGCGAGGTCCTCGACTTCGCTGTAGTAGACGCCCGGCGAGCGGACGAGCTGGCTGACGACCACGCGCTCTGCGCCGTTGATGACGAACGTGCCCTGGTCGGTCATCCAGGGGTAGTCGCCCATGTACACGCGCTGGCGCTGGATCTCGCCGGTCTCCTTGATCAGGAGCTCCACGTTGACGTAGAGCGGCTTGCTGAAGGTCAGGTCCTTGGTCCGGCACTCCTCCTCGGAGTACTTGGGCGCCCCGAACTCGTAGTCGAGGAACTGGAGCTCCATGACCTTGCCCGTGAAGTCCTTGATCGGGCTGATCTCATCGAACAGCTCGCGCAGCCCCTTCTCCATGAACCAGGCGAACGAATCGAGCTGGAGTTCGATGAGATTGGGGATCTCGAATTTCTCGTGGCTGACGCCATCGATCTTCTTGTCGATGCGGGCGTACGAGATGCGACCCGACGGGGTCACGGCGCGAGTCGACGACTCAGCAGACAGCATGAAGCACCACTCCTTGACGGAGGAAAATTGGAGAAGGGGAGGCCGCGCTCACAGAAGGAGTAGGATATCGCGATTTTCCGTCTTGTCAAACGCCCCCGGACGTGCTAGGCGAATTTCGGCCCTGCAGACCGACCATCGTTGAGGCTTGCCTTGCCGGCGTCCGGGCCGATGCAGCCGAAGGCGCCGCGCGAGCACGGTCGCGAGCGCACCCGAAGGTGCGTGAGCGGCCGGCGGAGCGGGGCAACGCACGGATGCGCGGCCCCGACGCCGGCCGACTCGACGACCGGATTACTTGATCTCGACCTTCGCCCCTTGTTCCTCGAGCGCGGCCTTGATCTTCTCGGCCTCGTCCTTGGTCACGCCTTCCTTGACCGCCTTGGGGGCGGCGTCGACGAGATCCTTGGCCTCCTTGAGGCCGAGGCCGGTCAGCTCGCGCACGACCTTGATGACCGGGATCTTGTTCGGCCCGATCTCGGTCAGGGTCGCGGTGAACTCGGTCTGCTCCTCGGCCGCGGCCGGGGTGGAACCACCGTCGCCACCGGCGGCGGGAGCGGCAGCGGCGGCGGCGGGCGCCGCGGCGGTGACGCCGTAGCGATCCTCGAAGCGCTTGATGAACTCGGACAGCTCGAGGACGGTCATCTTGTCGATCGCTTCGAGCAGGTCGTCCTGGGTGAGGGTAGCCATGGGTGTCTCCTTAGTGGTCTGGTCGTGGTAGGGAAGGTGAAGGTTCGCGTCACGCGTCGGGCGACTGGGCGCGCTTCTGCTCGGCGACCTGCGCCAGGGCGTAGCCCAGGTTGCGCAGGGGCGCGGCGAACAGACCGGCCAGGGTCCCGACCGGTGCCTGCATCCCGCCGGCCAGCTTGGCCAGGAGGACGTCGCGCGACGGCAGGGCGGCGAGGCGGGTGACCGCATCGGCGTCGATGGCCTTGTCGCCCAGGACGGCGCCCGTGATCCGCACGATCTTGTTGTACGGACGGGTGGCCTCGAGGACGGCCTTGGCGGTCCCGGCCTCATCGTTCCCGAACGCGATCGCGGTCGGACCGGTGAGCAAGGGGCCAAGCGCTTCTCCGACCGAATCATCGGCGGCGATGCGCATCAGGCGGTTCTTGACGACGCGGTAGGTGACGTCCTGCTTGCGCAGGGCGCGCCGGATCTCGGCGATCTCCTTCACGCTGAGGCCGCGGTATTCGGACACGATCATCGTCCGGGCATTGGCGAGTTCCTCGCGCAGCTCGGCGACGGTCTCCCGTTTGGCCTCGGTCGGCATGGTGCCTCCGTTCCTTCAGCACGCGACCGGCGTGCGGCGGCGGGTCGTCCGGACGTGCTGTCCGGGCTACCCCTGCGACGGATCCCATGGCGGCCTCCCCGAAGGGAGGCTGACCCCGGCTCGCAGGGGCGCACCCACCGTTGCTGGTGGAGGCACCGACTGCCTCGGCGTGCTCGTCGTCGTCCCCGACTCCCCTCCCCTCGCGGGTCGGTTCGGCGGTCCGGTCCGGCGGATCAAGCTCCGACCGTCGTCGGACCCGCAGGCCCGGCGCGGTCCGCAAGCGCAGGCTGTCTGCGGCGGTCCGTCTATCTGGTCAGATGACCGGCGTCTCCGCCGTCATCGCGTCTGGTTGGCCGGCGACCCGCCGACCGAGGGGGTCAGGCGACCGCGGCGGCGAGGACGGCCGGCACGTCGACCCGGATACCCGGGCCCATCGTGCTGGCGATCGTGAGGGTGCGCAGGTACTGGCCCTTCGCGCCCGACGGCTTGGCCCGGTTGACCGCGTCCACGAGGGCCGCGAGATTGTCCACGAGGGCCGCCGGTTCGAAGCTGCTCTTGCCGACCGGGACGTGGATGATGGCCGACTTGTCGACCTTGAACTCGACGCGCCCGCCCTTGACTTCCTTGATCGTGCGCTCCAGGTCGAACGTGATCGTGCCCGCCTTGGGGTTCGGCATCAGGCCGCGCCGGCCCAGGATCTTGCCGAGCTTGCCGACCAGGCCCATCGCGTCGGGCGTGGCGAGAGCCACGTCGAACTCGAGCCAGCCGGCCTCGATCTTCTTGACGAGGTCCTCGCCACCGACTTCGTCGGCCCCGGCGCGCAGCGCCTCCTGGGCCTTCTCGCCCTGGGCGAACACGGCGACCCGGACGATCTTGCCGGTGCCATGAGGGAGCACGACCGTGCCGCGGACCATCTGGTCGGCGTGGCGGGGGTCGACGCCCAGCCGCAGGTGCGCCTCGACGGACGCGTCGAAGTTGACGACGGACGTCTGCTTGGCGAGTTCGGCGGCCTCGAGGGGCTCGTAGGTCCGGTCGCGGTCGACGAGCTTGGCGGCCTCGGTGTACTTCTTGCCGTGAGCCATGGTGCGGGTCCTCCTGGCGGTCGGCGGTCCGACCTCCCCCGTTGCGATCCGTTGGTCGTGGCCCGGGGTGGAGCCACGCGGAGCAGGGAGCGATGGCGCCGTGGGCGCCACGCGGGTGAGCGACTAGCTGACGACCTCGATGCCCATGGATCGGGCGGTGCCTTCGATCTGGGCCGCGGCGGCCTCCATCGAGTTGGCGTTGAGGTCGGCCATCTTGACCGTCGCGATCTCGCGGATCTGGTCCTTGGTCACGCGCCCGACGGTCTCCCGCTTGGCCGTGGAAGCACCCTTCTCGATGCCGGCCGCCTTGCGCAGCATGTCGGCCGCGGGCGGGGTCTTGAGGATGAACGAGAACGAGCGGTCCTCGAAGATCGTGATCTGGGCCGGGATGACCTGACCGGACTTGTCGGCGGTCTTCTCGTTGTACGACTTCGTGAACTCGACGATGTTGATGCCGTGCGGGCCCAGCGCGGTACCGACGGGCGGGGCGGGGGTCGCCTTGCCGGCCGGCAACTGCAGGGTCAGGACGATGCGGATCTTCTTGGCCACGGGGGTTCTACGACTTCCTTTCTAGAGCTTTTCGACTTGCAGGAAGTCGAGTTCGACCGGCGTTTCGCGGCCGAAGATGCTCACCAGGACCTTGACCTTGTTGCGCTCCGGGTTGACCTCTTCGACCGTGCCGATGAACTCGGCGAACGGCCCGTCGGTGACCCGGACGCTCTGGCCCTTGGTGAACGCGACGCGGTACTTGGGCGTCTCGACGCCCATGTGCCGCAGGATCTGCTTGACCTCGGTCTCGTCGAGCGGGATCGGTTCGCTGCGGACGCCCGGGATGTTGGCGCCTCCGACGAACGAGGTCACGCCCGGCGTGTTGCGGACCACGAACCAGCTGTCCGGGTCCAGGATCATCTCCACCAGGACGTAGCCCGGGTAGACCTTCTTCTGGACGGTGTGGCGCTGGCCCTGGCGGATCTCGATCTCATCCTCCATCGGGACGAGGACCTGGAAGATCTTGTCTTCCATGCCCATCGATTCGATGCGGTGCTCGAGGTTGGCCTTCACCTTGTTCTCGTAGCCCGAGTACGTATGGATCACGTACCAGCGCTTCTCGGGCGCCTTCGTCTCGGTTCCGGTCAGGTCGGTCATCATGGGTCCTAGAACGTCCGGGCGATGAGGCCGAGGAGGCCCTGGAAGAACTGGTCGAGGATCGTGATGTACAGCCCCACGACGAAGCTGATCGCGAAGACCAGCACGGTCAGGTTGCGAACCTGCTCACGCGTCGGCCAGCTGACTTTCTTCAGCTCGGACCAGACTTCATCGAAATAGCGGCGGAAACGCTTCACGTCGTCGTTCTTCTCTCAGGTTCTCGTGGTGGAGTGGCAGGGGCGATAGGACTCGAACCTACAACCGCTGGTTTTGGAGACCAGTGCTCTGCCAATTGAGCTACACCCCTGCGGGGCGGCCGCCGCTTACTTCGCCTCGCGGTGAAGTGTATGCCGACGGCAGCGCGGGCAGTACTTCTGCAGTTCCAGGCGGTTTGGATCGTTCTTCTTGTTCTTGCGCGTGGTGTACGTCCGCTCCTTGCACTCGGTGCAGGCAAGCTGGAGCGTGGGACGGGCCTCGACTCTCGCCATCTCGTTACTCGACGATGCTGACGATGGCGCCGGCGCCGACGGTCCGGCCACCCTCGCGGATGGCGAAGCGCTGGCCGATCTCGATGGCGATGGGGGTGATCAGCTCGACGCTCATCTCGACGTTGTCGCCGGGCATGATCATCTCCGCCCCGTCGGGCAGGCCGATGGCCCCGGTCACGTCCGTCGTGCGCAGGTAGAACTGCGGGCGATAGCCGTTGTAGAAGGGGGTATGGCGGCCACCCTCCTCCTTGGTCAGGACGTAGACCTGCGCCGTGAACTTGGTGTGCGGCTTGACCGACCCGGTCTTGGCCAGGACCTGGCCGCGCTCGATCTCCTCGCGCTCGATGCCCCGGATGAGGCAGCCGACGTTGTCGCCGGCCTCGCCCTGGTCGAGCAGCTTCTTGAACATCTCGACGCCGGTCACGACGATCTTGCGGGTGGCCTTGACGCCGACCAGCTCGACCTCGTCGCCGACCTTGACCACGCCGCGCTCGATGCGCCCGGTGGCGACGGTCCCGCGGCCCTTGATGCCGAAGACGTCCTCGACCGGCATCAGGAACGGCTTGTCGATGGCCCGCTCGGGGGTCGGGATGTAGGAGTCGACCGCGTCCATCAGCTCCTGGATCGGGGCGTAGGCCGGTTCGCGTCGGATCGTCGGGCGCCTCGAGGGCCTTCAACGCGGAGCCGCGGATGACCGGGATGTCGTCACCCGGGAAGTTGTACTTGGAGAGCAGCTCGCGGACCTCGAGCTCGACGAGGTCGAGCAGCTCGGGGTCGTCGACCATGTCGACCTTGTTGAGGAACACGACGATGTACGGGACCTCGACCTGGCGGGCCAGCAGGATGTGCTCGCGGGTCTGGGGCATCGGGCCGTCGGTGGCGGCCACGACGAGGATGGCCCCATCCATCTGGGCGGCGCCGGTGATCATGTTCTTGATGTAGTCGGCGTGCCCCGGGCAGTCGACGTGCGCGTAGTGGCGCGCGTCGGTCTCGTACTCGACGTGGGCGATGGCGATGGTGATGCCGCGCTCGCGCTCTTCGGGCGCGTTGTCGATCGAATCGAAGGCGCGGTACTCGGCCTTGCCCTTGAGGGCCAGGTACTTGCTGATCGCCGCGGTGAGGCTCGTCTTGCCGTGGTCGATGTGGCCGATCGTGCCGATGTTGACGTGCGGCTTGGTGCGCTCGAACTTCTTCTTGGCCACGAGACCAGTTCACTCCTTGACGAGGCGCGGCTACGCCGCTGGGATGGACGACCGGGCGATGGAGCCCACAATCGGACTTGAACCGATGACCTCTTCCTTACCAAGGAAGTGCTCTGCCAGCTGAGCTATGTGGGCCCGGATCCGATCGCGGGTGTTCGTGATGAAGTGGTGGGCCGGGAGGGATTCGAACCCCCATGCCTTTCGGACCTGGTCTACAGCCAGGCGAGCCGCCGTTGCTCAACCGACCCACTGTGGCGACGGGTGCCGGATCGAGACTGCGGACTCGTGGTGGATCCGGCCAACCGAATGGATGTGCGCTGGAGCCGACGGCGGGACTCGAACCCGAAACCGGCGGTTTACAAAACCGCTGCTCTACCAATTGAGCTACGTCGGCGCGACGGGCAGGGCCTTACCGCAGAAGACCCCATTCGGCGCCGGGGAATGATATGGCCCGACGGCCGGATGGGTCAAGCGTGGGGGTCTTGCGGGACCTCCTTGCCGGTCGCGCGTCGCGCTCGCGGCGTGCGCACGGGACGGGCGGTCGTCGGAGGGACGGCGCCGCCGGCCGGAAGGAGGTCGTCGTCGCCGGACTCGGAGGTGGAGGGCGCGGCGGTCTTGGTCGCCTTCGCGGTCTTGATCGCCGGGGCAGCCTTGGTCGCCTTCGCGGTCTTGATCGCCGGGGCAGCCTTGGTCGCCTTCGCGGTCTTGATCGCCGGGGCAGCCTTGGTCGACGTGGTGATGGTGGCCGCCTTGGTGGGCTCGGACTTGGGGACCTTGGTGACGGTCGACTTGGGCTTCTTGCTCGACTTGGCGGCCTTCGTGGTCTTCGAGGCCTTGGCGTGCTTTGCTGGCTTCACGGTCGAAGGGGTCGGGGTGTCCGGCTCGAGGGCGGCATCCACGCCGATCGCCGGGGTGGAGTCGTCGGCCCCCGGGGTGATCTCGGGCGTGTCGTCGGTCGGCTGCCCTTCGGCGATCGCGTCGCCACGACCTTCGGTCGACGACGGATCCCGCTGGGCGACCGCCTCGAACAGCAGGATCGACCCGGCGACCGCCGCGTTGAGCGAGCCGACATGGCCGCGCATCGGGATCCGCATGAACAGGTCGCAACGGCGCCGGATGACCGGTCCCAGGCCCTGGCCCTCGCTCCCGACCACGATGGCGAGCGGGCCGCGCAGATCGCTCTGACGAGCCGTCATGGGGGCGTCGCCATCGGCACCCGCGATCCGGACGCCTCGGGCGTGGAGGTCGCTCAGCGCCCCGGGGAGGTCGTCGACCGGGCACAGCAGGAGGTGCTCGATCGCCCCGGCCGAGGCCTTCACCGCCGATGGGCTGAGCGGCGCCTGGCGATGGGTCGGGTAGAGCACGCCATGGACGCCCGCGGCTTCGGCGCTGCGCAGCAGCGATCCGACATTGTGGGGATCCTCGAGCAAATCGAGGATGAGGATGAACGGCGGCTCGCCGCGTTCCGCCGCGCGGGCGAGCACGTCGTCGAGCCCGGCGTACCGACGCGGCTCGACGACCAGCGCGATGCCCTGGTGGCCATCGAAACCGGCCAGCGCGGTCAGCGACCCGCCCTCGACCTCGACGATCGGGATCCGCAGGTTCGTTGCGTGCAGGACGAGCTTCTCGAGCGCCGCGCGTCGTTGCGGGACCACGAGCAGGCGCATCGCCGGACGGCGCGCCACGAAGGCTTCCTCGACGGGCCGACGACCCGCGACGAGTTCTTCGTCCGGACCCAGGTCGGCAGGCGGCGGCAGTGGCGCGGAGCGCGGCGGGCCGCCTCGGTCGCCGTACGACGGACGACCCGGGCCTCGATCGCCGTAGGGCGGACGATCCGGGCCATGATCGATATGGGGTGGACCGCCCGGACCGCGACGGTCGTAGGGTCGGCCCGGCCGGCCGCGATCGAATGGCGGCCGGGTCACCGGCCGGCCGGCGTTGAACGGAGGCCGGGTCGTTCCCGATCCGGATCGCTCGTCCGGTCGGGCATCGTCTGCATCCCACCGTCGCGGCGGTCCCGGTTCGGGTCGTGGACGATCATCCGGTCGCGGACGGTATCCGGGGCGAGGGCCATATGGAGGCCGTCCGCCGCCGTCGGGTCGCGGTGCGCCGGACGACCGAGGGCCGGACGGGCCACGATCGTCGCGCCATGGGCCCGGGGGCCGCTGACCACCCGTCGGTCGCTGGCCTCCTGGCGGTCGCTGGCCGCCGGGCCGGGCGCCCCACGGCCGATCACCACCGGGCGCGGCCGCCATCGGGTCGGCCGCCATCCGGCCGGCCGTATCCGGGATGCCATTCGTCGCCGCGACGCGGGTCGGACGGTCTGGCGTCCCGCGGGCGGCGGTTGTCGTGCGGGCCGGTGTCGCGATGCCCGCCATCACGCGCTCCACCACGCGATGGACCGCCGCCGTGCGGTCGGCCGCCCGCGCGGTCCGGACGGGGTCCGCGCGGCTTGCCGGGTCGGTCGCCGTCGGGCGGTCGATCAGCCACGACCGACCTCCACGAGGCGACGCCAACGCTGGCCGTCGCGCGTGTCCTCCACGGCGATCCCGCGGGCCACCAGCTCGTCACGGAGCCGGTCCGATGCTGCCCAGTCGCGAGCCGCCCGGGCGGCGATACGCTCGTCGAGCAGCGCCGCAGACTCGGGCGCGAGCGCGTCGCCGGCTCGTCCGGCAGGACGCCCAGCACCTGGTCGAGATCGCGGAGCGTCACGAGCGCCCGTTCCGCGTCGGCGCTCGACAGCGTGCGGGCCTCGATGCGGCGATTGAGATCGCGGACCAGTTCGAACACGGCAGCCAACGCCGTCGGACACGTTGAGGTCGTCGTCGAGCGCCGCTCCGAAGGCGCTTCGACCGGCCGCCAGCACGTCCGGCAGGGTCGGGTCGTCGGGTCCGTCCTGGCGATACGCGTCGAGGGCGGCGACGAGCGCATCGAGGCGGTCGACGGCCGCTCCGGCGGCCGCCAGCGACTCGTCGGAATAGTTCAGGCCCACGCGGTAGTGCACCGCGATGAGCGGCGTAACGCAGCGCGCGCGGCGAGATCCCGGTCGTCCAGGAGTTCGTCGACGCGGGCGATGTTGCCGGTCGACTTGGCCATCTTCGTAGCCGCCCGATCTGGAGGTGGGCGCAGTGCAGCCAGGTCCCGACGAACGGCTGCCCGGTGGCCGCCTCGCTCTGGGCGATCTCGTCCTCGTGGTGCGGGAAGATGAGGTCCACGCCGCCGGTGTGGATGTCGAACGACGGGCCGAGCTGCGGCCATGCTCATCGCCGAGCATTCGATGTGCCAGCCGGGACGACCCGTCCCCGACGGCCGTCGTCCAGGACGGCTCGCCGGGCTTCGGCCCCTTCCAGAGGGCGAAGTCGCGGACGTCGTCCTTGCCGTACTCGTCGCTCTCGACCCGTTCGCCGACCCGAAGCTGGTCGGGGTCGAGGCGCGCGAGTCGACCGTACGCCGGCCAGGACGCGATCCGGAAGAAGATCGAGCCATCGTCCGTTCGATAGGCGTGGCCGCCGGTTCGAGCAGGGCGGCGATGAGCTCGACGATCTCGTCGATGTGCTCGGTCGCTCGCGGAAGGGCGTCCGGCCGGGTCATCCGCAGGGAATCGGCATCCGTCGAGGAACCGCTCCAGGTAGCGATCGGCCAGGTCGTCGATGCCGATCCCCGGCGGCGGCCGCGCCGCGGATGATCTTGTCGTCGATGTCGGTGATGTTCATGACCCAGCGGACCACGTACCCGCGCCAGCGCAGGTGGCGGACGAGCAGGTCGGCGAACAGGAACGAGCGGAAGTTGCCGATGTGGGCCGGGCCGTACACCGTCGGGCCGCACGAGTAGATGCCGACGACGTCGCGCAAGCGGCACGAACGGCCGGGTCTCGCCGGTCAGCGTGTCCTGCAGTCGGATGGTCATGCGACCGACGCTCGATGGTCGCGATGGCGAGCGCGGAGATGGATCGACCGGCACCCTCCGAGCCGTCCAGGTTGCCGGTGCGACGCCTTGACGCTGACGCCGGTCGACGGCGACGCCCAGCGTGCCGGCGATCGCCTCGCGCATCGCGTCGAGCCGGCCGGCGAGCCGCGGCCGCGCCGCGATCGATCGTGAGGTCGATCGTGGCGGGACGCCACCCGGCGGCGGTCAGGCGTTCGCACGACGACCGCCGAGGAGCTCGCGACTCGCGATGCCCGCCGGCGTTGCGCGGCCCGGCCGGGAAGTGTCGCCCGAGGTCACCGAGGGCGGCCGCGCCCAGCAGCGCATCGGCCACGGCGTGGATGGCGACGTCGCCATCGGAGTGACCGAGCAGCCGGGGCGCACCCGCGATCGCGATGCCGCCCAGCATGAGCGGCGCTCCCGGGCCGAACGGATGCGCGTCATGCCCGATGCCGGAACGGACCGCGGGACCGTCGGGGGCCAGCAGGGTGGCCGCACGGGCGAGATCGTCGGGCATGGTCACCTTGAGGTTGGTCGGGTCGCCGGGGACGGCGTGGACGGCGATTCTACAGGCCTCCAGCAGGGCGGCCTCATCGGTCCAGGTCCCGGTGGCGGCGATCGGGTCCGCCGCGGCCGTCGCCACACCGCGCGGCGCACCCCCTGCGGCGTCTGGGCGGCACCCAGCGTGGCACGGTCCACGGTCCCGGTGATCACGTCTCCGTCGAGGCGCTTGATGGTCTCGACGACCGGCACGATCGGGATGGCCGCCCCGTACCGATGCGACGCCTCGACCACGGCGGCGACCAGCGCGGGACGCACGACCGGGCGTGCGCCATCGTGGACCAGGACGACGCGGTTCCCGTCGGCATCCGGGATCGCCGATTCGAGGGCCGCGAACCCGGCGGCCACCGAATCCTGGCGACGGGCTCCGCCGACGACCACGGCCCGGACCTTCGACGGCAGCCACGGTTCGGCCGCCAGCCCGTCGCGCCGGTCGGCGGACGTGACCACGACGATCGACTCGACCTCGGGGGCCGGCGGCCAGGCCGTCCAGGGTGTAGGCGAGGAGCGGCCGCCCGGCGACGGTCCAGGCGAGCTTGTCGATGCCGCCCATGCGCTGCGAGCCGCCGGCAGCCACGACGATCGCGTCGGCGCGGGGTCGCGTGTCCCGCGGGCGTCGCTCAATCGAGCCGCGGCTGGGCGAAGATCATCCGCCCGGCGACCGTCTGCAGGACGCGCGTGACCGAGACGTCGAGGTCCTTGTCGATATGGCGGGCGCCACCCTCCACGACGATCATCGTCCCGTCGTCCAGGAAGCCGACACCCTGGCCCGCCTCCTTGCCCTCCTGGATGACCCGGACCCGGAGCTCCTCGCCCGGTAGCACGGCCGGCTTGACGGCGTTGGCGAGCGAGTTGATGTTCATGACCCGGACGCCCTGCAGCTCCGCCACCCGGTTGAGGTTGAAGTCGTTGGTCAGGATGACCCGGCTGCGGGTCCGGGCGAGCGCGACGAGCTTGGCGTCAACCTCCGGGACGTCGGGGATGTCGTCCTCGACGATCTCGACCGGCGTGCCGGGTTCCTTCTGCATCCGCGCCAGGATCTCGAGGCCGCGCCGGCCGCGGTTGCGGCGGAGCGTGTCCGAGCTGTCGGCGATGTGCTGGAGCTCGTCGAGCACGAAGCGCGGCACCACGAGCGTGCCGAAGATGAAGCCCGACTCCACGATCTCGGCGATCCGGCCGTCGATGATGGCGCTCGTGTCGACGACGATGTGCGGGCTCGCCCGAGCGCGTCGACTCGCCGGTCCCCTCCGCGTTCGGCGCGCGGACCAGGCCGACGGCCTCGGCCGCGATCGACGAGGTCACGTCGCTTGGCGACCGTGAGGCCCAGCATCCCGAGCCCCAGCAGGATCGAGATGGCCAGGGGACCCCACTGACCGATCGGCCCCTCGATGTTGCTGATCGGGATACCGAGCAGCAAGCCCATCAGGAGGCCGATCAGGAGGCCCGCGATGGCGGTGACGAACTCCGCGGTCGAGAGTTCCTCGACCCGGGCGATCAGCCATACGGCCGGCACCACGGTCAGATACGGCAGCAGGCCGAACCCCACGACGATCCAGGCCACGACCCACAGCGCGAGGAGTGCGCCCGCATACGCGGTGTCGCCGAACAGCCCGCCGTCGAAGCCGGCGAGCGCGAGGCCGATGAGGCCACCAAGCGCGGCCCCCAGCACACGGATATAGCGGATCACGACACCCTCGACGGACAGTCCCGGCGTCCACCGGGCCGCGAGCGGCCCGGACGGGCCGTCAGCCTAGCATCGCCGGGACGGCGTCGCCACGGCGGTCCGCCCCGGAGGCGAGCGCGGCCTGGACGGCGTCGCGCAGGGTCGCGACTTCCACGATGCGCAGACCCGGGACGGTCGAGCGGCTCAGCGCCACGACCCGGCCGCGGCACGATCGCGGTCGTGAACCCCAGGCGTGCGGCCTCCCGAAGCCGCCGCTCCAGACCGGTCACCGCGCGGAGTTCGCCAAGGAGCCCCACCTCGCCGACCACGACGGTCCCGGGCACGATCGGTCGTTCGCGCAGGGACGAGGCGAGGGCCAGGGCCACCGGCAGATCCAGGCCGGGCTCCGCCACGGAGAGCCCGCCGGCGAGGTTCGCGTAGACGTCGTGCGAGGCCAGGCCGACCCCGGCGCGCTTGCCCAGGACGGCGACGAGCAGGCCCAGCCGGTTGGGGTCGATGCCGCTGGCCTTGCGTGCGGGGTTGCCGTAGGCGGCCGCCGCGACCAGCGCCTGGACCTCGACCAGCAGCGGGCGGCTGCCCTCCAGCGTCGGGGCGACGACGCTGCCCGGGGCCGGTTCGGCGTGGTCGGCGAGGAACGCGCGGGCGGGATCGCTGACTTCCCGGAGGCCGGTACCGGCCATCTCGAAGACGCCGACCTCTTCCGTGGAGCCGAACCGGTTCTTGGCGGCGCGCACGAGGCGCAGCGCCGCGTACCGCTCACCTTCGAGGGCGATGACCGCGTCCACGAGGTGCTCCAGCGTCTTCGGGCCGGCCAGGGAGCCGTCCTTGGTCACGTGGCCGACGAGGACGACGGCGATCCCCTCACCCTTCGCGAACTCCATCAGGCGCACCGCGGCCTCGCGGACCTGCCCGACGCTGCCCGCGGCCCCATCGAGCTCATCGACGGTCGCCGTCTGGATCGAGTCGACGATGACCAGGGCCGGGCGAGCGGCTCGGGCCACTTCGATGATCCGCTCGATGTCGTGCTCGGCGAGGACCTCGATCGACTGGCCGGACGGCCCGGCCAGGAGGTCCAGGCGGCCGGCCCGGAGGCGGACCTGGGCGGCCGATTCCTCGCCGGTCGCGTACAGCACCGGTGCCGCCACACCTGCGGCGACCTGGAGCAGGAGCGTGGACTTGCCGATCCCCGGTTCGCCGCCGAGCAGGATCAGCGAGCCCGGGACGATGCCGCCGCCCAGCACGCGATCCAGCTCACCGATCCGGGTGGGCAGGCGCGGGATGTCGCGCTCCCCGATGTCGGCGAGGGCCACGGATGCCGTCGGCGCCCCACCTGGTCCGCGGGCGATGCGAGCCGTCTTGGGGGTGTCCCGGACGACGGTCTCGACGAGGCTGTTCCAGGCGCCGCAGGTGCGGCACTGGCCCTCCCAGCGGAGGAACGCTTCGCCGCAGCTCTGGCAGACGAAGCGGCTCGTGGCCTTGGCCACGGTCAGCCGGGACGGCCGATCGAGGTCAAACGGCCTCGACGGGCTCGCGCGACTCGGCGGCGTGGATGTCCAGGCCGGCCTCGGCGTCCTTGTCCACGACGATCGTCGTGCCGGGCTCGTAGCGGCCGAGGAGGAGGTGCTCGGCGAGCACGTCCTCGATCATGTTCTGGATGACCCGGCGGAGCGGACGGGCGCCGTAGGCCACGTCATAGCCGAGCTTGATGATGTGCTCCTTGGCCGCCTGCGTGACCTCGAGCGACATCTGCTGGGCGCGCAGCTGATCGCGGACGCGCGCCAGCATCAGGTCGACGATCTGGGCGATCTCCTCGACCGTCAGCGAACGGAACACGACGGTCGCATCGATGCGGTTGAGGAACTCCGGGCGGAAGTTGTTCTTCAGCTCGGCCGCGACCTTCTCCTTCATGAGCTCGTACGAGCTCTCGGCACGCGCCTCATCGGTGGTGCCCTGGACCCGGAAGCCCAGGCTGGAGTTGGTCTGGAGCTGCTTGGCGCCCAGGTTGGAGGTCATGATGATGATGCAGTTGCGGAAGTCGACCCGGCGACCCTTCGCGTCGGACAGGTGGCCGTCCTCCAGGATCTGGAGGAGGATGTTGAACACCTCCGGGTGCGCCTTCTCGACCTCGTCGAGCAGGACCACGCAGTAGTTCTTGCGACGGACCGCCTCGGTCAGCTGACCGCCCTCGTCGAACCCGACGTAGCCGGGGGGTGCCCCGACGAGCCGGCTGACGTTGTGGCGCTCCATGAACTCGCTCATGTCGATCTTGATGAGCGCGTCCTCGCTGCCGAACATGAACTCGGCGAGGGCCTTGGCGAGCTCCGTCTTCCCGACGCCGGTCGGGCCCAGGAAGATGAACGAGCCGATGGGCCGCTTGGGATCCTTGAGACCCGCCCGGGCGCGACGGACGGCCTTCGAGACCGTCTCGATCGCTTCCTGCTGGCCGATGACCCGATCATGGAGGGCGTCCTCCATGTGCATGAGCCGCGCGGACTCCTGCTCCGAGATCCGCGTGACCGGGATCCCGGTCCACATCGCGACGACCTCGGCGATCTCCTCCTCGCCGACCGTCGGCTGCTCACCGGAGACCTGGGCCTGCCATTCGGCGCGGAGCTCGTCGACCCGCTCCTTGGACGTGGCCTCGGCCTCGCGCAGGGTGGCGGCTTCCTCGTACTCCTGGTTGTTGATGGCGGCGTCCTTCTCCTTGGTGATCCGGTCCAGGTCCTTCTGGGCCTCGCGCAGGGCGGGCGGAGCGGACGCGTGGCGGAGACGGACGCGCGAGGCAGCCTCGTCGATGAGGTCGATGGCCTTGTCCGGGAGGTGCCGGTCGGTGATGTAGCGGATCGACAGGTCGGCCGCGGCCTTCACGGCTTCGTCCGTGATGGTGACCTTGTGGTGCTGCTCGTACCGCTCGCGGATCCCCAGCAGGATGTCGATGGTCTGCTCGAGCGTCGGCTCCTCGACCATGACCGGCTGGAAGCGGCGCTCCAGGGCGGCGTCGCGCTCGATGTACTTGCGGTACTCATCGAGCGTGGTCGCGCCGATGCACTGGAGCTCGCCGCGGGCGAGCGGCGGCTTGAGGATATTGGCGGCATCGATGGCACCTTCGGCGGCGCCGGCCCCGACGAGGGTATGCAGCTCGTCGATGAAGAGGACCGCGTCATTGGTGTTGCGCAGTTCCTCGATGATCTTCTTGAGCCGCTCCTCGAACTCGCCGCGGTACTTGGTCCCGGCCACGAGCGAGCCGATGTCGAGGGTCAGGACGCGCTTGTTGAGCAGCGTCTCCGGGACATCGCCCGCGATGATCCGGTGGGCCAGGCCCTCGGCGATGGCCGTCTTGCCGACGCCAGGCTCGCCGATCAGGGCCGGGTTGTTCTTGGTGCGCCTCGAGAGGATCTGGATGACCCGCTCGATCTCCTTCTCTCTCCCGATGACGGGATCCAGCTTTCCTGCACGCGCGGCATCCGTCAGGTTGATGCCGAGCTGGTCCACGGTCGGGGTCTTGCTGGCGCGCTTCGTCTCCGGGGTCGGGCCGGCGGACGAGCTCTGCGACAGGACACGGATGACCTCGTGGCGGACCTTGTCCAGGTTCACGCCGAGAGACTCCAGGACGCCCGCGGCGATGCCCTCGCCCTCGCGGACCAGTCCAAGGAGCAGGTGCTCCGTGCCGATGTAGTTGTGGCCCAATCGCCGGGCCTCGTCGATCGCGAGCTCGATGACCCGCTTCGCCCGCGGGGTCAGCCCGACCTCGCCGACGACCGGACGATCGCCACGGCCGATGATGAACTCGACCGCGGTGCGCACCTTGGGCAGCTCGACGTTCATGTTCTCGAGGACGCGCGCTGCGACACCTTCGCCC
This sequence comes from uncultured Chloroflexia bacterium, assembly GCA_963724635.1. Lineage (GTDB taxonomy): Bacteria > Chloroflexota > Limnocylindria > Limnocylindrales > CSP1-4 > SPCO01. The sequence goes on from CAVRVI010000020.1 coordinate 111,945, forward strand.
TCGCGGACGAGGCCCAGGAGCAGATGCTCCGTGCCGATGTAGTTGTGGTTGAACCGCTGCGCTTCGTCCTGAGCCAAGGTCAGGACCTTGCGCGCGCGATCCGTGAACTTGTCGAAGCGATCCATCGAGTCGGGCGCCTGTCCTTGGGTGCGAGCGTCACGGGGGTGACGCCTCGGGCCATGCTAGCACGACCTCCCGACGCTGGCGGTGGCCCTATCGTTCCGGTCGTTCAGGGATGGAATCGTCCGGCGAGCGCCGCTGGATGTCCCAGCGAGAGTAAGGAATCGCAACGACCCGCCGGGCGGACCGGCGGGTCGTCGGTAACGGGCGGCCCGTGGGTCAGCCCTTCGTGTTCGCCTCCAACGTCTCGTCGACGATCTCTGCGATCACCTCGGCGGCGGCCGCTTCCTCGGCGGCCTCGTCCTCGACCACGGTCTCGACGACCGCTTCGATGATCGCGTCGCCGGCAGCTTCCTCAGCGGCCTCGTCCTCCGCGACGGTCTCGACGATCGCCTCGATCGTCTCCTCCGCGGCGGTCTCCTCCATGGCCTCGTCGGTCGCGACGGTGTCCAGGATCTCGTCGATCCGCTCGGCGGCAGCGGTCTCCTCGACCTCCTCGAGGACGGCCACGGTCTCGACGATCTCGACCGCGTCTTCGATGGCAGCCGCCTCGTTCGCCTCGTTGGCTTCGGCAGCGTCCTCGAGCCTCTCGATCTCGGCCGCAGCAGCGGCCTCGAGGTCGGCCTCGTCGGCGGCGACGGTCTCGACGATCGCCTCGATGGTCTCCTCGGCCGCCGTCTCCTCCATGGCCTCGTCGGTCGCGACGGTCTCGACGATCGCCTCGATCGTCTCCTCGGCCGCCGTCTCCTCCATGGCCTCGTCGGTCGCGACGGTCTCGGTCACCGCGTCGATGATCTCGGATGCGGCCGCCTCCTCGGCAGCCTCGTCCGTGCGAACGGTGTCCATGACCTGCTCGACCTCGGCCGCAGCGAGCTGCTGGCGGACCTGGGCGAACGCCGAGGCGAGCGTGTTGTCGATGCCGCCCTCCGGCTCCTGGACCGCGTCACTCGGCGAGTAACTGCGCTCCGGACGCGGACGGCGCTCCGCACGGGGCCCGGCGGGAGCGGCCTGCCCGGGCTCGGGGGCCGGGCGAGCCGGCGGCTCCTCGGCCTGCTTGAGGCTGAGGCCCAGGCGATGGCGCTCGGAGTCGAGCGAGATGATCTTGAGCTTGAGCTGCTGGCCCTCGTGCACGACGTCACCGGGGTGGGCGACGCGCTGATGGGACAGCTCGCTGATGTGGATGAGCCCTTCCAGGCCGTCACGGACGCGGACGAACGCGCCGAAGTTGACGAGCTTGGTGACCGTGCCGTCGATGACGTCCCCGACCTTGAAGTCGGCGACGGTGGAGTGCCACGGATCGGGCTGGAGGCGACGGATGGAGAGGCTGATCCGGCCGCGCTCGTGATTGATGTCGATGACCTCGGCCTCGACCTCGTCACCGACCTTGTAGCCGGCTTCGGGGTTGTTGACCTTGTTCCACGAGAGCTCGCTCTTGTGGACGAGGCCGTCGATGCCACCGAGATCGATGAAGACGCCGAACGGCGCGATGCTGCGGACCGTGCCGGTGACCTTCTGGCCGACCTGCAGGCTGCTGAACAGCTCGTCGCGCTTCTCGCGTCGCTCTTCGTACAGGGCGACCTTCTCCGAGAGGATCAGGCGGTTCGCCTTGCGGTTGACCTCGAGGATCTTGAGGCGCAGCTTGCGACCGACGAACGGCTGCAGCTTCTCCGCGATCTCCTGGGCCGCGTCACGCGGCTGGTCGTTCTGCGGTCGGCGAGGGAAGTCGACGATCTGGCTGATCGGCACGAAGCCGCGGATGCCGCAATCGACGATGAGGCCGCCCTTGTTGTGGTCGATGACCGGGGCCTCGATGATGACGCCCGCCTCGAACTGCTCCTGCATCGCGCGCCACTTGCGCTCGAGACCGGCGCGACGCAGCGACAGGACCGCGTGGCCCTCCGGCGACTCGGGCTGGAGGACGTAGACGAGGACCGTGTCACCGATCGCCAGCGGGGCCTGGCCCTCGCCGTGGCGACCGAACAGCTCGCGGTTGCTGACGACGCCTTCGGACTTCGCGCCGATGTCGACGAGGATCTCGTCCTTGTCGATCCGGACGACGTTGCCCTCGACCACGTCACCGTGCTTGAAGCTCTTGATGTCCGAGTCCTGCTCGGCGAGCAGCTCTTCCATCGTCGTGGGCTCCGGCCCGAGCTCGCGCGGCGGCGCGACCTCTTCGTCGTCGGACGCGGCGGGCGCGTCCTCGGTATCGGACGCGTCCAGGCCGGCGACATCGGCGACGGCCGCTGGAGCGGCATCGTCTTCGGCGGCGGCCTCACCGACCGTGGGCTCTTCGGTGGCGGCCTCCGGTTCGGCGATCGGGGCATCCGCGACCGCCTCGGGGGCAGCCTCCGGCTCCACGACGGCCTCGGGGGCAGTCTCCGGCTCCACGACGGCCTCGGCGGGGGCGTCGACGACCGCATCGGTCGCGGGGGCGGCTTCGGTGGTGGGCTCGTCCACGCTGGGGGCGGGCTCGTCGGCGACGGCGATCGCCCCGACGGGCTCCTCGGACGCCTGGGTGCTCACGGAGGCGGTAGCCTCGGTGTCAGGCGCGGTCCCGCCCTGCTGTTCTTCGGTCAACGGTCTGGTCACTCCTGTGGTGGATTTGCTCCCGAGAAATCACGAACGGCCCGAGCGTCGCTCAGGCCGTGGCAGAGACGGTGGGGGGTGGGTCCGTGGTGATCGAACTCCGCGGTCCGCTCCTTCGTGTCGCTTGTGCCTGATTTCCGCTCTTCAGCTGTCCGTGCCTCGTGGGGCCGGGAGAGTCTAGCACAGCCCTTTCCGCGGCTACAATCGCCGGGCCGTGCCCGAATTGCCCGATCTGACCGTGGTCGCCGAGGCCCTCGACGCCGCCCTCCGCGGTCGAGTCGTCCGCCTCGTGGAGGCCCCGGGGCCGCTCGCGGTGCGTGGCACTCCGGCGGAGCTCCAGGCGCTCGTCGGCCAGCGCATCACGGCGATCCGCCAACGCGGCAAGTTCCTCATGATCGACCTTGATCGTGACGCCGTCGTGGTCAACCCGATGCTCACGGGACGCTTCCAACTCGCCCGCGACGCCTCGGTCAAGGTCCCTGGCAAGACGGCGGTGGTCGTCGGCCTTGGGGAGCGGCCCGCCCTCGCGCGCGCGAAGCCTCCCTTCGCGCGGTGGACGAAGGGGGCGGCCTGGCTACCGTCCGACGATGGTGTCCCGCTCATCCGCTATCGGGACCCGACGCAGATGGGCAAGGTCTACCTGCTCCCCGCCGGCGTGGACCGCACTGTCCCCGGCCTCGGGACAGACGAGATCGGCCCCGATGCCGACGATCCGGCCCTGAGCCTTGAGGTCTGGCGCGAACGGATCCGTCGCCATCCGGGCGAGCTGAAGAACCTGTTGCGCAATCAGGCGTTCGTCGCGGGCATCGGCAACGCCTACAGCGACGAGGTCCTCCACGCCGCCGGCCTCTTGCCGTTCCGGAAGCGGTCTACCCTGGCGTCCGAGGAAGTCGACACGCTCTACGCGGCGATGCGCACGACGCTCGACACCGCCATCGATGTGCTGCGCGAGCGCGTGCCCCCGACGTTCGAGACGCAGGTCCGCGACTTCCTCGCGGTCCACATGAAGGGGGGCCAGGCGTGTCCTCGATGCGGGACGCGGATCACGGAGGTCAAGGCTGGCGGGTTCGTGACCTCGTACTGCCGCGGCTGCCAGCGCTGAACGGGCCGCGGCACGGGGCAGCGCGCGGCAGCGCGCCCGGCTCAGGGCAGCTGGAGGACCTGACCGACCCGGAGGGACCCGGCGTCCTTGATGTCGTTGAGCTCGGCAAGGACCTGCCACGTCGTGTCGTACTTGAGCGCGATGCCGCTCAACGTGTCCCCGCGCTTGACCTTGTAGGTCGTCGCGGCGCCGGTGGTCGGCTTGGCGGTCGTACCCGGCTTCTTCGTGGGCTTGACCTCGGTCGGGACCAGGGTGCGTTCGGGTGCGATCGTCGCCGCCGGGGCCGTGGTCGGCCTGGCCGTCGCCGGCCGGGCCGTCGCTGCGCTCGTCGTGGCGGCCGCGCCGGGCAGCACCTTCGTGCCGCCGGCACCGGCACCGCCGGACCCGAACGGGATCCGGGCGAGCAGGATCGCCGCGAAGGCAAGGCCCATCAGCCCGATCAGGATCCACTGGCCCAGGCGTGGCTCGCCACGTAGGGCCGGCATCGCCACGCTCACACGGCCATGGTCAAGGACGAGGGGCGACGTCCGCGCCAGTGGACGCGAACCGGCCCGTGTGCTCGCGCTCGGGCGGATGACGCCGACGGAATCGGGGTCGGCACCGTGGTCGCGTGGCGGCGCGGAAGGTCGCGCACGTCTCGTGCTCGGCGACCAGGCACAGGCGGCGCTGCTTGTCGGGGGCGAGGATCGCCGCGGGCATGACGGCCGTGCAACGGTGCTCGCGGGCCGGCGTCGATGCGCGCCAGGCACCGTTCTCCGACAGGAGGTACGGGCACACGGCTGTGATCGCCGGCGCGGCCTGGCGGGAGTCGGTGGGCGCGCTCGTTCGAAGCATGGGAACCCCAAGGATACCCCCGGTCGCCACGAATACCACCGCACGTGGTTCCCGCAGGAAACGCAAAAATCCCGGCGACGACCTATTTTCCCGAAAGGCTGCCCTCTCAGTATCTTCGGCGCTGGAGAGCTTGACTTCCGTGTTCGGGATGGGAACGGGTATGGCCTCTCCGCTAGAGTCACCGGGATTCGTTGCGTCTGGACATGGTCGGCAGCGGCTGCGCACGGGTCGCATGGACCCGGCGGGCGCCGGAAGAGATCTTCGATCTCGTGGTGAGTCGTCAAGGATCGGATCACGATCCCAGCCACTGACCCCTGGTCAGTAGCTGAAGAGGTCAAGCCCTCGACCGTTAGTACCGCTCAGCTTCATCCGTCACCGGACTTCCACATGCGGCCTATCAAACAGGTGGTCTCCCTGCGGTCTTACCCGGTTGACCCGGTGGGGAACCTCATCTCGAGGCGAGCTTCGCACTTAGATGCTTTCAGCGCTTATCCCGACCGAACATAGCTACCCAGCGGTGCCCCTGGCGGGACAACTGGCACACCAGCGGTTCGTTCACTCCGGTCCTCTCGTACTAGGAGCAACTCCTCTCAAGTTCCCTACGCCCACAGCGGATAGAGACCGAACTGTCTCACGACGTTCTGAACCCAGCTCGCGTGCCGCTTTAATTGGCGAACAGCCAAACCCTTGGGACGTACTTCCGCCCCAGGATGCGACGAGCCGACATCGAGGTGCCAAACGGTGCCGTCGATGTGAACTCTTGGGCACCATCAGCCTGTTATCCCCGGGGTAGCTTTTATCCGTTGAGTGATACCCCTTCCACTCGGAGGTACCAGATCACTAAGCCCGACTTTCGTCTCTGCTCGACTTGTAGGTCTCGCAGTCAAGCTCCCTTATGCCTTTGCACTCTTCGGCTGGTTTCCATTCAGCCTGAGGGAACCTTTGGGCGCCTCCGTTACACTTTAGGAGGCGACCGCCCCAGTCAAACTGCCCGCCTGACACTGTCCCGCGCCCGGATCACGGGTCGCGGTTAGAACCGGAAACCAACAAGGGTGGTATTTCAACGTCGGCTCCACCGAGGCTAGCGCCCCAGTTTCACAGCCTCCCACCTATCCTACACAAGCTAATTCCCAATCCAATATCAGGGTGCAGTAAAGCTCCACGGGGTCTTTTTGCCCTGCTGCGGGTAACCTGCATCTTCACAGGTACTTCAATTTCGCCGGATCCCTCGTTGAGACAGCGCCCAGATCGTTACGCCATTCGTGCGGGTCGGAACTTACCCGACAAGGAATTTCGCTACCTTAGGACCGTTATAGTTACGGCCGCCGTTTACCGGGGCTTCGATTCAAAGCTTGCACCTCTCCTCTTAACCTTCCGGCACTGGGCAGGCGTCAGCCCCTATACGTCAGCTTTCGCTTTCGCAGAGACCTGTGTTTTTGCTAAACAGTCGCCTGGGCCTTTTCACTGCGGCTTCGATCGACCACTGCAAGCAGCAGCCGCGAAGCGCCCCTTCTCCCGAAGTTACGGGGCCATGTTGCCGAGTTCCTTAACGAGGGTTCTCCCGATCGCCTTGGTATGCTCTACCCGCCTACCTGTGTCGGATTGCGGTACGGACACTATTGATCTCGCTAGACACTTTTCTCGCCAGCATGGCTCACTCGAATCGAGGCAGAAGCCCCTTTCATTCACTGCTCGGGGTTGAATGATCAGACGGATTTACCTGTCCGATCCCCCTACCGGTTTAGACGCGTATAGCCAAAACGCGCTCGAGCTACCACACCGTGTCATGCCATTGCTCTCACCTGGGATCAGATCCGGGACTCGACCGGCTTGCGCCGGCCAACCTCCGTTCTCCTACCCCCAGGCGACACCTTGCGGTGCAAACGATCGTTAGTGGTTCCGGAATATGAACCGGATGTCCATCGCCTACGACGTTCGTCCTCGGCTTAGGCCCGACTAACCCTGAGCGGACAAGCCTTCCTCAGGAAACCTTAGGCTTACGGCGTGTGAGATTCTCACTCACATTGCGCTACTCATGCCGACATTCGCACTTCCATCCACTCCAGCCGTCCTCACGGTCGACCTTCACTGCTGATGGAACGCTCCCCTACCACCAGATGACCGGCGAACCGGTCACCTGATCCGCAGCTTCGGTACCAAGCTTGAGCCCCGCTGAATTTTCGGCGCAGATCCACTTGACCAGTGAGCTGTTACGCACTCTTTCAATGGTGGCTGCTTCTGAGCCAACATCCTGGTTGTCTATGCAAATCCACATCCTTTACCACTTAGCTTGGATTTAGGGACCTTAGCTGGCGGTCCGGACTGTTTTCCTTTTGACCACGAAGCTTAGCCCTCGCAGTCTGACTCCCGGGCTCTGAAATCACGGGATTCGGAGTTTGGTTGGGGTTGGTAAGCGGGAAGCCCCCTAGCCCATCCAGTGCTCTACCCCCGTGATTGAACGCCCGAGGCTAGCCCTAAAGCTATTTCGGGGAGAACCAGCTATCTCCGAGTTCGATTGGCATTTCACCGCTATCCACAGCTCATCCCCTAGCTTTTCAACGCTAGTGAGTTCGGTCCTCCACGAGACATTACTCCCGCTTCAACCTGGCCATGGATAGGTCACTCGGTTTCGGGTCTACAACGTGCGACTGATCGCCCTATTCAGACTCGCTTTCGCTCCGGCTCCGTCCTTCGCGGACTTAACCTCGCCACACGTTAGTAACTCGTCGGCTCATTCTTCAAAAGGCACGCCATCAGGCTACCGGCGAACCGGCAACACCCTCTGACTGCTTGTAGGCACGTGGTTTCAGGTACTATTTCACTCCCCTTCCGGGGTGCTTTTCACCTTTCCCTCACGGTACTCGTTCACTATCGGTCGCCAAGAGTATTTAGCGTTGGACGGTGGTCCGCCCAGGTTCCCACATGAGAGACCTTCCACGTGGTACTCAGGTGGTCGTTCACGGAGGTCGGTCGCTTTCGCCTACGGGGCTCTCACCCTCTATGGCCTGCCGTTCCAGGGCAGTTCGACTAACGATCGACTTGGTAACTCCGCGGGGACCTTGCCGGGTCCCCATGATCGACTCCTACAACCCCCACTCAGAAACGGCGGCAACCTATCGCGCTGAGTTGGGTTTGCGCTCTTCCCTTTTCGCTCGCCACTACTCGGGGAATATTCTCTTTTCCTCCAGCTACTGAGATGTTTCAGTTCGCTGGCTTACCTCCACCTGGCCTATTTGGTTCAGCCAGGAGTGACTGGGCATGACCCCAGCCGGGTTTCCCCATTCGGACATCTCCGGATCACTGTCTGCTCGCGACTCCCCGAAGCTTTTCGCAGCCTGCCACGTCCTTCATCGGCTCTTGGCGCCAAGGCATCCACCCCGTGCCCTTTGTAGCTTGACCCCCTCCAGCCTCTGA
>CAVRVI010000020.1:122500-491900 GCA_963724635.1 uncultured Chloroflexia bacterium
TCAAACGCCCGGCCGGAGACACCCGCGACAGCCGGATCCGACCCGTCCGCGGCCGGCGTGGCGACCTAGATCGGACTCGTCTCGACGAGCAGGATGAAGGCGGCGGCGCTGAGCCAGCAGAGCAGCGCGAGCTCGACCGAGCCGGCATTCGCGAGCGGCCCCGTCAGCAGCCAGTACAGGAGGAGGCCGAGGACCAGGGCGAAGCCGGCCTTGAGCAGGCGCAGGGCGATCTCGGCGACCAGATTGCTCATACGGCGCGGCGCCCCTGCAGCGCACGGATCAGGGTCACCTCATCGGCGTACTCGAGGTCACCGCCGACGGGCAGGCCTCGGGCGATGCGGCTGACCACCCCGACCACGGACTCGAGGCGCTCCGCGAGGTACATCGCGGTCGCCTCCCCTTCGAGGGTCGGGTTCGTCGCGAGGATGACCTCCTCGAACGGCTCGCCCGCGCGCGCGGCCTCATCGGCCCGGCCCAGCAGCTCGCGGATGCGGAGCCGCTCGGGCCCGACCCCGTCGATCGGCGAGATCGCCCCGTGGAGCACGTGGTAGAGGCCCTTGAACTCGGACGTGCGCTCCAGCGCGAGGACGTCGAGCGGCTCCTCCACGACGCACATCCGGCGCTGGTCACGCTGGGGGTCGCGGCAGATCGCGCAGAGCGGCTGGTCGCTGATGTTGAAGCAGCGATCGCAGAACACCACCTGGTCACGCACGGCGACCAGGGCCGCGGCAAGGGTCCGGGCCTCGGCGTCGGGCGCGCGCAGCAGGTGATAGGTCAGGCGCTGTGCGGTCTTCGGCCCGATCCCGGGCAGCCGCGCGAACGACTCGATCAGCCGGGCGACGGGTTCGATCAGGGGCGTGGCCACGCGCGGGTCACATCCCCGGGATGCGCAGGCCGCCGGTGACGGCCGCCATCTTCTGCTCGGCCACCTCGCGCGACGCGCGCAGAGCGTCGTTGACGGCGGCCACGACCAGGTCCTGGAGCATCTCGACGTCGTCAGGGTCGACGGCGGACGGATCGATGGTCACGCTGACCAGCTCCTGCTTGCCGGTGACCGTCGCGCTCACGACGCCGCCGCCCGCCGAACCGTCCACCGTCATGGCGTCGAGCTCACCCTGGACGCGCAGCATCTCCTGCTGCATCTGCTGGGCCATCCGCTGCAGGTTGGCCATCCCCATCGCCGGTCCTCCTCGTGTGCGTTGTCGTCAGTCTGACCGATGCGACCCCGACGCGCCGCGCCGGGCGTGCGGTCAGCTGACCTCCCCGACGTCGACGAGGTCCTCGCCGAAGATCCGGCGGGCCTCCGCCATGAGGTAGCCGTCATCGGCCGTGGGTGGCGCGGCGATCTCGACATTGGCGACGACGCATCGGATGCCGATGTCGTGCCCGATCACCTGGGCCACGCCGGCCTCGATGTCCGCGCGCTTGCGGTCGGCGACATCGCGCAGGAACGCCTGCTCCTCGGGGAAGCCGAGGCTGACGATCGACCCTTCGAGGGCGACGGGTCGGCAGGTCAGGATCAGCTGCTTGATGGCCGGTTTCTGGCTGAGCGTTGCGACGATGTCCGGCCAGGCGGCCACGATCCGCTCGAGGGTGAGCTCACCGGGCGCGACGGGCTCGGGCGCGATCCCCGGCTCCGAGACCGGGTCAGGCGATGTGACCAGGACCGCGGACGGCGCGGGCGTCACCGGTGCGGGCGGCGGCTCGGCCTCCGGGACCGCAGCCTCCGGGTCCGCCAGGGCTTCCGGCTCGACCAGGGCCTCCGGCTCCGCCAGGGCTTCCGGCTCGATCACCACGGGCTCGGGCGGCGCCGGAGCCTCGGGCTCCGGTCGGGCCACGACCGGGGCTGGGGCACGGTCGACCGTCGGTGCCGGGGTCGGCACCGGGATCGGCGCGGCGACGACCGGACCGAGAGAAGAGGGCGAGCTCGAGCTGCAGGCGCAGACCACCGATGCCGGCCCGGTCCGGGTCGATGGCGACCAGGCGCCGGGCGACGGCCGCCAGCCGCTCCCCCGCTGCCCGGTCACCGGTCGCGGCCTCAGCCACGAGCCGTGTGCGCACGGCGTCCACGACCTGGTCGAGCAGCGCCCGTGGGTCGCGGCCACGCTCCTCGAGACGGTCCAGCAACGCGATGCCCGCCGCGACATCACCGGCCAGCAGGGCATCGAGGAAGCCGTCGACGGCGGCCGCATCGGCCAGGCCGAGCAGCTCGCGTACGTCGGCCTCCGTGACCTCATCGGTCGTGGTCGAGAGCAGCTGGTCGAGGATCGACTCCGCGTCGCGCATGCCACCGGCCGCGAGTCGGGCGATCAGGTGGACGGCCGCAGGTTCGACCCGCCGGCCGTCGGCCTCGAGGATCCGGCTGAGTTTGCCCTCGATCTCGGGGATCGTGAGCCGTCGGACGTCGTAGCGCTGGAGGCGCGACAGGATGGCCGGCGGGAACCCCGACGGCTCGGTCGAGGCGAACATGAAGATGACGAAGTCGGGCGGTTCCTCGAGCGACTTGAGGAGGGCGTTCCAGGCGTCCTTCGTGATCTGGTGGGCCTCGTCGAGGATGTAGACCTTGCGCCGCAGGTGGCCGGGTGGATAGGCCAGCCGGTCGCGCAGGTCGCGGACCTCGTTGATCCCGCGGTTCGACGCGGCGTCGATCTCGAGGACGTCGAGCGTGGTGCCCTCACGGATCGCGACGCAGGCCTCGCAGACGTCGCACGGATCGCCGTCCTGAAGGTTCGTGCAATTGACGGCCTTCGCGAGGATCCGAGCGAGGGAGGTCTTGCCGGTGCCGCGTGGTCCGACGAAGAGGATCGCGTGCGACACCCGCTGGGTCCGCACGGCGTTGCGCAGCGTCTCGACCACCGCCTCCTGCCCGACGATCTGGCTGAAGGTCTGGGCGCGCCAGCGTCGGTACAGAGCCTGGTGCGGGACGGTCGAGGTCACGACCTCCTCCGGTCGAGCGCGGACGGATCAGAAATGCCGTGCACCCTCCTTCGACCAGCACGTTCCCGGGCCCACCGTGACGAGCGGCTCGGACCAGGCCGTTCCGCGGCACCCGACGATGATCGCTTAGTGCTGCTTCCTTCCGGACCTGACACGGTTCGCGGTTCGTCGCTGCGCGGGACCCGGTCCTCAACGTCGCACCGTCGGGCGGCGACCGAGAACGGAGACCTCGAGAGGGGATTCGGCCCTGCTGGAGCGGATTGCAGGCTACAGGGCACCGCTAGTTCCCCGCCTAGCACGGCCCGCGAAGGATAGCAGGGCCGCCCCCATCGGCGGTTCACCGCCGCCAGATGCCCGCGTCGTGGGCGAACCGGACCTCGACCGGGCTGGCCGCCCGGAGGCGCGCGACCGATCGGTCGTAGGCGTCGGGATCCGGCGCACGCGACCGGCCCTCCCGAGCGCTCGCGTCGTCGGACCACTCCCCGGGCGTGTAGACCGCCTGGCCGGTAAGGACGACGAGGCCGGCGCCGGTCTGGACCGCCAGCGACTGGTGGCCGGGCGTGTGACCCGGCGTGGCCACGATCCGGATGCCGGGAGCGAGGTCGTGGTCGCCCTCGATGTGGCGGTAGTCGGCGCCCGGGGAAGTCGATCCACTCGAGGATGGTGTGGTCGGTCGTGTGGGCGACCTCCCACTCGGCGGCCTGGACGTAGATCGGGACACCCGGAAATCGATCGTTCTGGCCCGCGTGGTCGACGTGGAGGTGGCAGTTCACGACCGTGTCGATGTCGCCGATCGCGAACCCCGCATCGTCGAGGGCATCGGCGACCCGCCGCGCCTTGATCTGGTAGTACGCGTCCAGCTCGGCGTTGCCGAATCCGAAGCCGGTGTCGAGGAGCACGCAGGCCCGCCGGATGACGGATGACATACGCGATGACGACCCCGAGCTCGCCCGCCAGCGGCTCATCCGCCGCGAACCGGAACTCCCCCATCGGGACCGCGACGATCTCGATTTCGGACATTGGCGCGGTCCTCTAGTCCCATCCCGCCCGGCGCCCGGGCGGCCAGGCGAAGGCGGCGATCGAGGACCGCAGCGAGCGCACCCCAAGGTGCGTGAGCGAGGACCGCAGGAGCCAACGCACGCCTGGGCGTCCAGGCGCCGGGCGGGTGTGGCGGAGAGGGCGGGATTCGAACCCGCGACGGGTTGCCCCGAACCGCATTTCCAGTGCGGCGCCATAGTCCACTAGGCGACCTCTCCCGGGGAGCGACAGAACCCCAGCTCGTCGAGATGACGGTTCCTGGCAAGGCGGAGCCGAGCACCGGAGCAAGCGCACCCGAAGGTGCGTGAGCGAGGAGCGCAGGCGACAACGCGGCCAGGGGCCGTCAGATCGATGAGCGTCTGTGGCGGAGAGGGCGGGATTCGAACCCGCGGTGCTTTCGCACACCGCTTTTCGAGAGCGGCACCATCAACCACTCGGACACCTCTCCGCGGGAGAGGATACCAAACCGAGCGTCGAGCGCCCCTCAGGCGGTGGGCACACCGACGAACAGGGCCGCGGCCTCTTCACGCCGGATGCCGCTCACCACCTTGATCCGTCGTGGCAGCGACGCGTGCTGCGCGAGCTGGAGGACGGTCCCGGCGGCACCGTCGACCTCGTTCGGGACGGCGAAGACCAGCGCCTCGACGTCGCTCTCCAGCAAGGCGCCCACGCACATCGCGCACGGCTCGAGCGTGGTGAAGATCGTCGCGTCCGCCAGACGCGTCCGGCCCAGCCGGCGGGCGGCCTCGCGCAGGGCCATGACGACGGCGTGCGCGGTCGGATCGTTGGATTCCTCGACCCGGTCGTGGGCCCGCGCGACCATCGCCTCGTCGACGACGGCCACGGCGGCGATGGGTCGCTCGCCACGCGCCGCGGCGAGCTGCGCCTCGGCCAGGGCTTCGCCCATGAACAGTTCGTAGTTCATGGCTTCGATGCTAGCAGACGGGGTGTCACGGAACGTCAGCAACGGCCCGCCGATACCGACCCGCAACCGGTCCGCAAGGGGCGACAGGAGTAGGATTCCGGGCGCCATGACGAGTACCAAACGGATCGCGATCCTCACCGGCGGCGGCGACGTCCCCGGCCTCAACGCCGTCATCAAGAGCGTGGTCTACCGAGCCACGGAAGCCGGGCTATGACGTCCTCGGCCTGCGACGCGGCTGGGAGGCCCTGACGCATGTCCAGCCGGAGCTCCCGGGTGGCGGCGGGCTCGGGTACCTGCTGCCGCTCGACCGGAACAACACCCGGACGATCGACCGGACCGGCGGCACCATGCTCCATACGTCGCGCACCAATCCACGCAAGATGCGGGCCGCCGGCCTGCCGCCCTGGCTGGCCGAGGCGGACCGTTCCCGCTACGAGACGGCGGAGGGCGTGTACGACCTGACGCCGATCGTCCTGGACCACCTGTCGGCACTGGGCGTGGACACGCTGGTCACGATCGGCGGGGACGACACGCTGTCCTATTCGCAGGTCCTCGCCGACGCGGGCGTCTCCCTCATGGCGATCCCCAAGACGATGGACAACGACGTCCAGGGCACCGAGTACTGCATCGGCTTCTCGACCGCGATCACGCGGGCCAAGGAGGCGATCAACCGCCAGCGAACGACGCTTGGGTCGCATGAGCGTATCGGCGTCTTCCGGATCTTCGGGCGCGACGCCGGCTTCTCGGCGCTCTACACCGCGTACGTGACCTCGGGCCGCTGCGTGATCCCGGAAGAGCCGTATGACCTCGACGCGCTCGCGACGCTCCTCGCCGAAGACCACCGCAACAACCCGAGCCACTACGCGTTCGTGATCACCGCCGAGGGCGCGATCTGGCAAGGCGCGCAGATGCAGGACGTGGGCGAGGCCGACGCATTCGGGCACCGCCACAAGGCCAACGTGGGCGAGGCGCTGGCCGAGGAACTGCGTCGTCGGACGGGGGTGGAGACGCTCGCGTCCGAGCTGACCTACGACCTCCGATCAGGCGAACCCGATTCCATCGATTCGATGGTCGCGACGACGTTCGCGAACGTGGCGATGGACCTCGTGGCCAACGGCGTGACCGGCCGGATGGTCGCGATCCAGGATGGCAAGTACGCGCACACCGCCCTGCCCGATCCCGCGCTGGGCCCACGCAAGGTCGACGTCCCGGTCATGTACAACTCGGACCGCTTCCGACCGCGCTACGACGGGAAGCTGGGCGATCCGATGCTCCTGGTGGGCCTGGACTGATCGACGGGGCCGCGTTCGCCGGCGACTAGGGGGTGACGGTCAGTGGCGTTCGCGCCAGTTCGACATAGCCGTCGTCCGAGAGCAGCAACACGTCGTAGTCGCCCGGCTTGATCGGCCAGTCCCCTTCGCCGGTCTCGTCGATCGACACGGTCGTACTGACCTTCGAGCCGGTGTAGGCGTAGTAGAGGTACGAGTCCACGTTCGGGTCGCCGCCACGCGGGTAGAGCCCCAACCAGTCCCATCGGGCGCCGGGGGCGCCCGACACGCTGACCACCACGGGCTCACCGCTCGCCACCGTCGATGACGCGATCGTGAGCGTCGGGGTGGCGCCGACGGCGCTGACATGGAGCGGTGTCCGCGCGGTGACGCCACCGGTGCTGTGGAGCAGCTGCACCTCGTAGTCACCCGGTTCGATCGTTCCGGTCGCGATGGTCGTCGTCCCATCCGTGGTGCCCGCGGCCAGCGCGACGTCGACGAGCGGCGCCCCCGACGGGTCGTTCAGGGGGCGGACCACGATCCGCTCGCCGTCGGCGCCCGGGGTCCGATAGCGGGCGACGACGTCCTCGCCGACGGCGGCCTGGTGGCGGTCCACCGCGACGAGGGCCGGCGGGACCCCCGGGATGACATCGAACGCGCCCACGACGCCGCGGTGGTCGGTGCCCCACGGATCGACCGCGATATCGACCTGCGGACCACCGGCCTCGCCGACGATGGTCGTTCCCGTCGGGGTCGCCGAGCCGCCCGCGAAGATCATGTCGATCCGGTCCTGGGGCTCGCTCGGGTCCGGGTAGCCATCGATGAGGGGCCGACCGGCCCACCACGTCAGGCCCGGGTCGGCGACCGGATCGGGATGCAGCTCGCGATACGTATCGCGGAATCCGGCATCCTCGAGTGCGATCGTCACGGGCCACGCGACCGGATAGAGGATCTGGGGTCGGAGCCCGACCGTGGCCTCCGTCCAGTCGCGGTGCGACGGTGTGTTGAAGTCGCCGACGATGAAGGTCGGGATGCCGGCCGCCACGAGGTCGGCCGCCGCGTCGAGGCGTGGTTGGAGGGCGGCGAGCCGGGTCGACCGTTCGGTCTCGAGCACCGACTCGACGGGATCGCCGTCGCGCACCAGGTACGGTCCGTACGGATCCGACGGCAGGTGCACGTTCACGATGGCGACGACCTCACCCGGCGCGATCTCGACGAATTCGTAGGCACCGTCGGCGTCAGGCGGATCGATGAGCGGCAACTTGGAGACCAGCTGGGACCGGACGCTGTGGTATGGCCAGCCGAGCGCCTCGGCCACCTTCGCCGTGTTGCCCTCGGCCTCCTCGAGGGCCACGACGTCGGGGTCGGCCGACCTGATGGCCTCGATGACCTTGTCGAAGTCGACTTCGTCGCCGCCGTACTCGATGTTGAAGTCCATGAGCTTGAAGGGCGTTGCCGCGGGCGGAGCCGTAGTCGGCTCCGGCGTCGCCGGTGCGGCGCTCGGCGCCGACGCCGCGATCGATGCTGACGGCGCCATGGTGGGCCCGGTCGCCCACGACTGGCTCGGCGTCGCCGGGGCACAGGCGGCGACGATGGCGCATATGGCCAAGCTGGCGAAGACCACACGACCCCGGGCTCGACGCATCACGCTCCCTCGACCAGCGACGGGCCGGGCGATGCGCATCGCCCTCGACCTCGGCGCCGCGGATGCTAGTCGCCGGGAGCTGGGTCGCGGTCGTCGGGATGCGCCGGGCGCGACGACTCAGTCGTCGAGGCCGGAGAGCCCGCGGATGGATCGGGCCAGAGCGGACATGTCGTCGTCGCCGTGGCCCCGCGCGATGAGCCCTGACTCGAGCTGGGCGGCGAGGGCGCTGACCGGCAAGGCGGCTCCCAGCTGGGCCGCCAGTTCCAGGGCGATCCCCAGGTCCTTGCGGTGGAGCGCGACCTTGAACCCGAGCGGGTAGTCGTTGTCGATCATCCGGCCGCTGCGGTTGGCGAGCACCCAGCTCTGGGCCGCCCCGCCGCCCAGGGCCCCGACGACCTGCTCGACATCGAGGCCTGCCTTGATGGCCAGCACGATGCCCTCCGCGACGCCGAGGTAGGCGCCCGCGAGGATGACCTGGTTGACCGCCTTGACCGCCTGGCCGGCACCGATGGGCCCGACGTGGGTGATGGTCCGTCCGAGCGCGCCCAGCACCGGGCGAGCCCGCTCGACATCATCGGCATCGCCGCCGACGAAGATGGTGAGGGTCGCGTTGCGCGCTCCTTCGCTCCCGCCCGAGACGGGAGCATCCACCATGGCCAGGTCGCGCTCGCGCAATCGAGCGGCAAAGTCCCAGGAACCGGACGGGGCGATCGTGGAGCAATCGATGACGAGCGTTCCGGCGGCCGCTCCGTCCACGACACCATCGGGTCCGAACAGCACGGCTTCGACATCCGGCGTGTCCGACACGCAGATCACCACGATCTCCGCGACCGATGCCGCGGCGGCGGGCGTCTCGGCGACGGCGACGCCGAGTTCGTCGAGTTCCGGGGCTCGTCCGGGCGTCCGGTTCCAGGCCGTGACCGGGAATCCGGCGCGGGCCAGGTTGGCCGCCATCGCGGCGCCCATCGTGCCAAGACCCAGGAACGCGACCGGGCCGCGCGTCGGTGTCATGGAGTCAGTTTGCCACCGTGATGCTCGTCGCCGGCGTCGTGATCGTCCGACCGTCGGTGAGCTGCAGTCGGATCGCGACCGTATGCGGGCCGTTGGCGACCGCAGCCGAGTTCCAGCCGTAGCTGAACGGGGCGCTGCGGTCCGTGTTGACCACCGCGCCGTCCACGAAGAAGAGGGCACTCTCCAGGGCGGTATCCGAGTCGTACGTGCCGGTGCCCGACAGGGTCGTCACGCCGCTGACCGTGGCTCCGGCGAGCGGCGTCGACAGCTTCGCGGACGCGTTCGCGGCGATCACGTCGATGCTGCCTCGCAGGTGGGACCCATCGGAGAGGGTCACCTCCGCGGCGATGGTCCTGGGCCCGTCTGGACCCACCGCGCTGTTCCACGACCACGTGTAGCTCGCGTCGTAGTCGAGGCCGAGGCTGCTGCCGCCCTCGAAGAATTCGACCTGCTGGACGGTCACCGCGCTGGACAGGCCGGTCACGGTGGCGCCCACGTTGACCTTGCCCTTGTAGCGGCCGCCGGTCGTCAGGCCGGTCACCGCGACCGTCGGCGTCGAGGTCGACCCCGTGACCGTGAACCGGCGATAGCCACTGTCGACCTGGACGTACGTGCCGGTGTAGTCGGCCTTGGTATTGCCGGTCAGGTGCCACGACGCCGTGTGTCCGCCGACCCCGAACGTGGCGGCCGGGACGGTGATCGTGTTCTCGGATGACGACGACGGGTACAGGCAGCCGTCGCCGTAGTCGCCATCGACATAGAGGCAGGCCGAATCGATCACGCCGCCACTGGGTGGCGTGGTGGTGAGCTTGAATGTCACATCGGCACCGCTACTGACCGGATCCGGCGTGATCGTCGGTGTCTGCGATCCGTAGGTGGACACGCTCTTGATGTAGATCGGATCCGAGGTGACGATCGTGCCCGCACCATCGATGGCGCGGGTCGTGACTTCGACCTGGGTGCCGAGCGTCGACGAGATGACGTAGTCATAGGTGTACGGCGCGCTGTAGTCGGTCGCCACCGTCACGCCGTTCACGCGGAAGACGACGCGCTGGATGCCCAGGGCCGAACTGGACCACGCTCGAACGGTCAACGGGACGGTCTTGCCAGCCGGCACGCGGAGTGGACCATCGACCCAGGTCCCGCCATTCATGAGGGACGGGCCGATCCAGGCGATGCCGGCGTGCTGGTGATACAGGGTCCGGGACAGCGTCTTGCGCGCCACGCCCGCGGAGTCCGTCACACGGGCCGCGACGGTGTACGGCCCGTTGTCGCCCGACCAACCCGGTGTGAACGCCGGGACGGTGTACGTGCCCCCATACGGGGCCGTCGTGTCCGTCGCCTTCACCACATCGTCGACGAGGAATTCGACCTTGGCCACGGTGCGCCCACCGGACGCCGTCGCCGTAGCGGTCCAGCTCGCCGTGCCCGATGTCTCCGCGAAGGCCCCGGGGGTGGTGATCCGGACATACGGGTTCGCCACGGTGACCTTCGTGGACCCGGACCCGGTGAGGCCACCCGAATCGGACACCTTCGCGCCGATGGTCAGGACGCTGCCGTTGGCGTAGCCCCCCGTGCGCGTCTTGAAGGTGGACCGGCCGAGCGATGTCGGAGCGCTGGCCGTGCTCTCGACCGCGACGCCGTTGACGGTCCAGGCAACGGTCCGGATCGGGATCCCGGCGACGCCGGATTCCTTGATCGTGGCGAGGGTGCCGCCGCCGACGGCGCCACCGGAGGCGCTCGGTTTCGTGAACGCGACGACGGGCTTGGGCAGCTGCTGCCACGCCGGCGGCTCCGCGTTCGACAGGAACTTGTTGTCGGCCGGATTGAACCTCGTCGCGAGGTACGAGTTCGCCGGTGGGTACGGGTTGTAGTAGTCGTCCTTGCCGCAGTCGAAGGTCTCCGGATACGTCGACGGACATCGGGCATAGAACTTGGACGCGGCGACCCCGCCGTCGTCGTAGCACATGATGTCGGCGCCGGTGTGGGCCGCTCCGAGGTCGTCCCAGCAGTGGCCACCGGTCGAGTGCGGGGCGTCGTCCTGGACCGCACCGAGCGTGTGCATCAGCTCGTGCGCGGCGATGTTGGCGCCATACCCCGCATAGGGGTCGAAGGTATCGAAGCAGTCGTACGTCATCCCGAGACTGCCGCCGCTGTTGGACGGATTGGTCGACCCCTTCTTCGAGGAGCTGTCGAGTTCCGCGATCCCGCCGTAGCACCCGCCGTTCGCTACGAAAGCGAGGTACTTGCGGCTGCTGGTGATGATCCCGCGACTCAGGAGGCTCGACTTGATCGAATAGATCCCGTCGCCGACCGAGTCCGACATCTTGACGGGCGTGATCTTCAGGTCACAGCCAGCGTTCATCGCCCAGCGGACATGGCGGTTGCCGGCGACGCCGGTAGACGACTTGACGGCGGCGGCCGAGATCTTGAAGAGGAGGTCGATCGAGGCGACCGCCCGGCGGATGCGCTCCTTGTTGGTCGCGAACGCGCCCGCGCCCCAGTACACATACAGGACCTCGACGAACGGACCGGTGCTGTAGCAGGGGATCTGGGTCGGGACCTTCCAACCGGCGGGCGCCGGGCAGTCGGTGATGTCGTAGGAGCAGTCGGCCGCAAGCGCCGAGTTCGACGATCCCGGCGGTGGCGGGATCGCCTTGCCGGTGGCCACGTCCGGCACGGACACGTCGAGGCCGTGCGAGCAGGACTGACTCCCATCGTCGGTCGTGAGCTCGTACATCCCGGCGCAGTCGCCCCGGCCCGGGCGCAGGCCGAGATACGCGAGATCGTCGGCGCTGAGCGAGGCCATGCCACCGTGCTCGTGCGGGGCCGCATCGGCGTGATCGTGGTCGTGCCCGCCCGCGGTCGCGCGGAGCTGGTCCGCGATGCGGGCCATCCGCGCGGGATCGTGGCCCGACGAGGCGGCGGGATCGGCAGCGCGCATCGGTCCGGCGACGCTCGCCAGCAGCGCGACCATGGCGAACATCACGCCGGTGCGGCGGAGTCCGTGACGCACGGACGGATGGAACATCCGACCCCCCACTTCCCTGTCTACGAACGCGCGACCATCGACTGGGACTGAGGCGGATAGTACTTGACCGCGCAAGGGGTCTCGTCGCGTCCTTCGGCGGTCCGATGATGCCGGCTCGGCCTGCACGAAGAAGCCCCGCGGAGACGTCCGCAGGGCTCATCGGTCGATCGAGGGGTGGCGCGCCCGGCGAGACTCGAACTCACGACCTTTAGGTCCGCAACCTAACGCTCTATCCACTGAGCTACGGGCGCATGCATCGCCGAGGGCCCCTGGAGAGGTCTGGCGGAGAGGAGGGATTCGAACCCTCGATGCAGGTTACCCCACATGGCGGTTTAGCAAACCGCTGCACTAGACCTCTATGCGACCTCTCCGTCGCCACGGCGGCCGACATCCTACCATGGGCCGAGTCCACGCCCGACCGTCGCCACGGACGCCGGCGGCGCGTGACCTGGAAGGTGTGCCCGATGCTCGACAGCGACCTGCGCAAGCTCCTGATCGCCCAGATCGGCCATGAACTGGGCGCCCATCAGCTGTATATGGCGATCGCGCTCTATTTCGAGCGCCAGAGCCTCAAGCGCTGGGGCAAGCTCTTCCGCGACCAGTCCATCGAGGAAGCCCAGCACGCGGCCAGGATCATGGACTTCCTGACGGACAACGACATCGACTTCGACCTGCCGGCGCTCAAGGCGGCATCGACGCGGTTCGACTCGGCGCTCGCGGCCGCTCGCCGCGCGCTCAAGTCCGAACGGGATGTCGCCGCGCAGTTCGACAAGATGGCGGCCGTGGCCATCGCGGCCGGCGATCACCGTGGCCACCAGTTCCTCCAGTGGTTCATCGAGGAACAGGTGGAGGAGGAGGCCAAGCTGCAGGCGATCGTGGATCTCCTCGACAGCGGGATCAACCTCTATCAGGCCGAGCCCCTCCTGGACGCGTTCGAGTGACGGACGCGCGGCGGGTCGGCGAGCCGCCGCTGGTCACCGAGGCCGAGCTGCAGGCGGTGACCGTCGGCCCGGTGGAGCACCTGGTCGGGCACGTCCGACTGGCAGAGCCGGATCCGGCGTGGCCTGCCCTGTACGCGCGTGAGGCGGCCCGGATCCGGGGACTGCTGGGCGACGACATCCGGCGACTGGAGCATGTCGGGTCGACGTCGGTCCCCGGACTCGCGGCGAAGCCGATCATCGATATCCTGCTGGTCGTCGACAATTCGGGGGATGAACCGAGCTATCTGCCCCGGCTGGAGGCGGGCGGGTACGTCCTGCGGATCCGCGAACCGGCGTGGCACGAGCACCGGATGTGCAAAGGCCCCGATACGAACGTGAACCTGCACATCCACACGGCCGGCGACCCCGAGATCGACCGGATGATCGCGTTCCGCGACCGACTGCGCTCGCATCCCGAGGAGCTGGCGACGTATCTCGCCACGAAGCGCGAGCTCGCCACCCGCGACTGGGCGTTCGTGCAGCAATACGCGGACGCGAAGAGCGAGGTCGTCGAGGCGATCCTGTCACGGGCGGCCGGTGACGCGGTCGATGGCGGGCGGACCTGAGAGCCGGCGGCCTGGCCGGGCCCCTTGGCGCGTTGACAGGCGGCGGCTCGGTCGGCACACTCCGGGGACGCATGAGCCGCTTCTTCTACTTTCGATGCCCGGCATGAACGTCTCCGGTCGCTAGACCGGGGGCACAGGTCGTGCCGGGCAAACGAAGCAGAGGCAAGACCTCTGCTTTTTTGTTTGGCCCGACCGACCGACGAGGAGAACACACCGCGATGTTCGTCGTGATGACCGTCGGTGCCACGGAGGCCGAGGTCCTGGGAGTCAAGGGCCACATCCTCGGAGAGGGCCTGACGCCGTTCGACCACGCCGGGCCTGATCACACCGTGATCGCGGTCGTGGGCGAGCTCGGTGGCAAGAAGGCGGCCCTCGCGGAGCGCCTCGCGGCCCTTCCCGGCGTGGAGCGCGTCACCCCCATCTCGCGGCCGTTCAAGCTGACCTCGCGCGAGTTCCATCCCGAGGACACGGTCATCCCCATCCTGGATGCGGTCGTCGGCGACGGATCGCTCACGATGATGGCCGGCCCGTGCTCCGTCGAGAGCCGCGACCAGCTCTTCGAGACGGCCGATGCGGTCAAGGCGGCCGGCGCCACGATCCTGCGGGGCGGCGCCTTCAAGCCACGGACCAGCCCGTACGCCTTCCAGGGCCTGGGCGTCGAAGCGTTGCGCTACCTCGCCGAAGCCCGCGACCGGACCGGCCTGCCGGTCATCACCGAGGTGATGGAACCGAGCCAGGTGGACATCGTCGCCGAATACGCGGACATCCTCCAGATCGGCACCCGGAACATGCAGAACTACTCGCTCCTGCGCGACGTCGGCCGGGTCGCGCGCCCGGTCATGCTCAAGCGCGGCTACGGCGCGACGGTCGAGGAGTGGCTGATGGCCGCCGAGTACATCGTGAGCTCCGGCAACCCGAACGTGATCCTGTGCGAGCGCGGCATCCGGACGTTCGAGACCTACACCCGGAACACGATGGACCTGTCCGCCGTGCCCCTCCTCCACCACCTGACCCACCTGCCGGTGGTCGTGGACCCGTCCCACGCGACCGGGAAGCGCTGGCTGGTCAAGCCGCTTGCCGTGGGCGGCGTCGCGGTGGGGGCCGACGGGGTGATGGTCGAGGTCCACCCGACCCCCGACCAGGCGCTGTCCGACGCCGAGCAGCAGCTGGACCTGGACCAGTTCCGCGATCTCATGACGACCCTCATCCCCGTCCACGAGCTGGTCCGCGGCCTCCATGGCGACCCGCTCATGGCAGCCTCGGCCATGGGTCTGGGCGGCGGTGGAGGGCTGGCCCGCCATTGAGCACCGGCGACGACGCCACGATCCTCCCGGCCGCCCGTCTGCGCGGCGAGGTGCGCCTGCCCGGCGACAAGTCGGTCAGCCATCGGGCGCTGTTGTTCGCGACCCTCGCGGCTGGCGAGGGCCGGATCGTCGGGGCGGGCGACGGCGCCGACGTCCGCTCGACGGCCTCGATCATGCGCGCCCTGGGCGCGACGGTGGAGCGCGGTGAGGCGCGCGACGGCCGGGTCGACTATCGGGTCGTCTCTCCGGGCGCCGACGCCCTCGACGAACCGGATCGCGTCCTGGACTGCGGCAACTCCGGCACGAGCCTTCGGCTGATCACCGGGATGGTCGCCGGGCTGCCGATGACCTGCGTCCTGACGGGCGACGATTCATTGCGCGGGCGTCCGGTCGCTCGTATCATCGACCCACTGCGCCGCATGGGCGCGGTGCTCCACGCTCGGCGCCATGACTCCCTCCCTCCCCTGACCGTGGTCGGGCATACCCCGCTCACGGCGGTGGACTACACGACACCCGTGCCGTCTGCCCAGGTCAAGTCGGCGATCCTGCTGGCCGGCCTGCGGACCGAGGGGCGGACCACGGTCCACGAGGCGGTCGCGACCCGCGATCACACGGAGCGGATGCTGCGAGCCCGCGGGGTGGCAGTGCAGCGCGATGACGAAGGCGACGGCCGGGTGGCCTGGACGGTGCAAGGAGGGGTGGCGGTGCGAGCGATCGACCAGCGCGTCCCCGGCGACGTGTCCGCGGCCGCCTTCTGGCTCGTCGGTGGCGCGATCCATCCTGATGCCGAGCTGACCCTCCGCGACGTCGGGGTGAACCCGACCCGGCGCGCCGTCATCGACATCCTGCGCTCGATGGGCGCCGATATCGAGGAACGCGCGATCGATGGCTCGGCCGACGCCGTGCTCTCGACCGACGACGGGGTCGGCGAGCCCCTCGCGGACCTCGTGGTCCACAGTTCCGACCTGCACGGGATCGACCTTGGCCCGACCGCGGTCGCCGCGGCGATCGACGAGATCCCCGTCCTGTGCCTCGCGGCGACGCAGGCACGGGGCACGACCACGATCCGTGGCGCCGGTGAACTCCGGCACAAGGAATCGGACCGGATCGCCGGGATCGCAGCCGGCCTGCGGGCCATGGGCGCCTCCATCGAGATCGAGGGCGACGACCTGCGCATCCAGGGTGGCACGACCCTGCGCGGCACCGCGACCGACAGCCTCGATGACCATCGACTCGCGATGACGTTCGCGATCGCCGGCCTCCTCGCCACCGACCAGACCACCGTCACACGGCCTGGATCGGCTGCCATCTCCTATCCGACCTTCTTCGACGACCTCCAAGGGGTGCGAGCATGACGAAGCGCGTGGTCCTGATCGGCCACCCGGTAGCCCATTCGCTGTCGGGTGCCATGCAGCAGGCGGCGTTCGACCAGCTGGGCATCGATGCCCGCTACGAGCTCTGGGACAAGGCGCCGATCGAGCTGGCCGACGCGATCGGCGAGCTGCGCAACGACGAGTTCCTGGGGGCGAACGTCACCATCCCCCACAAGGAGCGGGTCGTGCCCATGGTGGATCGGCTGACCGAGGAGGCCCAGGCGACGGGCGCGGTCAACACGATCACCCGAGAGGGCAAGCGCCTGATCGGGCACAACACGGACGTACCCGGGTTCAAGGTGGCCCTGGATCGGCTCGTGGGCAAGCAGAAGATGCCGCGCCAGGCCGTCGTGCTGGGCGCGGGCGGTGGGGCCCGGGCCGTCGTCTACGGGCTCATCACCGAAGGCTTCCAGCGGATCGTCATCTTCAATCGCCACCTCCATCGGGCGGAAGGCCTGGTCAAGCACTTCGGGCGGAGCGCCGCGCACATGGAGCTGCGCGCGATGCCCTGGCATGAGTCGATCATCGAATCGGAACTCGCCAAGACCAAGGTCCTCGTGAACGCGACATCCATCGGGCTGACGTCGGACGTGAGCCCCATCCCGGCCGAGGTCCTCAACAACGAGCTCCTCGTGCTGGACCTCATCTACGCTCGGACGCGCCTGCTCCGCGACGCCGAGTCGGCCGGGGCGACGACCGCGGATGGCGAACTGATGCTGCTCCATCAGGGTGCGGCCGCCTTCACCCTGTGGACCGGTCAGGCTGCACCGCTGGACCTGATGCAGGCCAAGCTTGCCGAGGCACGGGCCGGCGGCCTGCGCTCGGCCGAGGGCGAACCGGCCGGCGACGCGACCGAACCGGCGGCGGCCGCGGCCGAGTGACCGCGTTCCGCTTCCTGACCGCGGGGGAATCGCACGGTCCTGCCCTCGGCGCCACCATCGAGGGCGTCCCGGCCGGCCTGCCCCTGAGCGAGGACGTCATCGCGATCGACCTCGCCCGCCGCCAGAAGGGCTACGGGCGCGGGGCGCGTCAGGCGATCGAGCAGGACCGGGCGGAGATCCTGGGCGGGGTCCGCCACGGCTTCACGCTCGGCTCGCCGATCCTGCTGCTGGTCCGGAACCGCGACTGGGAGAACTGGACGCAGGTCATGCAGGTCGGGCCGCTTGCGGAGGAGGAAGCCGCGGAGCTGGCGAGCGCCGCGGAGGGCGGCAACAAGCGAGCCACGCCCGTCACCCGGGTCCGGCCCGGCCATGCGGACCTCGCGGGCGCCCTCAAGTACGGCTTCAACGACGTCCGCAACGTGCTGGAACGCGCCTCTGCGCGCGAGACCGCGGCCCGAGTCGCGGCCGGGGCCGTCGCGCGAGCCTTCCTGCGCGAGCTCGGGATCGAGGTCTGGTCGTTCACCGCGGAGGTCGGCGGCGTGGCCCTGGACCCCGCGAACGCCACCCGGACCCGCGAGCGAGGCCGACGTCTCGCCACTGCGTTGCCCCGACCCCGATGCCGAGACCGCGATGATCGCCCGGGTGGACGAGGCGCGGTCGGCGGGCGACACGGTCGGCGGCGTGTTCGAGGTGGTGGTGCACGGGCTGCCGATCGGGCTTGGGTCGTACGTCCACTGGGACCGCCGTCTGGATGCGGCCCTCGCCGCCGCCGTCATGAGCATCAACATCGTCAAGGGCGTGGAGTTCGGCCTGGGGTTCGAGCAGACCCGCCGGTTCGGCTCGCAGGTCCACGACGTCATCGAGGGTCGCGACGACGCCGGGCGCTGGGTGCATCGGACCAACAATGCGGGCGGGTTGACGGGCGGCGTGACCAACGGCGAGCCGCTCGTCGTGCGTGGGGCGGTCAAGCCCATCTCCACCCTGGCCCGGCCGTTGCCATCGGCCGATCTCATCACCGGCGAAGCCGTCGAGAAAGCGCACTACGAGCGCAGCGACATCAGTGTGGTGCCGGCGGCGGGCGTCGTCGGTGAGGCGATGGTCATGCTCACACTGGCGGCGTTCATCGCCGAGAAGTTCGGTGGCGACACCGTCGCGGACGTCCAGGCGAACCTGGCGACGTACCGGGCGCGCCTCGCCGCGCCGCTCGAAGCGCCGGTCGCCGGGGGTCCGGTCGCGACGGCGACGGCCACCTCCCCGGCGTCCGGCCACGGCTTGACCGGCACGGACGAAGCCGGCTCCGGCGGCGACGACTAGGCCCACTGATGGACATCGTCCTCGTCGGCCTGCCCGGGAGCGGCAAGAGCGTGGTCGGCAAGCGCCTGGCCCACCGCCATGGCGCCGACTTCATCGACCTCGACGAGCGGATCGAGCACGAGGATGGTCGGTCGATCCCCGCGATCTTCGAGGAGGATGGCGAGGCGGCGTTCCGCACCCTCGAGCGGCGCGCGGTCGCCGACCTGGGCGCCCCCGACGGCGGGCCGAACGTCCGTCGCGTCATCGCCACGGGCGGCGGCGCCGTCATCGGATCCGCGGAATCGATGGTCGCTGTATCGCGGCCGCCTGTCGGTCTGGCTGGACGGCCGGCCGGAGGTGCTGGCCCAGCGGCTGCGTCGCTCGCCCCACGTCCGACCGCTGGTCACCGGCCGGGATCCGATCGGCACGCTGCGCGACCTGGCCATGCGCCGGGAACGGTTCTACGCCGCCGCGAGCCTGCGGCTCTCCGGCGTGACCGAGGTGATGGGCGTCGTCGAGGCCATCGAGGCTCGTCTGGCCGCCCCGACGGCCCTCGAGGCGACGACGCTCCTGCGGGCGGCGACGCCGATCGGCCGTCTGCTCATCGGCGACGGCATCGCGGCCGCCGGCGTGGACGAGGCACTTCGCCGGCTGGAGGCGCGTCGCGCGGTCCTGGTCTCGGAGCCGGGGGCATGGGCGGCCGTCGGCGCGTCGCTCGCCGACGGCCTGGTCGCCGGGGGCTGGGACGTGATCCCCCTGACCCTCCCCGAGGGCGAGGCGGCCAAGCGGCTGAGTGTCGTCGAGGCCGCCGCGAGCGACCTGGCCCGGCTCCGCCTGGAACGCGACGAGCCCATCGTGAGCATCGGGGGTGGTGCACTCGGCGACACGGCCGGCTTCCTCGCGGCCACGTACCTGCGCGGCGTCCCCGTGATCCACGTCCCGACCACGCTTGTCGCCCAGATCAATTCCGCGATCGGTGGCAAGACCGCGGTGGACCTGCCGGAGGGCAAGAACCTCGTCGGGGCGTTCCATCAGCCGGCCGCGATCGTCATCGATGTCGCCGCCCTGCGAACCCTGCCCGAGCGCCAGCGTCGTGCGGCGCTGGGCGAGGCCGTGAAGATGGCCGCCCTCGGCGACGAGCGCCTGTTCGAGCTGCTGGAACGCGACGGTCCGGCCATCGCCCTGGGGGAGCCCGGTGCTTTCGACCGGGGCGTCGTGGCCGAGCTCGTGGAACGCAGCGCCTGGGCCAAGGTGGAGGTCGTGCTCGCCGATGAACGCGAGCGTGGTGCGGCCGGTGGCCGGATCACGCTCAACCTCGGCCACTCCCTGGGGCATGCCGTGGAAGCCGCCGCCGGGTACGGTGACCTCCTGCATGGGGAGGCGGTCGCTTACGGGCTGCGGGCGGCGTGCCGGATCGGGCTCGCCGTCGGCGTGACCCCGCCGGACCGGGCAGATCGGATCGGCCGGCTGCTGGATCAGCTGGATCTCGGGCCAGACTCCCCTGCCCTATGCCCTCGATGACGGTGCTGGACCGACTTGGCACGGACAAGAAGCACCGCGGCGGCCGGCTGCGCTGGGTCCTGCCGACGGCGACCGGCGTCGAGGTCCGCTCGGACGTCGACGAGGCGGTCGTGCGCGACGCCGCGTCCTCGCTCCTCGCCGCGGGACGGGCGGCATGATCCGCGTCCTCGTCCTGCAGGGGCCGAACCTCAACCTGGTCGGGACCCGTGAGCCCGAGATCTACGGCTACGAATCGCTTGACGAGATCCATGCCGGGCATCGCGACGCGGGCCACGGAGCTCGGTCTCGCCGTCGACTTCTACCAGTCGAACCACGAGGGTGCCCTCATCGACCGGCTCCACCGAGCGCGATTTCGAGGTCGGCGATCGTGAACGCCGGCGGGCTCACCCATACGAGCATCGCGCTGCGCGACGCGTTGCTCGCGGTGCAGCGCCCGTTCGTGGAGGTCCATCTCTCCGATCCGGCGCGGCGCGAGCCGTTCCGCCACGTCAACTACCTCCACGACATCGCCGTCGAATCGATCGTGGGCCAGGGCGCTCGGGGCTACCACCTTGCGCTCGACACGATCGCGCGGCGGTACGGAGGCGCACGTGGCTGACGACCGGACGCGGCGGCGACCTGCCGAGACCCCGGAACTGCGACGGCTGCGCCGGCGGATCGACGCCCTCGACCGGCGCATCGTGGCCATCCTCAACGAACGTGCCACGCTCGCGCGCGAAGCCGGTGAGGCCAAGGCGGCTGCCGGCCGGCGCGCGATCCGGGACGCGGAGCGCGAGCGCGAGGTGCTGCTGCGGGTGACGATGGCCAACGAGGGTCCGCTTCCCCAGGCCGACCTGCTGGCCCTGTATCGGCGCCTGTTCAGCGCCACCCGGGCGCTCGAGACCCGCGACCGCGACGCCCACGAGCGGGCCGCCCGACAGGGCGGTGGCGGCCGCGCCGGCGGGGCCGCGTCCACGAACCAGGGACGCTCCACACGGGACGACGGCCACGACGGACCGTCCTGACCTCTCGACGCTGCCGCCGGGGGCGCTGACCCGGTTCGCCCCGGCCCCGACGGGGTACCTCCACCTGGGGCACGTCGCCAACGCTATCTGGACGTGGGGTGTCGCTCGCGTCGTGGGCGGCCGGGTCCTGATGCGCATCGAGGATCACGATCGGCAGCGCAGCCGGGCGACGTTCGACGAGGCGATCCTCGAGGACCTTGCCTGGCTCGGCTTCGTACCGGACGCCGGTCCGGTCCGCCAGACCGACCCGGCGGCGCTGGCCGCGTACGACGCGGCTCGCCAGGCCCTGGACGCAGACGGCCTGGTGTATGGCTGCGCCTGTACGCGCGCGACGTTCGCGGCCTGGGCCGCGGACCACGGCCGGCCCTGGTCGGGTCCCGGGTGTCCGGGCGCCTGCCGGAGCCGCTCCCTGGCGGGACCCGTGCTGCGGGTCGCCCTCGGCGGTGGCAGCGAGGCCTGGATGGACGGCCTCGTCGGTCCGTGCTCGGGCGAGGTCGCGCCGACCGGCGACCTGCCGATCCGCGACCGCCACGGCAACTGGACCTACGGGTTCTGCGTGGTCGTGGACGACGACCGTCAGCGCGTGGATCTCGTCGTCCGTGGGCGGGATCTCCTGCACGCCACACCGGCCCAGATCCGCCTCGCGCGACTGCTGGGCCGCGAGCGACCGCCTGCCTTCCTGCACCACCGGCTGATCCGCCGTCCGGATGGCTCGAAGCTCTCGAAGTCGGCCGGTGACACGGGCGTGCGCGAGCTTCGGGCGGCCGGATCGACGGCCGCCGACGTCGTCGCGATGGCCGCGTACCGCCCTCGGTGGCGAGGTCCCGGTCTAGTCCGACTGGACCAGCGTCCCGCCCCAGTCCGCCGGGTCGACGTCCGCGATCGACTGCGAGAAGGTCCAGCGATAGCCGCCCGGGTCCTCGGCCGTGTACTGCCGCTCCCCGAAGGGGTAGTCGGCCGGTGGCTGGATGATCCGGGCTCCGGCCGCGCCAGCCGCGCATGATGGGCGTCGACATCGGCCACGCGGACATGGATCCCGATGTCCGGACCCGGCCCGACGCCGGCCTCGGCGCCGGGCGCCTCGCGTGACGATGATCGCGCCACGTGCGTGGACCAGTTGCGCTCGATGACCGCCGATGCGGAGTCGCACCCGGAAGCCGAACGCGCGTGCCAGCCAGTCGCTTGCGACGGCCACATCCGGGATAGGCAAGCACCGGGATCACGTCCGTATCCGGCACGGACCGGTTGCCGATCACGATCCCGCCTCCGGACCTGGCGTCGAGCGGTCTTCGATCTCCCAGGCGTGATCGAGGGCGTGCCACGCGATCCGTCGCGCCGCATAGCGGGTCGTCCACTTCCGGCCGGCGAGCGGCGACCCGTCGGATGGCGTCGAGAGGACCCCCAGCATCGCGGCCCGCTCGACCGCGACCGCCGCGCGATCCGTGGGGTCTGGCGACGGGAGGACCACGCCGATCTCTCGCGCGTACGCGTGGTCCGCCTCGACGACGTGCTCGACCACCCTGGTCCGGTCGCGACCACCGCCTCGCGGACCCTTGCGCAGTTCCTCGGGCGCGCCGGCCGCCACCTCGTCGAACACATCCCAGGCGGCACCGACGAGGGCTGCGAGTCGCTCGGCGTCCGCCGCCGAGACCGCGCGCCGGTCATCGTCGGTGATGGCCGACGGCACGCCGAAATCGGTCCCGCCGCCGCCCGGCACCAATTCGATGGTCACCAGGTCATGCGCCGAGATATCGCCGATCTCGAAGCCCGCGACGCGCGCCACTCGGGCGTAGCGCGGACCGTGCTCGATCAGGGCGTCGATCGCGAGGTGGGACGCCTTGCCGCCACGACACCAGCCGGGCCAGTCCACGACCCACACGAACGTCTTCTTCGGCACCTACCTCCTCGCCGATCGCCACCTCGTCGTCATGCATGCCCGACAGGATATCCATCCATCACGGTGCGGGGACGATCCGGAAGACCGTCCCCGTCAGGACGGCGGCGGATCATCGCGTGGCGCCGCGCCCAGGCCGGCCGGACCGGCCTGGCCGGCGATCGCGGCCTCGATCGCGGTCAGCCGCTCGATGATCTCGTCGAACCGGGCATCCTCGTGCTCGCTGCGATCCTGCCGGGCGTCTCGCTCTGCTGCGTTGCGGCGCCGCTGGGCGGCCTCGATGAAGGTCGAGGTGATGATCGCCGTGACGATGGTCAGGAACGCGATCGCGACGATCATGACGACGGCGGCGATCGCGCGACCCACGCCCGAGGTCGGTGTCACGTCGCCGTAGCCGACGGTCGTGACCGTCTGCAGCACGAACCAGAGTGCCTCGCCGTAGTTGGGGAAGTCGCGCTTGTCGAAGACCCACATGACGATGCTGCCGATCACCACGGCGGCGACCGTCACGGTGATGATCACGATGGTGGCGTTGCGGACGGAAGCCGGGTCGGCACGGAACCGGTCGACCCCACGTTCGACGAAGGGGACGCGACGTCGTGGCATGCGCGGAGGGTAGCGCACCACTCGACGCCATTCGCGACGGTCCGACACGGGGATCAGACGGCGGTGGCGGCCCGCAATCGACGCACGAGATCCGCCAGGGCTTCGATGTCGCGACCGTCCGGACCTAGCGCGTCGACGAGCGCCGAGGCCACGATGACGCCCGCGGCGCCGGCCTTCGCGATCGCCCGGGCATGCTCCGGCTTGCTCACGCCGAACCCGACGCCGACCGGCACGGGCGAGGCCGCCGTGACATCGCTGACCAACTTCCCGACGGTCCGCGGCAGCGCCGTCCGGGCACCGGTCACCCCGACCAGCGACACGCAATAGAGGAACCCGCCGCTTCGGGCCGCGATGGCGGCGCGGCGGGCGGGCGGCGTCGTCGGAGCGACGAGGTAGACGACCGCCAGGCCCGCAACGCGGGCGACCGCCTCGAACGGGGCGCCTTCGTCGGGCGTGAGGTCCGCCACGATGAGTCCGGCGGCGCCGGCCTTCGCCAGACGGGTCGCCACGACTTCGCCGTCCCCGCCGCCGATGACCTGGTTGGCATAGCCCATCGGCACGAGGGGCAGGTCCGGGCGGGCGGCACCGATGCGCTCGATGAGGCGGAGCGATCCCTCGAGCGTAGCCCCAGCCCTGATCGCGATCCCCGACGCCCGTTGGAGGGTGGCGCCGTCGGCGAGCGGATCGGAGTACGGCAGGCCCACTTCGAGGAGGTCCGCCCCGGCGTCGGCGGCGGCCAGCGCGATGGCCAGACTGGTCTCCGCATCGGGATAGCCGGCGACGACATACGGGATGAGGGCGGCTCGACCCTCGCCGCGGGCGCGCGCGAAGGCGGCGGCGATCCGTTTCGCCCCGGCGGTGTCGTTGGTGCCGACGAGTTCGGCGGGCGGGGCGGCGGCCGGGGCCGTCATCGGGCGCTCGCCCACGGCTCGACGTCGTCGAACCGGGTCAGGGCGGCAAGGTCCTTGTCGCCCCGGCCGGAGAACCCGAGCAGCACGAGGATCTCGTCCGGATACCCGCCGGGCAGGCCGTCGACGCCCGCGATGACCTTGGGGAGGGCCGCGATCGCGTGGGCGGTCTCCAGCGCCGGCAGGATGCCCTCGGTCCGGGTCGTCGCCTTCATGGCCGCGACGGCTTCGCGATCCGTGGCGGCGGCGACCTCCAGCCGGCCACCTTCCGCCAGCGCCGCGAGCTGCGGCCCGATCCCCGGATAGTCCAACCCGGCCGAGGCGCTGTGGGCCTCGACGACCTGGCCGTCGCGGTCCTGGAGCATGAGCGAGCGCGAGCCGTGGAGGATGCCCGGCGTCCCGCCCAGGATCGCCGCCGCGTGGCGGCCCGTGGCCATGCCGTCGCCGGCGGCCTCGGCGACCGCGAGGCGCACCGTGGGCTCGCCGATGAACCGCGCGAGCAGGCCGATCGCGTTGGAGCCACCGCCCACGCAGGCGAGCGCGAGGTCGGGGAGCCGGCCTTCGACCGCCTTGAGCTGGGCCGCGGCCTCGTCGCCGATGCGGCGCTGGAGGTCACGCACGATGGTCGGATAGGGATGCGGACCCATGGCCGAGCCGAGCACGTAGTGCGTCGTCTCCACGTTCGTGACCCAGTCGCGCATCGCCTCGTTGACCGCGTCCTTGAGCGTCGCCGTGCCCGACGTCACGCTGCGCACCTCGGCACCGAGCGCGCGCATCCGCAGGACGTTGGGACCCTGACGCTCGATGTCCTCGGCGCCCATGTACACGACGCAGGGCAGGTCCAGCAACGCACAGGCAGTGGCCGTCGCGACTCCGTGCTGGCCCGCGCCGGTCTCGGCGATCACCCGGGACTTGCCGAGGCGCCGGGTCAGCAGTGCCTGGCCCAGGGCGTTGTTGATCTTGTGGGCGCCCGTGTGGGCGAGGTCCTCGCGCTTGAGATACAGGCGGAGGCGCGGGATCGGCGCCGTCGAGGCACCCCCGGTGGCACCGGCCGCACCGGCCGCGGCAACCAGTCGCGCAGCCTCGCCTTCCACAGCGGTGGCGAGCCGATCCGCCCGATAGAGCGCCGTGGGTCGACCGGCGAAGCGCTCCAGCAGCTCGCGCAGGTCCGCCCAGAACACCGGGTCGTGCCGAAGGGCGTCGTACGCCGTCTCCAGCTGGGCGAGCGCCGCCATCAAGGTCTCGGGAACGTAGCGGCCGCCGAAGTCCCGTTCCATGCCCCAGCGCCCGGCGGCATCGGTATCCAGCAGGCCCGGATGGACGGGCGTGGGGCCGAAGGCCACGTTGGGCCGGTCGTCGCGTGCCGCCTTCGCCCGCTTCACGAACAAAGCCACCTTCAGCGGGTCCTTGCGTGGCCGCGCTCCGGGAACCCGCGGTGCCTCCACGCCGGACGCCACGTCGACACCGACCGCCGCGATCTCCCGCAGCGCCCCGGCGACGTTGGCCGGGGACAGGCCGCCGGCCAGGGTGACGGGCACCTCGCGGGCGATCGCCGCGGCTGCGGCCGCGTCGGCGCGCACGCCGGTGCCACCGGGGTGGGGCCCACCGGCGGTGTCGAGGAGGAGGCGTTCGACACCACCGGCGAGGAACCCACGCGCGGTCGAGATGACGGGGTCGGACGCACCGGCACGGACGGTGGCCGCGACGTGCAGGGCCTTCCAGGCCGGTCGTGGCGCGTCGGCCAGGTGCGTGGAGGATTCGCGGCCGTTGTACTGGATCGCGTCGGGATCGAGCGCGACGACGATGTCCGAGATCAGGTCCGCCGACGCGTCGGCGATGATCGCGACGATCCGTGGGCGCGTGCCCGGGGCGGCGGCGGTGCGAATCACCTGGGCGAGCTCGGCCGCTTCGGCCAAGTCCAATGCCCGGGGGGTGCCCGCGACAAGGTTCAGCCCGATCGCATCCGCCCCGGCCCGGACGGCCGCGAGGGCGCCTTCCGCCTCAGTCACGCCGCAGATCTTCACGAATGGCCGGCGATCCACGTTCGCCGGGTCCGCCGGCTGGCGACCGGCAGCCACGAACGACCGTGCCGCCGCGACGGCATCGGTGGACCGCATCAGCGCCTCGCCGACGAGGGCGCCGTCAAACCCGAGTGCCCGCCAGCGGGACACGGTCTCGACGTCGCGCACCCCTGATTCGGCGATGATCAGCCGGTCGTCCGGCACGAGCGCGCGGAGTCGGTCGGCCCGCGCGGTGTCCACGATCAGCGTCCGCAGGTCGCGGTTGTTGACGCCGATCAGGCGAGCGTCGGTGGCGAGCGCGGCCCGCAACTCGCGCTCATCGTGGGCCTCGACCAGCGGCTCCAGGCCGACGGCCAGCGCCCGCTCCACCAGTCGCGCCAGACGTCGCGCCGGATGGAGCACGGCGAGCAGGAGGACGAGGTCCGCGCCAGCCGCGCGCAGCGCGGGCAGCTGCCGTTCGTCGACCACGAACTCCTTGGCCAGCACCGGGATGGCGACGGCCGAGCGGACGCGCGTGAGATCGTCGATCGATCCACCGAACCAGTGCGGCTCGCACAGCACGGAGATGGCCGCAGCGCCACCGGCCTCGTACGCCCGGGCGCGGGCGACGATGTCCTCGTCGGCGCCGACGATCCGTCCAGCCGAGGGCGACGAGCGCTTGATCTCGGCGATGAGGTGCAGCCCGGGGGCCGCGAGTCGTTCGGCGATGGGTCGCGGAGCCAAGGCCGCGGTCAGGTCGACCGGCGCGTCGAGCGTGGCGGCGAGGTCGGCGCGTCGCCGCTCGGCGATCTCCTCGACGACGTTCCGTCGGGTGGCGGTCCTGGCCGCCGTGCGGGATCGTGTGGCGACGGTCATGCCTGTGCCTCCGACCCGGCCACGGTCGCCTCATGCGCGCGTCGTTCGGCGCGGAGCTGGTCGAGCAGGGCCGCCGTCAACCCGGCATCGATCGTGAGCGCGGCCCGCTCGATGCCGGCCTCGAGCGTCTCGACGGTGCCGGCGACGAGCAGGGCAGCGCCGGCGTTGAGCAGCACGACATCGCGGCGCGCGCCGGGCTCGCCGCGCAGGATGCCCACGATCATCCGGGCGTTCTCCTCGGCCGTACCACCGGCGAGTCGGGTCGTCGGCACGACCTGGAGCCCGAGCGCGGACGCCTTGATGACATGCTCGGCGATCCCGTCCGGCCCGACGTGGTACAGCGTCCCGCTGTCATCGAGCGGCAGCTCGTCGACGCCGTCGCCGTGGATCACGAACGTCCGCTCGGTGCCGAGGCGGGCTACGACCTCGGCGAAACGGCCGGCCGCGCGGGGATCGCCCACGCCCAGCACCTGCCGGCGCGTGCCGGCCGGGTTCGTGAGCGGCCCCAGCAGGTTGAACGCGGTCCGGATGCCGATCTCCTTGCGGGTGGGGCCCGCATGACGCATCGCCGGATGGAAGTTCAGTGCGAACAGGAAGGCGAAGCCGATCTCGCGCAGCGAGGCACCCGCCGACGCGGCGTCGTGGTCGATCCGGATACCGAGCGCGTCGAGCACATCGGCCGAGCCGGACTTCGACGTGATCGCCCGGTTCCCGTGCTTGGCGACCGGGACGCCGGCGGCCGCCACGACCAGGGCCGACGCGGTCGAGATGTTGAACGTCCCGCTCCCGTCGCCCCCCGTCCCGACGACATCCACGGTGCCCTCGGGGGCGTCGACACGGACGACCCGTTCGCGCATCGCGGTCGCGAAGCCGGCGAGCTCGTCCACGGTCTCGCCGCGCATCCGCAGGCCCATGAGCATGGCCGCGAGCTGGGCCGGCGTCGACTCGCCGTCCATCACCGCGCCCATCGCAAGCCGCGCGTCGTCGAAGGAGAGGGTGCCGCCATCGACGATCGTGGTGAGCGCGTCCCGGACGTGGTCGCTCATCGTTCCGACTCCGCGGTGACGAGTCCGGCATCGCGGTCGTGACCCGGGCCGGCGTCGGCGAGGCCGGCCGTCGCGAACGAGCCCGTCGCGTCATCGAGGAGGGAGGCCTCCCCCTCCCCGGCGAGGCGGAGGAAGTTGGCGAGCAGGTGCGGGCCCTGGGGCGTGAGCACGCTCTCGGGGTGGAACTGCACGCCTTCGAGCGGCAACGCGACGTGGCGGATGCCCATCACGACCCGGTCCACCTCGCTCATCGCGGTCACCCGCAGCACATCGGGGAGCGTCGCAGGATCGACCGCCAGCGAGTGATAGCGGGCGGCCATGAACGCCGGTGGCATGCCCGTCAGGAGTCCAGCCCCATCGTGGGTCACCTCCGACGCTTCGCCGTGGACGAGGGTCGGTGCGCGGACGATGGACGCTCCGAACGCGGCCGCCATCGATTGCATGCCCAGGCAGACGCCCAGCAACGGGATCTCGCGCGCGGCCGCGACCTCGATGGTCGCGACACTGACGCCGGCGTCGTCGGGGTCACCTGGTCCCGGGGAGATGACGATGCCACGCAGGTCCGCCGCCGGATCGTCGGCCAGGGCCTCCACGCCGGCCTTGTCGATCTGGTCGTTGCGGATGACGCGCACGTCCGCCCCAGCCGCCTGGAGGGCCTGGACCAGGTTGAAGGTGAAGCTGTCGTAGTTGTCGACGACCAGGATCATGTGCGGGCTCCCGCCTCGCTCGAGGCCGAGGCAGCCGCGGGATCGGTCTCGTCGGCGGCATCCGCGTCGTCGGTCCCGGGCCGGGGGGCCTCGGGGATCCCGGCGGCGAGCTCGATCGCCCGACGGAGGGCGGCGGCCTTGTGCTCGGTCTCCTCGAACTCCTTCTCGGGGACGGACCCCGCCACGATGCCCGCGCCCGTGTGGACGTGCGCCTGACCGTCCTTGAGGACCGCGCTTCGGATCGTGATGGCTGTGTCGAGGTTTCCGTCATACCCGAGGTACCCGACGGCGCCGCCGTACAGGCCACGCCGCTCGCCCTCCGCCGCGGCGATGAGCTGCATCGCGCGAACCTTGGGCGCGCCGCTGAGCGTGCCGGCCGGGAAGACCGCCCGCAGCGCGTCCAGTGCGTCCAGCTCCGGCTTGAGCCGGCCCTCCACGTGCGACACGAGATGGAGGACGTGGCTGTAGCGCTCCACCTCCATGTACTTGCTGACGGTCACCGTGCCGGCGCGGCTGACTCGGCCCAGGTCGTTACGCCCCAGGTCCACGAGCATCACGTGCTCGGCGCGCTCCTTCGGGTCGCGCTGGAGCTGCTCCGCCAGCAGGGCGTCCTCGCGGGCGTCGGCGCCGCGCGGCCGGGTGCCGGCGATGGGATGGGTCGTGAGCTTGTCGCCTTCGGCCTGGAGGAGGAGCTCCGGCGACGCGCCGACGACCTCGAAGGTCGGTGTCCGGACGAAGAACAGGTACGGGCTGGGATTGACCCGACGCAGCGCCCGATAGAGGCCGATCCCATCGAGGGTCGCGCCCGTGGCGACGTCCTTGGGCAGGTCGAAGGACTGGCGGCGCGCCAGGACGACCTGGATGGCTTCGCCGCTCGCGATGGCCTCCTTGGCGACTTCGACGGCGCGGATGTACTCGTCGCGACCCAGGCTCGTGTCGATCGGTCCCGGCAGGGCCTCACCGGCCGTCGCGCGGGTGTTCACGGTCCCGCGGATCTCGGCCGCACTCGGCCGGCCGGAACGCTCCAGCGCCTCGAAGATCGCGGCCTCAGCGATCCGGTAGCGGCCCTCGAGGTCCGGGGCTTCCGTGTGGAGCGAAGCGATCGCACTCAGGGTGTGGGTCAGGTGGTCGAAGACCAGCACGAGATCGGTCTCGATGAAGGCCGCGGTCGGGACGCCGACCGGGTCGCGGTCGGGCAGCGGGACGTGCGGCTCGAAGATGCTGACCGCGTCGTACGCCAGGGCGCCGACGGCGCCACCGGTGAACCGCGGCATGCCCTCGGTCGGCTGGACCCGGCGGCGCGGCGCGAAGGCGCGGATCGCGTCGAGCGGGTCGCCACCATCCACGGTTTCGACCGGGAGGTCGGGCGCGTACGTGGGGACGGTGACCGGCCGGGTCTGGATCCGGGCGAGGCCGTCGCGCACCTCCAGGAGGCGGCGCGGACCGGTCCCCAGGAACGAGTAGCGGCCCAGGCGTTCCCCGCCCTCGACACTCTCGAGGAGGTAGGCGGGTCCGCCGTCATCGAGGCGCAGGAACGCGCCGATGGGGGTCTCGAGATCCGCCGGCCGCGTGGCGCGCAGCAGGATCGTGTCGGCGTTGGCGGCCAGACGCTTGGTCTGCGCCAGGCTGATCGGATCGGCTGTGGTCATCGCGGTAGGCCTCTGAGAATCAAGAAACGACCGTTCGTCCCCGGGACGAAAGGTCGTGCCTTCCGCGGTGCCACCCTCATTCGGCGTGTGCCGCACTCATCGTGACCGACGGCGCGGTGGCGGTCACCCGTCCCGTCGCGATCGGCGCTGCCCGGTATCGCTGGCGCTCTGCGCCGGAGCCTACTTGCCTGGTCGGCGGGCTCAGCGCCCATCTCCCTCACGTTCGGTCCGGAGGCTCCCGGGTCCATTCGCCGCCGCCGTCGCTCCGGTTTCCACCAACCACCGGTTCTCTCTGCCGACGCTCGACGGGTACTCGTCCCGTTCATAGCCCGTATTCGTGTCAGTGGCGCGGATGGTGGCAGGGCCCGCGCCCGGCGTCAAGCGGCCCGTGGCCGGGACTCGCCCGTCAGGCGAGGTCGCCCGGTTCGAAGCCTGCGCAACGCACGAC
Source organism: uncultured Chloroflexia bacterium (assembly GCA_963724635.1). Classification (GTDB taxonomy): domain Bacteria; phylum Chloroflexota; class Limnocylindria; order Limnocylindrales; family CSP1-4; genus SPCO01. Next base: position 153,412 of record CAVRVI010000020.1, read on the forward strand.
CGGCAGCGCCGGATAGCGCGGGAACCGGACATCGGTCGACGATCGCTCGCAGAGCCGGAAGACGGTGCCGCGCGTCGTGCGGATCATGCGCGAGTGGCGGCAGGCGCCACACAGGCCCGGCGCCGGTCCGTTGGTGCGGGCAGGTACCCCGCTGGGCGGCGGCTCAGGCACGGGGCGTGGCGGAGAGGGTGGGATTCGAACCCACGAAGTCTTTCGACTCAGCGCTTTTCAAGAGCGCCGCCATCAACCACTCGGCCACCTCTCCAGGCCGCCAAGGATAGCCGCTGAGCGCGTCAGGTCGCACCCAGCGGCCAGGTCGAGGATCCGTCCGCGACGGGTCAGTCGGGCAGGCGGCCCGGATCGCCGGGATCGCCCATGTGGCCGCCATAGGTCGGTCGGGTGACGTCGGGGACGTAGTCGGCGACCGGCGCCTTGATGACCACGGTGCCACCGATCAGGTCCTGCCAGCCGCGCTTGCGCTTGTCGATGAAGATCCAGATGTAGCCGATGTAGAAGACCGCGGCCGACACCCAGTAGCCGATCAGACGCAGGATCGCCGAGCCCCACGAGACCGGGCCGCCATCGCGGTCACGGACGACCTTGATGCCCATCATCTTGTTGCCCGGCGTCTGGCCGTCCTTCTGCCAGAAGTACGGGAAGTAGATGAGCGGGATGATGATGATCCCGAGGACCGGCAGGATCGACAGGATCGGCAGGATGATCGCCAGCAGCACCGCCAGGACGGACAGGGCGATCACGAGCCCGGCGGTGATGAGGATGTCGATGATGTACGCGACCAGGCGCGAACCGGGGCTCGCGAACTCGATCCCGGGCGCGGGCCCCTCCTCGTTGGCCGGGCCTTCCCACTGCGCAGGTGTGGCCATGACGGAACCTCCCTCGTGGTGCGGTTACGACCGCTTGATGACGATGGTGCCGGCGATCAGGTCCTGCCAGCCTCGCCGACGCTTGTCGATGAAGATCCAGATGAAGCCAAGGTAGAACACCAGCGACGCGACATACAGTCCGATGAGGCGCAGGAACGCGGTCCCCCAGCCGATCCGACCGCCATCGCGATCGCGCACGACCCACAGGCCGAACGGCTTCATGCCGAGGGTCTGGCCGCCACGGGCCCAGAAGAACGGGAAGTACAGGAGCGCGATCAGCGTCGCGACGATCAGGAGCATCGCGAAGATCAGCCACTGGAGGCCGGAGATCCCGCTGACGTCCACCACGCCGCTGGAGCGGTCGTAGGACAGTCCGGCACCGACCACCACGAACGCGATGAGGGTCAGGAGCCCGGCGACGATCGAGATGATCAGCCCGTCCAGGATGTAGGCGACCAGGCGCGCCCCGTGCGGCGCGAACTCGACGCCGGGTGCCGGTCCGTCGCTCGCGTTCGGCGCTTCCCACGCGACGGGCGCCGTGGGCGTCCCCTGCTCGGTCATCTCCCACCTCCCTGCCCGCCACCCACGCGTCACGGGTGCGGGCAGGACGATGGTATCGCCCCGCGCCGGGCGCGCGAGCCCCGTTTCGCGACGGACGGCGGCGGTCACCACGGTCCGCCGAGCGGGTCCCGGGCTGGCCCGTGGTAGATTTCGGCCGCCGCCGGACCTGCGTCCCTGACCGGTCCTGGGCCCTCCACAGGAGACCTCGTGTTTCGCCGTCGACGTGATGGCGCGGCCGCATCCGATCCGGCGGCCGGCGCCGCGACGCCCCACCTCATCGACCTGCGCGGCGTCGTGAAGGATTACGTCACCGACGCGGGGGCCTTTCGTGCCCTCGACACGATCGACCTGCAGGTGGATCACGGCGAGTTCGTGGCCGTGGTCGGTCGCTCGGGCTGTGGCAAGTCCACGCTCATGAACATGATCACCGGCATCGACCGGGCGACCGCCGGGACCGTCACGGTCGCGGGGCAGGAGCTGAGCGGGCTGTCCGAGGGCCAGGTCGCCGTGTGGCGCGGTCGGACGGTCGGGGTGATCTTCCAGTTCTTCCAGCTGCTCCCGACGCTCACGGTCGTCGAGAACGTGATGCTGCCGATGGACTTCGGGGGCCTGTGGAGCCCCCGCGAGCGCGAGACGCGGGCGATGGAGCTGCTGGACCGCGTCGGCATGGCCGACCAGGCCCGCAAGTTGCCCGCGAGCACGTCCGGTGGCCAGCAGCAGCGCGTCGCGATCGCGCGTGCCCTCGCCAACGATCCGCCGGTCCTGGTCGCAGACGAGCCGACCGGCAATCTGGATTCGTTGACCGCGGACGTCGTGCTTGACCTGTTCCGCACGTTCGTCGATGGCGGACGGACCATCGTGATGGTCACCCACGACGCCGATCTGGCCGGGCAGACCGGGCGCATCGTCCACATGGCCGACGGCCGGATCATGGACGGCCGGCTGGACCCCGGCGACGATCTCGCCGCCCTGCTGGCGGCGCCGTCGCGTGCCTAGCACCCGCTGGCGCAAGGTCTGGCGCGACCTCGGGGCGCACAAGCTGCGCACGGTCCTCGTGGTGCTGTCGATCGCGGTGGGCGTCTTCGCGGTCGGGACCATCGCCGGCGCCGATGCCCTCCTGCAGGTCAACCTGCGTGAGGGGTACGCGGCATCCCGGCCCGCCTCCGCGACGCTGTTCCTGGCGCCGTTCGACAAGGAGCTCGTGGATGTCGTGCGCGACATGCGCGGGGTGGCCGATGCCGAGGGGCGACGGAGCGTGACCGTCGTCCTCACGACCGTCGATGGTCGCGACCGCGAGATCACCCTCAACGCGATCCCGGACTTCGACGACCAGCGGCTGGACCTGGTCACGTTGGAGGAGGGTGCCTGGCCGACCGGTCCGCTCGAGATGGCCGTTGAGCGCAGCTCCCTGCGCCTGGAGCCCTTCAGCCCAGGTGAGCGCCTGGCCATCCGGACCGCCGACGGCCGCGAGCACGACCTGACGATGACCGGGATCACCCACGAGGTCGCCGCGGCGCCCGCGTTCTACACCGGTCGGATCCAGGCCCATGTCGCCCCGGAGACCCTGGCCGACCTCGGCGTCGACGACTCCTACGACGAGCTGCGCATCCTCGTCGACGACCCGACGCTGGACCGGGACGGGATCTCGGCCGTCGCCGATGACGTCCGCGCCCGCCTGGAGCGCTCCGGCGCCCAGGTCTTCGGCACCTACGTCCCGCCTCCGGGCGAGCACCCGGCCAACGAGCTGCTCCAGGGCTTCTTCCTCGTGCTGGGCGTCATCGGGGCGCTGTCGCTCATCGTGTCGGGATTCCTCGTCGTGAACACGATCGCCGCGATCCTGACCCAGCAGACCCGCCAGATCGGGGTCATGAAGGCGATCGGCGCCCGGAACGACCAGATCGCCGGCCTGTACCTGGGACTGGTGCTCGCCTATGCGTTGCTGGCGCTCCTCGTCGCGCTCCCGCTCGGGGCGCTGGGGGCGTGGGGATTCACGATCTTCACGGCCGGCCTCGCGAACTTCGACGTGACCGAGTTCGGGATCCCGCCACGGGTCCTGGCCCTCGAGGTGGCGATCGGCCTGCTCGTCCCGCTGCTCGCCGCGCTCGTGCCGGTCTGGCGAGGCGTCCGGGTCACGGTGCGCGAGGCCCTGGCCTCCACCGGCATCAGTGACCGGTTCGGGCGGAGCCGGCTGGACCGGGTCCTGCGCGACCTGCGCGGTCCGTCGCGCCCGACGCTCATCTCCATCCGCAACACCTTCCGCCGCAAGGGCCGGCTCGCCCTGACCCTGGCCGCCCTCAGCCTGGGTGGCGCGGTCTTCATGTCCGTGTTCTCGGTCCGCTCCTCGCTCCAGCTCACCCTCGACGACACCCTCCGCTACTTCGCCTACGACGTTCAGGTGGAGCTGTCCCAGGCCGAGCGCGTCGATGCGCTCACGCGGACGACGATGGAAGTCCCGGGCGTCGATGCCGCCGAGGCCTGGCAGTTCGCGACCGTCCAGCGGATCCGGGCGGACGGTTCCGAGGGCCGCTCCGTGTTCACGTTCGGGCTGCCACCGAACGCGCAGTCCGTCCGACCGACCGTCCAGCAGGGCCGCTGGCTCGTGCCCGAGGACGGCAACGCGGTCGTCGCCACCGCCAACATGCTCGAGGACGAGCCGGACCTGCGGGTCGGGGACCCGGTGACGCTCCGGATCGATGGGCAAGACTCCACCTGGACATTGGTGGGGATCGTCGCGTCGCCGACACAGCGACCATTCCTCTACACCCCGGCGGCTCCGCTGGGGCAGGCGACGCACGAGGTCGGGCGAGCCGGCGTCCTGATGGTCATCGGCGAGGCCGGGATGACAGCATCGGACCAGGATCGGCTCGCCGACGCCGTCGAGATGCGCCTGGAAGGCGAAGGACTCGATGTCGTCGCCACGACCACGTCGGGCGAGATCCGCTCCACGCAGGAGACGCTCTTCGACGTCCTCGTCGTCTTCCTGTCTTCGATGGCGATCCTGCTCGGGGTCGTGGGTGGGCTCGGTCTGATGGGCACGATGACCATCAACGTCGTCGAGCGCGCCCGCGAGATCGGCGTGCTCCGCGCTGTGGGCGCCTCGGATGGCGCCGTGTTGCGGATCATCCTCGCCGAGGGTGTGCTCATCGGCGCCCTGTCATGGGCGATCGGCGCGCTCGTGGCCATCCCCATCAGCAAGCTCCTGGCGGACGCGCTCGGCGAGGTGTTCATCCGCCGACCGCTCGCCTACAGCTACTCCATCGGCGGGACCCTGTTGTGGGGCGTGATCGTCCTCGGTCTCGCCCTCGTCGCGAGCTGGCTCCCCGCCTGGCGGGCGAGCCGGATCTCGGTCCGCGAAGTCCTCGCCTACGAATGACCATGTCACCATCGCTGTCCTGGAGGTCCACCCCACCGTCATGAGCCGTCGAACCATCCTCGTCCTCGTCGTCGTGGTCATCGCCGTCGCCGCCGGCGCCTGGCTGCTGGGTGGTGGACGCGCGCCGGGCGGAGACGCCACGGCCTCGCCGACCCTGCCGCCCGTCGCCCCATCCACCACGGTCGTGGCCGACGCCAGGGCCGTGCCCGTGCGCCGGGCCGAGTTGAGCGCGCCGGCAGGTGCCGGGACGGTCATCGAGGTGCTCGCGGCTGAAGGTGAACGCGTGGCGGCGGGGGCACCACTCATCCGCTTCGATCCCGTCCTCGCCGAGGCCGATGTCGCTTCAGCCAAGGCGGCGCTCGATGCGGCGACGGCCAACGTCACCCAGGCAGAGGCGGCCGCCGAGCAAGCAGCCGCCCAGGTTGACGTCGCGACGGCGTCGATCGAGGAGGCGAAGGCCGCCGTCATCGCGGCTGACGCCCAGCGTGATGGCACGCCCTCAGGGTCGCGGGCCCGCCGCGCCGCGAATGCCGAGGTGAGCCGGGCCCAAGCCGCGCTGGACGGCGCCCGAGCCCAGCGCGAGGTGGCGCGGCATGCCAGCGATGGGGCCGATGCCGCGGCGACGGCCGCGACGGCCGAGCTCGCCCGTGCCCAGGCAGCCCACGACGCCGCCGTGGCCGCCCAGGAGGATCTCACCGTCACTGCGCCGTTCGCCGGCGTCGTGGCTTCGCTGGCCGCCCAGGTCGGAGAGACCGTCGGCCCGGGCACGGTCGTCGCTCGCATCGCCGACCCGGTCGGCTGGCAGTTCGAGACGACCGACCTCGATGAGACGTCGATCGGGCGGATCGCGGAAGGGGCACACGCGACCGTCTCGCTGGACGCGTTCCCCGACGCCGTCATCGAGGGGACGGTCGGCTCGATCGCGCCCTTCGGGACGTCATCGGCCGGCGACATCGTCTACACGGTCGTCATCGAGCCGAGCGGGGAATTGCCGGACGGTCTGCGCTGGAACATGACCGCCAGCGCCACGATCGACGCGGCGCCCGCGAACTAGGGCTTCGTGGCCGCCGGAGCGGTGATGGCGTCGCGGCCCAGGTAGCGCTGGAGCACCTCGGGGACCACCACGGAGCCATCCGCCTGCTGGTACGTCTCGATGATGGCTGCGACGATGCGCGGCAGCGCGAGGCCCGAACCGTTGAGCGTGTGGACGAGCTCCGGCTTGGCCCCGGCCTCGGGCCGGTAGCGGATCGCCATCCGGCGCGCCTGGTAGTCGCGGAAGTTGGAGCACGAGCTGACCTCGAGCCAGCGCTCGACGCCCGGCGCCCAGACCTCCAGGTCGTACTTCTTCGCCTGGACGAAGCCCATCTCCCGCGTGCTCATGAGCAGCACCCGATAGGCGAGTCCCAGGCGCTGGAGGAGGATCTCGGCGCGTTCGGTCATCCACTCGAGGGCGGCCGGGCTGTCCTCCGGCTTCTCGAACAGGACCATCTCCACCTTGTCGAACTGGTGGACGCGCAGGATGCCGCGGGTGTCCTTGCCGGCCGCGCCGGCCTCGCGCCGGAAGCACGGGGAATAGGCGGCATAGCGGATCGGCAGCTCCGTCGCGTCCAGGATCTCGTCGCGATGGAGGTTCGTGACGGGCACCTCGGCCGTCGGGACGAGGTACAGCTCGTCCCGGGTCACGACGTACATCTGGTCTTCCTTGTCCGGGATCTGCCCGGTGCCCGTGGCACTCGCGGTGTTCACGACGGCCGGCGGCCACACCTCGGTGAAGCCGTTCTCCTGGGTGTGCACGTCGAGGAACCACGAGATCAGGCCGCGCTGGAGCGCCGACCCGGCGCCCTTGTAGACCGGGAAGCCCGAGCCGGCGATCTTGGCCCCACGGGCGTTGTCAAGGATGTCGAGGGTCTCGCCCAGTTCCCAGTGCGGCTTGCGGGTCCAGCCGTCCACGGCGTTGGGCAAGAGGTCGCCCCACGTCCGGATCGTGACGTTGGCCTCCTCGCCACCGACCGGCGTCCCGGGATCGGCCGGGTTCGGGATGCGCAGCATCTGGTCGTCGAGGGCGCGCTCGACCTCGGCGAGCTCTCCGTCCAGGGCGCTGATCCGCTCGCCGGCCGCGACGGAAGCGGACTTGAGCTCCGCGACCTCCGGTCCGTCCGGCCGGGCGCCGCCCTTGATCGCCTCGCCGATCCGCTTGCTCGCGGTGTTGCGCTCCGCTTTCAGCGCCTCACTCTCGCCAAGCAGCGCGCGCCGGCGCTCGTCCAGCTCCAGGGCCAGATCGACGAGTCCCGGGTCCTCGCCCTTGTCGATGGCGCCTTGGCGGATGACGTCCGGCTCCTCGCGAAGCCGCTGCAGGCCGACGCTCATGCCGCACCTCCGACCGGGGTCGCCGCGGCGGCGGCCCGCAGGCGGCCGATCACGAAGTCCGGCGCGAGGCTCGCGAGGAGCCAGCCCGCGCGCGGGCCGTTGGTGCGGCCCAGGAATGCCCGATAGATCGCGTCGAACGCACGGCCGGCCGGCAGATCCGCCTCCGTCGCGACCGCGAAGATGGCGTTCTGCCAATCGTCCCCAGCCGATGGCGGGGCGTCCGGTCCGACGGCGTCCGCGAGGGCCGCAAGGTACGCCCGCTGCGCGTCGTCGAGCTCGGCGACAGCGTCGGGCAGCGTGTCGTGGACGCGGATCACGGCCCGGTCCGGGGCATAGACCGCGAGCCAGCCGCGGGCCGCTCCCTCGCGCTCGGTCAGGATCGCGGCCTCGCGCGGGGTCAGGGCACTCCCCTTCTCCGCGGCCGCACGCTCGGCGACGTCCACGCCCGGGATCTGGACGAGCATCGCGAGATGGTTGAAGGCGGGCCGGAACGCCGCGGCCTCGGCCGCGACGTCCGCGTCGGCGTCCAGGAGCGCATACCGGAACGTGGCTGCGTGACCGGGCGGCAGCTCGCCCTTGACCTCGCGCCCGGCCGTCGCCGCCGCGAACTTGTCGAACTCGTCGAAGAGGCGCGGGATCTGGTCGGTCCCGTCGGGATCGAAGTCGATGGCGTGGTTGGGCTTGGGTCGCAGCAGCAGGAAGCGGAGCTGCTCGGGCGGGATGACCTCGGCGATCGTGTGCGCTGCGGCGCCGCGGCCCTTGGAGGTGGACATCTTCTTGCCGCCGATGTTGAGGAACTCGTAGGGCACGTTGATCGGCGGTTCGCGCTCGAACACCTCGCGGGCGATCGCGTCCGACCGGTCGCGCGAGCCGCCGGCCGTGGACAGGTCCTTGCCGCAGGGTTCGATGGTCACGCCGAACAGCGACCACTGGGCCGCCCATTCCAGATTCCACGGCAGCTTGGCCGCGCCACCGAACGGTGAGATCCAGCCGCTCGTGCCGCAGCCGGTCGCCCACTCGACGTGCTTGACCCGGCACTCGAAATGGACCTCGTCGCCGTTCCAGTCGGTCACGATCGTCGTGCCGACCTTGCCGCAGTTGGGGCAGATGACGCCGGCCGGGTGCCAGGTGTCGGGATGCTGGACGTTGGCGACCCGACGGTAGATGTCGCGGACGAGCGCGGCGCGGTCCAGCGCGGTGCGGAGGTACGGATCCATCGCCCCGGTGGGATAGATGTCGCTCATCCAGTAGTAACGGTCGGGGTGGACGCCCAGGCCGGCGAACGTATCGATGAAGATGCCCGCGAAGTGGCGCGCATACGACGCGTGGCAGTCGCCGGCGGGATCCGGCACGTGGGCGAGTGGCCGGCCCATCTCGCGCTCGATCGCGTCCGGCGTCAGCAGTGCCTGGGCGTCCATCGGATCGAGGTCATCGACGCCGTACAGAAGCGTGGTCTCGACGCCGTTGGCGCGCAGGGCCCGGGTGATGGTGTCGAGGATGACCGGTCCGCGGAGCGACCCGACGTGCACCGTGCCCGACGGTGTCTTCGAGTCGTTGACGACCTGCGGGCCGCTGTCGCGGACCCGAGTCGCGAGTTCGTCCGCCCAGTCCACGATGGCCTCCGCGCGACCTCGCCCGTGCGAGGCCGGTATCAGGTGATGCTGACGATCTTGTAGGTGAAGTCCCCGGCCGGGACCTCGCACGACGACCTTCTCGCCCTTCTTCTTGCCCGAGGAGCGCGCGACCGACCGGGCTCTCGTTGGAGATCCGGCCCTCGGCGGGCTTGGCCTCGGTGGACCCGACGATCGTGAAGGTCTCGGCGCCGTCGCCGCTCTCGACGCTGACCGTCGAGCCGATCTGGACGTGGTCGGTCGAGTGGTTCTCGTCGATGATCGTGGCGTTCTTGATCAGCGCCTCGAGCGTCTGGATCCGGCCCTCGACGAACGCCTGCTCGTTCTTGGCGTCCTCGTATTCGGCGTTCTCGGACAGATCGCCGTGCTCCTTGGCGTCATGGATCCGGTCGGCGACCTCGGGCCGCTTGACCGTGACCATCTCGTCGAGCTCCGCACGGAGCTTCGCGAGGCCTTCCTTGGAGAGGTAGGTGGGCTTGTTGTTCATGCCGGTGGCCCCCGCGGTGCAGGTGGGTCGGATGTGGGCTGACCGGGCTGGGTCGGTCACGGATAAAGGAAAGAACTCCAGGCGGGTCGCGGGTCAATACCGCGCGCCTGAAGTTCCGACCGGACGCGAATGGTAAGGGTGCCGGGGGTGGGTGTCAAAGCCCGCACAGACCGTACGCTTCGCCGGCGCACCTCCGCTCGGGCGCGCGCGCCGGGCGGCTGGCTACGAGCCTTCGGCCAGGCGGAGGAGGCGCCGCTTGACGCGCTGGAGCGAGCCGCGATCGGGCATCGCCACGAAGAGCGTGTCGTCGCCGGCCACGGAGCCAGCCACCTCGGGCCATCGGGCGCGGTCCAGCGCGGCCGCGATCGCGTGCGCGGACCCAGGCAGCGTGCGCAGGACGAGCAGCAGGCCCGCCTCGTGGATCTCGAGCGGCAGGTCGGAGAGAAGCTTGCGCAAGCGGTCCTCGCCGGAGGTCTCCGCCTCGATCAGGCGCGGCGGCAAGGCGTACGCGGCCGTACCTTCTCGCGACACCTTGATGAGGCCCAGCTCCGCGACGTCGCGCGAGATCGTCGCCTGGGTGGTCCGAAAGCCACGTTCGCGGAGGGCCGCCGCGAGCTCCTGCTGGGTCCGGATGGGCCGCTGATCCACCAGGTCCCGGATGGCCCGCTGGCGGAGCTGCTTCATGACCTCCATCGACTCACCTCGTGGCCAGGAAGGCCACCACGATTCCCGCGAGGACGAAGCGGTAGATCGACGAAGACGGTCAGGGAGTTGGTACGCAGGTAGCGCAGCAGGATCCCGATCGCGAACATGCCGGCGACGAACGCCGACAGCATGCCGACGAGCAGCGGGACCGAGCTCGACCTGGACCCCGAGCTCGCCGGCGATCAGTCGGCGGAACTCGAAGATGATGGCCCCGGCCGTGATCGGGGTCGCCATGAGGAAGCTGAAGCGGGCCGCCGACTCGCGGTTCAGCCCCGCGAAGCGCGACGCGGAGATCGAGATCCCCGAGCGGCTGATCCCGGGGATCAGCGCCAGCGCCTGGGCGGCGCCGATGGCGAGCGCGATCGGGAACGTCACGCCCTCGATGCGCCGGTCCTGTCGGCCGAAGCGGTCGGCCAGCCAGAGGATCACGCCACCGATCGACGAGCGTGAACGCCACCGGGAGCATCGTCTCGGGCCCGACGCCGTGGAAGCGCTCCTCGATCAGGTCGTTGAGGAGGAACCCGGCGAGCGCGGCCGGGATGGTCGCGGCCACGAGCAGCCAGGCCAGACGGCGGGTCGGATCGCCCTCGAACGAGCGGTCCCGGATCGCCGCGAAGCCGGCCGGGATGATCCGGAACCAGTCGGACCGGAAGTACACGAGCAGCGCCCCGAGGGTCCCCAGATGCAGCATGACGCTGAACGGCAGGGAGGCGATGAACGCGTCGTCCCAGCCGAAGAGCCGAGGCACGATGAGCAGGTGCCCCGACGAGGAGACCGGCAGGAACTCGGTGAGTCCCTGCACGATCCCCATGATGAGCGCTTGGACGATGGTGTCCATCAGCTAGGCGCCGCGATTCTCGGTTCGGATGGGAGTCCTGACGCCTAGCGGATGAACAGGGGTGCGAGGACCAGGGAGATCGTGGCCAGCAGCTTCACGAGGACGTGGAGCGACGGGCCGGCGGTGTCCTTGAACGGGTCACCGACCGTGTCGCCGACGACGGCCGCGGCGTGGGCATCGGAGCCCTTGCCGAGCACGTTGCCGTTCTCGTCCTTGAGGTTGCCCGACTCGATGTACTTCTTGGCGTTGTCCCACGCCCCGCCGCCGTTGTTGAGGACGGTGGCGAGCAGGACGCCCGAGATCGTGCCGACCATCAGCATGCCGGCCACGGCCTCGAAGCCGAGCAGGACGCCGATGAGGATCGGGGTCGCGACGGCCACCACACCCGGGAAGACCATCTCGCGCAGGGCGGCCTTCGTCGTGATATCGACGACGCGGGCGTAGTCCGGGCGCTGGCTGTAGTCCATGATCCCAGGCATCTCGCGGAACTGGCGACGGACCTCGACGATGATCGACTGGGCCGTCGTGCCGACGGCGCGGATCGCGAGCGAGCTGAAGAAGTAGACGAGCATCGCCGCGAGGAGCGCCGCGATGAACACGTTGACATTGGCGAGGTTCGACGGAGTCGAGCAGCTCGGCGCCGGGGACACCGGCTGCGATACGCCGGCCCTGGATGACGTTGATCTTGTCGATGTAGGCCGAGAACAGCAGGAACGCGGCCAGCGACGCCGAGGCGATCGCGTAGCCCTTGGTCAGGGCCTTGGTGGTGTTACCGACGGCATCAAGGCGGTCGGTGATCTCTCGGGCGCCGGCCTCGGCGCGGCTGAACTCGGCGATGCCACCGGCGTTGTCGGTGATGGGGCCGAACGTGTCCATGGCCAGGATGTAGGCCGTGGTCATGAGCATGCCCATCGTCGCGACGGCGGTCCCGAAGATGCCGCCGACATTCACGCCGGCCTCGTTGGTCAGGCCGGCCAGGTTGCCGAGCCAGTAGCTCACGAACAAGGCGATCGAGATGGTCACCGCGGTCACGAGGGTGGTCTCGAAGCCGACCGCGGTGCCGCTGATGATGTTGGTCGCGGGGCCGGTCTTGGACGCTTCCGCGATCTCGCGGACCGGGCGGAACGAGCCCGCGGTATAGAACTGGGTGATGTAGACGAAGGCGACGCTGGTCGCGAGGCCGACGACGCCGGCGGCGAAGAAGTAGACCCACGTCGGCAGGCCACCCTCGCCGGTGCCGCCGTTCGTGTTCATCATCACCGACGTCACGATCGCGAGGCCCACCACGGACAACAGGGTGGTGACCCAGTAGCCGCGGTTGAGCATGTTCATCGGGTCCTCGGTCTCCTTGCCGCGCACGAAGAAGATCGCGACGATCGTGGCGAGGAGGCCGAAGGCACGCACGACGAGCGGAAAGAAGATCCACGCTTCCGGATTGGGCCAGCCCGCGGTCAGGGCGATCGCGTACACCGCGACGCCCAGGATCATCGCGCCGATGTTCTCGGCGGCGGTGGACTCGAAGAGGTCGGCACCGCGGCCGGCGCAGTCGCCGACGTTGTCGCCGACGAGGTCCGCGATCACACCCGCGTTGCGGGGGTCGTCCTCGGGGATGCCCTTCTCGACCTTGCCGACGAGGTCGGACCCGACGTCGGCGGCCTTGGTGTAGATGCCGCCGCCCAGCTGGGCGAACAGCGCGACGAACGACGCCCCGAACCCGAACCCGACGATCAGGAACGGCGCCTCCGCCACGGTCACGTCCGCGACGACGAGGTCATACAGGGTGAAGATGCCCCACACGCCCAGCAGCGACAGGGCGACGACGAGGAAGCCGGAAACGGCTCCGCCGCGCATCGCGACCTGGACCGCCTCGACGAGGCTGCGTCGCGCCGCGGAGGCGGTGCGGACGTTCGACTTGACCGCGACGAACATGCCGATGATGCCCGACGCCATCGAGCACGCCGCGCCGACCAGGAAGGCGAACGCTGTCATGACCCCGATCGGGAGGCCGGCCAGCTTGGGGACGTCGGCCACTTCGGGGGTCTCGACGAGGGTGATGACGATCCCGATGATCACCGAACCGAAGATGGCGATGATCCCGATCGTCGTGTACTGCCGCCGGATGAAGGCGACGGCGCCTTCCATGATCGTGCCGGCGACCGCCTGCATCTCCGGGGTGCCGGTGTCACGAGCGAGCACGTCGCGAGCGAGGTAGATGGCGAAGAGGATGGCGATGATCCCCGCGATGGGGATGATCGGCAGGAGCGTACTCGCATCCATCAGGGCGTTCGGGTCCTCCACGTCGGGTCGGTGACCGGCGTCCGTCCCGTGGCGCGAGCGCGTGCGCCGTTGCGGGCGGGTGTCCGGGGAGCTGCCGAGGGTCCCGCCGGCATCCACCGCCGAATGGGACCTTTCAGGCCGACCGGGAGTGTATCGCGCGGCTCTTGGACGGGTCAAACTCGGCGGACCCGATGGATATGCATCGGTCCGCGCGGTGGTTTCGACCACCGACGGCGGCTCCCGACGGTCGCCCCTATACTGCCGACCTTGTGAGCCAACGACCCGCGCTCGGGTGTCTCTTCGAGATCGTCGAGACCCTCGTTCTCACCCTGATCATCTTCCTCGTCATCCAGAACTTCGTCGCGCAGCCCTACAAGGTGCAGCAGCAATCGATGGAGCGGACGCTGGAACCCGAGCAATACGTCCTGGTGGACAAGCTGACACCACGTTTCGACACGTACAAGCGTGGCGACATCGTGGTCTTCACGCCGCCCGCCGAGTGGGGCGAGGACGGGACGCCGTTCATCAAGCGGGTCATCGGCGAGGGCGGCGACAAGGTCGAGATCCGCGATGACGGCTACGTCTACATCAACGGCGAACGCCTCGACGAGCCGTACCTGTACGCCGACGAGGAAGGTGGTCCGCCGCAATCGACGACCGCTCCGCCGGATCAGACGTCGTGGACGGTTCCCGACGGGCGAGCTGTTCCTGATGGGCGACCACCGCTCCAACTCCGCGGATTCGCGCACCTTCGGACCGGTCGAGGTGGACCAGGTCATCGGCCGGGCGTGGCTGCGCTATTGGCCGATCAACACGTTCGGGATCCTTCAGACCCCCACCTACCCGGATCTCACCACCACCACGCCGTGAGGCCCGCGACGCCGTGAACCCGATCCTGGCCGGGGTCGCGTTGGCGGTCATCGCCGGGGCCATCGTGGTCGTCTCGGTCCGTGACGCGCGGGTCGTGGTCCTGGCCATGGCCGTGGTCCTGGTCCTCAGCGCGGTCCTCGCCGATCCCCTCGCCGCTCCCGCTGGTCTCGCCGCCCGGTTCGTGGCGGCGATCCTGGCGGCCTACCTGCTCTGGATCGCCGCACGCGACCGGACCGACGACGGCCTCCCATCCGCCCCGACCGAGGGCTCGCGCATCGGCTGGCCGGCCGAGGTGCTCCTGGCCGCGGCCGCCGCCATCGTCGGCTTCGCGGTGGACGGCCTGGGGGCGCCGCCGGTCGGGCCGGCCCTCGCCGGGGCCGCCGGGTTCGCGATCGCGGCGCTCACCGTCGCCCCGGTCCTCACGGGACGGGATGTGTTCCGCGTCGGGATCGGCCTCGTGCTGCTCATGGATGCCGCGCTCCTCATCCGGGCGGCCCTGGGCGGGACGCCCGAGCCGATGGAGCAGCTGTTGACGGCCGGTCTCCTGGTCTCGATCGCCGCGGTCGTCGCGGCGTTGGCCCGGGCCGCACGCTCCGACGGCGTGGGTGGGTTCGCCTTCGCGACTGAAAGCGGGGCGGGACGTCCGACGCGACCGCCGGAGGCTCATCGCCTGCCCGATCGGCTGCCTTCCCTGCCCGGCGACCTGAACCTCATCACCGCCGACGAGCGCACGACATCGACCACACACAGCGGGCGGTCCCGGCCGGACCGCGTCAACCGTCCGACCCGGCCCGAGGGCCTACGTCGCCCCGTACGGTCCGCCCCGCCCGACCAGTCGGATCTGGGTCTCGTGCCGCCGTCACCGTCGGCGTCGTCGTCGGACACACAGGCCGACGTCGCGGAGGCGGACGTGACCACGGCGACGTCTGACGTGACAGCGACGACGACGTCTGACCAGACCGACCGACCGCCGGAAGCCTGATCACGTGCCTGTAGCCCGAGACCGAGTCCCGAGACCGCATCGATGAGTCTCCTCCCCTTCCTCGTCGTGACCCTGGGTGGCACCGTCGCCGCCCTCTTCGTGCGGTCGTGGGAGCGCGTGTCGGTCGTGGTCGGGGCGGTCGTGCTGGTCGGTGCCGTCGTCACCGCGGTGCTGATCACCCCCGACCAGGTGACCGTCGTGGGTGGGGCGGCGATCGGGACGACCGCCTATCTGCGGCTCTTCCTGATCCTGGGGTCCGTGGTCGGGCTCCTGCTCGCGGTCGTCGGCGCGGCCGGCGGCAGCCGCCGGGACGTGGCGGCCGTGACCGCCGCCATCCTGGGCACGTCCGCGTTGGCCCTCGCCCTTCCCGATGCTCGCCTCGCGGTCCTTGCCGCCACGGCGGGCGGAGCGTTCGGTGCGCTGCTGACGATCGTCTCGATCGGGGCGCGGTCCGGCGCCACGGTCGGGACGCGGGTCTTGCGGGCGACGGTCATCGCCGGGACGATGGCCGTCGCGGCGACCGCCTGGATCGGGCGCGACCTGAGCGAACTCGCGGCCCAGCCGGTCGTGTTCGGGCTGGCCTACCTGGCGATGGCCCTGGCGGTCGCCATCCGGTTCGGGGCGATCCCCTTCCACGCATGGTCCGCCCGCCTCACCGATGCGGTGCCCGAGACGGCCCTGCCGCTCGTGACGGCGATCGCTCCCGGCGCCTTCGCCGTCGTTGCGCTGGCCTGGACCGATGCCTCCATCGCGCCGCTGCTCGTGGACCTCGACTCGGCCCGGGCGGTCGTCCTGGCCATCGCGGTCGCCTCGATCCTGCTGGCGCCGATCGCGGCGTGGATCCAGGACGATATCGAGCACGTCGTCGGGTACTCGATCATCGGCGACGCGGGGGTCGTCCTGCTCGCGGTCGCCGCCCTCGATCCCGAGGCGTGGGCACCGGCGCGCACCTGGATCCTGACGCTCATCGTGGCGCGCAGCGCGTTCGCGGCGTGGGCGTCGGCGACCCGGACCGAGCGGTTCACCGGACGGGTGGACGACCTGCGGGGCTGGGCGATCCGCTCACCGATCCTCGGTGTGGCGTTCGCGCTCGTGATCGTGGCCAGCATCAGCTTGCCCGGGCTGGCGGCCTGGGACGCCCGCGGCTCCCTCGTCTCCCTCGCGTTGAGCGGTCCGCTGGCCACGCTCGTCTTCCTGGGCACGCTCGCGCCGATCGCCTACTACGCTCGGCTCCTCGTCGTGGGCCTGGAGCGACCCGATGGCGCGCCGGTCGTCCGCACCTGGCGACCGACCCCTGCACCCATCGACGTCAACGATGTCGCGGGCTCGACCAGTCGCGTGTGGGCGGCCAACCATGGCTTCGTGGCCTCGATCGGCGCGCTGGTGCTGGCGGTCGTGGCGCTCGCCGTCTCGGCGGGCGCCTTCGACGGACCGCAGGCAGCGGCCGGCTTGCCGCCGAGTGGCGGACCAGCCATCGAATCCTTCACGCCGGACGGACCCAGCGGGCCGGGAGCGTCGGAGCCCGACGCCGAGCCGAGCGACCTCGGGGCGCCGTCGGACGACGTGGCGCCCAGTGACGAGGTGCTTCCGAGCCAGGACATCGGCGGACCGTCGGCGGTGCCGTCGGCGCCCGACGCCGGCGCATCCGGCACCGGATCCGCGACCCCGTCGGCGTCGAGCGAGCCCTCGTCGGAGCCGTCCCGGACCCCGTAGTCGATCGCGCCGTGGCGACCTCAGTCGGCCGGTGCGAGCACCCAGCGATCGACGTCCCGGTCGTAGTCGTGGAGCTCGGCCGTCTCGAACCACAGGGCGAGTTCGCTCGCGGCGGCCTCGGGGCCGTCCGAGGCGTGGACGATGTTCTGGGCCGTCTCGAGCGCGAAGTCACCCCGGATCGTGCCGGGGGCCGCCTCATGCGGACGGGTCGCGCCGTTGATGGCCCGGACCACCGCGATCGCATTGGGGCCTTCGAGTGCGAGCGCGACCAGCGGCGCCGACGTGATGAAGTCGACGAGACCACCGAAGAACGGCTTCTCCCGATGGGCCGCGTAGTGCTCCTCGGCGAGCGAGCGCTCCACCTGCACGAGCTTGAGGCCGACGATCTTGAGGCCGCGTTCCTCGTATCGGGCGAGGATGCGGCCGCTCAGCTGGCGCTGGACGCCGTCGGGCTTGATGAGGACAAGGGTGCGTTCGCTCACGCAGGGTCTCCTTCTGGTGGATGGTCGGTCGGGGGTTCGGCGGGAGGGATGGGGCGCATCGCATCGGCGAAGGCACGGCGTGCCTCGCGTTCGCGGCCCACGAGACGATACGCATCGCCGCGGACGAATGCCAACTCGCGGTCAGACCGTCCGTCGATGATGTCAAGGACCGCGGGCGCCAGGCTCGGCGTCAGGCGCAGGGCGAGCGCGAGGTGGACCGCGGCACCCTCGAGATCGCCGGCGGCGAGCGACTCGCGTCCCTGCTGCATGGCCTCGTCGCCCGCGGGCAGGTCCGGGTCCGGCGCCGCCGCTGACACGACGGCCTCCGCGCTGACGTCCGGGGGCGGCGGCTCGGGGGTCTCCAGCGACGCCCAGAGGGCGATCGTCGCCGGCTCCAGGCTGGTGGGCGGGGCTTCTTCGGGGAGCGGGATCGCGGCGCCGGGCGATGCCGCACCTGCGGCGGCGGCCCCATCCGTCGCACGAGGGGCCATCGTCGCGGCGAACGACGGTCGCTCGGCAGGCCGTCCGTCCGTCGCGGAGGTGGCTCGACTGCCGCTCGCGCGCCGGTGCTCGGGACCGTCGAAGAGGGTCGGCGCCGGCTGCGACAGGACCGTGCTGTCGGCGGGCCAGACCGGTCCGCGCGGCATCCCGGCGAAGAGCGCGTCGATGCCGCCGCCGGAGACCTGCATGGCGCGCGTGGCGTACCGACGCGCCTCGCTGGGCCGGCCACGAAGCAGCGCTGCCTCCGCGGCGATCACGAGGGTCACGAGGGGTCCATCCTCACCGTCACCCAGCACGGCCGCAGCGGCCTCGCCGGCACCGGCGACGTCCCCGGTCCGCCAGCGGGCCTCGGCGAGATCCACGAGGCCGTCGTCATCGAGGGCGTCGCGACCGGCCAGCGTCTCGAGCTCGGCGCGCGCGAGCGCGAGCGACCCGAGACGCAGGTGGACGTGGGCCAGGACGAGCTCCGCGGACCGCTCGGCCGACCCGAACACGGGGCCGGGCTCGGACCGCGGCGTCGGGCGCGTGGTCGACGTGATCGGGGCCAAGCCTTCGCTCGACATCGTCGTCGCGGACGATGGCTGGTCCGCCGTCGCGCCGATCGTCGCGCCGCCGTCCGTATCCAGGTCGGAGTCGGTCATCGATGGGCCCGCCGTCAACCCGGCAGCCGCAGGTGCCGCTCCAGCCCGCGCAGGTGGCGGGCCGGCGCGACCACGGCCATCCGGAGGCCATCGTTCGTCACGAGGTCGCCGGCAACCCGGACGATGTCGGCCGCGCTGACGTCGTCGACGGCTTCGAGGGCTTCCTCGAGCGTCAGCACCCGATCGTGGAGCGCCTCCTGGCCGCCGATCCACGACGCGACGTGGCGGGTCTCATCCATCCGCAACTCCAGCCCGCCCGCGAGGTAGCGCTTGGCCTTGCCGAGCTCCTCGTCCGGGACGGGTTCGCTGCGCAGCCGATCGAGCTCGGCGAGGATCGCCTCGATGGCCTCCGGCAGCCCGTCAGGGTCCACGCCCGCCGAGACTTCCAGGGCCCCCGCATCGGCATAGTCCACGAGCCCCGACCCGATGTCGTAGGCCAGACCGCGCTCCTCGCGGACCGACAGGAACAGGCGGCTGCTCATCCCGTCGCCCAGCACGGCGTTGAGGACCGCGAGCGTCCAGCTGTCGGGGTGGTCCCGCCGCAGCGCCGGCAGACCGAGGATGAGCTGGGCCTGCGCGGTATGCCGCTTCCCGAACCGGACGCGTTCCCCCGCGGGCAGGGCGGGCGCCGGGGCGTAGCCTGGGATCGCGCCATTCCCGGTGCCGAACGCTTCGGCGGCAAGGCTCACCGCCTCGGCGTGGTCCAGGTCGCCGGCGACCGCCACGACCGTGTTGGCCGGCCGGTACATCGTCCGCCAGAAGTCGCGGATCGTGGTTTCGGGCAGGGCGCGGATCCCGGCCTCGTCGCCGCAGATCTCGCGACCCAGCGGGCCATCGCCGAACAGGGCGCCCTGGAACAGAGTCTGGGCGAATTCCGAGGGGTCGTCCTGGTAGGAGCGGATCTCCTCGATGATGACGGTGCGCTCGCCTTCGATCTCGTGGGGGTCCAGAAGGGGTCGGACGATGAGTTCCCCCAGGACGTCCATCGCGCGGGCGGCCTCGCGGCGCGGCACGCGTACCCAGTACACCGTGGATTCGCGGTCCGTCGCGGCGTTGAACGAACCCCCGACGCCTTCGATCGCCTCGCTGATGGATCGCGTGGTCGGATAGGCCGTCGTGCCCTTGAACGTGATGTGCTCCATGAAGTGGGCCGATCCGGCCTCATCGGGCGATTCCAGGCGCGATCCGGCCAGGACATACGCGGCGATGGAGACCGAACGCGACCCGCTCAGCCGGGAGCTGATGACGCGCGGCCCCTCGGGCAGCGCGGTCCGTTCGAACATCGCGACGGATGGTACAGGACGTGACCCGCCGACCCGCGGGGCCGTCACCGTCGCGCACACCGGCCGCTACCGTCCGGCGCCCCAGCAACCCCGGTCACGGCACCCCCGCGCGGCTATCCTGAGCGCTGCGCCAGCGGGGTCGTGCCGTGCCAAGAGCGACCCATGCGTGGCATCTCGGAGGAGGTCATCGACGATGAAGCGGCAACTCTCATGGCTCGCGGTCTTCATGACCGTGGCCCTGGCCCTGGGCGCCTGTTCGACGACAGGCAGCAGCGGTGCCCCAGCCTCGGCAGATGCGTCCGCCGGCGCGTCCGGCGCCGCGGCCTTGCAGATCCCCGATATCGAGGAAGGCAAGTTCAACGTCGCGATGGTCCTGATCGGGCCTCATGACGACGGCGGCTGGAGCCAGGCGCACTACGAGGGCCTGCAGTACGTCGCCGAGAACGTCCCCGATAGCCACGTGGCGTACATCGAGAACGTGCCGGAAGGCGCCGACTCGGAGCAGGTCTTCCGCAGCCTCGCGCGCAAGGGCTTCGACTTCGTCATCGGGACCTCGTTCGGCTACATGGACCCGATGGCCACCGTGGCCGAGGAGTTCCCGGACGCGACGTTCCTGCACCTGACCGGCTTCAAGTCGAACGGCAAGAACTTCGGCAACTTCTTCGGCGCGGTCGAGGACATGAAGTACCTCGCGGGCATGATCGCCGGGGCTCGGGCCAAGGCCGACGGCAATCCCAAGCTCGGCTACATGGCCACCTTCCCGATCCCCGAGGAGCTCCGCCTGGGCAACGCGATCATGCGCGGCGCCAAGGTCACCTGCCCCGAGTGCACGATGGACGTGCGCTTCATCAACACCTGGCATGACCCGGTCAAGGAGCGCGATGGCGCCGCCTCGCTGTTCGATGCCGGCGCGCAGGTCGTGTTCACCGGTGCCGACACCCCGGCTGTCGCCGACGTCGCCGCCGAGAAGGGCAAGTGGGGCGTCACCTACGACCATCCCGGCTCCTGCAAGGTGGACGCCTGCCTGACCGCCCCGTACTGGATCTGGGGTCCCGAGTACGCCCGCATCGCCGAGAGCGTCAAGGCCGGGACCTATACGGCGGGCTACGAGTACTTCGACGCCGACGCGAAGGCGATGGGGCTCTATGGCTTCATGGACGGCGAGACCCCGCAGCCTGGCGTCGCCAGCCTGCCGGCCGAGACCATCCAGCAGGTCAAGGACACCCTGGCCACGATGCTCGGAAGCAGCACCGGCCGGTTCGATATCGTGTTCAACGGGCCGATCGTCGACAACACCGGCAAGGAGCTCGTCCCGGCCGGCCAGAAGCTCGAACAGTCCGACCTGGATCAGTTCCCCAACGCCGCAGGGGACAACTGCAAGACGTGCATGTACTGGTGGAACGAGGGCATCACCTCGCAACTCCCCGACCTGTCGTCGTAGCTCGCACGCCGCGCAGGCGCCCGGTCAGCCGGGCGCCCGCGCGTCGACCACCCGTCCGATGACGACGGACACCATCCAGCCCGACGCCCCGCGCTTCACGGACCCACTCGCCATTCAGGCGTCCGGGATCGTCAAGGCGTTCCCGGGCGTCCTCGCCAACGACCACGTCGACTTCGATGTGCGCGTCGGTGAGATCCACGCGCTGCTGGGCGAGAACGGGGCCGGCAAGAGCACGCTCATGAACGTGCTCGCCGGGCTCTATCGACCGGACGAAGGCACGGTCAAGGTCGGTGGCCGTCCGGTCGCGTTCCGCTCGCCACGCGACGCGATCGCCGCGGGGATCGGCATGGTCCACCAGCATTTCACGCTCGTGCCCTCGATGACCGTGGCCGAGAACGTCCTGCTGGGTCAGGACGAACCGCGCTTCCTGCTGGACCTTCCCAGGACGGAGAAGCGGGTCGCGAACCTGGCTGCCGACGTCGGGTTGCGGGTGGACCCGCGCGCCCATGTGTGGCAGCTCTCCGTGGGTGAGCAGCAGCGGGTCGAGATCCTCAAGATGCTGTTCCAGGGCGCGCGCATCCTCATCCTCGACGAGCCCACGGCCGTCCTCGCGCCCCAGGAGACCGCGGAGCTGTTCAGCACGCTGCGCACGATGCTCGAAGCCGGGCGGAGCGTCGTCTTCATCAGCCACAAGCTCAGCGAGGTGCTCTCGATCGCCGACCGCATCACGGTCATGCGAGCCGGCAAGGTGACCGCCGCGGGGATCGACGCGCATGGCGTCACGCGCAGCGAGCTCGCGCGCCGGATGGTCGGGCGGCCCGTCATCGAGATGCCGGCCCGTTCCGCGGTGGAACCCGGGCGGGTCGTGCTGTCCGTCCAGGAGGCGCGAGCGCTCAACGACCGCGGACTCCCGGCGCTCCAGGGCGCGTCGTTCGAGGTGCGGGCCGGGGAGATCGTCGGGATCGCGGCGGTCGCAGGCAACGGCCAGTCCGAGCTCGCCGAGGTCATCACGGGGTTGCGTCCGGCGACGGGCCGGGTGACCGTCGACGGGACCTCGGTCGGCGATCAGCCGCCGAAGGTCGCGATCAGCTCCGGCGTGTCACATGTTCCGGAGGACCGGACCGGCGTGGGCAGTGCTCCCAACCTCTCGATGGTCGACAACCTGATCCTGCGCCGGTTCCGCTCCGCGCCACTCTCCCGGGGGCCGTTCATGGATTCGGGCGCCGCCCGGACGATGGCTGAGGGGCTGCGCGGCACCTACGCGATCTCCGCGCCGACGATCGATTCGCCCGCGCGGATCCTGTCTGGTGGCAATCTGCAGCGACTGATCCTGGCGCGCGAGATCGACGCCGCGCCCACGCTGCTGGTCGCGGTCCAGCCGACGCGCGGCCTCGACGTCGGCGCGATCGAAGGGGTCCACGAGCTGCTCCTGGGCCTGCGCGAGCGCGGCACCGCCACGCTGCTGATCTCCGAGGAACTCGACGAGCTGCTGGCGCTGGCCGATCGCGTCCTCGTCATGTACGAAGGTCGGGTCGCCGGCAGCTTCGACAATCCGGGGGCGGACGACATCGATCAGATCGGGCTGCTCATGACCGGCGGCGATGAGCCGGTCGTCCCCGGCGAACCGGCCGACGTGCCGCGTCCCGCCCCGAGCCATCGCGAGCGCGACCGGTGACCATCCGACTCGAGCCGCGCGGCGACGCCCCGCGCTGGCTATCGCCACTCCTGACGATCGGCGCGGTGATCGTCGCGCTGGCCATCGGCGCGGTGATCCTGTGGTTCGTCGGCGGCGACCCGATCAAGGCCTACGTGCACATCGTGGATGCGGCGTTCGGGGATCTCGGCGTCCTGAGCGACACGCTCGTCAAGGCGACGCCGCTCATCCTGACCGGACTCGCCTGCGCCCTGGCCTTCCGCATGCGCCTCTGGAACATCGGCGCCGAGGGGCAGTTCCTGCTGGGCGCGTGGGGCGCCGCAGCCGTGGTCCTCGCCCCGATCCTGCCGCCGGGGACGCCAGCGTTCGTCGTGATCCCCGCCATGATGCTGGCCGGCGCCCTGGCCGGCGCGCTGTGGGGCTTCATCCCGGGCGTGCTGCGGGCCAAGCTCGGGGTCAACGAGATCATCACGACCCTGATGCTCAACTACATCGCCCTGTTCTGGCTGCAGTTCTGGGTCTTCGGGCCGTGGAGCGAGAGTGGCTTCCAGCAGACCGCGATGTTCCCGCGCGAGGCGTTCCTGCCGCGCCTGACCGACTTCGCTGAGCAGTTCCCGATCCTGGCCGGGCTGACCACCCACCTGGGCATGGTCTTCGCGCTCGTCGCGGCCGGGATCATGTCGTTCGTGCTGGGGCGCACGCGCTGGGGCTACGAGATCCGGCTGATCGGCGATAACCCGCGGGCCGCGCGCTACGCCGGTATCGACATCGCGAAGTACATCATCGTGGTCTTCATGATCTCGGGCGCCCTGGCCGGGCTCGCCGGGATGAGCGAGGTCAGCGGCGTGGTCCATCGACTCCAGGACCGCATCTCGCCTGGCTACGGGTTCACCGCGATCATCATCGCGTACCTCGCCCACTTCGGACCGTGGCGCGTGGTCGTCGCCTCGATCCTGTTCGGGGCGCTCATCCTGGCCGGTCGCGAGATCCAGCCGTCCGGGGTGCCCGCGATGATCCAGGGCATCATCCTGTTCTGTCTCGTCACCTCGGACGTGCTGGTCAAGTACCGGATCCGAGTCACTCGCCGGGTCGCTGCGGTGGCCGCCTGATGGATCTCACGCTGGTCCTCGCTGCGGGCGTCGCGAGCGGCACGATCCTGCTGTTCGCCGCGGTCGGGGAGATCTTCGCGGAGCGGTCCGGCGTCCTGAACCTCGGGGTCGAGGGGATGATGCTGATGGGCGCCGTCAGCGGCTTCTCGGTCGCGACCGCGACGGGCAACCCGTGGCTGGGCCTGGTGGTGGCGATGCTGGCGGGTGGCTTGATGGCCCTGCTCCACGGCGTCGTGACGATCCACCTGCGGGCCGACCAGGTCATCTCGGGCCTCGCCCTGACGTTCCTCGGCACCGGCCTCGCCCAGGTCCTCGGCGAGGGGCTGGCGGACCAGAAGGCGGTCGTCCTGCCGCGCCTCAGCGTCCCGATCCTGTCCCAGATCCCGGTCGTCGGGCCGATCCTGTTCACGGACCAGAGCATCCTCACCTATGTCGGGTTCATCCTGGTCCCGCTCGCGGTGTTCTGGATCGACCGGACACGGCCAGGGCTGCATCTCCGCTCCGTCGGCGAGCGACCGGCCGCGGCCGACGCCCAGGGCGTGAACGTGTTCCGGGTCCGCTACACCTACGTGATCGTGGGTGGGCTGCTCGCCGGTCTCGCCGGCGCGACGATCACCCTCGCCATCTCGCCAGGGTGGTTCGGGCCGCTGACCGTGAACGGGCGCGGCTGGATCGCGGTCGGGCTGGTGATCTTCGCCCAGTGGGGGCCGATCCGGGCGGCCGTCGGGGCCTACCTGTTCGGGGCCATCTTCCGGTTCATCATCGATGTCCAGGGCGTCCAGTCGGTCCTCGGCGTGGAGAGTCCGTTCCAGCCGGGACGCTCGGCCACGTTCTTCCTCGAGATGCTGCCGTACCTGTTCGTGATCATCGTCGTGGTCATCGGGTCGCGCGAGGCGCTGCGACGCCGGGTGGGGGCGCCGGCGGCGCTGGGGATCCCGTACGTGCGCGGCGAACGCGGGGCCTGAAGCGGCCCGGCGCGGAGGCGCGCTACTCGTCCTCGACCGGATCGAGGCCCAGCAGCTCCATCTGGACGTAGTCCGAGGTGTCGAACGCGAGCTGATGTGGCGCGAACGGCGATGCGTCGTCGGCCCCCGGCCCGATCGGCGCGAATTCGACGACGACGCGCTCGTCGCCCTGGACCAGGACGTAGACCACCAGCTGGTCCGGCCGCGTCTCGAACTCAAGGTGCTCGAAGGAATCGATGTTGAGCGTGATCGCGAGGGGCGTGAAGTAGGTGGACGTCTCCGGCGCATCGGTGACGATGCGCTCCACCCAACCCGTCCCGTGGGCGACGACCTCGCGGCCGCGCAGGTAGCGGTACGTGACGGTCTGCTTGAGCAGCGGCCGGAGGAGATGGAGCATGTCCGTCCGGCTGGAGACGAGGCCCTGGTTCACGAAGAACTTGGCGGCCGGTTGGGTCGACACGGGCGGGGCTCCTGGGGGTCCGCTGGGGGTCGGGCACGGGCCGCTGGCGGACGCTCGCCGATGGTAGCGCACCGCGGGGCGGGCGACGACCCCGAATTGGCGCGAGGCGTCGCCGGGCCCGGATTGCCGCGCACGTCGCCGGGCGATGGCCGAGCGGTGTTCGCTCTGTG
The DNA here is from genome assembly GCA_963724635.1 of uncultured Chloroflexia bacterium. Classification (GTDB taxonomy): domain Bacteria; phylum Chloroflexota; class Limnocylindria; order Limnocylindrales; family CSP1-4; genus SPCO01. Next base: position 178,806 of record CAVRVI010000020.1, read on the forward strand.
CGAACGATCTCGGGTTGAAGCGGCCTCGTCCGGCGAATCCTTCCTCGCCACGGTCGTCCTTGGCGCGGAACGCATGCTATGGGCGAACGATCGAGCCCGAAGGCGACCAAGCTCCGACCCGTTGGGGTCGTCCATCGGCCTTCGACGCGCAAACGTTCGCTGTGCGCGAACAGGGGACCGCCCCGCCTGGCCGCGTATCATCGCGGCCATGCTGCTCGCCATCGACATCGGCAACACGAACATCACCGTCGGACTGATCCGCGGCGGCGCCGGCGCGGCCGCCAGTCTGGTCGCCACCCGGCGTGCCGTCACGCCGGCGCGCATGTCGACCGATGAGCTCGAACTGCTGCTGGACGGCTTCCTCCGGCTCGACGACGCGTCGTTCGCCGACGTCGGAGCGATCGCCTGCGCCTCGGTCGTGCCCGCGCTGACCGCGGCGGTCGAGACGCTGTGCGCGCGACGCGAGCGCCCGCTGGTCGTGGCGACCGCCGGGACCGTGCCGATCGCGGTGCGCGTGGACCGCCCCGGCGAGGTCGGCGCCGATCGACTGGTCAACGCGCTGGCTGCCGCCCGCCTGTACGGCACACCCGCCGTCGTCGTCGATCTCGGGACCGCGACCACCTTCGATTGCGTCGGGCCCGACGGGGCGTACGTCGGCGGCGCCATCGCCCCGGGCCTGGAGCTGGGCCTGGAGGCGCTCGCGGCCCGGACCGCCAAGCTGCCGCGCATCGAGCTCGCGCGCCCCGGACCGCGCCATCGGCTCGCGACACCGTCACGGCGATGCAGTCGGGCACGGTCTTCGGCTACCAGGCACTCACGGCCGGCCTCCTCGCGCGGATCCGGCGTGAGCTCGCCGACCTCGCCGATATCGAGCCCGCGGCGGTCAAGGCGATCCTGACGGGCGGCCTGTCCGCCGCGCCGTGGGCCTCGAGCCTCGACGGCGTCGATGCCATCGACCCCGACCTGACGCTCCGTGGCCTCGCGATCCTGTACGCCGAGGTCAGCGGCGGCCAGCGCTCTGGAACTCGGACCTGCGATGACCACCGGCCAGCCCGAGCCGCCGACCGGTCGCCTCGACGGCCGCCTCATCGGTCTCGGCGTCACCGGGTCCATCGCGGCCTACAAGGCCGTCGAACTGCTCCGGCTCCTCCGCGCCGGAGGGCGCGGATGTCGTCGTGATGCTGACGCCGTCCGCGGCCCAGTTCGTCGGCCGCTCTACGTTCGCCGCGCTCTGTCCGCGCATGCCGTCGAGACGGAGCGTGCTGGATCTGCTGCCCGACGGTCGGATCGGGCACATCGTGGTCGCCGACAGTGCGGACGCCATCGTGGTCGCACCGGCGACCGCCCACTGGCTCGGCGCCATGGCGGCCGGCCAGAGCGGGGACGCCGTCACCGCCGCCTGCCTCGCCACCTCGGCTCCGGTCGTCGTGGCCCCGGCGATGGACGGCGACATGTGGACCGCACCCCGCCACCCAGGACAACGTGGCGCGGCTGCGCGACCGCTTCGGCTACGCGATCGTGCCGCCGGAGGCCGGATGCGCTGGCGTCCGGACAGTCGGGAGTGGGGCGGCTCGCGGAGCTCGCGGCATCGTCGACGCGGTCGTCGCCGCCGTCGAGGATCGGGCCGATCCGCGCGGCGGACCCTGCCGACCGTCCGCCGCTCGCCGACGACCGGCCCGCGCGACGCCGACCTCGAGGGCCGCCATGTCGTCGTCGAGCGCCGGCGGCACCCGCGAGGCCATCGACCCCGTGCGCTTCATCGGCAATCGATCCACGGGCAGGATGGGCGTCGCGATCGCCGAGGCCGCGCTCGCCCGGGGGGCGAGCGTCACGCTCGTCGCAGCGAACATGGAGGTCGCGCCACCCGCCGGCGCGGCCGTGGTCGCCGTCGAGTCGACCGCGGACCTGCGCACGGCCCTCCATCGCCTCACCCACGCCGCCGACGGCTCCGCGGCTTCGACGTCCTCGTCATGGCCGCCGCCGTCGCGGACTTCCGACCGGCACGGACCGCGCCGACCACAAGCTGGAGCGCGGGGCCGGCCTCACCCTCGAGCTGGAGGCCACGCCCGACATCCTCGCCCAGATCGCCCGGATCGTTCGCGGCACGGACAGACCGGCGACGTGCGCTACGAGCCGGTGGTCCGCCGCGCCGGTCCTCGTCGGGCTTCGCGGCCGAGACCGGCTCGCTGGACCGCGCGGCGGACAAGCTGGTCCGCAAGGGCGTCGACCTCCTCGTCGCCAATGACGTCGCCGAGCCCGGCTCCGGCTTCGGGACCGAGACGAACCGGGTCACGATCCTGCCGCCGACGGGTCGCGGGACGACCTGCCCGCTGCTGACGAAGCGCGAGGTCGCCGATCGCCTGCTGGATCGCGTGGCCGCAGGCGCTGGACGCCCGCGACATCGACGCGCAGACTTCGGCGACGATGAGTGCTTCGACCGACACCCCGCGCCGCCTGACTGTCGCCGACATCGCCAAGCGCTACGCCGACGGCCAGCGCCTGCCGATGCTCACGGCCTACGACTACCCGACCGCCCAGATCCTCGACGAGGCCGAGATCCCGATGATCCTCGTCGGCGATTCCCTGGGCCAGGTGCTGCTGGGCTACGAGTCCACCGTCCGCGTCACGATGACCGAGATGCTCCACCACACCAAGGCCGTCGTGCGGGGCACGCAAGCGCGCGATGGTCATCGGCGACATGCCGTTCCTGACCTACTGCCGTCGGTCGACGAGGCGCTCGAGAACGCGGGCCGCTTCCTGCAGGAGGCCGGCGCGCAGGCGGTCAAGGTCGAGGGCGGGGTCCGCTCGGCACGGATCATCGAGGCGCTCGTGAAGGCCGGCATCCCGGTCATGGGCCACATCGGCTGGACGCCGCAGGCACAACTCGGGATGGGCGGCAAGGTCAAGGTGCAGGGCAAGGACCGCACGCAGGCCCGAGCCTTGCTCGCCGACGCGCTCGCGGTGCAGGAGGCCGGCGCGTTCTCGATCGTGCTGGAGCTGGTCCCCGCGCAGCTCGCGGCGCGCGATCACGGAGCGGCTGCGCATCCCGACGATCGGGATCGGGGCCGGTCCCGGCGTGCAGCGGGCAGGTCCAGGTCATCACCGACCTGCTGGGCCTGGGTGACTTCGTGCCGCGCCACGCCCGGCCGTACGCCCACCTGCGCGAGACCATCGCCGCGGCGGCCCGGTCCTATGCCGCCGATGTCACCGACGGGCACGTTCCCGGGCGACGCGGAGACGGTCCGCATGGACGATGCGGTCCTCGACGAGGCGCTGGGTCGCGGCGCCAACGACCGGCCGGGCGCCGACACGCGGACCGCGACATCCCGGTGGGCGGCATCCCGCTCGACCGCGACCTCTGAGCGCCGCGCTGGACGCGGCCGTCCACGCCGTCCCGGCGCCGGCTGTCCGTGACGCGCGTCGTCCGCACCCGCGCCGCCCTGCGCGAGGCCCTCGCGACGGCCGATCGCGCCCATCGGACTCGTCCCGACCATGGGCTGGCTCCACGATGGCCATCGCTCGCTCATCGAGCGGGCCCGAGCCGAGAACGCGACCGTCGTCGTCTCGATCTTCGTGAACCCGCGCCAGTTCGGCGAGACGACCGACTTCACGCGCTACCCGCGCAACGAGGCGCGCGACCTCGCGATCTGCGAGGCCGCCGGCGTGGACTTCGTGTTCGCGCCCGACCGTCGAGGAGGTCTATCCGCCTGGCTTCGACACGGTCGTCTCGGTCGGGGCCATCGCCGGACCGCTGGAAGGAGCCGCGCGGCCCGGGCACTTCGACGGTGTCGCGACGGTCGTGGCGATCCTGTTCGCGCTGGTCGGCGCCGAGCGGGCCTACTTCGGGACCAAGGACGCCCAGCAGGTCCGGGTGATCCGCCGGATGGCGCTCGATCTCGCGCTGCCGACCGAAGTGGTCCCCTGCCCCACCGTGCGCGACCCCGACGGCCTGGCGATGTCGTCGCGCAATGCCCGGCTGTCGCCGGCCGGCCGCGCCGCGGCGTCGGTCGTGCGCCGCGCGCTGCTCGCCGCCCGTGCGGCTGGGAGGCCGGCGAACGCTCCGCCGATGCGCTGCGCGCGACGATGCGGGCGGTCCTCGCCGGCGAGCCGCTGGCCGACGTCGAGTACGTCTCGGTGGCCGACGACCTGACGCTCGCCGAGCTCGAGACCGTCGACGGTCCGGCGCTCCTCTCGATCGGCCGTCCGGTTCGAGGACGTCCGCCTCATCGACAACGAACGCCTGCCCTGACCCCTCGGGAACCACGCTCGCCCAGGCGGTGTAGTCGGGTCGACCGACGACGCTGCATCCACCCGAGGTGATCTTGATGCGCCACTCCTTGCCTGCCCGCCCGATCCTGCGACACCTGGTCCTGGCCCTGGCGGTCGTCGCGCTCGCGGCGGTCACGGTCGTCCCGGTGGCCGCCAAGGGAGGCTTCGAGGCCCGGCTCGACGCGCCGATATCGATCGACAGCGCGCCCGGTTCGACGTTGAGCGTCGGCTGGTCGGTCTTCACGGTGGTCGACGGCAACGAAGTGCCGATGTACGGCACCCCGGTGATGATCCGCCTGCTCCCGCGGGGCGGCGGCGAACCCGTCATGGTCTTCGGCACGGAACGGCCAAGCGGCACGGGCCACTACCTCGCCGACATCCTTGTGCCCGCGGGCGGGATCCGCGGCATCGAGATCGGCCTGCGCGGCGAGATGTGCGAGAGCGGGGTGTGCACGGCGTCCGACATGCTGTTCCACCTGACGGGTGAGGCGCTCGTGTCGGGTGACGTCGCGGGCGCCGTGGTCGGGGTAGCGCGGTGGCATCCGTGGCCTCGGCGAAGGCCGCGGAGGTCGGGTCAGTCCCGGCGGGTGCCGCCCCGGCCGTCGTGGCGCTCGAAGCGACGACCGTGACCACCTCGGCGCCGCCTGCTGTCGGTGTCGATCTCGTCGGAGGATCGGGGTGATCGGGGCGGTCGCGGTGGTCGCGGTGGTCGCGGTCGTCAGCTGGGCGATCCGGCGTCGCCGGCAGGACCTGGAGGTCGCCTCGACCGCCTCCTGACGAGCGCGGATCAGACGGCGGCCGGCGCGGGCCGCGGCCCCGGCTCGCGCCATCCGCCGGATCGATCGAGGGCGTTCGGTCAGTCGAGCCGCGGTTCGCTCAATCGAGCCGGGCTTCGCTCGCGACGTCGAGGATCCGGTCGATGAACAGGTACTCCCACACGAGCGCCTTGATCTCCGCGATCTTGCCCGTGTCGGCGGCATGCGTCTTCACGAGCAGGTCGTGGATCTCGGACGCGACCTGGTAGGTGTCCTCGCTGACGAGGGTCGCGAACAGGTCCGCGTAGCGGATCGCGTCCAGCACGGTGGAGCGCGGCCGATATCCGCCGGTCAGGACCAGTCCCAAGGCATCGCCACCGGCCTCCGACCCGACCCGATGGGCGTGGACGATGGCGCCGATCACGTCCTCACGGTCCCCGGGCACGATGACCAGGGAGCGCGGCCCGATGCGCTGGAGCATGTGCTGCGGCTCCATCGCGCCGATGCTCACGCCACCGATGACCTGGTCCAGGTCCGGCCCGGGATGGATGGTCTCGCCCTTCACGCCTTCGAGCACCATGGCCAGGGTCGGGTTCGACAGGATCGGTCGATACGGGAGCACGCCCAGCAGGCGGATCCCGTGGCGCGCGAGGCCACGCTCCAGCGTTCGGGCCAGGTCCGGTTTGGCCAGCAGGTCCACCTTGTTGACGATGGCCCCCGCGACGTGAACGCCAGACCGCTCGAACAGCGCCTTGTTGAGCACGATCTCGTCGATCGGCCGACCGACACCGCCTTCCGAGACGATGACCGCGGGTGCCCCGAGCATCGCCGGCGACGTCGGCGTTCGAGAGATTGATCACGGCCCCGACCCCGGCGTGACCGGTCCCCTCGATCAGCAGGATGTCGCGGTCCGCGGCGAACGCGGCGTGGGCGGCTCGGATGCGCGCCGGGAGGTCTTCGACGACCTTGCCGTCGATATGGGCCTGGGTGAACCCGCGCGGGATGTGGACCGGACTCATCCGGGCGAGCGGCTCGGGCAGGTCGAAGACGGTCTTCATGAGGACCGCGTCCTCGTCCGCCGGGACGCCGTCCTGGATCACGGTCCGCTGGCCGACGGGCTTGCAGAATCCGGTCGACAGTCCCGCGTCGGCCGAATCCGTCGAGGACGCCGAGGCTGACCGTGGTCTTGCCGCGGTTCTGGCCCGTGGCCGCGAGGTAGACGTGGCGCATCAGGTTCGTTCCGGCGCCGCGCACGCGGCGGCTGCGTCATCGGGTCGGCCGGTGTTCGCCGCGAGCGAACGAATTGGAGCCGAACGACCCTCTCGGTCGCTGTCCGCCCCTCTGACGCCCACCCTCGACCCGACCTGTCCGCTGGCAGCGAGCGACGGATCAGCACGAACACCCTGACCTGTGCTCCGCACGCCCGACACCGGCCCAGCGCCCGGAATCGTTCGCGGTGTGCGAACAGCCACCGCAGAAGGGTCGGTGCCCGCGCTCGTCATGGCAGCCAGCCATCGATCCTCGGGCGAACGGACACCACTCGTCACCATGGCCGCGCCGTCATGGCCAAGAGCCATGCCGCGACGAGGAAACCGCGATCCGATCGCCCCTGGAGGGCGGAAGGGCGTGTGGTTCGGCGGTTCGCCCTCGAATTCGATGGCTGGCGGCCATGGCCGCGACCACGACCGCGGCCGCGGCCACGGCCGCGGCCCGCAGCGTACGGCCTGCACATGAGCCGAGGAAACGGCCGGTCGTCCGTCGGTGCGGGCTCCGTCTCCGCGGTCAGCCGTGGGCGCCCGTCTTGCGCTCGACGAGCGCGATCGCGTCACGCAGCCTCGCCACGGTCTCGGCGTCCACGGCATCGGACTCGAGGTAGGGCCCAAGGCGCTCCATGATGTCCGTCACGAGCCCGAAGAAGACGCTCGCATCGGCCACGAAGAACTGTGGCTCGTTGTTGTAGCGGACCAGGGTGAGTCGGCCCTGCAGGACCCGTCGCTCCTCCACGTGCGCGACCTGGGTCGCGAAGTTGTGGCCCTGGATGCCGTCGGGGTTATTGAGGAAGTTGAGCGCGTTGTCGATGGCCAGGCCGAACCGCGCCCGCCAGGCGACCAGCCGCTCGTGGACCTCGGACGGGATCCGGACCTCCGCGACCTCGTCGAAGACCTCGGGGGCCACGGTCAGCAACCCGACCAGGGTCGTGCCGGCGCGCGGGCCGAGCATCACCTGGAGGCTGCGTTCGAGGGTGAACACCTCGGAATCGAATCGCGGGCTGGTGATGACGTCGGTCAGCAGGTCCTCGACGTTATCGAGGATGCCGGGCTCCGCCACGGCGTTCGAGAGATGGAGGATCTCCTCCTTGAACAGGAATTTCTCTTCGTGGTCGAGCATGGCCGAATGCTAGCATCCGGTCCGGTCCACTCAAGCGGGCGGTGTGGGACGCCGTTGACGAGGAGGCACCAGTCGGTGGAGCGCACCGTGGCCGGTCGCGACGACCTCGACGCGATCAGCCGGACGATCACGCTGGCCTTCGCGACGGATCCGATCTGGTCCGTGGCGCTCGCGCGACCAGACGGCCGGAACGACCATCACGAGCCGTACTGGCGGATCTTCGTGGAGGGGGCGATGCGATTCGGCACCGTGCATCGCACGGAGCACGGCGAGGCCGTTTCGGTCTGGCTGCCGCCGGGCGTCACCGAGCCCACGCCCGAGCTGACGCCCGATCGTGAGGAAGCCCTGGAGCGACTCCTCGTCGAGGCCCTGGATCCCGATGGGGCCGCCGCGATCCATGCCCTCTACGGGCGCTTCGAGGCCAGTCGGGCCTCGGTCCCGCCCGACCACGCGTACCTGAGCCTGCTCGCCACGCATCCCGACCATCGTGGTCGCGGCGTCGGCCAGGCCCTGCTCGCCGATGACCTCGCCGCCTGGGACGCCCTCGGGGTGCCCGCCTACCTGGAATCCACCAACCCGGCCAACGACCATCGATACGCTCGCGCCGGGTTCGTGCGCATCGGCGGCTTCGAGGCCGTCCACGACGGCGCCCAGGTCACCGCGATGTGGAGGGCGGTCGGCGGCACGGACGACCGTTGACGCACCGGCCCTAGAGGTCGAAGCCTGGCGGATCGGCGAGCTCCGGGTGATCGCGCTCGAAGGCGCGCGCGGCCTCGAGGGTGCGGATCCATTCGTAATACACGCCCTTGGCGTGGACGATCTCGGCACCGGCCGCAGCGAGTCGGCGCAGGCCGGCGTCGTGCATCGGACCCGGCGCATACGTCGCGTCCTCCACCACCACGACCCGGAACCCGCGATCGAGGAGTCCGAGGCCGGTGTGGGCGACGCAGACGTCGGTCTCGAGCCCGACGAGCACGGCGGTCCGCCGCCCGACGGTCGTGATGGCGGCGAGGATATCTGGCTGGTCGGCGGCACCGAACACGACCTTCGCGAAGACCGGCGTGGCGTCTGGGAGGGCAGCCATGATCCGAGCGGCGGTCGGGCCATTGCGGGCCGCGTCCTCCTCGGTCACGACCGCCGGGATGTCGAGCGCGGCGGCCACGCCGGCCAGCCAGGCGACGCGGTCGAGTGGACCGCGTAGTTCGGGGCGCTCGCCGCCGGGGGCGCCACCGGCGTCCGGGGCGTCGCCATAGAACGCCGACTGCGCATCGATCACGAGGAGCATCGAATCGGCGCGCTCCAGCAGCCGGCTCATCCCGTCGGCCCGGCGAGCAGCTCGCGCTCCAGCGTCTCGCGCGTCCACGTGCGGTAGTCGTCGACGCTCCAGCCACGAAGCTCCACGAGCAGCGAGTAGACCTGGTCCGACGACAACGTCCAGGCGACGTCCGTGGCCTGGTCCAGATCGAGGCCCGCGCGCAGGGAGCCGGCCGGCCACGTGGCGAGGAACGAACGCAGCAACTCCCGCCGGCCAGCCTGGCGCGCGAGCCACGCCTCACCGATCTCCGGGTCGCCGATGCCATGGCGGAGCACGCCCACGAGCGTGCCGTGCTCCACCCAGAACCGGGTGACCTGATCGGCGATCACCGCGATGGTGGCGCGCGGCGTACCGCCGAGCGCGGCCATCTCCTCGGCCGCCCGCTCGCCGACGCGCTGGAGGCTGATCTGCTCGAGGAGCGCGTCGATGATGCCGCGCTTCGATCCGACCGACGCGTAGATGGTCTCGGTCGACACCCCCGCGGCCGCCGCGATCTGGCTCACGGACGTCGCGGGGTAGCCGTATTCCGCGAAGAGCTCGAGCCCCGCGTCGAGGATGCGCTGCCGGGTCGCCTCGGCCTGCGCCGCGCGAAGCGGCGAGCGATATGGACGTTTGACGATAGCGTCGTTCATTTCATTCCATGATAGTTCAGGTTATTACAGCACCACTGTATCACAACCAACCCACCCGATCGAAAGGAAGGCTCGCCATGTCCGCCAGCGCCACCACCTCCGCCACCCGCGATCGTCGGCCCCGCGTCGAGGGCATCGTGCCCGAACGGCGCCTGCTCGGCATCGTCCTGCTCGTCATCGGTGGGATCCTCGCCACCGGCTTCGTCGTCCCCGCGTTCGACACCTACACGCTCCTCGCCATCAGCCTGACCTGTCTGACCGGCTTCGCGCTCACGCGGGAGTACGGGTACGCCATCCCGGCCGGCATCACGGGCGGCCTGGGCACCGCCGTCCTGTTCATCACCAACGGCACGTTCGGACCGGCCCTGACACCGGCCGTCCTCTTCCTCTCGTTCGCGGGCGGTTTCCTGGCCGTGTGGGTCCTTGGGCTCATCGCGTCGCCACGGATCGTCCACCCCTGGCCCCTCGTCCCCGCACTGATCCTCGGATCGATCGGCCTGGCGTTCGCCGCCGGTCAGCCCGGCGCGGTCAGCTGGGTACAGATCACCGTCGCCACGCTCATCACGCTCGCCGGCGTCGGACTCGTCCTGCGCCGGGAGGACGCCCGGTCATGACGAACCTCCGCCGCGCGATCGCCGGTCATCCCATCGAGGCTTGACCGCCGGCGCACGACGAAGCCCCGGCCGATGGGACCCGGCCGGGGCTTCGCGCTGTGTGCCGTGGGATGCGGCTTACGGGTACAGGCCGCGCAGCTCCATCGCGTCCGCGACACGCTTGACCGCCAGCAGATAGGCGGCGGTGCGCATGTTGCACTGCTCGCGGCGCGCCACGGCGAGGACCTCGGAGAAGGCCTTGACCATGATCTCCTTGAGCTTCGCGTTGACGACGGACTCGCTCCAGTGGTCGCGGTTGAGGTCCTGGACCCATTCGAAGTAGCTGACCGTCACGCCGCCGGCGTTGCACAGGATGTCCGGCACCATGAACTTGCCGTTCTTGAACATGATCGCGTCGGCTTCGGGGGTCGTCGGGCCGTTGGCGGCCTCGGCGATCAGGCGGGCCTTGATGTTGCCGGCGTTGTGGGCCGTGATCTGGTTCTCGAGCGCGGCCGGGATGAGGATGTCGCAGTCGACCTCCAGCACCTCGGGGTTCGTGATGTCCGTGGAGCCCGGGAAGCCCTGGACGGTGCCGTGCTCCTGCTTCCAGGCCGTGACCCGTCCGATGTCGAGGCCGCCCGGGGCGTGGATGCCACCGGTGGAGTCGGACACGGCGACGACGGTCGCGCCCTCGTCGCAGATGAGCCGCGCCGCGATGGACCCGGCGTTGCCGAAGCCCTGGATCGCGACCCGGGCCTTCGGCAGTTCGATCCCGAGATGGCGGGCCGCCTCGACGATGCAGAACACCGTGCCGCGGGCCGTGGCCTCGGTGCGGCCCTCGGAGCCGCCCAGGCTGATGGGCTTGCCCGTGACGACGCCCGGGACCGTATAGCCGGCATGCATGGAGTACGTGTCCATCATCCAGGCCATGATCTGGGCGTTGGTGTTGACGTCCGGCGCCGGGATGTCCTTCTCGGGACCGACCAGGACCTCGATCTCGGTGAAGAACCGGCGGGTCAGGCCCTCCAGTTCCTTCTGACTGAGCTTCTTGGGATCGACGATGACGCCGCCCTTGCCGCCGCCGTAGGGGATCCCGACGACCGCGCACTTCCAGGTCATCCACATCGCGAGGGCCTTGACCTCGTCGAGCGAGACGTCCTGGTGGTAGCGGATGCCGCCCTTGGCCGGCCCGCGGCCCAGGTTGTGCTGGACGCGGTAGCCGGTGAAGACCGCGACGGTCCCGTCATCCATGTGGACCGGGAAATGGACCGTGAATTCGCGCCGCGGCTCACGCAGGACCAGACGCATGCCCGGGTCCAGATTCAGCCGCTCGGCGGCCAGGTCGAACTGCTGTTGCGCCACTTCCCAGGCATTGATCTGGGCAGCAGCGTGTTCGGTGGTCATGGAAGGATGATCCTCCGTGTCGGGCGGCCCTCCTGGACCACCTCGTCGGTGTGGGTCGTCTCCCGGACGACCCCACGGGGCGCATCGAGCCGGCGTATACGCGAGCGCCGGTCCGTCGATGTGCGTCTCATCAGCGACTCCGAGTATAGCCCGAGGTCGGGGTTCGTCGCCCGCACGATGGTACCGGTCGGCAAGGTTATCGCAACCCTGACGCAACGTTCTTGGGTCTGGTGGGTGCCTGCCGAACGGGTCGGATGGCCCTTGCCGAGGGTCGATCAGGTCGGGCGATACATCGCGACGACGCCGATGCAGCCCGGCCCCAGATGCGGGCCGACCGAGGCGCCGACGAGCTCGATCGACACCGATCCCGGATCGAGGTCGGGCAGGCGTGAAAGCATGTCCTGCCGAAACGCCTCGACGTCGGGGGCCATCGTGTGGAGCACGGACAGCCGCTCGATCGGCCGCGCGGTCACGAGCTCCACCATCCGGTCGCGCGCCTTGCCGCGGGTCCGTACGCGCTCGACCGTCTCGACCAGGCCGTCCTCGACCTTGATGATGGGCTTGACCGAGAGCAGGGTGCCGATGGCAGCCTGGGCACCGCTGATCCGGCCGCCCTTCTTGAGGTATTCGAGCGTGTCGAGGGTCAGGTAGATCGTCACGTCGCCGGCTCGTTCCTGGAGCGTCTCGGCGATGTCCGCCGCGGAGCGGTCGTCGTCGGCCATCTCGACGCCCATCCGGCACAGGATCCCCTCGGCCATCGACGCGCCGAGCGAATCCACGACATGGATCTCGCGGTCGGGCAGCATGTCGCGGGCGATCTGGGCGCTCTTGATGGTGCCCGAGAGGGTGCCGGCCACGTGGATGGACACGATGGCCTCGGCACCCGCGGCGAAGGCCGCCTCGTACGCCATCTTGAAGTCCCCGGGTGACGACGCGGCGGTCGTCGGGAAGGGGGCATCGGGAGCGGTCATGCGCGTCCAGAAGTCGGCGGTCGAGAGTTCCACGCCGGCCTTGAAGCTCTCGCTGCCGAAGGTCACGAGGAGGGGCACGATCGAGATGCCCAGCTCGGCGGCCTCCGCGGGGTCCATGTCCGAGGCGGAATCGGTGAAGATCGCGACGCGACTCAAGAGTGGCCTCCCGGAGGGCTCGCCCGGCGGGCGTTGCGTTGCGGGCATGATACGGGTCGGGTCCAGCACGGGAACGGTCCGCCCGCGCGATGGCGCGTGGCGCGACGCGCAAGGGGGCGGCGACGCGTGGCGCGGACGGGTCGCGTCGCGTCGCGTCGGCCCGAGCCGTTACCCTTCGCCGGGCATGGATCGATCGCTCTGGGCCGTCCTGGCCGGGACCTTCACGCTCCGTTTCAGCACCGGCCTCACCGGGGCGATGCTCGGGGCGTACCTCGCCGCGCTGCCGTTGTACGGCGGAGAACGGGTGAGCCCGCTCGTCGTCGGTGTGTTCAGCGCGTTGTTCTACGTCGCCGAGCTCGTCCTCTCGCCATATTTCGGCGTGCTCTCGGACCGCCGCGGCCACCACCGGGTGATGCTCTACGGCCCGATCTTCGGGGCGGTCGCGGTGATCCTCACCGCGTTCACGGCCGACCTCGGGCTGCCGGGGCCGCTGGCCGTGCTCCTGGGACCCCTCGTCGGGAGCCTCGCGGTCCTGGGCGTCACCCGGATCCTGGAGGGCGCTTCCACGGCGGCGAGCGTCCCTTCCATCCTGGGGTTCATCGCCATCGTCACGGCCGGCGACGCGGGCCTGCGCGGCAAGGCGTCCGCCCGGTTCGAGGGAGCGACGCTGCTGGGCCTGGGCGCCGGTTTCGCCCTCGCGCCGCTGCTGTTCGCGGCGGTCGGTCCCTGGGGCTTCATCCTCAACGCCCTCGTCTACGGCGTGTCGTTCCTGATCTTCTGGATGGTCAAGGACCCGGCCGGCGAAGGCGCCCGGATCCATGCGCCGCATGTCGGCATGTCGCGCTACTTCGACCTGTTGCGCAGCGCCCACGTCTGGCTGCTGGCCCCGACGTGGATCGCCGTGAACGCGTCGATCGGGCTGTGGTTCAGCCAGTCCATCTTCCAGTTCGCCCAGGCCAATCCCGACTTCCCCGACCAGGCCCTGATGCGCGGCTTCACCGCGGTCCAGATCTCCGGGGCGGCCGTCGTCATCGGGCTGATCTTCGGCGCGGGCCTCATCTACTGGGGCAATCGATTCCGCAACCTGCGGCGGACGACGATCATCCTGTACGGGATCCTGGGTGGCGGCGTGCTCGTGGCCGCGGGACTCGTGATCAATCACGCCGACGGCACGACCCTGATCCTGCCGCTGGCCGCCGCGATCGCGGCCGCGTTCGGGCTGTTCGTGCTCGCGGGGGCGACCCCGGCCGCGCTTGGCCTGCTCGCCGACATCTCCGAGCGCTTTCCCAACGACCGCGGCGCGATCATGGGCCTCTACTCCGTGTTCCTGGCGATCGGCCAGATCATCGGCGCGCTCATCGGCGGGCTGGCGGCGGACCGCGCGCGGCATCGACGGCATGCTCATCGCGACGGCGGTCCTGCTGGCGGTCGCGATGCTCCCGCTGGCCCACCTGCGCCGCGACGAGGAGAGCCTGGGCATCGTCCCGACGGCGAGCGCCCGCGAGGCGGGTGCGTGACGGACACCGCGGACCCGGCGGACGACGCCCGAGCGCGACGATGAGGCGAGCCGGCCGTGGACCCCGGTCCCACTCGCGCGCGGCACCCACGGCGCGGTCGTCGCGCCGCACCACCTCGCGAGCGCCGCCGGCCTCCACGTCCTGCGGCTGGGTGGTTCCGCGGTGGATGCGGCCATCGCGACGAACGCGGTCCTCGCGGTGGTCATGCCGGGGAGCTGCGGCCTGGGCGGCGACGCGTTCTGGCTCATCTGGGACGAAGCGACGGGCACCCAGACCGCCCTGAACGGCTCGGGACGGGCGGCTGCTGCTGCGGACGCGGCCGCCCTGCGCGCACGCGGGCTGACCGCCCTGCCGCGGCACGGACCGCTGTCGATCACGGTGCCGGGCGCGGTCCGCTCGTGGGGCGACGCCCACGCTCGCCACGGCCGGCTGTCGCGCGACGCGATCCTGGCCCCGGCCATCGAGCTCGCTCGTGAGGGGTTCGCGAGCTGGACTGGGTTCGCTGCCAAGGTGGAAGCCGGCGCGACGCATGGTCGAGGCGAACCTGCCCGCGGCCCCCGGGGCGGGCTTCTTCGCTGTCTACCGTCCCCACGGCCGACCTGGCGAGCCGGGTGAGCGAGTCCGACTCCCGGCGCTCGCCGCGACCCTCGAGACCCTGGCCCGGGATGGCTTCGATGCGTTCTACGAGGGCGACCTGGGCGCCCATCAGGCAGCTGGCCTCGCCGCGGCCGGCTCGCCGATCACCGTCGCCGACCTCGAAGCGCACATCTCGACCTGGGACGAGCCGATCGCGATCGACTATCGCGGGACGACCGGGTCACGACCCATCCGCCCAACAGCTCCGGGCGTCGTCGCGCTCGAATTGCTCGGCATCCTCGCGCGACCCTGGAAGCACCCGGCCGGCGGCGTTCGGGCCCGACGGCGTCACCGATGCGACTGGGTCCACGCCGGCCTCGAGGCGGCCAAGCTCGCGATGGCCGATCGCGATCGGTACGTCACCGACCCGACGTTCCGCGAGGTGCCGGTGCGATCTGCTGCTCGACCCCGCGCACCTCGCCGACCTCGCCGGCCGCATCGACCCGGAGCGAGCGGCCGTCCCGACCGGCCGCCACGAACCCGATCGGTGGTGGCGGCACGATCTACCTCGCCGACGTCGACGCCGCAGGGCAACGCCGTCAGCCTCATCGAGTCGAACTATCTCGGCTTCGGGTCCGGTGTCGTGGACCCGGCGACCGGCATCCACTACCAGAACCGGGGCTCGTACTTCAGCCTGGACCCGGACCATCCCAACGTGCTGGAGCCGCGCAAGCGGACGCTCCACACGTTGCTCCCCGGGATGCTGTTCCGGGACCCGGCGACGGCCGCGGATCACCGCCCGTGGATCGTGGTCGGGTTCGATGGGCGGCGACGCCCAGCCCCAGATCCACGCCCAGATCGTCAGCGCCGTCGTCGATGGCGGGCGTCGACGTCCGCACCGCGGTCGCGGCTCCGCGCTGGTTCGTGGAACCGTCCGACCATTTCCAGCCCGCCGACGCGACGTCCATCTCGAACCGCGCCACGGACCCGGGGTCGCGCCGTCGACTCGCGGCTCCGGGCACCACCTGGTCCCGACCGGACCATTCGACGACGACCTGGGCCACGACCACGCGATCGAACTCGTGGACGGCGGTACCGCGGCCCCCGACGGCGGGTCCCTGGCGGCCGCGACCGATCCACGCAGTGCCGGCCTGCCCGCGATCTGGTGAGCGGTCCGGCCGGCGTCATATGCGATACTCGGACGACCGGTGGCAGGCAGCGCTCACACGACGCCGCCACCGGTCTCGTCGTCGCCCGAGCGCGAGCCGATCGGAGGAGCCCGTGACCTCGAACGTCAGCCAGAACTACCCGTACTCCAGCGAGACCGAGGCCGATCGCGCCACGACCGTCGCCCGTCTCGTCGCGGAGCGCGAAGGCGCTGGCCGGCACGCTCGCCGCGGAGTCGACCCCGCTCGACGCCAACGAGCGCTGGTGGGTCTGGAAGTGCCCCACGACGGGTTGCCCGGGGTTGCTGCACGCCGCCGGCTATGCCGCGGAGAAGCACGCGGTCTTCGTGGTCTGCGACGGCACCTGCGCCAAGACGTTCCTGCGCTGAGCGGCGCAGCCGCCACCCGACGATCCCCGGCGCTTGCCGCCAGCCGACGGCGGCTCGTCAGCGAGTCGCTCGGCATCGCCGTCTCGGCGATGGGCTTCGGGTTCGTCTATCGGGCTCTCCGCGCGCGACGCGGGCTTCTCCCCGGTCGAGGCGATGGCGATGAGCATGATCGTGTTCGCCGGGGCCGTCCCAGTTCGCGGCGGTCGGCTACGTGGCGAGCGGCCTGGCGTGGCCGGGCGTGATCCTGCTCCTGACGCGCCTGCTCAACGCCCGCCACCTGCTCTACTCGGCGTCGCTCGCCCCATGGTTGCGGGGCGTGCCGTGTCCGCCGGCGGGCGGTCATGGCGCACCTGCTCACGGACGAGGCGTTCGCCCTCTCGATCGGGCACTTCCGGCGCATCGGACGGACCGACGAACGCGGGCTACTGGATCGGCGGCCATCGTCTCGACGTTCATCCCGTGGAACCTGGCCACGCTCGCCGGGGTGGTGCTGGGAGGCCAGGTCCCGGACCCGGCGCGGTTCGGCATCGACGTCATCTTCCCGGCCGCGATGATCGGCCTCGCCGTCGGTCTCATCGACCGGCCGGCGCGAGCTCGTCGCGGCCGTCGTCGGGGCCGGTGTCGGCGTCGCGGTGGCACTCGCTCGTGACCCGTCGATCGGCATCATCGCGGGCGGCCTGGTGGGGCCGGCGGTCGGGCTGCTGGTCCCGACGGGGACGGCCCATGAGACCGCGCCGCTCGGGACGCCCGCCTCGGCCGAGCGCTACGCGATGCCGGGAACCCACCTCGAGGACCTCGAGCGGTCAGCCGGCGAGACGGGTCCCCCATGAGCACGGACCTCGTCCTGCTCGCGGTGCTGATGTTCGCCGTCACCTACCCATCGCGGGCGCTGGGCCTGCTGACGCCCGGCATGGACCGTCTGCCGAAGGCCGCGCTCGACTACCTCCAGCTCGTGGGACCCGCCGTGCTGACGGCGATCGCGGCGGTCGATGTGTTCGTGGCCAGGACCCGAACGGGAGACCGATCCTTCACCTCGGCATCGAGGCGCTCGCGGTGACGGCGTGCCTGGTCGTCGTCGCCTGGAAGCGCAACCTGCTGCTCGGCCTGCTCGTCGCGGTCGCGCTCGTCGCGGTCGCACGCGCGACGGGTTGGCCGCGCTCCCGTCTAGGGAGAGCCCGGTCGGGGGGCGCGAGCGGGCGTCGCGTGCGGACCGTCGCGAGCGGCCGTCACGAACCGGAGCGTCGCGAGCCAGGCCATCGCGGACGTGGCGCGCGCCTCGCCGTGGCCGATGCCAGCAACGTCCGGCGCCTCGCGGCCCGGTCATCTTCCGCCTGAGTCCCCGTGTGAATCCTGGACACGCTCCTGGGGCTCGATGACCCTGGATCCGGGCCATCTTCTTGCGCGCCAGTCACCACGCGACTCGGGCGCAAGGTGATTGCCGCCAGAGCTTGCACGAGATTCACCACGCGACTGGGACGGAAGTTCGGGCTCGGCGGCGGGGCGGCGGGGCGGCGGGGCGCCGGTTTCGGGCGCCTGGACCGGGTTGCGGCCCTCGCCCTAGCCGATCCGCGGTGCGCCTCGGCCTCGATCTCGACGAGCAGACTCGGATGCAGCAGGCCGGCGACCACGATCAGCGTCGCGACCGGTCGGATCTCCCCGAACAGCGCGCCGTGGACCGCGAGGAGCGCTTCGGCATCGGCCGGGTCCGTGATGTACATCCGGGTCCGGACGATCTCGGCGAGGGCGAAGCCGGCCTCGCCGAGGGCGCGCTCGATGATCGCGAAGACGGCCCGGGCCTGCGCCGCGACGTCACCGGGATGTTGCGACGTCCCGTCCGGACCGGCGTCCGGAGGTGCCGGCCACCCAGCAGGCGTCCCCGACGGCGATCGCCCGGCTGTAGCCGGCACGCGACTCCCACGGACCGCCGGACGAGATCCGCCGGCGCCCGGCGGGCGGCGTCCCGTCACTCACGGCTCTCGCTCCGACGTCCGGCCGGCGACCGGCGTGAACCGCGGATCGTCGGCACGCCACGCCAGGACCTCGGGATCGCGCGCGATCGCCAGGAGCAGCCCGGCTACGAGCGTCGTCCGCGGCACGATGGAATCGACCTCGAGGTACTCGGCGGGCGCGTGGTCGTTGCCGCCGATCGGCCCGAGGCCGTCGAGCGATGGCACGCCCATCCCCGAGGTCGTGTTGGCGTCCGACGCACCCCCGGTCGCGGTGTCGTTGCACCGTGAACCCGAGCCGGTCCGCGATCGCCTGGGCGTGCTCGACGAGCCGACCGCTCCGGGCCAGCTTCTCCATCGGCTGCCACGCGACCATGACGTGCGCGTCGATGGTCGTGTCGGCGACCTCGGTCGCGGCCACGACCTCGCGAACCGCCGCTTCCGCGACCGCCAGGCCGTCCGCGGTGACAGACCGGACATCGACCTCCAGGTCGCATCGTTCCGCCACGACATTGGGCCGCGTGCCGCCACGGATCGACCCCGACGTTCACGGTCACACCTGGCCAGCGACCGTTGAGCGCGTGGAGGTCGCCCACGAGCCGGGCGGCTTCCAGGATGGCACTGCGCCCCTTCTCGGGTTCCACGCCCGCATGCGCGGCCCGACCGTGGACGGTCAGGCGGGTATCGAGGATGCCCTTGCGGGCACTCACGATGTCGCCGTTGGCGCGGGCACATTCGAGGACCAGGCACGCATCCATGTCCGCGGCGGCCTCGCGGATGTGCACGCTGGAGCTCGGGGAGCCGACCTCCTCGTCGGGGTTCGCGATGAAGACGAGCCGCTCGAATGGCAGGCCGCCGAGCTCGGACGTGATGGCCTTGAGGGCATATAACCCGGCGAGGAGCCCCGACTTCATGTCGGTGACGCCCGGCCCGTAGGCGATGCCCTCGTCGACGCGGTACGGCCGCTCGGCCACGGTCCCGGGGTCGAACACGGTGTCCATGTGCCCGATGAGCAGGACCCGCGGGCCGTGAAGGGCGCCACGGAACGTGGCCACGACCGTGTTGCCGAAGCGCCCTTCCGGATCCGGGCGCAGGTCGATGTCGGCGCCCAGCTCGGACAGGAACGAGGCGACCCAGCGGGCGACCTCGTTGACCCCCTCGGGGGTGTATGAGCCGCAATCGATGTTGACGAGGTGCTCGAGATCGTCGAGGTACTCGGACAGGTCGTTGCCGATGAAGGTCCGCAGGGCCTCGAGCTCGCGGTCGGCGGTCGTCTCGATGGTCATCGTGGCGGCCAGTTTACGGCGCGCCCGGGTTGCTATCCTGCCGGGACCGTGCGACTGGTCGAGATCCGCCTGCTCGAGGGACCCAACGTCTACCGGCTGGAGCCGGTGGTCAAGGTCGAGTTGGCCGTCGGCCGTCGCCGGACCTGGTACGGCCAGCGGGAACCGGCTCGCTATGCGCTCGTCCACCTGGGCGCGGCGGTCCCGGCACGGGACTGGCCGGACCCCATCGCAGCGGTCGCGGCGTGGGTCCGCCGCCTGCGAGCCGACCATGGCGAGGGACGCGCCGGGCTGGTCGTCCACCGCTCATCGGATCCCGGGCACTGGATCGTGACGTTCCCGTGGTCCGGTGAGGAGCGGGCACGCACGCTCGCCGAGGCCGCCCTTGCCCTCGCCGAGCGCGACGTCTCGCCATCGCGGACCGCCCAGCTGACCGGTGCCCAGGAGCGGCTCGTGACGCGCTGGACGGAGCGCATCGCGTCCGCCCGGACGTCGCCCCCGACGTGGATCCGCGACGCCGACCGGCGCATCCCGGTCGTCTCGATCTCGGGGACCAACGGCAAGTCGACCGTGACCCGTCTGATCACCCACATCCTCCTTGCCGCGGGCCGGCATGTCGGCACGACCACCTCGGACGGCGTCCTCGTGGACGAGCGGATGGTCGATCCCGGCGACTGGACCGGTCCCGGCGGCGCGCACCAGATCCTGGCCCGCTCCGACATCGACGTGGCCGTCCTCGAGACCGCGCGCGGCGGCATCGTCCTGCGCGGGATGGGCTACGAGTCGAACGACGCCTCGGTGCTGACCAACGTCTCGTCCGATCACCTGGACCTGCAGGGCATCCACACGCTGCCCGAGCTCGCCGAGGTGAAGGCGACCGTGTGTCGGGTGACCAAGCCCGATGGCTGGGTCGTGCTCAATGGCGACGACCCGCTCGTGGCCGCGGTCAGCCGGCGCGTGCGGGGGCGCGTCGCGTTCTTCTCGCTGGACGGCAACGACGGGTCGGCGGCGGTCCAGCGGCACGTGGCCCGCGGCGGGCGCGCGTATGTCGTCCGGCGTGGCTGGCTGACCGAGGTCGAGGGCTCATCGTCGACCTCGGTCGTGGAGATCGGTCGCGTCCCGATCACCATCGGGGGACTCGCCCGGCACAACGTGGCCAACGCCCTGGCTGCGGCCGGTGGCGCCCGCGGACTCGGCGCCACGATCGACCAGGTCCGCGATGGCCTGCTCGACTTCCGGCCCTCGGCGGAACGCTCCCCGGGGCGCCTCAACCTGTTCCGGCTGGGATCCCGGCTCGTGATCGTGGACTTCGCGCACAACGAGGCGGGTGTGTCGGCCGTGCTCGACGTCGCCGAAGGGCTCGCCGCGGGCGCTGCCGGCCGGGCGGCACCGGTCACCGCGATCATCGGCACCGCCGGCGATCGACCGGACGACACCCTGCGCGGGATCGGTCGGATCGCCGCGCAACGGGCGCAGCGGGTCGTCATCAAGGAGACCCGCAAGTACCTGCGCGGCCGGACCGAGGCCGCCGTCATCGGGGAATTGCTGGCCGGCGTGACCGCCGGGGGCATGGACGCCGGCGATGTCCCGATCTACGAGTCCGAGACGGTCGCCCTGCGGGCCGAGCTGGTTGGCCGGGGCCCCGATTCGCCGCGGGTCATCGTGCTCATGTGCCACGAGGAACGCGACGGCGTGTTCCAGTTGCTCGACGACCTGGGGGCGCGAGCGGTCGACGTCACGACCGAGCTCACGACCCTCGTGCCCCGATTGCAGGAGCGGCCGCGGCGGCATTGAGCGTCGTCACGTGCGAAACCGCCTTGTCGACGAGCTCGCGGGCGCGCATGATGCGCGGCGGACCGGTCGGATGGTCCGGCAGGCCCTGGTCGGAGGGAGAACGCCCCGTGGAGATGGCTGCCGGTCTCGTGCTCATCATCCTCTCGCTGCTGATCATCGTGTTCATCGTGCGGACCGTCCAGGCGAACATGCCGAGGTAGCGTTCACCGCCCGAGCCGACGCTCGAGGCCATCGAGCAGCAGGTCGAGCCCGAAGGTGTAGTCGAGCGGGACGCCCTGCCCGGTCGTCGCGACCATCGTGGCCATCGCCGCCAGATTGGGGTAACGCTCGATGTCGAGCGTGTCGGCCGCTGCCGCCGCCACCTCCGCATAGTCGTCAGGGTCGAACGGCCAGCTGGCAATCTGCATCGTGAACCCATACAGATGGCTGTCGAGCGCACCGAAGGCGTGGGCCACATCGGGTAGCGAGAAGCCGGCGCCCCGCAGGACCCCGACCACGGCATCGAGATAAGCGAGGCGTGCTGGACCCGGCTCGAGGATCGACTCGAGGAGGGGGCCTGCCCAGGGATGTCGGAGGAGGACGGCGTAAGCCGCGATCGAGGTGTCGCGGATCGTCGTGCGCCAGTCGTCGTCAGCGGCTGGCAGGGCAAACTCCCCCGCGACTCGATCCGCGATCCCGGCAAGGACCGCATCCTTGTCGGCGATGTGCTTGTACAGCGACATCGCTTCGACGCCCAGGACCTGGCCGAGCCGGCGCATCGTGACCGCGGCGATCCCCTCGCGATCAGCAAGCTCGACGGCGGCATCGAGGATCCGCTCGCCGCTGAGGCGCTCGCGGCGCGTCGATCGGGTCGGCATGTCCACTCTCCGGCTTGACAGGATTACATTGTAAGCCTAGCATGGTCCGCGTCAGGCTTACAATGTAATCGTAGGAGTCGAGCCGTGTTCGAGACCATCCTCATCGTCGCCGTCGCCGTGGGCGCGGCGGTCGCCGCCCTGGCCTTGGCCTTCGTCGTCGGCATGCGCCGCAAGTCCCGTCTCCTGTTCGCGCCCTTGATCTGCTTGCAGCGGACGGTCCTCAATCCGCTCCAGCTGCGCCGGGCCGGTGAACCGGGCGCGTACGCCGGGATCATCCGCCACCGCGGCCGTCGCACCGGGAACGCCTACGAGACTCCGGTAGGGATCCTGGCCGACGGCGATGGGTTCCTCGTCGCACTGCCCTACGGATCGCGGACCCAGTGGGTGCGCAATGTCCTCGCCGCCGGCGCCGCCGAGATCGTGACGGAAGGCCGGACCGTGGCGGTGGAGCGGCCAGAGATCATCTCTACCAGCGCCGTGGCCGATGGCTTCTCCGCGACCGACCAGCGGATGTTCCGCTGGTTCGCGACGAACGAGTGCCTGCGCCTCTACGAACGTCCCGTCACTGCGACCCACGACACGGCGCCGATCGACGCAGCGGCCGCCTGATGCCGGCTCCGCGCAGTAGCGACGATCCCGTCGATCGAGCCGTCCACGGCTGCGCGCCATCGATTCCGGATCGAAGTCGCTCGACGGGCCTACGTCGACGCCCTCGGTCGCGATCGATGGCTCCAAGCCATGACCTCGAGCGGCTGCGGCCGGCGACGCCCTGCCTGCGCGGCGGACGACTCCCCTACCCTTCGGGCGCCTCGAGCTCCCCGGGATCCGCGAAGGCCGTCCCGCCGCGCGTCGTCCCGGCGGCGGCCATCGCCTCGCGATAGACGCCGATCGCGTCGTCCACGCAGCAGACCACGAGATCGCCTGGGATCGCGCGCCGCAGGGCCGTCCGCACGGCGGTCATCTCGTCGAGCACCTTGTCGGCCCGCGTGGCCCGGGCGTGACCGGCGGCCTTGGCGCCGCGCACGCCCTCGATCACGTTCCCCGCCGACTCCCCCGCCGGTCGACCGCGCAGGTGCTTGTCCTCGCGCACGATGACCTCGTCGAACGCGGTCGCGGCGATCGCCCCGTACTCGCGCTGGTCCTCGTTGCGCCGGTCGCCCGGGATGCCGAGCACCCCGATGGCCCGCCCGGACCGGACGGGTGCCGACTTCGAACCGATCTTGCCGGCCTTGGTCGGGGTCTCGACCATCATCCGCTCGACGAAGTCGGCCAGCTGCCGCATCCCATCGACGTTGTGGCAGTAGTCGATGACGACGCGCACGCCGCCGACGTCGAGCAGGTTCAGCCGACCGGGCGCCTGGAAGAACGACGTCGAGAACGTCCGCAGACCCTGGCGGATGTCGTGCAGGTGCGCGCCGGCGGCCCAGGCGGCGGCTGCGGCCCCCAGGGCATTCGCCACATTCATCCGCGCCCGCCCACCGAACGTGGCCGGGATCAGGTGCGTGTACAGCACGGGCATGGTCCGCGAACCCAGGCGCAGCACGATGAGCTCGCCGTCGGGCCGGGATTCCAGGCAGAAGGCCGCGTTGCCGCGCGATGTGTGCCCATCGATCCGGTCGAAGCCGTCCTCGCCCTTCTCGGTCGCCATGCTGAACAGCACGACCCGCCCGGCGCAATGCCGACCCATCCGATAGACGTGCGAATCGTCGGCGTTGAGCACCGCGGTCCCGGAGCGCGGTACGGCCTCCACGACCACACCCTTGACGTTCGCGAGCTGGCCCAGGGAGTCGATCCCACCGAGCCCCAGGTGGTCGCCCGTGACGTTGGTCACCACGGCCACGTCGTTGCGGTCATAGCCGAGGCCCTCGCGCAGGATGCCGCCGCGGGCCACCTCGAACACGGCCGTATCCACGGTCGGGTTCTGGAGCACCATCTGGGCCGACTTCGGCCCGGACATGTCGCCCTTCTTGATGAGCCGGCCATCGACCACGATGCCGTCCGTGGACGTCATCCCGACCCGCCGACCCATGAGCTTGAGGATGTGGGCGATCATCCGGACCGTCGTGGTCTTCCCGTTCGTCCCGGTGACCGCGATGATCGGGATCCGGGCCGATGACCCAGCCGGGAACAGCGAATCGATGACCGGCCGGGCCACGTACTGCGGCTCGCCCTCGGTCGGGTGGGTGTGCATCCGGAACCCGGGTGCCGCGTTGACCTCGACGATGGCGCCGCCGGTCTCGCGGACGGGGGTCGCGATGTCCGGACAGATGAAGTCGATGCCCGCGACGTCCAGGCCCACGATCCGGGCCGCCGTCTCGGCGATCTCGACGTTGTCGGGGTGGGCCTCGATCGTCCGGTCGATCGACGTGCCGCCGGTCGACATGTTGCCGGTGAGGGCGAGCTTGACCCAGGTCCCCGCGGGCAGGACGTCGTCGAGCGCGAAGCCCTGCGCGCGAACCAGTTCCTCGGCTGCCTCATCCACCTTGATCCGGGTCAGCACCTTCTCGTGTCCGATACCGCGCCGCGGATCGCTGTTCGCGACATCCACGAGTTGGCGGATGGTGCGTGCCCCGTCCCCGGTGACGCTGGCCGGGACACGTTCGGCGATCGCCGCGACCTTCCCGCCGATGACGAGGCAGCGATAGTCGTTGCCGGCCACGTAGGTCTCGACGACGACGTCGCCGCTGCGGCTCTGCGACAGCGCGCCGTGGAACGCCGCCCGCACCGATTCGTCGCTGCGCAGGTCCAGGTGGACGCCGCGGCCGTGGTTGCCATCGAGCGGCTTGAGCACGACCGGGTAGCCGAGCCGACGGGCGACGGTCGACGCCTCCTCCTCGGTGGTGACGACGTCGGCGCGCGGGACCGGCAGGCCGGCCGAGTCGAGCAATCGGTTGGTCAGGCTCTTGTCCGACGCGACATCGACCCCGATCGCCGAGGTCTTCGACGTCATCGTCGCGCGGATCCGCTGCTGGTGGACACCGTGCCCGAACTGGACCAGCGAGTGGCGGTCCAGGCGGATGAACGGGATATCGCGGCTGACCGCCTCGTCGATCAGGGCCTGCGTGGACGGTCCGAAGGCCTGGCGCTCGGCCAGGCGGATCAGCCGCTCCAGCTCGGGGGCGAAGTCGAAGAAGACCTCGGGATCGTCGGGCGCGACCAGGTGGTTGACGAGGGCGATCGCCATCCGCCCCGCCTCGAGCCCGACGGCCTCCTCGCGGTACTCGTAGATGCAGTTGTACTGGCCGTGCTGGCCGGCGGCGCGTGTCTTGCCGTGGCGGACATCCGTGCCCGCGAGGTTCTGGAACTCGAGCGCGACGTGCTCGGCGATGTGGCCCACCCACGTGCCGTCCCGAAGCCGCGTGATGAACCCGCCGCGGCGACCCAGCGAGCAGGCGTGGTCCTCCAGCGTCGGGATCAGGGCGACGAGCGCGTCCGTGAAGCCGGGGAGCTTGGTGGACGGGAAGTCCTCGAGGACGCCGAGGTCCACGAGCAGCCGGATGACCGGTTCGCGAGCCCAGTAGTTGGGGCCGCGCAGGACCCGGGTCTCCAGGATCCGCAGGGTCGGGAGCGGTCCGCTGGCGGCCGGCGTCGCCCTGCCGGCGCGCGTCGACCGGGCGCGGGACTTGGTCGGTTCGGCCGTCTCGGTCACGCTGTCCTCCCTGCGCTGTCCACGGAGTGGTCGCCAGTGTACGGCCCGGATGCCTCTAGCTCGATGCCGCCTCGCCGCCGGCGATCGCGTGGAGATTCGGGGTCACGACCCGCTCGCGACGGCGCAGGTCGAATTGATAGCCCGCCGGGAGCGAGTGCAGCACGACCCCGCTGATCATCAGCGGTCGATGGCCGTGGACCTCCCAGGCGTCCGTCTCGGAGCGGGCGCCGTCGACGACCGTGATCGAGCCGCGCCCGATGACCTCCATGATGTGGTCGGGGCCGACGACGCCGGCGGTGTCCTCGTCCACGCCGAGGCCCGAGCAGGGACGGGTTCTGGGCGATCAGGCTGAGCAGCCGGCCGAGGCGGTTCCGCTGCTGGAAGTGCTGGTCCACGATGACCCCGGGGAGCACGCCCAGGCCTGCGGCGATCTGGGCCATCCGGTGCTTTGGGGTGGCGCCGCTCGCGCCGAACGCGATCATGTGGCTGGACATCGCGCTCGCCCCGGCGCTCGTGCCCGCGACCACGGCCCCCTGGCGGAACCGGTCCAGCACCGCGTCCGCGAGACGTGTCCCACCGATCGTGGACGACAGGCGCAGCTGATTGCCGCCGGTCATGAAGATGCCGGTCGCATCGCGCATCGCGAGGGCGGTCGCCTCGTCGTTGGCCTGACCGCGGGTCACCGCGTGGACCGCCTTGACCCGGCTCACCCCGAGCTCGCCGAGGACCTGCTTGTAGCGCTCACCGGCTTCGAGGCCCATGGACGACGCGGTCGAGATGACGGCGATCGTGGCGTCACGGCCACCCGCGAGCGCGGCGAATCGGCTCAGGATGACGCGGTCTCGGACCTTGTCCTCCGCGCCGCCGATGATGATGACGGATCCTTCGGTCACGGGCGTCTGGGGCTCCCGGAAGGTGCGTACGTGCCTTGGGCGTGGGCTGCCGGACGCGGCGCGCGAATGCGTACCACGTGCTCGCGACAGGATACCGGCCGGAGGCCTCGGCTGCGGGCACGCGGCGGCGTGCGAGAATGCCGGCGCGATGGCCGACGCCCCGTCCCCACCTGAGTTGCGCCCCGTCCCGGGCACCGCCCGTGGTCGTGGCCGGGTCATCGTCGACCTCACCGACGTCATCGGGGCGCCCACCCGGCGCCGTGCCGGGGTGTTCCGTCGGGCCCTCCGGCGCGAGGCCTCGCGCCTCCACGACCGGCGGCGGGTCATCGCGATCGTGCTCGTGGCGATCACGTTCTCGCTGCTTGCGGCCGGGATGATCGCCCGGGGCGAGGCGGCCGGGGCGGACGCCCGGGCCTACTGGGCCGCCGTCCGCCTGTGGATCAACGGGGGCGATCCGTACCACCCCACCGGGCCGTTCCTGCCGTACGTCTATGCGCCCTGGATGCTGCCGCTGTTCGCGCCGTGGGCGGTGCTGCCGTGGGACGTGGCCTGGTTCGTGTGGCGCGGCGGGACGATCCTCCTCCTGCTCTGGACGTTCCACTGGGCGTATCGCCGCCGACCGCTCACGACGGCGGTCATCGTCGCGTTCCTGGGCTTCCCGCTGGGCGCCAATCTCGATACGGGCAACATCAACGTCCAGCTCACGCTGATGATCTGGGCCGCCCAGTTCTCCGGTCCGCGCACCGCGGGACTCCTCTGGGCGCTCGCGACCTGGATGAAGTGGATCCCGATCATCCACTGGCCGATCCTGTCGGCCGGGGGTCGACGCTACGGGCTCATCTTCCTGGCGTTGTCGGTGCTGCTTGAGCCTCGCCCTGCTCCCGCTGACGATCCGCCAGTTCCAGGTGCTGTTCGGGTTCGGCGAGCGACCGGTCCGGCTGGACTACCTGATCTACCTGTGGGCGTTCGTCCCCTGGCTGTACCGACGGGCGGACCCGTGGGACGTCGTGCGGCTGGAAACCTGGCGTGGCTGGCTGCGCGCGGCGCCCGCCAATCTGCGACGACTGACAGCGGACTGACCCGGACAACGGACTGACCCCGGCCCCCCCGAGCCGAGGTCAGTCGCAAGCCCCCCGGTGTGGTTGGCTATGGGAGGGAGATCAGTCGCGTGCCGCGGACCAGGGCCGCGGCGGCGGACTTGAAGACCGCGTTGAGGTCGCCGGACTTGGGCTGACAGAAGTAGTTGTCGCCGTCGAGGTTCTCGGCCGCGGTGCAGCCGTTGTCCACCGAGTCGTTGGCCATGCTCGCGAGGGCCTTGGTCACGGACTTCCCGGCCCACACCCCGCTCGACTCGCAGAGGTCGGCACCACCGACCCCGAAGCCGACCGTGAACACCACGATCCCGGCGTTCTTGGCGTTGGTCGCGGCGGTGTTGGCGGCCGCACACGTGTCACCGTTGGGCGCACCATCGGTCATGAGGATGATGCCGCGCGTGACCCCGCTTCGGGCATTGGCGTTGAGGTAGATCCGCGCCGCATCCATCGGCGTGGACAGGACCGTGCCGGTGCTCGAGGTGGTCATGCACTTGATCGTCTTGTACAGCAGGCTGGAGGTGTTGACGGTCCCGTCCACGTTGCGGAAACGCTCGTTGACGGGAGCCCCGACGCCGGTCAGTCCGACCGGGAGCCAGGTGACTGCCCCGGTCACGGTCGTGGACGGCAGGCCCAGGGCCGGTGAGCTGGTCCCCGTGCACGTGGAGGACGTGCGACTCGGGCCCAGGATCCCGAAGGCGATGTGCTGGATCTCCGGGTCGTAGATCTTGAGGACCTCGTACGCCCCGTTCTTGGCGTCGTTGAGGTCGGTCGCGTCCATGCTGCCGGTGCGGTCCACGATGAGCACGAGGTCCACCGGGACCGTCGGCGCGGCCCCGCACGGTCCCACACACGCCGCCGACAGGACCTGTTGCGTGCGTGCCGCTGTTGACGCCGATCGCGCGACCGAAGTGGTAGTCGATCGTAATCATTCGCGACGAGGACGATCGTGTTGCAGGTGACCCCACTGACGGACGGGTCGCAGGGGGCGGCGCAGATCCCATTGGCACAGCGCCACG
This sequence comes from uncultured Chloroflexia bacterium, assembly GCA_963724635.1. Classification (GTDB taxonomy): domain Bacteria; phylum Chloroflexota; class Limnocylindria; order Limnocylindrales; family CSP1-4; genus SPCO01. The sequence goes on from CAVRVI010000020.1 coordinate 207,469, forward strand.
CGATCGTCCCGCCTGCCCGGGTTGCAGACCGACGGGACGTCCGCCAGGTCCGGCTGGCCATTCCCGTCGCGATCGCCGATCACGCAGCGGAACTCGACATGGACGGTGCTGGTATCAAGGCCGGGGTAGTTCGCGGCGGCGTAGCGCAGCGCGGCGGCTTCGGCCGCCACGCCATCGCCCGGCAGCTCCGGGACGCCGGCCAGGGCGCCCGCGTCGAGTGAGTTCCACAGGTCCTGGTTCGCCTTGCGCAGGACGCCGACATCGATGACGAGGGCGGCGATGCCCATCAGGATGCACCAGGACCAGCGTGAAGAGGACGAGGATCTGGCCTCGCTCGCCCTCGCGGCGTGATTTGGCTCGCGACATCTGCTTCGCTCTCCCCTCGGCCGCTTGGCTACTCGACCCGCATCTCGACGGATGACGAGAGCGGGATGACCGTGCCGAAGGCGAGCGGCCAGATGACGTGGTAGCGTAGTGGCGTTGACGACCATCGAGTCGCCGGGCTGCCAGGTGCCGGGGCAGGCGGTGTAGGTGCTACCGGACTTGGTCAGGCATGAGGTCGTGACGGTGAGCTCGGTCATGTCCAGAGCCCGCGGCGACGGAGCGAACGCGTGCCTCGATCGCGGAGGGACTCGGGTTGACGGTCCCGAGGCGGGCCCCTTCGCGGGCGGCGTTACCCAGCGTGATGGTCGACGACAGCCCCATGCCGAAGTCGACGATGGCGGCCAGGATGAGCAGGAAGAGGGGCAAGACGAGCGCGAACTCGACGAGCGCCTGGCCGCGCTCCTCGCCGACGGTCGCTGGACCGGCGCTGTGCCTTGGATCCCCTGAGGTCGAACATGGGTGGACCGTACGGCCATCTGGTCCAGACGGCAGTAGGACCTTGGTCCTGGTTCGCGTCGTCCGCGCGACGTTACCGGTGTCCTGGGTCAACGGGGGTCCCAGTGACCCGTGGTGCGCCGCACCGGGGGTCCCAGGACCCTCCCGAAGGCGCCCGCAGGCGCTCGCCAGCGTCGGCGGCGACTCAGGTCGCGGCGACCGGGGTGGTGGCGATCCCTTCCGGTAGTGGTGGGAGGTCCTCCCGTCGTCGTTCGTCGACCGGGATGAGGAGGAGCGCCCCGATGCCGAAGAGGACGACACCCATCCACATCGCGACGCGTGGCCCATCGGCGCCACCGACAAGATCCATGAGCGTCCCCCCGATGGCGACCGCCAGCACGCCGGCCGAAGCGGTCGCGACGTTGGACAGGCCCATGTACCGGCCCGTCGAGGCCTTCGGGATGATGTCCGTCATGAGCGCCCAGTCCACCGCCAGGAAGATGCCCGCTGACAACCCGTACAGTGACCGAGCCGATGAGCGCTACCGGGAAACTGCCGGCGAGCGCGACGACGGTCATCCCGACGGCCCCGATCACGCACGACCCCCAGATCACCTTCTTGCGCCCGATCCGGTCGGACAGGCGGGCCGCCGGCACGATCGTGATGAGCGTGCCCGACGCCGCCGCCCCGGCGATGATCGGGACGGAGCCACCCGCCGCCTCCTGTTCCATCGCCAGCGATCGGACGAGGTAGAACAGGGCGAGGTTGGTCAGGACGCCGCCGGCCATGAGGATCGCGAGACGCGAGGCGACCAGGAACACGAAGCTGCGCTCGCGGAGGACATCCGTGCCCCAGGCCTCGGCCGCGATCGACCACCAGCTGCGGCCGTCGCGCGACTTGGGCGCCTTGCCCTCCCGAACGCGGATCACGACGCTCAGCATCGTCACGAGCTCGAGGATGCCCGAGCGCGAGGAATCCGAGCGCGAACTGGCCCGTGGCGACGGCGATCCCGCCGATGACGAAGCCCGAGACGTTGCCCAGGATCTGCATCAATCCGACGAGCGCGCTCGCCATCCCGACCTGGGGTGCGGGGACGAGGTCGGGGACATAGCCCTGGAACGGGCCCTGGGCGAAGTTGGAGCTGAACTGGAGGAGGGCAACGAACGCCGCGATGGCGACCAGTTCCTGGCTCAACGCGATGCCGAGCAGGAATACGACATCGAGCACGGAGCCGATGAAGATGTACGGCTTGCGCCGGCCCCAGCGCGAGATGGTGTAGTCCGAGATGGATCCGATCGTCGGCTGGACGATCGCGGCGATGACCGCTCCGCCGATCGTCAGGAGGAACAGGGTCCGACCGGCCTCCTCCGGTGGGACGAGGGCATCGAACTCGATGCGGCCCGTGAGGATCACCGTGACCCCGGCGAAGATCGAGGACAGGCCGAGCCAGTACAGGGAGATCCGGAAGAGCTCGCGGGTCGGCAGCCGCTCGGTCGGTCGTCCGGAGACGGAATCCACGGTGTCGTGGGTCATCGGGCCATCCCTAGGCGGGCAGCGCTTGGGCGCGCTGGCTAGACCTTACGACGTCCGCGTGGGATTTCCGTTACGGTCCAGCGCCACCGTCGTGTGGAGACGGACCAGGTCGCGGTCCGTGGCGCGTGGCGCCACGTAGCGGAAGAGCGACCGATCCAGCGAGTAGATCCCCGTCGAGACGATGCCGATCCGGCCCAGTCGGAAGCTGAAGACCGGGTTCTCGCCGTTGCCGGCGTAGTGATGCGGCGTCCCGTCCGCGGTCAGGACGGCGAGGTTCGCCTGCCCACCGAATCGGTCGTGGAGCGCACCCAGCAGATGCGCCGGCGGTTCGCCATCGCGCCAGGCGTCCTCGAGCCAGCGTGCCCCGACCTCGGTGTCGGCACGGCCGTGGATCCGCCCCTGGGCACGGTACGTCGCGCGGAGCGCGCGGTAGTCGCGCAGGTCGCCGTTGTGGCTGAAGCTGTAGCGGCCGGCCGGGTCGTCGAACGGCTGCGTATCGGCGATCGTCAGGGTCGACAGGCGCGATGGGCGGCGCAGGTGGATGAGCGCGGCGACGGTCTCCTCCCCACCGACGCGTGCCCGCCCATCCGGGTCATCGCGGAAGGCCGGCGTGTCGCGATGGCTGCGCAGACGTGCCGTCGGCGTCGATCCAGGCCGCGCCCCAACCGAACCCGGCGATCCCGAACCGTTCGAGGCGCTCCGCGAACGGCCACAGCTCGTCGAGGCGGAAGGGTTCCGCGGCGCGGGCGATGAAGTGCTCGCACATGGCCCGCGATGATACCCGCCGCTGGTGGGTCAGGTCCGGGTCCGGGGCTAGGCCCGTGACCAACGCCTAGGGCGCCAGCCGGTGCGCCATCTCCGCCTCGAACTCCGGGAAGTAGCGACTCACCTCGGTCAGGTCGAAGGCCCGCAGGATGGATGACCGCGGCTCGCGCTCCAGGAGGAACGCGAACGTCTCGTAGACCAGCCGCTCCACGCCGGCCTGGTCATGGGCCGTCGCCAGCCGCTCGGCGTCTCTCGGATGCGACGGTCACGGTGTGCTGCCCTTCGCCGCGGCCGTCGTCCGCGGCCACGGCGCAGTGCCACCCTTCGGGCGCGGGCACGCAGCGCACATCGATCGTGTTCATGGTCGACCTCCCTGGCAGGTGGGACACCAGTACGTGGTCCGCGGCAGATCGGTGCCTTGGCGGATGGCCGAGATCCGGGTTCCGCAGCGCCGGCACGGCCGGCCACCCCGACCGTAGACATAGAGCGCGCCGGGAGCGCCGCGGTCGCCGCTGGTGGTCACGCGTTCGGGCCCACGCCGGGGATCGGCATTGGCACGAAGGAGTCGGGCGCGACGTCGCGATCAGTCGATCCAGCGTCGTGTCGTCGAGATCGCGGACCGGGCTGAACGGCGAGACCCGCTCGATCCAGAGGACCTCGTTCTTGTAGACGTTGCCGATCCCGGCGAGCGCCCGCTGGTCCAGCAGGGCGACCGCGATCTCGACGCTCGCGCGCTCGGGCGCGCGCAATCGATCGCGGGCGATGGCCGCGTCGAAGTCCTCTGCCAGCAGGTCCGGGCCGAGCCGCGAGAGCGACGGATGGAGATGCTCGGCGCGCTGTTCGAAGAGCTCGACCACGGGCGCATCGAAGCACACGGCGACCGAGCCCGGGACCTCCAGGACGAGACGGGCGCGCGCGGGCGGCCGGCGCCAGCGCTCCCCCGGGCGATAGCGATGCCACGAGCCGTTCATCCGCAGGTGGGTCCGCAGCTCCAGGCCCCCATCGAAACGGATGAGCAGGTTCTTGCCCTGTGACTCGACCGCATCGATCCGCTGGCCGATGAGCCGCTGGACCTGCGGGACCGCACCGGGTCCCTGGGCGCGGGCGGCAAGGACGTCACGACCCACCAGGTAGGGACGGAGTCCCGCGGCGGTCCGGAAGAGCGTGTCGCCTTCAGGCATGCCGGTCGGCCCGAAGGGTCAATCCGCGATACCCGGCCGCGAACCCGGCGTCGAGCAGACGCTGCCGGACGGGCGACTCGGCGATCGGGGCCCCATCCACCTTCTTGATCACGATCTCCTTGACCCGGCCGCTCGTGACGAGGCGGGCGAGTCCCGCGACGGCCGCGGCGGCAACCGCCGGGTCGTCGAAGGCGGGGAGCGTCTGGAGCGTGGAGCCGCCACGTTCCAGGTAGAGGGCTGCGACCCCATCGACGAGCGCGACGTACGCCCCGGCGGCCCGCTGGAATGGACGGCGATCTGCCTCGCCCCGGCGTGGCCACGGCAAGGCCGCGCCGTACGGGTTGGCCGGATCGGCCGCCGCCAGCAGGTGGACGACCGGGTCACCGCCGGGATCGCGTTCGGCGCGCAGGCGATCGAGCGCGCCCGCCAAAGCGAACTGGGCCGCCCCGAGGCCATCGACGAAGTAGCCGCGCCGGATGCGGCCGGCTTCCTCAAGGGCCCTGAGGACGGGATAGACACCGCTGAATCCGCCATCCACGCCCTCGGACGCGACGGCTTCGCGGGTGAGGACGCCGTGCCGGTCGAGAAGCGCAAGCGCGGCGGCGTGGAGTCGCTCGGTGGTCGTGACCTGGGCCTGCGCCGTGGGTGCGGCATCCGGCATGGCGGTCTCCGGCCGCACGAGCGACCAGCGACCGGCCGCCTCCGGCGGCCCGAGCGCGGTCAGTCGGCCTGGCCGCGGTCGCCTGGCCGCTCCGCTGCCGCTGCCGCTGGGTCGCTTCCAGCGCAGCGCCCGGAGCGGCGCGAACGTGTCGTTCGTGACCTCACCCGCCCAGACGAGGTCCCACAAGGCATCGAGCATGACCCGGTCCGCGCCACCACCCGCCGCGGCATGGATCTCGCGATAGAAGCTCGCCCCGCGACGGGCCAGGTGCTCACGGATCCGCTCGTGACGCTCGCCGCTGGGCCGTTCGACGCTGTCTGGGGCACCGGTCGGTCGCAGCGCGTCGCGTCCGGGTCGGAAGAGGGCGATCCGGCCATCGTCGCGGCCCAGGCTCCCCCGCCCCATCCAGCCGACCTCGCCCATGGCCCCGAGCTCGTCGAGCAGGCGTGGCTGGTAGCCGGGGACGCGACCGGGCAGGACATCGCGCTCCAGCACGGACGCCGGGATCGCGACACCGGCAAGCTGGTCCACCACGTCGGCCAGGCGCTCCAGGGCAGCTGGACCGCGGTAGGGCGCCGGATCGGCACCCGGCCCGGCGACGGGAGCGACTCCTTGCCAAGCTGGCAGGAACCGGGCGAGCGCCACCGGATCGACTGGCTCCACCTCGCGACGAAGCCTCGCCAGGGAGCGTCGGCGGAGGAGCCGGAGCACGTCCGGGTCGCACCACTCGCGCTCCGCACCGCCAGGCCGGAACTCGCCGCGCAGGATCGTGCCCGCGCCGAGCAGGCGCTCCAGGGTGTCCTCCACGATCCCGATGGGCAGGCCCCAGCGATGCGCCGGTTCGGGCGTGAGGAACGGCCCGTGCGTCCGCGCCCAGCGGGCCAGCAGCCCGTCGAGCGCGCCGACCACCGGCCCCAGGAACGCCTCCGGCACGCCCGACCGGGGGCGTCACGCCGACCGCATCGCGGTACCGCGCGACGTCCTCGATGGCGATCCAGCGCTCGTCGCCCGCGATCCTGGTGTGGACGACACGCCGGGCCGAGGCCAGCTCAGCGAGCCAGGTATCGGCCGGTTGCGGCGCCACCCTCGGTCCGGGCGGCGACCTCGGCGCGTGGACAGGTCGCCGAGTCGGCGGAGCAGGTCGTGGACCTGGTCGAGGGTGGTCGCCTGCCGCTCGTCGACGAGGGCCTGGAGCGACAGCTCCAGGTCGGCCAGGGCGTCCGGGTCCAGCAGTTCGCGGAGTTCCTCCTGGCCGAGGAGCTCGCGCAAGAGATCGCGGTCGAGCGTGAGCGCGCCGGCGCGTCGTTCGGCGAGCGGCGTGTCGCCGTCGTACATGTACGCCGCGACGTAGTCGAACAGCAGGCTGCTCGCGAACGGACTGGCCTTGGCCGTCTCCACCCCGTGGACTGCGATCTCGCGGCTGGCGACGCCGGCGAGGATCTCGCGCAGCGCGTCGAGGTCGAAGACGTCGGACAGGCACTCGCGGTACGTCTCGACGAGGATCGGGAAGCTGCCGTAGCGACTGGCCACCGACAGCAGGTCGGCGGCCCGCTGGCGCTGCTGCCAGAGCGGGGTGCGGGTTCCCGGACGTCGCCGGGGCAGGAGCAGGGCGCGGGCGGCGTTCTCGCGGAATCGACTGGCGAAGAGCGCGGAATCGGCGACCTGGGCTACGACCAGGTCCTCGACCTCGTCGGCGTCGGGGAAGAGCAGCGCCTCGACGCCCTCGAAGCTCGCGTCGCCTTCCGGCAGGCGGATCGCGATCCCGTCGTCCGACCAGATCGTCGCGACCTCCATGCCAAGGCGCTCCTGGAGCCGGCCCTCGAGCGCCATCGACCACGGCGCGTGGACACGCCCGCCGAACGGCGTCAACAGCGTCAGGCGCCAGTCGCCCAGCTCGTCACGGAAGCGCTCGACGACGACGCGCTTGTCCGTGGGCAGGGCGCCCGTCACCTCGCGCTCGTCCTCGAGGTAGGCGAGCAGGTTCTGGGCCGCGCGCTCGTCGAGGTCGTGGAACTCGCGCAGGCGCTGGGCGGCGATGGCCCGGCCCTTGGGTCCGCGCGCGAGGTCCGCCTCCAGCTCCCCGGTGAACGCACCGAGGGCCCGGCCGAGCTCGATGGGCCGCCCGACGGCGTCGCCCTTCCAGAACGGGAGCTTCCCCGGGACGCCCGGAGCGGGGCTGACCGTGACCCGGTCGTGGCCGATCTCCTCGACGCGCCACGAGCTGGCGCCCAGGACGATGACGTCGCCGTGCATGCCCGCGCGGAGCTCGTAGACCATCTCCTCGTCGAGCTCGCCGACGCGGCGGCCGGGTGTTCCGGCCTCCCCGACCATGAACACGCCGAACAGGCCACGGTCCGGGATCGTGCCACCGCTCGTGACGGCCACGACCCGCGCATCGCGGCGGCCCTCGATGGTGTCGGTGACGCGGTCCCAGACCACCCGCGGCTTGAGCTCGGCGAACTCGTCCGACGGGTAAGCGCCCGCGAGCATGCCCAGGACGCCGTCGAGCACCTCGCGGGTCAGCGTCTCGTACGGCGCGGCCCGGGTGACCGTCGCCAGGATCTCGTCGCCGGTCCAGCGGTCCATCACGGTCATCGCGACGATCTGCTGGGCGAGGACGTCGAGCGGGTTGCGCGGGATCCGGGTCGCTTCGATCTGGCCCTCGTGCATCCGCCGCGTGACGATGGCGCACTCGAGCAGGTCGCCGCGGTACTTCGGGAAGATGACGCCCTTGCTTGGCGCCCCGACCTGGTGACCAGCGCGGCCGACGCGCTGCAGGCCGCGCGCGACGCTCGTCGGGCTTTCGACCTGGATCACGAGGTCGACGGCGCCCATGTCGATGCCGAGCTCCAGGCTGGACGTCGCGACCAGTGCGGGGAGGCGGCCGGCCTTGAGTTCCTCTTCGATCTGCATCCGTTGTTCGCGGGCGATGCTGCCGTGGTGGGCCTTGACGATGTCCTCGCCGGCGAGCTCGTTGAGTCGATGGGCCAGCCGTTCGCTCAAGCGACGGCTGTTCGTGAAGACGATCGTGCTGTGGTGCGTGCGGATGAGCTCCAGGATCGCCGGATGGATCGCGGGCCAGATGCTCGTCCGCAGGTCCGGACTGGTGGCCGGACCGCCGGGCTGGTCCTCGGGCGGCAGGAACTCGCCGATGGCGGCCATGTCGTCCACCGGGACGACGACCTCCAGGTCGAGCGCCTTGCGGGCGCCGGCGTCGACGATGGCGACCTCGCGACCGGGTCCCGTGCCGGCCAGGAATCGGCCGATGGCATCGAGCGGGCGTTGCGTGGCGGAGAGGCCGATGCGCTGCGGCGGCGGACGCGGGTCGGCGGGGGGGTGGTGGTGGTGGTGTCGGCTGGGGTGTCGGTGTCGGTGGGTCGGCGCAGCCGCTCGAGGCGTTCCAGGCTGAGGGCAAGGTGGGCACCCCGTTTCGTGCCGGCGATCGCATGCACCTCGTCGACGATGATGTGCTCGACGCCGCGGAGGACCTCGCGGGCCTGGCTCGTGAGCATCAGGTAGAGGCTTTCGGGTGTCGTGATGAGGATGTCCGGCGGGTGGCGGGCGATCTCGCGGCGGTCCTCGCTCGGGGTGTCGCCGGTGCGGCTCGCGACGCTGATGTGCGGCGGCGGCTCGCCCCGTCGCTGGGCCGCGAGCCCGATCCCGGTCAACGGCGCCCGAAGATTGCGCTCCACGTCGTAGGTCAGCGCCTTGAGCGGGGAGATGTAGAGGACCCGGACGTGGCCGGGCTGGGCCCGGGTGGGCGCCGGGCTGGGATCGCGGGCGAGGCGGTCCAGGCACCACAGGAAGGCGGCCAGGGTCTTGCCACTCCCCGTCGGCGCGTGGATGAGCGTGTGCTGCCCCGCGCTGATCGCCGCCCAGCCTTCCACCTGCGCCTGGGTCGGCGCCTCGAAACTCGCCTCGAACCAGTCGCGGACCGCCGGGGAGAAACGAGCGAGCGGGTCGGCTTCGACGATCGTGGCCACGGGACCGCGAGTATAGGCGGCGCGACATGTTTCGACCAGGCGTTCTATATCGGCGTGGCCCATCCTGCGACCCCGTCCCGGCGTCGCGACCCGTGTCCCGAGCCGCCACCCGGGGCCCGCGACCTCGTCCCGCGCCCTCCCCGATCGCCGCCGTCGCAGACTTCGGCTGACGTCCTGGATTTCGGTCGATCCGCGCCGGCGAGCGGTCACGACGCACGCTACGGCCACGGCTGACCGGTCTGCCCATGGCTGGCCGACATCGATTCCCGACGTGACGACGCCGGTCGCCACGACTCAAGCCGCGTCGGGCCGCCAGAACGCCCGAAGGCGATGACGGTGAGCCATGACCAGCGGAGCTCGTGATGTACGTTCCTGCGCGATCCGGGTGAATGGTCCGTGCGAACCCATCGACAACTCCCAGGCGATGGACGAGTCGTTTGATGCACGCATGACCACACCGGCCCCGAGGGTCTCGCGCAAGAGCCTCCGCACAGCCAATGGGCGTCGAAGCCACGCGGTCACCGCCCGGGTCGTTCGTGAGATCGACACGCTCCGCCGCGATTGCGGCGTGAGTTCGAGCGCCCTTGCGCGCGCCGCGAGCGTGGACCAGGGCTATCTCAGCCAGGTCATCGCCGGGCACCGTGAGCCCAGCATCGCGGTCCTGACCGCGATCGCGATCGGCGCTTGGCGGCGACCTGTCGCTTCGCGATCTATCCCAACACCGGGCCGACGTCGCGCGATCGCATCCAGAGCCCGCATCGTCGAGGAGCTGCTCCGCATCGCTGCACCCCACGTGGCGGTCGTTCGGTCGAGGTGGCGGTCACGCATCCGTCACGCGGGACGTCGATGTCGTGTTCGACGACCGGGGCGCCAGATCTACGGTCACCACCGAGGTGCAGTCGCGGATCGATCGTGTCGAACAGCAGATCCGCTGGGCGAGACGACAAGGCCTCGTCGCTGCCATCCGCCGACCTGTGGCGGCTGGGAAGGGCCACGCATCGATCAGCGGCCTGCTCGTCGTGCGTTCCACGGTCGCGACGCGGGAGCTCGCCCGACGATTTCGAGGCGACCCTCGCGACGGCCTACCCGGCTCGCGTGCCGACGTGTTCGCGGCGCTGACGACATCGACGGCGTGCCGTGGCCGGGTACCGGGGTCCTCTGGGCGGATGTGAGCGGTGACACCGTCTGCATCCTCGCCCGTCCGCCACGTGGGGTCCTGCGTAGGTCGCTGAGAGATGAGGGCTGGACCCGCTCCCGCCGACCGGGAGCATCGTCGGTGTTCACGCCGAGCGGCAACACATCCCTGGCCAAAGCCGGCGTGGCCGGGTTCGCACTCGGGGCCTCGACACGTTTCGATCGCTGCTGGCGAACGATTCGAGCTGCGTGGCGAGGCCATTCCGACGGTTCGAGTGGGCGAGGCCTCCGGGCGACGTTGGGCGCGAAAACGATCGCTCCCAGCGATATGGCGGGCGACGGACCGGGGTCGCAAGCACGTGCTGGGGCCCGATGGCCCCCTCGGTAGGGGCCATTGGACCCGTCCGCCGGTCGGACCTCCGATGCATCGTTGTGCCGCCGAGAGGGAATGCGCCACGAAGGCAGGCGCCGAAGGGAGTGGAAGGGAAGATGTCCAACCTGAGTACGCCGGTCAAGGTCTTCGGGGTCTTGACCACGATCCTATTGCTGATCGTCGTCAATCCCTGGTACCAGATCCCGGACGACCAGGCGCAGTTGCGCGACCTCGTCACGTATGGGTTCTGGATCTCCTTCGTCGTCCTGCTGGTGCTGCTCTTCATGGAGCGCAACAAGCCGGGCGGCGAGACGGTCGAGATCGAAGGACCGGCATTCACCCGGTTCCTGTTCAGCAACTCCAAGGCCGGCCTCTTCTGGCTGCCGGTCCGCCTGTTCCTGGGCTTCTCGTGGCTCGAGGCCGGTTGGCACAAGTTCACCGGTGAAGGCTGGATGGACGGCGGTGCCGCCCTGGCCGGCTATTGGACGAACGCGGTCGCGATCCCCGAGGCCGGCGCCGGGCGTCCGGCCATCACCTACGAGTGGTATCGCGGCTTCCTGCAGCTCCTGCTCGACAACGGCGCCCAGAGCTGGTTCGGCCCGCTCATCACCTTCGGCGAGATGGCGGTCGGCCTGGGCCTCATCTTCGGGGTCCTGACTGGCTTCGCCGCCTTCTTCGGGGCCCTCATGAACATGTCGTTCCTGCTTGCTGGCTCGGCGTCGACCAACCCAGTCCTCTTCACCCTGGCCGTCGGCCTGATCCTGGCCTGGAAGGTCGCCGGCTACTACGGCGTCGACCGCTGGCTGCTCCCGATGCTCGGCACGCCGTGGCATCCCGCGGTGCTGTCCGGCAAGGCGACAAGCAGTCCAGGCAGCACCGGATAACTCCCCGCCGCTTGATCCACTCGACACCCCCGGGTTCCCCCGCCCGGGGGTGATCAATTCCCCTCCGGGCCGTCAGGCCTCGACCAGGGCCAACACCTCGGCGAGCGTCCCCGCGGCCAGCGCCCGCGCCGCCAGAGCCTCGCACGCCGCCAGATCCAGGCCCGCCACCGTGGCGCGCGTCGCCGCGATCGCGCCCGGGCTGACGCTGAGGTCCTGCACGCCAAGGCCCACCAGCAGCGGGATCATCCGTGGGTCGGCCGCGGACTCGCCGCAGACCGCCACGTGGCGATCGCGCCGTCGTGCCGCCCTGACCACGCCATCGATGAGCCGCAGCACCGCCGGCTGCAGCGCCGAGGCGAGGTCAGCCAGGTCCGGGTTCGTCCGGTCGGCGGCCAGCGTGTACTGGACCAGATCGTTGGTGCCGATGGAGAAGAAGTCCGCGGCGTCGGCGAGCGCGTCGGCCATCAACGCGGCCGATGGCACTTCGATCATCACCCCGAGATGGACGTTTGACAACGCGGCGGCCGGGGTCCCAGCCGCGGCCAGGCGAGCAACCACCGCCTCCAGCCGTCCGCGGGCCGCATCCAGCTCCTCGCGCGTCGAGACCATGGGCAACATCACCCACAGCTCGCCGCCGGCGGCCGCCGCGAGGAGGGCTTCCAGCTGATCGTCGAGCACCTGCGGGTGACGGAGCCCCAGCCGCAGTCCGCGCACCCCGAGCGCCGGATTGGCCTCGGGCGACCCTGGCTGCCAGGCGGCCGGCTTGTCGCCGCCGACGTCGAGCGTGCGGAAGATGACCGGCCGCTCCCCCATCGCTGCCCGGATGGCCGCGTAGGTCGCGCGCTGCTCACCGACGCTCGGCGGCGCGGTCCGTCCCAGGAACGAGAGCTCGGTCCGCACGAGGCCGATGCCGTCAGCCCCCGAACGGGCGGCGGCCTCGGCCTCGAGCGCCGAGGCCACGTTGGCGACCACCCGGATGCCGTTCGTCGGGCCTGCCGGCGCGACCGCGACGACCCCGGCCGACGAGGCCGCCACGAGCTGGGTCGCTCGCGTGATCTCCTCGTCGCTCGGGTCGATGACGAGCTCGCCCGCCGCCCCGTCCACGACGCCGGTCGACGTCGCGGACAAGCCATCGATCGCGGACCCGAGGCCCAGCACGAGCGGGATCCCGAGCGCTCGGGCCACGATGGCCGCATGCCCGGTCGGGGCGCCACCGGCCAGCGCGATGCCCGCGACCAGCTCCGGCCGCAGCGTCGCCACGGCGGACGGATCCAGGTCCACCGCGACCACGATCGCCGGCACCCCGTCGGCGTGCCAGAGGTCGGGCCGGTGCTCGTCACGCAGGATCGCGGCCACTCGCCGGCCGACGTCGCGGACGTCGGCGGCCCGCTCGCGGAAGTACGCGTCATCGACGGCAGCCAGGATCGCCGCCTGCTCGTCCGTCGACCGCAGGATCGCGGCGTCGGCAGCGGCCCCGCCATCGATGAAGGCGATGGCCGGATCCACGACCCCGGGGTCACGCGCGAAGAGCGCCTGCGCCTCGAAGATCGCCCCGACCTCGTCGCCCGCGCGCGCGGCGGTCTGTTCGGCCAGCGTCTCCAGATCGGCCGCGGCGGTGAGCGAGGGCCGCGGCGAGCCGCTCGCGCTCCCCGATCGGCGCGCCTGGCCCGGTCCGAGGCACCCGAGGCGACCGGAGCCCCGGCCTCGGCCGGTGGCACCAACAACAGGCGACCCACGCCGACGCCGGGCGACCCGGCCCGACCGGTGAGCACCGAGCGCGTCATGGCGGCGATCCCCCGAGGACCGTCAGGCCCGCTCGCCGGCGATCGCGTCGGCGAGCGCGCGCAGCAGCAGCGCCGAGGAGGTCGCGCCCGGATCCTGGTGGCCGATGGACCGTTCGCCCAGATAGGACGCGCGACCCTTCGTGGCGAGGAGCGGGATCGTGGCCGTCGCTCCTGCCTCGGCCGCCTCGGCCATGGCCGTGCTGATCGCCGCCGCGTCGGCGCCCTCGTCGAGGGCCGCACGACCGGCTTCCAGCCCCGGGACCAGCGCATCGAGCATGGTCTTCTCACCGGTCGTCGCCTTGCCCAGCGCCTGGATCCCGACGATGGCGGCATCGATGGCGGCGACGATCGCCGCGCCGGACCCGGTCGCCGGGTCGGCCGCCGTGACCGCCCCGCCGGCCCGCATGAGCGCGGTGCCATAGAGCGGACCGGCCGCCCCGCCGACCGTGCTGATGAGCGTGCGACCGCTGGTCCGCAGCCGGGCCCCCGCGATCGCCATCGGGCCATCGCCCTCGGGCGCCCCGGCATCGAGCGCGGTCACGATCGCGGCGAACCCGCGATCCATGTTGGTGCCGTGGTCGCCGTCGCCGATCGCCTGATCCAGGGCGGTCAAGGCTGGCGCTGCGTCGTGCAACCGGGCGGCGGCGAGCCGCAGCCAGGCATCGATGACGTCGATCATCTCGTGAGTACCTCGACTCTTGGCGTGCGCCGGAGTCTAGTCGGCCGCGCGTGCGGCCGGGTGGAGGTGCGGCCGCCGCCCCTGAGGGAGCGGGAGCGGCGGCCGTGGAAGGGAGGCGGGACGACCCGACTCAGACGCCCCAGCGCAGGGCGGCTGTGTGGACCGGGGCGTCCCAGTAGCCGGTGAGCTCGTCGTCGAGCCGCAGGATCGAGATCGAGAAGCCAGCCATCTCCAGGCTCGTGATGTAGTTCCCCACGAGCGAGCGGGTGATGGTGATCCCGCGGTCCGCGAGCTGGTTCGCGACGGCGTCGTACGCGATGTAGAGCTCGATGAGCGGCGTGCCGCCCATGCCGTTGACGAAGGCGAGGACGTTCTCGCCCGAGCCAAGCCCGAGGTCCTCGACGATCGGGTCCAGCAACGCGCCGGGTGATGTCCTTGACCGGCGCGATCTTCTCGCGCCGCCGGCCCGGCTCGCCGTGGATGCCGATGCCGATCTCGATCTCGTCGTCGGGCAGGTCGAAGGTCGGGGTCCCGGCCGCCGGCACGATGCACGAGGTCAGGGCCATGCCCATCGAACGGACCTGGTCGTTGACCTTGGTGGCGGTGGCGGCCACGTCGGCCAGTGAGCCACCGGCCTCCGCGTGCGCCCCGGCGATCTTCTCGACGAGGACGGTGCCCCCGACGCCGCGCCGGCCGGCCGTGTACAGCGAGTCCTGGACCGCGACGTCGTCGTTGGTGACGACCACCGCGACCTCGATCTCGCCGGCCACGAACTCCGCCGCCATCTGGAAGTTCAAGACGTCGCCGGTGTAGTTCTTGACGATGTGCAGGACCCCGGCGCCGCCATCGACGGCGCGCGTGGCGGCTTCCACCTGATCCGGCACGGGCGAGGTGAACACGTGGCCCGCGGCCGCCGCGTCCAGCATGCCCAGGCCGACGAACCCGCCGTGCAGCGGCTCGTGGCCGGACCCGCCGCCCGAGACCAGGGCGACCTTGCCCTTGACCGGGCCGCCGGCCCGCGTCACGAGCATCTGGGTGAGGTCGGTCTTGACGATATCCGGATGGGCCTTCGCGAACCCGGACAGGCTCTCGGGGACGATGTCCTCGACGGCGTTGATGAGCTTCTTCATCGGTCAGTCCCTTCTGTGGTCGTGGCGAGGGTCAGGCCGCGGCCGCTTCCGGCTGCTCGCGGCCGATGAACTCATAGAGGAAGGCGCCGATGACGCCACCGATGGTCGATCCGAAGATGTAGACGACGATCAGCTGGTCGACCGGGACGGGGGTGGCTCCGATGGCCTGGCCCAGGATGGCCGGCCCGAGCTCGCGGGCGGGGTTCAGCGAGGCGCCGGTGATGGGGCCGACGAGGATGATGATCCCGTAGACGATGAACCCGATGATCAGGCCGGCGAACCCGGACGGGGCCTTGCCCGAGACCGCGGCGCCGAACACGGTGAACACCAGGATCGCGGTGCCGATGACCTCGGCGATGAAGCCGATGGCCAGACCGGCGTTGGCATTGACGGACACGGCGCCCAGGCCGAGCTTGGCCGGCTCATTGCCCGTGAGGATGATCAGCGTCAGGGCCGCGCCGATGAACGCGCCGACGAGCTGGGCGACGATGTAGCCGCCAGCGGTCTTCGAATCGATCTTGCGCGTGGCGAGCAGCGAGATCGTCACGGCCGGGTTGATGTGGCAGCCGCTGATGTGCCCGATCGAGTACACCGCCGCGAAGATCGCGAACGCGAACGAGAAGGAGATGGTCGAGAGACCGGCGGTGCCATCGATGCCGGTGCCGCCGGCTCCGGCGGTCAGGAACACGGTGAGCGGCACGGAGCCGGCACCGATGAACACGAGGATCGCCGTGCCGATGGCTTCGGCGGTCAGCTTCTGGGCGAACGACGGGGACGACATGTGGTTCCTCCTCCAGCGGTGGTTCGGGTCGTTGGGGGTTCGGTCAGCCGGCCGGTTCGACGGTCGTGCTGACGTAGGGCGCGAGTTCGGCGGCGAGGGCGGCGATCGCCTCATCCGCGTCGGGTCCATCCGCCGCGAGCTCGATCTGGGATGACGGGCGGATCGTCATGCCCAGCAGGGCGATGAGGCTCTTGGCGTCGGCTTCGCGACCGTCCTGGCGGATGACGATCCGGCTGGTGAACCGACTCGCCGCCTGGACGAACTTGGCGGCCGGCCGCGCGTGCAGCCCGGATGGATCGATGACGGTGAGCGTGATCTCGGCCACGGGGTCAGGCCTCCGGCCGGTTCATCGAGGGAGCTTGGCCATCGTCGCGGCACCCTCGGCGGCCGCGACGACATCGTCGATGGAGGCATCGATGCTGGCCTGGACCGCGGCGAGGATGGCGCCCTCCACGAGCGGTGCCTCGCTGACCCGGACACGGGCCCGGTCGTCGTCGGCGAGCTCCTCGAGCGCGAGTTCCAGGCTGAGCGCCGCGCTGCCGAGATCGAGCAGCACGAGGACCGCCTCGACGTCGCGATCGAGCACGGACCGCAGCGCGTCCGCGATGCGCGGGGCGCTGGTGCCCAGGCGTCCGTCCTCGGTCCCACCGGCCGTGGCCACGGGTACGTCGTCGCCGGCGACCTGCGTGACCATGTCACGCAGCCCTTCCACGAGCGTCCCGCTGTGGGAGACCAGGACCAGGCCGATCAAATGCGCCTCCTTTCGTTGCCCCCGGGTTGCTGGTTGGTGGCGAATGCTCGCGGGCAGGTCATCAAGAAGAAAGCAAGAGCGCAGCAAGAGTTGCGATGAACGTCGCGATACCGCGGCCCACAGGGCTGGATCCGTTGCCCGGCGGTGACGTCGCACCTACACTCGGCCGACCGTGACACCCTCGGCAGCCATCCCGCCCCAGGCGCCGATGCGCGCCCCGCGACCCGCCCCGGCGACGGACGCCACGATCGATGGCGCCGCCGTGCGGGCGGCGCTGGGTCGCTGCCGGGACATCGTCGAGCGCCATGGCCCGTATCTGACGCGCCTGGACACGGTCCTGGGCGACGGCGATCACGGGGACAACCTCGTCATCGGCTTCCGGGCCGTGGACGCGCTCCTGGCCGAGACGCCGGACACGACCCCGCCCGGAGAGCTGCTCCAGGCCGTCGGGCACCGGCTCGTGGCGGCCGTCGGAGGGGCGTCGGGGCCGTTGTACGGCACGGCGTTCCTGGAGGCCGGCGCCCGGGCCGGTGACGCGGCCACGCTCGACCGATCGACCGTCGCCGCGATGCTGCAGGCCGCCGCCGATGGCCTCGCACGGCGCGGCCGTTGCACGGTCGGTGACAAGACGATCCTGGACGCGCTCGATCCGGCCGCGCGGGCCTTCGCCGCCGCGACCACGGCCGGTGTCCCGATGCCGGACGCCTTCGCGGCGGCGGTGGCGGCCGCCGCGCAGGGCGCTCGATCGACGCGGCCCCTTCTGGCCAGACGCGGGCTCGCGTTGCGACTCGGCCAGCGCTCGATCGGTCACCTGGATCCCGGGGCGGTGTCGTGCCTGCTCCTCTTGCGAGCGCTCGGTGGCCGCTGAGCCCGTGCCGACCGGCGGCGCGACGGCCCGGACCCGTACGGCAGCCGACGAGGTAGCCCACGCCGCGGCACCCACCCCGGATCCCGGGGTCCTGCTCGCCCGCATCGCGACCCTCGAGCGCGAGCGCCGGAAGGCCTTCGACGACGCCCAGCGCGAGGCCGATGCCCTCTTCGCCCAGTACCAGCTCGAGCCAGCTCGTGGCCTCGGGCGGCTCCCCGGCGGACCTCGCCGGAGCCGTGCTGCTGGAGCTCATCCGACTGGCCGACGCGGCCGGCGGCGCCCTGTGGCTGGGACGGACCGGACGTGCCGGACTTGACCGACTCGCCGAAGCGGGCGCCTCCGCAGATGTCGCGCCCGCGGCTCACCTCGACACGCTCGACGATGCCCGCGCCTGGGCCGATGCCACGCCGGGCGCGGCCGCGGTGGTCCTGTCCGAGACCGTGCCCGAGACGCGTGGTCGCCTTGTGGGCTCGCCCCGGCGCGGCGCTCGATGAAGACGGCCTGCGGATCGCCCAGCTCGCCCGTCATGAGCTCGCGGTCGCGTTCCAGGGGGCACGGCTGCGCGAAGCGCTCGACCTGGAGCGCCAGGAGCTCGGCGCCATCGTCGATGGCGCGACGGACCTGATCCTGCAGGTCGATGGCGACCGACGGATCGTGCGGCTGAACCCGGCGGGCGAGCGCCTGCTCGGGGTCGATGCGGCGGCGGCCGCGGGTCGATCGTGCGCGGACGTGCTCGGCTGCGAAGTCGCGGGCGGGCACGGCGAGACGGCCTGCCCGCTCGCCGAGGTGCGGGCCACGGGCGTGCCGATCGGCTATCGCGAGACCGCGATCCGTGGCGCGACCGGCGCGCCGGTCCAGGTGGCCGGCAGCTATGCGGCGACGACGGCCGCCGGCGGCGAGGCGCGCTCGACCGCGATCCTGCGCGACATCAGCGCCGTCCACGCCCTCCAGGAGCTCCGCGAGGGGTTCGTGGCCACCGTGAGCCACGAACTGCGGACGCCACTGGCGCTGATCCGCGGCTACGCGGAGACCATCCTCCACCTCGAGCTGTCGGACGTGCAGCAGCGGTCGTACGTGCAGCGGATCGACGAAGCGAGCGGCCGGCTGGCGGCGATCGTCGATGAGGTGCTCGATGTCACCCATCTCCAGGCCGATCCGCTGATCCTGGAGCGACGGCCCACGACGGTCGCGTCCCTCGTCGCCCGATTGCGCGGCGACCTGGAGGCCGCCGGCGACCTGGACCGCCTGGTCGTCGGCGGTCCCCTCGGATCTGCCCGAGGTGGATGTGGACGTCGGCCGGATCGGTCAGGTCCTCTCGAATCTGGTCGGCAATGCCATCAAGTACGCCCCGGACGGCAGCCCCGTCACGGTCGGGGCGACCATGCTCGCTGAAGACGCGACGGTGGCCGTCACGGTCGACGACGAGGGAGTCGGCATCCCCGAATCCGAGCGCGCCCTCGTGACCGAGCCATTCCATCGCGCGTGGAACGTGCGGGAATCGCGGATCCCGGGGACCGGCCTCGGGCTGTTCATCTGTCGCCGGCTGGTGGAGGCGCACGGCGGCCGACTCTCGGTCGGAGATCGGCCCGACGGCGGCGCCGGCACGCGGGTCACGTTCACGCTTCCGCTGGCGACGACGCCTGACGCTCGCCCGGGCCCGACCCGTGGCTGAGACGGTCCTTGTCGTCGAGGACGAGCCGGAGTTCGCCGCACTCGTGGAGTTGTGGATGGCCCAGGCCGGGTATCGGACGGTCGCGGCCCGGACCGGGCCGGACGCGCTGCGGCGGTTCTACGACGAGCGGCCGGATCTCGTCATCCTGGACGTTGCCCTGCCCGGACTCGATGGCTGGCAGCTCCTGGAGCGACTCCGCGAATTCAGTCGCGTGCCGATCCTCATGGTCACTGCCCGCGGATCGGAGGCGGACAAGATCCGCGGCCTCAAGCTCGGAGCCGACGACTACATCACGAAGCCCCTGTCGTTCCCGGAACTCACGGCCCGGGTGGAGGCTGCGCTCCGTCGAGCGGCGACGAGTGCCCCGGAGCGGCCGCGACGCCTGCGGCATCGCGATCTCGTGGTGGACCTCGACGACCATCGAGCGCACCTCCACGGAGAGGAGGTCGCGCTCACCCCGACCGAGTTCCGGCTGCTTGGCCTATCTCGTGGAGCATGCCGGACAGCTCGTGACCCATCGACAGGTCCTGGGCGCGGTCTGGGGTTCCGGCTACGACCGCGACGTCCACCTGTTGCGGATGACGATCCGGAACCTTCGACTCAAGCTCGATGCGGTCGCCCCGGGCGAGACGTATGTCGCGACGGAGTACGGCCTGGGCTATCGATTGACGGGCCCCGCGCCGGCCTGACGCCGCGGCCGGGTGCGGCCGGGCGTGACGGCGCCGTCCGGGCCCGCGAACGTCCGTCCTAGTCCCGTGGCGAATCTCGTAGAAGCCCCGAAGTCGATCATCGTGCGCCGTAGTCGTGTGGCGACTGCCACGCAAGAGATCACGCCGATTCCGGGTCATGGAGCCCCGGCATCGCGCAACCTGATTCACGTGGAGACTAGGACGGAAGATGACGGGGCCGTCGCGGGGCCCGGTGCCGTCGCGGGGCCCGGGGCCGTCGCGGGGCTCGGGCCGTCACGCGCCTCGCGACCCCGCGTCGCCACCCAGCACGCCCGCCGCTTCGTCGGCCGCGGCTCGCTCCTCGTCGGTGAGGAGGTGCCGTCGATCCTGGCTCGAGTGATACGCATACCCGTCCAGGCGCCGGGCCAGGTCGTCGAGCCTCGCCAGCTGGCGTTCCGTGATCGGTCCCATCGCGGGCGCGTCGCCGGCCGTCGCGAGCAGGCCCACGAGATCGTCGAGGCAGAACGGGATCTCGGCCATGACGGCGGCCCACGCGGGATCACTCGCGCGCTCGACGAGCCGACTCAGCGCCACGTCCACCCCACTCACGCCCTGGGCACAGACCATGCACGGCGGTCGGCGCATCGCGCGCTCCAGGCGAGACCGCCGTCCTCGACCCCGGGTCCCGAGGGCCTCCCGCAGGCCGGCCAACCGGCGCGTGATCATCGCGCCGTACAGGATCGATGAACCCAGGACCCCGGCCGCCCGTCGATCGGCCACGATCAGCTCGGCGGCGTGGCGGCGACAGAACGCGTGGTCGCGCTCCAGGCCCTCGCGAAAGCCGAGGTCGAGCACGCGCTCCGCGATGATCGCATCGAGCGTGGCCTGCTCCGAGCGGGCCCGGACCCCGCAGATCGCGCAGCCGCCCGCATCGATGGCCGCCGAGAGCCGGACATCGACGAGGTCGCGCGCGGGCAGACGTCCGGTCATCCGCCCCGGCCGTGGCCGCGCGCGCGCCGCGACCCGGGTCGCTCCATCGCCAGCAGCAGGGTATCGATGGCCTGGAGGCTTTCGTCGGGTGGCACGATGTCGAAGCCGGCGCTCGTGAGCAGCCGACGCGCCAACGCCGCCCGCTCCGCTCGGTCCATGGGTTCGACGACGTCGCGCTCCGCCATCGACACCTCGACGCTGGCCGCCGAGCCGTCCGGATCGAGCGCGCTCCACCGCGAGGAGGTCGCGCGCGAGGCCCGCTTGACGCCAGTCGGGCGCGACCCCGAGCGCCAACAGGTCGCCACCGGGCCGGTCCACGACCACCAGCCCGACCACCGTGCTGTCCTGGACCGCGGCGGTGACGAGCGCCCCGTCGTCGAGCGCCTCCGCCACGATCGCATGCGCCAGCGCGGGGTCGGCCGGCGCGATCACCCGCGGGGCGAGCGTCAGGCCGGACCAGATCGCCCGGTCCATGGTGTCGAGCACGGCCGCATGTCCGGCAGCCGGCAACGGGGAACCGGGCATCGGATCCGCGCCGGGCGGCGGGTTCCCGTCGTCGGGCGTCCACCAGCCGCGATCCACGGCCTCCCGCACGAACCGCGGCACGACCGCGCGCCGGACGACGGTCGCGAGACCCATCGTCCGGGCGTCCACGCTGGCCCGGGCGATATCGGCGACGCGGCCCACACCGGGCACGTCATCGAACGTCTCGGGCATCGGCGCCTGGCCGAAGCGGGCCGCCTCGGATGCCCATCGATCACGCCAATCCGGTGGCGTCGAGGCCGGGATCTCCCGATGCGCGCCGGCCAGCCAGGTCAGCGCCCAGGCGCGCGGCACCACCCGGTACGCGTCGTAGCCGCCGCCACCCGTCGCGAGCCATCGACCCCCGGCATGCCGATGCGCGAGCGTGTCCACGAGCCGGGCCGCCTCGCCCATCGCCGTCGTCGTGACCTCGAGGTGGGCCAGCGGGTCCCACGCGTGCAAATCGGCGCCGTGCTGCGAGACGATCACGTCGGGCCCGAACGCGGCGGCCAACTCGGGGAGGATCAACCTGATCGCCGCGATCCAGGTGTCCGCCCCCGTCCCGGCGGGGAGTGGCAGGTTGACGACCGTGCCCGCGGCCGGCCCGTGGCCCAGCTCGTCCGCGTCGCCCGTGCCGGGGAACAGCGACCGCCCGGACTCGTGGATGGAGAAGGTGACGACACCCGGGTCGGCGGCATGGATCGCCTGGACGCCATCGCCGTGGTGGACATCGAAGTCGAGGTAGAGGACGCGCAGGCCGTCACGGCGAGCGCGGGCGATGGCGAGGGCCGGGTCGTCGTAGATGCAGAATCCCGAGGCGCGATCGGCCATGGCGTGGTGGAGGCCGCCACCCGGGATGCTGGGCGTGTTCGGTGTCGCCGCGCAGGATCGCTTCCATCGCGCGGAGCGACCCGCCCGCCACCGCGGCCGCCGCGTCATGCATGTCCGCGAACGGCGGGTTGTCGCCGTGATCCCCGATGCCCGCCTCGGCGAACCCCAACGGGTCGTGCGAGAACCGCTTGACCACATCGAGGTAGTGGCGGCTGTGGCACAGCCGCAGGTCATCGTCGGAGGCGGGCTCGCGGAGCCAGTCCCGGCTCGGCCCCGACCGCCCGCAGCAGGTCGATCCCGGGACCGAATCGGCGCGGCGTCAAGGGATGGCCGGGGCCGAAGTCGTAGTCGGTGGAGCGCGGTCCGAACACGAGGAGCATGGCGGCCACGATACCCCGCCGCGTGTACCATCCGTGGCATGCCGGACCTGTTGCTCGTGCTCATCGTCGATCCTCATCGTCGTCGTCCTGTGGCGCGGGCCGAAGAACCTGCCCAAGATCGGCGAGATGCTGGGGCGCGGGTACAAGGAAGTGAAGACCGAGGCGACCAAGGCGCAGTCGGAGATCCAGGCGCGCGCGAGCGGCGAGTCGACCGATGCGCCGGCGGGCGCGACACCGACCGCTGAAGCGGCTCCGCCCGCTCCGGCCGATCCCACCCGACCGGCCTGACGCCCACCCGGCCTTGGACGACCTCGCGGCCCTCACCCATCGACCCGGACCGGGTCCGCACCTCACGACCATCGATATCGACGGCGTCCCGACCACGACCCTGGCCGACCTGCCGCCGCTCCGCGACCGACTGCTGTTCGTGGGCCTGAACCCCTCCCCTGTCAGCGTCGAGGCCGGTCACTACCACCAGGGCCAGCTCGGCAAGACGTTCTGGCGTCGCCTGATGCTGGCGACGATCCTGCCACCGGGGACCGCGGTCGAGACCGCCGACGACGCCCTGCTGGAGGCGGGGCACGGCATCACGGACCTGATCAAGGAGCCGACCGCACGCGACGAGGCGAGCGATGCGGTGCTGACCGCCGGCGTCGGGCCGCTCTGGCAGAAGATCGCGGTCTGGCGGCCGGCGGCGGTGGTATTCATCTACAAGCGCGCGGCGACGATCGCCGCGGGCCGGGCGCTGGAGGCGCACTGGGGGCACCTGGAGGGCATGGCCCTCGCCGGTCGACCGTGCTTCCTGATGCCGGGTCCCTATGCGCCGACCGAACAGGTCGACGAAGGGCTCAACTTCCTGCGGAACCTGGCGTCGTCACTGCCGGTGGATCGAGCGTAGGGTCGAGGTCGGTCACCTCGTCCACGTCGTCCTCGTCGTCCCAGGCGACCGCGTCGGTCGAAGGCAAGCCCAGCAGGAAGGCGGCCAGGAGCGCCACACCGGCGATCGCGCGGGCCGTCGAGTACATCGGGGAGAGCAGGCCGAAGTCCTGGATCTCCAACACGCTCGCGACGGCAAGCACCAGGAACACGACCAGCGTCACGGAGCCGGAGAGCGCGACCAACACCCAGCCGAGGGACGGCTCCTCGTCGGCTCGCCAGCCACGGAACGCAACGACGACCAGATAGCTCGTCGCCAGGAGCGACGCCAGGCCGAGGGCGGTGTTGAAGGCGAGCAGCCACGGCCCGCCGAGGATCGATCCCTCCGGTAGCCGCAGATTGCCCACGACGCCGAGCACGGTGATGACCACGGCGACCACGACGAGACCCGTGGCGAGGACGCGCGTCCGCGGGGCTTCGAAGCGGCGAGCGTCATCCAGGCCCCGGGCGAGGTAGACGAGCCCGAAGATCCCCAGGATCGCGGCGCCCCAGAAGTAGAACGTCGAGACGAGCACGGGTCCACTCGAGGTGAAGTCATCGGCCGCGACAGGCATGATCGCCTCGAGCATCGGAGCGAGTGGCGCCCGAAGCAGCTGCACGACCTGCTCCGCCGCGAGCAGCGTCACCCCCACCACGACGAGGGGCAGCGTCCGGATGGCATCGCGGTGTCGCAGGAACAGCGCGGCGCCGAGGAGGCTGGCCGTCACGTCCGCGATGGACCAGAACGCGGCCTGCACCAGGTAGAACGGATCGGTCGCGAAGGCGGTGCTGTTCGCGACCCAGATCCCCGCGACCTGGATGACCGCCAGGATCACGAAGGGCCAGACGAGCAGCGGGATGCGGGTCAGCCGATCCGGCAGGTGCGGGCCGCGAGCTTCGGGCCAGGGCTCGCCCTCGATCGTTCGGCCGGTCGGTTCGGTCACGCGGCCACCTTCGTCCCCGTCGGGGCGCGGCGTCAAGTCCGCGGCGGGTGCCCGCCGAACCACGGCACGCCCGGGGCCGCGGAACGAAGTCGTGCCACGGACCCGGCCCAGGCCGCGTCGTCGGCCGGACCCGGCATGGCGCGCGCGCCACGCACACCGTCGAGGTCGCCCGCGATGACCGCCACCAGGCGTCCGTCCGGTGCCTCCACCACGAACGAGATGTGGTCCGGCCGCGGTCCGGGCGTGCCGACGACCCGAAGCGCCATCGCCCCGGCCTCGATCACCGCGCCGTCCTCCGTCTCGGTGACCCGGAACGGGAGGTCGCGGCCACCACCCGGCCCGACGTGGACCGGCACGTCCAGCTCCTCCCGGATGGCCTCGGCGCCCGCCGCGTGATCGGGATCGGTGTGGGTGAGGGCCACCGCCACGATGCGTCCGCCCGAGGCCTCCGCAAGGGCGGTGGCACGGTCCAGGCCGGGGCCGGTCGGGTCTCCCGGGTCCACGAGGATGAACTCGCTCGTGCCCACGAGATAGGCATTGACCGGCTGACCGGCGACGCCGCCGCCAGCCGGCATCTCGATTCGGACCACGCCGGGGACGACCTCCTCGACGACGATCGGACCGAGCGGGCCCGGCGCGAGGCGCTCACGCACGACATCGATGGAGCGGGCGTGTTCCAACTGCTGCAGGGTCGATGACGTGGGCAGCCACATCCCGAGCTGGCCGGCGGCCATCGCGTCGAGCGCGGCCCGCGGCGTGTGCCAGGCGTGGGCGACGACCTCTTCGCCGAGGAGGCTGACCTCGGCGCTCGCCGGGATCTCGGCCGCGAAGAACCGGGCATCGAAGCGACGCGGCAGGCCGGCCGGGGTCACCCAGCGCGAGAGCGGGATCAGGCGGTCCGTCCGCAAGCGCAGGCCGAGCGCCTCGACCATCGGGGCGAACGCGCCGGGGACGTGGAGGAGCTCGGCGCGCGCGACATCGAGCGTGCGGCGGTCAACGGGGTGATGGCCCGCGGCGCCGGTGTCGGCCAGCAGGACGCCGGTCTCCTCGAACGTCTCGCGGATCGCGGCGATGAAGGCGGCGATCGCCGCCACGGGATCGATGTCGCCACCAAGGGCCGCGGCTGCGTCATCGGCCGAGCGCACCGAACGCGCGATCAGCCGCGGATCTGCGTCCGCGGCGTCCACGCGGCCACCCGGAAAGACGTGCATGTCGGGCGCGAAGGCCATGGTGGACGGTCGATGGGTCAGGAGGATCTCGAGGGCGCCGCCTCCCGCCTCGACCGTGCCTTCCTTCGGTCGCAGCAGCACGACGGTCGCCGCGGGCCGGGGTGTCACCGGGACAGCCGGCGGGTTCGGACCATGGGTTTCCACGGTTCCATCCTACGGGCCTGGCGCGCCCCGGATCCGTCGTGGTTCGCCGGTGTGCCGCCGGACGGCACAGGAAGGGGCGCCGGGGCCGTGCCGGGTCAGACCGCCAGCCGCGCCTCCAGCGCGGCCACGTCCGTGACCGGCAGCTCACACACGAACCCACGGCACACGTAGGCCGTGGCCCGCCCGTCCACCGCGACCCGATCCGCCAGCAGCGGCACCGCGGATGCGGCGACCCCCTCGACAGAAGCCGCGGCCAGCACCTGGAACGGCCGCCACGCCGACCACACCGGCGCGAGCAGCGCCCGCCCAGCGGCACCGTCGGAGAGATCGCCCACGACGGCCACCTCGACCACATCGGCCGCGGCGAACGTGGCCGCCACCAGCCACTGCGCGAACCCCGTCGGGTAGCGGACGAGGTACGGCGCGACCGTGCCGATCGCCCGTTCCGCGGCCTCGCGATAGCGCGCCTCCCCGGTCCATGCCGCCAGCCGAAGGAGGACCGTCGCGGCCATCGCGCCCCCGGACGGGACCGCGTTGTCCTGCGGGTCCTTGGGTCGGGTGATGAGCCGTTCATGGTCGTCGGCCGTATCGAAGAAGCCGCCGGCTGGATCGGCGAACCGCTCCAGCACCCGATCCATCGAGCCCGCGCGCGATCACGAACCAGCGCTCATCGAGGGTGGTCTCGTACAGGGCCAGCAGGCCCTCGGCAAGATCGGCGTAGTCCTCCAGCACCCCCTGCCCCACCGCCCGGTCATCCTTCCACGACCGCCGCAGCGAGCCATCCGCAGCGAGCAGCCCGGACGTGATCGTCGTGGCGGCCCGCACCGCCGCGGCCGTGTAGCGCTCCTCCCCCAGCAACCGACCCGCCTCCGCCAGCGCCGCGATCGCCAGTCCGTTCCAGGCCGCCAGCGCCTTGTCGTCCCGTGCCGGCTGCGGCCGCGACCCTCGTCGCGCGAGCAGCAGTGCCCGTGCAGCGGCCAAACGCTCCTCCCCGGAGGCCGTCCGCACCGGCGGTGTCGTCGCGGCCGGCCACACCCGCGACAGGATCGAGACGCCCTCCCAGTTCCCGTCCTCGGTCACGCCATAGGCCGCCGTGAACGCCGGCGCTGCATCTCCCAGAACCTCGCGGATCTCCGCGGCGCGCCACGTGAAGGTCAGCCCCTCGATGCCCTCGGTGTCGGCGTCCTGGCTCGCCGCGAACGCGCCATCCACCGTCGTCAGCTCGCGTAGCAGGTAGTCCAGCACGCCGACCGCGACCTCGCGATACAGCGCGCCGTCCACGTCCCCGAACACGGCCCAGGCGTGCAGGTACACCCGGGCGAGCTGGGCGTTGTCGTAGAGCATCTGCTCGAAATGGGGCACCAGCCAGTGGGCGTCGGTCGCGTAGCGATGGAAGCCGCCGCCCAGCTGGTCGCGGATCCCACCGTCGGCCATCTTGTCGAGGGTGAACCGGACGATCGCCGTCGACGCCGGATCGCCCGCGGCCAGCCGCCGCAGCAGGTACTCGATCGTCATCGGCTGCGGAAACTTCGGCGCACCACCCCACGACCCGTTGACGGCATCGAACCGCTCCACGAGCGCCGCCATCGACGGCGGCGAAGAACCCCCGATCGATAGCCGGGCTCTCGCCCGGCGCCTCGGCCCGTGCCTGGTCCACGAGCGTGCCGACCAGCCGCTGACCAGCGGCCAGGACATCGGCTCGCTGCTCCGTCCAGGCCCGCCACACCCCTTCGATGACCTGGCTGAACGACGGCATCCCGTGCCGCGGCCGATCCGGGAAGTACGTCCCGCCGTAGAACGGGGCGCCATCGGGCGTGAGGAACACGGACATCGGCCAGCCGCCCGACCCGGTCATCGCCTGGACCGCGCCCATGTAGATGGAGTCCAGGTCCGGGCGCTCCTCGCGGTCCACCTTGATCGCCACGAAGCGGTCGTTCAGGCAGTCGTGCCGTCGCCTCGTCCTCGAACGACTCGCGCTCCATGACGTGGCACCAGTGGCATGCCGCGTACCCGATCGACAGGAAGATCGGGCGGTCGAGGAGCTTCGCGCGCGCCAGCGCGTCGGGCCCCCACGGGAACCAGTCGACCGGGTTGTTGGCGTGTTGGAGGAGGTACGGGCTCGTCTCGCCGGCGAGTCGATTGGGCATGTGCCGATGGTACGCGCGCACGAACATTGAACGGAAAGACCCGTTCCAGGCGTCTATCCAGGTGACGGCCGGGTCGCCCGGACGTTGATCCCGGCATGGCCGGGATGCGTATTCGTGCCCGGACGGAGCCGAGGCGGTGGTGCCAACAGGCACCGGTTCACGCCCCCCGAGTAACGCCCGGATAACGGTGGAGCGGTATGGTACGGAGGCGTCCGAGGGACTACGCTTGTCCAGATCGCCGCGGGAGTGCCCACCTGTCGTGAGACGACTGTTCATCGCGCTGCTTGCATCGCTGCTCCTGGCGGGCTTCTTCGTGCCCGCCGCCGGGGCCGCGAACGTCGCCGCGGCGAGCGCTGTCCCCAAGGTGGTGATCGTCGTCGGGCCGTCCGGTGTCGCCACGAACCGGTATCGCTCGGAGGCCGTCAAGGCGGCCGCGTTGGCGCGCAAGTACACCCCGGACGTCACGGAGGTCTACTCGCCCAACGCCACCTGGCCGGCGGTCAAGGCCGCGCTCCAGGGCGCCAGCCTCGTGATCTACATGGGCCACGGCAACGGCTGGCCCAGCCGCTATCGAGACAGCCTGTATCCGCCCAGCCAGAACGGCTTCGGGCTCAACCCCAAGGCGGGCTCGGGCGACTACACCCACCAGTACTTCGGTGAGGGCCCCATCGCCAAGAGCATCAAGCTGGCGGACAACGCGGTCGTCCTGCTCAACCACCTCTGCTACGCCTCGGGCAACACGGAGCCCGGGCTGCCGGAGGGGAACATCGTCCAGGCCCGCCAGCGCGTCGACAACTTCGCTGCCGGCTTCATCAGGGCCGGGGCGTCCGCGGTCATCGCGGAGGCGTACACGAGCCCCAACTACATGATCCGCACGATCCTGGGCTCGCAGCGCTCCATCGACTCGGCGCTGGAAGAACGCCCCGTCGCGAAACGGCAACGCGTTCGCCTTCGACAGCCGGCGCAGCCCCGGGTACATCGCCCAGATGGATCCCGAGCGCGGCACCTCCGGCTTCTCGCGCAGCATCGTGCTCAAGGCCGGTCTCGCCTCGGCCGACGTCCAGCGCGGTGCGCGGGGCAATGCCAATGCCAACCCCGGCAGCAGGATCGTCGGGCATCCTCCCGGCCCAGCCGAGCCTCATGGCCGCGGGCATGACGGCCAAGGAGCCGACCCTGGCCGCCACGACCGCCGCGACCAACATCAAGTACAAGGTCGCGTACAAGGTCACCGATCGCGGCAACCTCCCCAAGTCGTTCATGGCCAGCGTCCGCTGGGACGCGCTCGATGGCACCCCGCCCGACCCGACGGCGGAAGCCGCCGCCACGGATCCGGCAGCCGACCCGAACGCCCCGCCGGATCTGGGTCTCGTCACGCCCGAACGCCTGGGCGACGTGGTCGCGCCGGTCAAGGTCAAGCTCGCCAAGAAGAACTTCACGTTCAACGTCGCGACCCCCAAGGCGCCCGGCCGCTATCGACTCACGGTCACGCTCCATGACAAGGACGGCGTCGCATTCGATGCGGCCACCCAGGCGCTGCTGCCGACACTCATCGTCCGCGTGACCGGCGACCTCGATGCCGAGGTCGTCGCGCCGACATCGATCGAGCTGCCGTCCGGGTCGACCTCGAGCCTCGCGCTGTGGGTCGCCAACCTGGGGATCTCCGCGTGGGGCCACGAGGCGTTCGCCGACCCGCGCGTCCGCAGCGCCAAGATCGAGGCCACGTCCGCCCGGCTGACGGCCCAGTGGGTGGCACTCGGCGGTCTCGATGACGAAGCCCAGCTTGCCTCCGCGGCCGCGGCGGCCGCGACGCCCGTCACCCTGCCGGCGGGCTTGGCCCCGGGCGCGATCGTCAACGCCGATCTGAAGCTGTTCGCCCCGACCGTGGTCGGTGACTACCTGCTCGTCCTGGACATCCTCAGCCCGGAGCAGGGATCGCTGACGGCCCTGGGCGTCGAGCCCACGATCATCCGAGTGCACGTCGTCGAACCGACCGCCACCGGTGCCGATGCCGCGGCGCAGCAGACGCTGACCAAGCCCTCGCCGTCCGACGCGGCCGCGACGGCACCGAGCGCAGCGCCTGCCAGCGCGGCCCCCTCGACCGCACCCTCGGCGGCACCCGCCCAGTAGGTCGGTCGCGGCGAGTCGTCAGCGTGACGGGTCGGCCAGCACCTCTGCCCGGAGCTTCGCCAGATAGGCCGAAGCATGCTTGTACCGCGGCCACGTCACGTCGTGTTCGTAGACGGTGGGCGTTTCGTGCAGTCGCGGTGACCCACCGATCAGCACCGCCCGGTCGCCCGCAGCGGACGCGAGATCTGCATCCAGGGTGAGGAGCTTCGCACGCAGGCTGATCGCGACGGCCAGATAGGAGGCGTCATAGGACGTGAGGCCAAAGCGTTCGGCCAGATCGAGCGTCAGGAGAAGGATCGGCCGGTCGACGTCCACGCCGCGGATGCCGAACCTGTCGAGCGTCTGGAGGCCCTGGAGCACCTGGGCCGACGACCAGCGGTGTCGACGGACGAGCGAGTTGACGATCTCGAGCCAGAAGCCGGCTGGAGCCAACAGGTTCGTGCCCGCTTGCGTTTCGACTCGAAGGATCTCGAACACGGCATCGCGATCCGGCTCGGAGCGGAGGATCGCGATCATCGCCGATGCATCGACGACGAGGCTGTCGTTCATTGCTCAGTCTCGTAGTCCGTCCGGCGCGGGAGGCCGGCCGCAGCCCGAGTGATCTTGTCCGAGCGCTCCTCGTAGAACGTGCGACGCCACTCGACGTACGTGAGTCCGTCTTCCGGGTCGGGATGCAGGTCCTTCATGCGCTTCCCGAACTCGACGAGCTCGTCGAGGGCAGCGAGTTGGCGCTGGATCCGGGCCTCGCGTTCGGCGCCATCCCGGACCGCCTCTTCCTCCGGCGAGATCAGGAAGGCGAGCGGCTTGTGGTCGCGTTCGATCAGGATCTTCTCGCCGGCCGAGGCGGCGTCCAGGATCTCGCCGAGCTTCGCGCGCAGCTCCGTTGCGGTCACGGTCCTCATGGTTGACCATCATAGTCAGCCATCATGGTCGGTCAAGGCGTACGATGATGCCCGGAATGACCGCCTCCAATGCCGTCCCGGGATTCCTCCCCAGCACGCACGGGCTGCACTTCGCCAACCGCTGGGCACCGGGCCCCACGATCCGGCTTGGGTTCCTCGATCCGCGGCTGGTCGGCGTCGGGGACGCCTCGGCGGGACTGTGCGGCGGGATGGCCTGGTTCGTCCGTGAGCGGTTCGAGGCCGGGCTGGCGATCCCCGCCGACACGACGTGCGCCGGCCAACGGCTCCACCCTGTTCCGGGTCATCGTCCGTCGCCAGGTCCGCTCGCTCGACTGGCTCCGCGTGCCGCTCCGCTTCTGGCGCGCGGCCTCCATGGCGCCGGCCGCCCTGGCCGCGCGGACCCTCACGACCGATTGGCCACGGATCCGCGCCGCCATCGATGACGGCCGGCTCCCGCTGGTCGGGCTGATCCGGCACCACGGCCTGGACCCGATGCAGCTCGACCGCGACCACCAGGTCCTGGCGTTCGCCTACACCGTGGACGAGGGTCCGGACGGGCCGACCGTCACGCTGCGCCTGTACGACCCGAACTGGCCGGACCGCGACGACGTGACGGTCACCCTGTCCCCCGCCGGCATGCGCCAGTCCACCGGGGAGCCGCTGCTCGGCGTGATCGCGCTGCCGTAGCGCCGCGCGTTACTGCGCGATCACCAGCTTCCCGGCCGGGAGGACCATCCCGTGGTCCAGCACGATGGATGACTGGATGACGGCCGGCTCCCAACGGTACGTGCCGGGCGTCACGACCCGGGCGGCGTAGCGCAGGTGCTGGACCGGCTGCTGTGGGTCACGAGCGACGCAGAAGTCGACCCGTTGCCCCTGGATGCTCCACGGCGAGACGGTCATGATCCGGTCCGACTCCTCTTCGTCGCCCTGGCCGCGATACCAGTTCGAGCCGCCCCACACGGGCGCGAGCCCGGACGGGACAAGATCGGTGACCCGCCAGCAGCCCAGGTCGAGGCCACTCGCGAGCTCGACGGTGAAATCGACCATGACGAGCCCGTCGATCGGGACCGTGCCGGTCGGCTGGACCGTCCGGCTGAACGTGGTCACGCCGTCCCGATGCAGCGAGGCCGCATCGAGCGGCGCCTCCCAGCGGGTGGTGACGAGGATGGAGCCGCTGACCGGCGTGATCGATGCGGACGCGAGCTGGGCCGGCGTCAGGGTGATCCAGGTCGGTTCGGCGGCCGAGACCTCGACCCGCCGGGTGGTGCCGTCTACGCGCAGGGACGCGACGGCGGCTTGACCGGGTGTGCGCTCCGCCCACGAGCGCGCGGCGATCGCGCGCTGCAGGTCCAGGAGCGTGTCGCGCGGCGGGTTGGCCTCCAGGAACGCGTCGAGGTCCGCGGCCACCGGGTCGCCGATCCCCGCCGCTGCGATCGCCAGCACGGCGGTCGTCGTCGCGGTGGTCTCGGCACCGCCGTCCTTCACGCGGACCCACGGCCCCAGGCGCTGCCCGGCCTTCGCCAGGACCTCCCGTTCCAGGCTGCCGGCCAGGGCTTCATCGCCGGCCGCGAAGGCCGCGACCGCCAGCCACGAGCGTTCGATCGTCGTCAGCTTGGAAGCCTTCGCGGCCGTGCGGACGTCGGCCAGGACCGGATCACCCAAAGCCGCGAGGCCGGCCAGCGCGACGATCCGCCGCTCGCGGGTCTGGTCGTCCTCGACGCGGACTTGCTGGAACAGGTCACGGAGCGTATCCGGCTCCACCTGGGGATCGTCCGCGAGCGCGGCAAAGGCCGAGAGTTCGAGATCCGAGGAGCCATAGGGCAGCAACGCCAGGCCACCGTTGCCGGACCGGAAGGTCCCGATGTCCACCTGGTTCGTCGGCAGGTCGCTATCGGGGACGCCGAACGTTTCGTGGAGCACCCGCTGCGCGAGCGAGGAGGCGAGCAGTTCGTCCGCTCGGCCCGACTCGGCGCCGAGGACGCCCATCAGGACGGGCAGGGCCCGGCCGCGACCGGCGTCGGACAGCACGACCGTCGTCTGGCCGTCCGCGCCGCCCTGGAGGCGGAACCCGGCGACGAGCGGTCCGGATGCGGTCCTCGCCTGGACCGACCGGGTATCGACCACGTGGATGGACCGGATGAGCACGTCCTCGTGACGGTTCGCGCCGGAACCGGCGCTCGCCACGATGCGGATCCGGTGGTCGCCAGCCTTCAGGGCCGGGAGCGCGACGCTCGCGGCCGTGAACGCCTTGGCCGACGCGCTGGCGCCATTCAGCCCGAGTGTGGACGAGGAGACGCTGTAGGTGACCGTGTCGCTGGCACCCAGCGCGGATCCGTAGCCGCGCAGGCGCAGGACGGGCTGATCGCCCACGAGGTATTCCTGGGCCAGCGCCGCTTCGACGAAGAACGGCAGGCCGACGGGCAGGCTCATGGTGGTGCCACCCGCGCGGTACGCGGTATCGACGGCCGACGCGCTCACGCGCCACGACGTCAGGTCGTCGGACAGGTCGACGGTCACGGTCGCTCGCCCATCGGCACCGGTCGTGACCCGCTGGAAGAGCAGCCAGTCGCGGAAGTCCGCCGCGATCGTCGCCGCCACCACCGGTCGTGTCGCCACCATCGCGCCTCCATGGCCGGCATGCCGTGGGACCACGAGACCCCGATGACGCCACCGGACACCGGCGCGTACAGGGTCGAGAGCACGTCCACGTCGCGCGCGCCGCCGATCGCGTAGAGCTTCTCGTCGACGACGCGCACGACCACCGAGGCCGACACGGGCCGACCCGAGGCGTCGAGCGGTCCGGATCGCGACCCGGGCGCGACCACCCGGCTCGTAGCGGGCGGCATCGGCGGTCAACGAGACCTGGAGGGCGCGCTGGCTGGTGTCGTAGCGACGCCTCGAGAGCTCGGACTGGTCTCGTAGGTCGTGCCGTTGAACCGGACGGCGCGGAGGTAGGCGTTCGGGATCCACGACGCGGGGAACGCAGCCGCGAACGTCGGGCCGTCCTGGACGTCGGCGCCGGCTCAGGCCCATGTGGGTGACGGTGAACAGGTAGCGGTCGGTCGCCGGCTTCGGATACCCGCCCAGGGCCTCCACGGTGACGCGATCGCCGATGCCGACGACGGGCGGTTCGTCGTAGGCGTGGCCCGGGACGGCGAGAGCATCGATTCGGGGTCGTCGAACGGCAGGTTGAAGCCGTAGGTCTGCGCCGTGATGACGCGGCCGGCCTCATCGGTGTAGGTCGCGGTGATCTCGTAGCCGCGGTCGCCGCCATGGACCGGCTTGCTGACGCGGAATGTGCCGTTGGCGGCCGTCGTGGCCGTCTGCGTCCCGAGCGACACGTTGCGCTGCCCGTAGCGGTAGACGGGCGACGTGGTCTTGGTGATGAAGTCGTAGGCGGTCCCGACCTGGGTCCGCGTGGGGATCTGTTCGGTGATCGAGAGCGTGACCCGGGCGTTCCCGCGCGGCCCGCCGGTCGGGTCCAACTCCCAGTCGCCGGCGCTCGCGGCGTCGACCTTGGCGAAATCGACGTCGTGGACGCCGCCCGTGATCGACAGCGTCTGGCCGAGCAATCCGGCGTCGACCGTCATGAGCGCCGTGGAGCGGAACGCGGCCACCCAGGTCTCGCTCCAGATGTCGGCTTCCTCGGGCAGGGTCGGGAGGACGCCGATGCTCTGCCAATCCCACTGCGGGGCGTACCCGTCATGGGTCGGCAGCGCGATCCTCACGGCCGTGGTCGCGATCCCGTCAGGCCCGGTCTTCATGGTCATCGCGGGCGCGTTGCCGTCCTCCTCCTCATCGCCTTGTGATCGAACCCGGACTTCCACGCCGGCGACCGGGGTTCCTTCGAAGAAGGTCGCATTCGCGTTGACATCGACCGAATCGCCGGACATGACCGACCGGTCCGCGGTCAGAGCGAGTCGCCAGGCGGGCTTGACGATCGGTCCGATGCGGACCGCCGACGTCCCCAGCGACTGGCCGTCCGCGACCATCGAGATGGCGTATTCACCGAGCGGCACGTCCTTGAAGGCGAGCGTGGCGGTGAACATGCCGGACGCCGACGGTGTCGGGCGCGCGGTCATGATCGGGATCGACGTCTGGGTCCAGTCGTCGTACGCCTGGAGCCGGATCTCGAGGGTCTTGGGCAACGAGCCGTCGTCACGCGCCCGGACGATGCCCCAGACATTGACCTGGTCGGTCGGGTGGAGGAAGTCGCGATCGGTCGCGAGCACGTGCCACCAGGCATCTGTGTCCACGATCCCGACGGACTGGTCGCCGTCGTAGCACTTCCCGCAGATGGACTGCCCGCCGACGGGGACGAAGACCGCTCGAGACGCTCCCGGTCGGTGACGACCACGAACTCGCGCTCCGGCACGGCCGAGGCCTTCGTGAGCCGGCTCGGCGTGGTGCCGGTCCGCAGGCCGTCGGCATCCGTGCGGCCGAGGGCCTTCCCGGCGACCGTCACGGTCGCGCCGCTCACCGGCTTGCCGTCGTCGAGGTCGTTCACCCAGACCACGGATCGGGTCTGCGTGACCATCGCGTAGGCCGCGAGGTCCGTGACCTGGAGGATCGTCTGCTGGCGGCGGCCGTCGAACGACATGGTGGCGACGTACCAACCGGCCGGCAGGGTCTGCGGCACCTGGACCCACGTCCGCAGGTCGTCCTCGTCCTCGGTCTGGAACCGGTGGACGCGCGGTCTTGCCGGTCAGGACGAGGGTCAGCGAGCCCGTCTCGATGGGCGCGCCGGCGGACCAGGCCCACTCGGGCGCGGCGTCGATCCTTCCGATAGGCGGCCATCGCCGCCTTGAGGCTGGGCAATCGATGCACGGTCAGCGGCAGGGTCTTGGGGGTCGTGAAGCGCTCTTCCGAGTCGTTGCGGAAGTAGATGGAGATCGTCGGGGCGAGCTTGACCGCCGAATCGACCTTGGCATCCGGGATCACGAGGGCCGCACCATTGGCGTTGCCGCCCCGCGTCTCGAAATGCCGGACGACGTCCTTCTCCAGCTTCTGGCCGGTCCCCGGCAGCGGCACGCCCTTGTGGAGCGTGACCGTGTACAGGGTGTAGGCCTTGAGCCGCTTGGTCGGGACGAAGGCGACGACCTTGCCGTGGACCTCGAACCGGCCCTTGGTGGCGGGCGAGATCGAGAAGGCGTCGCGGACGGCGCCGGCGGTCACGCCCGGCTGGTCGAAGGTGAACTCGATGCCGGTGTTGCGCGGGACGCCGGCCGACTCGTCGTCCGGGATCATGCCGACGACACGCAGGGTCTTGGCGGCCGTGACGGCCCAGGCACCCGCGATGGTCCCGTCCGCTCGACGGAGGGTGAAACGGTAGGTCGTGCCGGGTGTCAGGGGCGCTGCAGGCTTCAGGGTGACCGTGCTCGATGACAGGGTCGTCCGAGCGAGCTTGATGGCGGGCGTGACCTCGAGACGGGTCGCGAGCTTCGCCGCGGACGAGCCGCTCGAGGCTCGTGAACTTGAACGCGGTATCGATGGCGGCGCCGGCCTGGCCCTTCTTCGTCGGCGTCAGGGAGGCGACGGGCTTGAGCGCTGGGAGCTTGAGGTCGGCCCAGTCGCCTTCGGGTGGCGGCGCGGTGGGCGTCGGAGTCGGCGTGTCGGTCGCGCCGGGGGCTGGGGTCGGGTCGGGTGGATGGAGAGGTCGATGCCTGGGTGGTGGCGGTCGAGGAAGGGGACGGCGTCGGTGTCGGCGACCCGCAGGTGCCGGCGAGGAGCGCCGTGAGGACCGTCAGCAGGAAGAGCCGGGATGTGCGCTGTCGCGAACCCCAAGACCCAGGACCGTGAACGCGCTTCGCCACGATCGTGCCGTCCTTCGAGTCGGCGGACTGGACAGGTCCGTATGATCCGACCCGCCATGTGACGTGCCGCCCACCCGGTTGTTACTGGGAGTCGGCTTGCCGACAAGGTCGGCCCGTCGCGTCACATGTTGGGACGCGGCGCGTTCGCCGGCCAGTGCCGGAGGTCAGGAAACGTGGCGGGCACCACTCGCCCGTCGCCGTCGCTGGTGCCTGTGCACGTGATGCACGAACGGGCCAACGAAGCCTGGTCGAACGGCCCGTTGTTCTCCTTGTCGCGCATCACCTGCATAAGCGGGACGAATCCAGGGTCCAGGCCGTCGCACGAGTGGGCTCGATCGCCCGATGGATCATCTGATGCACAGTCAGCCGCTGGAGAGACGAAAGGCGACCGGCCTCGCCCGGCGTACGGTGCTGAGGTTTCCCGCGGACCGGGCTAGACCTCGACCCGGCGCTTCGAAGGTCTCTGCAGCCCGCCATCGACGTGACCGACGGGCTCAGATCCGGTCTGCCGTCAGCTGCGGCGAGCCATTGCTCGCGGATCTTGCTCTTGATCGCGCCGGTTTCGACGTGGTCTGGAGCAACAGTGGGAGCCGGCGACCAGACGCAACACGCGTTCGACTGCTATGAGCGCCACGTCGAGAACGGCGACTTCCAGGCGTCGGCCGAGACAGCGGGACACGCGTATCCACCGACTTCGGCTCGTCGAGCACGTCGCTGAACGAGGACATCGCAAGGTCCTCGACGCCTACGAGGCGCAGCTATCGGGCCCGAAGCGACGCGATGTTCCCGGTCGTCCCGGATATCGACCTTCTCGTCGGCGATTCCCGTGCCAGGACTACTCCGTCGCGAACACGCTCCGTCAGGCCCAGGACTCGTTGGCAGAAGGGCGCGTGGTGGGAGATCAGCGCTTGCTTCGCCTCAAGCTCGAGCAGAAGCGGCCGGTCCGCTACTCGTTCCTGCGAGAACGTCGACCGCCGATCAAGTCGCCGACCGGCAGCGCGGGCGCGACTTCGCCGGTGATGTCGCGTCACTGCGGACCTCGGGTATGAGGTCGAATGGCGCGTTATCAATGCGGCGGACTACGGGTTCCCGCAGAAGCGACGACGCGTCTTCATCATCGGCCGGCTCGGTCGCGTCGGAAGGCAGCCCGACGAGCAGCTGACGTCGTCAGGCGTGCTTGCCCGTGCGCTTCCGCTTCGGGAGAAGGAGCCGTTCGACTGGACGCCACTGACCCTGGACCGGACGTGAAGGTCGTCAGCGACACGTTCAACCTCGGCCCGCAAGAGGACGCCGTTCGGCAACGCCGGAGTCATGCGGATCGACGCCCGAACGGCCCGGGCCGCACTCTGGACGACTGATGTACGATGCCGACATCCTCGGTGACCGCCAGGTAACTCGCCGAAATCCTCGAGCTCGAGGATGACAGTCCCTGCCCAGTTCTTCGTCGAGGGCGCGGACCTGGAGAGATGGCGATTCCTAAGGGCGCGAAGAGCCTGACGCGGATCAGCCGCGCGACAGGTCACGAGTACACCTACGACGAAGGCCGATCCCGTTCCCCGATCCGACGACGGTCCGTCGCGACGATCCTGAAGGGCGAGGGCGGCGGGACAGCGTCCCGGTTCAAGCACCTGATCCAGACACCGGACGGGCGTTTCCGGCGACTGACGCCTCGAGAGCTTGAACTGCTGAACGGATTCCCGGGCGATTGGACGGCCGGGATGTCGGACGGCAAGGGGAGGTATGATGGGAAAGCTCTGGGGTCGGCTCGTCGAGCGAATCGCCGATGCCTCGTCCAGGAGGTGGCACCGCCGGTCGTGGTCCCGGACCGAGCGCCGCCGCGTCTGATGCAAGTGGCGGGTCTCCAGCTTCCGAATCCGCCACCGAGTAGCCCGGCCGTCCGCAAGGTGATGCGGGCGAATCGTGCTCGTGA
Organism: uncultured Chloroflexia bacterium; assembly: GCA_963724635.1. GTDB lineage: Bacteria > Chloroflexota > Limnocylindria > Limnocylindrales > CSP1-4 > SPCO01. Next base: position 246,012 of record CAVRVI010000020.1, read on the forward strand.
TACCGGCCTGAGCGTCGGCTTCGACGAGCCCTACGCGAGGCCGGCATGGCGGCTATCGCCTGAACTGGAGGAAGGCGCCCGGGCGCCCGGACATCGCCTATCCCGGCCGAAAGGTCGCGATCTTCGTCCACGGCTGTTACTGGCACCACTGCCCGCGCTGCTACCCGAACCACCCGAAGGAACTGGTCGTCGTTTGCCCGAGTCGAACCCGAGTCACGGTAGTCGTGTCCGAGTCGATAGCTACGCAGCGGAATCACGAGTCGATCGTAGCGTCCTCGCCTCGTGCCGTGGTATACGTTCGTCAGGCCGCGTCGCCGTCCACGTAGCGTTCGGTGAGGACGTAGTACGAGAGGGCGCTCAGTTCGAGCCACTCCACGCGGGGCGGGCGGCCAAACATCAGCCAGCGGTTCAGGCCGACGCCGCTGTTCTCGAACATGACGCGCGGGCGCCGCTCCGTGACGAAGTCGGGCAGCTCCGCCAGGGTTTCCTGGATCAGCTCGTCTTCGTGGAGGCGAAGGGATTCGATCGAGGGTGATCGACTCTTGAGCACTCATGCGCGGCAGCATGATCAGATCGCCCGAGATCGTCGATCCCCCGATCCGTACTGGTTCTCGCTCTAGAAGAACGTGTTCGAGTACGGGGCGCGCGGCGGCAGGAACATCGTGTCCGCGGTCTGCAGGGCGCCCGGGCCTGAGCTCCCGCACGCGGCCCGCGCGGGCCAGGTCGGCGAATCGGAACGTGCCGAGGTAGGCACAGGCCAGCGTCCCGATGTCGAGCGCGAGGTCGGGCGCGTCCGTGGTCGGGGCGACAGTCGCCGTTCCGTCGGCACGGACCGTGAGCTGCCACCGGCCGGCGTTCGTATCGATCGTGTCGTCGCTGACCTCCAGGACGAGACGGCCGTCGCGGGCGTAGGTCCGCGCCGCGAGCGCCTCCGGCAGGTCCAGGATGCGCAGCCACAGGGCGTCGGTCACGCTCAGCCCGAGGCGGCGCGGTTCCAGCACCCACGACAGCATCGGATGCGGGTATGGCCCGCGCCAGCCCAGGAGCTTCGTGGCCAGGTCACGCTGGAGCAGCCACTGCCAGAGTCGCTGCTCCGTGTCGGGATCCAGGGCCGTGACCTCCACGACGAACGTCTCGCCCTTGGGTCCCTGCGGGCTCCACTCCCCGCCGGCGCGGTAGATCGCGTAGCCGCGCGGCTCGCCCGCGACCTCCAGGATGATCCGGTACGTCGGTCCGCGGCCGCGGCGCATCCACTCGGCGTCACTCAGGATGAGGTTCCGCCAGCGGACCTCGCTGCGCTCGATGGTCGCCGGCACGATCGACCCGACCGCCTCGTAGATCGGCGGGAAGAGGCGCACCGCCTCATCGATATCGACCATCCGGATCCGCACGTCGTCCGACGCCGGGAGCGGTGAGCGGAAGGCGACCCGCGTCACGATCGACCTCGAAGTGGCTCTGCAGGGTCGCGTTCCCGAACCCGAACCGCTGGTAGATCGCGGCCTCGGACGCGAGGAGGATGGCGACCGGCTCGTGATGCTTCCGAGCGTCATCAAAGAGCCAGGCCATCATCTGACGCAGGATGCCGCGGCGGGTGTGATCGGGCCGGACCCCGACCGCGGTGATGCCGCTGACCGGGATCCGCGCGCCGCCCGGGAGGCTGAGGCGCATCGAGAACGCCCCGCCGCCGGCCACCCGCTCCTCGCCATCGAAGGCGTTGACGAGCCGTTCCGGCTCGAACAGCGGGGCCTCGGCCAGGTACTCCGCCTCACTGAAATCGGAGCCGAATGCGACGACGACCGGCGCGTAGAAGTCGCGCAGTTCGTCGGCCGTGGGGCTGCGCAGGGTGATCTCGGGGTTGGGCTTCTCGGTCATGTGCGCATCGTGCCACTGCGGCGTCCTGGGCGGTTGACGTACATCATGACGATGTATATGGTCCAGCAATGGAACGTACGCAGATCTACCTCTCCGAGGGGCAGACACGGGAGCTGGATCGACGCGCACGGGCAAATGGGACGACGCGGTCGGCACTGATCCGCGAGGCCGTCCAGCAATACCTCGGTCCGACGTGGGATCCGGACGCGTTCATCGCCGCCCTGAACGATTTCGCGGGGATCGCCGCCGACCGGGACATCATGGCCGATCATCTCGAGCTCAAGCGAAGGAATCGAGAGCGCCTGCGACGGCTCTGGGCGCCAGACAAGGTCATCCTCGGCGAGGATGAGATCTTCCGCACGGTGAGACGGATCGTCCTCGACAGCAGCGTGTTGATCGACGCCAGCAGGAATGACCCGCAAGCACTCGCATTCCTTCGCGATGCGGCGACGTCGGCCGAAGTCTGGAGCATCGCGCCGGTCCGCACGGAGGTGCTGTGGAACCTCCGGCCCGACGAGGTGGCCACGACACGGCGTGTGTTCGACGCGATCTACTGGCTGGATGTCACGACATCGATCGCGGATCGCGCCGGAGCGTTTGGCCAGCGATACGGGCCGAGCCACGGCCTCGATGTCATCGATGCCACCCTCGCGGCGGCCGCCGAGGGGATCGGCGGAGAGGTCGCGACGTTGAACGTCCGCGACTTCCCGATGTTTCCGGGGCTGAAGCGGCCGTACTGAGCCCGGGACCTCGTCCCTACACCGCGGGCAGGACCTGAGCGTCGGTCTGGGCAGGCGCGAAGAGGTCGCCGACGCGCTCCACGCGCTCGATGAGGTCGCGGACGGTCCAGCGATCGGGGCGGAGGTCGGGGTCGTCGAGCTCGTCCCAGGTGATGGGCGCGGACACGGGCGCCCCGGCCGCCGGCCGGACGCTGTACGGGGCGACCAGGGTCTTGATGCTCGCGTTCTGGGTGTAGTCGAGGCGGGCGCGACCCTTGCGCGCCTCCTTGGCCCACTCCCAGGAGATCAGCTCCGGGACGGTGGCGCCGACGGCCCGGCTGACCTTCTCGACCCAGGCGCTCGTGTCGGAGAAGTCGTAGCGGCCGTGCTCGATCGGGATCCAGACCTGGATGCCGCGCTTGCCGGTGGTCTTGGGATAGCCGCGGACGCCGAGGTGTTGCAGCGCCGTCCGATACAGCCGCGCGAGCACGAGGGTCTCGTCCCAGGTCGTCTTGTCGCCGGGATCGATATCGATGTAGGCGAAGGTGGGCTGCCACGGCTCGGGCAGCTTGCCGGTCCAGGCGTGGATCTCGAAGCTCGCCTGGTTGCCGAGCCAGCACAGCGCCGCGACGTTGTCGGCGATGAGGTGCTCGTTGGCGTTGCGGTCGGTTCGGCCATCGACGCCGGTCTCGTGCCAGCGGGTCAGCCACTTGGGTGAGGTGTCGGGCAGGTTCTTCTGCCAGAAGCCCGGGCGCGCCGGCGCCGTTCGGGAAGCGCTGGAGGTTGAGCGGCCGGTCGGCGAGGTGCGGCAGCATCGTCGGGGCGATGCGGGCGAAGTAGCGGATCAGCTCGCGCTTGGTGATGGGAGTCGGGGTCGTGGCGGCGGCGGCGGTCGCGGCGGCCGCGCCGGCGCCGGTCCGCGGCTCGAACAGCGGCTTGTCCAGGTTCGTGAGCTTCAGCTCGTGACCACCGACCTGCCAGGTGCCTTCCTTGCCGAGGGCATCGAGCGCGGCGAGTTCGGCGTCGGTGGCGCCCGCGAACGCGGTCGTGGCGGGCGGGGTGGTGGCGGTGGTCTTGGGCATCGGGGGAGCTTCCTCCGCTTCGGCGGCACGGACCGCTGTGGCCGTGGTGACCGGGGTCTCGCGAGCGACGCTCTTGGGGTCACGCCCCGGCTCGATCCCCTTGTAGGCCGTCTGGCGCACGTGGCCCTCGCGGGTCCAGCCGCCGATCTCGGCCCGGATCACGAGCTCCGGCCGTACCCACGTGATCCCGACGAGGTCACCGCCCCATCGACCCCGGTAGTCCTGAGGTGGGGCCGGGTCGAACGGCGGGTCCTCCTGGGCCAGCGGCATCAGGGTAGCGAGGAGGTCCTTGCGGATGCCGGCCGTGAAGCCGCTGCCGACCTTGCCCGCGAATCGCAGCTTGCCGTCTTCGTAGACACCGACGGCGAGTGCCCCAAGATCGCGCGCATTGCCACTCCCCGGGGTCCAGCCACCGACCACGAGCTCCTGCTCCGGGCGGATCTTGAGCTTGAGCCACGCATTCGATCGACGACCGGGCTCGTACCGCGACCGGCGCAGCTTGGCGACGATCCCTTCGACCCCCATCGCCGTCGCCGCCTCGTAGAACGCGAGCCCCTCCCCTTCGATATGGGTCGCGAAGCGCACCCGCGGATGCTCCTTCAGCACGCTCCGCAAGAGCCGCTTCCGATCCTCCAGCGGGACGTCGAGCAGGCTCCGACCGTCGAGATACAACAGGTCGAAGGCCTGGTAGACGAGGCCCGTGGCGGTCTTGTCGCCGAGCTTGGTCTGGAGGAGGCTGAAGTCCGGCCGTCCATCGTCGTCGAGGGCGACGACCTCGCCATCGACGATGGCCTGCTCGGCCTCGATCCAGCGACCGGGCGGGGTCAGCAGCCGCGGGAAATAGGTCTCGGCGTCGTTGAGGTTGCGGGTCCAGATCCGGACCTTGCCGCCATCGACGACGGCCTGGACCCGATAGCCATCCCACTTGATCTCGAACAGCCAGTCGGGGTCGCTGAACGGCTTCGATGCCAGCGTCGCGAGCATCGGGTCCAGGCGCGGAGGGAGCGGTGCCGCCTTCGCCCCGGCGAGATCGATCTCGGCGGTCGTCGCGGGCGCCTCGCTGACCCAGATGGCGTCGCGGTTCTGCTTTGACCTCGTCGTTGGTGCGACCGGTCTTGACGCTCTGGGGGTGCTCCTCGGCGTCCCAGCCAGCCTCGGCGTGCTCGTCCTTCTTGTGGATGAGGAGCCACTGCTCGCCCTCGTCGTCCTCGAACGCCGTCCGCGGGGCGCTGCCCGGGCGGCGGCTGGTGCGGACGATCGTGAATCGACCCTTGAGCTTCTGGCCATGGAGGCGGAACTTGAGCTCGCCGTCACCGACGGCCTTGCGCGGCTGGAGGGTCGGGGCTTCCGGCTCCCAGGTGCCCCAGTCCCAGACGATCACGTCGCCCGCGCCGTACTGCTTGGCGGGGATGACGCCCTCGAAGTCGAAGTACTCGATGGGGTGGTCCTCGACGTGGACGGCCATGCGCCGCGTCTGCGGAGTCCAGGGTGGGGCCCTTGGGCACGGCCCAGCTGACGAGGACGCCATCGATCTCGAGGCGGAAGTCGTAGTGGAGCCTGGTGGCGCGGTGGCGCTGCACCACGAACCGACCGGTCTGGCCCGTGGCGGCGGTGGCCAGGTTGGGGGCCGGTTCCGGGGTCTTGGCGAAGTCGCGCTTGCGACGGTAGTCCTCGAGGGGCATCAGGCGGTCAGTGTGCCCGATGGCGTCGCTCATCGGCGTCGTGTGCGCTCCGCGCCGAAATCGATCTCCTCAGGCGATGAGGTTCGGCCGCATCAGCAGCCGGGTGGGTGGCGGCGGCGGCGCGCGGCCAGGCGATGAGGTTCGGCCGCATCAGCAGCCGGGTGGGTGGGGCGGCGGCGCGCGGCCAGGCGATGAGGTTCGGCCGCATCACCGCCGTCGATATGCGGCCGAATGTCATCAAGGCGCGAGTTGATTCTCGGCGCGGTGCGGCGCCGGCGCGGTGCGTGGCGGCGCCGGCGGGCGCGGTCCCTATGGCTGGTACAGCACCGCCGAGGTGACGCCGGCGCCGCCATCGGGCCCGATGTCGCCGCCGCCGATGATGAGCACCCGCCCATCGTCGAGCCGCGGGGCGGAGTGACCGCTGCGAGGCGTCCCGATCGAACCCGTCGGGCTGAAGGACCCGGTCCCCGGATCGAACATCTCGGACGACGACAGCACCCGCCAATCCTGCCCGTCGCTCCAGAAGCCACCCGCGATGAGGACGCGGCCATCCGCCAGCAGGGTCGCGGTGTGCTGCTGGCGCCCATCCCCCATCTTCCCTGCCGTGCTGAACTTGCCGGACTGCGGGTCGTAGATCTCTGCGCTGTCGTACACGGAATCCTTCGGAGATCGGCCACCGACGATGAGGACGCGCCCATCGTCGAGCAACGTCGCGGTGTGGAGCCAGCGGCCGGTCTTCAGCGAGCCGGTCTTGCTGAACGTGCCGGTCGACGGGTCGTACACGTCGGCAGACCTGCTGCTGGCATAGCCCTCGCCGCCGCCCCCGATCACGAGCACGCGGCCGTCCCGCAGCAACGTCGCGGTGTGGTTGTCGCGGAAGGTGCTCATCGAGCCCGTCTTGCTGAAGGTGCCCGACGCCGGGTCGTAGATCTCGGCGGTCGCGAGCACGCTGGCGGCGCTCTCAGCGGTCCGCACGGAGGCCAGGGTGATGCCGCCGGCGACAGGCGGAGGTGGCGCCGTGTACCCACCGGCGATGAGGACGCGGCCATCGGCCAGGAGCGTCGCCGTATGGAACTCCCGCCCCGTCTTCATCGAGCCGGTCGCGCTGAAGGTGCCGGTCGACGGGTCGTAGATCTCGGCCGAGGCCCAGATCCCATCCTCGCCGGCCCGTGCGCAGTTGTAGCCACCCGTGAACAGGACGCGACCGTCAGCGAGCAGCGTCGCTTTCCCACCTGCGCGCGTCGCCGTCAGGGAACCGGTCGGGCTGGACGTGCCGGTTGCCGGGTCGTACAGCGCCGCGGCCGTCCCGCAGCCCTCGGTCATGAGGATCCGTCCGTCCGCGAGTTTCGTGACCGTCTCGCCGAGTGGGCCGTCCTCCGTGGTGGCCACCGTGCCAGCCCAGCTGAAGCCAGGTCCCAGGTCGGGGATCGGCGTCGGCGACGGGGTCGGCGCCGCCGGACCGACCGCGATCGCCGGAGCGGGCGTCCAGGGCAAGGGCGCCAAGGCGGCCCCACCGATCGGCTGCCAGACCGGATGGCTCTCGGCGAGACCCATAGGGGTCGTCGTCGGTCGGCGTGGCCGACATGAGCAACGCGGCGTGCGAACCGTCGGCGTCCATCGTCCACCAACCGGTATCGGCACTCTTGGCGTCACGGCGAGCCTCGCGTGAACAGGATCCGGCCATCGGGGGTCCACGAGGGCGACGTCGCCAGCCCGTCCGTGGTCAGCCGCTGCACGTCCGACCCGTCCGGACGCATCGTGTAGAGGTCGCCGAACTCGAACCCCAGGGTGCTTTCCGGATCCGGCGGGTTCCGTGATACGAAGACGATCCTCGCGCCATCGGGCGACCAGTCGGCGTCGATCGCATCGAGCGTCGTGGGGCTGACCTGGTGCAGGTTCTGGCCGTCCGCGTCGATGACGAAGACCGCGTCCATGATCGGCTCGAACGGGCCGCCGCTGTCCTTCGATCCGTATCGAGAGAACAGGATCTGTGCCGCGTCCGGCGACCAACCCGGGCGCATGCCGCCGCTCGGCGACGTCGCGTTGAGGGTCGTGACACGACCGTCCTCGAGATCCATCGTCGAGATCACGCTCGGACCCATGTACCCGTCCTTGTCGGTCGATTCCCGGACGAAGACGATGCTCCGACCGTCCCGCGAGAACGCCACCTGGGTATCGACCTGGCACGACAGCGGCGTCTCCGGTGATGGCGCCGCACACCCGGTGTCGACCGGCTGTGGCTGGCCGCCGCTCGGATCGGCCAGATAGAGCTTGCCGCCCTCGAAGTACAGCAGGCGCGACCCGTCCGGCGACCAGGCCGGCCCGGACTGATGGTCGACGCCGTCGGGTACAGCTCGTGAGCACCCGTCCCGTCCGAACCGACGATCCACACCCGGGAGACGGGGCATGAGGTCCGGTTGCCGCGTGCAGGTCCTCGTGCTTCTCGACGGGTCGGATGAACGCGATGAGACCACCCGGCCGGATGTTCGCGGTGGGCACTGCGGTCGGGGGCGGTGTGCCGGACGGTGTCGGCCCGGCGGTCGCGAGCAGCGCGGCGTCGGACGGGGTCGGCGGCACGACCTCGTTCAGTCGCAAGCAGCCCGGCGCCCGCGGCCAGCGCGCCGCCCACGAGGAGGAGCGCAGCCGCCGCAAGCAGCGTGATGCCCCGTCGGCGCGGCAGCGGACGCAGGGGGGCCGGCGCCGAGACCGGGATCTCGGCCAGGCTGTCGCGGAGATCGGACGGGGCCGTCTCGTGCTCACCGACCTCGGCGCCGTACCAGGCACGCAGTCGGTCTTCGAGCTCTCGGTCGGTCATCGGTCGGTCCTCGTGGCGTCGGCGGGGTCGATCGCGTCGCGCAGCCGCTTCATGGCGTAGTGGAGGCGCGACTGGACCGTTCCTGCGGGGATGTCGAGTCGTTTCGCGATGTCGCCGACGGTCAGGTCGCGGTAGAACCGCAGCGCGACGACGACCTGGTGATCGGGTGAGAGGGCGGCGATGGCCGCACCGATGACCTGGCGGTCATCCATCCGGGCCGCGTGATCACCGGTCGCCAGGGCGACCTCGGCGGAGATGTCGGTCGCCTGCCAGCGCTTCGACCGCAGTCGATTGCGACAGGTGTTGACGAGGATCCGGTCGAACCAGGGCTCGAAACGGGTCGGGTCTCGAAGGGTCTCCCACTTGCGCCACGCCTGGACGAAGGCGTCGTGGGTGGCGTCCTGCGCTTCCGCTGGGTCGCGGAGGATGGCCCGCGCCAGTCGGTAGGCTCGGTCGAGGTGTTCGTTGGCGAGCGCCAGGAACGCCGCGTCGCGTCCCGTCGCATCCCGTACGGGCGCGGACGGGCGGTCTGTCACATCGATGACCTCGGACAAGCGGTTCACGATGACATGACACCCGACGTCGGGTGGATCGTTCACCTGACGCACAGCCTACGGCCTGTCCGTGCTCGCGGCGCCAAACGAAACGCTGCAGATGATGACGCTCGGCCGCATCACCGCGCGGTCGATATGCGGCCGAATGTCATCAGGCGCGGGGTTCGACTCCGGCGAGGAGCGCGGTTTGGCCCGGGCGGCGGGCCTGGACGGCCCCTGGCGCGGCGGCGCCGACCTAGGCGGACTTGCGCTTCCGAGCGGGTTTCGCGGCGGCTTCCTCGGCTTCGGCCTCGGCGTCCGCGGCGGCCGCGGCCTTGGCGGCCGCCGGCTTGGCCCGTGATCGGCTCGCGGCGGGCTTCGCGCTCGACGCGGCACCCGCCGATTCGGACTTCGCGGCCTTGGCGGCCTTGGCATCCCGCGCCTCGCGCGCATCCGCGACGGACACGGGCGCCTCGGAACCCGCCACACGGGCGGCCTTGGCGGCGTTGACCGACGCCTCGAGCGCGGCCATGAGGTCGATGAGCTTGCCGCCCTCCTCGGGCGCCTCGATCTCGACGGTCTCCTGACCGTCGACCTTGGCGTCGATGATCGACTGGAGCGCCTCGCGGTACTCGTCCTTGTACTGCGAGGGATCGAATTCGGCGGTCATCGCCCCGACGAGCTGCTTGGCCATCGCGAGTTCGGCCGGCTTGAACTCGAACTCCTCGTCGGGCAGGTCGAGCTCACCGGTGGAGCGGATCTCATCGGGCCAATGGAGCGTGGTGAGCAGCATCGTGTCGCCGAACGGATCGAGCGCGGCAAGCGCTTCGCGATCCTTGATCACGACCTTGCAGATCGCGGTCAGGCCGTCCTCCTCGAGGACGGACTTGAGCAGGTAGAACGCCTTGCGGCCGATCTTGTCGGGCTCCAGGTAGTAGGCCGACTTGACGAATCGGACGGCGGCATCATCGCGCTCGGCCTTCGTGAACTGCTCGATCTCGATCGACCGGACGGTCTTGAGCGGTACGCGCTCGAGATCCTCATCGGTGATCACGACGTATTCGCCGGGCGAGTACTCGAAGCCCTTGACGGTGTCGGACCGGGAGATCTGCTCGTCCTCGACGGGGCACCAGACTTTCATCTGGATGCGCGACAGGTCGTCCTTGTGGAGCATGTTGAAGCTGATGCCCTTGGACTCGGTCGCGAGGTAGAGCTTGATCGGGATGGTGACCAGCCCGAACTGGATGGCCCCCTTCCACATCGCTCGTGCCACGGTGGCGCCTCGTGCTGCATGCCGCGCGCGCCGGGGATCCCGGTCCGGCAGGCGTCGGGGGGCCACCATAGCGCACGCGCGCAAGGGACCGTGCCGGCGTGGCCGGCAGGGCGGCTATCAGCCGCGTATCACTTCAGGACGATGAGTCCGTCGAGGGACACGGTCGGGCGGCCCGAGGTCCCGCTGACCCGCACGACGACCGTGTGCGATGCGCTCGTGGACCAGGTCTTCCACCAGGCGACCCGGCGCGCCTGCGTGGCCTTGTTGTGCGTATCGACGGTCGCGACGAGCACGCCATCGATGGTCACAGTGACCTTGCCACGGACCGGACTGCGCGGCATGACCAGCGCCAGGCCACGGCCGGTGATGGTGCGCCGGACCGTGGCGCCCTTCGTCGCCGAGGTCGTGCGGACCTCGTTCGTGGCACTTGCCACCGCCGCTCGCTTCCATGTGCCGGCGTAGGTGAGCGTCGACGAGCGATCGCCGATGGTCTGGAGGCCGTAGTCGGTCGACTCCGCCCAGGGACTCCAGTTCCCGACAGCGTCCTGGGCACGAACCCGGAATCGATGGGTCGCGGCGAGCGACAGCCCGCTCACGATGATCGACCGGCCGGCGCCGTCGGTCGCGCCGACACGCGTCCACGCACCGGCATCGACGCGGCGGTCGAGCTGATAGGCGACGATCGCGCTCGAGGGATCGGTGGCGGCGGCCCACTTGATCCGCAGGGTCATCGATGTCGGGGTGCCGCTACCGTTCACCGCGATCTGCGTGCCCCGGACGGGGGCCGCGGTCGGGGTCGCGGCGGTCGGGTCGTCGTTGGTCACGGTGACCGGTACGACCGTCGTCTTGGTGCGGCCCTGGTTGGTGCCCTTGACCGTGATGTCGTACGTGCCGTCGGGGACGCCCCTGGGGACGGTGACCGACAGCGTGGATGCGTTGACGGTCCAGCCCAGCAGGCTCGCCGCCGAGAACGAGGCGCCCCAACCGGTCGGCAGACCGCTGACCGAGAGGGACACGCGCTCGAAGAAGGCGGTGCTCCGGGTCAGCTTGACCGGGATCGTCACGATGCCGCCGGCTTCGCCCGCGCTGTTCGCCGGTGACACGCTCGTTGAGGCTGAACGTGCCGAGCTTGCTGATGCGGCTCACGTCGAGCAGCTTCTCGTGCGTGGTGTCGGGGTCGGTGGAGGTCTTCCAGTTCAGGTTGCCCAGGTACTGGAGCGCTTCCCTGACCTCCGCCGGGGTGGCCTTGGGTCGCGTCGCCTTGTAGAGCGCCACGGCACCGGTCACGGCGGGGGCGGCCATGCTGGTCCCCGACGAGTAGCCATACGTGTTGCCCGCCTTGGTCGACCAGATGCATTTGCCCGGCGCGATGATGTCGACATCGCCGCCGTAATTGCTGAAGTTGGCGAACGTGTCGTCCTTGTCGTACGTGCCCCACGAGTAGCAGCGTGAGCCGCCGGTGCCGCCCGCCTTGCCGTCCGTGTCGGCCAGGGCACTCACCGTGATGACCTCGTTGTACGAGGCGGGGACGCGCTTCGAGGCACTGCCGCTGTCATTGGCGGCCGCGGCCACGACCGTGATGCCGCCCGCGACCACCCGGCAGATCGCCTTGTGGAGGATGTCGTCGTTCACCGCGCCGCACGCGTGGTCGTCGGAGCCCCACTTGGTGACGCTCATGTTCACGGCTTCGATGAGCGGGCGAGTCGAGTCGTTCGGGTCGCGCTGGCGCAGGATCCAATCGAGGCCGCAGACGTACCAGGACAGCAGGCCGTAGCCGTCGTCGTTGAGGATCTTGACCGCCCACAGGCGGGCGCCGGGGGCGACGCCGACGACGCCGAAGGTGTTGTCGAGCGCGGCGACGGTGCCCGCGACGTGCGTGCCGTGGCCTTCCTTGTCGCGCCACAGGCTCCGATCGCTCGTGGAGCAGTTGTAGCCCCCGGCGACGTTGAGGTCGGGGTGCTTGTAGATGCCCGTGTCGACGATCGCGACGTCGGCATCGACACGCTGGTCGACGCCATCGAGGTTGGCCGTCGTGGAGTACTTGGCCCCGACCCGCGAGACGCCGGTCGGCGATGGTCTGGGCCGTGAGCTCGATGAGTTCGTCGGGGACGACCGCGAGGACGTTGGGGTCCGCGGTGAGGGCCTGGCGCTGGCCACGGTCCAGGCGGGCGGTGAATCCGTGGAGGGCGCGATCGAAGGTGCGGATGGCCTTGGTGCCTTCGCGCTGGCGATGGCGAGTGGTCACAGCCGTGGTGTCGGCACCGTTCTTGAGCACGACGATGTAGCGGCCCGTCACGTCGGGGCGGCCGTGGGTGTCGTCGGGAGCGGGCGGCGTGGCGTCGGGAGTGGCGGGCGGCGCAGCGGTCGGTGCCAGCTCCTCGGCCGGGGCGGTCGCATCGGGGGACGCGGGCGGTGTCGGTTCGCCGGTCGGGGGTCGGGGCCGCTGTCGGTTCGCCGGTCGGGGTCGGGGTCGCGTCTGGGGGCGTGGTCGCGGGCGGGGGCGCGGTCGCGTCGGGGGTCGGATCCGGCGAGGGTTCGGTCGTGGGACCAGGCGGGGCGGTCGGTGTCGCGTCGGGTGCCGCGGTCGGCGATGCGCTGGGCTGACCGTCGCTGGACGGCGGCTCTCCGGCGATAGCGGCGGGCGCCACGGCGGGGAGAGCCACGAGCAGCGCGAGAGTCAGACTGGCGATCGTTCGACGCAAAAGGTCACTCCGGTTCGATGGGGGTCCACGGAGGTTGGCCAGATCGCCTCGACGCGCTGGACACTGCGGCATCATGGCCCGGGATGCCGCGGCCGACCACCTACCCGGTGGTCCGGGTCCAACCTAGCCGACCTGTCCCAACCCCACAAGACCCGATGGGGGTATCGGGCCAGCGGCATGACGGCGGGCGGTGGCCGCCAGCTGGCGACCGAGCGGCATCTTCCGTCCTAGTCTTCAGGTGATTCGCGAAGGACGGGACTTGGCCCGATCGGGGCCGAATTCGCCCGGGCTTCTTCCGTGCCAGTCACCACGAGACTCGGGCGAACGATGGAACGCCCAAATCGGGGTTGCTCCTTCTGCAGGATTCATGGGGAGACTAGGGCGGAAGATGGTTTCCCTGGATCGCCCACGGGCGCGGGTCTTCGTCCACGGGCGCGGGTCTTCGCCCACGGGCGCGGGTCTTCGCCCAAGGGCGCGGGTTGAGGGTCGCGATGCCGAGGTAGACCAGGCGAGCGGCCGGCCAGGGCGCCGGGCGACGGCCGGGCCAGGGCGGGCGGTTCCGGGTCAGGGCTCCGTCGGCGGCGGCGGCCCGGCGCGGGTCAGTCGGCGGCGGCGCGGATCTCCGACTCGGCCTCGGTCACGCGGGCCAGGATGTTGGAGCGCATCGTGTCGAGGCCGGACCAGACCGCCTTGGTCGCATTCGAGATGGAGGTCAGCTGCGACTTGAGCTGACGCACCACCTCGAGCTGCTCCCGGATCGCGGTGAGGGCCGTGCCGATGGCCGCGGCGTCCACCTCGACCTCGCGCTCGGCGAGCGAGGCCAGCGCCAGCAATCGAGCCAGCCGGATCGCCGCTTCCAACGTGGCGGCCTCGGGCGCCTCGGGGTCGATGACGCAGTACACGTCCTGGCCGACCATCGTGAACGGCGCGACCCCGCTCGGGGCATGGGCCGGCGTGAACACCGCGACCGCCACGGCCGCCCCACGGTTCTCGCGGGCCTCGCGCAGTTCCTCGCGCATGGCGCGCATGGACATCGGGCGGTCCTTGGCCTCCACGACGACCCGCAGGTCGTGCCCGCGCGCGGAACGCGCGTCGACGGTCAGGACGAAGTCGCCCTTCTTGGACTTGAGCATCGTGCCGGTATCCAGCCCGGTCCGGTCCAGCAGATCGCCACCGCCCCGGGCGATCTCGCCGAGCATCGTCGCGAGGAGCTCCTCGAAGTCGGCGCCCTTCGCGGCGGACCGGGCGCGCTCGGCACCCCGAGCGGCCGCGGCCGCTTCGATCGCGATGAGACGCTCCTCCAGCCCCTTGAACCCGGCGGCGATCTCCTGACGGAACTGGTGCATCGGGGAGTTGAGGCGGGTCGGGTCCAGGAGGTGGGCGAGCTTGGAGGCATCGCCATCGAAGTAGCGCTCCAGCATCGACCCGATGCGCCCGATCGCGCTGTCGCGCTTCTTCTCGTCGAACAGCTCGTCCACCATGCCGCGCAGCGCGCCGCGGTCACCCAGGAACTTCTCGAGCGTGCGCGGCAATCGGCCGTCCACGTCGGCGAAATTGGCCCGAAGCGTCTGCTCGAGCGCCTGCGCGGCGCGGTCGTTGACCTGCTCCTGCTGGCGGACCATCCGGTCGAACTCGTTGCGGACGGCGTCCACGTTGACGGTCACCCCGGCGTCCTGCAGGGCGATCAGGCCGATGCGCAGGGCGCGTTCCACGAGCGGGCCCCGATCCCCCGCCGGGCGCTCCCCCAGGAACGCGGCGAGGGTCGGGTCCGACAGGGTCAGGCGGTCGATGACGATCCGGTCGCCCTCAAGACGGACCGAGGAGTGGAGCGGGATGACGGCGGCTTCCATGCCCCGGACACTAGTACCGACCCGTGACATCTAGGTTGTCACGGATTCGGGGGCACCCGACCTACGATACGGGCGCGATGTCCTTCCACGACCGTCATCGAGCGCGCGCCACTCCCCGGTCCAGCGCGGCGACCCTGCTCGCCGTGCTCGCGATCGCGGCCGCCGCCTTCGCTCCGGGCGTGGCCGCTGCGGATCCGCCGGGCCAGCTCACGATCGCCGCACGGCCCACCGGAGCGCCCGACCGAACGGCCGACGACCACGTCGCTGACGAGATCCTGGTTCGCTATCGACCCGGCACGACGGCCGCCGAACGCGAGGCGATCGCGACCGAGCACGGCCTGACCCCGGTCCGCGCCAGCTCGAACGGCCGGACGGAGGTCGTGACCGCTCGAGGCCGGTCGACCACCACGGTCCGCCGCGTCCTCGCCGACGACCCGAATGTCCTCGCCGTGGCGGCGAACCAGCAGCGAGAACTCGCGGTCGACCCCACGACCGAACCGTCGTTCGGCGACCAGTGGGGTCTGGACAACATCGGCCAGACGCTCGTGGGCGGCAGCCCGGAGACCGGGATCGCCAACGTCGATATCGATGGCCGTCAGGCGCTCGCGAGTGGCCTCGGCGATGCCTCGGTCGTCGTCGCCGTCATCGACGACGGGGTCGACTTCTCCCATCCCGATCTCGCCGACCGTGCGTGGACCAACCCGGGCGAGGCGGGCGCGAAGGCGAACAACGGCATCGATGACGACCACAACGGGTACGTCGACGACGTCCACGGCTGGGACTTCTGCAACGATGACAAGACGGTCCACGACGCCGGCCGCGACGGCCACGGGACGCACGTGGCGGGCACGATCGCCGCCTCCCTGAACGGGATCGGCACGATCGGTGTCGCGCCCGGGGTCAGGATCATGGCCCTCAAGTTCATCGACGCCGGGCCGTTCTGCGGATCGGACGACCTCGCGGTCGCCGCGATCGACTACGCCGCTTCGTTCGGCGTCCCGATCATCAACGCGTCGTGGGGCGGTTCCGCGGCGAGCAGCGTGCTGGATGCCGCGATCGCCGGATCCAGGGCCCTGTTCGTGGCCGCGGCCGGCAATGGTGGAGTCAACCTGGACGCGCCGGGCGGGCCGCGCTTCTATCCGGCCTCCTCGACGCTCGCCAACGTGCTTGCCGTCGCTGCCGTGAACCAGTCGGGCAAGCTCGCGTCGTTCTCGAACTACGGGACGAATACGGTCGACGTCGCGGCGCCCGGGACCAACATCCTGAGCACGTATCCCGCGGGTCCTGACTGCCCCTCCCCGTGCTATGCGTGGTGGGCGGGCACGTCCATGGCGGCTCCGCACGTGAGTGGCGTAGCCGCCCTCGCCGCGAGCCACCAGGCATCACTCCGAAAAGACCCGATCGGACTCCGCGGCCGACTGCTGAGCACGGGACGGACCCTTGCGCCGCTTGCGGGCAAGACCACGACCGGGCGCCTGGTCAACGCGATGCGGGCGATCGACGTCGTCAAGCCGGTCGTGCGCGCTCCGGACCGGTACGGGATCGGGGTCGGGAGCGCCATCGGCGCCCGAAGCATCACGACCTACGTCCGCTGGCCCGGCGCGACCGACGCGATCACTGGGATCGCGGGCTATCAGCTGCGACGGCAAGGCCCCGAGGGCTGGACCGATGTCGGACGGGCGGTCACCACGCCCAGTGTCACGACGAGCCTGCGCTACGGGAGCTCCTACCTGTTCCGGTTGCGCGCCACGGATGGCGCCGGCAATGTCGGCGGCCCGGTCGACGGCCCGACCGTGACGCCGACGCTGCACGGCGATTCGACGACGCTCGCGACCTACGGCGCCGGCTGGACGACGGTCTCGAGCAGTGGTGCCACGGGCGCCAGGTTGCACACCGCGAGCAAGGCCGGCGCGACCATGACGTTCGCGTTCACCGGTCGCGCGGTGGCTCTCGTCGCACCGAAGGGCACGTCCCGCGGGTCCGTGAAGGTCTACGTCGATGGCGTGTTGGACTCCACCGTCAGCCTGTACCGGGCCTCCGCCCAGTCCCAGGTCGTCGTCTTCGCGAAGTCCTGGACGACCAAGGCGGCGCATTCGGTCAAGCTCGTGGTCGTGGGCACGGCGGGACACCCGCGCGTCGACGTCGACGGCTTCGTCGTCATCCGCTAGGGTCGCGGCCAGGGCGGCGGCTCGGCGCGGTCAGCTGCCCCGGTAGGTCGTCATCGAGTACGGGGCCAGCAACAGCGGGACGTGGTAGCTCCGGCCCGTGTCGGTGATCCGCAGGTCCACGGCGATCTTCGTGAAGAACGAGCCGTCCTCGTGCGCGATGTCGAACTCCAGTCGGTAGTCGCCGACGGCCAGCGGACGCTCCAGCAGGTCGCGGACACGGCCGTCCCCATCGGTGAGCGCCTGGGTCATCCGGATGGGCGCCGCGGCGACATCGAGTCGATAGAGCGTGACGTGGACACCGGCCGCCGGCACCCCACGTTCCGTGTCGAGGACGTGCGTGCTGATGGTGTGGCGAGCGGGCTCGGGGCTGTCGGGCACGGGTCTCCTGCGCGTATGCTTCGGCGATGGGAACGCTCCGGATCGAGGTCGGCGACCTCCACTTTACCGCCCGCTGGGAGGCCGCCGCGCCGCGGACGATCGAGGCGATCCGACGGATGCTGCCGATCGAGTCGAAGCTGATCCATTGCCGGTGGACGGGCGAGTCCACGTGGATCCCGTTCGGGGACTTCCGGCCCGGGCTCGACTACGAGAACCACACCTCGCACCCCGCGCCGGGACAGCTGGCGATCTACCCGGGCGGCATCAGCGAGTGCGAGATCTTCTTCCCGTACGGCGGCTGCACGACCGCCTCCAAGGTGGGGCAGCTGGCGGCGAACCACTTCGCCTCGGTGTTCGCGAGCGGCATCGACGACGACTGGCAGGATCGGCTGCGCGAGATGGGCCGGCGGACGCTGTGGGAGGGCGCACAGTCGATCCGGATCTACGAGCTCGACGACTGAATCCTGTGGTGACGGGCGCCCGGCGGGCGAAGCCTCGCGGTGATGACATTCGGCCGCATATCGTGGAGGACGTGATGGGCGCGCGACGATGACGGACCTCGTCATCCGCGGCGGCACGGTGGTGACGGCGACCGGATCGCGCGTCGCCGACATCGCGATCGAGGGCGGGGTGATCCAGGCGATCGAGCCCGACCTGTCCGGGCCGGCAGCCACGGCGGACCGCGTCATCGACGCCGCGGGGCTCCTCGTGCTGCCGGGCGCGGTCGATGTCCACACGCACACGCGGGTCGCGACGGACGAGCGGCCGGACCGATTCTTCGACGACTCGGTCGCGGCGGCGTTCGGTGGCACGACGACGTTCCTGGCGTTCAACAACCCAGGAACGGGCTCGACGCCGGCGGGCGAGCGCTCGCTCCGGGTCGGGCTCGCGGAATGGCTGGCGGCGACGAACGGCGACGGTGCCATCGACTACGGGCTGTCGCTCGCGATATCGGGCCACGCCGACGCGCCGCTCGACGAGCTCCCGGCGACGATCGACGCGGGTGTCTCGACCTCGAAGGCGTTCATGGTCTTTGACTTCCGCCTGGGCGATCAGGCGCTGTTCGACGCGATGGGTCTCATGGGCGAACGCGGCGGGATGCTCCAGGTCCATTGCGAGGACCCGGTCCTGTTGGACGCCGGCATCGCACGAGCACTTCAGCGTGGTGACATGGCACCGCGTTACCACGCTACAACGCGACCACCGTACGTGGAGGCGGTGGCGACGGCACGGGCCGTCGGGTTCGCGCGGATGAGCGGTGCTCCGCTGCACGTCGTGCACCTCTCTTCCGCAGCCGCGCTCGACGAGGTCCGTCGTGGCAAGGCCGCCGGCGTGCGCGTGACCGCCGAGACCTGCCCGCACTACCTCACGCTCACCGAGGCCGCCTACGAGGAGCCGGATCCGACCCGCTGCGCCTGCTACGTGATCTCGCCGCCGCTCCGGTCGGCCATGGACCGCGACGCCCTGTGGGCGGGCCTGGCGGATGGCACGCTCGACCTCGTCGCGACCGACCACGTCCCGGACCGGCTCGGGGTCGAGAAGGCGGAAGCGGGAGCCGGCGTGTCGTTCGACCGGATCAGCAACGGCGCCCCCGGGATCGAGACCCTGCTCACGCTCGTCTACAGCGAAGGCGTGGCGCGCGGCCGGATCACGCTCGAGCGGATGGTCGACCTGATCGCCACGACCCCCGCGGCACGCTTCGGGCTGGCCCGGAAGGGGGCGCTGGAGGTGGGTCGGGATGCCGACATCGTCGTCTTCGATCCCGCGGCGACCCGAACCATCCGCGCCGCCGACCTGCACGACTCGAGCGACTACACGCCGTACGAAGGCCTTGAGGTCCGGGGGGCCGTTCGCGATGTGTTCGTGCGTGGCGGTGCCGTGATCCGCGATGGCGCCTTCGTCGGTCGTCGGGGTGCTGGCTCGTTCGTGGAGCGCGGCACGATCGCGGGCTGACCCGGCGCTATCCTCACCGGCATCGGCGGCCGGTCCGGTCGCCAGCCGGGAGGACACGATGATCGAGCGGGATCGGATCGAACCGTCGGCGGAGATCGAACGATTGGAGGCTCGCGTCGCGGCGCTCGAAGCGGGCGCGACGAGGACCTCGGCAGTGTCCGGCCACGCGGGACCGCGCGGAGCGGCGACCGGGGCCACCTCGCGGCGTTGGCGCTGGACCGCACGCGGCGTCCTCCTGGCCATGATGCTCGCCCTGCCCACGATGGTGGCAGCAAACGACGTCTTCACCGACGTCCCGACCTCGAGCACGTTCCACGCCGTCATCAACACCCTGAAGCACGCGGGCTTCACATCGGGCTGCACGCCCACGACCTACTGCCCCAACGACCCCGTCAGCCGCGCCCAGATGGCCGCCTTCCTGGTCAGGTCCGCCGGCCGCATGGAATACCAGACGATCACGGACCTGTCGCCGGTCGCCGACCAGCCGTTCGCGAGCGTCACGGTCAAGACCGAGGGCCGTGCCCAGATCTGGGCGAACGCGACGTTCTACATGAACATCCTGCGCGGCGGCTCGGACTTCTACCCGTGCCAGGGCCGGACGTACATCGCCATCGATGACGTCGTCGACCAGAGCTCGTACGCCTACGGAGTCGGGCACGAGATCCCGCCGGTCTCGGGGGCGATCACCGAGCAGATCGGTCAGCAGAGCGTGAAGGTCGTCAACGGCGGCAGCCACGTGGTCGAACTCTTCTACGACGGCGTGATCGTCGGCTCGTGCGGGATCACGATCGGCAAGGGCTACCTGACCGCGATGGTCGTGCCGTTCGAGGGGCTGGGCCGGAACCCGTAGGCCGGGGCTCGCGGGGCGACGTCGAGCGGGGCGGGCCTACTCGAGGAGCGCGTAGGCCCGCAGCGTCAGGAAGTCGGCGAGCTGGTCGTCAAGGACGAGCCGGTCCAGCAGCTCGACGGCTTCCGTCATCCGCCCCTGGTCGGCCCCACCCAGGCGGGCGAGTTCCTCCTGCCGGATGGCCGCGTACCGCTCCGGCCAGATCAGCCCCGTGTCCGCCACAGCCAGAGCTGCGACCGCGCGATCTCGGCCGTCGCGACGTCCTCCATGAGGTCATCGATGGCGACTGCTCCCGATCCACGCAACCACGCGTCGAGATACGTCAGCGCGACGCGGATGTTCGCGCGCAGCCCGGTCGAGGTCACGTTCGCACCGGTCACCCGGAAGTCGAGCAGATCGGCGGCCGTCACGCCGACGGTGTCGCGGCGCCGATGCTTCTGGTGCGGATTCGTGCCCAGCACGCGGTCGAAGACCTCGGTCGCGAGCGGCACGAGGTCGGGATGGGCCACCCAGGTGCCATCGAACCCGTCGCGGGACTCGCGTTCCTTGTCGTCGCGCACCTTGGCCATCGCCCGGTCGGTCACCTCCTGATCGCGGCGGTTCGGGATGAACGCCGCCATCCCGCCGATGGCGTGGGCCCCACGCCGATGACAGGTCTGCACCAGGAGCTGCGTGTACGCGCGCATGAACGGCACGGTCATCGTCAGCGCCGAGCGATCCGGCGACCGCAGCGAGGGGGCCGCGCGGAACTTCTTGATGACGCTGAACAGGTAGTCCCAGCGACCGGCGTTGAGGCCGGCGGCGTGCTCGCGCAGCTCGTACAGGATCTCGTCCATCTCGAACGCCGCCGGCACGGTCTCGATGAGGACGGTCGCGCGGATGGAGCCCCGCGGGATGCCGATCCGCTCCTGCGCGTGGATGAACACCTCGTTCCAGAGTCGCGCCTCGTGATGCGATTCAAGCTTCGGCAGATAGAGGTACGGCGCGGACCCGCGGGCGATCCGCTCGGCGCCGTTGTGGAACAGGTACATCCCGGCATCGAAGAGCGACGCCGAGATCGGGACGCCGTCGACGAGCACGTGCGACTCGACCAGGTGCCAGCCGCGTGGCCGAACGACGAGCTGGGCGGTGCGCTCGGCGAGCCGGTACGCCTTGCCCTCGGGCGATTCGAAGGCCAGCGTGCCGCGAACGGCGTCCTGCAGCGCCGCCTGGCCTCCGACGATGTTGGCCCAGGTCGGCGAGAGAGCATCCTCGAGGTCGGCCATGAAGACCTTCGCCCCCGAGTTGAGGGCGTTGATCATCATCTTGGCCTCGGCCGGCCCCGTGATCTCGACCCGCCGATCCTGGAAGTCGTCGGGCGCCGGGGCGACGGTCCATTCGCTGTCGCGGATGTGCTTCGTGCCCGGGAGGAAGTCCAGGGTCTCGCCGGCGTCCAGCTCGGCCTGGCGTTCGGTGCGTCGGTGGAGGAGGTCCAGCCGGACCGCCCCGAACCGGCGCTGGAGGTCGGCGACGAACGCGAGAGCGTCGTCGGTCAGGACGCGTTCGGCGCCCGGAACGGGCGGTCCGGTGACGACGACCCCATCCGGCGGCGACATCTCAAGCCTCTCCGCGGCGCACGGTCGCTTCGATCAGGCCGTGCGGCTCCGTCGTCGCCACGTACACCGTCTTGTCGTTGGTGATCCCGAACGGACTGAGGTCGACCGTCCAGTGATGCAGGTTCGGCAACACCATCCGGACCTCATCGAGCTCCTCGTGGCGCTCGAGCATGGCCTTGGCCATGATCCAGATGCTCGTCTGCACGCTGGGGCTGTGGTGGTCGGCGAAGACCTCGAGCAGGGTCGTGCGAACGGCGAGGAAGACGCCATCGAAGTCGAGGTCGGGCGAACCGTAGCGCCAGATCGCGGTGATCTTCGTGGCCATCAGCCGGTCGTCCGTCTCGGGCAGTGTGGTGTACCGGTCGCGCGGAAAGCCTTCGAAGGCGGATCGGGTCGTCTTCATGACGACGAGGTCCTCGACCCCGGCCTCGACCGTGGTGCTGCCACGGACCGCGGCGACGGTGGCGATGCGCGTCCCCTCCCCGCCTCGGACGAACGCATCGGGGGCCGGCTGGCCGGCGACGTCGATCGGGCGCCAGTGGTGGCCGCGGATGTTGACCGTGGCGCGATCGACCTGGTCGAACTCGAGGAAGTGCTCGGCCAGGACCCGCCCGTAGGCCTCGATCGGCCCGTCCAGATGGTCGTGGGCGAACGCGTAGGCCGTGTTCTTCATGGTGTCCGTGGCCACGACCGAGCTGTTGTCGCCGTCCGTGTGCGCGGCCGTGAACTCCCCCTCAAGCGCGACGGCGACGGTCAGGTCGCGCAATCGATGCGGGGTCTCGTCGCGTCCCACCCGGACGATCCGGATGGCCGCCTTGCCATAGCGGTTGGCCGAGAGTTCGATCATGGGGGCGCCTCCGCGGACAGCTTCGCATGGCGGTCGATCGCGATGTCGACGACGGCGTCGAGCGCCCGATGGATCTCGGCGTCCCGATCGGCGGCGAGGGCGGCGGTCATGCCCGGCAGGAGCGCCGCACGTGGACGGCCGGCGACGAAGACACAGTAGCGAAACCCGAACTGCGCCTCGTAGGCGTCGTTGAGCCGGTCGAGCTCGGTGGCGACGTCGATGGCGGCGGCGGGGTCGGGGGCGGTGCTGGGGGTCGAGGCGTGGCGGGCGGTCGTAGCCCTGCTCGACGTAGCTCAATGCGGACACCGTCCCGGGCGGTGCGCCGAGGCGTGGATGGGCGTCGATGAGCTCGATCTGTTCGGGTTCAGGCATGGCGTGGGCGATCCGACGGGCCGTCACGAACATCGCCGCGTCGTCATCGAACGGGGCCGCGGCGACGAGGCGGTCCAGGAACCGCGGCGCCCCCTCGAATAGCGCCTCGAGATGGGCCCAGTCGGGGATCACCAGCCGCCGGCCTCGCGGACGACCCGGTGCAGGATCCGGGCCGCGACCAGCCGGCGGTACTCCGCCGTGGAGCGGACGTCGTCGATCGGCGAGAGCTCGGCGGCCAGGACCTCGGCGGCGCGGTCGGCGACCTCCGGGGTGGGCGGCGAGCCCTCCAGCACGGCTTCGGTCCGCGGGACGCGGATCGGGGTGGCCGCCACGGACCCGAGCGCCACCCGGACATCACGCCAGACCGTCTTGCCGCCGGGTGCCCCGTCCACGCCGTCGCGCCACGCGACCGCCATCACGACCTTGCTGATCGATTGCGCCCGTCGCGTCCCCACTTTGCGATAGCGCATGACGCGTCCCGGCTGGAGCGGGAAGGCGGATCCGCAGCAGCAGCTCATCGGCGGCCAGCGCGGTCTGCCGGTAGGCCGTCCAGAACGCCATGGCCGGCACCTCGCGCTCCCCCCGCACCGAACCCAGGACGAACCGCGCGTCGGCGGCGAGCAGGACCGGGAGCGTGTCGCCGGCCGGCGAGGCGTTGGCGACATTCCCTCCGAGGGTGCCGCGGTTCTGGATCTGCGCCGCGCCGATCGTCGCGGCCGCCTCGACGAGGGCGGGCGCGTGCTCGCGACACAGCGGCGAGCGGCGGATCTCCGTGTACGTCGTGAGCGCCCCGAGCACGAGCCCGTCGCCATCGATGGCGATCCCGCGCAGGGCCTCGATACCCCACAGGTCCACGATGCTCGACGGTGGCTCGCCGAGTTCACCGGTCAACGCCACCATGAGGTCCGTACCGCCGGCGATCGGTCGCACCGATGCGCCATCGGTGGCCCCGGCCAGGGCGGCATACGCGCCGGCGAGGTCGCGCGGACTGACGACGGGCGGTTCGACGGGCATCGGTCAGCCGCCCCGCCGACGACGGCCGAGCAGGAACACGATCAGCCACACGACCGCTCCGAACCCGACCACGAGCTGAGCCGGGGTCGCATCGATGGCCACGCCACGCCGGCTGGCGACCGGGATGGACGGATCGACCGGCTCGTCGTCCAGGTCGACCTGCGCGGCCAGCGGCGGCCGATGCCCGTTGGTCGGCACGGGGATCCGGTCGTCGGCTCGGCTCATGGTGAGGCCCTCATCGCGAACCGCTCATCGCGACGCGCCCGCCACGATCGCGATGGCCTCGACGATCTTGGTGTAGCCGGTACAGCGGCACAGGTTGCCCGCGATCGCCTCGCGGATGGCGTCCGCGTCGGGGCCGCCCCCGCTATCGAGATACGCCCGTGCCGCCATGAGCATGCCCGGCGTGCAGATGCCGCACTGGGCGCCGCCGGTCATGAGGAAGGCGACCTGCAGCGGATCCAGCGCGGCCGGCTCGCCAGGGTCGGCGGCCGGTGCGGCGAGGCCCTCCACCGTCCGGATGTCCGATCCGCGCACCTGGCAGACCGGCACGAGGCAGGAATCCACGGGCCGGCCGTCCACGAGGACCGTGCAGGCGCCGCACTCCCCTTCCCCGCAGCCCTCCTTCGTTCCCGTCAGGGCGAGGTCCTCGCGAAGGACGTCGAGCAGGCGGCGCATGCCCGGGACGTCCACCTCCACCCGGGTGCCGTTGACGGTCAGGCGGTGGGTGGTCATCGAGCGGGTTCGGGCAGCGATTCGGCCGGGCGTGGGCCGGCGACGTCCGGGCGTCCGGCCATCGCCGCGAGGATGCGTTCGGGGCTGGCCGGCAGGTCGTTGATCCAGACGCCCACGGCATCGGCGATCGCGGCCACGACGGCCGGCGCCCCGACGTCCATCGGCAGTTCTCCGACCCCCTTGGCGCCGTGGGGCACGCCCTCGAAGGGCGCCTCCACGAGGATCGTGCTGATCCGCGGCGCATCGAGCGCGGTCGGGATGATGTACGTCGCGAGCCGGTCGTTGAGGTAGCGGCCGTCGCGCAGCTTGATCTCCTCGATGGTCGCGTAGCCGACCGCCTGGAGCGTGCCGCCCTCCACCTGGCCCTCGGCCAGGACGCGGTGGATGACCCGGCCGATGTCGTCGGCGGCCACGACGTCCCGGACATGGACCTCACCGGTGTCGAGATCCACGTCCACGTGCGCGACGCACGCCGCCCAGCCGAAGGCCGGGTACGCGTCGCCCGTGTAGGTCGCATCGTCGAAGGGCGTGCCGCCCGGGTACGGCTCGAACCGCTGGTCCATCCGCAGCGCGCCGCGCTCTCGGGCGTAGGTCGGATAGGAATCGGCGAACGGGGCGCCCGTTGTCCGCTCCACGCTCTCGCGGAGTCGCTGCGCCGCCTTGATGACGAGGCCGCCGACGACCATCGCGGTCCGCGACGCGACGGTCGGCCCGGAGTCCGGCACCGACGCCGTGTCCACCGGCGCGATCTCGACGTCGTCCGCGGCGACCCCGAGCGCCTCCGCGACGAGCTGCGGGAGGATCGTCCGGGTCCCCTGCCCCATCTCGGTCGAGGCGACGAGGACGACGATGCGGCCGTCGCCGGTCAGCTCGACTGAGGCCACGCTCGCGAGGTGGACCTCGCCCGAGCCCGTGAAGCCGGCGCCATGCCACGCCAGGGCAAGCCCGATCCCGCTCGCGCGGCGGTCCGGGTCCGTGCGCAGCGGACCGGTCGGGATGGCGCCGGACCCAGCGCGACGGCGACGAGCCTCGGCCGTCCTGGCCCGCAGGCGGGTGAACTCGGCGGCTTCAGCGGCGCGTTCCAGGACCTCCTCGGCGGCCACGCTCGTGCGCAGGACCTGGCCGGTCGGAGTCGTGTCGCCCAAGACGTAGGCGTTGCGCCGGCGGATGTCCAGCGGCGAGATCCCGATCTGCTCGGCCAGGCGGTTGAGGTGGGTCTCGGCGGCGAACTCGGTCTGTGGCGCCCCGAAGCCGCGGAACGCGCCGTTGGGTGGCGTGTTCGTGCGGGTCGCCCGCGCACGGATCCGGACGTTGGGGCAGCGGTACGGCCCGCCCGCGTGGAGCGCTCCGCGCGACAGCACGACCGGGGTGAGCGTGCAGTACGCACCACCGTCCATCACGACCTCGATGTCCTGCGCGACGAGCACGCCCTCGCGGGTGATCCCGGTGCGGTGCCGGACGACGGCCGGATGGCGTTTCGTCGTCGCCGCGATGTCCTCGTGACGGTCGTAGATCATGCGGACCGGCTTCTGGGCCTTGCGCGCGAGGAGCGCCGCGTGGAGGCCGATGACCGAGGGGAACTCCTCCTTGCCGCCGAACCCGCCGCCGGTCTCGGCCTGGACCACGCGGGCATGCTCGTCGTCCAGCCCCAGGCCGCGCTTGAGCGCGCCGTGGAGGTAGTAGGGGCACTGGAGCGAGCCCGTGACGGTGATGCCGCCACCGTCGGTCGGTTCGGCGATCATCGCGTTGTTCTCGATGTACAGCTGCTCCTGGTGGCCGACCCGGTATTCGCCCTCCAGGACGATCTCGGCGCTCGCCATCGCGGCGTCGATATCCCCGGTCTCGATCGCGTAGGTCGCAAAGGTGTGCTCGGACCGTTCGGGGTCGAAGACGCCGGGGAGCCGGGTGGTCCGCGGCGTGGCCCGGCGACGCGCCTCGCGGAGCGTGGACCGGTCCGGCGCCGCGAGGAGCGCCAGGGGTTCCGCGTGGTGCTGGATCTCGCCGCCGAGCGGGACGAGGATCGGTTGATCGCTCTTGATGGAGCTCACGACGTTCTCGCCCGGGATGTCGGCCGCGGTGACGACGACGACCTTCGACCAGTCGAACGCGGGATCGAGCTCCAGGGCGTCGAAGGTGGCGTGCGCATCGGTCGAGCGGATCGTCGCGCCGTACCACGCCCCGGGGACGACGATGTCATCCGTATAGAGCGCGACCCCGGTCAGCTTGGCGGGTCCTTCCCGACGCAGCGGGTCCGCCGGACGTGCGCGACCCGGGACGGGCGTCGCCGGCGTTGCCGGCGGGATGATGAGGGCGCCGGGGTCGTCGGTCCGGGTCGTCATGGGGGGACGCTCGACTCCTCCTTGGGCTTCGACGATACCACCGCGTCCGGACCGCGAAACGACGCCGGCGACGGGGTCGTGCCGCCGAGCGCGGCGTGATGCGCCCGACTGCACCGCTCCGCCCAGCACCCCAGCAGACGTCCCCGCTCGGTGCTGGGCGGCAACGGTAACTGGTCCCAGAGGGACCTTCGGACGGTACCGATGGCGGAGTGCCGCGGCTATATTCGCGGTCCCTTGGCCCGCTCATCATCTTGGAGTCATCCGGACCATGGATCTCTCGCAGGACGCCCTGCTGCCGATCCTTCTCGTGACCATCGTCGCGAACATCGCCATCGTCGTCGTCCTGCTCGCCTCCGGGCGGATCGGGCGGGGCAAACGCGTCGCGACGGCCGACACCCATGCATCGGGGTTCGAAACGACCATCATGTCCAGCTCGTATTCCGATCGATCCGCTGCTGATACCTGGCCTACCGCAGAAGCGTCCGCCGCGAGCAACGGGCACGCCGATATCGACGACGAGCCCCTGGCCGCGGCCGAAGCGCCCGACGAGGCCCCCGACGAGGCGCCCGCGCCCGTCGCGATCGCTCCCGATCCGGTCATCGCCCTGGCGCCGGAGCCCGAGCCGGTCGAGACCGGCATCGATGCGCTGACCGGACTCCCCGACGCGACCGCCTTCCATCGACTCGTCGCCGACGAGGACGCGCGGATCGCCCGCTATCACCGCGGCGCGACGATCGTCGTCTTCGAGCTCGACGGGCTGGAGCGGCTGACCGAGCGCCTGGGCCCCGATGCCGCCGACCGGATCATCCCGCCGATGGCCGACACGCTCCGACGGCTGGCCCGTGGCGCCGACCACGTCGCGCGCCTGGGACCAGGTCGGTTCGCGACGCTGCTCCCCGAGACCGACGAGATCTCCGCGATCAACTATGTCGAGCGCGTCCGCCGCGCCTGCGAGCTGTGGCTGGAGTCCGGGGCGATCGCGCTCCGCCTGGCCATCGGCTGGTCGGGCACGGCCGGCGACCCGTCATTGACCGAAGCGCAGCGAATCGCCACGGACCGGATGTACGTGGAGCTGCGACGCGCGGCTCGGCGGGCCGAACCCGCGGACGACTCCGACCAGATCGCCTCGTAACCAAGGGTCGTCCCGGGCGCGTTCGAGCGCGCGCGTCCGGGCGCCCATCCCTCTCGTCTCCTCGGCCGGCGGTGTCCCTCGCTTCCGTCGAGCGTCAGTCGACGCCGAGGCGGATCCCCCGTCCGGGCGTCGCGCCCGTATGCGCGCCATCGGCGACGACCGCGATCCCGTTGACGATGACGTGGTCGATGCCGTCCGGGAACCGGCGCGGCTCGTCGTAGGTCGCGTTGGAGCGGACAGTCAGGGGATCGAAGATGACGATGTCGGCGATCGCCCCGTCGCGCAGCGTGCCGCGATCGTGGAGCCCGAGTCGCGCGGCCGCAGCCCCGGTCATCTTGCGGACTGCCTCCTCCAGGCTGAGCAGCTGCTCGTCGCGGACGAACTGCCCCAGGATCCTTGGGAAGCTGCCGTAGGTCCGCGGTGAGGGTTTCGCCCCCACGAACGTGGAATCCGTCCCGACCATGCCCGCCGGATGGACGACGAACGGCCGGAGCGACTCCGACCAGGGGCCGCTCGTGACCTGGTTGATGCCAAGGTCCTCGGCGAGCAGGAGGTCGCAGATGACGTCGACCGCGTCGCGCCCGGTCTCGCGCATGACGTCGGCAACGGTCCGCGCTCTCCCAGCGGAGCAGGTCGGGTCGGTGGAACGCGCCCAGACGAACATCGGCCCAGTCCCGGGGCGCTGGCGTGGCGTCGTCCCGGATCTGCGCTCGGCACGGACCCGGTCACGGCTGGCGCGATCGGCAAGGCGCTCCTTGAGCGGCCCGACGCCACCCGCCTGGATCCAGCCGGGCAGCTGGATGAGCAGCCGCGTGCTGGCCCACTCGGAGGGGTAGGTGTCGAACGTGACGTCGAGGCCCGCGGCGCGCGGCGTCGTCGACCAGGGCGAGGAGCTCGTCGGGGCCGCCGGGATACGTCCGCCGGTGATAGAAGTGGGTGATGTGGGCCGGGCGCCTCGGCGCGCCGCCCGATCTCGATCGCCTCGCGGAACGGGTCGAGGAAGCGGTCGCCGAGCTGATAGCGGACGTGCGTGTGGTAGAAGCCGCCGGCCCGTCCGGCGACCCGGGTCAGGGCGGCGAGTTCCTCTGTGGTGGCGTAGCTGCCGGGCGGGTAGTCGAGGCCCGAGGAGAGGCCGACGGCGCCATCGGCCATCGCGTCGCGGAGGAGCCCGGCCATGCGGTCGACGTCGCGGTCCGTGGCCGGCGTGTCGTGCCAACCCATGGCGCCGATCCGGAGCTGGGAGTTGCCGACCAGCGTGCCGATGTTGACGCTCACGGTGCCATCGAAACGGGCGAGGTAGTCGGCGACGCTGAGCCAGTCGTAGTCGATGGCGGGGCGGCCGTCGAGGCCGGAATCGAGCTCGACGAACGCTTCGAGCTCGGCGCGGCTGGCGAACGGCGCGAAGCCGTTGCCATCGACGCCGACGATCTCGGTCGTGACGCCCTGGCGGACCTTGGGTTCGTGACGGGGCTCCGCCAGGATGTGCAGACCGCCGTGGCTGTGCAGGTCGATGAAGCCGGGGGCCACGATGCGGCCCGTGGCATCGATCGTGTCGGGCGGCGTTCGTGGGGGTCTCGGCGTCGGCGGCGATGAGCCGCAGGCGCTCGCCGTCCACGACGACCGTGCCGGGCCGGCCGGGCGTGCCCGTGCCATCGACCACGGTGCCGTTGACGATGACCAGGTCGGCGCTGTCAGCCACGGCGCGACGATACCGGACGAGACGCGGCCGCGGCGGTCGGTCCGCCCGGGCCGAGTCGCGTGAGCCGAGCCGTGCCGCGGGTGTCTTGCCCCGGCCTCGGCACCAGATGCTCCAACCCGCGAACAGAGTCCTGGCGGCTGGCCTGTGGGCGTCGAAACGGGTGCGGTTCTCGCATCAGGTGCTTCAGATGAAGAACGAACCTCCCGGAAGCGTGCTCCGTCCATCGGTTCGAACATCTGCTGCGCAGATCGCGATCGCCAGCGGCGGTGAGCCGCAGGTAAGGGCCTCCGTCCATGATCTGACGATGTCTCCACGCGAGCGACCGGCCGATCGCGGTTCGCGCGTGGCACGCGCCGACCTCAACCGTGTCGGGACCGAGATCCGCGACGCCCGCGTCGCCGCCGGGTTGTCCCAGGTCGCCGTCGGGCGTGCGGCCGGCCTGTCCGGCTCCGAAGTCGGTCGGATCGAGCGCGCGAATCTTCGGCACGCCAGCGTCGACGAGCTCGCCCGGGTCGGTGCCGTCGTCGGCCTCGATATCCGGCTCCGCACCTATCCTGGCGCGGACCCGCTGCGTGATACCGGCCAGCTGAAGGTGCTCGCTCGACTCCGGGATCGCTTGGCCCCAAGTCTCGCGTTACGGATGGAGGTGCCACTTCCGATCCTGGGAGACCAACGAGCTTGGGACGGTTGGATCGCCGGACTCACCGACGAACGCGGCGCGAGCACGACGCTGCCCGTGGAAGCGGAGACGCGCTTCACCGACGCACAGGCGCAGGTTCGACGCATCATGCTCAAGCTGCGCGACAGCAGCGAACCCGCGGTCCTGCTCGTGATCGCCGATACGTCGCGCAATCGACTGGCGGTCGCAGCGGCCGGTGCCTGGCTTCGCGAACAGTTCCCGATCCCAGCACGGCAGGCCCTCGCCGCCCTCGCCGGAGGCGCGCATCCAGGCGGATCCGCCTTCGTCTTCCTCTGACACCCGATCTCCCGGCGCGATTTGTGCATCAGATGATCGAACGAGCGAACGACAGCCTCAAGCGAGGCTGATTCGGCCGGTCGTTCGCTGAACCGCGCACGTGGCGCGCCAACCGGCGACTGAGGGCGGAGTTCGAGCCCATCGTTCGCTGGTTTAGGCATCGAGTGCACCAATCCCGGGCGGAGTCCGCGAACCGGCGTTCCGCGATGCGCCGCAACGGGCCGGTGAACTTGCCGGCCCCGGGATCAGC
This sequence comes from uncultured Chloroflexia bacterium, assembly GCA_963724635.1. Taxonomy (GTDB): domain Bacteria; phylum Chloroflexota; class Limnocylindria; order Limnocylindrales; family CSP1-4; genus SPCO01. The sequence goes on from CAVRVI010000020.1 coordinate 276,845, forward strand.
CCCTCGCGCCCGGACCTTCCAGGACGCGCCCGCGGACCCAGGCCGCCCGGACCATGTCCGGGTGGGCCCGGAAGATCAGCCGCGAGGCGAGGTCCTCCGGGTCCTCGTCGGGGGCCTGGCCGTCCAGTGGCGCGACGAACGCGGGGTCGATCGCGATGAGATCGGCCTCCTTGCCCGCCTCCAGTGACCCGATCTCCGCTTCGAGGCCCAGCGCCCGTGCGCCGTCGAGCGAGCCCAGCCGGATCCAGTCCAGCGGCGAGAGCACCGGCTCCGACTCGAGACCCGCCACGGCGCGCGCGTTCTGCGCGTAGAACCCGACGCGCATCACGGTGAAGATCGACAGATCCGGTCCACCGGCCACATCCGACCCGAGGCCCACCCCCAACCCCGCCTCCAGGTATCGGCCCAGCGGCATCACCCCGGACGCCAGGAACAGGTTCGACACCGGGCAGTGGGCGACCCGCGTCCCTGTCTCGACCAGGCGTGCCAACTCACGATCGGTGACATGCACGGCGTGGGCCAGCACGGTCCGCTCGCCCAGCCCGCCGGCTCGGTCGTAGACATCGACGTAGTCGAGCGCCTCGGGGAACAGCCGCGCCACCTCGGCGATCTCGCCGCGGTCCTCGTCGACATGGGTCTGCCAGTAGGCGCCCGTCGACGCGGCGAGGGCCGCCGACTCGCGCAGCATGTCGGCCGTGCACGACACGGCGAACCGCGGCGTCACCGCGTAGCGCAGCCGGCCCCCATCGACGCCATGCCAGCGCTCGATCAGGCGCGCGCTCTCGGCGAGCGACCGCTCAAGGATGGTGGTCGGGTCGATCGTCGGGTCGTAGGTGATGCGATCCATCATCACCTTGCCGATGACGGCCCGGATCCCGTGCGCTTCGGCGGTCTGGAACGACACGTCCAGGCTGGCCTCGTACACCGCGCCGTAGGCCATCACGGTCGTCGTGCCGGCGGCCGCGAACGCCCGCCATGCGGCCGGGGCCACGCGCGCCGCAGTCGCGGCGTCGAAGCCGCGCTCGAGCGGGAACACGTATCGATCCAGCCAGGCCAGCAGGTCCATCCCGGCACCCAGACCGGCGTTCGGGATCTGGGGCAGGTGCACGTGCAGGTCCACCATGCCCGGCATCACGACCCACGGCCGAAGGTCCGTCGCGACATCGCGGGCGGCGGCCGGTGCGGCCGGGCCGGTGGCCGGACCGACGTACGTCAGGCGCCCATCACCATCGACGACGACCAGACCGTCGGGCTCGTGGAGCGTGCCCCCGTCCGCGAGCGGTGACAGCAGTCGAGCGCGGATCGCGAACGGCGGGGCTCGGAGGCTCGGCAGGTCCACGGCGACAGGCTAGCAGGGGCCCGACCGCCGGGCCGCGCCACGACCCGCCGGACAAGGAACGACCCGGATCGGGCGGGATCCGGGTCGTCGTCGGTGCAGCGAAGGGTCGGGTCAGCGCTTCTTGCCGCGGACCTCGACCAGGTGGGCCGTCCATTCGGAACCGCCGCGATCGATCGTCTGCGAGCTTCCGTGCCAACCGCACGTGCAGGTGATCGTCTGGGCCTGGTGCTTGTATTCGTCGATCACGTGCTTGAACGGCTCGTTGGCGGCGGCAGGCTTGATCGGCGGGCGACTATTCAATGGGGATACTCCTGCGCGGCTGAGCACATTCCGGTGCGCGATCGGGGGGTCCATAACTGTATCCGATTTGGCCGATTCCTGCTCCGGCGGGGCCATGGCCATGGCCGGCCGCTCCCCTACTCCGGGCCCAGGTGGTACCCGAGACGGCGCGAGATCCGGCTCAGCTCGCGCGTCAACGGACCCACCGACTGCCCGCGTTCCTCGGCCGTCTCGCGTCGCACGGCCGCCTCTCGGATCAGGCGCGCGCCGACGTACCGGGCGGGCTCCGGCGGGAAGGCCCGCGGCGCCCGACCGTCGGCGAGGGCCAGGCGCAGCGCCGGATCGTCCGCCCGCTCCAGGGCCTTCGCGGCGAGGATCCGCCCGCCCACGACCGACGGCCCCACCCCGTTCCCGCTGTACCCGTGCCCGTAGTGGACGGGCCGCCCTTCGATCGACCCGAACCACGGCAGGTGATCGGCGCTGATGTCGATCGGGCCGCCCCACGCGTCCTCGATGCGCACATCGCGCATCGACGGGAAGATCCGGCGCAGGCCGGCCGCGGCGCGGGCTGCCGACAACGCATCGTCCGTGAACGCCCCACCGACGCGCCCGCTGAACCCGGCCCGACCGCCACCGCCACCCAGGGCGATCCGCCCATCGGGTGTCGTGCGCAGGTAGTGCAGCGTGAAACGGGCGTCGCTGACGCCCTCGCCACCGGTCCAACCGACGTCGGCGAGACGATCCGGGATGGGCTCGGTCAGGACGATGTACGACGACCACGTCACGAGCCTGCGGCCGAACCATGGCCACGCCCCGGCCCACGCATTGAGCGCCACGACCGCGAGCACGCGCCAGGACCTCACCCTCCCCGACCGCCGACGACGTCCGCACGCGAACCGGCCGCAACTCCGCGACCGGACCGATCCGCCGGGCCGGGGCACGCCGGGAACCAGCCCCGACGGACCCGAGCCAGCCAGGTCGCTGCCCGTCGATCTCCTCGACCCGCGTCGCCTCGTGGATGATGACCCCGCGCTCCAGGAGCACGCGACGGAGGCCGCGAGCCAACGCCGCCGGCTGGACCGTGGCAGCGCCCGGCATGAAGACCCCGGCCCGGAAGACCGGCGAGTCCACCCTGGCGCGCACCTCGTCCGAGGTGAGCGCCTCGTAGCGATCGCCCCGACCGACGGCCTGGCACGCCGCAACGGCCTCGGCCCATCCGCCGTCCTGGGCCGGCGCCGCGGATGCCTGCAGGGCGCCCGCCTTCGTGTACCAGGCGTCCACGTCGTGCTCGGTGCACCACGCCCCGATCCCGTCGACCGCGTCCTCCATCGCCTGCGCGACGGCCAGCGCGCCCGGCTCGCCGTAGCGCTCCAGGAGCGTCGGCAGCTCGTCCCACCAGTTCGTGATGAAGCCACCGTTGCGCCCGGACGGCCCGCCGCCGCAGATGTCCGCCTCGAGGAGCACGACTCGGGCGCCCGGTTCGAGCTCCGTCAGTCGATACGCGGTCCACAGCCCGGTGTAGCCACCGCCGACCACGACCACGTCGGCCGTGGTCGTGCCACGCAACGGTGGCGCGGCCGCGGCCAGGTGCGGCGCCGCGGCCGCCTCCGCGGCGAGCGCCTCCCGCAGCCACCACGAACGTCGCGCGCCCGAGGGTCGGATGCCGCCCAGCATGGCGGTCAGTCCCGGGCCGGCAGCAGGGTCGTGTCGAGCATCTCGTCGGCGGTCACCGGGTTCGGGACGAGACCCAGGGTCGTGAGGTACGCGATCGAGGCGTCCCAGTCGGCCGGGACGATGGCACCGAGGCCACCGGCCTCCTGCGCCGGACCGCTCCATTGCTCGATCGTGGCGTCGAGGACCGCCTCCTGGGTCGCGCGCGTGGAGGCCGAGCTCGGGGACCGCGGTGATGGCCGCGTCCACGCCGACCGCCGGGTTCGCCGCGATCTCATCCATGGCCCGCAGCGTGGCGGCGACGAAGGCCGCGATGGCGTCGCGCTTGGCCGCGAGCGTGTCCTTGCCCACGATCAGGCCGTTGCCCGGCAGCGGCGTGATGGCATCCACGTGCAGCACCGACGCGGGCTCGCCACTCAATTCCAGCTGGACCGGTTCGTTGTTGGCGAAGCCGGTCGCCGCGTCCACGGCCCCGGCCGCGACCGCGGCGCCCTGGCCGAAGTCGGGGTACTCGACGATCTCGAGGTCCTCCGGGGTCAGGCCGGCCGACGACAGCAGCGCCTGGAGCATGATCCAGGACGAGCCGTAGCGACCGGGGATGCCCAGCTTCGTACCCGTCGAGGTCGGCTGGCGTCGCGATCCCCGACGACGCCTTCGAGAAGACGATGGACGGGAACTGTCCGTAGATCGTCGCGACGTAGGTGAGCGGGATGCCCTGGCTCACCGCCGGGATCACGCTCGTGCCGTCGGCGAGGCCGACATCGATGGCGCCCTGCCCGACGAGCGTGATGAGATCGGGGTCGATCTTGTTCTGGAAGGTCACGTCCAGGCCGGCGTCGCGGTAGTAGCCGGCCTGGTCGGCGAGGTAGAACGGCGCGAACTGGACGTTGGGGATGTAGCCCAGGCCGACCGTCAGCGCGACCGGCTCGGCCGACGGTGCCGCGGACGGCGCGACCGACGCCGCAGCACTGGGCGTGACGGCGACTGGCGGCGTCCCGGCCGCACTCGCCACCGGTGACGGCGCCGTGCTGCCGGGCCCACCCGTGCACGCACCGACGAGCAAGGCGAGGGCGGCGACGGTCAGGACGGCGAGCGGGGAACGATGGGTGCGAGACGACACGAGGACCTCCAGGACGGGTCGGATGGGCTAGCGGACGCCGACGAGGCGCCGTTCGACGAGGACGACGGCGAGATAGAGCACGATGCCGAGCAGGGCGATGGTGATGAGCGTCGCGAACATGAGCGGGTAGTCGAACATGGACCCCCGGGCGAGGTTGATCAGGACGCCAAGACCCTTCTCGGCACCAGCCCACTCCCCCACGATCGCCCCGACCACCGCGAGCGTGACCCCGACCCGCATCCCACCCAGGATCGACGGCAGGGCGGCCGGGATCTCAAGCGTGGTGAGGATCTGGCGTCGGGTGGCGCGCAGCGACCGGCCCAGCTCGAGCAGGCGCTCGTCGACCGCACGGATGCCGACCATCGTCGCGATAGCGACCGGGAAGAAGACGATCAGGGCGCAGATCACGACCTTGCCCACGAGCCCCGGCCCGAACCACAGCGCGATCAACGGCGCCAGAGCCAGGATCGGGGTCGCCTGGGCAGCCACGAGGTACGGCGACAGCAGCCGCTCGACGAACGCGCTTCGCGCGAAGGCGTAGCCGGCGACCAGCGCGAAGCCGGCCCCGACCGCGAAGCCGAGCACGACCTCCACGAGCGTCGCCGCCAGGTGCGGCTCGATGATGCCGTCGACCCAGGCCGACGACCAGGCGCTGCAGCACGGCGACCGGCGTCGGGCAGGATGAACGGCGGGAAGCCGCTGACCACGACGACCGCCTGCCACGCGAGGAGGAAGACGGCGAACGCGGCGACGACCGACAGGACCGCGGTGCGGCTCACGAGGCCACCGCCAGGGAGCCGCCATCGGTGGCGTCGTCGCCCTCGCCGAGGTGGCGGCGGACCTCGCGGGCGGTCTGCGAGACGACCGCCGCGTCGAGGTCCGCGATGGAGCGCGGCCGCGCGAGGTCGACCGCGATGTCGGCCACGATCCGGCCGGGGCGCGGCGACATGACGACGATCCGGTCGGCCACGAGGATGGCCTCGGCGATGCTGTGGGTCACGAGCAGGATCGTGGTCCCGGCGCGCTCCCAGAGCCGCAGCAGCTCCAGGTCGAAGCGCTCGCGACTGAGCGCGTCGAGCGCGCTGAACGGCTCGTCGAGCAGCAGGACCTCGGGCTCCAGCGCGAGCGCACGCGCGAGCGCCACGCGCTGGCGGGTCCCGCCGGACAGCTCGCTCGGTCGATTCCCGACGACCGATGGATCGAGCGCCACCAGCTCGGTCAGCTGCGCCAGGCGCGCAGCCTGGCGGTCCTCCGGCCACCCCGCGAGCTCGAGCGGATAGGTGATATTGGACGCGGCCGACCGCCACGGCAGGAGGCGCGGCTCCTGGAAGACGAGGCCGATTCGCGGATCCGGCCCGTCGATCGGCGCGCCATCGATGGTGACGGCCCCGGCGCTCGGGCGTGAGCAGGCCGGCGACGACGCGCAGCAACGTGGACTTGCCACAGCCGTTCGGTCCGATGAGGGCCACGATGCCACCCCCGGGCACCGCGAGGTCGACGCCGTCCAGGACCGGCAGCGTGCCGCCGCCGCGGACCGGGAAGGCCAGGTCGACGCCGCTCGCGAGGAGCGCCCCGAGCGCCGGCGCGGTCATGAGGCCGAGCCCGGTTCGGACGCCGCCTCGCGCAGGGGCCGCAGCACCGGCGAGATGGCCGGGTACAGGGCGACGTAGGCCGCGAAGGTCCGCTCGTAGACCGCGGCGACGTCCGGTCGCGGGGTCAGCGCCCGCTCGATCCGGGTCATGGCCTTGATCGCGCTCCGAACGTCGGGCTGAGCCCCGACGCCGACCGCTCCCAGGATCGCCGACCCCAGGACGGCGGTCTCGAGGACGGCCGGGACGAGCACCCGGAATCCGGTCACGTCGGCCTTGATCTGGTTCCAGGCGTCGCTCCGCGCCGGGCCGCCGCAGGCGCGCATCGCCGTCACGGTCACGCCGGCCGCCAGCATCGGCGTGGCCACGTGCCGGAGCGCGAGGGCACTCGCCTCCATGATCGAGCGGGTGATGTGGCCCCGACCGTGAGCCAGAGTGAGCCCGGCGAGCACGCCGGTCGCGCTCGGATCCCAGATCGGCGATCGCTCGCCGGCGAGATACGGCAGGAACACCAGGCCGTCGGCGCCGGGTGGCGTGGCGGCGGCCTCCTCGATGAGCCGCTCCGTGGTCGTGGAGCCATCGATGACGTCGTCGCGGAACCAGTCGAGCGCGCGCCCGGTCGCCGCCATCGCCGCCCCGACGCTGTACCGGCCCTCCAGCGGCGCCGGTGTGACGAAGGCCCCGGCGACCTCCACGGGCTCGTGCCAGTACACCCCGAACCCGCCGGCGGACCCGCCCGGGTCGTAGGCATCGCCAGGTTCCAGCAGACCGGCCCCGAGGTAGCTCGCGAACGCGTCATTGGTGCCGCCGGCGACCGGGATCCCGGCTTGGACGCCGAGCGCATCGGCGGCCGTCGTCGTCACGCGGCCGACGACCGCGCCCATGGCGCTCGCTGATGGGCGACGATCCATGCGGATGCCGGTCGCCGTCGTAGCGCGGTCGGGATCGGGCGTCACCTGATGGGCGACGAGCGGAGCGAGGGCCTCGCCCGTCAGCCGGAACGCGAGCCACTCCCAGGTCGTGAGGTACCAGCGGGTGGCCGCGGCGGCCGTCGGGTTCGTGGCGTTCCATCCAGAGGGCGGCCGGCAGCGGGCCAAGACCCCAGCCGCGAACCCCGGTCGCGGCCTCCAGCTCGGTCGTCTCGGCGGCGGCCCGCGTATCGAGGAACGTGATGGCCGGACGCGTCGCCTCACCCCTGGCATCCACCGCGGCCAGCGTCGGGCCGTGGCCGTCCACCCCGATCGCCACGATCTCGATGCCGCCCGGGACCTCGGTTCGATGGAGCGCCCGGACGGCGCTGACCACGGCGGACCACCACGAACCCGGATCCTGCTCCGCCCAGCCCGGTCCGTGCCCCACCTCCAGGCCGTAGCCCGCCCGGGCGATCGCCAGGAGCCGGCCATCGAGCCCGATCAGGCCGGCCTTGACCTCGGTCGTGCCGAGATCGATGCCGAGGATCGCCTCGGTCATCGCTCGGTCCTCGTTGGCCGGGTTCGTTCCGAACGCGCTCGAGTCGTCGCGCCCGGCGACGGCGCCAGCGTCGCTTCGTCGAGCGCCACCACGGCCTCCGCCGTCGCGACATCGGTCACGAGCGTGCGCACGACACCGGCCCGCAGCGCGCCCAGGATCGGGCGGACCTTGCTCTCGCCCGCGGCCACGCCGATCGAGGTCGGGACGCGGCCCAGCGTCCGCGCATCGAACGCGACGACGCGCTCGCGCAGCTCCGGGCAGACGAAGGCGCCATCGAGGTCGAACGGCGCGATGAGCACCTCACCGACGGCTCCGGCAGCCTCGAGGCGGTCCATCACGGTCTGGCCGACCGAGCCGCACGCCCCACGAGCGGCCACCGATGCCGAACAGCGCGACATCGAGGTGATCCCACAAGTCGCGCACGGCCTGGACCCCGGCGTGGGCTTCCAGAGCGTGTTTCGTGGTCGCGTCGTCGAGGAGGCCCGGTGCCATCAGGCCGTGGGGCAAGGCGCCGAACGACTCGGCGATGCGGCGGAATGGGTCGCGCTCCGGGCCGGGCGACCAGTAGCCCCCAGCGAGCGGCACGACCGTGGCCGCAACCGGCGTGGCGCCGTCCTCGAGGGCGTCGGCCACGGCGCTCACAGAGGCCCCGTCCCCGATCCCCACGATCTCACCGTCACGGACGACGCTGCGCAGGATCTGGGCCGCCAGGCGGCCGACCATCCGCCGACTCAGGTCCTCGGGACCCGCGACCGTGGGCGCAAGGTGCACGGCATCGAGCCCGTAGCTCCGCCGGAGCGCGTCACCGGCCGGCGACTCCGCGGTCGTGCGGTCGACGATGCGGATCTCGACGATCCCCTCCGCTCGGGCCCGCTTGAGGAGGCGGCTCACCTGCGGCCGGGTCACGCCGAGGCGCTCGGCGATCGCGTTCTGGGTCTCGCCGAGCTCGTAGTAGAGCCGGCTCGCCTGGACGAGCTGGTCGAAGTCGCTCATCGCGAGCGCACAGATGTACTGAACAGATGTGCATGCGTCACCCGGGCATCATCGGCGCCACACGTTCGGGCGTCAAGCAACGGGGCGGCGCCGATCAGCCCAGGACGCGCCCCGGGTTCAGCAGCCCCTGCGGATCCAGCGCCGCCTTGATCGACCGCATGACGCGGACGGCGTCGGCGCCACGCTGCGGCTCCAGCCATTCGGTCCGGGCGGAGCCGATCCCGTGCTCGCCCGTGACCGTGCCACCCAGGTCGAGCGCGGCCTGGTAGAGGTCCGCCTGCACGGCCTTGGTGATGTCCGCGGCCCGCGGGTCGCCGCGCTCCAGGATCAGGTCGGGATGAAGGTTGCCGTCACCGGCGTGCCCGAACGTGCCGATCATGACCTCATGCTTCGCCGCGATCCGCTCGACGGCCCGCAGCATGTCCGGGACGCGCGACCGAGGCACCCCGACGTCCTCCATCTTCACGTCGCCCAGGCGCTCAAGCGCCCAGTGGGCCGCTCGGCGGGCCTGGCGCAGGAGGTCGGCCTCGGCGGGGCTCTGGGACCGGACCGTGGTGGTCGCCCCGCGCCGTCACGCAGGCGGCCTCGGCACGGCCGAGCTCGTCATCGGCGGCCCCGCCCGGCAGGTCGGACTCGACCATGAGCATCGCGGCGGCATCGCGGTCCAGCCCAAGGCCGTGCATGTCATCGACGGCGCGGATCGTGATCCGGTCCATGAGCTCCAGGGTCACGGGACTCACCCCGGCCATCGCGATGGCCGCCACGCCGTCTCCGGCCGATTCGAGGCTCGGGAAGAAGGCGAGCAGCGTTGACCGAGGCGGCGGGGTCGGGCGCAGTCGAAGGGTCGCTTCGGTGACGATCGCGAGCGTGCCCTGCGACCCGACGATGAGGTGGGTCAGCGAGTAGCCGGCCACGTCCTTGATGTTCTTGCCGCCGGTCCGCAGGATCGTGCCGTCCGCCATGACGACTTCCAGGCCCAGGACGGAGTCACGCGTCTGGCCGTACTTCACGCAACACAGACCACCGGCATTGGTGCCCAGGTTGCCCCCGATCGTGCAGGTCTCGAAGCTCGCCGGATCGGGCGCGTAGAACAGGCCCTCCGCGGCCACGGCCGCCTTCAGGGTCGCGTTGACGATCCCGGGCTGGGTCACGACGCACAGGTTCTCGCGATCGATCTCCAGGATCCGGTCCATCGCCGTGAAGGCGATCGTGAGCGCACCCTCCAGGCCGGTCGCGCCGCCGCTAAGGCCGGAGCCGGCGCCGCGCGGGACGATCGGGATGTCGTGCGCGGCGCAGATCCGGACGAGCTCGGCGACCTGTGCGGTGGTGGTCGGCAGGGCGACGGCACCGGGCAGGCCCGGACGGGCAGGTAGGCGGTCTCGTCACGCTGATACGAGGCACGGTCCACCGGGTCGTCCAGCAGACGCAGGTCGGGCAGGCGAGACCGGACATCGGCGAGGAATGCGTCGGTGACGATGCCGCTGGCCATGCGCGGAAGTCTACGGTCGGCGGGACCGTTGACGGGGTGCGAGCGCGGACCGAGGGTACGATGATGGCCGCATGACCCGACCCGAACGGCTCGGCGGCGCCGCCCGCGCGACGCTTCCGGCGACGCTCATCGCCCTGCTTCTGGCGACCGGTCTCGGCGCCGGCCCGGGCGTCGCTCCCGCGGCCGCCCGCGACCTCAAGCCGACCACCACGTTGCTCGCGAAGGCCGGCATCGTGCCGGGGTCGGTCGACCGGACGAGCGTGCACCTGCGAGCCACGTACCAGGCGACGCTCCGCCTGTCGTATGGCACGCGCCGGTTCGCCGTCTCGATCCACGGCGACGATCACGAACAGCTCGGGCGGGCCGATCGACCGGGTCGAGCTGAACACCGCGGCCGCCCGCCTCGGGGCGATGAAGCTCGGGACCGTGACGGTCGATGGCCGGACGGTCACGGCCAAGGTGGTCGACCAGACGATCGTGGTGCCGCTCGGTGGCGTGCTGCCCGTCGGGGCGACCACCGTGATCGGCGTGTCGTACGTGGCCACGCTGCGAACGTCGCTGTCGGGCTCGTCGTGGCTGTTCACGAAGGCCAACGGCATCGTCGACGCCTACCGCTGGCTGCCGTGGGTGAGCCGGCAGACCGCATTCGACCGGCCGAACCATGGCGATCCGTTCGTGACGCCGACGAGCTCGTTCGTGGACGTGACGGTCATCACCGACCGCAAGCTCGTCATCGCCACGACGGGCGACCGGGTGTTCAGGAGCGCCGACGGCCTGACCCAGCGGTTCGAGGCACGCGACGTGCGCGACGTCACGATCACCGCCGCCCCCGATTACCACGTCCGCGAGACCACGGTCGGCGACACCATCGTCCGCTACTACTACCGCTCGTCGGCGAACGCCGCCGCGATCCTGGACGGGGCCGCCGATGCGTTCCGCGCGATCCAGGCGAAGTTGGGCGACTACCCGTATCGGACGTTCAAGGTGGTCCAGTCCGCAGGCGGCTACGGGATGGAGTCACCGCGGCTGATCTGGATCCCGTATGGCGTGTCGTCCGCCAACCTGCGCTACCTGACGGCCCACGAAACGGCCCACCAGTGGTTCTACGGGCTGGTCGGGAACGACCAATCGAAACAACCGTTCGTCGACGAGGCCGCGGCCGACTTCATCGCCCGTTACGTCACCGGGACGAAGCGCGCGAGCCGCTGCACGACCGGCCGCCTCGACAAGACGATCTACGAGTACACGTCGGCCTGCTACTACGAGAAGGTCTACATCCAGGGTGGCAACCTGATCGACAGCGCCCGGAAGGCGATGGGCTCGACGGCGTTCTGGGCCGCGCTCAAGGGCTACGTGACGGCGAACCGGTACGGGCTGGTGTCGAACGCCACGCTGCTCGACGCGCTGGACCGGGCGACATCCAAGGACCTCGGCAAGCTGCTGTTCGGGCCGCGGTTCCCGCGGCTGTACTAGGGGGAGGGCGCGGGGAGCGCTCGCGCGTGAGGCGTGGCCGTGTGCATCAGACGCACGCATCGATGCCCGTTGGGGCCGGCGTCGCCGCTGCGTTGCAGGTCCTGCGGCATCAGATGGCGCATCACCTGATCCCAAGGGCCCCGAGCCTCGCGGAACGACGGCCAACAGTCCAGGATGCGGCATCAGATACGTCGATCAAGGCGGACCGCCTGGCCGGACCGCTCGAGCGTGCATCTGGTGCACGGCCGAATCGGAAAGGCAGCATCCGATCGCCGCATCGGCGTCATGGCCGGAGACATGGGTCGCGTCCGGCCCCGCGCGCGCCTCGGGTCCCGGGCCGGATGCCGCGCTACCCGGATCCGTTCGGGTCCCGGGCAGGAGGCCTCCCGCTACCCGACCCGGCGGTCCGCCGCGAGGGCCTGCGGCATCTGCCGGAACCCGGCCGGCAACAGCGGGCGCCATGCCCGCCAACCGGTCACGAGCCAGCGGGCCACGAGCTGTTCGCGGCGGCCCCACGCGAACCCGTATGCCTCGCGCACGTGATCCGGGAGCAGTCCGAGGGCGGGCCACAACGTCCAGTCATACAGGGCGGTCGGGACCGGGAGCGTGCCCAGGACCCCGGGGAGTGGCGGATGCAGGATGGTCGCCGCGAGCTCGCGCGCCAGGTCGCCCGGCTGGACCGGCCCGTCGGCGGCGAGCTGCGCGGCGACATACGCCTCGAACCCATCAAGGTCGGCCGGAAGCAGCGCCTCGGGCACGCCGAACGCACGCCCGATCGGCATCGTCTCCGCGTAGAACCGGGCCGCGCGATCCCGCGACAACGGCTGCAGCCACGCGTCGTACGCCACCAGCGTCGACTCGACGAGCGTCGCGTGCACCCACAGGGACAACGCAGGATCACGAGCGGCGTACCCCGTCCCCACGATCCCGCGATGGAGCGCGTTCAGGCGCCGGATCTCGCCGCGCGCGGCGGCCGTCGAGCCGTAGATGATCCGCAGGTAGCTCCGCAGCGTGCCGTCCAGACGGCGCCACGGATCGGAGCGGAAGTCGGAGTGGTCGGCCACGCCCGCGGCGACCAGGGGGTGGGCGATCTGCAGGAGCAACGCCCGGGGACCGGCTCCCAGGAGGAGCATCGCCTCGCGATCCAGGCGCCACGCCTCGGAGTCCGGCCCGAACAGCCCAGGATCGCCGGACTCCCCGTTCATCCCGACGTGGCCGACGTGGCCGACCTGGCCGACCTCGCCGACCTCCCCGTTGATCCCGACCTCGACGCGTACCGTATCCACGCCACAAGGATAGGTGGAGGGACGCGATGGACCGGCGCGAGGACCGATGGGGCGCGGGGTTCGACGCCGATGGACTGGCCCGGCTCGAGACCCGCATGTGGAAGGCGTACTACCGCCGCCAGCCCGCACGGCTCTTCGGCTGGCTGATCCTGGCCCTGCGCGAGCAGGCGCACGTGTCGTGGCCGCGCGCACTCGTGGCCAGCCTCGTGTTGACCAAGGCGGCCGCCGGCTTCTCGCGCGCGTCGGGCGAGTACGAGCGGTTCGTCCCGGACATCGCCCGGGCTTATCGACTACTGGGCCTGCCGGACACGATCGATGCCGACGAGGTGGCTCGGCGCGAGCTGCGCTGGTGGGTCGTGCGCCGGGAGATCGGCCTTGCGGCAGGATCGGCGGCGGGAGACGCCATCACCCGTCTGTACGCGGCGATCTACGACGTCGACGAGAGGCGCGTCGCCGACGCGGGTCGCCTACGCGGGATGGCCGCGGAAGTCCGCGATCGCGGGGCCGCGGACGATCCGGATGGGGCGCGCGGGGCAGGGCGGGCGTACTGGCCGGAGGTGGCGCGCCTGCTGCGCGACTCGTATCGGAGCCTGGCGGCGGCGCTCGCCGATGACGACGGTGGCACCGCGGCGGGCGCGGCAGGTGCGGCGGGCGCGGCGTCCGAGGACGAAGTCGCCTAGCGGTCCTCGGGTCGGCGGCCGATCAGCCACCAGGCCGCCGGGAACAGCGCCGCTGCGATCGCGAGCTTGGCCGCATCCCAGATCAGGAACTTGGTCATCCCGCCGGTGACCGCATCGGCCCACGGCATCCCGGTCCAGAACTTGAGCCACGGGACCCCGATCGCGTAGATGATCGCCGTGCCGATGAGCATCATCGCGAAGGCGCCGCCGAGCCGACGATCCCAGCCGAGCTCGGCCAGCCGGCCGACGACGGCGGCCGCGACCACGAACCCCGTGAGGTACCCACCGGTCACGCCCAGGAGGCGTTCGACGCCGGCATCGCCCTGCGCATAGATCGGCGCGCCGAGCGCCCCGAGGGCGATGTACAGCAACAGCGCGGCGGCTCCACGACGGAAGCCCAGCGCGCCGCCCACCATGAGGACGCCGAGCGTCTGGCCGGTGAACGGGACGGGCGTCGTCGGGATGGCGACCTGGGCCGTGAGCGCCACGAACGCGGTGCCCAGCATGATCAGGACGGCGTGGCGGACACGGGTCGGCGTCCGTTCGGCGAGGGTGACAGGGACCAGGAAGTCGGCGAGCGTCAGGCCGCGGTCGGCGGCGGTGCTGCGATCGAGTCGCGGCAGGGCGATGGTCATCGAGACTCCGTGGGCAGGCCGTCACGAATGGGGGGTGACGGTCGGCGCGAGTCTAGCACCGAGTCCGGCCTCGTCGGCGGATGGACGGTGTCCGGAACCTATTCGTAACCGACGGCGCGCACGATGGACACCCGGCTGGCCAGCCGAGCCGGGTACGCCGCCGCGAGCATGGCGAGCCCGATCCCAAGACCGAACGCCACGCCGACGGCCAGCCACGGGATCCCGACCGCGACATCGAGTCGCCCACCGGCGAGGACGACCATCAGGCCACCGATGAGCAGGCCCGCGGCGACCCCGCAGATCGCCCCGATCCCGCCCGTCACCCCGGCTTCGACCACGACCGATCGCCAGACCTGGCGGCGGGTCATCCCGGCAGCGCGCAGGACGCCGATCTCGCGGACGCGCTCCAGCACGTTCATCGTGAGCGTGTTGACGATCCCGAGTGCGGCCACGATGACTGCCACGAGCGCCAGGGCATCGAACAGTCCGAAGACGCGACCGAGCGCCTCGCCGATCGCCCCCTGGATCCGATCCAGGGTCACCGGCTCCAAGGCCAGCGAGCGGGCGGCGTCATCGAGGGCGGCCCGGTCGGCAGCGGTCGCGGTCGGGTCGAAGCGCACGGCGAACGCATCGGCACCCGCGACGCCGAGACGTTCCGCGTCCGGCCAGCCCACGACGATCGATTCACCCGTGCGTCCGGGCAGGGTCCGCTCCGCGATGCCGGCCACATGCAAGGTGACGACCGAACCGTCGACTGCCGTCGCGGACAGGATGTCGCCGAGGTGCAGCCCGTCGCGCTCGGCGATGCCGAGCGGAACGATGACGGCGCCGCCCGTATCAAGCGCGGCGAAGGCGCTCCCGCGCTCACCGGCCACCAACCGGAAACGGCCGTCGGTCGCGAGGTCGGCTCCGACCATCGCGGCACCGTCGGTCCGTACCCCGTCGAGCGCGAGGTCGAAGGTCGCCATGGGGCTGATGGCGGTGACGCCGTCGAGGTCGCTCAACGTCTCGTCGAGGCCCTCATCGGCCGGGCGCGGGAAGATCGAGGTGACGACGAGGTCGCCGGGCACCACGTCCGCGATCCAGGCCCCAGCGGCCGCACGGGCATGCTCGCCCACCCCACCCAGGGCGACGATCATGGCCAGGCCGATGGTCAACGCGCCGACGGTCAGCGAGGCACGACCCCGGTCACGCAGGACCGAGGCCCGGGCGAGCCGTTCCTCGAGCCGCGCGACGAGCGCGAACGGGGCGCCGGCGACCCGGGCGAGGGTCGGCAGGACGAAGGGCACGCACAGCGCGACCGTCAGCAGCGTCGCGTAGACCGCGAACGCGCGGACGAGGGCGGCGTCGCCCGCGGAGCGCGGCCAGACGAACAACCCGACCACGCCGACGATCGCGAAGACCACGACCAGCCAGCGAAGACGCGCTCGATGGGCGCTCGGGAGGTCCATGCGGGCCTTGAGCGCCTCGACCGGCGGGATGCGGCCGGCCCGGCGGGCGGGCTCCCAGGCGGCGGCGAGCGTCACGGCCAGGCCGATCGCGAACGCCGCGACGGCGGCTTCGATCGTCACGACGGGTCCCGGGAGCGGCACCTCGCCGATCGTCCCGACCCAAACGGCCATCGCGGCGGCCAGGACGGCCCCCAGCACGACACCGACCACGGCGCCGGCGGCGCCCATGGCCAGGGCCTGGACGAGGATGAAGGACGTCAGCTGGCCGCGGGTCGCCCCGGCGGCACGCAGGAGACCGAGCTCCCGGACCCGCTCCACGACCGTCATGGAGAGCGTGTTGAAGATGAGGAACGCCCCCGCGAACAGGGCGATGGCGGCGATCAGCGCGGTCGTCGCCGCGAAGTCACCGGTCGAGGCGCGCATCGCGGCGCCCAGATCTGCCGGGGAGGAGAGCACGTACGGCTGGGACAGCAGCGACGCCTCGAGGGCGTGCGTCACCGCCGCAACGTCGGCGCCGTCGGCGAGGCCGATGTCGACGCGGCTGATGCCCGTGTCGGCGAACGCGGCCTGGGCCGTCTGCAGGGGCACGAGGACGGCGCGGCCGGACACGCCGGCCCATGGGCCATCGGCCGCGAGGATGCCGATCACGCGCACCACGGTCGGCGCCTCGGGTCCCTGGATCGTGAGTTCCGAGCCGACGATCAGCCCGTCCTCCCGGGCGAGGGTGGCGCTGATGAGCGCGCTGGGCTCGCCGGGGCGGATCAACGGTGCGCCGGCCTGCAGCGTCAGATCGTGGAGTCGCGGCTCGGCATCGGGATCGATCCCGACGACGGTCACCGGGGCCGGCAAGGCGTCACCCGGGCCGAACAGGTCCAGGCCGAGGTACGTCCGGCGCTCGAAGGTCGGTGCGGCGATGGCGATCCCGGGCGTCCCGGCGATCGTGCTGACCGCGTCGGGCGCCAGGCCCGTCTCCCCGAACGAGGTGACGCGCAGGTCCGCCTCCCCGACGAGGCCGGCGACCGTGCGGTCGACCGAAGCCTCGATGCCGGCGTTCGTGGCCAGCCCGGCGAACAGGACCGCGACGCCGAGCGCGACGCCGGACATCGTGAGGATCGAGCGGAGCGGACGAGCCCGCAGGCCGCGCCAGGCGAGTGCGTCGAGACCGCGCATCAGGATCGTGCCACGCGCTACAGGCCGAGCTGGGCGAGCCGGCCGATGAGGACGCTCGCGTCGTGGTCGGCGCGACGGCCGAGCTCGATCGTGTCGCGGATGCGCCCGTCCCCGACGACCAGGACCCGGTCCGCGTAGGCCGCGGCCTTGGCGTCGTGGGTCACGAGCACGATCGTCTGGCCCCGCTCGTGGCATGACCGCCAAAGGGCGTCGAGGATCTCGTTGCCGGTCGTGTAGTCGAGATTGCCGGTCGGCTCGTCCGCGAAGAGGAGGGCGGGTCGGGTGACGAGCGCACGGGCCACGGCGACACGCTGCTGCTCGCCGTACGAGAGCTGATCGGGCTTGTGGTGCTCCTTTCCCGTGAGGTCGACGAGTTCGATGACATCGCGGAGGCGCTCGGCGAGCTCGCCTCGCGCGGTGTCCTGACCCGCGATGGTGAACGGCAGGGCGATGTTCTCGGTGACGTCGAGGAGCGGGATCAGGTTGAACGACTGGAACACGAACCCGGTCCGGTCGCGACGCAGTCGCGTGGCGCGGTCGTCGGACAGGCGGCTGATGACCTCGCCCGCGAGCTCCACCTCGCCGCTGGTCGGCTGGTCGAGGCCGCCGAGCAGGTGGAGGAGCGTGCTCTTGCCGCTGCCGGAGGGCCCCATGAGGGCGACGAACTCGCCGGCGGCGACCGTCAGGGACACGCCTCGGAGGGCCTCGACCGTGGTCTCCCCCAGCGGATACGACTTCGTGAGGTCGCGGGCCTGGAGGATGGGCGCTGTCGCGCTGGCGGCAACGGCGATCGTGGCGGTCGGGTCGTGGACGTCCAGCAGCGCGGTCATGGGTGCCTCGGGTGCGGAATGGTGCGGTCCGGGGGCCACCGTACGGGTGGGCCCAGGTCCGGTGTAGGCCTCGATGGTCCGGGTGGGTCTAGTACCGGGGCCGGCGGTCCGCCTCGACCGGTCGGGTCAGGCCCCCAGGAACAGCCCGGTGACGCCCCCGACGATCGTCTCGAGCAGGCCCGCCGACGTCGCCGGCGTCATGACCCGAAGACCGGTGGCGGTCGCGGCGGCCGGCGGCGCGGCCGCCAGACCGGGTGGCGTGCCGTCGCCGGACGAGCCGCCGTTCCCGTTCTCGTCGCCGTTCCCGTTGCCGCCGCCCGGGCCGCCCGGACCAAGGCCCTTGCTGCCGCCGGGGCCGTCCGTCTCGAGGCCGCGGTTGGCCGGCGGCTCGGGCGTGGGGGTCGGCGTGGCTGTGGGCTCGGGGGTCGGCTCCGGGGTCGGCTTGGGTTTGGGCTTGGCGGTCGGCCTTGGCGTGGCCCGTTCGGTCGGCTTCGGCTTGGGCTTGCTGGTCGGCTTCGGCTTGGGCTTGCTGGTCGGTTTGGGGGTCGGCTTCGGCGTCGGCTTGGGTGCCGTGCTCCCGCACCTGTCAGCGAACAGGACGGTCCACATCTTCTTGCCGTCGGATCCCTTGTACGCCCCCACGCCGATCACATCCCAGGACTTGCCCAGGATGTTGGCGCGATGGCCCGACGAATCCATGAACATGTCGTGGATGGTCGCCGTGGCCTCGTCATCGGGGTACGTGTTCCAGCCGATGTTCTCGCCCGCGACCTTGTAGCAGAAGCCCTTGGCATCGAGCTTCTTGAAGACCTTGCCGTAGCCCGGGATGTCGTGGCTGAAGTAGTCCCGGTTGATCATGTCCTTGCTGCGCCAGCGGGCGACCGAGGTGAGGGTCGAGTCCACCTTGAGCGCCTTTAACCCGGCCGCGGCCCGGCTGCGGTTGGTGAGCGCGATGAGGGACTTCTCCGATGCCGAGTTGAACGAGCCGCTGTCCCACGCAGCGGCGGGCTGCGGCCGAGCGAGGCTCGCGACCGAGGTGATCGCGAACAGGAGGGCGACGAGGGCCGCGACGCGGCGACCGGCCGGGGCAGGCATCGTGAGGGACATGTCCGGTTGGTGGTCTCGCTAGGGCCGGTCCGCCTGGGGGGCGGCGGGGGTTCCGGTGTGGTCTTCACCGTAGGCGTCGGGTTCGGTCGGGTCTGCGGTGCGAAGGTCCGGGCAGGCCCCCGACCCGGGTACCGGGCGGTCGGGTTGGGTCTGCGGTGGTCTGGTGCGGTCCAGTGCGGTCAAGACCGGTCGGTTCGGTCGCGGGGATATGCGACAGTGGTGGCAACGCCCCCTGCCCCGTCCACGGAGACCCACGTTGACCACGCACGACCACCCGACCGGCCGCGACCGATCCGTCGATCACCCGTGACACCGACCGTCGCGTCGTCGTCATCACCGGCGCCACTGGTCCCCTGGGACGGGCGGCCGCCACGGCCTTCGCCGCCGATGGAGCCCGGCTCGTGCTCGTCGGACGGGATGCGGCCCGGCTCACGGCCCTCACGGACGAGCTCGCCCTGTCCACCGACGACGGGATCACGTCCGTCGGTGACCTGGGCGATGCCGTGGCAGCGCAGTCGGCGGCCCACACGGCACTGGAGCGATTCGGACGGATCGACATCCTGCTCCACCTGGTCGGCGGCTTCACCGGTGGGACGACGCTCGTCGACCTGGAGCCCGACGTCCTGGCGACGATGCTCGACCTGCACGTCTGGTCGACCTTCCACATGACACGCGCGGTCGTGCCCGCGATGGTCGAGCGCGGCTGGGGCCGGATCGTGGCGGTCAGCTCGACCACCACCAGCGCACCCGGACCGCGCATGGGACCCTACGTCACCGCCAAGATCGCCCAGGAGACGCTGCTCCGCGTCCTCGCCCGCGAGGTGGCCGGCACGGGCGTGACCGTCAACGTGCTGGCGGTCAAGGCCATCGATGCCGCGCATGAGCGCGAGACGGCCCCGTCACCGAAGAACGCGGGCTGGACGACGCCCGAGGCGATCACGGCCGTGATCCGCCAGCTGTGCTCGGGTGATGGCGCCGCGATCAACGGCGCGAGGATCGTCCTCGACGGGGCCTGAGGCGCCCGAGGTCCGGTCGTCGCGTCCGGTGCGGCCGATCCGACCGGTCAGATCAGCAGCAGGATCCCCAGCACGATCAGCCAGAGCGACCAGGCGATGTACGCGATCGGCACGATCGTCCCGGCGAGGTGCCAGCCATCGCGCTCGTTCGGTCCCACGAACTCGAGCGTCCCGACGAGCAGCGCCAGCCCGATGACCAGGCCCACGGCGCCGCTCCAGGCCGGGAGCACCGTCGTCACGAGGATGGTCCAGCCCACGAGCAGCGTCCAGACGCCGGTCAGCAGGTAGCCCAGGTGCTCGCCGATGCCGACCCCGAGCAAGCGATGGAGGGTCGCGAACACCGTCGCGACGCTCGCCCGGGCGGCGTCCCCGTCAGGCCCGTCCGGTGCCGCGAGGTACTGTCGGGCGAGCTCCGGGACGGCGAACGGCCAACGCACCAGTCCGAGTGCCTGCACGAGCGCTGCGGCGGTGCCGATGATGATCGACGTGAGCCCCAGCTCCGGCGGACCGCCGAGCACGAGCGACAGCAGCACCACCAGCGGGAGCATGAGGAGCGCCGACAACAGGAGCGCCTCCCAGCGCAGGAGCAGCCCGCTCCCGCCGACCGCGAAGCGCCGCAGGATCGTATCGGTCGGTTCGCGCAGGATGCCCGGGTAGTCGAACGCGCGGCCCAGCTCGAAGAACGCCGCATTGAAGGCGATGGGCACGGCGATGAGCACGATGGCCGTCAGGGTCTCGACCGACACGCTGGTCCTCCGGGGCGTCGCTGGTTGGTTCGCGCAGCGTAGCGGGCCGAGGATCGCTCGAACGGCCGGCTCACCGCCGCCGCGCGCAAGACCCAATTCCGCGAAGCCGAGCAAGATGACGCGGTGCGCAGTCAGGGTGACGTGGGACGCGGCCTCTCGCGCCGGGCGTTCGTGCGCGGCCTGGCCGCCGGCGACGGTCGCCCTCGTCGTCGCCGCCTGCGCGAAGGCGACGCCGTCGCTGACCGCATCACCACCGGCCTCCGCTGCGTCCGTCCCGACCCTGTCGCCTACCACGGCAACGCCGACGACCTTGCCGACACCGTCCCCGACGACGACCGCGAGACCGAGCCCCAGCCTCGCCCCAGGCGACGCCTTCGGGACCCTCGACCTGCGCGCGAAGATCGCCCAGATGCTGCTCGTCGGTTTTCGCGGGATGACCGTCCACCAGGCGGACCGGACGGTCAAGGACATCCGCGACCTGGGCCTCGGCGGCGTCCTCCTGTTCGACTACGACAGCCCGACCGGTCGCTACGACCGGAACGTCTCGAGCCCGAGCCAGGTCAAGGCCCTCGTGGCCGGGCTGCGCCACGAGGCCAGCGTCCCGCTGCTGGTCGCGATCGACGAGGAAGGCGGCCAGGTCGACCGCCTCAAGGCACCGCTATGGCTTCCCGTCCACCGTGTCGGAGGCGGCCCTGGGCGCCCGCGACGATGCGACCTACACCCGCAAGCGCGCCCGGGCGATCGGCCACACCCTGGCCGGCCTCGGCATCGATCTCGACCTCGCGCCGGTCGTGGACCTCGACGTCAACCCGACCAACCCGGTCATCGGCGCGCTGGACCGGAGCTTCTCGGCCGATCCCGACGTGGTCGCCCGCGAGGGATCTCGCCTACCTCGCGGGCCTGCACGACGCGGGGATCGCGGGCTCGCTCAAGCACTTCCCGGGACACGGCAGCTCCACCGCGGACACGCACCAGGGCTGGGTGGACGTGACCTCGACCTGGACCGACGACCGAGCTCGACCCGTTCCGCTCGATCATCGCGGGGGGCGAGGCCGACACCGTGCTCGTCGCCCACGTCTTCGACAAGGACCTCGATCCCGACTACCCGGCGTCGCTGTCGACGCAAGGTCATCGACGGGATGCTGCGGCGGCGACCTCGGCTTCGATGGCGTCGTCATCACCGACGATCTCCAGATGGGCGCGATCCGCGCAGCCTACGGGTACGCGACCGCCGTCGAGCGGGCGGTCCTGGCGGGGGCGGACATCCTGACCATCGCCAACGAGCAGGTGTACGAACCCGACATCGTCGCGACGACGATCGACATCGTGGAAGCGGCGGTGCAAGCCGGCCGGATCGACGCCGCACGCATCGATGCGTCGTGGCAGCGGATCGCGGCGATGAAGGCCCGACTCGGGTCGTCCTGACGGGCGAGCCTAGGTCGTGACCGAGGCGACCAGCGCCTGCGCCTCCTCCAGCAGTCGGCCGAGGTGCTCCTCGCCGCGGAAGCTCTCCGCGTAGACCTTGGCGACGTCCTCCGTGCCCGACGGCCGGGCCGCGAACCAGCCCTGCGCCGGTCACGACCTTGAGTCCGCCGATCGGGGCGTTGTTGCCCGGGGCGTTCGTGAGGATGGCCGTGATCGGGTCGCCGGCCAGTTCGGTGGCGGTCACGTCGGTCGCTGAAAGTGCCCCGAGAGCGGCCTTCTGGGCGGGCGTCGCGGGGGCGTCGATCCGTCGATAGGCCGGTGCCCCGAATCGCTCGGTCAGCTCGGCGTAGGCAAGCCCCGGGTCCCGCCCGGTCACGGCGGTCAGCTCGCACGCGAGCAGGTCGGCGATGATCCCGTCCTTGTCGGTCGTCCAGACGCTGCCGTCGCGGCGCAGGAACGAGGCGCCGGCGCTCTCCTCGCCACCGAACCCGATCGAGCCATCGATGAGCCCATCGACGAACCACTTGAACCCGACCGGGACCTCCACGAGTCGGCGGCCCAGGTCGGCGACGACGCGATCGATCATCGATGACGACACGAGGGTCTTGCCGACCCCGACGTTCGCACCCCAGTCGCGCGCGCCACCGAACAGATAGGCGATCGCCGCGGACAGGACGTGGTTGGGGTTGAGCAGGCCGGCGGTCGGGGTGACCACGCCGTGGCGGTCGGCGTCGGCGTCGTTGCCGAGGGCGATGTCGAAGCGGTCCCGCAACGCCACCAGCCGAGCCATGGCGTACGGCGAGGAGGGGTCCATCCGGATCTTGCCGTCCCAGTCGCAGGTCATGAACCCGAACTGCGGATCCACGACGTCGTTGGTGACGGTCAGGTCCAGGCCATGACGGGTGGCGATCTCCGCCCAGTAGGCGACCGAGGCCCCGCCCATCGGGTCCACCCCGATGCGCAGCCCCGACGCGGCGATGGCCGCCATGTCGATCACGTTCGGCAGGTCGTCGACATAGGCCCCCAGGAAGTCGTAGGGCGTTGCCGCGGCCGCGGCCGCCTCGTCCGCCACGCGCCCGATGCCCGCGATGCCATCCGACCCGCTCGCCTCCAGGATCCGGTTGGCCTCGTCCTGGATCCAGCGGGTGACGTCGGTGTCGGCCGGTCCCCCATTGGGCGGGTTGTACTTGAAGCCGCCGTCGTCGGGTGGGTTGTGCGAGGGCGTGACCACGATCCCGTCGGCCAGGTGGCGCCAGGCGTCCTTGCCGCGGTTCGCGACGAGGATCGCGTGCGACAGGGCCGGGGTGGGCGTGTAGCCGTCGCGGCTGTCGATGCGGACGTCCACCCCGTTGGCGATCGAGCACCCCGAGCGCGGTCCAGGTCGCGGGCTCGGAGAGCGCATGCGTGTCGCGCGCCAGGAACAGGGGCCCGCTGTACCCGCGCCCGTGCGGTAGCGGCAGATGGCCTCGGTGATGGCGAGGATATGGGCCTCGTTGAAGGCGCCACGGAACGAGGAACCGCGATGCCCCGAGGTCCCGAACGCGACCCGCTGGGTCGGGTCGGACGGTCCGGGTGTCCGGTCGTGGTAGGCCATGCGCAGGGCATCGAGATCGACGAGGGTCGAGGGGTCCGCCGGCAGCCCGGCTCGCGCGCTGGTCGTCGACATACGGTCAGTGTGCCAGAACGTCGTCGCCGACCTTGGGCCACGGCACGCGAAACTCTGCGTGGCGGATTGTCAACAGCGTGTTCACGGAGTACCGTCGTTCGTCCATGAGCGCTCGGGCAGCGGGGAGAAGCAGGATGGACACGGCCGACCTCGACGAGACCATCACGCACAACGGCACGGGCCCGACGATCGGTGGGGTCGCCGACGCGGAGACGGGCGGCGGCGAGGTCCTGTCGACGGATCCCGGCGAGGTCCGCCCCGATGCCACGACGTCGGGGGCTCCGGACGTGACCAGTGGCTTCATGTCCGAGCTGACCGAGGCGATGATGGGCGTCGTCGGGAAGGAACGCGACCGCATCGGGGCGATCGTGGAGGCCGATGCGGCCGCCCACCTCGTCGAGGCGAAGGAGCATGCCGCCGCGGAGTCCGAGGCGTTCCGCCAGGTGGCGGACGAAGACGTCGCCAGCATCGAGGGCTGGGCGGAGGCCGAAGTCGAACGGATCCGGGCCGACGCCGCGACCCGGATCGCCGATCGGCGGGCGGACCTCGACACCTCCCTGGCCCAGCACGACGCCGTGCTCGCAGGCGAGCTTCAGGGGATCGAGACAGCCGTCGCCGACTATGGCGTGACGCTCCAGTCGTTCCTGGATGACCTGCGCACCACGGGCGACCCGGCCGAGATCGCCGATCGGTCTCGGTCCCTGCCCACCCCGCCGAACCTCAACGATGTCCGGGCGATCGCGAGGGCCGCGGCCTTGACCAGGATCGCCGAGGAGGCGGCCGCCGTCGAGGCGCCCGCAGCCGAGGCCGTGGTCATCGATGACGCCGACGCGAGTGCCGGCGCGGTGTCGGAGGCGTCTCCCCTCGACGCGCTGGCCGTGGACGAGACGACCACGCCGGCCGACCCTGTCGAGGCGCCCTCGGACGCGCGGTCCGTGAGTGGTGCGGAGATCGCGGAGATCCCGGCTGTCGTCGAGGAGGTTTCAAGCGCACGATCGGCCTGGGAGACCGACGGCGGACTGGAGACGCTCATGGACACACCGGCCCAGACCCTCACCGCCGCCCATGTCAGCGCCAGTGCAGCTCCCGTCGGGGTGATGGACCCCGCGGCCACGGCGTCGACCGGATGGGACACGGACATCGAGGTCCCCGTGGCGGTGGCCACGGCGGTCGCGACGGCCGAGCCGGGAGACGTCGGACATCCGAACGCGGCGGTGCGGCTCATCCGGTCGGTCGCCCCGTGGACGGCGCCGACCCATTCGACGGGCCGAACGGACGACGACGCTCGCTGACCCGGGTACGACCACGCTGGGCGCCCGACGGCACGCCCGGCCGCGCGCCGGTTCTTCGCTATACTCCGCAGGCTTCGTCCACCCGCGCTCGCAGCGCACCGCCACGGACGACACGCGCCGCGGTGGCCTTAGCTCAACCGGCAGAGCACTGGATTGTGGCTCCAGAGGTTACGGGTTCGAGCCCCGTAGGCCACCCCAATCGCCCCTCGTGGAAAGAATCAATGCCCGAACCTACCGGACCCCGATGGTCACCCCGCCGGCTCACCCGTCGTTCCCATGGCGGCTCGTGCGCGAGTGCACCAGCATGGAAGGCGCCGGCGCTCGTCGCGCCCGATCGAGGTCCTTGTGCATAGACGCCTCCTGATCCTCGTGGCCGCCCTCGTGCTCGGGAGCACGATGGCCAGCGCGCCCTGGACCGCCGGCACGGCGGATGCGGCGGTCCCGGTCGAGGGCCCGGTCTTCAACGACCCGACCGGCACCGAGACCCAGCAGATGGCGATCATGTCCAAGCTCATGAAGGCCATCGACGGGACGAAGAAGGGCGCCACGATCCGGATGGCGTTCTTCTCGTTCACGATCGAGCAGTTCGCCGACAAGCTGATCGCCGCGTACAAGCGCGGCGTCCACGTCCGGCTGATCATGGACGACCACGAGGTCTTCCCGGCCTGGGAACGGGTGGCCGCCAAGTTCGGCCGGAACCCGCGCAACTCGAGCTATGCGGTCCTGTGCCATGGCGCCTGCCTGACCGAGAACCAGCCCTCCTATCAGCACACGAAGACCTACATGTTCTCGGCCACCGGCGGTGTCGCGAACGTGGTCATGGTCAGCTCCGCCAACCCGACCTATTTCCAGGCGCGGCGCGGCTGGAACAACGGCTACATGATCGTCGGCGACCCCGTCATGTACGAAGCGTTCAAGCGCAACTTCGAGACCATGGCCTATGGCGCGCGCACGGTGAAGCAGCCCACGACCTCACCCGATGTCTACTTCACGGCGACCAGCGGCAAGCACAAGGTCTACTTCTTCCCGAAGGGCGGCCTCGGCGCCGACGACGACCCCATGTACGGCATCCTCAGCAACATCCGCTGTACCGGCCTCGCCGCCGGGTACGGCAACGCCGGACGCACGACCGTCCGCATCGCCATGTACCAGTGGAGCATCCTGCGCGTCCGGCTGGCGGAACGGATCTGGGCGCTCGACGATCAGGGTTGCAAGGTCACGATCATGTTCGACCCCACCCGGGTCGATCCCGGGGTGCTTCGCACGCTCATGAAGAAGGGCGGTCGCCACGGCGGACCGGCGATCGTGCCCGCCGCGACGGACGAGGACGAGAACGGCATCGTCGACCAGATGGTCCACGACAAGTACGTCCTGATCAATGGCTCGTACGCGGGCGACACCAGCGCCAAGGTCGTCTTCACCGGTTCGGCCAACTGGACGAACAACGCCCTCCACTACAACGACGAGTACATGCTGCGCATCTGGGACTCGGGCGTCTTCAGCGCGTACTCCAAGCACTGGGACAAGGTCCGCGCGTTCGCCCGCTCGTCCATCGGGACGGCGACCGGGATCAAGGACGCCGGCGGCCGCGTCCGCCACTACCCGCCGCCCGTCCACTACGAGATCCTCACGCGCGGCGACTGACCGGGCCGGACCCGCGGGACCTATGCTGCGCCGATGGTGACGCTGGAACCCATGACCCCGGAGGTCTACGAACGCTGGCGCGCGGCGTCCATCACGGGCTACGCCGCCGACAAGGTCCGCATCGGGGCATGGCCGGCTGAAACGGCCGAAGCCCGTTCGGCCGAGGCCTACGCGGCCTTGCTCCCCGACGGTCTCGCCACGCCGGGGCATGACCTGCGATCCATCGTGGCCGACACGGGCGAGGTCGTCGGCGTGCTGTGGTTCGCCCCGAGCGATCATCCCAGCGGCACGGTCGCGTTCATCTACGACATCGAGATCGACGCCGCCTTCCGTGGACGCGGCTTTGGGCGTGCCGCGATGGCCGCCCTGGAGCCGCTCGTTCGGTCCCTCGGCTACGACGCGATCGCCCTCCATGTCTTCGGTGACAACGAGGTGGCGCGCACCCTCTATCGGACCTCGGGCTATCGAGAGACCGACGTCATGATGCAGAAGGATCTCGGCTGACCGAGCGCCCACCCAACTAGGGCCGAGTGGCACTGTCCCCTCCGGGGGGCCTCATCGCACAGTCCCGATGGGCCTCTGCCGGCTGCCCCCCCAGCGGGTGGGGGCCCCGTCGCGGATCGGCGACGCGGATGACGGCGCCACGGGAGGCCACCATGAACATCCTCATCGTGTATGGCAGCAAGTACGGCAATACCCGGCGGCTGGCCGAGGTCATGGGCGCGGCCATCGGACCGCCGCACACGGTCCGGGTCGTCGAGGAGCGCGACGCGGAAGACCTGTTCGGCGTGGATGTCGACCTGTTGATCGTCGGGTCGCCGACCCAGATCCACGGCCTGCACCTGATCGGTCGGAGGTTCCTGGGCAACCTGCGCCGTCGAGCGTTCGGTGGTGTGGCCGCGGCGGCCTTCGACACCCGCCTGCCGGGCCCCGTCTCGCGCACCGGGGCCGCCTCGAGCGGGATCGCCCAGCGCCTTGAGGCGGCCGGATGCCGGCTCGTGGTCCCGCCGGAGAGCTTCCTCGTCGCCGCGTCCGAAGGACCCCTCGCCGAAGGCGAGGAGACCCGCGCTGGCACATGGGCTCGGTCCGTCGTCGGCGCGGCGACCCTCGTGGCCGTGTAGGAGGTCCCCGACTGCGATGCCTGTCAACCTCATCATCGGGATCGTGCTCATCGCCCATGGTATCGGGCACGTCCTCGGCTACTTCCCGATCTTCGGCTGGGCAAGCGTCGACGGCTGGACGGGCGAGTCGTGGCTGCTCACGGCGCCCATCGGCGTCGCGGGCGCGAACGCCATCGCGCTGGTCCTCTGGACCATCCCGATGGTCGGCTTCACGCTGGCCGGACTGGGCGTGCTCGGGATCGCCGTCCCCACGACGTGGATCCGGCCCTTGGCCGTCGTCTCGGCCGTCGTCTCGATCGCCGGCATCGTGCTCTTCTGGCATGCCTTCCCGACGATGACCAACCGGATCGGTGCGATCGCGGTCGATATCGTCGTCCTGTGGGCGGTCCTCGTCGCGCACTGGCCGTCGAGCGACGTCGTCGCCGGGTGATGACCCCGATCGCGATCGAGGCATGACCGGCCGCGATCCGCGGACCCGTCAGTGGTTGCTGGCCGGCGTCAAGACCGTCCACACGGCGGCGTTCCTGGTGATCGCCGGCGCCATCGCGGCGATCGTCGTCGATGGACTGCGAGGTCGCCCCTCGCGGCGGACGGCGGCGGCCACGGCGGTCGCACTCACGGAGTGCGCCGTATTCGCGGCCAATGGCTTCGTCTGTCCATTGACCCCGCTCGCGGAGGAGTTCGGCGCCGAGCGGGGCTCGGTGACGGACATCTTCCTGCCGGACTGGCTGGCCCGGAACCTGACCTGGATCAGCACGCCGATCCTCGTGCTGGGACTGGCCCTCAACCTCCGAGCCCTGGGTCGTCGCGGACGCCTCAGGTCCGTGTCCCGACCTCCCGCCACGCCCTCCACAGCACGATCAGCCCGAGACCGATGAGCGCGACCGGCCAGAAGCGGAGCAGCTCCAGGGCGACCCCGCCGGCCAGCAGGGCCAGCCCGACGGTCGTGAGGATGGCGCCCGGGATGAGCGGCCACGGATGGTGCTGCGGCACATGGGCCAGCGCACCGATCACCCAGATGGACAGGAAGCCCATCCCCAAGCCCAGCACGATCACGCCGCCGTCACCCTGACCGGAGGTCCACGACTGCGCCTCTGCGGCGAGGATGCCGAGGCCCAGGCCGGTCATGATCCCGCCCGGTACGAGCGCAGCGTAGCGACGCAGGATCGCGAAGACGGCCAGCAGCCCGAGCCCGATGACGAGGACGATCCAGCCGCCCGACCCGGGCATGGCCTGCATCGCGAGGGCGCCCACGCCCACGGCGATGAGGATGATGGCGAAGACGATGCCCTCGTGCGGATCGGTCCGCGCGCCGTGGGCCATGCCGGACATGGCGGTACCTCCTGGCCGGCCGCCCATCCTGGCGCAAGGGACCCGCACGGTCGCCGGCGCTTCACGCTCATGGAACCGCGCCGACCCGCATCAGCGACAGTGCCGGACGGGCCCGCGATCGTGGGCCGATGGTCAACCGGCGAGCATGATCCCCAGCTCGTCGAGCGACTCGAGCAGCTCCGCGGGGTCGCGGTAGACCCGGAACGCGCCGGCGGCCCGTAACTCGTCCTCGCCGTAGCCCCCGGTGAGCAGGCCCACGCTGAGCATCCCCGCCCGGCGGGCCGCCAGCAGGTCCCACACCGCATCGCCGACGACATAGCAGTCCGAGATCGCCACGCCGAGCCGCTGCTGACAGGCCAGGAACAGGTCCGGCTCGGGCTTGGCCCGCAGCACGTCGCCTCGCTCCACGACGACCGTCCCGTCGGGAACGCCCAGCGCCACCAGGGACGCGTCGATCTCGGGGCGCCGGCCCGAGGTCGCGATCCCGTGGATGACGCCACTTCGGCGGAGCGTCTCGAGCAGCTCGATGGCGCCCGGCAGCGGCCGGCGCTCCGGCAGGATCTCCCGGAAGATCTCGCCATGCCGTCGCTGCAGGCGTTCGGTCTCGTCGTCCGTGAGCGCCCGTCCGATCTCGCGCGCGACCGCCCGCGCGAACAGGCCGCCGCTCATCCCGATGCGCCGGTGGATCCGCCAGCCGTCGACTGGATGGCCGGCCTCCAGCAACGCGCGCTGCCAGGCGAACACGTGGGCGTAGACGGTGTCCACGAGGGTCCCGTCGAGGTCGAAGATGAGGGCGCGCATGGCTATCGCACGCTCGCCACCGGTTCCAGCGCGGCGATCGTCCCGCGCAGGACGTCCGCCGAGCGGCGCAGCGCCGCCGCCTCGCCCGCCGAAAGGCCGATCGGGACGAGCCGCTCCACCCCGCCCCGCCCAACGACCGACGGGAGCGACAGGCAGACGTCGCTGATGCCGTAGTAGTCGTCGATCCGCGAGCTGACCGGCAGGATCGTCTGCTGGTCGCGCAGGATCGCCTCGACGATGCGCATCAGGCCCGCGGCCACCGCGTAGTACGTCGCCCCCTTGCGAGCGATGATGTCGGCCGCGGCGTCTCGGGTGCCTTCGAAGACCGCGGTCCGCTCCGCCTCGCTGACATCGATGCCGTGGACGGCGCAGTAATCGATGAGCGGCATCCCGCCGACGTTGGCCGAGCTCCAGACGGGGACCTCGGTATCGCCGTGCTCGCCGATGATGTAGGCGTGGACGCTGCGGGCGTCCAGACCGAGCCGCTCTGCGAGCCGTGCCCGGAACCGCGCCGTGTCGAGGATCGTGCCCGAGCCCAGCACCCGACCCGGCGGCAGCCCCGTCCGTTGGATCGTCCGGTACGTGAGGACGTCGACCGGGTTGGTCGCCACGACGATGATGCCGCCCGGGTTGGCCGCCGCGACCTCGGGGACGATCGCGGCGAAGATCGCGTCGTTGCGCCGGACCAGGTCCAGGCGGCTCTCGCCGGGCTGCTGCGCGACCCCGGCCGAGATGACGGTCACGGCGGCGCCGGCCGTATCCGCATAGGTTCCCGCCCAGACCCGGGTCGGCTTGGCGAAGGGCACGGCATGGGTGAGGTCCATCGCCTCGCCCTCGGCCCGGCGTGCATTCGCATCCACGAGCACGATCTCCGACGCGAGCCCGGACATGACCAGCGCGAAGGCGAAGGTGGCCCCGACGTTGCCGGTCCCGACCACCGCCACCCGCGACGGATGGGCGACGACATCGACGGGCTGCATCCGGCGATGGTACGCGGCCGTGCGGCGACGGTGCGGCCGTGGGTCCGCCGGTGTCAGAAGGGTTGTGCCCGGGGTCTGGGGCGCCTACGATGCGCGCACCCCGAGCAGCCACGTATGGGACCCGTCCGCGTTCCGCTTCGGCGGGACATCGCTTCGGCGACTGGGATGCATGGGTCCGCGATGTGCCGCTGGGAGTGGAGGTACTCGGACCATGGCGACGGTCACGTTCGACCACGTCAACAAGATCTACGGCGATTTCCACGCCGTGAAGGATCTGAACCTCGAGATCGGGGACGGCGAGTTCATGGTCCTGGTGGGACCATCGGGCTGCGGCAAGACCACCAGCCTGCGGATGATCGCCGGACTCGAGGAGATCTCCGACGGCGAGCTGCGGATCGGCGACCGCGTCGTCAATGACGTCCCGCCCAAGGATCGCGACATCGCGATGGTGTTCCAGAGCTACGCGCTCTACCCCCACATGTCGGTCCGCGAGAACCTCGCGTTCGGCCTGAAGCTGCGCAAGGTCCCCAAGGCGGAGATCGACCGCCGGGTCAACGAGGCCGCCGAGACCATCCAGCTCCAGAAGCTGCTCGATCGCAAGCCGAAGGAACTGTCGGGTGGCCAGCGCCAGCGCGTCGCGCTCGGACGCGCGATCGTGCGCGAGCCGGCCGTCTTCCTGATGGACGAGCCGCTCTCCAACCTGGACGCGAAGCTGCGCGTCCAGACCCGCGCGGAGATCGCCCGGCTGCATCAGCGCCTCGGGACGACGATGGTCTACGTGACCCACGACCAGATCGAGGCGATGACGATGGGCACGCGCATCGCGGTGATGAGCGAGGGCCTGCTCATGCAGGTCGGCAGCCCGCAGACGCTCTATGACACCCCGCTCAACCGATTCGTCGCCGGATTCATCGGCAGCCCGTCGATGAACTTCATCGACGTGACCGTCGAAGGCAGCGGCGACACGGCCCGGCTCGTCGGCGCCGACGGCTGGTCCATCGCGACCCCGCCGCGGTTGCGGGCGATCGCGGGCGACATCGCCGGCAAGGCGCTCGTGGCCGGGTTCCGACCCGAGCACCTCGACATCGGCGACGCGATCTCCGCCGACTACGGCAACTTCCGGGCTCGCGCGGATGTCGTCGAGTACCTCGGCAACGAGGAGCTCCTGCATGTCAACGCGGCCGACAAGGATGTCGTGGCCATCGTGAACTCGTCGCACCGTGTCCGCCCGGGCGACGTGGTGAGCCTGCGTCTGCACCTCGAGAAGCTCCACCTCTTCGACGCCGAGACGGGCGCCGCGCTGGCGCCGCCCACCACCGGTGGCTCCGAACCGGTCTCGGTCTCGAGCGCAGCCCCGGCGCCGGCCGCGGAGGCTGTGGCAGCGGAGGCTCCGGCGGCCGAAGCCGTGGCGGAGGCCCCGGCGGCCGACGCCGCCGCTCCGGATGCTCCGGCCTCGGACGCACCGGCGGCCGTCTCCTGAGCGACAAGCCCGTCGATCCGCACCCGTCGGCCCCGGAGGTCACCTCCGGGGCCGATCTCGTCGAGCGCGTGGTCGACTCGGAGGTCGTCCATCGCGGCCGGTACCTGACGTTCCGGGTCGACACGGTCGAACTCCCGGACGGACGTCGTTCCACCCGCGACATCGCCGGCCACCCCGGAGCGGTCGCCATCGTCGCCCTCGACGACCAGGATCGCGTCGCCCTGGTCCGGCAATGGCGCGTAGCGGCCGAGGGAGCGCTCCTCGAGATCCCGGCCGGCGGCCTCGACGTGAACCCCGACGGGTCGAAGGAGGACCCCGACGTGGCCGCCCCGCGTGAGCTCGAGGAGGAGACCGGATTGCGCGCCGGGACGTGGCGCAAGCTGGCCCGCTTCTACACCGCCCCCGGGTTCACCGAAGAGGTCATGCACCTGTACCTCGCCACGGACCTCGCGCCGGCGCATCCCGACGGCCGCCTGGGTCCCGATGACGATGAACGGCTGATCCTCGAATGGCTGCCCTGGCGCGACGCGGTCGCGGCCGCGGGATCCGGGGAGATCTGCGACGCCAAGTCCATCATCGGCCTCTTCTGGCTGGAGCGGCTCAAGACGCAGGGCTGAGCGGCGCACGAAGATCGAACGCTGAGGCCGACGCACGACGTCTATCGAGTGGAGGTGGACCCGTGGCCGTACGCCGACTCGTCGCCAGGCTCGTGCTGACCGGCTTGATCACTGGCTCGATCTCCGGTTGCGCCCCATCGGAGGCCAGTGTCGTCCCGACGACAGCGGCGAGTCCGACAGTCGTCGCGAGTCCGACGGTCGCGCCCGGCACGGCCGCCCAGTCCCCGGCGAGCCGCCCGCCGGCCTCCCCTGCCCCGGCCTTGTGGGAGGACGCGACCGCCCGCACCATCGGGGCGACCGCGGAGTGGTCGAACAAGGTGGAGCTGGCCGATCTCGACGCCGACGGTGATGTCGACATCCTGTTCGCGAACGGCGGG
Source organism: uncultured Chloroflexia bacterium (assembly GCA_963724635.1). Classification (GTDB taxonomy): domain Bacteria; phylum Chloroflexota; class Limnocylindria; order Limnocylindrales; family CSP1-4; genus SPCO01. The sequence goes on from CAVRVI010000020.1 coordinate 309,924, forward strand.
CTCTACGAATCGGCCGGGCCGCCCGAGCCGACCCGCGTCTTCATCAACGATGGGCACGCCGCCTTCACGGACCGCTCGTCCGATGTGCTCGGCGACGCCCTGAACCTCGCCAGGGTCGTCAAGGTCCGCGACGTCGACGGCAACGGTTTGGTCGATATCGTCATCGGGAATACGTACCAGACGCAGAGCCGACTCTTCCTCGGTCGCGGTGGTCTCGCGTTCGAGGAGGTCACCGACACCCACCTGCCCAAGGTCGATCTCAGCGTCGGCGACGTGGAGCTCGGCGACGTGGACAGCGACGGCGACCTCGACATGATCCTGGCCGACTGGGGCCCGGGCAACCCGATGCAAGGCACCCGGGCGGCGCCACGCCTGTGGGTCAACGACGGCAAGGGCCGGTTCACGGAGGCGAAGGCCGGCGCGATCCCCGACCATCCGGTCGGGTTCTCCTGGGACATCGAGTTCATCGACGTCGACAACGACCTCGATCTCGACATCATGGAGTCCTGCAAGATGTGCTCCGGCGGCCTGTTGCTGCACAACGATGGGACCGGGTCGTTCGTCGATGCGAGTGACCAGCTGCCCCAGTTCGGCAACGACTACGAGTTCGAACCGATGGACGTCGACGGCGACGGGTTCCTCGATGTCGTGACCATCAACGATGGGGAGAACGCCACCGAGCACCTGTTCCTGGCCGACGGGAAGGGTGGATTCTCGGATGCGACCACGGCCCTGTGGCCGGCGGCGGCCAACCCGTCAGCCGACGACAACGTCGTCGTGTTCCTTGACGCCGAGTCCGATGGCGACCCGGACTTCCTCATCGGGTCGCTGGACCGCGCTGACCGGCTGCTGGTCAACGACGGCACCGGCCGCCTCTCGATGGACCCGGCCGTGTTCTCGGGGCCGATGACCCAGGGCACGCTCGGGATGGCCGTCGCGGACCTGGACGGCGACGGGCGCCTCGATGTGGTCCAGGCCCAGGGGGAGGCCGCCGACCCCGACGCCGTGCACCTCGGCGTCGCCATCCCGCCCGATACCGCGGCCCCCGTCGTGCCGAGCGTCGTGGCCCGCGATGGATCGGTCGTCGCCCGGGTCACGGACCACAGCAGCGGCATGACGGCGCTGCGCGAGGTCACGCTCGAAGGACCGGGCGGCGCGCAGCCCATGACCTGGTACGGCGAATCGCTGTGGCGCGCCTCGGTCGACGGGAACGGACCGTTCACGGTCTGCGCGACCGATGCGGCGGGCAACCGCGGCTGCTCGGCGCCGATCGACGCCGGATCCTGACCGGATGGTGCTCCGGCAACCGGCTGTCACTCCTCTGGCGGCGGCTCCGGGGAGCGCGGCGGCCGCGCCAGGGGACCCAGCCGGGCGAGGGCGCCACGGTACAGGTCGCTCCGCGGGTCCATCGCCACGGCGAGTCGCAGATGCGTGCCCGCCTGCTCGGGGCGGCCAAGCTTCTTGAGGCTCTGGCCCAGCGCGAAGTGCGCGTAGTGCGACGACGGATCGATCTCGAGCAGCCGCTCGAACGTGTCCTGCGACGAGGCGTGCTGGCCGGAGTTGAAGTAGGCCCGCCCGAGGGCCTCCAGGATCGACGCCTTCCCGGGCTCCAGGCGATCGGCTCGCTGCAGGACGATGGCCGCCGCGGCGTAGTGATGGCCGTTCAGCAGGGACGTGCCGCGCTGCAGGAGGTCATACGCCGACTCGGGTTCGGTCGGTTCGGGCGCCCGCTCCTCGTCGCGCGGCCGATCGTCGTCGCGCGGCCGATCGTCGTCGCGCTGCTGGTCCATCCCCGCATGGTCCCACGGAACGTCGAGGGTGCGCGACGGAGCGTCCGGGCGGGTCAGAGCTCGGCGGCGCCGATCGCCTCGCGGTACGGCTCCAGGTCCACGACCTTGAGCCGCGGCGACTCGGTCACGCCGGGGATGCGGCCGCGCTTGGCGATGGGCTTGCCGTCGATCTCCTTGATGTCGCCCGTGAAGTCGATAGGCGTCGCGCCGCTGATGTACGACCCGACGGCGAAGGAATCGACCGGCGCGCCGGCGTCCTTGAAGTAGCGGATGCGATCGGGAGTCAGGCCACCCGACACGGTGATCTTGACGTGCTGGTAGCCCTCCTGGTCCAGCCGCGCCCGGATCTCATGGGTGAGCTCGGCGGTCACGCGACCGCGCTCTGATGGCGTGTCCAGGCGGATGCCGTACAGCCGGTCGCCCAGCGCATGGGCGACCCGGAGCGCCTCCTCGGCCTCGTCCTTGAACGTATCGACGAGGACGATGCGTGGCACCTCCGGGCCCAGGTCGCGATCGAAGGCGAGCGCGGCCTCCACGGTGTCGCCGAAGATGAGGACCAGGGAGTGCGGCATCGTCCCGGTCGGGTTCAGGCCGGCGAGGCGGGCGCCGGCCGGCGTCGAGGCCCCGACGCAGCCCCCGACGATGGCGGCGTAGTCGAGGACGTCGGTGATGTCGGGGTGGACGTGGCGCGCCCCGAAGCTGATGACCGGATCCGGCGCCGCGACTTCGACACACTCGCGGGCGGCCGTCGCCCAGCCGGTCGATTGGGCGAGCATCCCGAGCATCGCGGTCTCGTAGAGCCCGAAGCGGCGATACCGCGCCCGGATGCGCAGGACGATCTCCTTGGGCCCCACGAGATCGCCGTCGTCGAGCGCCTCGATCGTCGTCTCGAGCGGATCGGCGTCGGCGAGGACGTGGCCCAGGAGGTTCTTGGCTTCATCGATGCCGCACAGCACCGCGTCCTGGCGGGTGAACACCTCCATCGTCACAAGAGGATCCATCCCCTCCTGCCGGAGGATGCTCTCCGCCCGCGCGAAGTAGACGTCCGCCGAGTCGCCGGACAGGATCTCGTGCGAGGGTCGCGTGCGCTGGTGGCCCATCAGTCGGTCTGGACTCCTGGTCTCCGGATCGCGCGGTCGGCTGGGTGAGCGAGTGTATCGCAGGGGCTCGCGGCGTCGAGCCATCGATGGGGGCGCGCGTCGGGCGCGTCGGGCGCCCCGACCGCCCCGACCGCGGCTTCCGGGATCAGGAGGCCTCGCTCGACCAGCCGCGGGCCAGGCGACGGCGGTGGCGCCGTCGGATCGCGGCGATCAGCAAGAGGACCGCCAGCACCGCGGCGAGGACGAGGAGGCCGATGCTGACGGCGCGGCCCTGGCCGACCGTGTCGGCTTCGGACCAGCTCGCCTCCGCCTCGGCTGATGCCGCGATGGAGGCCTTGAGGTCGCCCGTCGCGAACGCCTCGCGCGCCGCGCTCAGATCGGCGTCCGGGGTCTCGTTCCAGAGGCCGAGCTGGGTGAACGGGCTCGTCGCCGTGGATCGCGCGGCGACCGCGTCGGTGTAGGCGGTGATGGTCGTGAGCTCGGCGGCCGCTTCGGCCGCGGCGTCGTCGAAGCCGTCGGCGTCCTCGAAGGCGAGCCGCAATCCCGCGGGGGCGATCAATCCTGCTGCCTCGGCAGCATCCTCGACCTCGGTCCGTGCCTCGAGCGCGGCGCCGGCCTGCTCCAGGAGGGTCGTCGCGTCATCGAAATCGCCAGGCTCGGAGGGCATCGCGGATCGGGCGTGGCAGCCGCCAGTCGCCGGCCTTCTCGGTGACGAGGGCATAGCGCGCGCGCGCGGACGCCCGGTCGACGAGGAGCGGCAGATCGCTGGGGCGGGCGACCCAGGTCCGCCACAGGTCGTCGTACCGCGAATCCGTGCGAGCCTCGAGCAGGTCCAGCAGGCCGCGCCAGTCGGGCGGACCGTCGACGGTCTCCGCCGGGCCGGCCACCGGCTGATATGCCCCGACCTTGCCCGCAGCGTCGGTCCAGACCGCCCGCAGACCGTCGTCGCCGGCCCGCTCCGCGATCGCCCGCGCCAGGGCGAGGGACGCGGCGTAGGCGTAGTCCTCCTCCGCGACTCCCGCCTCGCCGACGGGGCCCCAGTCGTTGAGGGCGATCCGGGATGCTTCCAGCTTGTCGGTCAGCTGGTCGTCGCGGATCTTGACCTTGAGGTCCTTCGCGGCCGCGGCCGCGTAGTACGAGGCGAACCCTTCGTTCGACCAGCGGTCGGCGAGGAGGGCGCCGTTGAACCAGCCATGGGCCGCCTCATGGAGGACGACCCCGCTGTCGGCGTAGTAGGCGATCTCGACGAGGCTCTTGCTGGGATCGAACAGGCCCGCGTAGCCCTCCGTCGAGCGGGAGACGGCCTCCTGCACGGTCAGCGGCTCGTCGTGCGGCCAGGCGAGTCCGATCCGCTCGCCCAGCACGGGGAGGCCCTTGGTCAGGAGGCTCGACACCTTCTTCGCCCAGGCCGCGTCGTCCGGCCACGATCGCACGACCACGTCGGCCGGGTCATCGAGGACGGTCGGGCTGATGGCGTCCGCGATATAGGCGCCGGGGCGGTCGGCGACGAGGTACGCGAAGAACTTCAGCGGCTCGGCCAGCCGGCCCAATTCGAAGATCGTGCGCCCGGCGTCATCGGTGGTCGGCGCCTTGATGGACCCCGCCTCCACCTCGACCTGGTAGCCCGCCGGGAAGACGACCTTCACGGAGCTGCCCGGCGTCGAACCGGTGGCGAACGCCCAGACCGGGAAGGACGCCAGCGAAAATCGCCGACGCGGAGATCGCGGGTCGGGCTGCCACCCGGGTCCTTGAGATCGAAGGCGAGGCGGTAGTGCGCGGTCTTGCCGCTATACAGCCGGGGATAGCGCAGGTGCAGCCGCGTGTAGTCCGAGGTGCGCTTGGTGGCCTTGGCGCTGGGGCTGCCCTTGCCGTCGCGAGTGAGTTTGAAGCTCGACGAGTGGGGCATGACGTCGAGGTATGCGTCGTCGAAGTAGTAGCGCTTGGTCTTGGTGTCCTTGAGGTAATTCGTCATCGTCAGGTCCACGACGACGTGGACGCGCCGCTTGTCCGGCTGGACGGTGTAGGTAGCGTTGCTGGTGATCGTGAGGTCCGGCCGGGCCGCCAGCGCCGAGGCCGGGGCGCCGGAATGTCCCGATGAGGACGCCCAGGACGACGAGGAGCAACGCCCATCGACGACGCGTCACGGGGTGACATCCTCGGCGAACAGTTCGGGCAGTCGGTCGGCGAAGCGGGTCAGGAGCTGTGGATTGCGGCTGATCCGGTCGGCGGTAGCCGGCTCACGGCCGCCGATCCAGATCCAGTCCTTCGACTCGTCGAGGAGCCGGTCGGCGATGCCGACGATCCGGGCGAGCGCAAGGCCCAGGCCGTCCGCGCCCGATCCCGCGGCGCTCGCGATCGACTGTTCGACGGCGAGCAGCGGCCGCTCGTCCTCGCCCACGCTGAACTTCGCGAACGGGAACTCGTCGTTCCAGCGCAGCAGGCGTCGGTACGACTTGCGGAACATGTCGTTGATGGGCGGGGCGTAATGCGCCCAGCAGATCAACGCCATCGTCGGCTCGAGGATGACCGTGACGCGGAGATCGAAGCGGCGGCGACCGTCGAGGACGAGATCCCAGCTGGCGATCCCATCGCGTTCGGCTCGATCGACGGGCTCGAGGCCCAGGTCGGCGAGCCAGCGCTCGACATCGGCCGGGCGCACCGGCAGTGCGCCGGGGTCGGCGGAAGGCATGGCCCGGGGAGTCTCGCCGAGAACCCGGTCTGAGGTGCTCCGCGGGTTCGCGGCGCGGCTCGCCTTGCGGCGTCGGCGGCGCGGCTCGCCTTGCGGCGTCGGCGGCGCGGCTCGCGCGGCCCGGACACGGATGCGCCGGGCACCGACGCCGACGTTCGGCGGGTGCCCGGCGCGAGGGGTTCGGTCGGTCCGGGCTCAGCCCTGGGCGAGCAGCGCCGCGAGGCGGTCCCACGTCTCGATCGCGCCCTTGGTCATGCCGGTCGAGAGGGCGGCGTCGATGATCTCGGGTGAGCCCATGTGGCTGGTCGAGGTGACGGTCGTCCGGCCATCGACCTCCACGAGCGTCGAAGTCCTCGGGACCGCCCTGCGGACCCATGCCCTCGACATCGAAGAGGAACGTCCAGCTGATGTGCGCGGGCGGGTCGATCTCGAGGTACTCCCCGAAGAACGACACGTCCTCGCGATCGGGGGCGCTGCTGTCGAAGCGCCACTTGCCGCCGGGCCGGACATCCATCTCGACCACCGTGGTCGTGGTGCCGTGCGGGCCCCACCAGCGCGGGATGATCGTCGGGTCGGTCAGGGCCTTCCAGACGAGTTCCCGTGGGGCGTCGAAGGTCCGTTCGTACGTGAGGTCGCCACCCACCGAGTAGATGCTGGTCGTGGCGGTGCTACCTCGGTCGATCCTGGTCGCGGTCATCGTCGTCTCCATGTCCATGCTCCTGTGCTTCTGCTGCGTCCTTGCCTTGTACGTCGCGGAGATAGGCATCCAACCGTTCGAAGCTCTCCTCCCAGTGCGGGCGGTACTGCCCCACCCAGTCGGCGATGTCGCGCAGGGGCTCCGCTCGAAGGCGTCGCGGGCGCCACTGCGCCTGCCGACCCTGCTCGATGAGACCCGCGTCCTGGAGCACTCGGAGGTGCTTCGAGATCGCCGGCTGGGTCATCCGGAACGGCGCCGAGAGTTCCTTGACCGACGCATCGCCCTGGGCGAGCCGGGCGAGGATGGCCCGCCTGGTCGGGTCGGCCAGGGCCGCGAAGGTGGTGCTGAGTGGGTCGGGCTGCATGTCGCTCTATATCACCATGTGGTTATATAACCTATGGGGACTATACACGGTGAGGGGGCGGTGTCAAGCCCTTGTGCTACGCGGGCGCGGCGCCGGGCCGCAGGTCTGCACCTCGCTGCGCACCGCGGCGACGCTCCGAGCCCGCGCCCGCCCGCGGCGACGCTCCACGCCCGCGCCCACCCGCGGCCTGCGTCAAATCCCCGCCTCACGAGGCTTGGGCACGGCGGCCGGTCGAGACGGGTGTGGCCATCGTCTGCGGAAACGGAATCCGTCCCACCAGCAGCGTAGCCCGGGCAGTTCCGAACCCAGGACCGCCGGTGACCACGCGATCGTTGTCGGCGACGCCGCCTTACCCTCTCGCGGCGGGGGCTGGACGCGCTCGCGGTCGCCATTGGGCGGGCAGGACGGCCCCCGCCGGTGGCGCGCTACTCCCAGTGACCGATCCGTGACGAACGCCTCGTGGTCGGCGGCCCAAACGTGGATCCATTGTCGGTTTCGGCCCGTGGACGACGCTCGTTCGTGCGGAATGCGCTACTGACAGTGACCGGGCGCAGGTGCGAACGTCGATCCGGGTCGTGCCGGGGCTCCGTTACGCCCCCGCCCGCGCGCCCAGTCCCCGCCCCGCCGTCGCCGCCCCGAACCCCGCTCAGTCCGGCTTGCCGCGTCCCTTGCCGCGCGGCGCGCCCGCGGCCACGGCATGCTCGTGAGCGATCCCGGCATGGTCATGCAGCCGCCGTGTCCCCGGCCGCGCCTCTACGGACTCGCCGCTCGGGATGACCTTCTTCACGAAGTCGGTGGAGCGGATGTCAGCGGCCACCTTCACGTTCCGCCCGATGCGCGCGCCGCGCGGCACGACGGCCCGCTTTCCCACGACGGTTATGCCGGTGTTGAGTCGCTCCGGCTCGCGCTTGTTCGGCTTGTCCGGGAACGGACCGTCACCAACGATCGCGCCAGGCCCGATCACGACCTCCTTGTCAAGGATCGACCGATCGACGACCGCGCCCGACCGGATGACCGAGTCGAACATGACGATCGAGTCGCGCACGACGGCCCCGACATCGACCCGGACACCCGGCGAGAGGACGGAATTGACGACCGTGCCGTTGATCACGCAGCCGTGACTGATGAGCGATCGATGCACCTGCGCGGTGGGGCCCACCTTGGCCGGCGCCCGTTCCTCGGAGCGGGTGTGGATGACCCAGTCCTTGTCGTACAGGTCCAGCTCGGGGTCGTCGTCCAGGAGCCGCATGTTGGTCTCCCAGTACGACTGGATCGTCCCGACGTCCTGCCAGTAGCCGGCATATCGATAGCCGAAGACCCGTGCGCCCGCCTCGAGCATCGCGGGGATCACGTTCGAGCCGAAATCGACCCGGTCCTCGGTCAGGAACCGGCGCAGCGCCTTCTTGGAGAACACGTAGACGCCCATCGACGCGAGGTCGCTCTTGGGCTGCTTGGGCTTCTCCTGCCACTCGATGACCTTGTCGGCATCGTCGAGCGCGAGGATGCCCATCCGCGACGCCTCGGCAAGCGGCACGCGCCGGACCGCGATCGTCACGTCGGCGCGGCGACGACGGTGGGCGGCCACGAACGGCTGGTAGTCCATCTTGTAGATGTGGTCACCCGCGAGGAGCACGATCGTGTCCGAATCGGAGTGCTCGATCACGTTCATGTTGCGCAGCACCGCGTCGGCCGTGCCGCGGTACCACTCGGCGACGCGCCCGCGGGCGATGTACGGCTGGAGCAGCTTCACGCCGCCGCGATTGCGGTCCAGGTCCCAGGGCCGGCCCAGGCCGATGTGGTCGTTGAGCGACCGGGGGTTGTACTGGGTCAGGACGACGACGTCATCGATGTCGGAGTTGACGCAGTTGGACAGCGTGAAGTCGATGATCCGGTACTTGCCCCCGAACGGGACGGCCGGCTTCGCGCGCTCCTGCGAGAGGATCGAGAGTCGTTCGCCTTCGCCGCCCGCGAGGATCACCGCCATCGTGCGCTTCACGGTCCGGACCGCCTCCCGACGTCAATGGTTTCCGTACGGCGATGCTAGCACGGGGCATGGCGCGAAAAGGTCTCGGCGCCGTTACGGGACTGTGAACGATCGTGACAGGAGCGGACGTGCGGGCCGGGCCTACAGGAACTTGCGCGGGTTCACGAAGTCGCCGTTCTGCTCCACCATCCAGTGGAGGTGGGCGCCGGTCGCGTGCCCGGTCGCGCCCTCGTACCCGATGGTCTGGCCCTTCTTGACCGACTGGCCGAGCGACACCGGGCGCTTGGGCTGCATGTGGGCATACCACGTACGCAGCGAGCTCGAGTGGGCGATGACGACGATCCACGCAGGATCCGCCCCGTCCGCCCAGTTCCAGCCGATGTAGACGACCGTGCCGGCTGCGGCAGCCTTCACGCGCGTGCCGGACTTGGCCACCATGTCGATGCCGTTGTGGTAGTGGGCGCAACCGTGGCCCGGCCCGTAGTACGAGAACGAGCTGCAGCCGTACTCCCCGCTCACATTGAACTTGTCCATGGGCCAGCGGAACGTGCCGTTGTACTGCGAGGGGATCTTGCCCTTGTCGACCTGCTCATCGATCAGCTTGTCGATCTGGCGGGCGAGGGCCTTCTGCTTGGCCGCAGCCTGACGGATGATCCGCGCCGCGTTCTTCTTGTTGCGCAGCAGCGATGCATAGCGGGCCTTCTGCTCACGGAGCGCCTTGGCGACCGCCTTCTCGAGCTTCTTGAGCGTCGCTCGCGTGTCCTTGAGGTCGAGCAGGCTCTGATCGAGCTCGCGCTTCTGCGCGGCCGTCTCCTGGCGGAGGACGTTGGTCCGGTCGCGTGTCGCGCTCACGGTCTCGCGCAGGACGGTGAGGGCTTCCTTGTCCTTGGTGATCTGGATCGGCAAGCGCCTTGTCCTGCTCGGCGACATCGATGTAGAAGCTCATCTCGGCGAGCAGGTCGGTGAACGAGCCGCTCGAGAGCAGCGTTTCGAGCGGTGACGTCCGGTCGGTGTCGTAGGCGTTGCGCACGCGGTCGGCGAGCAAGGCGCGACGCTCGCTCAGCTCGTCGCGCCGGGCCGCTTCCTGGGCGACCAGGTGGCGCAGGTCCGCGTCCATCGAGGAGACCTGGACGATCAGGCCCGCATAGACCTTCTGGACCTCCTTGATCCGGTTCTCCATCTTGCCGATCTTCTTGCGGACGGCCGAGAGGTCCGCGCCGATCGCGTTCAGCTGGCGCTTGGTCTCGCGGATCTCGGACGAGAGGGCTCCCTGCAGCGAATTGAGCTGGGCGACCTTGGCCTTCTGGGCCGCGACTTCCTTCTTGAGCTGCGCCTGCTTCGCCTTCGCGTCCGCAAGCTCGTCGCCCTGGGCGACCGATGTCCGACCGGGTGCCCCGAACAACCCCAGCACGAGAGGGAGCATCAGGAGCAGGACGGGAAGGTGGCGTCGACGGCGCCGCACCGGACGGGGTGCAGGGAGGGTCGACCAGCCGCCCGCGATCGGAGCGTCCGATCGGTCGATGTGGCGGCGCATCACCTGGGCGACGTCATCGTGCGAGCAATCTCCGTTGGTCCGCGCCTCATTGGGGTCGGCGCTAGTCGACGGTCAGGCCCGCCGGTGGATCGACGTCCCACGACGGGCATTGCCGCTGGACGACACCTGGGAACCGGCTCCGGGGCATGATACCCCGACCCGTCCAGCGAGACCTCCAGCGAGTCTATCGAGCGACCGGCTGGGCGCCGCCTGGGTCGAACGTCCTGGGCGGTGATGGGACTTCTGGTGTGGTCGCGGCGGGGTCTCGGCGTGCTCAGGGTGACGTGCGGTGAGCCTGGTGCCCGGTCGCAACGCGACTTTCGGGGTGCGCGTGCCTGAAGACCTGGGGGCGTTCGGCGGGCGGCGGGCGCACCCGACGGGCGTTCGGCGGGCGGCGGGCGCCGGCCAAGGCCGGCGGCCATCTTCCGTCCTAGTCACCACATGGATCGCGACCACGATATTCCGGTCGTCTTCTTCCGTCCGAGTCGCCTCGTGACTCGGGCGCAAGGAAATGGCCCAGGATCGGCGTCGCGGCGCGCACGGGAATCACCTGGAGACTAGGGCGCAAGTTCCGCGCGGTCGGCGGCGGCGCCGGGGCTTCGGCCACGCCGCCGCGCCCCAGCGCGTCCCCGCCCGGCCCCCACGTCACATCCGGATGAGCACCGCCCACAACGCCCCGAGGATCAGGAACGGCCCGAACGGGACGTACGAGCGCCGCCCGATCCGCCGCGTGACCAGCAGCAGCGCCAGCACGACCCCCGCCAGCAACAGGCCGACGAGGACGCCGCCCACCGCGCGCTCGCCACCGACCATCAGCCCCATCCCGACGAGGAACTTCACGTCACCCATCCCGAACGCGCCTGCCCCGAACGGGATCGACGGCAGGTACAGGATCGCCGGGATGATCACGGCCGCCGCGACCGCCGCGATCCAGGCGTCCCCGACGAGCGGGTTCTGGCCACTGATGGCGTAGATGAGCGCGATCGGGATGACCGGCAGGGTCAGTTCGTCCGGCAGCAGCCGCTGATCGAGGTCCGTGGCCAGCCCGACGACCAGCGTCACGAACCACGCCCCGAACAGGCCCAGGGCGAGCGGGTTCCCGCCCATCTTCATCGGGAGCAGCCCGAACGCGACCGCGCCGACGAGAACGCAGAGCGCCGTCCGCCAATCGACCGCTCGGCCGGCGGGATGCTCCTCGTCGTGTTCCGGCCAGCGCGTGGAGAACCGGTCGGCGACGCCACCCAACGCCGCGCCGAACGCGGCCAGGACGACGCTCAGGGGCTCCATGGCATCCGCCGGCGATGCCGGAACGACGCGGTCAGCTCGCCTTGGCTCCGGCCAGCGCCAGCTCCACGAGCGTGGCGTGCGACGCACCCGTGGCCCCGCGCGGCGCGAACGGGGTCGCCTTGCGGTAGTAGGCCGTCCCGGCGATGTCGAGGTGGACCCACGGCACGGTCGCGAACTCGCGCAGGAACAGGCCGCTCTTCACGAGCGAGCCCTCGGCGGACGACGAGTTCTGGAAGTCGGCATACCAGGAATCCATGTCCGCGACGTACTCGTCCACCAGGGGCAGCTGCCAGTAGCGTTCGCCGGCCCGGACGCCGGCCGCGGCCACCTCGTCGTACCAGGTCTGGGGCGTCCCGAACGCACCGCACACGAGATGACCCAGTGCCCGCGAGACGGCGCCGGTCAACGTGGCGATATCCACGAGGTGGGTCGCGCCCTGGCGCTCCGCCCAGGTCATCGCGTCGCCGAGGATCAGGCGGCCCTCGGCGTCGGTGTTGGTGATGTCGACCGTCTTGCCGTTGAGCGCGGTGACCACGTCCCCGGGTCGCGTGGAGTGCGGGCCGGGCATGTTCTCGACCGCCGGCGCGACCGCCAGCAGCGGCGTACCAGGCGCCAGCCGCGCGACCGTCTCGATGGCCGCGATGACCGTGCACGCGCCAGTCTTGTCCATCTTCATCTCTTCCATCCGGTCGGACGGCTTGATGCTGATGCCACCGGAATCGAAGCAGACGCCCTTGCCGACGATCGCGAGATGCCGGCCCAGCGCGTCCAGCTCTCCGGCCCCACCCGATCGCATGACGATCATCTGGGGCGGGTTGTCGCTGCCGCGCCCGATGGCCATGAACATGCCCATCCCGAGCTCTGTCGCGCGCTCCGGGCCGATGACGTCGATGTCGAGGCCGTGACGCTCGGCGATCGCACGCGCCTCTTCCGCGAGCACGACCGGCGAGACGTCGTTGGCGGCACGGTTGGACAGGTTCCGGGCCGTGTTCGCGCCTTCGCCGATGATGATCCCGCGCTCGGCGGCCGCCTGGACCGCCGTCGCGTTACCGCCGGGGACGACGATGATCAGCTCGCGGAGCTGGGGCGGGCTGGCGATGTCACCCCAATCGCCGCGCATGGGCGTGCTCTCCGGGGCGTCGGCGCTGCCCTGGTCGCGGTAGATCGACTTCGGGTCGTACGAGCCTTCGACCACGCCACGCGCGACCAGCTGGGCGGCGAGCTCGATGTCGCCATCGAGCCCGTCGGCGCTCGCGAGCGGGTTGAGCCAGATCGCCATCGAGCCGACCGCCCGACCGCCAAGACGTCGTTCCGCCGACGCCGCGACGCGCACGACCGCCTCGCGATCGAGGGTGGCCGGATCGCCGATGCCGACGGCCAGGAGCCGCCCGGCCGGGAGCTCGCCGGCGTTCGCAAGGGAGGTCCCGAAGCGCTTGCCCGTCAGCTCACGGAACGCGACGAGGGCCCGGAGCTCGCCACCGGCACGCCGGTCGAGTTCGTCGAGCGGACCTTCGAACGCGGGATCCGCGGCGACGGGGATGACGAGGACATCGGACTTGACGTCCCACGGCTGATCGGTGACGACACGAAGCTGCACGGTGGTGTGGGTCCTCCGGGTGGGGCGGCCGCGTCGTCCGGGCGTCCGCGTGAGGACACCAGGTCGCCGCCGCTGGCGTGACATTGCCCGGAGTGTAGCGTCCGCTCGTCGCCCGGGACGGCGCGCCCCGTCAGCCGGGCGGGGTGGGAACCGGGGTCGCACCGTCGCCCGGACCCTCACTCGGCGTGACGTCGGCCAGGGCTTCGGCGAGCCGGCCGCGCGCCTCCTCGATGGTGATGACCGCGCTGTTCATCCCGCCGCGCCCGATCTCGGACATGATCACGATCAGACCGCGGGAATCCGGTGGGAGCCGCTCCTTGGCGGCCTTCTCCGCTGCGATCGCGTCACGGACCTTGTCGGTGACCCGGCCCCCAACGTCACGGAGCGCGAGGTACAGGTCGCGCAGGGCCGTGTCGTACGCGGCGTTGCGATCGAGCCACTGGTCCAGGACGGTCACGTCGACCGTGGCCGCCAACCGGTTGCGCAGCGTGCGGGCCTCGGTGATCGCGGCCTCCGCGTCCTCCAACGTCGCCGCCGCCTTGTCGTAGTCGGCCTTGCGACCCTGGCCGGCCGCCTTGAGGACCGCGCTGTCGTGGTCGGCCAGACGGGCCGATAGCCGGCTCGCCGCGACCGACCCGATGGTGAGCCGCGCCCACGCCCCATCCAGGTCTCCGGTAGCGCCCAGCGCCTCCACGAGCCGCCGATGGCGTTCCTGGACCTGTGCCGACACCTGGAAATCGGCCTCGGGCGTGCCGATCAGCGGCGTCGCATCCAGTGCCGAGCGGAGCGCCGCTGACCGGTCGCGGATGGACGCCACGAGCTCGTCGCCCTGGGCGATGGCCGCATCGACCGTCTTGAGGTCGCTGCCGTTGAGGGCGGCCAGCGCACCGCGCGAGGCGACCCCCAGGGCGGCCACGTCATCGGCCAGCTGCTGCAGATCGGCCTCGGCGGCGTCCAGCACCGGGGTGACGATGGCGTCGCCACGCTCGGTCAGCTCGGATCGACCGCCGGCCGCCGGTGGCGCGTCCATGCCCGTCACGAGCCCCGCCGCCCCGAGCGCGATCACGAGTACCGCGGCGAGCCAGACGATGGCGGCGAGCCCGCGACGCAGTCCGCTCATCCCGCTCGGACCACCTGGTCGCGCCGCCTGGATCGCAGGTACCCGAGCTGGCCCTCCATCGGTCGTGGCTCGAACCCGAACCGGGACGGGATCACGTCGAGCGCCCCGATGTTGTCGAGCTTGAGTTGGCGGAGCTGATCGGTCGCGACCGGGAACGGCAGCCGGACGAGTTCGGCGGCGCCCGCGACCAGGCGGATGAGCGGGACGGGCATGGGCACGATGGCGCGGCGTTTGCCCAGGGCCGCGACGACCTCCGTCGTGATCTCGCGATACGTCCAGTAGCGCGGGCCGCCCAGCTCGAACGCTTCGCCGATCGTGCCGGGATCCGCGAACGCCGCCGTGGCGACCCGGGCGACATCACCGGCGTGGATGGGCTGGAATCGGCTCTGACCGTTGCCAGGGACGGGCACCACGCCCGGCGACGATCGAACGAGGTCCGCGACGATGTTGAAGAACCCGTCGCCTTCCCCGAACTGGAGCGATGGCTTGAGGATCGTCCGATCCAGCCCGGACGCGGTGACGATCGCCTCGGCCTTGGCCTTGGAGCTCGCGTAATGCAGGTCGGGGTCGTCCTCGACGCCCATCGCGCCCATGTGGACGAGCCGCCGCACCCCCGCCGCCTTCATGGCCTCGACGACCGCGCGCGTGCCCTCCGTGTTGACGAGGCGCAGATCCGCGCCGCCGCGGTAGTCGCGCGGGATCGCGGCGAGGTGGAGGACCCCATCGACGCCCTCGAGGGCGATGGGCAGCAATTCGGGACGGGTGACGTCGCCGCTGCGGAGGCTCACGCACGCTCGCTGGGCCGCGCTGAGGCGTCCCGTGACGGCCTCACCGGCGGTCGGCGTCCGCACGAGTGCGACGACGCGATGACCGGCGTCGAGCAGCGCCGGCACGGCATGACTGCCGACGAAGCCGCTGGCGCCGGTGACGAGGATGGTCGACATGTGGGGATGGTCCTTGCATGCTCGGGGTCGCGACGTGCGGCGACCGTACGTCTCCTCGTTCGGTTCGGGGAGTCGTGCGGATGCGCCGAGACCTCGGAGCGGAGGAATCGTAGCATCGGGTCATGACGACCCCGACCGACGACCTCGACCGCCTTGCCCGGCGCCGCCTGGTGCAGGCGATGCCCAAGGCCGAGCTGCATCTCCACCTCGATGGATCGTTGCGGGTGGATACCGCGCTTGAGCTCTCCCGGACCCGCGACATCGATGCCCCGCGGGACTGGCTGGGGATGTCGCGCGCGCTGATCGCGCCGATGCCCTGCAAATCGCAGGCGGACCTCCTCAAGACCTTCGACCTTCCGATCGCGCTGATGCAGGATGCCGAGGCCCTGCGCCGGATCACCGCGGAACTGGTCGAGGCGAAGGCGGCGGACAACGTCCGCTACATCGAGATCCGCTGGGGCCCGCGGCTGCACGTATTCGATGGCCTGCCGCTGGCCGACGGGATCGAGGCCGTGTGCGTGGGCGCGCACGAAGCCAGCGAGCGCACGGGAACGGTCGTCCGGCTCATCTGCACCGCCCTGCGGTCACACGATCCGGAAGGGAACGTGGTGCTGGCCGAGACGGCGGCCCGGTTCCAGGACCAGGGGCTCACCGGCTGGGACCTGGCCGGGCCGGAAGAGGCGTTCCCCGATCCACTCCTCCACGGCCGCGCCTACGACGCGGCGCGCGCGGCCGGACTGCGCATCACGATCCACGCCGGGGAATGGGGTGGAGCCCCGCAGATCCGGCGGTCGCTCGTCGTGAACCCCGAACGCGTCGCGCACGGCTCGCGCACCGTCGACGATCCCTCGCTGGGTGCCGAACTCGCGGCGCGAGGCATCACGCTGGATCTCTGCCCGACCTCGAACTGGCAGGCCGGGACGCACCCGACCCTGGCCGACCATCCCCTCGCCCGACTGGCGCGCGCCGGCGTGCCGGTCACGCTCAACACGGACGACACGACCGTGTCCGACATCACTCTGAGCGAGGAATACGTCAATGCGGTCGAGATCATCGGGCTGACGCTGCCGGAGCTCTGGGCCATCGACCGCCGGGCCCTCGATGTCGCCTTCGCCGACGAGGAGACGCTCCGCCCGCTGCGCGCCGACTTCGACGGCTGGGCGTCCGGGATCCCGGAGCTTGCCGGCTGACGACCCGCGACGCCGAACGCCGAAGCAAGCCGGCCTCATCGACTACGGGGCCGGCGGGATCTCCGGAGCGCGCGTCACGTAGCCGAGGCCTGCGCCATCCGGCGCCGTGAGGGTCAGGCCCTGACCCTGGACGACCGTCTCCAACGGACCGTCGAGGACGGCGATCACGTGCTCGTCCTGGCGCACGAGATCGTCGGGGCAGGCCCGTCGGTCCGTGGCGAGAATTCGCGATCGTGACCGTGGTCCCGGCCAGCGTGTACTGCCCGGTGAAGGTGCGACACCCGGTCGAACCTGTGACCGTGCCGTCGGCCCCCAGGCGGAGTGACGCCGGCTCGCCCATGACCGACGAGACCGCGTCGTTCGAGATGACCGAGTCGAGGATCCAGTCGGTGTCCACGAGCTCGGCGGCCGGGGCCGGCACGACGCGCTCGAATACGAGTTCGACGCCGTCGCCCGACAGGGTCAATCGATCGCCGTCGCGGCTTGCCGCGCGGACCTTGGTCAGGGCCGCGGCATAGGCCGCCTCCGATGCCATGATCGGCTCCGCGCAGGCCATCTCGGTCATCATCAGCGGCCCGAACTGCACCTCGCCGTCCTTGACTACGATCTCGCCGCCGTACTGGTTGCAGGCCGAACGGCCGGAGACCTGGCTGCCGGCGACGGCCAGGGTGATGTCGGCGTCGGGGACGATGCGGGACGGCGGAACCCGCGTTCGTGCCACTGGACAGACGCCAGTCGCCCGTCGCGTCCACCATCCCGGCACTACCGCCGCCGCTGGCGGGCGGACTGGCCGCCGAGGAGGCGCCCGGTGCGGACGGACTTGCGGCGGACCCCGAACCGGAGCCGCTGCACGCAGCGGCGATGAGAGCGAGGCCCAGGAGGAGGATGGTCGGGAGCGGGCGGAGGGAGGTCGTCATGTCCGCCCCGAGACGGCGGATCGGTCCGTGCGGTTGCCTCCGGCGCCGCGGCGTACCGTCAGGCGAGGCGCTCGAGCGCGGCCGCGAGCTCCGCGGCATCCTCCGCGAGCGCGGTCGGCTGCTCGTCCGGCGGCAGCGCCACGACCTGATCCCGGGTGGTCACCCCGGTCAGCATGAAGATGCAGCGCGCGCCCACGGCCCGGGCCGCGGCGAGGTCCGTGCCGATCCCGTCCCCGATCATGATCGCCTCACCCGCCGTCCGGCCGACCGCCTCGGCGGCGAGCTCCAGCAGGTGCGGCTCGGGCTTGCCGATGGACAGCGGCACGACCCCGGTCGTGTACTCGAGGGCGGCCGCGATGGTCCCGGCGCCCGGCTGGAAGCCGCGCTCCGTCGGATAGATCGGGTCGCGGTTCGTGGCGATGAACCGGGCGCCGGCCCGGATGCAATCGGCCGCCGCCGTGAGTCGCAGATACGTGAGGTTGGGGTCCAGACCGGTCACGACGGCATCCGGGGCGCCGGCCGCAGCCCATCCGTCGATGCCTTCCTGGTGCATCCGCGTGGCGGCGTGCCCGACGGTCACGACCTCCAGCCCGACATCGCGCAGCTCGCGTTCCAGGCCGCTCGCGCCCACGACGAGCACGCGCCGGATCCCCGGCTCGTGGTTCGCGATGTGGAGCGCGGTCGCTCGCGCGGACGAGACCACGGTCTCGGCCGTGATCGGGGCGCCCATCGCCGCCAGCCGTGTCACGTAGTCGGCGCGGTAGTGCATGGAGTTGTTGGTCACGTAGACGACGTCGTCGCCGCGAGCGGCGCGGTCGGTGAGCACCGCGGCGACCCCCGGGACGGGCTCGGTTCCGCGATAGACGACGCCGTCGAGGTCGACGAGCAGCAGGAGACTCACGGGGCCGATCGTAGCCGTCGGCCCCTTCGCGCGTACGATGAGGGCGTGGCAAACCTCCCTCGGGACCCGCTGACCGGCACGGACCGCCTGCTGGTCGATGGGACGAACCTGCTCTATGTCCTCTCGCGCACGCCCGACGCCGCCCCGCAGGCGGCCCTCGTCGGCAAGCTGCGCGGCTTCGTCCCGCCATCGATCGGCATCGAGCTCATCTTCGACGGCATGCCGGACCGGGGCATGCGCGGCGAACGGGTCGCCTCGGGACTGATCGTCCGCCACGCCGGCCGACGCAGCGCCGACGAGCTGCTGATGTCGCTCGTCGACGAGGCACGGGCGGCCGTGGGGGTGGAGGGTCTGGCCGGGTTGCTGGTCGTCACCGACGACCGTGCGCTGAGCCGCGCGCTGCGTGATCGCGGGGCGCGGACCGCCGGGGCCGCGTGGTTCATCGCACGCCTGGATCAGCCGAAGCTCTCGTCACCGTCGGTGGGCAACAAGCGGCCGCCATCGACGTCGCGGTCGTCCTCCAAGGGGTCGCCGCCCGGCTCAGCGGGCACGGACGAGGACCGAACCGACGGGCCGTCGCCGGAGGACGCCCACGTCGGCTGGAAACCCGGCCGTGGGGCCACCACCAAGCGTGGCAACCCACGCCGCCGACGGCCCTCGTCGGGTAGGATGCCCGCGTGAGCATGACCGAAGCGCTCGACCAGCTCTGGACCACGATCCTGGACTTCACGTCCATCTTCGTGATGCCGGATTGGGGTTCGATCATCGGCCTCCTGCCGATCCTGATCTTCTTCGGCGTCGTCGCTCCGTTCGTGACGTTCGTGATCCTTGGCACGCTGATCTACCAGGTCCGCAAGCCGCGCGCGAAGGTCGACATCGTGGAGGGGCCGCGTCTTGCCCCGATCGGTGAGGACGGCGAACCTGAGTTCCAGCCGGGTCTTCCCCACTGCCGGCGCGACGCCCTGATCTTCGAGTCCGGCACACTTCGTTGCGACCGCTGCGGCGACGACCTCGCGGTCATCTGCCCGATGTGCGGCCTTGGCCGCTCCGCCCTGATCGATACCTGCACGGACTGCGGCCTCGTGCTCAAGGTCAAGCCGCGCGCTGTCGTCGTGCACTCCACCCCCGGGCCACGTCCCGGCGGCGCCGCGGTCGCCTGACGATCGGCCCGCGGCGAAACCCTTCACGGATCCCACGCGTCCCCTGAGGCGATGACCATGGCCGAACTCTCGTCAGTCCTCTTTTCCGTCGGGGTGATCCTCGTCGCGGTCGGGTTCGCGGCCCACGTGGGACACGCGGTCATGCTCGCCAACGGCCGACGGGCACTCCCCGTGGTGAACGTCGCAACCGGGGTCGGGCGCCAGCCCGCCTATGCCGGCGTCGTGACCGGGTCGTTCGTGACCTCCCAGGCCCGCAGCGCGGCCAATGGCCCGACCTTGGCCGCCTCGGCCAGCCCGTTGTCACGAGCCGCCTCCGGCCTCATCTGGGCCGCGGTCATCGCCCTGGGTGCCTCGGTCCTGCTACGCGGGATCGTGGTGGGCCGCGGACCGTGGGGCAACATGTACGAGTTCACGGTCGCGTTCTCGTTCTCGATGCTGGCCGGCTACCAGATCCTGGCTCGGCGCTACCCGATCCGGGCGATCGGCTTCATCCCCACCGGCGTCGCCCTGATGCTGCTGCTGTATGCGGCGAGCCTCCCGTCCGAGATCGCGCCGCTCGTGCCGGCGCTCCAGAACGCACCGCTCCTGACGATCCATGTCGGCATGGCCGTGCTGTCGTACGGGATCTTCGCGACGTCGTTCGCGGCCGGTGTCGCCTACCTCGCGCAGGGCACCCAGGATCGATTCGCCTGGCTCCCCTCGCACAAGGTGCTCGATGAGGTCGCGTATCGGGCGGTCATCATCGGCTTCCCGATCTTCGCGACGATGATCATCCTCGGGTCCTGGTGGGCATCGATCGCCTGGTCGCGCTACTGGGGCTGGGATCCCAAGGAGACCGCGGCGCTGGTCACCTGGCTCGTCTACGCGGTCTATCTCCACGCCCGCAATCAACGCTCCTGGGCCGGTCGGCCGGCCGCCCTGCTGCTCGTCGTCGGGTTCGGGATGGTCCTCGTGACGTACTCGGGCTCGCTCTGGTTCAGCGGCCTGCACGCCTACTCCGGCCTCTGATCACGGGCGCTCGCGCCGACACACCGCGCGTCCATGGGGCGTCAAGGCCCCGATGATCGTCGACGTCGAAGGCCTCGCGAAGCGCTACGGCCACACCGATGCGCTCGTGGACCTGACGCTCCAGGTCGAACCGGGCGAGGTGTTCGGCTTCCTGGGTCCCAACGGAGCGGGCAAGACCACGGCCGTCAAGCTGCTCCTCGGCATGGCCCGCCCGACCGGCGGTCGCGGCACGGTCCTGGGCGCACCCCTGGGCGATCGCGTCGCCCGGACCCAGGTCGGCTACCTGCCCGAGCTCTTCCGCTACCAGCCGTGGCTCCGGGCGCGCGAGGTCCTCGCCCTGCACGCCCGGCTGATCGCGGCCGGCGCGCACAGCCACGACCGAAGGGTGACGGCCGCCGACATCGATGCCGTCCTCGTTGACGTCGGCCTCGCCGACCGGGCCGACGATGCGGTCGGTGGGTTCTCGAAGGGCATGCAGCAGCGGCTGGGCCTGGGCGTCGCCTTGCTTGGGTCGCCGTCCCTGGTGATCCTCGACGAACCGACCTCGGCTCTGGACCCGGTCGGGCGGGCCGACGTGCGCTCGATCATCCGGCGGGCGCGCGACCGGGGTGCCGCCGTCTTCCTCAATTCGCATCTGCTGACCGAGGTCGAACGCGTCTGCGACCGGGTCGCCATCGTCGACCATGGGCGAGTGCTCGCGAGCGGCCGGCTCGACGACCTGCTGGGCGAATCGAGCGTGCGCGTCCGCGTGACGGACCTCGCCCCCCATGGCGTCGCGTCGCTGGGCCGATTCGGCCCGGTCACGGTCGACGACGAGTGGGTCACGATCTCCCCGGTCGATCCCGTCGCGATCCCGGACGTCGTCGCCACGATCGTTGCGGCCGGGGGCCGGGTCCATGCGGTAGACGCCGGGCGGACGACGCTCGAGGAACGATTCCTCGCGATGGTCGGGGGCGCCGCCTCGTGACCGCGATCCTGACGATCGCGCGCCTCACCGTGCGCGAGGCCGCGCGCCGGCGGATCCTGTGGGTGCTGCTGGCGCTGACCGTCGTGAGCGTGCTCCTGACGAGTTGGGGCCTGGAGCGGCTGGTGTCGATCGCGCGCGTGCGTGGGACCGCTGATGAGCTCGAGATCCAGGTCGGCGTCTCGCAGATCCTGATCCTGGTCGCGTTCATGTTCAGCTTCGTGCTGGCGATGACCGCCGCGTTCCTGGGCGCCCCGGCGATCGCCGCGGACCTGGAGTCGGGC
The DNA here is from genome assembly GCA_963724635.1 of uncultured Chloroflexia bacterium. Taxonomy (GTDB): domain Bacteria; phylum Chloroflexota; class Limnocylindria; order Limnocylindrales; family CSP1-4; genus SPCO01. The sequence goes on from CAVRVI010000020.1 coordinate 331,454, forward strand.
GTGGCGCAGGCCATGCTCGCGCGTCCGATCCGGCGGGGAGACCTCGTCATCGGGCGGTGGCTGGGGCTCGCGCTGATCGTCGTGGCCTACGCCGTCGGGTCGGGGCTCCTGGAGATCGCCGCCGTACAGCTCGTGACGGGCTACGGCCCGCCAGAGCCGATCGTCGCCGCGGCGTTCCTTGCCGCCCAGTCCGTGGTGCTGCTGACCCTCGCGTTGCTGTTCAGCACGCGGCTGCCGGCCATCGCCGCGGGGGCCATCTGCGTCGTCGTGTTCGGGCTTGGCTGGATGGCCGGCGTGATGGCCGGGATGGGCCGGTTCTTCGACGCTGGGCCGCTCGTCACGGTCGCCGAGTTCTCGCGATGGCTGCTCCCGACGGACGGCCTCTGGCGCGGCGTCGTCTACGGCCTGGAGCCACCGGCCGTCGTGTTCGTGGCGCTCGGACGTGGCGGGCAGGCGGCCCAAGCGAACCCGTTCTTCGCCTCCGCCCCGCCACCGACCGAGTTCATCGCCTGGTCCGCCGTCTGGATCGCGATCGTGCTGGGCCTCGCGGTCACGTCGATGGCGCGCCGCGACCTGTAGCCGGCGACGAATCCCGGGCGCGTCCCGCGAGCCCGTCCATCGGCGCCCGCTCTCGTCGTACCTTCGCACGACACCCACGGGGTGGGTGTCGGCGTGCGTGAACCGGCCCGAAACGTTGCGATCGGGCCCTTGCGCGTGCTCGCGACACCCATGGGGTGGGTGTCGTGCGAGGGCGATGGGGAGCAGGTCGCTCCGTCGCGGGGTCGCGGTCGCGCGCGGGGCATCGGGCGTGGGTTCGGGGTCGGGGCGGGCGTGGGTGGTTTCGCCGCCGAGGCCGGATCGGATGCGCCGGATGGCGGCCGATCAGTGGGTGCGCGTCACCTTGTTGAGGTTGCGCGGCACCTCGGGATCCAGGCCGCGCGCCCGGGTGAGGTGGAGGGCGTGCAGCTGGCCCACCACGATCGAGACGATCGGACCCAGCCATTCGGGCGTCCCGGCGGGCAGGCGGAACGGCCAGCGCGCCAGGGCAAGGGCGTCGCCGTCGTCGCTCACGACCGCGATCTCGGCGTCGAGCTCGTCGCGCAGACGCCCGAGTCGATCCACCAGGCCATCGCGAGCCGGCCCCGGCCGGACGACGGAGAGGATCGGCACCCCCGGCTCCAGCAGCGCCAGCGGGCCGTGCTCGAAATCGGCGGCTGAATACGGATCGGCGAAGACCCGGCCGAGCTCCTTGAGCTTGAGGGCCCATTCCTTCGCCGTGGCGTACTCGTAGCCGCGGGCGAGGACGAGGAACCGGTCGGCGGCGGCCTGGTCGGCGCTCATCGCGATGACCTCGGGCTCCAGGGCGAGGACCGAGGCGAGCGTGTCGGGCAGCGCGGCAAGCGCCAGGACGTCCGCGGGATCGCCCGACAGCGACGCCGACAGCGCGGCGATCGCAAGGAGCTCCGTGGTGTAGGTCTTCGTCGCGGCGATCGCGAGCTCCGGGCCGGCGCCCAGGTCGATGGTCGTGGCCGCCGCCTGGGCCAGCGGTGACGTCGGGTCGTTGGTGATGGCGAGGGTCGGGGCGCCCTGACGACGGCCCTCGGCAACGACGCCGACGACATCCGGCGAGGCGCCCGACTGGCTGATCCCGATGACCAGCGATCGATCGAGCCGCGGCTTCGCCCCATACAGCGAGATGACCGACGGCGTGCCCAGGCCGACCGACAGCGCGTGCCGGATCCCCAGGACGTACTGGGCGTAGATCGCCGCGTGGTCGCTCGTGCCGCGAGCGGCGATGACGACGTGATCGACCCCGCGTTCGCGCAACGTGGCCGCGAGCCCTTCGATGACGTCGGGCGCGCGCGCGAGGAACCGGGCGGCCACATCGGGCTGCTGGAGGATCTCGTCGCGGAGCGTCATGGGGCGGTGGCAGAGGGGGTCACCCCGGAAGGGTACCGCGCGACATCCCAAGGCCACGCCTCCATCGCCACGCGTTGGCCGATCGTTCGCCGCCGGACCGCGATAACCGATCCCGGGCTGATATCCGGCACGACGCCCTGCAGGTGACGAGTTCTGTCGCGAATCCGCCTGGATCGGCCGATCCAGGCGCCGCGATCTCCCATAGCGGTCCCCGGGCGCAAGTCGTACAACATACGGGGAACCCGCGACTGCCCGACGCGGGCCGGCGAGGCGACCAACCCGGACGGGCGTATTGACGAAACTCGACCGAGGTCGGTAGAACTGCGTGATGGACCTCACCAGCCCGTTGCATCGCGGAACGCGAAGCGGACCCGTCGCGGCCGCGATCCTCGGCCTGTCCCTCGCCGCGTGCTCCCCCGCCGAGTTGCCCGAATCCGTCCCGCCCGGCGGCGCGGACTTGACGCTCTACGTTCGGAACGCGAGCGAGACGCAGGCGCACATCACCATCGAGTTCGGGCCGGATGGCGGCGCCGCGCGCGATATCGGGTTCGGCAAGACGACCGGGATCGCGTGCGACGTGATGCCGGCCGAATCCAGCGTGGCGCTCATGGATGGCCCACTGGTCAACGGCGTGCAGCCGAACGTCAAGGCGCCCATCTTCGAGGCGACCGGCGTCGAGACGCAGTCCGTTCGATGGCTCGATATCGACGCTGCCGGGACTGCGGCGGTCGGCGAGGGCGTGCCGGACTGGTGGTCGGGGCCGCCGACCTGCTGACGCGGTGACCACAGCTAGTCGCAGTTCGGGATACCCAGCACGTCGCAGCGGACGACTTCATCAATGAGCGCACCCCACGTCGCGACGATGAGCACACCGACGACGACCATCACTGCGACATTGGCCGGATAGATGTGGCGGCGCCTATCGGCGGCGCCCTGGAGCATCGGCGAGACGGCCACGATGAACGCCGGGATCAGCAGCACCAAGCCGGCCAGCATGTAGACCCGACCGAACGCGTTCGGCTGACCGCCGTCGCCCATCAGGATGCCCTGCAGCAGCCGCGTCAGCGGGTCGAACTCGAGGACGACCGCCGCGAGCAGCAGCGCCATCGGCGCCGCGAGCGCCAGACCGCCGATCGCCGCCCGTCGTGGTTCATGCATGGTCAGAGGGTATCGGGCGCGCGCAACGGTTCGTCGCGTGGCCCGGAAGTCACGATGGCGGTGCCACCGGTGCGGGACTCGGCAGGGGTTCGCAGATCAACCAGCTATCGCCGATTCGCATGACCTGGACCGAGCCCATCTCCCGCCCCACATCGAGCTCGGCGGGTCCGGCCTTGATAGCCGCCAGGGTCTCCGTCAGGAGCGCTTCGTCGACCGGCTCTCCCTGCCCGGCTGCCGCCGCTCGGACCGCGGCCTCGACCTCAGCCGGATCGAGGCGGAGCCGCAGGTTCCCGCGGACCGGCACGAGGACGGTCCCGTCGGCAGCCTCGACCTCCCCGACCTGGACACCGTGAGCATCAAGCTCGATCAGCGCGAGCGTTTCGGCTACGGATCCCGTCGGGACCGCGGCGAGTGGCCCAAAGATCCCGGGCACGCTCATCGGGAGGGCGGACGGGTCGCGCTGCGCGGGGCACACCAGTTCGGCGCCGCCGGCAAGGTCGTGGGCCACCAGCCGATCGAAGGCCCGTCGAACCGTCTCGCTCGGCCCGCCGCCCGCGATCGAGTCTGGGATCACGCCGCACCCGACCGCACTTACCCCGACCGCGACCGCGATCAGGAGTGAGCGCACGACACGACCGGCATCCATGGTCGCGATCGTACCGGCCGCTCGTCCCTTCTTCGGTCCGCTAGGGTTGATGGGGCCGACGGACGCGCAATGTCGGAGCGATCGGCGTCGCCGCAGGTGCGTGCCACATCGACATCGCCCGGATCGGGCTGGTCGGATCGGCGAGCCACGCATGCACGGCGCGCAGGTCATCCGGGAATGCGGCGCGGAGCATCGTCCGATGGCCCGCGATCCGCCGCTCGTTGGTACGCGACCGGGCGACGATCACCCAACTCGAGACCACAAGCGGCTTCCAGCCGCGACTCGCGACGATGTCTTCAGCAAGCCGGCATCGTCGGTCCATCGTCGAGATGAGGGCGCCATGGTCGACCAGCTCCGTCTTGAGCTCGATGATGAGCAGGGCGCGACGACCCGGGTGCCAGAGCAGGAGGTCGATGACTCCGCGTTCACCCCAGATGTTGAACGACACCTCGGGCGCCATCTCCCAATCCGGCGCCCAACGAGCAAGCGCCCGCGCGACAGATTCATGCAACGCCGAGTGACGGGCGTTGACCAGTCGGTCCAATTCGGCGCCTTGTCCTCGGGTCATGAGATCCACGTCGATATCGAGCTCCGTGCACACGCGTCGGATCGTCGCGAGGGTCATCTCGTCGACGCGGCCGCGTTCCACGCGCCAGACGGTCGCCTCCGAGACGCCGGCGCGGTCCGCCAGGTCCCGTTGCCGCCACCGACGCCGGACCCGGACGGCCCGCACTTTGGCCCCGAACCGAAGATCGCTCACGATGAGGAGTCTGCCGTCGCGCACTCACCCGGCGGTTATCTGGTGCCGACCCGGGCCGAGCGGGACGGGTTCGGCGCAGTGGTGGGCGGGGTCGGGGCCGAGTTCCGCGCCGGGCTCACGGGGCGGCGTGGCGGGCGTTGGGCCCGTCCCGTGCGCGAAGATCGGTCTCCCGACCCACGCAGATCGCGCCTAACCCCCGTGCCGCGAGGGTTAGGCGACCTCGGTCGGCGTCGCCGGGCCGAACATCGCCCGAATCAGGTGGCGCCGAGCGTGGACGGACCGCGATCCGAGGCCATGCGGCAGTCAGACGCCGGATCCGCGGGCCCTGGGCGTGCCTAATCCTCTCCGGGCGGGGGTTTGTCGCTGGGCGCGGTGGAGGTCGGGCGGGCCGGGCGAACCGGGCGAGCCGGGCCGAGACCGGGCAATCCGCACGGACCCAGCACAAACCGCACGCCTGTTCACATCACCCGTCGTGGATATCCCGTGCACAACCCTCCCCACGACCGTGGACAGCCCCTCCCCCAGCGGTGGAAAACCAGCGGCTGAGCGTGGACGATCGCCATCTGGGCGTGGAAACGGCCGGATTCACGAAAACACAACATGTAGTGGTGCATGCGACGAACGCAACCCTAGATGTGGTGGTTTGGCCTTGACGGCCGTTCCCGGGAGGCGTATCGTTCTTGGGGTCGCCCTACTACCGAGCACCCCCACGACGCTCACCTGACGGCTCCATCCGCCGTTCGGTCGTGCGGCCCCCCAGGACCACTCGGCATCGACGACGCCGGATCATGCGGCAGCTACCGCGATCATCCGCCCGTATGGGCAATCGGAGGAGAGAGAACAGATGGCTCGAGCCAACGGAAGCACGGTCCAGGTCATGGATACCAACGCGGCCCCCACCGCCACCGGCAAGACCAAGACCACCACACGGACCACCGCCGCCAAGCACACCGGCCGTCACGCCGGCCCGTGGGGCGCGAGCTTCGATGGCACCCTCGCCGACGGCAAGACCAAGGCCACCGGCCTGACGTTCGAGCGCCGCTGGACGACGCCCGGCATCCATCCCTACGACGAGATCACCTGGGAGTACCGGACGGCCGGCATCGCCAACGAATCGGGCAAGAGCGTCTTCGAGCAGAAGGACGTCGAGGTCCCCGACTTCTGGAGCCAGCTCGCCACCAACGTCGTGGTCAGCAAGTACTTCCGCGGCCATCTCGGCACCCCGGAGCGCGAGACCAGCGTCCGCCAGCTCATCGATCGCGTCGTCAACACGATCACCGCGTGGGCCGAGACCCAGCGCTACTTCGCGACGGACGCGAGACCTGCAGACCTTCAAGGCGGAGCTGACCCACCTGATCGTCCACCAGAAGATGGCCTTCAACAGCCCGGTCTGGTTCAACGTCGGCATCGAAGCGCAGCCGCAGTGCTCGGCCTGCTTCATCAACTCCGTCCAGGACACGATGAGCAGCATCATGGATCTCGCCAAGACCGAGGCCATGCTCTTCAAGTTCGGCTCGGGCGCGGGCAGCAACCTCTCCACCATCCGCTCTTCCCGCGAGAAGATGACCGGCGGCGGCACCGCCTCGCGGCCCGGTCAGCTTCATGAAGGGCTACGACGCCTTCGCCGGCGTCGTGAAGTCGGGCGGCAAGACCCGGCGCGCGGCAAAGATGGTGATCCTGGACGCCGGCCATCCGGACGTCATCGACTTCATCGATTCCAAGCTCAACGAAGAGAAGAAGGCGTGGGCGCTCATCGAGGCCGGGTACGACCCCAGCTTCACCGGTGAGGCCTACGGCAGCGTCGCCTTCCAGAACGCGAACCACAGCGTCCGCGTGACGGATGCGTTCATGCAGGCGGTCGAGCAGGACCAGGAGTGGACCACCCACGCCGTGGTCGATGGCGCGCCGATGGACACGTATCGAGCCCGCGACATCTTCCGCAAGATGGCGGAGGCCGCCCACGTCTGCGGCGACCCGGGCATCCAGTACGACACCACCATCAACGACTGGCACACGTCCGCGAACACGGATCGCATCCACGCGAGCAACCCGTGCTCCGAGTACATGTTCCTCAATGACACCGCGTGCAACCTGGCCAGCCTCAACCTGATGAAGTTCGTCAACGCGGACGGCGAGTTCGATCCGGAGGCCTACCGGTTCGCCGCCAAGGTGACGCTGACGGCGCAGGAGATCCTGGTCGACAACGCCAGCTACCCCACGCCCAAGATCGAGGAGAACTCGCACAAGTTCCGTCCGCTTGGCCTCGGCTACGCGAACCTGGGCGCGCTGCTCATGAGCCGCGGTCTGGCCTACGACTCCGACGAGGGCCGCAACTACGCCGCCGCGCTGACCGCGATCATGCACGGCGAGGCGTACAAGCAGTCCGCGATCATCGCCCGCGATCACGGCGGCCCGTTCCAGGAGTACAAGGTCAACGAGATCCCGTTCCTGCGGGTCATCGGCAAGCACCGCGACGCCTCGTACCGGATCCCCACCCAGGGCGTGCCCGCGGACCTCATCCGCCATGCCCACCAGGTCTATGACGAGGCCCTGGAGCTCGGCAAGAAGCACGGCTACCGCAACGCGCAGGTCACCGTGCTCGCGCCCACGGGCACCATCGCCTTCATGATGGATTGCGATACGACCGGCGTCGAGCCGGACATCGCGCTCATCAAGTACAAGAAGCTGGTCGGCGAGGGCTTCCTCAAGATCGTCAACCAGACCGTGCCGGCCGCGCTCAAGAAGCTCGGCTATAGCGCGGACCAGGTCGGCGAGATCCTCGACTACCTGACCGAGCGCGAGACCATCGAGGGCGCGCCGCACATCAAGGCCGAGCACCTGTCGGTCTTCGATTGCGCCTTCAAGCCCGCCAACGGCACGCGGTCCATCCACTACATGGGCCACGTCCGGATGATGGGGGCCATCCAGCCGTTCATCAGCGGCGCCATCTCCAAGACCGTGAACATGCCCGAAGCGGCCACGGAAGAGGAGATCGAGTCGGTCTACCTCGAGGGCTGGAAGCTGGGCCTCAAGGCCATCGCGGTCTATCGCGACAACAGCAAGCGCAGCCAGCCGCTGAGCACCAGCAAGAAGAAGGACGGCGACGTCGTCGACACCGCCGTCGTGACCGAGCTCAAGAAGCAGCTCGTCGCGGCCCAGGCCGAGGCGGCCAAGCCGCATCGACGCCGCCTGCCGTCGGAGCGCGCCGCCGTCACCCACAAGTTCGAGATCTCGGGCCACGAGGGCTACATCACGGTCGGGCTCTACCCGGACGGTCAGCCCGGCGAGATCTTCATGAAGATGGCCAAGGAAGGGTCCACGGTCTCCGGGCTGATGGACACCCTCGCCACGACGGTCAGCGTTTCGCTGCAGTACGGCGTGCCGCTCCGCGACCTCGTCAACAAGTTCGCGCACGTCCGGTTCGAGCCCAGCGGCTTCACCGGCAACCAGGAGATCCCGATCGCCAAGTCCATCGTGGACTACATCTTCCGCTGGCTCGGCTCGCGGTTCCTGTCCGACGACGACAAGGCGATGCTCGGACTGATCGACCGATCCGCGCTCGTGGACGATGCCCCGGCGGCGCCCTCGGCCAATCCGTTCGCGGCCGGGATCGCGGCCTTCACCTCAGCCCCGGCCGCGGCGAGCGAAAGCGAGCCGACGGTCGAGGCTCCGGCCATCGAGGACCGCCGCGGACACCGATGCCCCCAAGGCAACGGCCGTGGCCGCGGAACCGGCTGTCGCTCCCGCCCCCGCCAAGGAAGAGCTCGCGGTCATCGCGACCAACGGCCACGCCAACGGTCACGCGGCGAACGGCAACGGTGCCGCCAAGGCCAACGGGAACGGTGGTGGTGGCGGCGGCGCTGCGCCGATCACCCTGACCCTGGGCGCCACGAAGGTGAGCTTCCAGACCCAGGCCGACGCCCCCAGCTGCGCCGACTGCGGCTCGATCATGGTCCGCAACGGCAGCTGCTACAAGTGCCTCAACTGCGGGAGCACGTCCGGCTGCAGCTGAGCCCATCCAGACCTAGCAGGAGAGCCCGGCCCCACGGCCGGGCTCTCCGGATTCATAGGCACCGATAGATGCGTGCATGTAGATGACCAACCATCGCGGATCGCGTTCGCCTAGATCCGAGCAAGCAGCCGCGCCTTCGCCGAGTCGAACTCGTCGGCGGTCAACGCTGCAGAGGCTCGCAGCGCGCTCAGCCGCTCCAGATCAGCGATCGGCCCACCATCCGGCTCCGGCTTCAACGACGACATGAGCGTGTTCGTCGCGATCGCCGTGATCGCGCCGAACAAGCCGATGCCCAGGATCATCAGTGCACTCGCGACAAGACGACCCTCGGGCGTGTACGGACGGATGTCGCCGTAGCCGACGGTCGATAGCGTCGAGATGCCCCACCACAGGGCGTCCGTCGGGTGCGTGAGGTCGGGGTTATGGCCGGCCTCGACCGCGTAGAACGCCACGCAGCAGATGACGCTGATCGTCGCCCAGCCGATCAGCACGCGGGCGATGCCCTCGGCGCCGCGCATCTTCTCGGCGCGCACGACCGCTCGATACGTGCTCGCGAAGAATTGGGTCATGCGCAGGACGCGGGCGAGTCGAGCGATCCGGACGCCGCGCGCGACCGGGAGGAGCGCGAGCGTATCGATCCAATGGCCGCGCAGATAGAGCCGCCGATCGCGCGATGCGGCGAGGCGCGTCGCGAACTCGGAGACGAAGATGACCGTCAGGACGATGTCGATCGACTCGACCGTCCGCGCGGTCGCGGCATCGACTTCCTCGATCGCGAACCCGACGGCGACATAGATGATCGCCAGGAAGCCCATCGTGAGCTCCCAGGCGATCTCGTGTCGATCGATGAACGCGTTGTACCGGTCCCGCATGTCTCCTCCTGGTGATTCGATCCGAGGGTCAGTGCTTGTAGAGCGCTCGCCGCGGTCCGCCATGGCGCGAGCACGCGCCGGTACGGCCGCCCGAGTGGCTGAACGTGCCGTCCTGGCACTGGACGACGTAGCCGTTGGTGCTGTCCCAGAAACTCGGGATGCAGTCGAAGTACGAGCAGATCTCGCCGGGCGGGTCGTAGATCTTCGTGCCGGCCTTGAAGTCGTAGCCCCACGGGTTGCCGAACACGCCGAGCTTCGGCGGAGGCGGCACGTACTCGCTGACGGTGATCTGCCACTTCGGGCAGGTCGACTTGACCGTCACGGCGCCGGCTTCGATCGGCTGATCGTAGGTCCGGCTCTGGCTCTTCTTGGCCTTGGGCGACACCTTCAGGGTGAAGCCGTCCTGGTCGGTGTCGTCGGCGATGTTCCAGGTGACCTTGCAGGAGACCTTGGTCCCGGCCGTGCCGGTGACCTTGTACTTCGCGACATCGAACGCGACCGAGACGTCAGTCCAGACGTAGGTCTGCTTCACGCCCTTGAACGTGTAGGTGTCGTCGATCTCGATCGCCTCGTCGGAGACGATCGGTGTCGGAGCGGGCGTGGGCGACGGGGTCGGCGTCGCCGTCGGGACCGGCGCCCAGAGACCGAGAGCCGCGGTGTGCGCCGCCTCCTGGGCTTCGGTGAGCAGGTCGACGTACTTGACGTCGGGCGGGTAGGTGGTCACCTGAGCAAAGCCGGTTCGGACGAGCTCGAGGCCCACCAAGACGAGCTCACCGTTGGGGCCATCGATCCAGACGTTGCGCAGGAGTCGGTCGAAACGATCGGTCTCGGAGACGTCCTTCTCGAGGATCACGTCTTTGCCGTCGACGAGGGCCTCGTTCGCCGCGGTCGCGGCGGCGGCCATGGCCTTGACGTCGGCATCTGTGGCATCGGGCTCGGGCGTGTCCATGCCGATGTAGCGAAGGCGGAACTCCTCGCCATCGATGTCGACGACGATGGTGTCGCCGTCGATGACACGGGTGACCGTGGCGGTGTCTGTCGGCCCGGTAGGGGCGAACGCAAGGACGGTCGGGGCTGGCTCGGTGGTCGCGGCGGGCAGTTGGGTCGGCGCCCGGGTCGGCGCTTCGGTCGGGGTCGACGTCGATCGCGCGGCCGTATCCGGGTCGCCAGGGCGCGGCGAGACCGCGTTGTTGATCGCCCCCAGCCCGAACAAGCCGACCACACCGATCACGGCGTACTTGCGCCAGCTCCGGCCGCCGGAGGGCTTTGGGGCTGGTGCGCTGGTCGCAGACGGAGGGCGAGTGACAGCATCCGGTCCCCACAGCGGCCCGGTGGGCGGCGATGGCGTGACCTGCGCGGTCGGCGTCGAAGTCGGCGGCGGCGCAGCGGCTGGCTCAGGTCCCCACAACGGACCCTGCCGCGGCGTCGGGGCCACCCAGTTCACCTGCGTCGGCGCCGCATCGGGCGGCGTCGGGTCCTGGTCGAGCGGCGTTGGATCGTCGAAATCGAACCCGCAGCCACGGCAGAAGCGAAACGCCCCGAGGCGTCGCTGGCCGCAGTTGGGACAGAACTCCCCCATATCCACCCTCGGCGACGTCACTCGGGACGCGGTCTCGGGAGACTAGCAGCGGGTTATCGCGACCGTGATGGGACGGTGGTACCGGCGAGGTGCCGGCTCACGCGGTCGCTGTCGGCATCCGGTCGCGGTTCGTGAAGGCGCCGCCGCCCCAGGTGAACACGTCCATCGCCAGCCCGATGATCAGCCAGACATAGTCGAAACCCTCGACGCCGCCGGGCGCGACGACGAGGAACATCAGCGTCATCCAGGGCAGGAACAAGAAGCCCACGATCGGCCACAGGACGGTATCGAACGCCGCGGCCCAGCGCGCTGGCTCAAGCAGCCACCAAACGACGATCGCGGCCCGCGGACCGATCAGGAACAACGCGCTGATCAAGCAACACATCCGATATCCCTCCGTACGAGGGAATGATGGCAGGCCGCGGTATCCCCGTGCGGGCCGTGACGGTCATTGCGCGTGACGATGTCGCGCTCAGTGGACGCTGCGTCGATGCATGAGCACGGCCGAAGTGCTCAGATCGACATCCGGGCCGGTCTGAGCGATTTCTGCGCACGCTCATTCATGTAGAAGCTGTCCTCGTTCACGGACATTGTCAGCCGTAGTGACCCGGGGCGGGGTGAGGTGACCGGCGGGACGGAGGCAGCGACTCCCGAGGTGACCTCGCTCCGCAGTAGCATCCGCGCATGAGTACTGCCGCGATCATCGACTGCGATCCCGGGCATGACGACGTCATGGCCATCCTGCTGGCCGCTCGCACGCTGGACCTGCGCGGCATCACGACCGTGCACGGCAACACGTCGCTCGCGAACACGACCCAGAACGCGCGCAAGACGGTCGAGTTCGCCGAACTGACCCACATCCCGATCGCCGCGGGCATGCCCCGACCGCTGGTCCGCGAGGCGCACTACGCGCCCGAAGTCCACGGCGAGTCCGGGCTCGATGGCCCCCGCATCCCCTCCCCGACCGTCGCCGTCCTGGACCAGCACGCGGTCGATTTCATCATCGATCGCTCACACGACGTGGCGGACCTCAACCTCGTCCCGGTCGGGCCGCTGACCAACATCGCCTCGGCGCTCATCAAGGACCCGACGCTCCCCTCGCGGATCCGCGGGATCACGCTGATGGGCGGCTCGCTCACGTTCGGCAACGTGACGCCGGCGGCAGAGTTCAACATCTGGTGCGACCCCGACGCCGCCCACGTCGTGTTCACGAGCGGCATCCCGATCCAGATGATCGGGCTGAACGTGACCCGGCAGGTCCTCGCCGTCCGCCCGCGCCGGGATCAGATCCGCGCGATGGGCAAGATCACCACCACCCACGTCGCCGACATGCTCGACTTCTACGCCCATGGCGAGGGCCAGTACTCGGGACTCGATGGCGGCGCCATGCACGACCCCCTGGCGGTTGCCGCCCTCGCCGATCCGAGCGTCCTCACGTTCGAGCCGATGCACGTCGCGGTGGAGTTGACCGGCACGCACACCGCCGGGATGACGCTATGCGACGGCCGTCGCACGGACCCCGTGACCTTCCGGAGCTACCCGACCGTCACCAGCCCGATCGAGGGCCACGGCATCAACGAGACGGCCGCGGGCCCCAACGCCGAGGTCGCGGTCGCGGTGGACGTCGAGCGGTTCTGGGAGCTCTTCCTCGATATCCTCGCGACGTATCCCTAGGACCGCGGCTCCAGGACCACGACCGCCGTCTCCGTCGGACGGCGCGTGGCGTAGCCGTCCACGTCGTCCCCGAACTCGGGCCAGCGCGCCCATAGTCGATCGCGCTCTTCGCCCACTGCGGCGCGACCCCGGACGGCGCGGGTGCCGGTCTTGAGCTCGACCGTCACGTCGGGGTTGGCCTGGAGGTTGAGCCACCAGGCCGGCTCCGGCTCGGCCCAGCCGTTCATGGCCATCGTCACGAGGTTGGGGCCATCCTCGTAGTAGCCCAGGATCGCATGGCGTTCCTTGCCGGACTTGCGGCCCACGGTCGTGAGCTCCATCGCCCCCCACTTGCCGGGCTTGGGCAGCCAGAGCCCGCGCCGTCCGCCAGTGATGCGGTGGAAACCGCGGTGCGCGACCCAGAAGGCCTTCATGAACCAGCGCGGTGGGAGTGACGGGGACTTGGGTTGGACGGCGGACATGGCGATCTCCCGGTACGGGCTCAGACGGCGGCGGTGCTGGCCGCGGCTGACTCCCCAGCATAGGCAGGCGGGAGGTCCGCGGCGCCGGTGCCCGCTCGGAATGGAACGGGCGGACCGGCTGATGCGACAGCCACCACCCGGTCGCCGCCTAGCTCGTCCTCGGTTCGAAGATGACCAGACTCGTCTCGCGCGAGCGCAGGGCGGCGCTCGCATCCGTGAACGCGGATGAGCGGAGCGCGAGGAACGCGGCCCACAGCCGTGCCCGCTCGTCCGGGTCTGCGGCGCGGGCGGTGACGGCGCGACGGGAGCCGTCGGGCAGGACGATCGACGCCTCGGGGTTCGCCTGGAGGTTGAGCCACCACGCAGGCTCCGGGTCGGCCCAGCCGTTCATGGCCGGGGTCACGAACCGGCCCTGATTCTCGATGAAGCCGACGATCGCCACGCGCTCGCGGCCGGTCTTGCGACCGACCGTCGTGAGTCGCAGCATCCCCCACTGCGCGGGTCCCGCCGGGCGCAGGCCCAGCCGGCCGCCGGTCACCCGGTAGATCGTCCGATGCCCGGTCCAGATGGTTCGGACCAGCCAGCGCGGGACGTAGGGCGGCTTGGTCTCGGTGGTTTCGACGTCGGCGGTCACGGATCGGCCCTCCTGATGTATACGACGTAAACTACGGTGTAAACGTAGGTGTACGACGTACACTTGTCAAGTGACCGAAGCCATCCCCGCCGCCGAACGCCGCGCGCCGCTCACGAGGGAGCGGGTCCTTCGCGCGGCGGTGGACCTCGCCGACCGCGGCGGGATCGATGCGCTGAGCATGCGGCGGCTGGGCCAGGAGCTCGGCGTCGAGGCCATGGCGCTCTACCGTCACGTCCAGAACAAGGACGAATTGCTCGACGGAGCGGTCGAGGTCGTGATCGGCGAGATCGAGATCCAGGCGGCGGACGGCGAGGACTGGCAGGCGTCGATGCGCCGACAGGTCCTGACCGCCCGGGACGTGATGCTCCGCCACACGTGGGCGCCGCGGGTCATCGTGGAGCGGCCGACGGTCGGGCCGGCGCTCCTGCGCTATCTCGAATCGATCATGGCGATCCTGGATCAGGGCGGGTTCTCGCTGGACCTCGCGCACCACACGCTCCACGTGATGGGCAGCCGCGTGCTCGGCTTCACCCAGGATCCGTTCGACGACTCGCCTGATGGCCAGCCCGCCGACCCGGCGGCTGCCGCGGCCTTCGCCCAGACGATGGCCATCCAGTTCCCGCAGCTCGCCAGGCTGGCGGTCGCGGCCAGCCACGACGGCGCCCTGGGTGGTTGCGACGACGACGTGGAGTTCGCCTTCGGCCTCGACCTCATCCTCGACGGGCTCGAGCGGCGTCGCGGTTCGTGATCCGACTCGTTGCTGGAGCCCCGGTGCCGTCCTGCTCGCGGCGGTGCTCCTGGTCGCGGCCGGCTGCGGCTCCATCCCGAACCCGCTGGCGACGCCCGTGCCGCCCGACGCCCTCCATCCGAACGCACCGGTCCAGGTGGTCGATCCGGTCCAACCGACGGACCCGCCCGATCCCGAGAAGGTCGGTGAGCTGGCTCGCCATCGAGCCACCTGGGATTCCCTGCACATCGACGACTACGCGATGACCATCCTCTACGGCTGCGTCTGCGAGCTCGCCGGTCGACCGATCGACGTCGTCGTGCGGGACGGGCACCTGGCAGCGGCCAGCGAGGACGGCACGGACCTTGCGGTCGAGACGCTGACCGGGTTCCCGGCTACCGTCGACACCCTCTTCGACTACGCCGAGCGGAACGCGAACGCCGGCAAGATCGAGTTCAAGTGGGATCCGCAGTCGAACATCCCGATGGCGGTCGGCGTGGATCCCGATCTCGATGCGCGCGATGACGAGATCCGCATCGCGATCCTGGATTTCCAGCCTGGAGCGAGGTGAGGGTCGGCATGACGGCGCAGCGGATCGTGGCTCGACGGACGTTTCTGGCGGACATGGGACGCGGCGCGTTCGCGCTCGCGGTCCTCTCGGTGGTGGGGTGCGCGCCGTCCGCGCGGGCCACGGCGAGCGGGTCGGCGACAGCGTCGGCGGCGGCGTCGTGTCGGCGTCAGGTGGCTCCTCGCCGGACACCGGCGCGTCGTCAGCCGCGCCCACGACGGCGGGCACCTCGAGCCCAGCCGCTTCGACCGGCGGTGCCGGGCTCGCCTGGGAGCGCGTGAACCTCGGCTTCGTGTCGGCGTACATCCTCGTTCGCGGCGGCGAGGCGGCGATCGTGGACACGGGCGTCGAGGGCAGCGCCGATGACATCGAGGCGTCGCTCACGGGCCTCGGGCTCGATTGGTCGGCGGTCGGCCATCTCATCCTGACCCACAAGCACGGCGACCATGTCGGCAGCGCCGTCGATGTCCTCGATCGCGCGACGGGCGCGATGGGCTACGCCGGTACGGGCGACATCCGTGCCATCACCACGCCGCGGCCGCTGACCGAGGTCGGCGACGGCGACACGGTCATGGGCATGACGATCGTGACCTCCCCGGCCACACGCCGGGCAGCATCTCCGTGTTCGACCCGACGGCGAGCGTGCTCGTCGCCGGGGATGCCCTGCGGACGGCGGGCGGCGCCCCGACGATGCCCGGCGCCGAGTTCAGCGAGGACATGGGGCTCGCCAAGGCAATCGGTCATCAAACTGGGCGGCCTGACCTTCGAGACGCTGCTCGTGGGTCACGGCGACCCGATCGAGGGCGGCGCGTCGCAGGCCGTGGCGGAGCTGGGCGCGTCGAGCTAGGCGCCGCCCCTCGCTACTTCGCGATCTCCCAGATGTGGCCGGCCGGGTCGCGGAAGGACGCGGTCCGGATGCCCCAGGGTCGATCCATCGGACCGTTCAGGAGCTCGACACCGCGGCGCTGAAGTTCCGCGCACATGGCATCGACGTCATCGACGCCGAGCGTGAACTGGGATCGAGCGCCGGCGTCCGGCGACGCGACCGACGCCGGGGCGATGAGCTCGGGCGCCTCATCGACCTTCAGGAGATTGATCAGCGTGTCGCCGAACTGGAAGACCGCCGAGTTGGGGTCCTCGTAGTGGATCGGCAGCCCGAAGACTTCCTGGTAGAAGGTCCGGGTCGCGGCGAGGTCCTCCACGAACAGCGTGATGGCCTCGATGTTACCGGGCCAGGGACGTGTCGTCGTCATGTCGCGATCGTAGCGGACGTCGACCGGCGCGACAGGACGTCGAATGGGTCGCCGGCCCGGGCTGTCCGGACTGACGACCCACCGTGGGATCGGGTCAGCGGGAGCTGGTGACCTTGGAGCGACCGTTGACCGATGTCGACTCGGTCGAGACGCCGAGGCCCTCGGGGTACTCGGTCGTGAGCGGGTCGGACGTCATCGGGTCGGGAGCGAAGCTCGTGCTCGACTCATCGATCGACTTGGTCTCGGCGGCCGTGAAGGCCACCGCGTCCCGGTCGAGGCGCTCGGCGCGCATCGCATCGACGCGCTCGGTGAACCGCTGCTTCGCCTGGGTGAGGCGTTCGCGGATCATCTCCGAGTTCATGACGACCCAGCCGGTCAGGCCGACGACGATGAGGGCACCGAGGGCGACGGGCCAGCGTGACGGGCGCGGCTTCGACAGTCCCACGGCGATCGAGGCGTCGTTGACCGCCTTGCCGAGATCGATCTTCGGCATCTCGACCTTGGACAGGTCGATCTTCGAGAGATCGAGATCGGGCATCGCGAACTTCGCGCGGTCCGGGGCTTCGTGGCGGGCAAGCTTGATGGGTGACTGCATGGGGTTGACTCCTCCTTAGGGAGCCTCCAGCGTAGGCGTGGTCGGGGGGTCATCCGGGTCTTCGTCGAGGGCGGGAGGTCACAACGACGTTGCAGTCTCAGGGACGGGCGCTCTGATCGATCGTCATCGCCGACAGGATCGAGCGCGCCCGCGGCCAGAAGGCTTCGAGGTCCGGGCCGTACACGTCGATCGCCAGTGTCCGGCCGCCCAGATCGAGCATCACGAGCCGCGAGGGGACCCCGACGGCGCCCATCCGATCACGATGCGAGATGCCGAACAGGGGCCGGCCTTCCTCACCGTCCGGACACGCACGGGCCTTCGGCGTCACGTCGACCATGAGGCCGAACAGGTTCCCGAAAACGACCGGCAGCGGTTCCGTCACCTCCAGGTCCGAACGTGCCTGGAGACTGGCGAGCAGGTCGTGTGGGGTGGACCCGATGCTCTGCAGGGCCGATGGGCATGCGTCGTCGAACACGGTCTGGATGCGAAGGAACACGAGCTCCGACCCCGGCGCGTCCACCGGCCCGAGTCCGATGCCATCCACCGTGTCGCCGCTCGTGCGCCACCCCTCACCGACCGGCAGGTCCAGCGCCGGTGTGAACAGCGTGGTCCGATACACGCCCGGAAGCAGACTCGCCCCGATGATCGGCATGGCCGCCGGACTCGCCGGGGCGGCGAGGGCTGACGACGGATCCGCGCCGGCAGACCGCTTGCCGTCGTCCGTCGACGCGACGGTCGGACTGGCGCGTACGTCCCCAGCGTCCACCGCGCCGCCCTCGCGCCAGACAAGACCCGCGACGACCAGCACGACCGCCAGGGCGAGCTGCCGCCACGATCCCGCCCGCCAGCCGCGAGCCACGCGGCCCGGTGACCGGGACCGCGGTCAACGTGGCCGTGCCCGTCGCGTCGATCCCATCATCCACGCCATGCCGCTCGCCGACCGTCGCGCGGGACGCGGTCTCCAGGGGCGGGACGGGCAGCTCCTGGCGGAGGATGGCGCCCTGGATCTCCTGGAGGCCGGGACCCGGGTCGACACCGAGCTCGTCGACCAGGTAGCGACGGGCATCCTGATACGCCTCGAGGGCCTCCGCCTGGCGGTGATCGGCGTAGAGCGCGCGCATGAGCTGGCCGCGCAGGCGTTCGCGTTCGGGATGGTCCTGGACGGCGGCCTGGAGGTCGCCGACGATGGCCCGACCTTCGCCCGAGCCGAGCCGGATCTCGAACAGCGACTCGAGCGCTTCGAGTCGCGCGCCCTCGAGCCGCGCCGCCTCACGCGTCACGAACGGCTGGCCGGCCAGGTCCGCCAGCACCGGTCCGCGCCACAGGGCGAGGGCACTCTCGAGGGTGGACCGCGCGGCCGCCGGGTCAGCGGTCACCTGCTCCCGCGAGCGGCGCAACGAGGCCTCGAACCGAGCGGCATCGACCTCGTCGTCGGTCAGTCGGAGCCGATAGCCCGCATCCAGCGATTCGAGTCGAGCCGTTTCGGGACCAAGCGCGCGACGCGATCGCGATACGTAGACCTGGATGGTCTTGGTCGCCGCGGGCGGCGGATCATCGGGCCACAGACGGAGGGTCAACGCGGCGACGCTCATGGGCCGGTCACGACCCAGGATGAGGAGCGCGATCAGGCTCCGCTGACGCACGCCGCCAAGATCGACGCGGCGTCCATCGACGTCGATCTCCAGCGTCCCGAGCAGGCGGATCGCGATCGCCACGGTCACCCCCGAGCGTCACAGCCGATGTCGAGGTCAGGCGTGCGTCCGGAGGTCGCGCGCGCCGACAGCATAGACGGGCGCCGGTCGTCGGAGCGTGCCGGGCGGCCGAAGCGGCGCGCATCGGGTCGTTTACCGTGCTGCAGCCGACGCGCAGCGACGGGCTCGTATGGTGCGGTCGAATCTTGACGACGGAGGGATGGCGAACATGACGTTCCAGCGACTGACGATCCGGTGTTGGCCAGTGGCGGCGCTCATCGCCATGGCGGCGGTGACCGGTTGCGGGGCATCCGGGGGAAGCTCCGCAGCCAGCTCCGGCGCTGTGGCCACCCAGAGCGCCGCACCGACCATGTCGCCAGCCGCGCCCCCGAGCACCGCGCCCGCGTCAGTCCCGGCCAGCCCGTCCGCCGCCGCCTCGGCGAGCGCCGCCGCGGGCGACCTTGGGAAGCTGTGTGCCAAGGAGTACGAGGGCTGTTCGATCGCGGCGGGTGCCTACGCGGCCGACCCCTTCACACCGGCGTTCACGTTCGAGGTGGAAGGGGATTGGGTGAACGATCGCGCGTGGCCGGATGGCGGTGGCGTCTCGTTCCCGACCGGCGGCCTGTACTGGGGTTCGGGAATGAAGTCCGGTCGACAGAACGACAAGGACGTCACCTTCGACTCGACGATCGAAGGGTTCGCCGCCTATCTCCGCGATTTCAAGGGCTGGAAGGTGACCGACGCCGACCCGGTGACCATCGACGGGGTGACCGCGGTCGCCCTGGACGTGGCGACCGGCGACGCCGACGGGTCGGGGATGTACTTCGTCGCCAAGGACCAATTCAACCTGGTTCCCGGCGAGAAGGCGCGGTTCCTGCTCCTGGAGCGCGATGGCACCCTCGTGACGTTCGTGATCGATGCCTACAAGGAGGCCGATTTCGACGCAGTGCTGGCGCGCATCCAGCCGGTCCTCGATAGCGTGCGCTGGACCTAGGATCGGACCCCGACGTGCGCCTGATGTGGGGAGCCCCGACCCATCCACCGCTACGAGCGGCGGGTGTCCTCGGTGGCGATCTCGCCCAGCCAGCGTCGGTAGTCGATGGAGACGCGGTCGACACCCTTGATGTGGAGCTCCTCGGACAGGTCGATCGGGAGCTCCTCGGGGCGCTGCGACTCCACGACGACGCGGTCCTGCTCCAGGATGACCTGCTGGAATTCCACGAAACCCTGATCGCGTGACGGGTCCAGGTCGTAGTTGCGCGCGTTCCAGGTGAAGTTGCGCGTTTCCTTCGCCGACAGGGGGCACGACGCGACGAACAACACGAAGTGGCGGTCGTCCTCGAGCGGCTGGTCCAGGCGGACGGTGAACGGCATCGAGATCGTGTAGTGCGAGGGGTCGCGCTGGATCCGGTCCGCGGCCGCGTCGTCACCCTTCAGGTCGTTGGCCGGCTCCTCGATGCCGAGGCGGAACCACAGGGTCGTCGGCGTTCGATCCACCTCATGGTCGGGGATCTCCGGCTTGGCGCGATCGCCCAGGATGCCCTCGTGGACCCACGCGAAGTGGCTGAAATCGACGAAGTTCTCGACCCGCCGGGCGGCGCTGCAATGCCAGTCGTACTGCGGGATCTTGATCTTGCGATACGTGTCGTCGGTCCACTCGGGGAACTCGGGGAGCGGCATCGCAGGCTCCGCTGACCCATCCTCGCCGCCCAGGCAGACCCAGATCAGGCCGCCGTGCTCGGCCGCGGCATAGGGCGTGATCCGGGCCTTGCGCGGGATGTTCGTGCCGTGGGTCGACGGGATGCGCGTGCAGACGCCGTCGGGGTCGTACGTCCAGCCGTGGTACGGGCAGACGAGGCAGCCGTCCTCCACCCAACCCAGGGACAGCGCGGTCCCGCGATGGACACAGAGGTCCTTGAACGCACGGACCTCGCCGTCGAGGCGGACGAGGACGAGTGGCTCGTCGAGGAGCCGGGCCGCCACGGGTCGGTCGGCCAGCTCATCCGCCCACAGGACGGGGTGCCAGAACCGGCGGAGCGCGCGATAGAGGGCGGCCTCGCCGGCGCGGTCGAGCGCGTTCGCAGCCATGCCGCGGACGGTACATCGTTCCGGGCGTGCGGCGAGGCCGGCGAGCGCGCTAGGGTTCGACGATGACGGACGAGGCGGGCACTCCTGGATGCCTGGATCGCCGACTGGACCGATCTCGTCGACTTCGAGGTCATCCCGGTCATGACCTCACCCGAGGCGTCGGAGCGGATCCGCCCGCGGCTGTAGCGACGGCCGTCGTCAGGCGTCCACCGTCTCCGGCAGGCCGAACTGGGCGAACAGCATCGGCCCGAACGTCGTGATCTCGGCGATCCGACCGTCCACGATGCGCAGGACGTCGAACTTGAACGGCCGATAGATCCCGTCCGCGGGGTCGCGCAGGTAGCTCGCGGCCGTCGGCATGCGGTTGGCGATCGTCGGGAGCAGGCGCCAGTCGCCTTCGGACATGGCGTTCGCCAGCAACGGGCCGATGCTGTCGATGCCCTCGAAGAGGTACGGGGCAGGCGGCATCGTGATCCGCAGATCCTGCGCGGCGATCGAGACGGCGAGGGCGGCGTCTCCGCGCTCGTGCGCCTCGATGAAGCGCGCGAGGAGCCGCCGTTCGGCGTCGCTCGGCTCGCCGGGCGACCAGTCGGTGCGTTTGGCGGGCAGGTGTGCCTGCAGGGTCGCGCGGGCGCGCTGCAGGGCGCTGTTGACGGACGCCACGGTCGTGTCGAGCGCTGTCGCGGTCTCGGTCGCGGGCCAGCCAAGGACGTCGCGAGCGATGAGGGTCGCGCGCTGGCGCGGCGGGAGGACCTGCAGCGCGGCGAGGAAGGCGAGCTCGATCGTCTCGCGCGTGACGATGACCGCCTCGGGCTCGTCGTCGGCCGGGGCGATCTCGTCGAGGAGACGATCGGGATACGGCGTGATCCAGGGCACCTCGCGGATCGTCTCCATCGAGGTGAGCTTCCGCGCCTTCCCTCGGATCGCGTCCAGGCAGACGTTGGTGGCGATCCTGTACAGCCAGGCGCGGACGAGCGCGCTGCCATCGAAGCGTGTCGCGAGCGCGCCACGCGCGCAGGAACGTCTCCTGGACCGCGTCCTCTGCCTCGTCGAACGAGGCCAACATCCGATAGCAGTGGACGTGGAGCTCGCGCCGGTATCGCTCGGTGAGGGCCGCGAAGGCGGACTCCCCACCGGCGAACGCGGCGGCTGCGGCCGGGTCGGTCACGCGGCGGCCTCGGCTTCGTCGATCTTGACGACCTGGACCTTCCAGTCGCGCTTCACTTCCTGGACGAGCCAGGTGTTGCCGTCCGGATCCTGGAACGGCATGAACGTCGCGTAACTGCGCCGCTCCGGATCCACGCCCGGGGTCTGGCCGGCCGCGCCGAAGTGGAAGATGTCGCCGACTTCCGTGCCGCGGCTCGTGAGCTCGTCGCGAGCCGCCTCGATGTCGCTGACGACCAGGTGCAGGCCGTGGAGCGAGCCGGGTGTCATCGAGCCGATCCCGGTCCCGATCGCGATCGCGCAGGCGGAGCCGGACGGCACGAGCTGGACGATTTGGAAGTCGGGACCGGCGCTGTCGTCGACGAGGAGCTCGAAGCCGGCCTGCTCGATGTAGAACGCCTTGGCACGATCGACATCGCTGACCGGCACGACGATGAGCTCGAGGGTGTAGTCCATGGTGCGTTGCCTCCGGATGGTGAACGGCCGGGCGGTCGTTCTGGAGGTGTAACGACGGGGCGTGGCGAAACTCATCGGTCGGGCGATGGTAGCGGGCTCGGGCTCGGGGCTCGGGCTCGGGGCTCGGGCTCGGGGTCGGGCTCGGGGCTCGGGGCTCGGGGGTCGGGCTCAGGGTCGGGGTCGTGCCGCCGGGTCTCCCTTGGGTCGTGCCGCCCGGCGGCGCAACCGGCGAACGAGCGGGTCGAGCGGATGGGGAATCGCGCCGATCGGCGCTTCGCGCAGTGTCGTGCCGTCGGGCGCGACGTCTGGCGATGGAAGCGGGTCGACTCGATCGTTCCTTCGTCGGTAGACCCGCCGGACGGCACGATCGTGATCCGGCGGACCAGCCGAGGCTCGTTTGGCTCGGTCCGCGCGGTCGGCCTCGGTCCGGCACGGTCCGACTCGGTCCGGGCCTGGCTCGGCTTCGTCTGGCCGCCGCGGCCTCGCCTGGCTCCGCGCTCGACCGCCGGTCGTGCAGGTGATGCTCCAACCGACGAACAAGCGCTCAGATCGGACCCGGTCTCGCGCCCCGATAGCCGTTCCGTCGCTCGTTGCGGCATCTGCTGCACCGTCCAGCGGCCGAGCGGCACCGCTGGTTCGTTCGTTCGCTGATCGGTGCGTCTCGTGCAGGAACGGCGAAGGAAGCAGGCCTCGGCCACAGCCCTGAACGGCGGTCACGCCAGCCGGTAGGCTTGCCGCGTCGCCGCATGTCGCGGTCGCGCGGAGGGCCACGATGGCGGCCGAGACCATCTATCGATCCGATGCGGCGCGCGCGGCCATCGAACGACACTACGACGAAGCGCTCGCGCGACTCCCCTTCCCGACCGAGTCCCGCACCGTGCCGACGCGGTTCGGCGACAGCCACGTCCTGGTCTCCGGTCCGACCGACGCGCCTCCCGTCGTCGTCTTCCAGGGCGGCAACGTCGTCAACCCGCTGACGCTCGCCTGGTTCGCGCCGCTGGCGGATCGGTTGCGGATCTACGCGCCGGACACGATCGGCCAACCGGGCAAGAGCGCCGGTCGGCGCGTGTCGGCCAACGATTCGAGCCTCGGCGACTGGGCGCTCGACGTCATCGATGCCCTCGGCGGTCCCGACCGCCGGGTTCGTCGGCATCTCGTACGGGGCCGGCGTGCTGCTCCGACTGGCCGCAGCAGCCCCCGAGCGGATCGATCGCGCCGTCTTCGTCGTCCCGGCCGGGATCGCGGGCGTGCCCGTCCCCTCGATGCTCAAGCTCGCGGCGGGCTACCTCGGCTACCGAGCCGTGGCCAGGCCGTCCGTCGTCGAGGCCACGGTCCGGATGCTCGCCGGACCGGATCCCGATCCGCTCATGGTCGAGTCGACGGCCCTGGCCTTCCGGGGCACGGAACTCGACACGGAGATGCCACGCAACGCGACCAGCGAGGAACTCGCCGGCCTGACGGCCCCGGTGATGGTCATCGTCGGCGCGAACGATCCGATGTTCCGTCCCGATCGGATCCTCCCGCGCGCCCGTGAACTGTTTCCGAACCTCGTCGCGACCGAGACGCTCGATGGCTGCGCCCACATCCTCAGCCCGGCGTGCGCCGCGGCGTTGTGCGATCGGATCGGGCCGTTCCTCACGGACCGTGCCGCCGCGACCTGACGGCTGACGTCCCCGTCGACGCGGCGGCCATACTGGCCGGGAAGCGCAAGGACGGAGAAGGAGACGGTATGAACTTCAACAGCATCCTGATCGGGACGGCCGATCCGGCCGGCCTGGTCGAGTACTACACGAAGGTCCTGGGCGAGCCGGCGATGTCCGACAGCGGCTACACGGGCTGGCTGATCGGCAACGGCTTCGTGACGGTCGGACCGCATTCCGAGGTCACCGGCAAGAACCTGCAGCCGGGCCGGATCATCTGGAACATCGAATCCACGGAGGTCCAGGCCGACTTCGACCGGATGAAGGCCGCCGGCGGCATCGTCGTCGCCGAGCCGTACACCTTCGAGGGCGCGGAAGGCTCGTTGATCGCGACCTTCGCCGATCCCGACGGCAACTACTTCCAGCTCATGAGCCCGATGGCGCCGTAACAGGACGACGTCAGCGGCGCGCCCTTCGACGAGACCACAGGCCGGCGGCGCCAAGGGCCGTCGCGACCATGCACCACGACCACCGCGGGTGGGACGAGGTCGATCCCGAGACTGGCGCTCGTGGCCAAGGCCGGCGGATCGGGCAGCGCGGTCATCCTGGGCTCGGCGCGGGCGATGGCCGCCGACGACGCCGCTGGACCTGGCGACCGTGGGCTTGACGGGGTCGACATCGATGCGGCGCCGGGACTCGTCGATGCGGTGGCGATCGGGCTGGGGCTCGGGCTCGGGCTTGCGCTCGGCGACGACGTGGCGGTCGCCGATGGGGTCGCGGTCGGCGCCGGCGTCGGTTTCGGTTTCGGCTTCGATGCCGGGATCGGCTGGATCGACACCCAGCGGCCTTCCCAGGCCATGCGCACCCCGGCGTAGTGCCACGGGGTGAAGAAGCCCTTCAGCTGCTTCGGGGTCAGCTTCGTGTTCGGGCGCATGTCGTAGCCGTAGGAGCGGCTCTGCCGACCCCACAGCGGACCGACGACGCGGACGCTCGTGACGCGGAAATCCCTGGTGGTGGCCGGATCGGCCGTCGCCGAGAAGCCGGTCAGGATCCAGGCGTGGTTGCCATGCGCGACCGTGATGCCCACCGGCAGGTTCGTTCGCCGGAGGTTGGTGACGGCTGAGCGCAGGGCGGCGTCAAAGCTCCGGTTCGTCGTCAATCGATAGCGGCGGTCGACATAGTGACGGAGGCCCGCCGCCCAGCCGGCGGGGTCGACGCCATCCGCTACCGGGATGTCGTACCGGTTGCGTGCCCGCATGTAGCGGAAGTAGCGCTGTTGGCTGGCTTTCGCGTGGTCGCGCTTGCCATCGACGATGTTGCGGATGATCTGGACGTCCGCCGCCGTGCACCACAGCCAGGAGCGCTGGGTCGTGAACACGCCCGATCGATAGAGGTCGATGCTGCCGTCCCAGCGCGGTAGCGCGGCCTCCGCTGCGGACGGCATCGCGACGCCGCCCGTCAGCCAGCCACCGATGAGCAGGACGATGAGCCCGAGCCGAGCGATCGACCGGCGTCGGGCGAAGCCGGACATGCCGCTATGGTCGCGGAATGGCCGGATTCCCGCCTTGCTGACGAGGCGCCGACGGACCGGTCGGGCCAAGAGTCGTTCACCGGTGAACGACCGCCCCGAAGAACTGACCCATTTGCACCCTTGCGCGCATCAGTACAAGTAGGCGCGGACCGACGGGTAGGGCCCGCTCAACCGCGCTCGCGCACGAAGGAGGGACGCCATGGTCCGATCAATGAGTCGGGGGAGGCGTTCACGCTGGGCGGTCTGGCTCAGCACGCTCGCGATCGCCGCGGGAGCGGGGCTGGTCCCGACGGCCACCGCCCTGGCCGGCGAGCCGAGCGACATGGTCCTCAGATGGAATGACAACGCGGTCACGATCCTCAGCACGCCGACGACGGCGGTACCGCCCGGTCTCGGCCAGGGGCCACCAGTCTCGCCCTTTCACCTCGCGATGGTCCATGGCGCCATCTACGACGCGGTCAATGCGATCGACGGCAATCGTGAGGCCTACCTCTACGATCCGGCCCGCGTGCCACGTGGCGCGTCGAAGGCGGCGGCGGCCGCGCAGGCAGCGCACGACGTCCTCGTCGGTCTGACGCCAACGACATTGCCCGACGTCAAGACGCGGATCGACGACATGCTCACGGCCTCGCTCGTCGGGCTCACCAGAGGCGTGGCCAAGGGCCAGAAGATCGGCGCCGTCGCCGCGGCTGCGATGCTCGCAGACAGGATCGGGGACGGCCGGTTCGGCCCGCGGATCTGGGTCGAGGGCCACGGATGCGGGGAATGGCGGGTCGTGCCGCCGGCCAACGCCAGTGTCTTCGCCTGGACCGGTGACGTGACGCCATTCGTCATGAAGACCGACCGATCAGTTCCGGACCGATGGCCCGCCGGACCTGTCCAGCACCCAGTACGCCATCGAGTTCGCCGAGGTCAAGGCCAAGGGCGCCAAGACCGGGTCGACGCGCACGCCGGCCGAGGATCTCCTCGCGAGCTTCGTCTCGGCGAACCCGGTGCCGTACATGAACAAGGGCTTCCGCGAGATCGCCGTGGCCAGGCACCTGACGACATCGCAGCAGGCCCGGCTCTTCGCGATGACCTCCATGTCGTCCGCCGACGCCCTGATCGGCTGCTTCAACGACAAGGCCGCCTGGAGCTTCCTGGCGGCCGCAGACGGCCATCGTCAACGCCGGGAACGACGGGAATACGGCGACGCAGCCCGACACCGCGTGGCTGTCGCTCTATCCCACGCCCGGATACCCGGACCAACCGTCCGGCTACAACTGCTACACCGCCGGGATGATGCACAGCGCGAGGCTGTTCTTCGGGACCGACCACGTGTCCTTCTCGTTGACCAGCCCGGGCACGGCGCCCCTCGCGGGGTCCACCCGCCAGTACACGCGGTTCACCGACGTGATCAAGGACACGATCTACGGCCGGATCCTCACGGGATTCCACTTCCGGACCGCGGATGTCGACGGCGCGTGGATCGGCAAGAAGGTCGCCCAGTGGACCAAGAGCCACTACTTCGAGCGGATCGACTGTCGGCACCGAACCTGTAACTGACGCCATCAGGACCTGAGGCGCCACCGACCGCCTGCCGGGCCCCCGGCAGGCGGTCGCACGCCCACCGTGCGACGCCGCCGGGTGATAGCGTGCGGGACGGATGATCCGACCGACCGCAGCCCATGCCACGACCGCTCCCACCCTCGGCCTCAACCTGCCTTACGTGGAGCGCTCGATGGACGGCCAGACGCCGCGCTGGACGGACATCCTCGCCATGGCGCAGGCGGCCGAGTCGATGGGCTTCTCGGCGGTGTGGGTCTCGGATCACGTCGGGTTCGGCGATCCGGGAGGTGACTGGAGCGGCGCCTGGGAATCGTGGACGCTGCTCTCCGCGCTGGCCGCAGCGACCCAGCGCGTCGAACTCGGCACGTACGTCCTCGCCGCGCCGTTCCGCCAGCCGGCGCTCCTGGCCAAGATGGCCGAAACCCTCGATGAGGTCAGTGGCGGCCGCGGTGATCCTGGGCCTCGGCGCCGGGTGGAACGAAGAGGAGTTCACGAGCTACGGCGTCCCGTTCGACGATCGCTTCGATCGTTTCGAAGACGCCCTTCGGATCATCACCTCGATGCTCCGCAAGGGCCGATCCACGTATGACGGCCCCACCGTTCAGACGCGATCCGCTCGCCTGGAGCCACGCGGCCCGCGGCCAGCGGGCTTGCCCGTCATGGTCGGGGCGACCAAACCGCGGATGCTTCGCCTGACGGCCGAGCTGGCGGACCACTGGAATGCGGGCATGCGCGGCATCGACGAGCTGCCGGCGATGCTCGCTGCCGCTCGACGCCGCGTGTCGCGTGGCCGGTCGCGACCCGGCGACCATGACCCGCTCGGCCGAGGTCCTCGTCCGCACGAGCGCGGCTGCCCACGACCCGCAGCACGACGATCGCGGACTCGGCGGCGCTCCGGAGGCCGTCGCCGCGGGTCTGCAGGCCTACGGCGACCTGGGTATCGATCACCTCCAGGTCCAGCTTCGCCCGAACTCGCTCGCGGGGGTCAAGGCATTCGGGCCGGTCATGGACCGCCTGCGTGGCGGATGGCGCCGATCAACGGGGTCATCGAGTTCATCGGGAGGCGACAGATGAAGATCGGGGCGATCGTCCCGCAGGGCTGGACCGGCGAGTACGACGGCTGGGACCCGCTCGACGCCTGGCGCCGCACGACCGAGGTCGCGCAGCAGGCGGAGCGACTCGGCTTCGAGTCGATCTGGCTGTTCGACCACTTCCACACCGTGCCTCGCCCGACCGACGAGATCACCTTCGAGTCGTTCACGTCGCTGGCGGCCCTGGCCGCGCTGACGGCCCGGGTCCGGCTCGGCCACATCGTCATCTGCACCGCGTTCCGGAACCCGGCCCTCACGGCCAAGATGATCTCGACGATGGACACCATCAGCGGCGGGCGGATGGAGCTCGGGCATCGGCGCCGGCTGGAAGCAGGACGAGTGGCTGGCCTACGGCTACGGCTTCCCGGAGACGCCGCGAGCGACTGGCGCGCCTCGAGGACGACCTCGGAGGTCATCGTCGCGGATGCTGCGCCGGCGACCGGCACGAGCACGCCACCTACGAGGGCACGCACAGCAGCGTGCGCGAACGCCCGCAACGTGCCCAAGCCGATCCAGCAGCCGCGCGTCCCGATCATGGTCGGCGGCAACGGCCCCAACGTGACCTGGCGACTGGCCGCGCGGCACGCCGACGAGCTCAACCTCGACGGGCTCGTCGCCCGCCGAGGTCGCCGAGGCGCTGCCGGTGATCGCGACCCGCTGCGAGGAGATCGGCCGCGATCCGGCGACGCTGCCCGGTCTCGGTCCACCTGTGGTGGGGCGACATCGGCGAGGCCGGCGCCGCCCGCGTCGACCAGCTCGCGGCCTACCGGAGCCTCGGCATCAGCCGGGTGATGGGCCTCGTGCAGGCCTGTGCCACGACGGACGACGCCCTGGAACGGTTCGCCGAGGACGCACGGACGGCCGGTGTGGAGTTCGCCTGACCCTCGGATCCAGTCGTTGCGGGGCGCAGACAGGACGCGCGGCGATCCTCCGGTCGTAGCCATCCGTTCCGCCCTGCCTCCATCGGCTGCTCGGCGTTGACCGCCTGGGTGATTGCCATCCGCGGGTCGCGGGGAGACGATGCGAGGCCAGCCCGACCGCGGCGTCCCGTGCCGCGGACCGGGTGCCAGGCTCGGCCCACTCGCACGCGACCGTGACGAGGTATCCGGGGATGCAACTCAAGGTCCCACAGACCCGCCGGGCGGCTTCGGTGTCGGCCCCACCGCCCGGGTCGTCGCCCGATGCCGCGCCACCAGCCGCTCCCGCGACGGCCGAAGCCGGGACGCCACCCGGGGTCCAGCCACCCATCCATGTCGGCATCGTGTGCGTCCATGGCATCGGGTTCCAGCATCCGGGCCAGACGCTGCTCGAGTGGACGGGGCCGATCGCCACAGCGCTCGTCGGCTGGCGCAGTCGGCTACCGGACGGCGAACTCGACCCGGATGACGCCGCCTGGCCGCACGACCTCATCGAATCGACCGATGTCGACCTGACCGGCGAGCGTCCCTCGTACGTCACGTTCCGCGTCCCGGGCGTCCCCGCGATCGAGGGCGCGACCTCCCAGCGCTGGACGTTCACCGAGGCCTACTGGGCGGCCAAGGTGGAGCCGCCGACCCTGCGCCTCCTCATCGACTGGACCGGGCGGGAGGGCGTCGTCGGCCGGGTCGTGCAGGGGATCCTGGGGCGCAATGCGCCGCCCATCCTGCAGGCGCCCGTGCGCATCGCGGGCGAACTCTGGCTCGGCGTGTTCGTGTCCGCGCTGACGTCATTCGTCCTCCTGGGCTACGCCATCCTGCGCTCGATCCTCGCGATCCTGCCGATCCCGGCGGCCAAGGACTTCGTGGCCTACGGCCAGGGGGAGCGGTTCCTCGTCGGGTGGTGGGGCGATGCCCGTTCGCTGGTGCGCGATCCCGTCCAGTCGGCCACGGTCCGCCGCTCGCTCGACGACGCCATCGGCGATCTCCGGTCGCGGGGCTGCGAACGGATCGTCGTCATCGCCCACTCGGGCGGGACGATCGTGGCGTACATGACCCTGAGCGACCCCGCCCTGTCGGCCAGCGTCGACACGCTGATCACCCACGGCCAGGCGATCGAGCTCGGGCGGCGCCTGGAGGGCCTCGAGCCCGACCGCGGCCAGCCGCCAGCTCTTGCCGTCGGTGTCGCGCATCCTGCCGGTCGCGGAGCGGTCGCAGTTGCGAGTGGGTCGGTGGCGCGACTTCTACGGCTCGCATGACCCGGCGCCCTTCGCCAGACCGTCCGACCTCGACCCGGCCACGGCCCCGGCCGGGGACGCGGCCATCGAGATCACGAACCTGCGCAGCATCCGCGACGACCATGGCGCCTATTGGGCCAACGACGAGAGCTTCGTCCTGCCGGTGATGACCGAGATCGAACGAGCTGCCGGGACCGGCACCGTCTCGCGGTTCGGTCGCGACGACCCGGGACGGTCCGACCGCGACGGCGTCCGCCGGCGGGAGAGCCGGGTCGCGATGCGATCGCTGTGGGGGCGGCTCGCCCTCGTCGGCCCGCTCGTCGCGATCCTCTTCGCCGCCGGCATCACGGCGGGCGACATCGGGCAGGCGGCCGTCCTCGACGCGCCGTCGGACATCCTGGCCGCGAACTACGACGTGCTCCCGTTCCACGAACTCGGGGCGTCGCTCCATGCGTGGACGGTCGAGACCGTGCCGCTCCCGGGACAGGACCTCGCCGGGCGCCTGACCCGAGGCCTCGCGATCGTGCTCATCGCCATCGCCGCCATGTGGGCGTTCATCCCGGTCGGTGGCTGGTCGCGCCTGCCGGCCGGCGCCGCCATCGCCGACGCGCTGACCTCGGCCGTCGTGCCGGTCGCGGCATGGGCGGCGTTCTTCGGCCTGGGGGCCATCCCCGGCGTCGACCTGCCGCCCGACGCGCGCGCCATCGCGGCCGTGGTCGTCGGGATCGTGATCGGCTCGTACACGGTGTATCGATGGCGCGCCGAGCACAGCGATCGGCGGATCCCGGCGACACTCGTCAGCACCGTGATCATGGGCGGTGTCATCGTGGCCTTCGGCGCCGGGTTGATCACGTTCATCGTCGACGACGAAGCCCGCCGCTGGGTCGTGGACGTCGCGTTCGCGGTGATCGCGGTCCGGCTCGTGGTCAGCCTCGGGATGTGGCGCTGGAACGCCTGGGATGCGGCCGAGCGCCAGTGGTTCCGAGGCGGCCGTTCTAGACCGTCGTCGCGCGTCGCGATCTACGTCATCGCCGTCCTGCTCGGGCTGCTCGTCGTCGCGGTCGTCGCGGCACTCGGTGGTCTCGAGGGGCCGCTTCGGGCGTCGGGCGCGCCATTCGTCGAGTACCTGACCCCGGCGGCCGTCCTCGGCGGTGCGATCCTCGTGCTCGTGCTCATCGTCCGCGACGTGTCCATCGCGGAGTCCGTGCGCGACTAGCGATCTGACGACGCGATCGCTCGCGTCATACTTCGACCATGCGATTCCGAACCACACTCAACCTCGCGGGCAAGACCGCGACCGGCTTCGTCGTCCCACCCGAGGTCGTCGAGTCGCTCGGCGCCGGGAAGCGGCCGCCGGTCGTCGTGACGCTCAACGGCACCTACACGTACCGCAACACCGTCGCCATCTACGGCGACACGTACTTGCTCGGCGTCAGCGCCGAACACCGCGCGGCATCCGGGGTCAAGGCGGGCGACGAGCTCGACGTGGACCTGGAGCTCGACACCGCCCCGCGCGAGGTCACCGTGCCTCCCGACTTCGGGGCCGCCCTCGATGCCGAGCCGGCCGCTCGCACGACGTGGGATGGGCTCTCGTACAGCAACCGGTCGTGGCACGTCCTCAACATCGAGGGCGCCAAGACCGATGAGACGCGGCAGCGCCGCATCGAAAAGTCGATCGCGACGCTGCGCGACGGGAAGCCGCGTTAGCCGAGCTCGTGCCGACGGGCCTGCACCCTCGACGGCCGTCAAGTGCCGTCTCCAGGTCCCGGCGCGGGGTGATGTTGCC
This sequence comes from uncultured Chloroflexia bacterium, assembly GCA_963724635.1. Taxonomy (GTDB): domain Bacteria; phylum Chloroflexota; class Limnocylindria; order Limnocylindrales; family CSP1-4; genus SPCO01. The sequence continues at coordinate 363,460 of CAVRVI010000020.1, forward strand.
AGCTGTCCACACTCGTTCGCGCCTGAGGCCAGGTACGAATGACACATCTGCGCGATACCACGTTACGATGCCCCACCCGACGCACCTATCGCGCGGGCCCCGATGCACTTATCGAGATGGAAGTGATGACTCGTACTGACCGCCGCCGCCGCCGCTACGCCTTGCCCGTGACGATCGCCGCCCTGGCGTTCGCCCTGAGCGCCACCCTCGGAGCCGTGCCCACCCGGGCCGGCGAACCGGTGACGGTCGGCTATGGCGACCACCAGTACAACGATCCGAACGCCCCAGGCGCGGACGATGTCACGGCCGCCCGACACCAGAGCAAGCTCTGGTTCAACGACGGGCGATGGTGGGGCGTGCTGTTCGATCCCAAGTCGACGCCCAACGCGGTCTTCCGCATCTGGCGCTTCGATACCGGATCCCAGGACTGGACCAATACCGGCGTGCCGGTGGACAACCGCAACCGGTCGCACGCGGACGTGCTGTGGAGCGGATCGAAGCTGTATGTCGCGTCGGCCCACGGGACCACGGGTCTGCGCATCTACCGGTACTCGTACAACACCAATACCAACGCCTACTCGCTCGATTCCGGATTCCCCAAGACGATCGCGGACACGGGCACCGGCACCGGCTACGCCACCATCGGGCTCGACAACAGCGGTGAGCTGTGGGTCGCGTTCACCCAGGCCGGCCGCGTCAAGCTGACGACGTCGACCAATTCCGCGGTCACGTGGAGCGCACCGTTCGACCTGCCCGGGATGGGCAACGACATCACGGCCGCCGATGACGCGGCGATCGTCCGCATCAGCGCCGGCGGCGTCGAGGCGATGGGCGTGTTCTGGGGCAACCAGAATCCGACCGACGACGCGTTCTACTTCGCCGCCCACCTCGACTCGGCCGCGGATGGCGTCTGGCAGGCACGCGAGACCGCGCTCGGCGGGCCGAACTCGTACACCGCCGACGACCACATGAGCCTCAAGACCGACGCCAACGGCCGGCTCGTTGCCGCCGTGAAGACCGGCCGTGACGCCGACCCGGGACCCAACGGAAGCGATCCGCTCATCGCGGTCCTGCGGCGGAACGGCGCAGCCAACACGGTCGGCAGCTGGGAGACGCACACGGTCACGACCGTGACCGTCAAGGGGACGCGACCCGTCCTGGTCCTGGACCCGGTCGCCGACAAGGCGAACGTCTTCCTGACCGATCCCACGCTCGCCACCGACGGCGACCAGAGGATCATGCGCCGGCAGGCGCCGCTGGACACGCTGAACTTCGGGACGGCCTCGGTCGGGACCCCGTTCATCGAGAGCGAAGCCGATGTCACGATCAACGACGCGACCTCGACCAAGCAGAACGTGACCGAGGCGAGCGGGATCCTGGTCGTCGCGACCGACATCCCCAACCGTCGCTACCTGCACAACTGCACGGGCGCGGCCTGCCCGACGGCTCCGGTGGCTGACTTTGCCGGGACCCCACGGACCGGCGGATCGCCGCTCACGGTCGCGTTCACGGACAGCTCGTCCAATGGCCCGACCACGTGGGCGTGGACGTTCGGCGACACGGGGACGGCGACCACGCAGAACCCGAGCCACCAATACGCGACGCCCGGCCACTTCAGCGTGAAGCTGACGGCGTCGAACCTGGGCGGGAGCGACAGCGAGACGAAGTCCAACTACGTCACCGTCTACTTCGCGGACACCCTGACTAACACGTTCCGCAACGACATCCTGTGGATCTACGAGCACGGCATCACCGTCGGCTGTGCCCCGAACAAGTACTGCCCTGATGCGTCGGTGACCCGAGCGCAGATGGCGTCGTTCCTCGTCCGGGCGTTCGACCTGCCGGCGAGCACGACGGACTACTTCACCGACGACACGGGCACGACGCACGAGGCAGACATCAACGCGCTGCGCAAGGCCGGCATCACGGTCGGCTGCGCGCCGACCAAGTACTGCCCGACGGCATCGGTCACGCGCGACCAGATGGCTTCGTTCCTGACGCGGGCGCTCGACCTGCCGGCGACGACCACCGACTACTTCACCGACGATACGGGCAACACCCACGAGCAGAACATCAACCGGCTGCGGAAGGCGAACATCACGACCGGCTGCACGCCGACGACCTACTGCCCGACGAGCGTGGTGACACGCGGGCAGATGGCGGCGTTCCTGCGGCGCTCGGTCGAGTAGCCGTCGGTCCGGATCGGCGGATCCGCGACGGCGCGCCGTCGCGCCGTCGTCGGGGGTCCGCCGACAGTACGGTCATGGGCCTGGCCCGAGTAGGCCTCTGGCGCCGCCGTCGCGTGCGCGCGTAGGCTGGTGCGGTCGGTCAACGCCGTCCCCGGCTGCGACCGATCCGACAATGGCAAACCCGTCGCGAGGCGGGGACGCAAAGCCACGGGCCTCACGCAGGTAGCCGGGCTGCCGAACAGGAGGTGGACCTTGACGGTCCAGGTCTCCCCGCGGGTGCAGGTCGCTGCGCGCGCGGTGCTCAACGTCGGCCTGGTGATCGCCGTGCTGCTTGCAGCCGCGGCGAACTTCCAGGGCTGAAGGGTGAGCGACCGCCGGGCGCGTCCGGCGGTCGCAGCCACTCCCCTCCCCGGTCCATCCGCGGCTCGCTGGCGGCCCGCCAGCGCCGGTCCCATGGCTCCCCGTCGTCGATGACCCGCGTTCGACCGGAGATCGATGGCTCGCAGCCATAGCCCCACGATCGGCGACGGCGCCGAGCCCGTCAGCCCGTGGCAGGCATCCCGCTCGACGGCCGTCGCGAGGCTCGATCGCGTCGAGGTCCGGCGACCCACAGCGCCGTCGCCCACACGGCCACCGCCACGAGCACCACCGGCACGAGTGGCGCGTAGGAACCCGTCGCATCCACGACGCCGGCGCCGATGTACACCGCCGCGGCGCCACCGATCGGGTACGCCACCGCGAGCAGCCCGAAGATCGTCCCGAAGTTGGGGCCACCGAACACGTCGCCGAAGGCGGCTGAGCGGACCGCGATCGTCGCGCCCGTGCCAACGCCATGGAGGGCGATGCCGAAGACCGCCAGGCGCGGATCCACGGCCACCAGCCCGATGGCCGCGATGACCGCCCCACCCACCATCACGGCCGCCACCAACCCGACGATCCGCCGGCCGACGCGATCGGACAGGAAGCCACCGATGACCTGCCCCGCGACGTAGGCGAGCGCCTGGATCCCAAGGGCGGCGGCGGCGACGCCACTGGCGAGTCCGGCCCCGACCGCGGATGGGAGGAAAGCCTGCAGGACGCCTTCATCGAACACGCCGATCGCGGCGGCCCCCGCGAACAGGATCCAGAACCGGCGCGTTCGGACGGTCCGCCGGACGCTGTACCGGCGCTCGCCACTGCCCGTCGGTGGGATCTCCTGCGCGGCCGATACCGCGCCCGGCGCCGAGGTCTCATGGAGGCCACGCGCTCGCGTGGCGACCTCGGACTCGGCGGCTCGGAGCTCGGTCTGGCCCTCGCTGATCGGCTCCCCCACGCGAAGGGGCCGCTCTCGTCCCACGCCCGGGTCGGTCGCCCCGGCGGCATCCAGGCTCGGCGCCGTCCGGCGCGGCCGCTTCGCACCCGGCGCCGGGACCACGATGGCCGGTCCGCTGGTCATCATCCAGACGAAGGCGATCCCGATGAGGCACGACGCGAGGAACACCAGTGAGGTCGACCGCCAGCCAGCCGTCGCGATGAGCTGCGCAGCCACGGGCAGGGCGATCGCCACGCCGATGCCCGGGCCGGCATAGGCGATGCCGAGGGCGAGCCCGGACATGCCCGCGTACCGACGCGCGATCGCGGTCGAGGTCCCCAGGAACGCGAGTTGCAGGCCCAGAGCGTGGAACACCGCGTAGGCCAGGATGATCAGCGAGATACCCGGCGCCAGGTAGACCGCGAGCCAACCCGCCGCCAACAGCACCATCGACGCGGTCAGGAGGTCGCGGTCGGCGAATTCGTCATAGGCCCGTCCCAGCAGCGGACTCGCGATGGCGGTGACGAGCAGGAACATCGTCCACGGCGTGACCGCCAGCGTCCGATTGATCCCGAATTCCGCTCCGAAGGCCAGGGAGATGGCCGGGAACGTGTACAGCCCGCCATACGCGATCGCGCCGACGACGAACGCGCCGACGAGCGGGAGCGAGACGCGCGTCGCGCGGCGCGCCTTGGGGAGGGCCACGTCGGCATCGTACGGGAACCCGACCAGCGCGCGATGGAGGCGCCAATTCTTCGGGGGTGGTGCGAACGACGGTTGCCGTGTACCATGCACGAGCGTTGCGGGACCGCCCGCGACGAAACGAACGTGACACGACGCAAATTCTCGGACTCCTCTCACGACTGACGCGAGAACCCGATGGGCCCGCGCCGGTCATCGAGAAGGAGTCCTTTCTTTGTACAACGATAAGAACCTGACCTGCGCGGACTGTGGACAGACATTCGTCTTCACATCGTCCGAGCAGGACTTCTATTCGCAGCGTGGCTTCACCGAGCCGCGCCGTTGCCCCTCCTGCCGCGCCAGCCGCAAGTCGGCTCGGAACGCGGAAGGCGGCGGCAGCAGCTCGTACGGTGGCGGCTACTCCAGCGGCGCCGGCAGCTACGGCGGCGGTGGTGGTGGCAGCTACGACCGGGGACCTCGCGAGATGTTCTCCGCGACGTGCTCGTCCTGCGGCAAGGAAGCCCAGGTCCCGTTCCGCCCGACCAGCGGCAAGCCCGTCTACTGCAGCGACTGCTTCCGAAGCCAGCGCGGCTGACCCCAGCCGTCTGACGTCGGGGCCGGCTCGCCGGCCCCAGCGGATCAGCCGATAACGAAACGACCCGGATCGTCAGTCGATCCGGGTCGTCGTTCGTCCAGGGACGATCGGGTCACATCGCCTCGAAGGTCTCCACGACCTGGACCGAGGCACCACCCGCCAGGACCGGGCAGCCCTTGGCGATGGCCACGGCGGCATCGATCGAGTCGGCCTTGATCACCGAGTAGCCCGACGGGCCGTTCGCCTCGTCGCGGACCGAGCCGTCGGCCGAGATCGTCTTCGTCTGCGAGGCGGGATTGCCGCCGTCGACGAGGGCTGGTCCGATGGTCCCGAACCAATCGGTCCAGGCCTGCATCACCTTGATCCCCTCCTCCGGGGATTCCGGCATCGAGCCACCGTGGTACACGAGCACGTAGTTGGCCATGGGTCGAACTCCTTCGAGGCACCGTCGCCGCGGTCGTCTGCCGCCGTCATGGGTCCGACGAACGGCCGACGACGGAATCGACAACCCGTCAGCTGCCCTCTTGATCCGTTCTTGACAGCTCGCTGCCTAGCCTGAGGCTCGATCGTCGACGACCCGCGTCGACGCCATCAGCCCACAGGACAGGAGCCCACCGATGTCGACCGCCTCACTCGAACGACGCCGATCCACGGCATCCCCGCATCGATCGCGTCTCGCCGCGTTGGCCGGCGTGATCGGACTGGCCCTGGCGATGCTGGCGCCGGGCGCCGTCGCTGCGGCGATCCCGACGACCACCGGCGACGACGTCGGATGTGCCGGCCATTGGCCGACCTCCGTCCAGGGCAAGCCCGCCACCTACCAGGCCGGCGCCCGCGCCGGTGACTACCTCTGGCACGACGCGCGTGGCTGGCATCTGCGCGTGACCAAGGGGACCTCGGTCCAGGCCGTCTTCAGTGGCCGCATCCATGCCAACAAGCCGATCCGTGCGACGGGCATCGCCCTCGAGGCCGGTGACCGCATCAGCCTCAGTGCCGACAAGCTGACCCTCACCTACCGATTCGTGAACCACGGGCACGTCGACGGGATCGACTTCCGGACCGCCTGTGCCGATCGACTCCAGGTCGGCGGGTCCATGAACGGGGTCCTCCTGCCGACGAGCCGGATCTGGATCGGCGCCAAGGGCAACCACCCGCTCCAGAACCCGTTCGTGATCAACCGGGTGGACTGACCAACCGGGCGCGGATCGCCCGCTGCGTGACCGCGTCGGCCGTGACGCCATCGGCGTCGAGGAAACGGACGAACCGGGTCATGCCGCGGGCGAACGCCTCGATGAACGCCTCGTCGGACGCGAGGCGGTCGTCCTCCAGCCACAGGCCCAGGATGACGAGGGTGCGGCTGGGGCGATCCAGGCGCGCATCGAAGCGGGCCACGAGCCGGTCGCCCCACAGCACCGGCAGCACGTAGTAGCCGTACCGCCGCTTCTCGGCCGGCGTGTAGACCTCCCACGTGTAGTCGAAGTCGAAGAGCGGCTTTGCCCGGCCACGCGCGCTCACCGGATCCAGCGGCGAGAGGAAGACCGCCTCCTCGTCCGTGGTCGTGTCGAGTGGGCGCCAGCGCCGAGGCACGCGGCCACGCTCCAGGGTCGCAAGGATCTCCGCGTCCGCGCCGGGCGCCCAGCGCGGGCCGGCCCAACCCTCAACGCGGACCTCGAGCAGGTCGCCGTCGGCCAGCCGTCGCTCGCGCCAGTCGGCCAACTCCGCCGACGTCACCGGCCGGCGCAGGAAGTTGGTCATCCCCGGGAACCGGGTCAGACCCTCGGCCGCGGCGTACTTGCGCAGGATCGCGTCATCGGCCACGGCAGGATCCGACTCGTGGATGAACCGGCGCGGCGCCACCCGGTCCGTCCGGGCGTAGACCCGCTCGAACCGCTCGCGACGCGTCACCATCGCCTCTCCGGTCCGCCACAGGTAGTGGAGCGCGATCGCGCTGTCCTTGCGGCCGCGGTAGTGGTCCACACGGGTCCGCTCGTGCATCGCGAAGTCGCGGTTGGAGACCTCCCGACCCGTGGCCAACACCGCTCGCATCTCCTCGATGGCGGCGGCGTGCTCGTTGGCCAACGACGCGAGATGCCCGTTGTCGCGTTCTCGTTGCATCAGGACGCGCCAATGCGGGAGCTCGTCCATGGGCCGAACGACCAGCCAGCCACCCCACTCGAAGAATCGCCGCTTCCCGTAGGTCAGGGTCGCCCAGTCGTCGATGGCGTAATCGATCACGCGGCTCGCGAGGATCAGGTCGTGAGCGCGCGCGATCATCGCGAGCGGGTCCAGCTGCAGGTGCTCGATCGCGCGCATCGCCGAATCAGTGCCGCGCAGGCCCTGCCAGCGACGTCCCGGCCACAGACCCTGCCGGCCCAGGATGTAGCGGCGGGCCGTCTGGCGTGTGATCTCCATCGCGGGTCAGGGTAGCGGCGGACGCGCTCCGACACATGGCGACACCCGGCCGAGCGGACTCGACCGGGTGTCGGAGCGGATCGGGCGGGTCAGGCCGGCTAGAGCTCCATCGCCGCCATCCGGTTCGCGGCCACGACTGCGAGGCCCACCAGCGACACCGCCCAGGCGATCGGGGTGATGAACCCCACCGATGCGCCGGTGGCGAACCCGACCGTCCAGCCGAGGATCGATGTCGGCAGGAAGGGCTCGATGTCGAACGGAAGCAGGGCCACGACGACCGCCGGCAGGAACAGGACCGCGAAGCCGATCGCCGTGACTGCGGCCTGGTTGTTGACCACGGTCGAGACCGTCAGCGCGACCGCGACGAACAGCGTCACCATGGCCACCATGCCCGCGGTCAGGGCGACGATCGGCAGGACGGCCGGGGCGCCGTAGAGACCGGTCACGACGGCGATGGTCACGGCCAAGGGGATCGCCACCGCGACCACCGAGACGACCGTCGCGCCGGCCACCCACTTGGCCATCCAGATGGCCGGGCGAGCGATGGGCTTGGACGCGATCCAGGCCAGGGTGCCGCGATCGCGCTCGGCGATCAGGAGACCCGACGCCGCGAAGATCGCGGCGACGACGAAGATCTGCGAGCCCACGGCCGCGAACACGTTGTCGAGCGGGGCCAGGCTGATGGGCTGGTCCGGCACCGTCGCATCGGCCGGCAGGTTGGCGATGATCCAGGACTGGATCCAGGCATTCGCCGCCGAGAGGGCCATGAAGACGGCACTTACGACGAGGATCACCCAGATCCGCTTGCCGTGGCGCCAGTCGGCGAACTCCTTGCGGATGAGGGGGCGGACACCCGCGAGGGCGCGGTCCGTGGCGAACGCGCGGGACGCGGGAACGGTGCTGATGGTCGAGGCGGTCATGCCGCACGCTCCTTGGTGTCGATGAGGCGGAGGAAGACGTCTTCGAGGTCCACGCGTTCGACGTGGTTCTCGAGGATGGCGAGGTCGTGGTCGGCGCCGAAGCGGGTGATCCGCGCCTGGACGGCCGTGGTGGCACCCGGTTCGATGCGGACGTGGTAGGTGCGCAGGTCCCCATCGCGGTCGGTGGGTTCCACCGAGGCGATGCCCGGGACGGAGGCGAGGGCCACGGCCGTGGCGTCGTCGCCACCGCCGATGACGACCCGCAACTGGTCGCGCTCGAAGCTCTCCAGCAGCGCCGCCGTGGGCGCGGCCTTGATGAGTCGGCCGCCGTCGAGGATCGCGACGTGGTCGCTCACTCGCTGGACGTCCTCGAGGATGTGGGTGGAGTAGAAGACGGTGACCTCGCCGCGCAGCTCGCGCATGAGGTCCAGGACCTCACGGCGACCCAGCGGGTCGAGGGCGCTGACGGGCTCGTCGAGCAGCAGCACCGACGGCGACCCGATGAGGGCCTGGGCGATGCCCAGTCGCTGGCGCATCCCGCCGGAGTACGTGCTGGTCTTGCGGTTCGCCGCGTCGGCGAGGCCGACCCGGGCCAGGGTCGCATCGATCGTGCCCTCGTCGGCGCGGGCGCCGTCCGGATAGAGCGAGGTGATGAACCGCAGGGTCTCGCGACCGGTCATCCAGTCGTAGAAGCGCGGGTCCTGGGCGAGGTAACCGACCTCGCGGCGGTAGGCCGGACCGGCCTCGATGCCGATCCCGACGACTGACGCGCTGCCACGCGTCGGCTTGGTCAGCCCGGCGAGCAGCTTGAGCGTGGTCGACTTCCCGGCGCCGTTGGGCCCGAGGAAGCCGTAGATCGAGCCGCTCGGGACCTCCAGGGTGAGGTCCGTCAGGGCCGCGACCCCCGGGTAGTGCTTGGTCAGGCCGGCCGTCGCGATCGCCGTTGCGTTCGTCATGCTGATGGTCTCCGTGTGGCACGAACGGGTTCGTCCGTGATGGCCATCAGCGTCGGGGACGGGGAGGCAGGTGTCGTCAGCCCGTCGGCTCGAACCGCGCGAGCCATGCGGCGCGGTCGCGTGGGTCGCGACTCATCCCCTGGTATCGGTCGCCGGACGGCCGGACATCGTCATCCGTCCATGGCCGACGGGAGGCGTCCTGTGCGTCGGCGGTCCGTCGCGCTCGGCTGTGCCCAGCTGGGCTCAGCTGCGGTCGGGGCGGTCGCCGGCGCCGGGCTCAGGCGCGTCGATCGACCCGGGCCGGACCAGCCCCGCCTCATAGGCGAGGACGACGGCCTGGGCACGGTCGCGGAGGTCGAGCTTGTCGAGGACGTGCGAGACGTGGGTCTTGACGGTGGGTTCGGCCAGCACGAGCTGCCCGGCGATCTCGCGGTTGGACAGGCCGCGGGCGATGAGCCGGAGGACCTCCAGCTCCCGATCGGTGAGGTCGCGCAGTTCCGCGCTCCGCCCGGCATCCACGGGCGGGAGTCGATCGGCGTAGCGGTCCAGCAGGCGGCGGGTGATCCCCGGCGCGAGCAGGGCGTCGCCGGCGGCGACGATCCGGATCGCAGCGACGAAATCGGTCGGGGTGACGTCCTTGAGCAGGAAGCCGCTGGCGCCGGCGCGCAGTGCCTCCACGACGTTCTCGTCGGCATCGAATGTGGTGAGCACGAGGACGCGGGTGTCCGGGGCACGGCCGTCGCGGACGATGCGGCGGGTCGCCTCGATGCCGTCCATGAGGGGCATCCGGATGTCCATCACGACGACGTCGGGACGGAGCCGCTCGGCAAGGTCCACCGCCAGTCGACCGTCTGCGGCCTCCCCCACGATCTCGATATCGGCCTCGTCCTCCAGGATCATCCGGAAACCCGTGCGGACGAGCTGCTGGTCGTCGACGAGCAGGACGGCGGTCGTCATGGTGCCGAGCCGGCTGAGGCCGCCGGGGCCGCCGGGGCTGCCGAGGCCGCTGCGGCATCGATCGGCAGGCGGGCGACGACGCGGAATCCCGTCGGGGTCGGGCCCGCCTCGAGGGTGCCGCCGAACAATGCTGCTCGCTCGGTCATGCCGATGAGGCCGCGTCCCTCATGGGTCGGCTCGCCGAGATCGCGCCGGCCAGAGCCGCCTTCATCGGTCACGGTGATCTCGAGCGCGCGGGCGCCGTAGCGCAGGTCGACGCGGGCTCGAGCGCCGTGGGCGTGCTTGAGGACGTTGGTCAGGGCTTCCTGGACGATCCGATAGGCCGAGAGCTCCACGCCGGCATCCAGGGGCCGGCGCTCGCCGGCGACGGATAGCTCCACCGCGAGTCCGGCCGAGCGCACCTGTTCCACGAGCTCACCCAGTCGGTCCAGTCCGGGCTGTGGCGCGAGGTCCCCACCGCCGACATCGCCCCCGGCGCCGGCGGTCGGGTCGCCGATGATGCCGAGCATCCGACGCATGTCGGTGAGCGCCTCGCGGCCGGTCCGGTCCACGGCCTCCAACGCGGCTCGGGCCTGGTCGGGTCGGCGGTCGAGGGCACGCAGCCCGGCGCCGGCCTGGATGACGATCACGCTCACATGATGGGTCACCACGTCGTGGAGCTCGCGGGCGATCCGGTCGCGCTCCGCCTGGACCGCGTTGCGGGCTCGCTCCTCGCGTTCCGCCTCCAGCAGGCGCGCGCGGATCCTCCTGGACGGCCGCGAACAGGCCGCGCGTCCGGGACAGATCGCCGAACGCCCAGGCGAGGACCACCGCGAGCTGGGTCTGGAGGAGGCCCTGCAGGCCGGTCGGGATCCCGCCTCGGCCCACGATGACGGCCGCGAAGAGCGCGCCGACGATCAGCGCCGCGGGCACGGACGTCCGGCGGTCCCGTCGCTCGGCCACGGAATAGAGGGCGACGAGCGAACCGAAGCCCTCGTTGAGGCTGGAATCGGCCGGGGCGAGCAGCACGTGCGCGATGGTCGCCCCGAACGTGACGACGAGGACGGCCATCGGGTATCGCCGTCGGACGAGGAGCGGGAGGGACTCCAGGAGCAGGAGGGCGACGCTCAGCGGATCCCGGCCACCGACGTCGGAGGCGCCCCCGAACAGCGAGATCAGCGACACCGCGGCCAGCCCGAACGCCAGGGTCGCATCGATGACGAACGGCGTCAGGCGGGTGCGGGGACGGGCCTCCTCGGCGACGGGCAGGGCGGTCACGCGGTCAGGGTACGTCCCGGGCCTCGAGCTGGGCATCGTCCTGTGGATGTGGTCGCGGGTCCGTCGAAGGGATGAGGGCGGGGCCTGCCAGTCGCCCGGTCGTGGTCAGTCGGTCGGGCGTGCTGGCGCCTTTCGCGCCTCGAAGCCAAGGGCGCGTGCCTGTCGGACGGTCAGTCGCTCGGTCCGGCGCCATGTGAAGGCCGTGGCGATCGCGTCCCAGACCGCCGGCAGCTCCCAGTACGTGCTGTGGGACTTGGGGAAGTCCTTGCCCGAGTGCACCCGCAGGTCCACGACGCTCGCCAGGCCGTCGCGACGGCGAAAGAGCGGTTCGGCGACGAACGACAGGAAGTCGCGGCTGTCGTAGATGTTCAGCCACGGGACGGCGAGGTGCGGCGGATCCACCTCGTCGTAGGGCAACGCCGGCAGGGCATCGAACGTGTAGAGCAGCGGCGCCTGGGAGCCTACGGTCACGCACGCCTCCACCGGGGCGTCCGGCCAGTCCGCGAGCAGGTCGATGAGCGCGATCCCGCCCAGGCTGAGCGCCACCGGCAGGACCGGCCCGCTCCCCGCAGTCTCGGCGGCGTCCGAGGCCCGCTCCAGCTCCTCCCGCAACGCGGCGTGGATGGACGCGCGATGTCGGTGATAGCCGATGACGTCGGCGAGCAACTGCGTTCCGACGCTGTCGAGCAGCGCTTCCCGGCGGTACTCGAAATACGAGGTGACCATCTTGAGGACCGCGTCCTTGCGCAGGCCCGCCCCCAGGCTTGGGATCGTGATGGCAGGCGGGCGGCCGCCACGGAACACGGCCTGCTGCCAATTCCCCAGGCGCAGGTCGGATCGACGACGCCACTCGGGCGCGACCACGCGGACGTCCCAACCGCGCTTGGCGATCTGAGCCTGGATCCGTGCGACGTTGCGGGTCAGCCCGGCCGAGGTCTCGTTGGCGCCGTGGACGAAGAACAGGGTGCCGCGCGGCGCGGCCGGGCTGGTCGTACGGGTCGTGGTCACGGTCGCATCCTGTCGGGAGGATAGCGGGTGGCCGGTTCCCGTCAGCCGCGACGGCCCAGGCGGACGATCACGTTGTGCGGGAAGGTCGGACCGGGCGGCGCCTTGATCGCGGTCGAGAGCAACGGGTCGCGAGCGACCTGACGACGGGCGAGCTCCAGTCGAAGGCTTTCCTCGCCGCGGCGCATCGCCCAGTGGTGATTGGCCGAGAAGATCGGCTTCATGACCATCGAGAAGGTCTTGAGGATGCCCTTCTCCGCGATCACGGTCCAGTCGTAGGTGACGGTCGTCAGCGGCCCGCGCGCGTCGCCGGTGGCCCGGACCGGGGTGAGCGTCCAGATCCCGATCCCGACGAAATCGCCGCGGGCCTCCAGGCGGAAGCCATGCGGCGGATCCGACTTCGTGACCTCGAACCGCCAGCGCAGCGTGTAGGGCAGGAAGCCCTTCGTCCACAGGTCCACGACCTTGCCGAGCCCGCGCTCGTCGCCAGGCGATTCCTCCCGGACCCGCAGGTAGACCGACGGCCACCAGCGAGCGAGGCCCTCGGCGTCGCCAAGGATGGCGGTGATGTCCTCACGGCTCCCCGGCACCTGCCAGGTCGTGACGAAGTGGTACCGATTCGAATCCATCGGGCTCCAGTATCGGGAAACCGGCGGCGGCGTGCGCGACGTAGTCGAGGTTGTCAGCCAGCCCGTATCGGAGACGCATCCATGCGCACCTTCCCCCGTCCCCTCCTCGTCCTCGCCGTGCCGGTCATGCTCATCGCGTCCGCGTGTTCCAGCTCCGGCGGCGCGACCACCGCGCCATCTGCCGCGGCTCCGAGCGTCGCCCCATCGGTGGCTCCCCCGGCCGAGCCGTCCGCCGAGGCGTCCGAGGCTGCCGCTGGCGGATCGATCGTCCTCGTCGACAACGCCCTCGGCAAGATCATCGTCGCCGGCGACGAGAGCGGGAAGACGATCTACGCCTTCACGCCCGATAGCGCCGGAACGCCGACGTGCTACGACGCCTGCGCCGAGAACTGGCCGCCGGTCGTGCCCGAGGGCACCCCGGCGGCGGGAGCTGGTCTCGACGCCGCCCTCCTGACCACGGTCGACCGAACCGACGGCACCAAGCAGCTCAAGTACGGGGATTGGCCGCTGTACTACTTCGCCGGCGACGCGGCCGCGGGCGACACGAACGGCCAGGGCCTCAACAGCAAGTGGTTCGTGATCGGCGCCGATGGGAAGCTCATCGGCCAGTAACCGGCTTTCCCCCAACGAGCGGCCGCCCGAACCTGGGGGCGGGCGGCCGCTCGCATCCGGACCGCGGGCGGCCGATCCCCTCCCTCCGGCCGCCGGCGGGCCGCTACCCTTCCTCCCGACAGCATGCGACCTGGAGGGAACGATGGGCGACCACGACGGCTATCTCGTCGATATCACCGATATCCCCGCCCTCGATGTATGGGGCGATGCGGTCCAGGCACGGGTCGTCGCCGGCGAGCGGGCCAGCCTCGCCGTCATCGAGTTGGCACCCGGGGCCATCGTGCCCGACCACCACCACGGACATGAGCAGCTCGGGATCTGTCTCGAAGGCTCGATCACGTTCCAGGTGGATGGCGAGACACGGACACTCGGTCCGGGCGGCACCTGGCGCATCCCCTCGGAACGGCGGCACGACGCCGTGGCCGGCCCCGACGGGGCGGTCGTCATCGACGTCTTCTCGCCGGTCCGCACCGAGTGGTGGGGCCTGCCCAAGTCCCAGCCACGCCCGCCACGCTGGCCCGGCCGCGCCTAGGTCAGGCCGGCGGCAGGGAACGTGCGCACGAGTCGTGGGGCGAGTGGCGCGCAAGAGCAGATCGGCCGAATCTCCGGGCTGTCGGCCTTCACGATCGCGTCCGGGATTCACGTGGGCACGAGGACGGAAGGTGCCTCGGGTCGCCGAGCCCTGAGTCGCCGATGCGCCAGAGACGAGGTCGCTGGGTCGGGCGAGTCGCGAACCCCTAGACCGTCGCTCCCGCCTTCGCGCGGTCCTTGAGGATCTGCCCGGCGGCCAGCTTGCCGGGGGCGCCCATGACGCAGCCTCCCGGATGGGTGCCCGAGCCGCACTGGTAGTAGCCGTCGATCGGCGTGCGGTACTGCGACCAGCCCGGCGCCGGGCGGAAGAAGAACATCTGCGGCGCGAGGAACTCGCCGGCGAAGATGTTGCCCTCCGAGAGCCCGACCGTCCGCTCGATGTGGAGCGGCGTCACGACCTCGCGCTGGAGGACGAGGTCGCCGAAGCCCGGGAAGAACGACTCGAGCGTCCGCTGCACGGTGTCGCCCAGGTTCTCCTTCTCGGTGTCCCAGTCGCTCTCGCGCAGCTGGTACGGGGTGTACTGGATGAAGCACGACATGACGTGCTTGCCGGGAGGCGCCATGTCCGGGTCGATGGTGCTCTGGATCGCGCCGTCGATGTACGGCCGCGAGCTGTACCAGCCGTACTTGGCCTCGTCGAAGGCGCGCTCGAGGTAGTCCATCGACGGCCCGATGTTCGTGAAGCCGCGGAAGATGTCCCCGCGGCCGGGCAGGGCCGGGTACTCCGGCAGCCCGTCGAGCGCGAAGTTCACCTTCGACGACGTGCCCTGGAAGCGGAAGCGCTCGGATGCGTCTCGACGAGGTCGTCGGGGAGCTCGCGCGGGTCGACGAGCTCGAGGAACGTGTGGCGTGGGTCGAGGGCGCTCACGACCGTGTCCGCGTAGAACTCGGTGCCGTCGGTCAGGGCGACGCCGGTGGCCCGGCCGTTCTTCGTGATGACCGACGACGACCGGCGACTCGAGGCGGATCTCCGCGCCGAACGACTGCCGCCGCGCGGGCGAGCACCTGGGTGAAGCCGCCGTTGCCCTTCTTGTGGAACGACCAGGCGCCGAACTCGCCGTCGTGCTCGCCCAGCGAGTGGTAGAGCAGCACGAGCCCCGAGCCCTGCGAGCGCGGCCCGACCTTGGTGCCGATGATGCTCGAGCTCGCGAGGTAGCCCTTGAGGATGTCGGACTCGAAGTAGTCGTCGAGGAAGTCGGCGGCGCTGCCGGTGAGCAGGCGGACGGCGTTGTGCAGGGTGCGCTTGTCCATCCGGCGGAACCGCTGGCCCAGCTCGGCGAGCGCGAGGAGCTCCTCCGGGTCGTCGCTGAAGATGTCGGGCGGCGCCTGGTCGAGCAGCGGCTTGAGCGCCTGGCAGACCATGTCCAGGTCGATGGCTGTACTGCTCGTAGGCGTCGGCGTCGTGCTTGCTGTGGCGGGCGATCTCCTTGAGGTTCTGGCCGTGGTCCTTGGTCAGCCACAGGTAGTCGCCGTTCTCCATCGGAGCGAACGTGGACGACATGAGCAGCGGCATGAAGCCGTGCTTGGTGAGCTCCAGGTCCTGGATGATCTGCGGCCGGAGGAGCGAGAGCGCGTACGAGAAGGTGGTGAACCAGAAGCCGGGACGCAGCTCCTCGGTGATGGCGGCGCCGCCGACGAGGTGGCGCCGCTCCAGGATCAGGGTCCGCAGGCCCGACTTCGCGAGGTAGGCGCCGTTGACGAGGCCGTTGTGGCCGCCGCCGATGACGATGGCGTCGTAGGTCCGGTCGGCGCGCGACGCGTGTGGTCGAGCGCTGGGCCCTTGGCGCGGCTTCGTTCGTGGACTTGGCGGGCGTCTTCGTCTTCGTCGTCATCTCAGGCCGTCTTTCGCTCCGGGTTGTAGAGCGGCAGCCGGGCGACGTGCGCGGCGACCTGCTCGTAGTGATGGTCCACGGTGAACTCGAGCTTCACCCTCGTGCCGGGCTTCGCGAGCTCGGGGCGGACCCGGGCGATCGCGATGTGGCGCTGGAGCATCGGCGAGTACATGAAGCTCGTCGCATAGCCGACCTGGCGCCTGGTCGCCGTCGTCGTAGACGATCCAGTCCTCGACGACCGGCGTGTGGTCCTTGGGCGGGATGAGCCCGGCCTCGTCGTAGACCCGGTCGTAGTCCTGCCAGTCGACGACGAGGCCGCGCATGCGCCCAGCGCGACGTCTTCTCGGCGATCTCGCGCTCCAGGGCGCGCCGGCCGATGAACGCCCGGTCGTCGCTCGCGAGGTCGCGGAACATCCAGCTCCAGCCGAGCTCGATCGGCGTGGAGCGGTGGGCGTCGTTCCAGGCGTAGCGGCTGGAGTCGAAGTCGGCCTCGAGGAGGAGCAGGCCGGCCTCGATGCGGAGCATGTACAGCGCGTCGAGGCCGAACGGCTGGACGCCGTAGCCCTGCCATGCTCGTCCCAGAGCGTGTCCCAGACGTGGAGGGCGTCGGGGGCGTCGACCCAGATCTCGTAGCCGAGGTCGCCGCTGTAGCCGGTCCGGCTCACCGTCACCTCCGCGCCGCCGATCTCGCCGGTGGCCACGCCGAAGTACGGGATGTGCTCCATCTGCGGGACGAGCCTCTTGAGCAGGTCGCGCGAGCGCGGGCCCTGGAGGGCGAGCGTGCCGATCTCGTCGCTGACCTCCTCGAGCTGGACGTCCAGGCGGCCGATCCGGTCGGCGAAGTAGGCGAAGTTGGGCTCGGCGCTCGTCAGGAGGTACTCGTCCGCGCTTCGGGTGGAGGATGACGCCGTCCTCGATGACGAAGCCGCGGTCGTCGAGCCAGCACGTGTACTGGGCATGCCCGGGCGGGCACGCCCGGATGTCGCGAGCGAGCACCCCGGCGAGGAACGTCTCCGCGTCCGGCCCGGTGATCCGGTACTTGTAGAGCGGGCTCGAGTCGAAGATGCCGGCCGCGTTGCGCACGGCGAAGTACTCCGCCTTGTCGCTCAGCTGGTAGCGATCCGCCGCGAGGAAGTTGGACCAGTGACTCCAGAGCTGGGTCTGGTTCAGCGCCGACGTGCGCTCGTGGAACGGGGTGGTCCGGATCATGCCGTTCTGGGGCCCTCTCGCGTGTCCGTGGGTCGTCCGCACGATAGCCGCTGATTGGACGTTTGCGCAATTGCGTCCTACCCTGCGGGCGACTGGTAGGCCCGAACCCGGATGCCCCCGGACCAGCGACGCGAGGCCATCGTGGCGGCCGCCCTTGACGTCGCGGTCGTCAAGGGTCTCGCCTCGACGACCGTGCGTGATGTTGCCGCCGCCATGGGCACGTCGTCGGGCCTCATCCACCACTACTTCGCCTCGATGGACGACGTCCTGGCGGCGGCTTTCGAGCGGGTCGCGCTGCAGGACCTGGTGGTCTCGGCGGACCTGGTCGCGCAGGCCGCCTCGCCGGTCGGGGCGCTGCGGTCGTTCTTTCGCTCGTACACCCCGGCCGACAAGGACTGGGCGTTCCAGCTCTGGCTCGATGCCTGGGCGGAGGCGGCTCGCCGGCCGGCGCTGCAGGCCACGTCGCGGCGCCTCAACCTTGCGTGGCAGGAGCTCGTGGCCGGGATCATCCGGGAGGGGGTCGCGGATGGTTCGTTCCGATGCCCGGATCCGTCGGCCGCCGCGTGGCGGATCCTGTCGCTCCTGGACGGCCTCGCGCTGCAGGTCGTGGCCCACGGGACGACCATCTCGCGGACGGACGTGGACGCCTGGGCGACCGAGGCCGCCGAGGCCGAGCTGGGACTGGCGCGCGGGACGCTGGACTGAGACGTACGGGCGCCGACCCTACGCCCGGACCTCCTGGCGCATGAACATCACGTAGGCCAGCGCGAACAGCGCGACCGTCATCGCGACGAGGGCGACGACCTGCGGCCACACCAGGATGAAGCTCTGGTCCAGCGAGAGCAGCGACGGGATCCGCTGCTGTGCCTGTTCGTACCCACCCAGGGTCGCCGGCGTCGATACGCTCGAAACCTGCGGGTTGAGCAGCGTCAGGGACGCCTCGCGGTAGAGGGTGTCCGGCAGGAGTCGACTGAGCGTCTCGCGCAGGCCGATGTCCCGCAACTGCTCGGTACGCGGTCCCGGCGACCGGCGCGACGACCCCACCGATGAGCGACACGATGAGCCCGCCGAAGAACGTCAGCAGGAGCCATGCGCCGAACCCGATGAGTGCCGACGTCGCGGCGCGACGCACGACCACGGACAGGAACATCCCGAACGCGAGCCACAGCGACACGTAGACGAATGTCACGAGCACCCAGAGGACGATGCGCAGCACCTCGGACGCGGCCGGCACGATGCCCAGTCGGATGAGCCCGAACGCCGAGATCGCCCCGACCACGGATACCAGTACGAGCCCGATGACCGCGAGGCCGGCGACGAACTTGCCGTTGATGACGTCGTCGCGATGGATCGGCTGGGACAGCAGCCGGGGCAGCGTCCCCTCGGAACGCTCGCCGTTGATGGCGTCGAACGCAAAGGCGAGCCCCAGCAGCGGAGCGACGTAGGCCAGGAACCCGGTCACCGACGGCAACGTGACGTCGCTCACCTTGGGGGCCAACCAGAACAGGGCGATGAACACGGCCTGCGAATCCGTCACCGACGAGGCCACGTCCCGGATCGCGCCGGCAGCGAAGTAGAGCGGGATGGCGGCCGCCAACCCCAGGACGACGATCAACACGATGAATCGCGCGGACAGCAGGTGGTCGCCGAACTCCTTGCTCCCGACCACCATCCACCCGGAACCCGGCACGGACCGCTCGTCGCGACCGCCGGCGGCTCGCCTGGCGGCGGCCGGAGCGGGGGCCGGCGTGGGCTGGACCGGGACCGACGGCGCGCTCACGACCCCTCCCCCTCCGCGACGGACGGCGTGTCATCACCGGGCGGCGACGCGCCATCGGCCGGCGGCGCGTCATGGCCGGCGACGGCGGCACTCGCGTGCGCCCCGACCGATGGCCGAGCCACGGCCTTGCGATAGATGTCCTCGAGCGACGGCACGACCGGCCGGATCGAGACCAGCGGCAGGCCGCTCGCCGCGACCGCGCTCAGGATCGCGACCCGGGTCGCAGCGGGGTCCGCGTCCGGCGCGATCACGACGTTCCACGGATCGCCCGTCCGTGCGCCGGCGGTCACGCTCGCGACCCCGGCCACGCCGGCCAGCACGGCCCGCGAACGCTCCACGGCCTCGTCATCGGTCGCTTCGAGGCCCACTTCGAGGTGCGCGGCCCCGTCGCCGAACCGGGCGGCCAGCTCGTCCATCGTGCCCTGTCCGATGAGCCGGCCCGCGGCAAAGATGCCGATCCGGTCGCACACGGACTGGACCTGATTGAGCAGATGGCTCGACAGCAGCACGGCCATCCCGCGCTCGCGGACCAGGCTGCGGAGCAGATCGAGGACTTCGACGACGCCGAGCGGGTCGATCGCGGTGGTCGGCTCGTCCAGGATCAGGACATCGGGGTCCTTCACGAGCGCATCGGCGATGCCGAGGCGCTGGAGCATGCCCCGGGAATATGTGTCGGTCCGGTCGTCGGCCCGGGCGGAGAGGCCGACCTGGTCGAGGACCTCGTCGATCGTGGCTTCTGCGAGCTGCTTGTCGATCCGATTCAGCCGTGCCGTGTAGCGCAGGTTCTGGCGACCGGTCATGTCGCCGTAGAAGCCGACACTGTCGGGCATGTAGCCGACCCGGCGCTTGACCTCCAGCGGGCCGCGGGCGGGGTCCAGGCCCATGACCCGGGCAGCTCCCGACGTCGGCTCGGTCAGCCCGAGCAGCATCAGGATCGTGGTCGTCTTGCCGGCGCCGTTCTGGCCGAGCAGGCCGAAGATCTCCCCGGCATGGACCTCGAGGTCCAGGTGGTCTACCGCGACCAGGTCCTCGTAGTGTTTCGTCAGGCCGCGGGTCCGGATCCGGATCGTGTCCGAGGGCGCGTCGACCCCCGAGCCGGCCCCGGCCACGCCGGCCGAGGCGAGTCGTCGCCCGGGTCGTCGCTTCGGCGCGACGCGCTCACGCGGGCCCGCGGTCATCGCCGGCCGTACGTGCGGAAGACGTAGAAGAGACCACCCAGGATGAGCACGATGATGCCCAGCCCGACGATCGCCCAGATCGGCGAGGTCTCGATCGTGAACCGGATGGAGGCGTTGGCCGACGCTCCGGCTTCCGTCGCCGTGGACTGGAACGCGACGACGTAGTCACCGGCGACGGCTTCGCTCGACGGCGTGATGGTCGCGGTGATCGTGCCCGATTGCTGCGGGGCGATGGACGCGATCGACTCGGGGTCGAAGGTGACTTCCCAGCCGCTCGGCGGCGTCCCCGTGAGCTTGACCTCGGTGATCGGCGCCGTACCGGTGTTCGTGACGTCGAAGGTCATCGTCGTCGGCGTCCCCGCGGAGCCGCTCGCTGACAGGAGGTCGTTCGGGGTGGACAGGTCGGCCGAGTACGAGCCCGTGATCTCGATGCCGAGATCGGCCGTCGTCGACTGGTCGCCGGCGGTGGCCACGACCTGGATGGGGTACTGGCCGGCCGGTGTGTCCGAAGCCGGGGTGACCGCCACGGTCACGTTCTGGCTCGCGCCGGCCTTGACGACGGTCGAGGCCGCCTGGGTCTCACCCGCCAGGGAGGGCGTGACCACCCAGCCCGCCGGGCCGGTGGCCTGCACGGACAGCGTCACGTCCTGGGGCGTGTCGTTCTTGAACGCAAGGTCGAACGAGAACTTCGCGTCGGAGGCCCCGGTGAGCGTGGGCGTCGTCGTCGTGAGCGAGACGCTGCCCGCGGCCTCGAAATCGACCCGGACCGAGACCACGAGCGTGTCCCGCGCGCCACCACCGGCCGCGTTGATCGAGATGGTCTTCACCCCCGACGCAGCGTCGGCCGGGACGGCGACATCGAGACGGACTTCGCCGGGCTTGTCGGAGGTCGCGGTCACCGCATCGACGACGTTGCCGCCACCGAGCAGGCTTGCGGTCCAGCCGGTGGGAACACCGCTGACCGACCAAGCCGACCGTGGCCGTGCTCGGGGACGAGACGGTGAGGTCGAAGGAGACCTTGGAACCCGGTGCGACGGCGACCGCCGGGAACGGTGTCGTGACCTCGAGGCCGTCGTCGGCGGCGACGGACGGGACCGCCACCCCGAGGATCGAGAACGCCAGCATGAGCGCAGCCGTGATCCGCACGTGCCGCGCGACCCTCCTCGGCAAGGTGACCTCCTGTTATGGGGCACGACCCGGTGAGCGGGCGCGCGATCAGGACATTCGATGCGTCGCGGAATCTGCCAAACCCGGCCGCTCAGGACAACCCTGCTTTGGTTGGCAGTCGATTCAGAATTCCTGAACCAATGATCGGCGAGCCGCCAGCGTACAACGCCGGCGCCGTTCGGACCCGCCGATGGCCTCGCCGCATCGCCGCGTATCCTTGCGGCGTGAGCCTCTACACCCTGGCCGGCCCGGGCAGTCCGGGCGATCCCGGCGACCTCATCGCCCCGACCCTCATCGGCGCCTTCGATGGCTGGGTCGATGCCGGCAATGCCGCGACGGCCGCCCTCGCCGAGCTCGTGGCGGACGCCCCGGTCGTCGCGACCTTCGATGCCGACGCGCTGTTCGACTATCGCGCTCGGCGCCCGACCCTGCCAGATCGTCGATGGCCGCCTCGCCGAGCTTTCCTGGCCCGAGCTCACGATCCGGCGAACGACCGTCGGTGACCACGACCTGCTCGTGCTCGCGGGAGCCGAGCCCGACGACCGCTGGCAGGCGTTCAGTGCCGCGACCGTGGAGCTCGCCCACCGCCTCGGCGTCGCGGAGTGGGTCAGCCTCGGGTCCATCCCCGCGGCGGTGCCCCACACCCGGCCCGTGCCGATCATCGGCACGACCTCGGAGCCCGGCCGGCTGCGCGGCGACGTCCAGCCCGGACCCGCGGGCATCCTGCGCGTGCCGGCGGCAGCCGTGTCGGTCCTCGAGATGGCCATGGCCGAAGGCGGCATCCCGGCCGTCGGCTACTTCGCCCAGGTCCCGCACTACGTCGCGGGCCGTATCCCGGGGCGTCGGTGGAGCTGCTGAGCGCGCTCGGGCGACATCTCGGGGTCATCCTGCCCTCGGGCGACCTCGTCGAAGAGACGCGCCAGCTGCGAAGCCGCCTGGACACGGCGACCGCACTCGAGGAGACGACGCGCACATACATCGAGCGGCTCGAGGCGATGGTCGACGAGGAGCGGCTCCCGTCCGGCGACGACCTGATCGGCGAGATCGAGCGCTTTCTGCGCGAGGGCGGTACCGAGGGCACGCAGCGCAACTAGGCGTCGTCGGGGATACATGACAGGTATCGGCAGGTATGGCGCTATCCTTGCGCCGTGCGTGCCAGCCGCCTGGTCAACCTGCTGCTCCTGCTCCAGGCCCGTGGCGGGCTGACCGCCGCCGAACTCGCCCGCGAGCTCGAAGTCAGCGTCCGCACGATCCACCGCGACGTCGAGGAGCTGTCCGCGGCGGGCGTCCCGATCTTCGCGGAGCGCGGCCCGCACGGCGGGATCCGCCTCGTCGATGGCTATCGGACGCGGCTGACCGGGATGACCGCGGACGAGGCCGAGGCGTTGTTCCTGGCCGGCCTGCCGGGCCCCGCCGCGCAACTGGGTCTTGGCACGGTCGTGGCGGCGGCCCAGCTCAAGGTCATGGCCGCGCTGCCGCCGGAGCTGCGCTCGCGGGCATCCAAGATCGTCGAGCGTTTCCACCTCGACGTCGCCGGCTGGTTCCAGGCCGACGAGCACGTCCCGCATCTCGCGACGCTGTCTGCCGCGGTGTGGGACGGGCGCCAGGTCGCGATCACCTACGACCGCGGTCCGACCGGGGTGGCACGGACCATCGGCCCGCTCGGACTGGTGCTCAAGGGCGGGGTCTGGTACGTCATCGGCCAGGTCGATGGGCAGATCCGGACGTATCGGGTGTCCCGCGTCCTCGAGGCGGAGGTCCTGGAGGCGCGTGTCGATCGACCGATGTCCTTCGATCTCGCAGCGTACTGGACCGAGACCAGCGCGGCGTACGAGCGGGAGAGTCCGACCGTCGGGGTGCGCGTTCGGATCCGGCCGGAGCGTCTCTCACGCCTGCGGACGGTGGTCGGCGATCGCGTGGTGGACGCTTCCGAGCGGCTCGACGAACCCGATCCCGAGGGCTGGCCGCACTTGCGCCTCGAGCTGCCGTGGCCCGAGGAGGTCGCGGCGCTCCTGCTGGGGGTCGGTTCTGGCCTCGAGGTGCTCGACCCGCCGGAGATCCGCGAGCAGCTCGTCGCCACGGCCGCTCGCGTCCTTGGGCGCTATCGCGCGCTCGACTCCGATGTGGACGGCCGGGCGGCGGTCGACCGTGCCGCGCCGCGAGTCGGCGAGGCCTGATCGGTCGTCGCCGGCGTCGAGGCGGACGTGGTCGTGGTCGCTGCGGTCCGGTCTCCCAGGAGGCGGCGGCGGCGGCCGGCCTCCTCGATCTGACGCTCCTTGTCGGCTTGGATCGTGCGGGCGAATTCGAGATTGAACATGCCCGAAGTGTCCCAGTGATACATGCCAACATCCGTCATGTTCCTGGCGCCCGTGATGCGGGTCGCCGACGTCCATCCGTCGCGCGCAGCGGCCGGCGGCACGCCGAAGCGACCGTCCACTCCCCATCGTGGACGGCCGCCTGGGCTGTTCGATTGTTCTTCAGTTGTTCTTCAGTTGTCTCGAAGCTGGACCACCGTCCGGTAAGGATGCCGGCTCCGTCGCCGCCCGGCATCCCGCCGGAGGGTCGACGCGCCGCCGGTCGAAGGTCTCGTTGTCCGGCGGTCCGTGTTCGTGTTGGTCATACCGTAGGTCGCGCCAAGCCGTCGGTGCCACCCGGCATCGGTACGCGATCCGGCATGGACGGATGTCCATCCGTCGCCCGTACAGTGGCGAGTGACAGGGACGCCCGGCGAACGGGCTGCTTCGACGCTGATGGCACGACCTGTCCAGGGCGACCTGTTCGGCAAGAGTCGCGCCGAGCGCTTCGCCGGGGTCGAGGCACGGATCCGCCGGGTCACGAACATCCTCGATGAACTCGTGCCGATCCCCGGCACGCGGCATCGGTTCGGGGTGGACCCGATCGTCGGGCTCATCCCGGTCGTCGGCGATGTCATCGGGGCGCTCGTGGGCCTGTGGGTCATCGGCGAGGCGACACGGTTCGGTGTGCCGCGGATCGTGGTCGCGCGCATGAGCGTGAACCTGCTCGTGGATCTCGCGGTCGGGATCATCCCGTTCGTCGGCGACATCTTCGACTTCGTGTCGCGCTCCAACTCGAAGAATCTCGAGCTGTTCAAGACCCACGCGTTGGACCCGGACGCCTCGACGGCCGGTCACCAGGCGTTCTTCGTGGGGGTCGTCCTCGTGGTCATCGGGGCGATCTGGCTCGTGACCGCCATCACGGTGCGGTTCTTCGAGGCGCTTGGGACGGCCCTGTTCGGTTAGGGCCCGGTCGGTTCTGCGGCCCCGGTCGGTCATGGCTCTCCGCCATCGATGCCGCGCCCAAGGGTCTCGCGACGGCGGCGTCCGGGGGCCGATGGGCCAGAAGCATGGCTGCGCGCCATGAGGGCGTGCTGCTGGGAGGGCCTCAACGGCATCTGATCGCGGTCTTCGCCCCGCGATCGATGGCTCCGCGCCATGCGCTCGATACTGGCGTTCGCCCGCAGCGAACGATCTCGAGCTCAGGACGACACTCAGCCACGAACCACCGCGCCTCGTGATCGGACATTCGCTGGGAGCGAACGACCGGCGTCGACGTCAGAGGTCGAACGGGCTTCGGTCCGGGATCGTTCGCCCAGGGCGAACACCCGGGGCGTGGCGAGGCCCCGGACCCGAGGCGGTCTCAGCCCGCGGAGACGATCCTCGGGACCGTCGACGCGGCCAGCCGCTGCTCGAACCGGGTCGCGGCCGCGTCGAGCTTGTCGAGGTGCTCGGCCAGCCGGCGTCGGGCGTCCTCCGCGGCGGCGTCGAGCCCTTCGAGCTCGAAGATCCGCCAGTGGCGGAGGATCGGCAGCAGGACCTCGTCGCGATGGACGCGCAGGTCGTAGATGCCGGCCTTCGCGATCTGGGCCGCCTTGCGCACGAAGTTGGGGATGCCGGCGCCGGGCATCTCGAACGCGAGGACCTCGTCGACGATCGCCCGGACCGCGGCCGACGGCTGGACCTGCAGGGCCGCGCCCAGGATGTCGCGGTAGAAGACCATGTGCAGGTTCTCGTCGGCGGCGATGCGGACCATGATCCGGTCGGCCACCGGGTCGTCGGAGTAGCGCCCGGTGTTGCGATGCGAGATCCGCGTGGCGAGCTCCTGGAACGCGACGTACGCCAGTCCGCGCAGGGTCGATCGGCGAATCGTGGTCGTAGCCCTGCTGCAGCTGGGCCATCCGGCCACGCTCGAGCGAGCACGGGGTCGATGTTGCGCGTGACGGTCAGGTAGTCGCGCAGGACGATCGCGTGGCGGCCCTCTTCGGCCGTCCAGCGGCCGACCCAGTTGATCCACGCCCCGTCGCCCTTGCCGAACATCCCGTAGATGAGCCGGTGATAGGAGGGCAGGTTGTCCTCGGTCAGGAGGCCGATCTCGAACGCGGTCTGGGCGACGCCGGTCAGTCGCGGCTGGTCCGGGGTCCACGGATCCTTGTCGAAGTCGCGGCCCAGGCGGTACGGGATGAAGTCGTGCGGAAACCACTCCTGCGCGACCCGCGCGTGCCGGTCGTACAGTCGACCCGCCTCCGGCTCCAGCTCGGAGAGGAGGGCGCGGTCCATCGCCAGCGCCTCCTCCGGGTCGGGCCCGTCGCCCGGCTCGAAGCGGCGTTCCTGGTCGGTCATGCGATCTCCTCGGTCGGGCGCGCCGGCTCGGTCGACCCGGTCGGAAGCCCGTGCACGCGTGCCGGGCCAGCCTAACCGTAGTCGCCCCGCATTCGCCCGGTTCGCATGCGGACCTGCACCGGTCCACGCGCTCAGTCCAGGACGACGATCGTGTCCACGTCGATGCGCCGATGACCGGCGGTCGCCTCGTTGACGATCTTGAGGGTGTGTGTGGCGGCCGTCGTCCAGTTCCAGGCGAACGCGATCCGTCGCTGCGACAGCGTGGCCCGATAGAGATCGACGGTCGAGACGAGCTTCCCGTCGAGATAGACCTTGGCCTTGCCACGGACCGGTGACCACGGCGAAACCCAGGCGACACTCCGGCCGTGGAACGTGATCGTCGCCGAGGCCCCGGCCGCGCTCGTGCCGCGCATCGTCCCGCCGTAGGCATCCGCCGACACGGTCGTCGCCCACGGGCCGGTGTACGTGATGATCGGATTCGTCTCCGTGTACGCGGTCGGGCCGAAGGTGGCGGAGTAGGCATACGGCGACGTGTTCGAGGCGCCGTCCACAGCCCGCACGCGGAATCGGTAGTCGTGGCCGCGCGACAAGCTGCGGGTCATCGATGCGGCCGTGAGGTGGTCGTTCACGAGCGCCCACGTCCCGGCATCGAGCTGCTGATCGACCCGGACATGGTGGACGCCGCTGCCGACATCGGTCGCGGTCCAGGTCATCTGGACCGGGATCGCCGACGTGCCGATCTGGGTGCCTGGTACGAGACGTTGCCGAACGGCGCTCACGGTCGGCGCGACCCCGTCGACGTCGATGGCGATCGCTCGTGTCGTCGTTCGCTCGGTCCCGACCGCGTCGATGAACCGGGCGGTGATGACGTACGTGCCGCTCGACGGGAATGTGCAGGTCGCCGTCGCTGAGCGTTGATTCGTCGCGAGCAGGAACGTGCCAGTCGCGCCGGTGCACGTCGGCGTGACGCTCGCCGTGGTTCGGGTGCCGGCGCTGGCCGCCGCCGACTGGAGCGCCGGCTCGATCTCGTAGTCGAGCGGCGTCCCCGAAGCGGTGGAGGCGTCGATGTCGACCGGCTCCCCCGACGCGCCTTCCTCGGGGGCATCGATGACCGGCGCCGGCAAGGGGTCGATCACCTCGCCACCGGTCCACGCCGCAGCGATGCGCCTGTCGGAGGCGTCCTGGATGTAGAGGAAGACCTGGAAGACCCCGGTCTGGGTCACCTCGAACTCGACCGCCGGGCAGGTCCCGCCCGTGATCGGAACGACGCCCGCCGGCATGGCCTGGCTGTCGCCGACGTTCTTGACCTCGTAGGTGCAGGTGCCGCTCGTCAACCCGACGGACCTGGCCTCGCGGCGCACCGTCCCGACGTACGTGTAGTACGGGTTGTCATCGGCGGCGAAGATCACGGCCGGTCGGTCGCTCGTGAATGAGGCTGCGCCGACGGCGTCCTCCACGTACCCCGAATCCGTGTCCATCTGACCCGTCACCCACCCGGTCGCGTCCTCGAGGGAGCCGTAGACGATCGCCTCGACTCGCCAGGGGCTGCCGTTCGGCTCGCTGGAGCGATATGCCGCCGGGCGGATGTCCGGCAGGCTGACCTGCCAATCGGCGCAACTGCTTGTCGAGCCATACGTCGTGAGGCCCGTCAGGTAGTTCCCGTTGAGGGTCATCTCACAGCTGTGCTGGGCGTTGGTCGGCGCCGAGATCGTCCACGTCTCGCCGAACCGCGTGGGGGTCGCCCCGAAGATCGTGGCGAGGTCCCAGCTGCCCAACGGGACGTTCGAGGTGACCGGACGGGCGACCCCGCCGTCCTCGAGGTCCACGGTCAGCTCGGGTCGGACGAAGCCGTCCGTGAGGGTCACGAGGATCCCGATGGCGTACGGCCCGGCGGGCGACGGCGGCACGATCAGCGTCCAGTCGCGACAGGGGTTCATGTGCGCGTGGTACAGCGGCGTCCCGCCAAGGCTGCTGCCCCGGCTGAACGTCGCGAGGCAACTCGGCGGGGTGGCGAAGCCGTCCAGGACCGGACGGATGGTCAGCTCGTCGCCGACCCGGAGGGACCCGGTGGCCGGAGTGAAGACGGTCGCGGAACCGACACGGGTCCACGAGGCGTCGATCGACACGGTCGGGTCGGACGCGAGGGCGGCTCCCGGGACGGTGAGCACCAGGCTCGCGAGCGCGACCGCCGTCAGCGCCGTCGCGATCACGCGACGGACCGGGTGGCTCCGCGTTCGCCGGTCGTCCATGGCCGGGGAGTATGCCACCCGTCGCCGCGGTCGCGGCGTGGTCCGGTAGTCTCTCCCGGATGCCGACGATGGTCACCGCCACCCGCTATGTCACGCCCCTGCGCGAGGGCGGCTCGCTGCCTGGCCTCGTCGAGGCCGACGACGACGGGCTGTACGTGGTCAAGTTCCGCGGCGCCGGCCAGGGCCCGCGGGCGCTCGTCGCCGAATGGCTCGCCGGGGAGCTCGCCCGGGCCGTCGGGCTGCCCGTGCCCGACCTGGTGTTCGTGGATGTCGACCCGCATCTCGGCGATGCCGAGCCCGACGAGGAGATCCACGACCTCGTGCAGGCGAGCGGCGGGCTCAACCTGGGCCTGGACTTCCTGCCCGGGGCGTTGCCGTTCAATCCGGCGACCCATCCCGTGGTCGATCCGGCCTTCGCGGCCGACGCCGTCTGGCTGGACGGCCTCGTGACCAACCCCGACCGGACCATCGCGAACCCCAACCTGCTCGGCTGGCACGGCCGGATCTGGCTGATCGACCACGGCGCAGCCCTGTACGTCCACCACGCGTGGCGCGACCCCGACGCGCACGCCCGCCGGCCGTTCGAACGCCTGCGCGACCACGTGCTGCTGCCGTTCGCGAGCTCCATCGACGACGCGGACGCCCGACTCGCGCCGCGCCTCGACGCTGACCTGATCGCCGATCTCGTGGCCGCGATCCCCGACGCGTGGCTGCCGAACGACCCGGCCATCGGGGGCGCCGATGCCCAGCGGGCCGCCTATCGACGCTATCTCGCCCTCCGGCTCGACGCGCCTCGGCCGTTCGTGGAGGAGGTGGAGCGTGCCCGACGTGCCGCGTAGCCCCTACCTGTACGCGATCGTCCGCGTCGTCCCGCACGTCGAGCGCGGCGAATCGCTCAACGCGGGCGTGGTTCTGCTGTGCCGCTCACGGCGCTACCTCGGAGCCCGGATGGCACTCGATGAAGCGCGGCTACACGCGCTCGCGCCCGATTGCGACGTGGCGGCCGTCCGGCCCCACCTCGAGGCGATCGAAGCGATCGCCCGTGGCGATGCGGCGGCCGGCCCGATGGCCAAGCTCACGCTGGCGGAGCGCTTCCATTGGCTGGTGGCGCCGTCGAGCACGATCATCCAGCCGTCGGCCGTCCATACCGGCCTGACCGACGATCCCGCCGCTGAGCTGGAGCACCTGGTCGAGACACTCGTCCGCTGAGGCGGACGCGGCGGCGGACGCCTCAGGCGTCCAGGCGCGCCTGGGCGAGGCGGACCGCTTCGGTCAGCGTGCCGCCTCCGGCCGGGCTGGCGACGGCCGCCCGGACCACGGACTCGGCGGCCGGCGCCGTCGGCAGGACATCGCGGCAGGCGCGGGCCACCCGTTCGGCCAGCGCGGTCGCCTCGCGCTCGTCGGTCTCGGGCAACAGGACGTGGAACCGCGTCGGACTGACGCGCGCGACGCGATCGGTCTCGCGGACCTGCGTGCGGATGGCCGAACCGAGCCGCGCGACGTAGCGGTCCTCGGCGCCATTCGCGGCCACGACGACGTCCACGACCAGCACGGCGGCGGGACGGCCGTAGCGGGCGACGCGGGCGTCCTCGTGGCGGACCGCCCGCTCCCAGTCGGTCCGGGTATCGAGCGGCACGATGCTCCGCGGCCGGACCACGCCGTCCGGACGGAAGTGTCGGCGGCGCGTGCGCCGCGCGCGGGACGGCCCATCGAGGAAGGCCTCGATGTGCTCATCGGTGCGGTCGCCGACCTGTTCCTCGCGGTGGTCGGGCGGCAACGCGAACTTCGGTCGGCGTCCGGTGCCCTTGGGGGCGCGTCGCGGCGGGGTCGGCTGAGTAGGGTCTTCGGGCACGGGCGGCCAGTCTAGCCCGGCCCGCCGGATGAGGCCTTTCAGCCCGCGAGGCTGACCTCGATGATCGGGCTGTAGCGGGCCATGGCCTCGACGTCCTGCTGGTTCCAGGCGTTGGCCACGACCCAGGTGACGACGGCGCGACGCTCGGCGTCGTCGGTGACCTCGCGGGCGGTCCCGGCAAGGTCGGCCTGGACCGGGCTCTTGAGGTGGAAGGTCAGCCGCGGGTCGGCTCGAAGGTTGAGCAGCCACGCGCGGGTCTCGCGCCGCGGCGAGCCCGTGATGTAGATCCGGCCGTCGATGTTGTGGAAGACGATCTCGATCCGGCGCGGCTCGCCGCTGCGTCGCCCGGTCGTCGTGATGTCGATGACGTGGCCGTGGGCGAGGGCGCTGCGGACGGATGCGTCCTGCCCGGTGGCGTCGTCAACGGTGGTCGTGTTGTCGTTGCTCATGCAACTACCGTAGCACGTTGGTCAACGACGCGTGTCAGACGCTGACGGCCACCGACGAACGGTTGATGCGCGCCATCGGCGCATAGGCGGCCCAGGCAGCGGCGAGACGCTCCACGCCTTCGACCAGGTCGTCGAGGGCGCCGCCGTAGGCGATCCGGATGTGGTCCCGGAAGCCGCCGTCGGGCGAGGCGAGCGGGCCGGCCCGGACGATCGCGCCATAGCTGACGGCAAGGCGCGTGAACGCGACGGCATCGGCATCGCCGATGCGCACCCATAGCGACAGGCCGCCGGCCGGCGCCCGGAACGTCCACTCCGGGATGCGGGCCGCGAGCCGCTCGCACAGGACGGCCCGCCGCTCGTCGGCAGCGTGGCGAGTGTCCTCCGCGACCTCTTCGAGCCGGTCGAACACGCGCGCAGCGATCGCCTGCGTGATGAGGCTGGATGAGTGGTCCGCCACGATCTTCCCGGTCACCAGTCGATCGATGTCCGCACCGGAGGCGCGGATCCAGCCGATCCGCAGGCCACCCCAGGCGAGCTTGCTGAGGGACCCGACGGTGATGACGCGATCGGCGTCGTCGAACGCGGCCACCGGAGGCGGACTGCCGACGGCGAAGTCGTAGTCGGGCGTCAGGTCTTCGACGACGGTGAACCCGAGATCGCGGGCATGGCGGGCCAGGGTCCGCCGGCGCGCCTCCGGCATCGTCGCGCCGGTCGGGTTCTGGAAGGTCGGGATCACGTAGGCGAGCCGCATCAGGCCGCTCGCCGCGAGGAGCGGGATGACATCGACCACGGCACCATCCTCGTCGACCGGGATCGGGAGCAGACGGGTGCCCGAGGCCCGGAACGCATCGATCGCTCCGATGTAGGTCGGGTTCTCGATCGCGATCGCCGCGTCAGGACCACCCAGCTGCGAGCCGATGAGGTGCAGCGCCTGCTGGGCGCCGCTCGTGATGAGGATCTGGTCGGGTTCGGTCGGGACCCCCAGGCGCCCCATGTGCGCGGCGATCGCGGAGCGCAGTGCCGGCAAGCCGAACGGGTCGTAGCCCGTGTCGGCGAGCAGGGGCGGGAGGTCCTCTCGGACGGCGGTCTCGATGGCCGAGCGGACGACCGGACCCGCGGGCAGCGCGCCGATGGTGAACTGGATGGCGTCGTCGACGACAGGCGTCACGAGCCCCACGGCCGGACGCCGGGACGCGGGCGCCACCGTGGTCGTCGCCGGGAGGTCACCTTCGACGGGCGGGCGGACCGGGGACGACCCGGGCAGCGACGACGCCCGCGCCGCATGGGACCAGGTGACGTCATATGGCTGGGCCAGTCCGGGTCGCCTGGCGGTGACGCGCGTGCCACTCCCCTGCCGGCTGCGGACCATGCCCGACTGGCGGAGCCGGTCGTAGGCCGCCACGATCGTCGTCCGGCTCAGGCCCAGCTGACTGGCCAGCTCGCGCTCCGCGGGCAGGCGCGTGCCCGGCGGCAGCAGGCCGCGATCGACCGCGCGCGACAACGCCGTCGCGAGCTGTTCGTTGAGGGGGTCCGCCCCGTCGGACCAGAGACCCAGCAATTCCTCGAGGGAGGCCGCTGAGACGTCAGCGGTCCTTTTCAGTCCACTTGGGTCCGATTGGCTATTGGACTGGTCGGTCATGCCGTGCATCATGCGTCCACATCAGTCCAATGTCAAGGGAAGCCAGCAGGACTTCGGCGATGGACCGGAAAGGAATGGTGACATGATGTTCGATCCGATCGTGGCTGGCCTCGCGGTCGCCGCCCTCGTCATCCTCGTGCTGGCGCTCTTCGGCGCCGCGGCCATCCGGTTCGGCGTGGACTCGCGTCCGGACATCGGGGACCGCGACCAGCGACCCTGGCTCGTACCCGGCGCCTGACCGGCGCCCCGACCCTCCACCGACGACCCCGGACACGACCGGGGTCGTTCGGTGCTCCGGGGGTCGTTTGCGTGTCCGGGATCGGTCGTGGCGGTGGTGGCAGATCCCGAGGTCAGCCCTTGGCGGCCTTGAGCTCCGCCTTGTGCGCCCGCTTGCCCGCCTGGTACGCGGCCAGCGCCTCGGGTGAGTCGACATCACCCAGCGTCGGGTGCTTGGGCATCACCGCATCCAGACCCGGCAGGACCAGGCCAAGCCGCTTGCCCAGGATGGCGATGATCGAAGCGGCCTTCATGTCGCCGATGCCGGGCAGTCCCAGCAGCCGGCGCTGCAGGTCCGCGCCGTCCTTGGCCTCGGTCCAGACCCGGCTCGCGTCGTTGCCGTAGTCCGCGGCGATCGCGGCGCACAGGGCCTGGACCTTGCCAGCCATCGCGCCCGGGAACCGGTGCAGCGCCGGCCGCTCGCGGAACACCGTGTCGAGCGCAGCGGGATCCATGGCGCCGATCCGCGCGGCGTCGAGATGCCCCAGCCGACGCTGCAATTCGGCGGGTCCGCTGAACGCCTTCTGGACGGTCACCTGCTGGTCCAGCGCGAAGCCGATGAGCAGGGCGAGCGGGTCGGTGACGAGCAGCTGGTCGGCGGCATCGTCGCCGGTGAACGGCAGTCGATCGATCGTGGCAGTCATGGCGGGCATGGTACCGCGGCGGTCGTCGCGAACGACCCGCCTGCCCTGCTACGCTCGCAGCGTGTCCGACCCCGTGCTGATCCATGCCGAGCACCTGCTGGACGCCCATGCCGGCACCTGGCTGGACGACCAACGACTGCTCGTGGACGCCGACGGCCGGATCATCGACGTCCTGGCCGCCGGGGCTCGGGCGCCAGCAGACGCCCGGCCCCTCGAGATGCCCGAAGGCTGGGTCATCCCGGGACTCATCGACTGCCACAGCCACCAGGTCGGCGACCTGGAAGGCTCGGAGGTCCCGGCAACCACGACGTCCGAGGCGCAGGAGGTCCTGACCGGCGTGCGCAACGCGCGGGCGACCGTGTCCGCCGGGTTCACGACCGTACGGGACGTCGGGACGTACCGCGCCTTCGCTGACGTCGCCCTGCGCGACGCCATCGACGCCGGGTGGACGCCCGGGCCGCGGATGCAGTGCGCCGGGGCGTATATCACCTCGCCCGGTGGCGGCGGCGACGTGACGGGCCTCGCCCGCGACATCGTCCTGCCGGCGGACCTGCGCTTCGGGGTCGTGCGCACGCCGGCGGAGGTGCGTGAGAAGGTCCGAGCCCTCGTCGCGGGTGGGGCCAGCCTGATCAAACTCATCGTGACGGGCGCGGTCCTGACCCGTGGCACCCTGCCCGACGTCATCGAGCTGGACGCCGCGATGATCGAGGCGGCCGTGGACGAGGCGGCCGCCCACGGGGTGTTCGTGGCGGCCCATGCCCATGGGACGAATGGGATCAAGGTCGCCATCCGGTCCGGGGTGCGCTCCATCGAGCACGGCTCATTGCTGGATGCCGAGGGGATCGAGTTGCTCGTGCGCCACGGGACCTGGCTGGTCGCCGACGTCTACGACGGCGACTGGATCGCCGAGGTCGGGGCCCGGGAAGGCTGGCCGGCGGAGACCATGGCCAAGAACGAGCAGACGACCCAGGCGCAGCGGGACGGGTTCCGCGCCGCCGTCGCAGCCGGGGTGCGCATCGCGTTCGGGACCGACAGCGGGGTGTATCCGCACGGCCTCAACGCCATCCAGTTCGGCTATCAGGTCCGCCTGGGCCAGAGCCCGCTCGACGCGATCCGTTCAGCGACGACTGATGCCGCCACCATGATGGGCTGGGAGGACCGGGTCGGGTCGCTCACGCCTGGTCGCTACGCGGACCTGGTCGTGCTGGCGAGCGATCCGCTGGCGGACATCGAGGTCCTGCGGACGCCGGTCGCCGTCGTCAAGGGCGGCGCCCGCGTCGTCTAGGCGGTGCGCCGCGCTGCAGGCTCGTCCACGGTGAGGGCCGAGCCGATGGCGATGAGGCGCGTCCCCAGCGCGTGACGGGCTCGGTCCAGCGAGCTCGGGATGGCCGTCGTCGGGGTCGCGGTGGTCGCAGTGGTCGCGCCGTCGCCATAGGTCTGGCCGCGCGCCGGCCGACGGATCGGCGCATCGCGGTCGAACGGATCGGGCAGCTCGCGGTCGAGCATCAGGTGGTCGACGGCCGGGTTCAGGTCGAACATCGGGATCTCCTTGCTCTACTCGATGACGACGCGGACGCCGTCACCCGTGCCCTCGTCCACGTCGAGGATCGAACCGGTGATGCCGGCATCGATCGCCTCGCGGATGCGCTGGGCGGTGTTGTCGGACAGGCCCGGGACCTGGCCCAGGGCCATGCGCCCCAGGGCGACCGGTACGCGGAGGTGGAGGACCTTCCGGCCGCCCTCGCGCACCTCCAGGCGGATCGCCCGGCCGGGCCCGCCACCGGGAGATGTGGCGGGCTCAGCGGACGGGACGGGATCGGCGGTGGTGCCCTCGGACCGGGCCGCCAGGGCGTCCAGGATCGGTCGGGCTTCGGCGGTGGTCAGGCGGCCATCCGCGATGAGACGCAGGACGGATTCGAGGGCGTCGTCAGGCACGGTCGGCCTCCTCGTCGTCGTCGAGGACGGCAAGGCGCTGGCGAGCCTCGTCGAGATCGATCTCGCCGCGTTCGAGCGCGCGCAGGATATCCAGGCTTGGGTCGTCCTGGAGCTCATCGACCGGCTCGAGCGGGGCGCTCGGCGCGTCTGGGGTGGTCGGGGAGTCGGGGCGGTCGGGGCGGTCGACGGCGTCGGGGCCGTGGTCACCGGCTCGCTGCCCGTGGTCCGCCGGATGTGGACGTCGCCCGAGGTCGAGCGGACATCGATCGTGGGGCCGTGCTCACCGACGATGAACGAGCGGCGACCGTTGGCCTCCTCACGGCGACCCGGCAGATCGCTGTGCAGGTCGCCGGCGATGGTCCGGACGTCCACGCGAACGGGGCCGGACGGTGCGAACGACACGTCGCCGCTGACGGTCTCCACCGTGAACGGGCCCGGACCGTCGAACCGGCCCGCGACCCCAAGGTCGCCCGACGTCGTCGTCGCTCGCAGGCGGCCGATGACGCTGGCGCGGAGAGCAAGGTCGCCGGACACCGTCCGGAGGTCGAACCGGGCCTCCCCGTCGGCGGTGATATCGATGTCGCCGGACATGGCCTCGACCGTCAGGCTGCCGCGGGCGCCGCGCACGAGCAGGTCGCCCGACGCGCTCCGATAGCGCTGATCGCCGGTCAGCCCGTCGGCGACGATGTCGCAGCTGGAACCCTCGATGACGACGCTGGCCGAAGCCGGCACCTCCAGCTCCAGATCCATGCTGCCGCCGTGACCCAGCCCGACCAGCGGGTCCAGGCCGCGGCCGGCGCGGATGCTGAGGCTGCGCTCTCCCCGCTCGACGACGAGGTCGTCGAGGGCTTGGCCATCCCTGGAACGGACGCGGACGTCCTCGCCTTCGACCCCGAGGATCCGGATGTCGCCGTCGCTCAAGGTGAGCGCGACAAGGCCGTCTGGCCCGATCGCGTGCTGCAGGCTGGTGCCGATGGTCTCGGTCGTCATCGATCGGTCCTCCCCAGCGCGCGGATGGCGGTTGCCGCCTCTTCGGCGCTGATCTCGTGGCGCGCCAGCTTCTCCAGGATCGCGTCCCGGGTGGGCGTGGCCACCGCCAGGGTGGGTGCGTCGTCC
Source organism: uncultured Chloroflexia bacterium (assembly GCA_963724635.1). Taxonomy (GTDB): domain Bacteria; phylum Chloroflexota; class Limnocylindria; order Limnocylindrales; family CSP1-4; genus SPCO01. The sequence continues at coordinate 399,518 of CAVRVI010000020.1, forward strand.
TCTTCGGGGTCCGCATCGGCTCGCGGCCCGAAGCCGAGGGTCCGCACGAGCGCCTCCACCCGGCCGCGGACGGTCGGGTAGCTGATGCCGAGCTCGCGTTCCATGTCGCGCAGGTTCCCGCGCGACCGAAGGAAGCTCTCGAGCAGGGCCAGCTGCTCGCGATTGAGGCGGCCAAAACGGCCGACGCTGAAGTCGCCCTCCAGGGTGGTCCCGCAGCTCCGGCAATGGAGGCGGGTCACCGCGAGTTCCTGGGAGCAGACGGGGCAGGTGGCGATCACATCGTGTGGCATGACCCGATTTATAGCAAATGTGATTTCACTTTGTCAATAGTTCATGTCACTTTGTGCATCGCCGGCGGGTGCCGGGCTCCGGTACCCACCGGCGCGGGTCGAGCCAGCGGGTCGTCATCCGTCCACCGCGATCGCGAGCGTTCGGCCGCGGCATCGGGCGACCGACGTCGGGTGGCATGCAGCGTGGGGCGGGCGATGATCGCTCCAGCGACGACCACTTCGGCTGTCGCCCCGACCGGAAGGAGCCAAGGCCATGGCCACGACCCAGATGGTTCGGGTGGATGCCTACGGCCTCCTCCCGTCCCTGCTCATCGTCCTGATGCTGATCCTCGCGATCCTCGGCGTCATCGCCCACGCGGCGGTCGTCTAGTCCACCCGGGGCGGCACGGCCGCCCACGCCGGGCGGCGCGGCCGCCCACGCACCCATGGCCCCGACCGGGCGACCGTCCGGAATCGGGGCCTCCGCATGTCCGGCGAGTGATGAACGGCGTGGCGGACCTGGTCAGACCGCGCGCGGCAGCGCCGAGAGCGGTCGCGCCGGGATCGCATCTTCCGTCCTGGTGCCCACGCGAATCCCGCGCAAGCCATCACGGCCCCAAGGGCCCGGAATCCTTTCGTCTCAGTCACCACGGGCCAGGACGGAAGACGATCGGCCGACCGGGGACGAAGCTCCGCGTTCCGTCGTCACCAGGAGACTGGGACGGAAGTTCCCGGCGCCTCGCCACCGGGCTCCTGGCGCCAGACATGCGCCGAGGCCCGGCGGGGGGACCGGGCCTCGGGCGGGTCTAGCGAGGAGCGGAGGTCAGTTCCGAGCGAGGACCGCCGTGGGGGTGACGGCGCTGCCGCGCCACTTGGAGGCCTTGAGCGAGACGCCGATGAGCGACCGCCAGTACTTGCCGGCCTTGGGTGGATCGCTGTGCGCCCGGTACCCGCTGGTCCGCGTGGACCAGAAGTAGAAGTCGCGAGCGCCGCTCGCTTCCGGGTGGCTCATGAAGATCGAATCCGTCGTCCGATCCGTCGTGAACAGCGCCTTGATGGTGTAGGACGTGCTCTCGATCGCCTCGGCGAACACGGACTTGGCGCCCGCCCGCAGGAAGCCGGCCCCGTAGTTGTCGATGCGCTTCATCGCGGTCGCCTTCGACGGGTTGGCGGAACCCCATTCGGAGTTGCCCGACGCGTAGCACAGGCGATTGAGGATCACGACCGCGTTGGGCGCCATCTGGATGTCGCGATCGATGTAGTACTCGCCCCAATACTTGGTGTTGCTATTCCCGGCACCGGCCACGCGGTTCAGCCCGAGGCCGTCCTTCGTGTAGCGCTGGAACGCACCGTACGGGCTGGGATACCCGTTGCCGTGGCCGAGGTAGATCAGGAGGTTCGCGCCCTGGGCAGCGGCCTTGACCTTGGACCACGTTGCGTTGGGGCTGTAGATCTCGACGACCTTGGCGCCGTACCCACGCGCCTGGGCGGCGTACTTCTTGGCGCTGTAGATGTAGTTGCTCGTGCTGGACCCGACCGGGCCTACGACGATCACGACCTTGATCGAAGCTGCCGCTGCCGGCGCTGGGTTGGCTACCGCGCCGAGGGCCATGACGAGGGCCGCCATGAGGGTGAATGCGGTCACGCGGATGGACCGCTGGAAGGACGCCCGCTGGGCGCCGTTCTTGTGTACCGGCAAGAAACTTGCCTCCTCTCTGCCGGAACACCGCGAGGGGGCGCGGTGACGGAAGTGTGGTACCGCCCTGGCAGGGGAAGCAGGAAGGAGTGCGGACGACGGGCGAGCCGTCCGAGCCGCGTGGGAGCGCGGGATCGGGCGGGCAGCGGTCCGGGTGAGCCGGGCCGGAGCCGTCGAGTGAGAACACCCGACGAACGTGACAGGGTCCTGCCGTGGGGGGCGGCGTTGTTCTGTTGGTGCCTGTCTATCGGGTGTGGATCAGCCTGGGGGCCTGGCGGCAGTATGCCAGCCAAAGCGGCTCGTGTCCCGCGACCCTGCCCGGATCGGGGCGGCGAGCGACCTATTCCGGTGCCTCGGTGCACCGATACCTCTCACCCGGGACGGGCGATCGCGGCGACCGATGCCCCGGCCAGGCGGATCAGATCGGCCGGTGCGAGCTCCAGTTGCAGGCCGCGCCGACCGGCACTGACGAGGAGGGTCGCGTGTGTCTCGGCGGCCGAATCCACGACGACGGTCATCGGTCGGCGGAGGGCCAGCGGGCTGATGCCACCGGCCACCGAGCCGCTCGCCCGCTCGGCGGCGGCGATGTCGGCCAGGTCCGCGCGTCGGCCGCCGCTGGCCGCGGCGAGGGCCTTGAGGTCCAGCAGGCGATCGACCGGGACGACCGCGGCGACGAGTCGCCCATCGACGCTGGCGATGAGCGTCTTGAACACCCGCGCCGGCTCCACGCCAAGGGCCGCGGCCGCTTCGATGCCGTACTCGGGACGTTCATCGCGTTCCCGCCCATGGCGTTCGGGAAGCTCGTACGCGTGCACCTCGTGGCGGACGCCCGCGCGGCGGACGAGATCGATGGCCGGGGTGGCGCTCGCAGGCATGGGCCGATCGTATCGATATCGGCTATGCTCCGATCGGCCTCACGAGCGGCCGCGCTTTCGCGCGCCGACCGCCGGCGCCGCCGTCGCGCCCCCGGGGATCCCGCCCGCGCCGGCCAGGGATCCACGCAGGAGCTTCGTTTGACCTTCGACTCGCTCGGCCTGTCGGCCGATCTGCTGCGGACCGTCGCGGAAGAGGGCTACACCGCCCCGACCCCGGTCCAGGCAGCAGCCATCCCCCTCGTCCTTGCTGGACGCGATGTCCTCGCCGCGGCCCAGACAGGCACCGGCAAGACCGCCGCCTTCACGCTTCCCATCCTGGACCGGCTGCGCCCGCACGCCAACACGTCCTTCTCCCCCGCTCGCCATCCGGTGCGTGCCCTCATCCTCGTCCCCACCCGGGAGCTCGCCGTCCAGGTCGACGAGAGCGTCCGCACCTATGGCCGGACCGTCCCGCTGCGCTCGACCGTGGTCTACGGCGGTATGCCGATGGATCCGCAGATCAAGGAGCTCCGCGGCGGCATCGAGATCCTCGTCGCGACCCCCGGCCGGCTCCTGGACCTCGTCGGCCAGAAGGTCGCCAATCTGGGCCAGGTGGAGATCCTCGTCCTCGACGAGGCCGACCGGATGCTGGACATGGGCTTCCTGCCCGACATCCAGCGGATCATCGAATTGCTCCCGAAGCAGCGCCAGAACCTCATGTTCTCGGCGACCTTCTCCGAAGACATCCGCCGCCTGTCCAAGACGATCCTGCGCGATCCCGAGACCGTGGAGGTCGCACCACGGAACACCGCCGCCGAGATGGTCAAGCAGCTCGTCTACCCGGTGGACCGCGACGCCAAGGAGGCGCTGCTCGCGCACCTCGTCCGCAAGGACGACCTGCGTCAGGTGCTGGTCTTCACCCGGACCAAGCTGGCCGCCTCCCGGCTCGCATCGCGGCTGGACCGCGAGGGCCTGGACGCGGTGGCCATCCACTCCGACCGTTCGCAGCCGGAACGGACGCGGGCGCTGGAGGGATTCAAGACCGGCGAGATCCGGGTCCTCGTCGCGACGGACGTGGCAGCCCGCGGCCTCGACATCGAGGACCTGCCGGTCGTGGTGAACTTCGAGTTGCCCTGGAACCCGCAGGACTACATCCATCGGATCGGTCGGACGGGTCGGGCCGGAGCGTCGGGCGAGGCGATCAGCCTGGTCTGCATCGACGAGACCGACCTGCTGCGGGCGATCCAGCGGATGCTCAAGATGGCGATCCCGTGGACGGTCGAGGATGGCTTCATCCCCGATCGCAACGCTGAGCCACGGCCGCTCGGGATGCGCACCGGGCACGCTCGGACGGGCGGCGAGCATCATGCCCATCGCAAGCCGGTCCATCGCCGGACCGGGAGCGGCAGCCGGGGTGGCTACCGGGGTTAGGTCGCGGCGGTCGCCGTGGGCGCCGGTGCCGTTGCCGTGGGCGCCGCCGCGGTGTCATCGGCCTCCGGCTCGAGGCCGTCCATGACCGCTCCCGGGAAGAAGAACCCCAGCATGATGTCGGCTGTCACGCGCTCCACGCCGTAGCGATTGACGAGCGCGTGCTGTCCGACGGTCACGCCGGGACCCTCGTCGCCCAGGACCGCCATCCGGACGTCGCGCAGCATCACGAACTCCCCAGTGGGTCGCGTCAGGGCCCGACCGGGGTCGTATCCGGGCAGGGTGGGCAGCTCGCCCTCCAGCCAGTAGGGCCCCAGCTCCACGCGCACGGCATGCCACGAGGCGTGGACCGGGATGAACGGATCGTCATCGGCGACCGCGACCAGCAGGTCGTCGACCGGGATGGACATCGCGCCGACGGTTCGAGCGGTCGGCTCGCCGATGGCCGAACCAGCTGACCCGCTCCAGATCGAGGGTTGCGCCGCTATCCAGCACGTCACGGACGTATCCGGCGCGCGCGAGGACGCCGCTGGCCATCCCCCCGGCGATGTAGGCGTCGACCCGGATCGGCATCGCGACCCCCTGCGAACGGACCATCACGCTGAGCGATTCCGTCGCGGATGGGAAGCGCCCATCCGTACCGGCGGGGTCGGCTACTGGTCCCTTCGCCCCGATCCGTGGTGCAGCGGGGCACCGTTCTCGTGGCACGCCGGCGGCGGCCGGGCGCGTATGGCGGCGGGGTCGCGATCCTCGGACGCCCTGGGGGCCCGACCCAGACCCGGGCGCCCAGGGTGTCACTGGGCTGACATCGTCAGTGTGGAACGACACCCGATCGATGAACAAGCGTGCGCAGATCGCTCAGGACGCCCCGGATGCCGTTCTGCGCACATGGGCCGTGCTCGTTCATCGGCAATGTGTCTACTGAGCCTGACGATGTCACCCGTAGTGACAGGCGGGCGCGGGCCGGCGGGCGCTGCGCGCCTAGCGGATCCCCGTGCAGGCGCAGGTCGGGGACGAGCGGAGCGCGATCTTGAGCAGGGCGCGAGCCACGATGCCCGGGTCGGTCCGGCTCTGGTTGGTGAGCACGGCGATGGTGACGCCCGAATCGGGGAGATAGCGCACGAGCGAGCGGAACCCGAGCAACCGCCCGGAATGGCCCAGCGCTCGGTGCCCCGCGATGTCGACGGCCTGGACCCCGAGGCCGTACGGGATCGCCGGTCGATAGCGGGCCGTCGACGTGACATCCCCCACCATCGTCCGGACGGTCGCCTCCGACAGGGCATCCCCGTCGTAGAGCGACGCGCGCCCATCGGGCGATGTCGGTGGCGCTCGCCGCGATCCCGCCGGCGCCCGCGGCGGCCGTGACGACCGAGGTGAACGGCACGATCCCAGTCCCGTCGGACAGATCGACCGCGACGGCGTCCTTGGCGGCTGTGGCAAATCGGTAGCCATGGGCGACCGGCCCTCGGGGCTGCTCGCTGGGCTGGTAGTAGGTGTGGGTGAGTCCGAGCGGATCGAGGAACCGCTCGCGGAGCTGCTCGCCGAGCGGTGCCCTCCCGACCCGCTCCGCGAGCATGCCCAGGACGAGGTAATTGGTGTTGGAGTAATGCCAGCCGCGCCCGGGCTTGAAGTACGGCTTGCCGACGAACGACAACGAGTCAGTCTCCTGCCACTGACGGGCGGTGTCCTTCAGCAGGGCCGGGTCGATCCGCGGATTGAGGAAGTAGTCGCGCAATCCGCTCGTGTGGTCCAGCAGCTGGCGGACCGTGACCTTCGGGTCGATCTTGAGGTCCGGCAGGTACGACCGGACCGATGCGTCCAGGTCCACGCGCCCGTCCTGGACCATCGACATCACGAGCGCGGACGTGAACGTCTTCGACACGCTCGCGATGGCGAACGCGGTCGCCGGCGTGACCGGGGTCTTGCCGGCGATGTCCGCCATCCCGCTCGCGCCCGCCCAGGTGGATCCGTCCGGGAAGATGATCGCGACCGAGACGCCGGGGTAGGCGTACTTCTTGCGGACGGCAGCGAGCCGGGCCTGCAACGCTCGGCGCAGGGTGGGCGTGAGCGTCGGGCCGTCCGCCCCGACAGCGCCCGTCGCGGCGGAATGGGTGCCGATCAGCGGTGTCGGCGCGGCCGGTGCCTGGACCTCGGCCGGTGGCATCGAGACCGCGCGGGACAGGCCCGCGGGCAACCCGTGCCCGACGACGGCGGCCGAACCCAGCGTGGAAGCCCCGAGGCTCACGGCCGTGGCGGCGAGGAGCGCGGTGGTCGCCCGTCGGAACCGCGTCCGGCGGGCCCGTGGGTCGCCCATGCAGCGCGCACGATACCCCCGGGTCGACGCGAGTACCATCCCGGGGTGTCAGACCACCCCACCGCCGCCTCGCTCTTCCGCACGGTCGGCCTCCTCGCCGACGGCCCGACCGTCTGGGGGCGACCGGTCCCCGCGCAGGGTCCGGGCGTATTCATCCTCGAACTCTCGACCCCGCTGGCGACCGCGCCCATCGAGCTGACCCGCGTCGGCAAGTGGATCGAGCGCGTCGAGTCACTGCGCCTGGACGGGGAGCGCCCGACCTCGAAGGCGCTCGCCGCGCGACTCGCCTCCTTCTGGCTGCCCTCCCAGACCGTGCTCTACATCGGCGCCACGGATGCCTCCGTGGGCCGCCGCGTGGCCTCGATCGGGGCCACGGAGCTCGGGGATCGGCGGCCCAACGCCGGTGGCCACTGGCTCAAGACGCTGCGCTCGCTCGATGGCGTCAAGGTCTGGTGGTCCCTCACGAGCGCGACGGAGGAGTACGAGGACGCGCTCCTCGCCGCGTTCGCGGATGGCGTCCCGGCCGCCGAGCGCGACGCCCTGGCCGACACCGCGGTGGTCCTGCCGTTCGCCAACCTGCGCCGCCCGACGGGCGAGCGACGGACGACCGGGCTGACCGGATCGCTGCTGTCCGAACCGGAGCCGGCGACCCCGCCTCAGCCGGTGGCCCCGACCAGGATCGTCACCCTCCCGGATGGCGAGGCCGACGGCGCTCGCGACGAGGCGGCGCGCGGCCGACGGCCGGCTCCCGGCCGCGGCGTCGGGAAGATCGCCTCTGCGGCGGCCTACGCGGCGCAGGGTTCGCCGCGACGCCCCGGGAAAGAGCCGGTCCAGGTGTCCCCGGAGGGCCTCGCACGGCTGGAGGCCGAACTCGAGACCCTGAAGGCGACACGACCCGAGGTCATCCGCCGGATCGCCACCGCGCGCGAGCACGGCGACCTCAAGGAGAACGCGGAGTACCACGCCGCGCGCGAGGAGGGCGGGTTCCTGGAGGGCAGGATCCAGGCCCTCGAGGCCAAGCTTCGCGTCGCGGAAGTGGTCGCGCCGACGGAGCGTGGGGCCCGCGTCGAACTCGGATCCCACGTCAAGGTGGGCGTCGACGGCGACGAGACCACCCTGCAGGTCGTCGGGTCCGCCGAAGCCGACAGCCGGCAGGGCCGCATCTCCAGCTCGTCACCCGTGGGTGCCGCCCTGATGGGTCGAAAGGTCGGCGACATCGTCACGATCATCACGCCCGGTGGCAGCGTCGACTACGGGATCCTCGCCATCGACTAGGCGTCCCGCGGCCGCTTGCAGGCGGCCGGCCCGGGACTCAGCTCTTGGGCGCGTCCACCAGCTTGTGCTCCACCGCGTAGAGCGCCGCCTGGGTGCGCGAGGCGAGCCCGAGCTTGCCCAGGATGTTGGAGACGTAGGTCCGGGCCGTCCGCTCCGTGATGAACAGCGTGGCGCCGATCTCCTTGTTGCTCATCCCCTGCCCCAGCAGCCGCAGGACGTCCTTCTCGCGCTCGGTGAGCGGCTCGGCCAGCTCGTCCTCGGGGGCCTTGCGATTGCGCATGCGCTGGGCCAGGAGGCGGGCGACCGCCGGGTCCAGGTGGACCTCGCCGGCATACGCGGCCCGGACGGCGGCAGCGACCTCTTCGGCCTCGGCGTCCTTGAGGACGTAGCCGGAAGCGCCCGCCTCCAGCGCCGAGGTCACCTTCTCCTCCTCGATGAACGAGGTCATGGTCACGATCTCGGTCTCCGGCCGCTCTGCCTTGATCCGGCCGATCGCGGTGACGCCGTCCATGTTCGGCATGAGCAGGTCCATCAGCACGACGTCGGGCTCGAGGCGGCGGGCCATCGCCACGCCTTCGGAACCGTCGGCGGCCTCGCCGACGACCTCGATGTCGTCCTGGAGTTCGAAGAAGGTCCGCAGCCCCATCCGAACGACCGAGTGGTCGTCGACGATCAGGACCCGGATCTTGTCGGTGTCGGTCACATCGGCTCCTGGTGCGGTCGCGCCGTGCGTGGGGTCGTGGGTGGGATCGCGCTCGGTCGAGTCTAGCAAAGGACCATCCTCTGGCGGATCAGGCGGCGGGTGGGTGGGCGGCGGCCGCGACGATCGCCGCGACCAGCTCGGAGGGTCGGAAGGTCTTGCGGACGAACCCGTCCGCGCCGTCGCGCAGCGCGCCCGACTCCAGCGTGTCCGACCAGCTCATGCACAGGATGCGGATGTGCGGGGCCATGACCCGCAGGCGTTCGATGAAGGCGATCCCGCTGTCCACCTCCGGCAGCCGCGGATCCACCATCACGACATCGGGCTGCAGCTCGACCGCGAGGTCGAGAGCGGCCCCGGGATGCCCTGCCGTGCCGACCACCGTGACCCGGTCGCCGATCGCCAGCAACCCCGCGAGGCTCTCGCGGACGCGGTCATCCGCGTCGACGACGAGCACGCGAAGCCGGCCGCCGTCGACCGAGTGGGGGATCGGCATGTCGCGATGGTGGGGCCGCGCCCTGAGGCCGCGGAACGGACCTTCGACGCTGCCCCATCTCGGCCGAACGACAGGGCCCTCTACGTCATCTGTCGCGGATGGAGCTCGATTCGACCGGCAATGGGAGGTCCTCGAGCGGCGTTGCCTGGCGCAGCTCCACGATCACGTCGGCCGGCACGACCACGTCGATGGTCGTGCCGCGTCCCATCCGGCTCGTGCACGAGAAGGTGGCGCCGATGCGGTCGGCGCGCGCACGCATACCGGCCAGTCCCAGGTGGCCGTCGGGCACGGTGGCCGGATCGAAGCCCTTGCCGTCGTCGGTGACACTCAGGTCCACCGCCTCGCCCCGACGCCGGACCTCCAGTCGGACCTGCTTTGCCGCCGCATGCTTGACGATGTTGTGGAGCGCCTCCTGGGCGATCCGGTAGAGGACCTCCTCGACGGCCAGCGGCAGGCGCTCATCGAGGTCGCTCTCCACGACGATCGGCAGCCCGATCCGGCCCTGCAGGGCCGCACTGTGGGTCTTGAGGGCGCGGACCAGCCCGTCCTGTTCCAGGTTGCCGGGACGCAGTTCGAAGATGAGTGCGCGCATCTCGGCGAGCGCCTCGCGCTGGAGGTCGCGCAGCTGCCCGAGTTGCGTCTTCGCCGCAGCCGGATCACGGTCGAGCAGCATCTCGATGGACGCGAGCGACCAGGGTCATCGAGAACAGCGCCTGGGTGACCGAGTCGTGCAACTCGCGCGCGAGGTGCGCCCGTTCCTCGCCGGCGGCCAGCTCCCCGGCCTGGCGGCGCAGCTCGGTCTGCAGCCGGACCTGCTCGCTGATGTCGCGGGTCGCGCCCTGGATGCCGGTGAAGTGGCCGTCCGCCCACACGCTCCGTGACCGGACATCGACCGGGGTGAGCCGGCCGTCGCGACCCTTCAGCAGGAGCCCCGCCTGCGACTCCTGGTCCGGCTCGGACTGGAGCTCCTCCCAGCGCTCCGCGGCGACCGGCAGGGTGGTCTCGTCGACGACGGCGGAGAAGTGCTGACCCGTCAGTTCTTCCGGGGCGTAGCCGGTCATCCGCTCGATGGACGCGGACAGGAACGTAAATCGCCCGACATCGTCGGTCGCGAATACGACGTCCGGAGAGTTCTCGACGAGGAATCGATAGCGCTCCTCCGAGCGGCGCAGCTGGCCCTGCAGGCGCTCGCGCTCGGAGACATCGCGACCGACGCCGTGGATCGCGGCCAGGCCGTCCTCGCCGAGGACCCCGACGACGCTGACCTCGAGCGGGAACGGATGCCCGTCGGCGTGGATGAACTCGACGCGGAGCTGGCGGACGACCGTGGGGTCGGCCACGATCGCCTGATAGGTCGCCACGGTCGCATCGAGGGACGGCGGAGCGATGGCCTCCGAGAAGTGCTGGCCGATCTTCGTCGGGATGTCCCAGCCGAGCATCGTGTCCGCACGATCGGACAGGAACGTCCAGTAGCCGGCCGCGTCGGTCGCGAACACGATGTCCGGCGACGACGAGGCGAGGGTCCGATAGCGCTCCTCGGAGTCGCGCAGGTCGCGTTCCAGGCGCTCGCGCTCCCCGACGTCGCGGCCGGAGCCGTGGACCCCGCCGAACTCGCCGTCGACACGGACGCCGACGGCGCTCACCTCGAACGGCACGAGGTGCCCGTCCGCGTGGATGAGCATCATCTTGTTGATGAGCTCAAGGTCCGGGTCGTCGCGCATCCGGCCGAACAGGTTGCCCTCCACCTGGCCGTCGGCGTACTGGATGAGGGTGCGATACGACGCCCCGACGAGATCGCCCGGATCGCGCCCGAGCGCGCGCCGGATGGACTCGGAAACGAACGTGAACCGACCCTCGGGATCGATCGCGAAGACGATGTCCGGGGAGTTGTCGACGAGGAATCGATAGCGCTCCTCCGACCGGCGCAGCTCGCTCTCGAGACGGTCACGCTCGCGCATGTCGCGGACGGAGCCGTTGGCGCCGCTGAACCGGCCCTGTTCGTCGAGCGAGGCCACGGCGATGAATTCGGCCGGGACGGCCGAGCCATCGCGGTGCTGGAGGTTGATCCGGCCGCGCAGCTCCTGGGACGGGGCATCGAGGGCCTGGGTCCAGTCGATCTCGGCGACATCGCGCGAGGAGCTGTGGATGATCGCCCCGAAGTGCTGGCCGATGAGCTCGTCCGGCCGGAAGCCAGTGAGGCGTTCGGTCGCGTCGGACAGGAACGTGACCCGCGCGTGCGCGTCGATGGACCAGACGATGTCCGGCGCGTTCTGGACGAGGTAGCGGTAACGCTCCTCCGACTGGCGCAGCTCGGTCTCCAGGCGGTCGCGCTCGCTCACGTCCCGGACGGTGCCCTGGGCGCCCACCCAGCGGTCGTCCTCGAAGACGCCGGTGACCGTGACCTCCGCCTTGAAGCGCGAACCGTCGCGGCGGACGAGCAGGAGCGGGACGCGCTCGACGAGATCGGGGGTGCGCCCGACCGCGATGAAGCGATCGATGGCGATCGGCATCGAGTCGTTGTCCGTCAGGAACGCGAAGTGCTTGCCGATGATCTCCTCGATCGGCCAGCCGAAGAGGGCCACGCCGGTCTCGGCCATGAACGTGAAGTAGCCGTCGGCGTCCGCCCGCCAGATCACGTCCGGCGTCGCCTGGACCAGGCCACGGAAGCGCGCCTCCTCGCGGGTGACGCGGGCCAGCAGGTTCGAGTTGGTGAGCGCGATGGCGGCCTGGTCGGCGAGGCCCTGGAGCAGGTCCAGCTCGTCCGCCTCGAAGGTCCGCGGTTCCGCGGTGGAGACTGCGAGCGTGCCGATGACCTCGCCCCCGGGTGCGCGGAGCGGTGCGGCGGCCATCCCGCGCAGGCCCAGCCGGTCGGCGACGACGAGGTCGTCGGGCTCATGGGGGATCCGCGGGTCCACGTAGTAGTCGAACGTCCAGACAGGCGTGCCCTGCTCCGCTGCCAGGCCGTTGATCCCGCCACCGAGCGGGAACTCCATGCTCATGAGCCAGTCGCGCGTCTCGTGGTCCGTCTCGCCCTCGACCACGACCGGCACGAGGAAGTCGCCCGATGGCGCCATGCGGGTGAGGTGGGCACCGTCGGTCGCGAGCAGGCGCCGGGCATCCTCGACGACTCGGGCCAGGACCTCGTCGGGATCGTGGAGGGCGGCGATCCGCGCCGTGATGTCGCGCAGCGATCGCTCCGTCTCGGCTCGCCGCGCGAGGGCCGTCTGCGATCGCTCCAGCTCGTCGATGAGCCGGGCGTTGGTGATGGCGATGGCGGCCTGCTCGGCGAGGCCGCCCAGAACGGCGGCATCGAGCTCGTCGAAGGCGTTCGGCCGGCGGCTGTAGACCTCGATGGCGCCGAGCGGGCCGGCGTCGCCGATGATCGGGGCGACGATCAGGTCCCGGATCCCGGCACCCTTGGCCAGCGAATCGGCGAGGTCGTCGTGGCGGAACGCGCCGTCCAGGTAGTCGCCGACGGTCACGACCCGGCCCTCGGCGACGGCCGTGCCCGAGACGCCCTCGCCGAGGCGCAGGTTGGACAGCTTCACCGATTCGCGCTGCTCGTCGGTCAGGCCCGAGTCGTAGGCCCACTGCAGCGTCTCGCTGTCGGGGTCGTACTGGTCGATCATCGCGCCGTCGGCGCGGAGCAGACGGACCGATTCATCGACGACGTGCTGGAGCACGTCGTCGGGCTCGCGCAGCACCGTGATGCGCGCGGCGATCACGCGCAGGGCCCGTTCCGCCTCGGCGCGACGCTCGATGTCGGCGCGCGACCGGGCGAGCTCGGCCATGAGGTGCGCATTGGTCATCGCGATCGAGGCATGGGCGGCCAGGGCCGCGAGGGTCTCGACGTCGGCCTGCGTGTAGGCGCCGGGTTCGCGCGACACGACCGACAGGACCCCGACCGGGCCCTGCTCGCCGGTCAGCGGCGTCGAGATCACGGCCCGGATGCCGGCGGCGCGGACGAAGGCCTCGATGTCCGGCGTGGTCTCGAACCGGTCGTCCGTGAGGTAGTCCGCGGTCATCACGGATGCCCGTTCGGCGAACGCGAGGCCGGCCACCGCCTGGCGCGGCCGGAGCCCGCCCGAGCGGCCCCACTCGGGCATCTCGCGCATCGCGTCGCCGGCGGAGTACGCCCAGCGCAACGCGCCGAGTTCGTCGTCCCAGAGGTCGATCCGGGCACCGTCGGACTCGAGCAGGCGGGCGGCTTCGGTGACGATCCGCTCCAGCACGTCGGTCGGGTCCAGGATCGCGGAGACGCGCGCGGCGATCTCGCGCAGGGTGCGCTCGGCGTCGGCGCGGCGCGCGTTCTCCTCGCGCGACTCCTGGAGGTCGCGGATGAGCCGCGCGTTCGTGATGGCGATCGCGGCCTGGCCGGCCAGGGCGCGGATGAGGTCCGCATCGGTGGCGTCGAAGGCGTCCGCCGGGACGGCATAGACCTCGATGACGCCGAGGGGGCCGTCGTCGCCGGTCATCGGAGCGGCGATCATCGAGTGGAACCCGGTCCGCCGGTAGAACTCCGTCGATTTCGGGCGAGGGCGGGAACAGCTCCTCGAGGTCGCTGCCCGCGATGACCACCCGGTCTTCCGCGACGGCCACCCCGGTGGCGCCGATGCCGACCGAGATCCAGAGCTTGGCGCGCTCGTCGGGCGTGAACAGGAGGCTCAATCCGTCGTCGAAGGCCCAGTGCAGGTTGCCGGTCGACGGGTCGAGCAGGTCCAGGATGGCGCCCGGTCCCGCCGACCAGCCGGCTGGCGAGCTCGACGACCTCCTGGAGGATCTCGGCGGGATCGCGCAACGCCGGTGATACGCGCCGCGATCTCGCGCAGGGCCTGTTCCGCCTCCGCGCGTCGGGCGAGGCGCTCGCGCGACCGATCCAGCTCCGTCGATCAGGCGAGCCCGGGTGATGGCGATGGCGGCCTGCGCGGCGATCGCTTCGAGGAGGGTCGCGTCCGCGGCCGTCCAGGCGTCCACCTCGGACGTGAACACGGTCAGCGCCCCGAACGACGCCACGCTCTTCGACGAGCGGCACGGCCATCACCGAGTGGATACCGGCCGCTGCGGATGTAGGTGTCGGCACCGGTCCCGTGGGGGAAGCTGTCGTCCGTCGCATAGTCGCCGGTCCAGCAACGGACGGCCGGTGACGACGGCCTGACCCGGACACGCCCTGGTCCAGGGTCTCGTCGGGATCGTCGGGCCAGACGCTATCGTCCGGCTGGAGCGGTCCCGACGAATAGGCCCCGCGCAGCAGGCCCGGCGGCTCGTCGATGAGATCGATCCGGGCGCCGTCGCCATGCATGAGGCGGGCCGCCTCGTCGATGGCGCTGCTGGAGCACGTCGGACAGGTCCGACGCGGCCGACAGATCGGACGTTGATCTCGCGCAGCGTGCGTTCCGCCTCGGCCCGCGCTCCGCGAGCGCCGAACGTGATCGATCCAGCTCCTCGATCAGGCGCGAATTGGCCATCGCCGCGGCCGCGTGATCCGCAAGCGAGCGGACCAGGACGATGCCCGCGGCATCGAAGGCGTCGGCTCGTGCGTCGAGAAGGTGCCGATCGCCCCGAACACCTCGGTCCCGGCGGTCAGCGGCGCGACGACCATCGAGCGGATCCCCATGTCGGCGACGACCTGGTCCGTCTTCTTCGCGTGGCGGAAGGACGGGTCCGACGGGTAGTCACGGGTGACGATCACGGCCCGCTCCGCGACCGCTCGTCCGAACATCCCGGTGCCGGGGGCGAGCTCGATGGACCGGATGAGGCGGCGCGCCTTCGGTGACTTCACGCCGGCGTCGTGGGCGAAGTGGAGCATCCCGGTCGCCGGGTCCACGAGGTAGACGATCGCGCCGTCGGCATCGAGCAGGCGGGTGGCCTCGTCGACGGCGGCGGTCAGCAGGTCGTGGGTGGATCCGGCCGCCGTCGGGGTCGCCGTGCGACGCCGGCACGGGCATTGCGGGATCGCCCGGGCGGGACGCGCGGGCGGCGCGAGTCGGGGAAGGCTTGCGGGGCTTGCGGGGTCGATCTGCGGCGGCCACGGCGCGAGGATACGACGCGCTCGACGCGAGCGGGCATCGCCGTTCGCCGAGGTCGCCTACGTCATCCGGCCGAGACGACCGTGGACGCGCGGCGGGCCACCGGTGGGGTCGAGCGTCCGGTCGGTTCGGCGTCCCTTGTCGGGCGCGGCCGGCGCGACCCCGGCGCGACAGTGCGGGCAGCACGCCGGCAGTGGCCCGGCGCCAGGCACCACACGAGGTCCCAATCGAGATGTTCGCTTCCCGAACGCCCCTCCGCGCCGCTGATGTCGTGATCCGCGCGGCCATCGTCGTGCTCGCCCTGTCCACCGCCTACATCCACTCGACGCTGGGTGGCCTGCTGTTCACGCTGAATGCCGTCGGCTACGTCACGGCCGCCGTCGCGATGGTGATCCCGCTCGCGCTCGCCGTCCGCTTCCGCTGGGTCGTCCGCCTCGGCCTCATCGGCTACGCGATGACCGACGATCATCGGCTGGGCCATCCAGGGCCCGTACTACCAGACGGCCTACATCGCCAAGGCGCATCGAGGTCGCGCTGATCGTCCTCGTCGCCGTCGACTTCGCCCGCATGGACGGCAACCCCGTCACCGTCGTGAAGCGTGAGCTCGCCGCCTTCTCCGCCCTCGTCGCCCGCCGCCGCGCTGTCGCCGGCGCCGCCGCCTAGCTCGATCCGCACCACCCGCGCACCAGCCAAGGAGCCTGCACCGATGAAGCGCCTCTTCCTGGGCCTGGGCCTCGTCGCCCTCGCCGTCGCCACCGCCGCCTGTTCCGGCGCCACCGCTGCTCCGGCTACCGAGGCACCCGCGGCCCCCGCCGGCGATGCCACCGTCATCGTCGCGAAGGACATCAAGTTCCAGACCCCGGCCGTGACCGTCGCCGCCGGCGAGCCGGTCGCCATCGTCCTGGACAACCAGGAAGCCGCCCCGCACAACATCGCCATCAAGGACGCCTCGGGCGCCGAGGTGTTCAAGGGCGAGATCGTCAGCGACACCAAGGTCACGTACGCCGTCCCGGCCCTGGCCGCCGGCACCTACACCTTCCTGTGCGAGGTCCATCCCGACATGAAGGGCACGATCACCGCGCAGTAGCCCCGACGGCGCGCGCGCCCCGCGCCAGCCCGTCACGCACGACCCCGGATCCGCCATCGCGGACCCGGGGTCGACCCGTTTCCGGGCCCTCGGCTAGCCTTGTGGTCGACAGCGCCGGAGGGACCATGCTGCGAGATCATCGACCTGGTGAAGCGTTACGGACCGGTCACGGCCCTCGACGGCGCGTCGTTCGAGGCGACGTCCCGGTCGGATCGTCGGCTTCCTGGGTCCCAACGGGGCGGGCAAGACCACGACGATGCGCTGCGTGTTCGGGCTGGCCCGGCCGGATCGGCGGCGAGGTCCACTGGCAGGGCAAGGTCGTGGATCGCGACGCCGCGACTGCGGTTCGGCTACATGCCCGAGCAGCGCGGCCTGTACCCGCGGATGCGGGTGGCCGAGCAGCTCTCGCTACTTCGCCCAGCAGCACGGCCTGTAGCGGCAAGGCCGCCGACGCCGCCGCGACCCGGTGGCTGGAGCGCATGGGCCTCGGCGACCGGGCGAAGTCCAAGCTCGAGGAGCTGTCGCACGGCAACCAGCAGCGCGTCCAGCTCGCCACGGCGCTCGCCCACGATCCCGAGCTGCTCGTGCTCGACGAACCGTTCAGCGGCCTGGACCCGATCGGCATCGCCACGATGACCGAGGTCATCCACGAACGGGCCGCGGCCGGCGTCGGCGTCGTGTTCTCCAGCCACCAGCTCGATCTCGTCGAGGACGTCTGCGAGGACGTCGTGATCATCGCCCGCGGCCGCATCGTCGCTGCCGGCGCCATCGACGAGCTCAAGGCCCGTCCGGTCGACGGCATCTCGAGGTCGAGGTCGTCGGCTCCGACGGCGCCTGGTTCGACGGCGACGGTACCGCGACGGTCCTCGAGCGCGACGGCGACCGGATCAAGCTGCTCGTCGACGAGACGGTGGACCTGGACGGCCTGCTGACCCGAGCCCGCGCGGCCGGTGAGATCCGCCGGTTCGCGTACCAGCCCCCGAAGCTGTCCGAGCTGTTCATGGAGGCGGTCGCCCCGGCGAGCGAGCCGAGCCGCGGAGGCGCCGCATGAGCCGCTGGCGCAGCGTCTGGCTGGTCGCCCGACGCGAGATCCTGGAGCGCGGCCGCAGCCGCGGATTCATCCTCAGCGTGTTCTTCACCACGGCCCTCGTCATCGGCTCGTTCGTGTCCCCTCGATCCTGTTCCGGATGACGAGGTCACGAACCTCGGCGTGGTCGTGCAGCCGCCGCCGCCCGGGCTCGATGCCGCGATCACCGCGACCGCCGCCCAGTTCGACCGCGAGGTCGAACTCGTGCCCTACGCCGATGACGCCGCGGCCGATGCCGCGCTCGAGGCCGGGGACGTGGAGGCCGTCATCGACGTGCCGGCCGACCTTGTCGTCCGCCGGCGAGGTCCGGTTCGACGAGGAGACCGACCAGGCGATCGCCGCAGCTGGCGTTCGGCGCTCGATCATCGCCCTGCGGATGCAGGCAGTCATGGAGGCCTCCGAACGTGGACCAGGCCGGCGCTGGCCGCCGCCCAGGTGCCGCCGGCCGTCGAGGCGATCGATCCGCGGACCGAGGCCGACGAAGCGAGCTTCCTCGTCGCCAACATCGGGGCGGTCCTGATCCTCATCGGCATCTTCAGCTTCGGCTTCACGGTCCTGACCGGCGTCGTCGAGGAGAAGCAGAGCCGCGTCGTGGAGGTCGTGCTGTCCACGGTCCGGGCCGCGCGACCTGCTCATGGGCAAGGTCCTGGGCATCGGGATCCTGGGGCTCATCCAGCTCGCCGTCTTCGTGGTTGCCGGCCTCGCGCGCGGCCGCTGACGCAGTACGATCACCTTGCCCGCGACCACGCCCGGGACGATCGCTGCTGCTGACGATCTGGTTCATCCTCGGCTACGCCCTGTACTCGACCGCGCTCGGATTCCTGGGCGCCCTGGCATCGCGGATGGAGGAGGCCTCCAACGCGTCCACCCCGGTGACGATGATCGCGATGATCAGCTACTTCGTGGCGATCTTCGCGGTGATCGACGATCCGTCCGGGCCCGGTCGCGCAGGTGGCGACGTACTTCCCGCCGTCGGCGCCGTTCGTCGTGCCGTTGCGGGCGGCGTTCGACGCGATCTCCCCGATCGAGATCCTGCTGTCCATCCTCGTCACGATGGCCGGGATCTGGGTGCTGTTCAGCGTGGGCGCGCGGGTCTATGCGGGGGCCGTGCTCCAGACCGCGGCCCGGATGAAGCTGCGCGACGCGTGGCGGTCGGCCGGGGAGTGACCGGCGACTCCGGACCCTAGTCGGCGACCACCTCGCCGGTCAGGGCCTCGTAGGCTCGCGCAGCAGCAGGAGCGCGATCCCGAGCCCCGCGACCGGATCCGCCCACCACAGGCCCAGCGCCGCGTTGAGGACGAGCCCGACGAGGGCCACCACCGCGAACGAGCAGCGGCCGACGGTCCGCCGGGCGTCGGCGATGAGGACGCGGTGGCCCAGCGCCTCCCCGACCCGGCGCTTCGCACGGGCCAGCCAGAGCGTCAGCGCGATCGAGAAGACGAGGAGGACGATACCCAGCGGGCTCGGTGCCGGCGCCTGGCGGTCCAGCAGCGCGACGACCGATTGGTAGGCGACGTACGCGGCGAGCGCGATGAACGCCAGGCCGATGAAGAGGCGGGCACGCAGCTGGACCTCGAGGGCCATGTCCTCGTCGAGCGTGCCGGACGCCTCGGCCGACAACCGCCAGACGAGGAGCCCGCCCGCGAGCGTCTCGATGAGGCTGTCGAAGCCGAAGCCGACCAGGGCGATACTCCCGGCGATCAGTCCGGCCACGACGGCCATGAGACCCGCGGCGAGGTCCCAGCCGACGCTCTGGTAGGCCAGCCGGAGGGCGCGTTGCAGGATGGCGTCGCGCGGGTCGACCTCGTCGGTCGGGTCGTCCGCGGCGCTCGGGTCGTCCGCCGCGCTCGGATCGTCCGGGTCGCTCACGACGCGTCCAGCGGCTCGAACAGACCGGGCGTGCCACCGGCGTGCCAGAAGACCACGGTCTGCCCGTCGTAGCGGCCGGATCTGACCGAGGCGATCAGCCCGGCAAGGGCCTTGGCCGTGTAGATCGGATCCACGAGGACGCCTTCCGTGCGGGCCAGCAGCCGGGTCGCCTCGTCGCCGTCGGCCGTCCGCCGGCCGTAGCCCTCGCCGAGGTGGCCGGCATCCAGCCGGATCGCGTCCGGCGGCACGGACGTCGCGGTCCAGGTCGCGAGCTCGCCCACGATCGCCGAGATCGCCGGCCGAAGCTCGTCCGCCGGGCGCGCGACCACGACACCGTCCACGACCGTCGGCCGGGGATCGCAGCGCACGCCCGACCACAAGACCGGCCTGTGTCCCGCCGGTGGCCGAGGGCAGGACGATGGCGCCGACCGTGATCCCGGCTGCGGCCGCCTGGTCGACCATCTCGCCCGCCGCCAGCACGTGCCCGTACGCACCGAGCGCACCGGAACCGCCGACGCCGATGACGTACGGCCGGTGGCCCGCCGCCCGCGAGCTCGCGCGACCACGGCCTGGACCGCGGCGTCGCGCGCGGCCCGGTCGGCGTCGGGGAGCTGGTGCACGGTGGCGCCCAGCAGCTCGTCCAGGACCACGCCCGGGCCAGGGACCGCAGACGGCGGCCCGGACAGGACGAGGTGGACATCGAGCCCGGCGCGAGCGCCGGCCGCCGCCGTCAATCGGGCGTGGTTGGACCAGCGGCGGCCACTGGTCACCAGCGTGTCGGCGCCCTCGGCCAGCGCGGCGCCCACCAGGAACTCGAGATTGCGCAGCTTGTTGCCACCGAACGCCAGCGGGAGCAGGTCGTCGCGTTTGAGCCAGATGTCCGCCCGACCACCCAGGGCCGATGACAACCGCTCGGCCGGATGGAACGGGGACGGCGCGTCGAACAGCCGAAAGCGCGGGAGATCCAGCATCAGCGCCGATGGTACGGCCCGTATCATCGGCACATGAGCGTCGACCGCGAGCCGGGTGACCCCGCCGATCTCCCGCTGGCCCAGTTCGCCTTCCCGGGTCCCCTGCGCGACAAGCTGATCGCGCTGATCCTGGATGGGACCAAGGTCTCGACGGCGGGTCTCGTGGTCGACTACATCGTGGACGGCGATGCGATCCCGCGACCCGGCGACCGCGCGGTGGTGATCGATTCCGACCTGCGACCGGTCGCGATCATCGAGACGACCCGATGCGAGCTTTCGACGATCAGCCGGGTGACCGACGAGTTCGCCCGTGACGAGGGCGAAGGGTTCGCCGACGCGCATGACTGGCGGGTCGCGCACGAGCGGTTCTGGAACAGCTACATCGACGACATCCGGCGCGGGATCGGCGACCCGGAGTTCCGACTCCAGGACTCCACGGCCGTGGTCTGCGAGTGGTTCCGGGTGGTCGAGCAGCTGGATCCGGCGACGTCGTCCCTCCCAACCACCTAGCTGGAGTCGATCCGTCCATGGCCACCCGCATCACCCCCGCCGACCGGCACACCACGATCGGGCAGCACCCCGGGATGGAACGCTCGATCGCGATCTCCGCGCCGACGGTCGGTGCCGTGCGGCTCTACTCGTCGATCGTGTCGACGGCACCCGGCGACAAGACGCGGATCCATCACCACGGGGAGTGCGAGACCTCCATCTACATCCTGGCCGGGTCAGCCCGCTACACCTGGGGTCCCACCGGCCTGGAGCACGAGATGACGGCTGAGGCGGGTGACTTCATGTACATCCCGGCCGGCGAGATCCACGTGGAGGAGAATGCGTCGACGACCGAGCCGCTCGTCGTCGTGCTGACCCGCAACTGCCCCGACTCGCACGTCGTGTACCTCGATGGCGGCCCCGATGGCGCGGAGGACGTTCCCGCTCCGTGCTGAGGCACTGGGATGACTGGCACCTGTCGGACCTGCTTGCCGAGCACGGGTTGGGCGGTCTCGACGAGGCGCCGTTTCCCAACGACGGCTGGTCGGGCGCAACGCTGACCCAGATCCAGCGCGGCCACGAACGGTTCATCCTCAAGCGCACGTCGTGGGCCCAGGACTGGATCGCCCGGGCCACTCGAGACCATGCCCTGCGCGAGGGGTTCGTCGCGAGCGGGCAGCTGCCGCTCCCCGACCGCTTCGTGTCGCCGTACCTCGGGGCGGCGGCCGACGGGACGGCCGTGGCGATGCTGATGCCCGACCTGAGCGAGCGACTCGTGACCTGGGAACGCCCCGACGGCGCCCCGACGATGACACCAGCGTCCCTGGACCGGCTGCTGGCAGCACTCGCTCGACTGCACGCGACGCCCGCGGCGGCGATCCCGGCGGTCGCGGGCGGACGCCCCTGGCCCTGGTGTCCGGCCCGCGAACGATTGCTGCTCCTTGGCAGGCCGTCGGCGGAGCAGTTCGTGCGGGACGGCGTCGCTGCGGGCGATCGATTCCTGGCGGGCTGGGCCGCGTTCGATCGACACGCGCCCGCCGCGGCGCGAGACCTGGTCCACGGCCTCGCCCGCGATCCGGCGCCGCTGCTCGCCGCCCTCGCGACGCTCCCCGATGCGCTGCTCCACGGGGACCTCAAGGTCGCCAACGTCGCGTTCCTGGACGACGACCGCATCGCGTTCATCGACTGGCAGATGGTGATGCGGGCGCCGGTCGCGGTGGAGCTCGGCTGGTTGCTCGTGTCCAACACGAGCGCCCTTCCGTCACCGCCCGACGAGGTCCTGGAGCGCTACTTCGTGGCAGCCGACGCCGTCGGGGTCGTGCCGCTCGGCGACCGCGATACCCAGACCGACCTCACGTGGATCGTCGGCCTGCTGCTCCGGGGCTGGCGCAAGGGGATCGACGCCGACGCGGGCCTGCGGCTGGCATCCGGGGTCGCGGCCGGTGACGACCTCCTGTGGTGGTGCGAGCGCGCGGTGGCGGCCGCTGGGCGGCGGCTCTGACGCGACCCGTCAGCTTGGGGCGGCCAGGTCCCGGCGCGGGAAGACGACGAGGGCATACGCCACCGCGACGACGATGACCGCGCCCAGGACCGCGAAGTCGAGCGGGTCGGGCAGGCCGGCCAGCGCCGCGCGCACGTCCAGGTAGTGGACGAGCGAGTAGGTCTGGAGGAATGACGCGTCCGGCCACAGCTGGCCGACGGTGTCGAGGAAGTACGACACGAGGACGAACGCGAGCGACAGGCCGATCGCCGGGTTGAGGCGGTCGAACGAGACCGAGGCCGCCAGCGCGATCGCCGCGAACGCCCCGAACAGCAGGAATCCGTTCAGCCACACGATCGGGAGGTTGCCCGCCCCGAGGTCCGCGAGCCGGCCCACGAACGCCGTGCCGAGGAAGGTGCCCAGCGTGATGGCCCCGACCGTGATCGCCACGAACAGCGCACTCGCGGCGAGGACGGTGAGGTAGAGGCCGCGGCGTGACAGCGGACGGGCCAGCAGCACCTCCAGCGTGCCCCGTTGCCGCTCACCGGCGATCGCGGCCGCGGGGAATCCGACGGCGAACACGAGATTCAGGCCGACCGCGATCGGGTGGATGAACCCGAGCGACACCGAGCCGGTCAGGCTGAAGATGTCACCGCCACCGAACTGGGCGAACTGGGCCGGGATGACGCCGCTGTCCATGAGGGCCTGGAACTGCTCCCCGAACGCATCGAAGATGATCGGCAGCAGCGCCCCCCAGCCGACGAGGGCGACCGACACGATGGCGAGACGCACGCGATGCGCGCGCCACAGGTGGCCGAACCAGGCGGCACTCATACGAGTGGCCGCCCGTCCGAGTCCTCGTAGAACTCGAGGAAGGCCTCCTCGAGCCGCGCGGGCTCGATCGTCAGGTCGCGCACGTCGAGGCCCTGGAGCGCGGCGAGGAACGGTCCGACGTCCCCTTCCAGCCGGCAGGTGACCCGCTCGCCCTCCAGGCGGACGTCGCTCACGCCCGCGACGCCGTCCAGGCGCGGCGCCTCCCCGACCACACGCAGTTCCACGTTCCGTTTGCGCCGCGCGATGAGGGCCGCCACGTCTTCCAGCGCCACGAGCCGGCCGTGCCGGACGATGGCGACCCGGTCGCAGACGCGCTCCACCTCCGAGAGCACGTGGGAGGAGAAGAAGATCGTTCGGCCCGCCGCTCGCAGGTCGTCGAGGATCTCGTAGAACGAGCGCTGCATGAGCGGATCGAGGCCCTCGGACGGCTCGTCGAGGATCGCGAGCTCCGGGTCGTGTTGGAGCGCCTGGACGATGCCGATCTTCTGGCGCATCCCCCGGGAGTAGTCGCGGACCGGGCGCTTGAGGGTGGCCGGACTCAGCTCGAGGCGCTCCAGGAGGTCGTCCCGGCGCACGGCCGGACGCCCGGTCAGGGCGGTCAGCTCGTCGAGGAGCCGCTCGCCGGTCAGGCCGTCCCAGAAGGTCACCCCGCCCGGGAGGTAGCCGACACGCCGACGGATCTCGACGGATCCGCGACCGATGTCGTGACCCAGCACCGACGCCTGTCCGGCACTGGGGTGGAGGAAGCCGAGCAGGAGGCGGATGGTCGTGGACTTGCCGGCGCCATTGGGTCCCAGGAACCCGAAGATCTCGCCGGCCTCGACGTCGAGGTCCAGATCGGCGAGCGCGGGCTGGGCGCCCGCGACCCGGCCGTAGCGCTTGGTCAATCCGCGGGTCGTGATGGCGACCGTCATGTCGGTCAGGGTACGGCGTCGGGGTCGACGGCATCGCCCATCGCGCACACTGCAGGGCAACAGGAGGTGCTCATGCCCAAGTCCGTCCCGACGGTGCCCGGTGTCGTCGCCGGTCGGTATCCGTTCTCACCCGTGGTCGAGGCCAACGGGTTCGTGTTCCTGGCCGGTCAAGTCGGCGACGTGCCGGGTGGTTCGGGCGCGGTGCCCGGTGGCATCGAGGCCGAGACACGGGCGATGCTGGCCAACGTCGGCCGGCTGCTCCACGCCGTCGGGCTCGACTTCGAGGACGTCGTCAAGTCCACGGTCTACCTGCGCGACTTCGCCGATTTCGCGGCGATGAACGCGGTGTACCGCGAGGTGTTCCCGAACGACCCGCCGACGCGCGCGACGGTGGGGGTGACGGCGCTCGCCGAGGACTTCCGTGTGGAGATCGAGGTGATCGCCGCGCGCTGAGGCCGTGCGCCAGGAAGGGGTCGGCTGCAGATCGGCCGACCCCGTCGATCGCGCGTGTCGCTACTTCGTGACGACGAACTCGTCGATAGCGATCATCGGGTGGCTGCCGCGGCCGACGACCTCGATGCGCAGCGTGTGGGCGCCGCTTGCCGCGAACTTCGCCGTGAAGCCCGCGAGGCGAGCCTTGAACGAGCCGCGATGGAAGTCCACGGTCCGCTGGTACTTCCCGTCCACGAACACCTTGGCCTTGCCGCGGGTCGGACCGGCGGGACCGTACCAGACCACCTTTCGACCGGTGAACGTGAAGGTCGCGCTGGCCCCGGCGGCCCGTGCGTAGCGGACCTTGTCACCCTGGTAGCGGGTGTGCGACGCGGTCTTCCACGCTCCCGTGTAGGCGATCGCGACGCTCTTCTCGCTGAAGTGCTTGCGGCTGGCGGGCTTCGGGGTGGAGCCGCCGTTCCCGCCGTCGTTCCCGCCGCCCTTCGCGTAGAGGCGCATCACGCGGTTGACGTAGCGCTTCGCGGAGTACGACCAGCCCGTGGTCCGCTTGGAGCCGGTCAGCCACCAGTAGGCGACCCGACGCCAGCTGCCGAGGGAGCGATACAGCGAGGTGAACTTGCCCGAGGCGACCTTCTCCTGGTTGGCCGGCGTCTGCTTCGCGGAGCGGTTCCCGAGGTACCGCTGTGCCCAGGAGGGCCAGTTCGACGGCATGATCTGGTACTTGCCGTACGCGCCCGAGTGCTTGTTGCGGGCCTTGTAGTTGCCGCCGGACTCGACCTTGCCCATGGCGTACATGAACCGGCCGAGACCGGGCGGCGGCTTGGCCGCCGAGACTGCGGGGCCCGCCAATGACAGGATGAGGATCGCGGCCATGGCCGCGACGACGACCGCGCTACGGCGGCCACCCGGGACTCGCAATGGAGCTCCTTCCTACCGGAACGGCGCGGGTGAGCGCGCCGAACGTCGGCTCGGTCGGGTCGGCGTCGTGCACGGAAGGTGGGGAGCCGCGGTGGGCACGCCGACGGCGACAGCGATATGTGCGATGGTCCGCGCGACCCGTGTCGCCCGGCGCCTGGGGAGGGCACAGGATACGAGCCACTCCGCCGAACCACAACCCCTTGGCGCTCAGTCCCCGAGCGTGGCCAGGAACGCCGCCGTCCGATCGAGGGCATCGGCGAGGACCGGCTTGAGCGTGTGTCCGAGCTTGGGGTAGGTCACGAGCTCGGCCCGTCCGCCGAGGGTCGGCACGGCGGCTCGCAGCAGCTCGATCCCGGCGAACGGGTCGGATTCGCCGGACAGCAGCAGCACGGGGCAGCGGATCGCCGGCCAGTGCGCGATGCGGGCCGCGGTCCGCTCCGGCGCTCCGGGCGGATGGAGCGGGTAGCTGAACAGGACGAGCGCGGCGTACGGGCGCATCCGGTTCCGCCGCGGCGAGGCTCGCCACCCGGCCACCGTAGGAGTGGCCGCCGACCACGACGTCGGGCGCGCTGGGAACCACGAGGTGGAACGCGGGGATGGCGTCCTCCGCGCGTCGGCGCGGGAGGTCGATCGCGGTCGCGTCGACCCCACGGGCGCGCAAGCCCTCGACGAACGGTGTCATGCTGGCAGCCGATCCGCTCGCGCCGTGCCCCAGGAAACAGCGGAGATCCATATCGACAGCGTAGCCGCCCGATAGGCCGTTCGGCGACCTCGCGCCTGACCCGACCGGGGCATGGGCGTGGACCGGACGCACCGGGCATGCTTCGTCCCTGCCAGCCTGAGGGACCATGCCGACCACGCCCCGAACGCCCGCCCGCCATGCCGCGCTCCTCGTGACCGGCTGGGCGCTCGGCGTGCTGGCCGTCGCCGTTCTGCTCGCGGCGGCCCCCGGCCCGGTCCGGGCCGCGGATCCCACGCCGACCCCGACCCCGACGCCGACTCGTCCGCTCAAGCCCGTCGCAACGATCGCCCCGGCGCCGACCCCCACACCGACTCCGACGCCGACCCCCACACCGACCCCGACGCCGCCGCCGAGCGGGCCGACCCAGCTGGGCACGACCGTCACCTTCTACGGGCGCGGCTACGGCCACGGCGTCGGGATGAGCCAGTACGGCGCCAAGGGGCGGGCCCTCGCCGGCCAGACCGCCGACGAGATCCTCGCCCACTACTACCAGGGCACCACGATCGGGAGCGTCCCGCTCGACACGCCGATCCGCGTCCGGGTGCTCAAGGCGTTCACGGCCACCAGCGCGGCGCCGCTCGTCCTCTACGGGCGCGGCGGCGCCTGGACCATCGATGGTGTGGCCAGGACCTTCCCGAAGGACGCCAAGGTCACCGTCACGCCGACGTCGAGCGGCGGCACGACGACCTGGAAGGTGAAGGTCACCGACGCCGGCGGCCCAGTCCTTCACGATGCCACGATGGCGAGCTTCCGGATGCGTCCGGACGGCACCGCCACACTCCTCCAGGTCTTCTCGCGACCGTCGACCTACGACGAGTACCGCGGCGTCATCCGGGTCCGCCTCGACACGACGGCCCCGACGCTCGATGTCCTCAACGAGCTGCCGCTGGAGACGTACCTGCGGGGCGTGGTGCCCGCGGAGATGCCCTCGACCTGGCCGGCCCAGGCATTGCGCGCCCAGGCGATCGCCGCCCGCTCGTACGCGGCCAAACGCCTGCGTCCCGGCGAGTCCTACTACGACGTCAGCGACGACACGAGCTCGCAGGTCTACCGCGGCAAGGAGGGCGAGAAGGCCACCACGGACAGCGCCATCACGGCCACCAAGGGTGTCGTCCGCAAGAGCGGCTCCGCCATCGCCAACACGATGTTCCATTCGGCCGGTGGGGGCGCCACGGAGCACAACGAGAACGTCTACGTCTCGGCGACCGGCAAGAAGGTCGCCGGTCCCGTGAGCTACCTGCGCGGAAGCGCGGACCGACGGCCGGATGGATCGGCCTATGACGACGACTCCCCGTACGCGACCTGGAAGACGCTGGCGTACAGCAGGACCCAGCTCTCGAGCTGGTTCGCGAGCGATAGCCGGACCAACGTCGGCACGCTGACGGCGCTCGACCTGCGGGACCGTGGCGTGTCCGGGCGCCTCATCAGCGTCACGCTCATCGGGTCGAGCGGGAGCAAGAAGGTCTCGGGCGATGTCTTCCGGTCCGTGTTCAACGCCCACCGACCATCGGGCGATCCGATGATGCGCAGCTCGCTGGTGGACACGAAGTTCGTGCCGTAGCCTGTCGGGCATGCCCGACGAGCTCTCCCGTTGCTGGTGGTCCGGCGCGACCGGCCCTGCACCCGATCCGCTGATGGTCGCCTACCACGACACGGAGTGGGGCGTCCCCTGTCACGACGACCTCGAACTCTTCGAGCGCCTCGCCCTGGAATCCTTCCAGGCGGGCCTGTCGTGGTCGACGATCCTGCGCAAGCGCGCGGGCTTCCGTGCCGCGTTCCGGGGCTTCGATCCCCGGGTCGTGGCCGCCTTCGATGACGACGACCGGGCGCGGCTGATGGCGGATGCCGGGATCGTGCGCAATCGCGCCAAGATCGACGCCACGATCGGGAACGCAGCCGCCTTCCTGGAGGTGGCGGCGACCAACGGTTCCTTCGATGCCTATCTCGCGACGATGGTCCCGCCACCACCGACACGGCTGCCCGCGGATGCCGTGGGCGGCAGCATCCCGGCCACGACGTCGGCCTCCGACGCGCTGTCGCGCGATCTCAAGGCCCGCGGGTTCCGGTTCGTCGGGTCGACCATCGTGTACGCGTTCATGCAGAGCGTCGGCCTCGTGGACGATCACCTGCCGACGTGTTTCCGCTATGGGGCGTCCACGCGGTCGTGACAGGGTAGGTGTCACAGGCATGGTCGAGACTCCGGACATCGGAAGCCCCCAAGGAGTCCACCGCCATGACCACCATCGACTGCCCGCTGTGTGACGGCCCGGCCGTCACGGACGCGGCCCTCAGCGCCGTCGCGTGCGCTGACTGTGGCGTCTCCGTGGAGGTCGCGCCGGACCCGGTCGCAGCCATCCTCGACCTGGCCGCCTGACGACCACCGTCGCAACCTTGGCGCCCGTGACGCTCCTCGGCTGCCGTAGCATGGGACGCCATGCTGATCGACGAGGCGGCCGGAGCGCTCATCGCGGCCGGCCGCCGACTTGGAGCGCGTGGCCTGATCTCCGCGGGTGAGGGCAATCTGTCCGTCCGCCTCGACGGAGGGCGGCTCCTGATCACCCCGACGGGCCGGCGCAAGGATGAGCTCGAGCCCGACGACCTGGTCCTGATCCGTCTCGGACATCCGGCAGCCGCCGAGGCGCCGATGCGATCGCCCTCAGGCCTCGGCCCGTCCTCGGACCTGCGGATCCACCTGGCCGTCCACGCCGCCCGACCGGACATCGGCGCCGTCGTGCACGCTCACCTCCCCGCGTCGATGGCGCTCACGCTCGCGGGCGAGATCCCGGACCCCGCCGCGCTCCCCGAGACCGCCCTGCTGCTGCCACGGCTCCCCTACCTGCCGTACGGGGAGATGGGCAGCCAGGACCTGGCCGACCGGGTGGCCGCGGCCCTCGCCGACCCACGCGGTGGCCCGCCCGCGCACGCCGTCCTCCTGGAACGCCACGGCGCGGTCGCGGTCGGGCCGGATGCGGCCACGGCCGTGGACCGCCTGGAGCTCATCGAAGTCCTGTGCCGGACGTGGCGCGATGCCCTGCTGCTGCGCGCGGCGCGCGCGCAGGTGGACGCGCGGGATATCGTGGGCACGCCCGATCTCTCGTCCACGCCTCGCACCACGGAGGGAAGATGAACACCCGCAAGGTCCTCGCCGAACTCGTCGGCACATTCCTGTTCCTGACCATCGGCTATGTGTCGGTGGCGAATTTCGGGGCGGCCGGTGTGCCGCCGATCATCGTCGTACCGTTCTCGTTCGGACTTGGCCTGCTCGCCGCGATCTTCGCGGTCGGCCACGTCTCCGGTGGCCACTTCAATCCGGCCGTCACCGTCGCCATGATCCTCGACAAGCGGACGACGCCGATCGATGGCGCCGGCTACATCGTCGCCCAGATCATCGGCGCGATCGCCGCGGCGGTCGTCGTGCTCGTCACGGTCAACCAGGCCGCGGTCACGGCAGGCGTCACGAAGCCCGGCCCGGGCATCACCGACATCGGTGCGCTGATCCTCGAGACGATCTTCACCGCGGCCTTCCTGGCCGTGATCCTCGGCCTCGACGAAACGGTCACCCGCACTCGCGGCGCTGGCCATCCCATTGACGCTCGTCGCGATCCATTTCGGATCGCCGCCTTGACGGGCTCCTCGGTCAATCCGGCCCGCTCGATCGGGTCAGCGGTCGTCGGTGGCGACCTGAACGCCCTGTGGATCTACCTCGTCGGCCCGACACTCGGTGGGATCCTCGGGTGGGGTATCTGGCGCGTCGTGGATGGCGGCGCGGAGGAGGCCGCGCCGCCGCCTGACGGCTACCATTGGTTCGGCCTCGGAGTGCCCCGAGGCCGAACGGGTCAGGTGGCGGGTTCGGCGGACCCGACCGGCCCAGGCGCCGTGATCCCGGGCGCCGGCGCGGGTGCCGCCGACCCCGGCACTTGCGCACCGGCGCCGGTCGCCGCCGCCACCGGATCGGCCAGGGGCAAGGCGCGCCCTCCGTCGGCGATGGCCGGCTCGGCGAGCCAGCACGCGGCCGCCTGGCCGCCACCGACATCGAACAGCGGCGGCTCCTCCACGCGACAACGGTCGAACGCGACCGGGCAGCGCGGATGGAATCGGCAGCCGCTGGGTACGTGCGCGGCGTCGGGCGTCTCGCCTTCGAGGATCGTCGCGTTTGGCACGCGTCCCCGCCGACGGCGGCTCGGGTGACGGGTGAGACCGAGACACGAGCGCCTGGGTGTATGGGTTACGCGGTGAGCGGATGACCTGCTCCGCTGGCCCGATCTCGAGGATCTTCCCGAGATACATCACGGCGATCCGATCGGCGATGACCCAGGCCAGCGCGAGGTCGTGGGTGATGAACAGGTAGGTCAGGCCGCGCTCGCGGCGCATCGCGAGCATCAGCCGCAGCAGCTCGGTCCGGATGGAGACGTCCAGCATGGAGACCGGTTCGTCCGCGACGATGAGCTGCGGGCTCATCGCGATCGCCCCGGCGATGACGACGCGCTGGCGCTGCCCGCCCGACAGCTCATGCGGATAGCGGAACGCGAAGTCCGGGGGCAACCCCGCCGCGGCCATGACCTCGAGCACGCGACGGGTCCGGTCGGCCGCGCCGCGGGCGAGGTCGTTGACCTCGAGCGGCTCGGCGACGAAATCGTGGATCGTCTGCTTCGGGATTGAGCGTCTCGTAGGGATCCTGGAAGATCAGTCTGGACCCGTCGCCGATAGGCACGCAGTTGTTTGCGTGCCCCAGAGCTTCGAGACGTCCTCACCATCGAAGGTGATGGTCCCCGCGGTCTGGCGGGTCAGCTTGGTCATCACGCGCCCGACCGTGGTCTTGCCCGAGCCGGATTCGCCGACCAGCGCCGAGCACCTCGCCCTCTTCGATGGCGAGGTCGATCCCGTCGACGGCGCGGACCACGCCGTGGGCACGGCCGGTGATGGTGTCGATGAAGCTGCCGCGGATCGGGAAATGGACCTGCAGGCCGGAGACCCGGATGAGCTCCTTCATGTTTCCGCCTCCGCGGCGGCCGGCGCGGCTTCGGCGGCCGGGGCGGCTTCGGCGGCCGCCGCACGCGGCGTTCGAGGTCTCGACCACGGCCGGACCACTCGACCCGACGACCGGAAGCACCCGCCGAGCCACGACATCGGCCGCGCTGATCAGCATGCCGCCGTCGCTGCCGGGCGGATGGAGATGGCAGGCGACCCGGACCCCGTCCGGGAAGAGCGACCTCGGGCGGGACGACCTCGCGGCAGACGTCCATCGCGACATGACAACGCGGATGGAAGCGGCAACCGTCGGGCGGTTCGCGCAGGTCCGGCGGCGGCGCCGGGGATCGTGTCGAGCGTCCGGCGGTCCGTGGAGATGTTCGGGAACGCGCCCAGCAGCTTCTCGGTATACGGGTGGCGCGGCGCCGTGAAGATCCGCGAGACCGGCCCTTCCTCGGCGACCTTGCCGGCGTACATGATCATCGTCCGGTCGCACGTCTCGGCGATCACCGAAAGGTCGTGGGTGATGAGGATGAGCGAGAGGCCCAGGTCGCGCCGCAAGCGCTCCAGCAGGGCGAGGATCTGGGCCTGGACCATGACATCGAGAGCGGTCGTCGGCTCGTCGCCGATCACGATCGCCGGATCGCAGGCGAGAGCCATCGCGATCATCGCCCGCTGCCGCATCCCGCCCGACAGCTCGTGGGGGTAGGCCTCCGCGCGGGCCCGCGGGGATGCCGACCAGCTCGAGCAGCTCGCCCGCGCGCTTGCGGGACTGCTCGCGCGACTGACCCAGGCGGACCTCGATCGGCTCCGCCGATCTGCTCGCCGATCCGCCGCACCGGGTTGAGGGCGTTCATGGCGCCCTGGAAGACGATCGAGATCTCCCGCCATCGATAGCGCCGCAGCTGGTCCTCGGTCTTGGGTACGAGATCGATCCCGAACAGCTCGATGGCGCTGCCCTTGCGGATCCGGGCGTTGTCGGGAGCAGCTGGACGAGCGACAGGGCGGTCGTGGTCTTGCCACAGCCCGATTCGCCCGCCAGGCCCAATGCCTCCCCATCGTCGAGCCGGAAGCTCACCCCATCGACGGCCTTGACCCAGCCCGACTCCAGCTTGAAATGCGTGCGCAGGTTCTCGACCGCGAGCAACGGCGCGGTCGGGTCCGCCTGCTTGGGCAGCGGCCACTGGCGGCGGCCACGGATGGCCATCGGGTCGTACGCCAGCGGCTCCGCGGGGAGCGCCTCGGCGACGGCCGTCTCAGCCCCGGCGCCCGGCTCGCTGAGCTCGTGCGACAGGCGCTCCTCGGCATCGCGTCGCGCCGCTTCGTGCTCGGCCTCCTCCATGACCTTCCCGGTCTCGCCCGGGCCGGTCGGCATGCGCATCATCGTCGGACCTGCGACTTCGGATTCATGACGTCGTCGAGCGCGTTGCCGACGAGGGTGAACGCGAGGATCACGAGCACCACGCAGGCAGCCGGCGGCACGATGTACCACCACGCCCCCAGGCTGGGCGCCCCGGCCGACTGGGCGGCGTTGAGCAGCTGGCCCCAGGACGGGGCATACGGATCGCCCAGCCCGATGAACGCGAGGGTCGTCTCCGTGAAGATGGCCGCCGCGAAGGTGAGCACGGTGTTGGCGATGATCAGGTTGGTCACGTTGGGCAGGATGTGTCGTCGCATGATGTGGCCCGGACCGCTGCCGATGACCCGGGCACGCTCCACGAACATCCGCTCCTTCACCGACAGCGTCTGGGCCCGGATGATCCGGGCAGTGCTCGCCCAGCTCGTCAGTCCGATGACGACCACGATGACGACCAGCGTCGCCTTGATCCCGAAGATCTCCGCGTCGTCGCCCACGATGTCCAGGATGATCGGCGCGAGGAGCACGGCCAGCACGAACGTTGGCAGGATCAGGAAGAAGTCGGTCAGGCGCATCAGGACGGTGTCCACCCGACCCCCGCGGAAGCCCGACACGATCCCGATCATCCCGCCGATGAAGACCGTGATCAGGGTCGCGAGGAACCCGATCGTCATCGAGATCCGCGCCCCGTGGACCGTCTGGTTGAGCATGTCGCGGCCCAGGTCGTCCGTCCCGAAGATGTGGGCGGCGCTCGGGGGTTCCAGGGAGGTGCCCGACGCGGTCGTCGCCGTCTCGAGCGGCCCGACGAACAGGGTCGGGAACACCGCGATGACCACGAAGACCGCGAGGATCGCGACCCCGACCACGCCATCACGGCGCTTGGAGAACCGCCGCGCGAAGTCGCGGCCGTTGCGCACGCGCAGGCGCCAGCGCTCGTTCCGGATGTCCACGTCCGTCATCGCGACGCTCATACGCGCACCCGCGGATCGAGCCGGCCGTAGATGAGGTCGGCGCCGAGGTTGGCCATGATCACGAAGACCGAGATGAGCAGGAAGATGCCCTGCAGGACCGGGTAGTCACGATTCGAGAGCGCATCCACGGTGAGCGTGCCCAGGCCCGGCCAGTTGAAGACGATCTCGGCCGTGATCGCCCCCGCCACGACGTAACCAAGGTTGATCGCGATCACCGTCACGGTCGGGAGCAGGGCGTTCGGGAACGCGTGGTCGTTGAGGACCTTCGAATCGCGCAGGCCCTTGGCCCGCGCGGTCGTCACGTAGTCCTCGGTGCGAGTCTCGATGATCGAGGACCGCATGAGGATGGAATAGCCGCCGATCAGGCCCAGGCTGACCGTTGCCAGTGGGAGGACGAGGTGCCGGGCGAAGTCCAGAAGCTGGTCCAGGGGTGACGCGTATTGCATCCCGGGCGACAGCATCCCCGACGTCGGGAACCAGCCCAGGTTCACGGCGAAGATGATGATCAGGGGCATGCCGATGACGAAGTACGGCATGGAGTAGAGGATGAGGCTGATGCCGTTGCCCACGCGGTCCAGCCGACCGCCGCGTTTCCAGCCGGCCTTCGATCCCAGGGCCAGGCCGACGGTGATGGCGATGACTTCGGCGAGGCCGATCAGGATGATCGTCGGCCAGAACCGGACCCCGATCACGTCCGTGACGGACTGACCGCGGAACTGGAACGAGTCCCCGAAGTCGCCGGCTGCCGTGGACTGCAGGTACGTCAGCAGCTGGCTCTTCGGACTGATCTGGATGCCCGGCGGATCGATCGAGATCTGGACCGGGAACATCGGGTCGTTGAGGCCCAGCTTCTCACGGGCCGCCACCATCGTCTCCTGGGTCAGATTCGGGTTCCGGAACAGGATCCGTTCGGGCGAGCCGGGCATCATCCGGAAGAGCAGGAAGTTGATGATCACCACGAAGATGATCGTGAGGATCGCCTGGACGACCTTCCGGATGACGTAGCGTGGGCCCATCGCCTGACCTCGAGCTCAGTGAGGCAGGCCGGGCGATGGGCTCACTGGTTCACTCGTCGTCGTCGTCCGTCGCGGTCTTGGCCTGGTTTCGCCGGAGTCCGAAGAACCCGGCGACCGCCACGATCCCGATCACGATGACCGCGATCGGCACGATGGGCAGGCCGCTGTCCGAGGCCGGGCTTTCCGGGTTCGTCCCGGGCGACGGGGCCGCCGAGGCGCCGGTCGTCGGAGCCTGGCTGGCCGCCGGCTGGCCCGACGGTGCCGCGCTCGGGCTGGGGACGACCGAGGCGGCGTCCTGCAGGAGCGTGTAGCCGAGGGTGCCGTACGAGAACAGCGGGGTGCCGTCGGCCGGCTGGTTCTGGAAGCCCGCGTACTTGTCCTTGCGGTAGGCATGCAGGTTGTCGTCGTAGAAGAGGATGTGGTACGGCGCGGCGTCGTACCACATGTCCTGCATCTGATCGATGATCACCTTGCGATCCTGCGGCGTCGCGGCCGTGAGCTGCGACTTGTACAGGGCGTCGTATTCCGGGTTGCACCAGAGGCTGTCGGACGAACCGCCGATGGCGTCGCAGTTGAACACCCCGAGCGGGTCGTTCGGGTCCGGACCCCACGACCACGTCCAGATGAACATGTCGTAGTCGGCCTTGTTGCTTGCAGAACCGGCTTCCGGCGGCAGCATGATGTCGATCAGGGCGCCGCTCTCGTAGGCCTTGGCGGTCACGTTGATGCCGAGGGCCTCGAACCAGTCCTTGATGAACTGGCCGGACTTGGCGAAGTTCGGGTCGTAGTCCGGGTGGACCAGCTTGAGGCTGATCGGCTTGCCTTCCTTGTCGAGGCGCTGGCCGGAGGCGTCGAGCACGTAGCCCGCCGCGTCCAGCTTCTGCTTGGCAAGTTCGAGGTCGAAGGTGCGCGGGACGGCGGGATCCTTGTGCCACTTGGTCCCGGTCAGGCCGTCCTGCATG
This sequence comes from uncultured Chloroflexia bacterium, assembly GCA_963724635.1. Taxonomy (GTDB): domain Bacteria; phylum Chloroflexota; class Limnocylindria; order Limnocylindrales; family CSP1-4; genus SPCO01. The sequence continues at coordinate 434,694 of CAVRVI010000020.1, forward strand.
ACCGGCGGGATCTGGGTGGACCCGATGTCGCCGAGGCCGCCGATGACGTTGTCGACGAGGCGCTGCTTGTCGATCGCATAGCCGAGGGCGTCGCGGAACGCTGGGTCCTGGAGGGCCTTCGTGGACGGTCCGCCGCCCTCGATGGTCTTGCCGGTGCCGGTGCCGTAGGTGTTGAAGCCGAGCTCCGTCCAGCCGTTCGACTTGCCCGCGACCGTCACGATCTCCGGGTCGCTCTGGAGCTGCTTGAACTGCTCCGGGCTGAGCTTGCGGGCGTAGTCGATCTCGCCCTTCTTGAGCGCCTGGAAGAGCGTGTCGTTGGTGCTGAAGAACTGCATGATGATCTCGTCCGCCGCGCCCTGGGGACCCCAATAGTTGGGGTTGCGCTTGAAGCGGGCGAACTCGTTGACCTTGTACTCGACGAGCTGGTAGGCACCGGTGCCCACCAGGCCGCTGCCGTCGGCGGGGACGTCGAACGGATCGTCGCCGATCGTCTTGTAGTCCATCTCACCGTAGATGTGCTTGGGGATGATCGGCGCGTAGGTCTGCAGGATGCGGTTGGTGTTGTCGTCGGTCGTGGCGATCATCGTCGTCGCGTCCGGGCATTCCACCTTGGTCACGCCGGCATCCTTGATGCCCGGGGTGAGGTAGTCGTAGCCGATGCCGGTCTCGTCCTTGATCGCATCGAGGTGGAGCTGCCACGAGAAGCACGCGTCCTCGGCGGTGGCCGGCTGGCCGTCGGACCACTTCAGGTCCGGCCGGAACTTGAACGTCCAGGACTTGCCGTCAGCCGCACGTTCCCAGGATTCCGCGAAGGCCGGGATGGGCTCCAGGTTCGGCCCGAAGCCGACCAGCTGGTCCCACGACAGCTCGAACGCCTCGTAGCTTTCCACGAGCGTGGCCTGGAATGGGTTGGTGGCATCCATGGCCTGGGTCGTGCCCAGCCGCAGGATGTTGTCGTCGATGGCCGCGGCGGCCGGGCTCCCGGCTGGGAGCAACAGCGCCACCGTGAGGGCGCCCGCTCCGAGCAGTCGCGCCGTCCGGGCGCGCAGGGATGATCGCATCAGTCGAATCTCCTCCACTGAGGGGCCCTCCCGCCCGAATGCGCGGCACTGTCGCACAGGCGGGGGAACGCTGCAAGGAACGGGTTCGCTGGACGCGCCAGCGGACCACGGTTCGACCCGTGCCTCAGATCAGCCAGGAGGTCTTCGGGGTCGGCTCCAGCAGGATCGGCCGATCGATCCGGAACGCCCCGAGCTCGCCGTCCGACGGCGACGACCCGTCGAGCGCGAGCTCGACGAGCACCCGGCCGATGACCGAGGCGTACTTGAACCCATGCCCGACTCCGAGGGCGACGAGCACGCCCGGCGCATCGGGCAGGCGATCGACGACGAAGTCCCGGTCCGGGGTCAGCGTGAACAGGCAGGTCTTGGTGTAGATCGGCGGCCCGAGGGCGCCCGGCAGGTGCGCCGCCAGGAAGTCGGTGACGCGGGCGAATGCCGTCTCGTCGCGTTCGAACGTGCGCGTGTCGGCGGTCGTGACCTCGCCGCCGCAGTCCTGGGCGACCTTGGGGCCGGCCTCGCCGTAGGTCGGGAACCCGTAGAACGACGGGTCATCCATCCAGATCCACACCGGGAACCGATCGGGAGCGAACGCGGCCGGGTCCGGATTGGCGAAGTAGGTCACCTGCTCCTTGGTCACGGTCAGCGGCAGGTGGCGCTCGAACGGCGCCAGCAGGTCGTTGGTCCACGCGTCGGCCGTGATGACCACCCGGCCGGCGGTGTGGGTCCGGCCGCCGGCGTCCACCTCGTAGGCGCCCCCGACCTGCCGGATGGCCGTGACCGGTGTCCGATCCTGCAGGGTGGCGCCGCGCTCCACGGCCAGGCGGCGATGGGCGGCATTGCCACGGAACGGATCGGCGAGGCCGCCCTGGGCCTGCCACAGGGCGGTCACGTCGTCGGTCAGGTGCCACTGCGGCCAGCGACGCATGACCTCGGCGGCGTCGAGGCGCTCGAAGGGCACCCCTTCGGCCGTCAGGCTGTCGAGGTAGCCGTCGGGTGGGATCGCCGCGTCGGCCGGCCACAGGTCCAGGCCGCCGGTGACCGTCACGATCCGGTCGCCGGCCTCGGCCTCCACCTGGGCCCAGGTCTCGTAGGCGCGCTTCGCGAGGCGAACATAGTCGGGGCGGTGATAGGACAGCCGGATGATCCGGCTGTGGTCGGCCGAGGCGCCGTTGATGTGGTCCAACTCGAACCGCTCCAGGCCCAGGACGCGGATTCGCGGTCGCGTCGCCGCCCAGTAGGCGGCGGCGCTCCCGAACGCGCCGAGGCCCACGACGATGACGTCCCAGTCCGTACGCTCGGTGGTCATGACGGGATGGTAGGAGGCCGCCGGGGGCCTCGGGCGTCCGTCTCGTGGCGCGGTGTGCGCACAAGTGTGCGCTATGCTGTGCGCATGAACGTGCGCACGAACCTGATGCTGCCGGAAGAACTGGTCGAGGCGATCGACGAGGTCGCCGGTCCCCGTGGGCGCAGTCGGTGGGTGGTCGCGGCGATCGAACGCCAACTGCGTCGAGATCGCTGGTACGCCGACGCCAAGGCGACGGCCGGCGCATGGAAGGACCACCCGCTGTTCCCGACCGATGAGTCCGTCGTCGAGTGGGTCCGCGCATTGCGAGCGGAAGACACCGATCCATGGGAAGACCAGACATGAAGTACCTGTTGGATACGACCTTCGTGATCGACCATGAGCGCAATGTTGCGGCGGCGATCGACCGACTTCGTCGCATCTACGAGGATGGCGACGATCCGCTCGTCACGTCGATCGTCGTCTCTGAAGCGTTCGTGGTCGCGACCAGCCTGGTCGACGCTTCCCTCGAGCGACTCCTCAGACACATCGAGTACGTCCACCCTGGGCCGGCAGCGGCACGACTCGCCGGATGGTATCGGGCCGAGGCTCGCCGTCGTGGGTACACATTGGGTCTCGGCGACGCGATCATCGCGGCGACCGCCGAACATGCGGGCGCCGTGGTCCTGACCCGGAACGTCCGCGACTTCGCCCTCACCCCGGTCCGCGTCGAGACCTACTGACCGAACGCGCGGACCTCGACGCGTTCGACCCGGCCACCGACGTCCACCGTGCCGGCCGCCGCATCGGGGCGAACGACCAGCTCCGATCCGACGCCCTGGCGGATGACCAGCGGTCGACCGAGCATCCCGCCCATGCGCACCGCGGCGGCGCCGGTGGCTTCGTCTTCCAGGATCCCGTAATCCGTCGCGAAATAGCGGCTCCGCAGCCGACCTTCTGCCTCGTCCTCCCAGGCCCAGACATACCGTCCGGGGTCACCCATGGCACCCGGTCGTTGCGCGTCCACCTCGGCGGCGCTGGCGAACTGCGGGGCATCGAACAGGTGGACCCATTCCGGTCGGGCACGGATCCAGCGCCGGTCGTCCTCGTCGGTCCAGGTCATGACATCACCGGCGACGCACCGCAACGTCGTCACGTGGTGGCCCAGCGAGACCAGCAGCCACGACGTTCCGACCGTCGGATGGCCGGCGAACGGCAGCTCGGCAGCGGGCGTGAAGATCCGGACGGCGGCGATGCCGGCGTCCGCATCCATGGCATCGACGAAGACGGTCTCGCTGAACCCGAGCTCCGCCGCCACCGCCTGACGACGCTCGGGGTCGACAGCGCCGCCGTCGACGAAGACACCCAACGGATTGCCGCCGCGCCCGTCGGGGCCGATGAAGACGCGCAGGACGTGGAGGTCGGTCATCCCGCGTGTTCCTCCGCGATGCGCGAGGCCGCCGCCGCGAGCCTCGCCAGGCCTACGCGCTGGATCGCGGCCACGCTCATGACGTCGGTGATCCGTCCATCCAGGGTCATGGCGAGTGCCTCGTCGAACGGCAGCCAGCGGATCTCGAGAGCCTCCGTGGCGTCGGGTTCGGCCGGGCCCTGGGTCAGGTCCGTGGCGAGGAACAGGACGGCTCGTTCGTCGGAGATGGAATTCGACAGGTCCACGCGGGCGAGTTCCAGCCATGACCGAGCGACCACGCCGGTCTCCTCGCGAAGCTCGCGCTGGGCACCCTCCAGGGCCGTCTCGCCGGCGGGGACGCCACCTTCCGGGATCTCCCAGGACCAGGCGTCGAGCGTGTAACGGTGCTGGCCGACGAGCACGGTCCGGTCGTCCGCATCGATCGCGACGACGCCCGCCGCCAGGTTCTCGAAGTGGACGACGCCGTAGATCCCGGGGCTGCCGTCGGGGCGTTCGACCTCGTCGTGCCAGACGGTGATCCACGGGTTCGTGTACGCCACACGCCGGCTGCGGCGCTGGAATCGGGCATCCATCGGCGTCATCGTCGCATGGCGCGGGCTCCCTCGCCGGGTCGCCGGCCGGGCCACCTAGACTCCGCCCGATGGACGACCCGCGACCGGCCAGCGAGCCTCGGTTCGCGACCCGCGTGGACTGGGACGTGCGGATCCCGGCACGCGACGGGGTGGAGCTGTCGGCCAACCTCTGGCGACCGGAGGTGGGGCCGTCGCCGGTCCGAGTCCCGGCCATCCTCGAGATGATCCCGTACGGCAAGGACAACTGGCGACGGGCGGCCGACACCACAAGGGGCGAATGGTTTGCGGCCCGCGGCTATGCGCTCTGCCGGGTGGATGTCCGGGGCACGGGGTCGTCGTTCGGCGTCGCGCTCGACGAATACACCGCCGACGAGACGCGCGACGGGTACGACGCTGTCGAATGGCTGGCGGACCAGCCCTGGTGCGACGGCAACGTCGCGATGTGGGGCATCTCGTACGGTGGCTTCACGGCCATCCAGGTCGCCGCGCTCCGACCGCCGCACCTGCGGGCGATCGTGCCAGTGATGGCCACCGACGACCGCTACCTCGACGACGTCCACTACCGCGGAGGATGCGTCACGGTCAGCGAGCTCTCGCAATACGCCGTGAGCCAGGTGGCCATGAACGCGATGCCGCCCGATGCCGCCTTCCGGGGCGACGCCTGGCGCTCCGACTGGCTCGCGCGCCTGGAGGCGACGCCGCCGTGGCTGTTCGCCTGGCTGCGCCATCAGGCCGACGGGCCGTACTGGCGCCAAGGCTCGCTCGCGCCCGACTACGACGCGATCACCGCGGCCATCTTCAACATCGGTGGCTGGCACGACTCGTACGTCGACCCGGCGTTCCGGATGCAGGCCCGCTGCCCGGCGCCGTCGCACACGCTCGTGGGCAACTGGGTCCACTCGTGGCCGCACGACGCGGAGCCGGGCCCGAACCTCGACGAGCTTCACGAGATCCTGCGGTTCTTCGATCGACACCTGCTCGGCGCGGCCAACGGCTGGGACGACGAGGCCGCCGATCGTCTGGTTCGAGCATGAATTCGCGGCGCCCGAGCCGTTCCCGGCGTCGTTGCCGGGGCGCTGGCGGGCGGCGACCGCCTATCCGCATCCGTCCACGTCGCTGGGGACGTGGCGGCTGGGGGCGGGCGGAAGACTTGTTGACGGTGGCGGAGATGACGGCCCTGCCGGCGTGGACACATTCCAGCACCACGCGACGACCGGGACCCGCGGAGCGCTCTCCTGGGGCGCCGGCGGTGCGCCCAACGGCCTTGCCCGCGACCTGCGCCGCGACGAAGATGCGGGGCCGACCTACACGTCCGATCCCCTCTCTGAGGCCCTGGAGATCCTGGGCGTGCCCGAGGTCGTGCTGCACCTCGTGGTGGACGCGCCGGTCGCGACGGTCAGCGTGCGGCTCAGTGACGTCGCCCCGGACGGGACGACCGCACTGGTCAGTGCCGGCGTCTTGAATCTGACCCATCGCCGGTCGCACGCTCGGCCGGAGGCGCTCGAGACCGGTGTCGTCGAAGAGGTCCGCGTGCCGCTGCGGACCGCCGGGTATCGGTGGTTGCCGGGGCATCGCCTCCGCGTGGCGATCTCGTCGTCGCTCTGGCCGGTGCTGTGGCCGTCGCCGTTCCCGGCCACGTTCCAGCTGCACCATGGTCCGGCGGCACCGTCACGCCTGGAGCTGCCGGTCGTGCCGCCCGCCGGTGGTCCTGGCGACGCCCCGGTGCCCGCGTTCCGGACCACGCCACCGGAGCTGCGCTGGCCGGACCCGGTCGCGCTGGATGGTGACGGGCCGGCGGTCGCCGATCCGCCCGTGTGGCGGATCGAGGAGGACGTCCTCGCCGGGTCCGTCACGGTCCACATCCACGACGGCGGGGAAGCCATCGTCCCGGACGGCCGGCGGCTGTATGCGGCCGAGACGCTCCGCATGACCGCGCGCGATGCCGACCCCGCGCACGCGGAGCTGGAGGCGCACGTCGTCTATCGATGGCAGGAGCGCGAGGCGGCACGGAACGGGGAGCTGACGCGGATCGAGATCCGCGCCGAATTCCCGCCAGACGAGCACCGCGACTGACTTCGACCTCGCCGTCCGGCTCGAAGTCGATCGTCGACGGCGAGCGCTTCTTCGAGCGCGCCTGGCACGAGATCATCCCGCGACACCTGGTCTGAGGCCACTCACGAAGGCTCGGGCGCGCGGTCCCGAGCCGGACGCCCGGTGCATCGAACGCACGCACTGGCGGTCGACGGCGACGTCCATGGGTCGTCCGCGTCGCCATTGCGGCATTCGATGCCGCAAGTCTCGCGCTGAGGCCCTCGATCGGGCCGCGGAACGCTTCTTCAGGGCCGCGGCATGTCGTTTCGTGCGTCCGATGCCGCATCCCAGACACGGCCGCACGCCGTCGGCCTCGATGCGTGTGTCTGATGCACGGCGTTGCGGCGAATGGCGCATCGGATGCACGGAATCGCCCAGTACGCCTTCGTCCGGCCGCCGAATGGGCCGGTAGACTCCCGGCCATGACCGATCGTCGACGGATCTCCGCCAAGGCCGACCGATTCACCGAATCGGTCATCCGCGAGATGAACCGGCTGGCCGTGGCGGCCGGCGCCGTCAGTCTCGCCCAGGGTTTCCCGGACTTCGCCTGCCCGCCTGAACTCAAGCGCGCCGTGGCCGACGCCGTCGACGCCGACATCAACCAGTACGCCATCACCTGGGGCAGCAAGCCCCTCCGGGATGCCATCGCCGAGACGACGCCACGCCACTTCCCGGGCTGGGGCGACATCGACCCCGAGACCCAGGTCACGGTCACCTGCGGCGCGACCGAGGCGATGATCGCCGCGATGCTGGGGCTGCTGGATCCCGGCGACGAGGTCGTCGTGTTCGAGCCGTTCTACGAGAACTACGGCCCCGACGCCGATCCTGTCCGACGCCGTGCCCCGTTACGTCACGCTGCATGAGCCGGACTGGTCCATCGACCCCGACGAGCTGCGCGCCGCGTTCAACGCGAAGACGCGCGGCATCGTCGTGAACTCGCCCCACAACCCGACCGGCAAGGTGTTCTCGCGCGAGGAGCTCCAGCTCATCGCGGATCTCTGCCAGGAATTCGATGTCATCGCGTTCACCGACGACATCTACGAGCACATCGTGTTCGAGGGTGAGCACATCCCGCTCGCGACGCTCCCGGGGATGGCGGCACGCACGGTGTCGATCCATTCGATGTCGAAGACGTACTCCGTCACCGGGTGGCGCATCGGCTGGACGATCGCGCCGCCGGATCTGTCGGTCGGGATCCGGCGCGTCCACGACTTCCTGACCGTGGGGGCGGCGGCCCCGCTCCAGGCGGCGGCCGTCACGGCCCTCCACTTCTCCGACACCTACTACCACGACCTCGTCGAGGGGTATCGCGAACGGCGCGACGTCCTCGTGCCGGCACTTCGGGACGCCGGGTTCCGGATCCACGAGCCCGCAGGCGCCTACTACGTCATGACCGACATCCGCGACCTGGCCCGACCCGGCGAGGACGACGTGGCCTTCGCCCACCGGCTCATCGCCGATCCGGGCGTCGCGGCCGTGCCGGGTTCCTCGTTCTTCTCACACCCGGAGCTGGGCCGCACGAAGCTCCGGTTCGCGTTCCCGAAGCGCCTCGAAACGCTGACGGCCGCCGCCGAGCGCCTGGCCCGACTCTAGCCCGCCGCTAGCCGGCGGCGACGCCCGGGACGATCGCGTTGACGACCTCGGCGATCGCGTGGCGCGCATCGGGGCCGTCGTAGCGCAGCAGCGGGTTCGGGTCCAGGGCGCGCTCGCTGATGGCGCCACGGACCCGCGAGAAGATGACCGGGTAGATCGCGCCCGTGCCGTCGGCCTCCAGGGTGAGTGCGATGGAGTCGGGACCGCCGGCATCCAGGACGTGGGTGAGGGGCTGGACACCGTCATCCACGAGTCCAGCGTCCGGATCGGCGGTGAAGACGCGGGCCAGGTATCCGCGCTGGTGCCATAGCTCCGGCGCCTCGGCCAGCTCGCGGATGACGACGTCCAGGAGGTCGCCCGGCGCGATGGAAGGCCGCGGCGCCACGTACCCGAACCGGGTGGTCGCCACGCGACCCGCGATGAGCCGGGCGTTGTACCGCGCCCCGTGGACGGCACCGGAATTGCTCGGCATGCCGTGCCGCTGCAGGCCCTTGCTCCCCTGCCCGATCGTGCCCGCGAAGAAGATGCCGGGCACCGTCGTGCTCTCCCACCACGGGGTCTGGGCGGGGAGCCGGCTCGCCCCGAACGTCGCGACCCCCAGATCCGGCAGGTCCACGAGCGGGCACACGAAGCCGGTCGCCGAGATGACCTCATCGACTTCGAGCGACAGGTCGCCGCCACCGTCGGTCCGGCGCAGGCTGACATCGAGCGCGCCGTCACCACCGGCCACCCGCTCCACCCGCTCGATCGCGGCATCGAGGATCGCCACCCCGCCGCCCAGGACATGGTCTTCGTACGGCTGGACGTATCGAGCGCGGACGCCGACCAGCGAACGCGTATCGACCGACAGCTTCGCGTGCGACGGCGAGACCAGCACCAGCTGGCAGGCCCAGGGCAGCAGGCCGTTCGCAAGCTCGAACCCGGAGTTCTGCTTGCCGACGATGCAGACGCGCTTGCCGGCATACGACTCGGCGGCGCGGACGTCGGCGTAGTGGTAGCTGAACTCCATCCCCGGACCGGGCGGCGTGTACGGCTGGGCGACGCCGACCGCCACGATCAGGACCTCGGCGCGGTAGGTGCCATCCGTGGTCTCGACGATGTACCGCCGACCGTCGGCGGTCTCCTCCATCGACGTGCCCGTCCATCGGCAGTCGTACCGCACCTTGACGTCGGCCCGCTCGGCGAAGGTCGCGAGGTTGGCCTCCATCTCCGGGCGGGACGGGAAATACGACGACCCGTCCATGAGACCCGGCTGGATGGCTCGCGTCTCGGGCGTCTCACCGAGAAGGCTGTTCCAGTCGTAACGCTCGTACGCTCGACTGCCGCGCGGGACCGGCGCATGTGGCTTCGTCCACGACAGCAGCCGCTGGAAGAAGGGCCAGCGACGGAACATGCCGCCCGGCGACGGATCCGCCGAGACGACCGCATGCTCCACGCCGACCTGGCGTAGCGAGTAGGAGACCTGGAGCGCGCCCGGCCCGGAGCCGATCACGACGACTGGGTAGTCCCCCGGCGGGAACGGTCGATCCACCCCCGACCGGTCGGTCAACTCCGCCATCGGTTCGCGGCCCGCAGACGCCGCGCCTGCGCCTGGAGCATCCGGAACATGACCCGCGGATGGGCCACGAGGAACGACTCGACCCCGGGTCCGGCGAGGACGAGGCATGTCATCGGCCGGGTCGCGACGATGTCCGCGATGGGCGCCTCGCCCAGCAGGATCGACACCTCGCCGAAGAAGTCGCCTCGGGCCAGGCGGGCACGCTCCGTGCCGTCCACGACGACGGCCGCCTCGCCATCGATGATCACGTAGAACCCGGAGCCGCTGAGGCCCTGGCGCAGGATCCGTTCGCCCTCGGCGAACGCCTGCTCCTCGAACGTGTGGACGATGCCCGCGAGCTGGGGCGAGGTCAGGTCGGCGAAGATGCCGAACCCGGCGATCGCATCGATGAGTTCCTCACGCTCCGCCATGACGCGCATCGTGACACGATGGCGTCGCGCGCGTGCGTCGCGGAGCGGCGCGGCCGTGGCCGCCGCCATGGCCTGAGGCGCCACGCCACGGTGTTCGCCCGCAGCGAACGATTTCGCCTCGAAGGCGCCGGGTGACCACACGATGGTGTCGTTCCGATCGACTTGTTCGCTCGGAGCAAGCGTCCGGCGTCGAGAACGTCTCGGATACGCGACCGAACGGACTCACGCCCGCCCTCGCCCCGAGATCGTTCGCTGGCAGCGAACACCGGGCGCTCGCGACCGGGCGCTCGTCACCGCCGTCACCGCCGTCACCGCCGTCACCGCCGTCACCGCCGTCACCGCCGCGAAACCTTGACGCTCCCGGCATGGCGGCGCAGCATCATCACCCTGCACGACGACCCATCGACTCGGCGCCGCCGACCGACCCACCGCGGAGGACGCATGACCCTGACCCGAGACCGGCAGACGGAGCTGCTGGCCGCCACCCGGCTGTTCGCCGGCGTGGACCCCGACGGCCTGGAGCGCATCGGCGAGCGGACCGTCGAGGTCGAGTTCCCGGACGGCGCCGTCATCGCCCGCAAGGGCGACATCGGGACGGGCTTCTTCGTGATCGCGACGGGTGGCGCCTCGGTCATCCGGGACGGGAAGACCATCGCGACCCTGGGCCCGGGCGACTTCTTCGGGGAGCTGTCCGTCCTCGACGGCAAGCCACGCAACGCTCAGGTCGTGGCGGTCGGACCGACCAGCTGCCTCGCCCTTGCGACCTGGGACTTCGAGGCGGTCGTGCTCGAGCAGCCGACGGTCGCCCTGGCCGTCCTGCGCGGCCTCGCCGAACGCCTCCGCAACCTCACCGAGAATCCCAACCACTGATCCGTTGCCCGAGGTCCTCGTGACCCCTCCCGCTGGTCCACCGACCGGCATCGTCACCTGTCTCTTCACCGATATCGAGGGCTCCACGCGCCTCGAGATCGAGCTCGGGACCGGGCCGTACCGCGATATCCGCGAGCGACATCGGGCGCTGCTGCGGGCCGCCTGGACGGCCCACGATGGTCACGAGCAGGGCACGGAGGGTGACTCGTTCTTCGTGATCTTCGCGTCGGCCGATCGGGCGGTGGCGGCGGCGGTCGACGCGCAACGGGCGCTCGCCGCGGAATCCTGGCCGGATGGCGTCGCGGTGCGAGTGCGCATGGGCCTCCACACGGGCGAGGTCGAATCGACCGGCGGTGGCGATGTCATCGGACTCGCCATCAATCGGACCGCCCGGATCGCGGCAGCCGCCCACGGCGGGCAGGTCCTCATCAGCGATGCCACCCGCGCCCTGCTGGCCGACGCCCTCCCCGACGGCGTCACGTTGCGAGACCTCGGGGAGCATCGGCTCAAGGACCTACGGGCCCCCGAGCGCCTCGCCCAGCTCGTGATCGATGGCCTGCCGGCCGACTTCCCCGCCCTGCGATCCATCGATGCGCGCCCCAACAACCTGCCCACGCAGCTCACGACCTTCGTCGGGCGCGACCGCGAGCTCGCGGAGGCCGGCGCGCTCCTGGCACGTACCCGCCTGTTGACGTTCACCGGACCCGGCGGCACCGGCAAGACGCGACTCTCCCTCCAGGTCGCAGCCGCCGCGGCCGATGCCTTCCCCGACGGGATCTGGTTCGTCGCCCTCGAGGCCGTCCGGGATCCGGCCATGGTCGCGTCCACGATCGCGCGCACGCTCGGCGTGGTGGAGAGTCCGACGCAGACCGCGATCGATGGTCTCGCGGACGCGATCGGCGGACGGACCGTCCTCCTGCTGCTCGACAACTTCGAGCAGGTCGTGGACGCCGGGCCGGACATCGCGGAGATCCTGCGACGCTGCCCGCACGTCACGTGCCTGGTCACGACCCGCATCGCGCTCCACGTCTCCGGGGAGCAGGAATACCCGGTCCCCGGCCTGCCCGCCCCGCCCGACACGAGCCACCTCTCCGAGGTCGACCGGCTCAACCTGCCGCGCGAGATTCGCGAGTTCGACCTGGAGGCCCTGGGCCAGTTCGAGGCGGTGCGCCTGTTCATCGCCCGCGCGAGCGCGGTCAAGCCCGGCTTCACGGTCACCAACGCCAACGCCCCGGCCGTCGCCGGCATCTCCGGGCGCCTGCACGGCATGCCACTCGCGATCGAACTGGCGGCCGCGCGGGTGAAGCTCCTCACCCCGGACCAGATCCTCGCCCGGCTGGACCATCACCTCGCGGTCCTGACCGCCGGCTCGCGCGACCTGCCCGAGCGGCAGCAGACGTTGCGTGGCGCGATCGCGTGGAGCTACGACCTCCTCGACGAGGGGGCGCGTCGATTGCTGGACCGCCTGTCCGTCTTCCGGGGTGGCTTCACGCTGGAGCTGGCCGAGGTCGTCGCCGGTCCGGCAGACGAGATCGGCGGAGATGTCGTCGAGCGCATCGGCGAGCTCGTGGACCAGAGCCTCGTCCGGCTCGAGGAGGGCGACGGCGACCCCCGCGCGACGATGCTCGAGACCATCCGCGAGTACGCCGCGGAGATGCTGGCCGGCCGCGACGAGGCCGCGTCCATCGAGGGACGCCACGCCACCGCGCTCCTCGCGTTCGCCCAGCGTGCCGCCCCGGAGCTCTCGGGCGCCGACCAACGTGCCTGGCTGGACCGGCTCGAACGCGAGCACGACAACCTGCGGGCGGCCCTGGAGTGGGCCTCGGACCACGATCCACCCACGGCCGCGCGCCTGGCGTTCGCCATCTGGCGGTTCTGGCAGCAGCGGGGCTACCTCAACGAGGCCCGCGCGCGGTTCAACGCGATGGCCACGCGCAACTGGGTCCTAGATCCGATCGACCGGGCTCACTTCGCGGAGGCGTTCGGCGGAATCGCCTACTGGCAGTCGGACCAGCCGACCTCCCAGTTCTGGTACGACGAGGCGCTGAGCATCTGGCGGAGCCTCGGCGACAAGGGCGAGATCGCCAACGCGCTGTACAACCGTGCCTATGCCGATGTCATCGTGGTGATGGTCGGGATGGGCGAGACCGGTGCGCTCGATGCGGGCAAGGCGATGCTCGAAGAGGCGCTCTCGCTGTACCGGGAGATCGGCGACGTCGGCGGCGAGGGCAACATCCTGTGGGGGCTGGGCAGCTACTACTATTTCACCGCCGACGCTGCCAACGCCGAGGATTGGTATCGGCGCTCGCTGGAATTGCACCGGTCGGCCGGTGATCGGACGATGGAGGCGTGGTCCCTGCACATGCTCTCGCTGGCGGCCGCCGGACAGCGGCACTTCGTGGAAGCGGGCGAGCAGGCGCGCCACGCCCTGCGTCACTTTTACGAGGCCGGTGACATCGCCGGGGTGACGCTCGTGCTTGATGACCTCGCCATCGTGGCCGCCAACGAGGGAGCACTCGACCGCGCTGGACGACTGTGGGGCGCGGCGCGCCAGCTCCAGCAGTCCACCGGGACGGCCCTGGCCGACTACGTGAAGCAGAACTACGATCTGTTCCAGGTCCAGACCCCCGCGCACCTCCTGCCGGCCGCCGACCTCGCGGCACGCTCGGCCGAGGGCGCTTCGATGGGTTTCGACGAAGTCGTGGCGTACGCCCTGGAGCTCGACAGCGACCACCTGGCCATCCCGCACGAGGAGACCCCTTGACCTCCGACGACCACGACCCCGTCGACGAACCTCCCAGTCCCATCGACCTGACGGTCGAGACCCCGGCGTCGCCGGGCCGGGTCTGGTCGACCCTCACGGAGCCTCGCCTCGTGGCCGAGTGGCTCACCGACGCGACGCCCGTCCGCCGGGTCGGCGATGAGTACCGCCTCGACTTCGGGGATGGCAGCGTCATCGAGGGCGTCGTGACCGAACTCGAACCTGGCAAGAGCTTCGCCTACACGTGGATGTGGACCGGTTCCGAGGCCCACGAGGAGACGCTGGTCGCCTGGACCGTCGCGCCGCGGGACGAAGGCGGCACGGAGGTCCGGCTCATCCACGACGGGTGGGCGGAGGCCGGGCTGGACGGCACCGTCCGCGACGACCACGAGGGCTACTGGATCGGCTATCTCGAGGACCTCGCGGCCGTCCTCGCCGACGCGGGATGACCGGGGCGCCAAGCCTCGACTAGACTGCCGCCATGACCGCCGAGCCCGCCCAGTCCGACCCGACCCCGATCACCGCGACGGCCGGGCGCGCGAAGACCGCGATCCCCAAGAATCCCGGGCGCCGCGACCTCGGCATGTCGGCAACGCTGCTCTTCCCGAACCGCGAGATCGTGGAGCAGTACTACGTCCCGGTCATCTACACGGCCTGTCGCACGTGCTACTCGGAAGAGGCGCCGGAGTCGATCTTCAAGCGCGCCGTCGATGGCGATTTCGATCCGGCGAAGATGCAGAAGCTGATCTCGTCGGTCATCGAATCGGGGCACGGCTCCACCATCGAGCACGTCGTCTTCACGTTCGCGATCACCGGGGTCAGCCGGACGCTGTCGCACCAGCTCGTGCGCCATCGGGCGGGCGTCGCGTTCGACCAGCAGAGCCAGCGCTACGTCAAGTACAAGGGCGCGGCCACGATGCTCCCCCATTCGATCGCGGAGGGCGACGCCGGCCTGCGCGAGCGCTACGAGGCGCAGGTGGATGGCGCGCTCGACCTGTATGGCGAGATGCTCGGTGCCGGACTGCCCGGCGAGGACGCCCGGTTCGTCATGCCGAACGCCACGCGCACGAACCTCGTGATGACCACGAACCTGCGGGCGCTGATCCACATGTCCGGCCTCCGGCTGTGCACGATGGCCCAGTGGGAGATCCGCAGGCTGTTCCAGCTGATCCGCCACGAGATCTTCGCCGTGTCGCCGTTCCTTGGCTCGTTCCTGGCTCCCAAGTGCGTGCCGTTGGGCTACTGCGACGAGTTCAACAACCGCGACGAGCACTGCCCCATCCGGCCCCACAAGGATCGGGTGCTGGAGGCCTGGGCCGAGAAGGCCGCGGCGGCCAAGGCGGCCGGCCGGGATCTGCCGCAGGCCTGAGTCGCCTACGAGGCCACGACGACCTGGAGGTCGCGGGTCTCGGCATCGGCGGCCACGAACGCGAACAGCCGACCGGCCTCGTCTTCAGCGGCGACCCGGGATCGGACCGGTCACGCGTTCGAACAGCTCCAGGGTCATCGTGGCGCCCTTGCGTTCGCGGCGGACGCGCCACGCCCCGTTGATGAAGCCGTCGACGAAGACCGGGCCCTTCCACCCGAAGTCGATGCCCCAGGCCATGCCGCCGTTGATCCGCGAGCGGTCGGCATGGGACAGGAACACGTTGTCGTATTGCGGCAGGCAGCGGACGGGGGCGGGCAGGCCCGGGTCGGCGATCACGCCGTCCTCGAGATCGAGCAGCTCACGGCCTGCCTCGTCGCGGTACGTGCGGAGGGTCGGCCGGAGGCGTTCGATGACCGGTCGGAGCCCGGTCATCCACGACCACGTCCGGATGTCCGCCGCGCTCGCCGGGCCGAACATCCGCAGGTAGCGCAGGACGATCTCGTCGACCGACTGCGCCGGCCCGAGCTCGCCACCCAGCCACGCCTCGGCCGTGGTGTTGGTCGGCCGGCCGGTGCGGCCCCACAGGCCGCGCGGCGGGACCTGGACGAATGGCAACAGGAACCGCGCGGTGTAGGCCATGGCTTGCGCGTCGAGGTCGGGCCAGCGCTCGGCGAGTCGTTTGCCAAGATCGGTCGGCGAGAGGGGCTCGGCCTCGACGGCGGTGCGGGCGGCATCGATGATGGCGTCGATATCGGCGCCGGCCAACGTCTTCGCGAACGGCGAGCTCCGGTACGACCGCGCCAGGACGTCGTGGAAGACCGGGTAGAGGCGGCGCGCGTCGGCGGCGGTGACCAGGTGGAGCGTCCCGCGCAAGAGGCCCATCCGGACCACCCGCCGCTCCGTGATTTGGTCGGCGAGCTCGGCAGGATCGAAGCCCTCGATGCGGTTCCACAGCGCGACGTACGGGTCGGGCGGCTCCTGCGCCTGAAGCCCGACGAGGTCCTCGATGAGGCCGGCGGCGGGCCGATCCACGCGCTGCAGGAGCCCCTGACGAGCCAGGAGGGTGCGATTGAGGGTCCGTCGATCCAGGACAGGGACACCCACCACGATCAGCCGGCAGCCAGGGCGCGTTCGAACACCTCGAAGGCGTCGGCCGAGAAGAGTACGAAGGTGACGAGGTCGATGGCGTCGGGGTTCGCCTCGAGCCACGACGTCACGGTGGCGATCGCCACGCCGGCGGCTGCGTCGACCGGATAGCCGAAGATGCCGGTCGAGATCGCGGGGAATGACACCGTCCGGCACGCCTCCGCGGCCGCAAGGTCGAGCGCGACACGGTGGACGTCGGCCAACAGGATCGATTCGCCTTCAGCACCGCCGCCCCAGATCGGCCCGACAGCATGGATCACGATCCGGGCGGGCAGGCTCCCGGCGTCGCTGACGACAGCACTCCCGGTCGGGCAGTGTCGACGCGAGCCGTATCGACGCTCCAGGTCCGCCATGATCTTTGGGCCACCCACTCGGTGGATCGCCCCATCGACGCCACCCCCGCCACGCAGCCCGCTGTTGGCGGCGTTGACGATCGCATCGACGGCGATCCGCGTGATGTCGCCCTGGACGAGCCTGATGCCGGGCTGACCCGCCATCAGGCTCCAGCCGGCGCGGGATCGAGGTCGGCGACGAACCGGCGGATCACCCTGGCCAGGCGCGGGCCGGCGACCAGCCCGGCTTCAAGGACCTCCTCGTGGGTCAACGGCTCGCCGCTGTAGCCGGCGCCCGCGTTCGTCACCAGTGAGACACCACAGACCTCCAGCCCGACCCAGCGCGCCGCGACGCACTCGAGCACGGTGGACATGCCGACGGCGTGGCCGCCCATCGCGGCCAGCATCCGGACCTCGGCCGGGGTCTCGTAGTTGGGCCCGACCAGCCCGACGTAGATGCCCTCCTCGAAGGCGGACGTCCTCCTGGGCGGCGGCGGCGTGGAGCGCGGCTCCGGAGGCGCGGACTCCAGGCATCGGTCAGGTCCGGGAAGCGCGGCCCGAGCTCGTCCGCGTTGTGGCCCAGCAGCGGCGTGCGACCGGTGAGGTTGATGTGATCGGACATCACCATGAGCGTGCCGGGCCCGAAGGACGGATCCAGGCCGCCCGCGGCGTTGGTCAGGACGACGACCCGGGCTCCCAGGGCGTGGAAGAGGAGCACCGGCTGGACGACGAGGCCGGGGTCGTTGCCTTCATAGAGGTGGAATCGCCCCTGGAGCATGACGACGTTGCGGCCGCCCAGGCGTCCCAGCAGCACTCGCCCGACGTGGCCGGGTGCGGTCGCGGCCGGCCAGCCCGGCAGGGCGTCGAACGGGATGGCGACGGGGTCCTCGAGGTCGTCCGCCAGCCCGCCCAGGCCCGAACCCAGGACGATCCCGACGTCGGGGACCAGTGGCGTGCGGGCGCGGACCGCGGCTACGAGCGCGGCGATGCGGGCCGGTTGCTCAGACGGCGGGATGGGCCGCGTCGGGTCGACGGGGAGGGTCGGGTCAGTCGGCTGCGCCATGCAGGCCTCCAGGATCGCGTCCGATGGGGAGGCGGCCGAGGCCCGCCGGCTTCGTCCGCCCGACGGAAGTATCGACACCGGGATGCCGATCGCGTCCCGTCGGGCGTAGGCCACGCGAACTGGGCCGTGGTGAGACAGCCGAGGTGGTGCGGGCAACGAAGCGCCCGAAGCGACCGGCGGCGGACTGTAGGCTCCTTGATGTGATCGCGGCTCCTGCGGTCCTGTCGGCCCCTTCGGGCAAGACGAAGGTTATGGGCTGGCCGCGGGGCGGGTCAACGCGCTTATCCACGAACCTGCGGTCGATCTCGTCGCGGGTATCCACGGGTTGTCCCGGGCTGTGGATAACCCTGTGGATGACCGGGCCGGGGCGGGCGGGACTGGCGAGGATCCCTCGCTCAGCCGCCCATCGCGAACATCTCGACCTTGGGCAGGTCCGGCCGGCCTTCCCTTGTCGAGAGCGTGCGCAGCTCCGAGTAGCGATCCTCGCGCGCGCCCCACACCTCGCGCAGGAACGCGGCGAGCGCCTCGTCGTCGGATCCGTCGCGCAGGACCTCCCGCACGTCACGACCCTCCACGGCGAACAGGCACGTGTACAGCTTCCCGTCCGCGGACAGGCGCGCGCGGGTGCAATCCCGGCAGAACGGCATCGTCACCGACGAGATGATCCCGAACTCCCCTGCCCCATCGAGGTAGCGCCAGCGCCCGGCGACCTCGCCGCGGTAGTTCGCCTCGGCCGGTTGGGCGGGCCAGACCTCCGTGACCGCTGCGATCAGCTCGGCCGCCGGCACGACCTCATCGAGCCGCCAGCCGTTGGAATGGCCCACGTCCATGTATTCGATGTAGCGCAAGGTCACGCCGGTCTCGCGCGCCCAGCGCGCCATCGGCACGATCGAGTCCTCGTTGACGCCGCGCCGCACGACCATGTTGATCTTGACCGGCGTCAGCCCGGCCTCCAGCGCCGCGTCGATGCCGTCGAGGACGCGCGCCACGGGGAAATCGATACCGTTCATCGCGCCGAACACGGCGTCGTCGAGCGAATCCAGGCTGACGGTCACGCGATCCAGACCCGCGTCCGCGAGGGGCTGGGCCAGGGCACGGAGCGCCGCGCCGTTGCTCGTGAGCGTGAGGTCGAGCGTCTTTCCCTCGGGCGTGCGCAGGGCGGCCAGCTTGGCGATGAGATCGGGCAGGTCCCGCCGGACGAGCGGCTCGCCACCGGTGATCCGCAGCTTCTCGACGCCCAGCCCCACGAACGCCCGTGCGGCGCGTTCGATCTCCTCGAACGAGAGGACCTGGTCCTTGGGCAGGAACGCGTAGTCGCGCCCGAAGACCTCCTTCGGCATGCAATACGTGCAGCGGAAGTTGCAGCGGTCCGTGACCGAGATGCGCAGGTCGCGCAGGGGCCGTCCCAGGCGATCGAGAGGTTCCATGGGACGCGTATCGTACCCGCCCGCCTCGTGGTGCGGGCTCACAACGCCGGACCTTCGGGCCCCACCGCCGGTACCACCGGCGTTGCGCGCTGGTACCACTAGCGGACTCCACCACACCAGACCCTGCTGGCACAGTGCGGCCACGCCCCGAAGCGCGCGAGCGCCAGCCCGACAACGAGGATCGACCGTATGGCCACGACCGACGCGAAGCCCGGATTCCGACTCCCCTGGAGTTCGGATCGGAGCGAGACCGCGAATCCGGCCGACGCTGCCCCCGAAGCGTCCGGTGAGCCCTCCCATCCCCAGCAGGAGATCGAGACGCCCGAGATGATCGACGCCGCGCCCGCCGCCACCGACCACGAGGCCGAAACGTCGGTCGCGTCCGATCCGACCTCCTCGCCCGCCGCGCAGCCGGCCCCCGCCGCTGCCCCGGCCCCCGCCGCGGCTGCCCCGCCGCCGGCCGCGCGCAAGCAGAACAAGTTCATGGCCGATCTGACCAAGGCCATGCAGGTCGCGGCCGAGACCGCGCGCGAGGACACCCTCACGCGGTTCAACGCCGAGGCGAAGACCCACATCGAAGGCATCCACGCGACGTCCGCGACCGAGGCGACCGACCTGCGCAAGAAGGCCGACGACGACGTCGCCGCCATCCGCGATTGGTCCAAGGCCGAGATCGCCCGCATCCGCGAAGAGACCGACGAGCGGATCTCCCACCGCAAGACGACCCTCGAGCAGGAGATCGAAGAGCACGCCGCGTTCATCGAGACGCGCATCGAGCGCGTCCAGGCGCGGGTCAACGCCTTCGAGACCGAGATGGCCGCGTTCTTCGAGCGCCTCCTGGCCGAGGATGATCCGACCCGCTTCGCCGCGATGGCCGAGAGCCTGCCCGAGCCGCCGCCGTTCGATGGCCCCGCGCCCGAGCGCGACGAGGCCTGGTACACCGCCCCGATCGTCGAAGCGGCCGCTGCCGTCGAGACGCCGGCCGCGAGGCCGAGGTCCGCGAAGCCGACGCCGTCGCGGCCGCTGCGTCGCCGATGAGCGCGCCGATGATCGGCGAGGCCGAGGCTGCCGCCGCGTTCGAGGCCCCGGTCGCGGACGTCGTCACCGACCAGCCCGTCGTCGATCCCGCCTGGGGCGAGCCTGAGGCCGCGGCGGCCGAACCGGCCGTCGAGGCCGTCGAGGCCGTGCCGGCCCCGGAGGCCGCGGTCGCCGAGACCGAAGCTCCGGTCGATGCCGGCGACCTGTTCAGCATCGGTGCCGACGATGCCGCCGAGGCCGACCCGCGCCTGTCCGCGCTGGGCCTGACTCCGGACTTCGCCGCCGCGGAGGCCGAGGCCGCCAGCTTCACGACCGACGACACCGGCGACGAAGAGATCCCCGAGCTGCCCGATGAGGCCATCGCCGCTCGCATCGCCGGCCTCGTGCCGGAGGGCGAAGCCGCTGGTCCGGTCGTCACGACCCGGGTCGTCGTCACCGGCCTCATCAGCGTCGCCAGCATCGCCGGCTTCAAGCGCCACCTGTCGCGCGCCGCGGGCGTGCAGTCGGTCGGCGTGTCGTCCGGCCCCGACGGCGAGTTCGTCTTCGCGGTCGGCCACGGTGCCGACGTGGCACTCCGTGATGTCGTTCCGACCCTGCCGGGCTTCGGTGCCCGGGTCACCGCCGAAACCGATGGGGAGATCACCGTGGCCGCTCGCGATCCCGAAGCGGAAGGCTGACCGTGGCTCGTCCCGCGGTCGTCATCGCCCTCCCGTCCGACGAGGCGACGCCGGTCGCCACCGAGCTGCGTGAGGCCGGCTATCCAGTCGATCACGGTCAGCCAGCCGGACCAGCTGGACGCCTTGCTCTCCAGCCGGCGCGACATCGCGGTCGCGATCCTCGACGGCGAGACCGACTTCGACCAGTCCCTGGAGTACTACGGGCTCCTCCGTGAGGGTGGTCGGGCCATCCCGGCCCTCATGGTCGTGTCACCGCGCGCCCTCGAGCAGCTGGTCGCCCACCCGACGGCGAGCAGCACCGAGGACGAATACTTCACACGGCCGTACTCGGCCGAGTCGCTGCGCTGGCGCGTGGAAGCGATGTGCATCCGCAGCCAGACCGTCGACGACGGCTCGGGGCCCGTCCTCATGGGCGGCGATCCCAACGCCGAGGGCTGGACCCACGCCGCGACGGTCATCGCCGTGTTCAACCCGAAGGGCGGCGTCGGCAAGACGACCGTCGCGACGAACCTCGCCTCCGCGCTCCAGGTCCGCAAGGGCCAGAACGTGCTGCTCATCGACGCCGACACCGTGACCGGCCACGTGACGACCTCGCTCGGCATCGATGCCGTGCGGACCGTGTACGACAGCTGGCGCGACGAGCTCGAGGGTGGACCGGTGGAGCCGCTGGGCGACCTGGCCGCCGCGCATCCGTCCGGGATGAAGGTGGTGTCGCTGACCTCCTCACCGCTCAACACCGACATCCTGGAGCCGGCGCGCATCGCCGATGCGATCTCGGCCGCGCGCCGCGGCTTCGACTTCGTCGTCATCGACCTGCATCCGTCGTACAGCGCCCTCAACCAGGCCATCTTCGAGAAGGCCGACAAGATCCTCGTGCCGGTGACCCCGGACGTGCCGGCCATCCGGGCCGCGGTCCAGCTCGCCGACGTCGCGACCGAGATGGGCCTGCGCGATCGACTCGCGCTCGTCATCAATCGTGCCAACAGCGGCGTGTCCGTGGCGGATCAGGAGCGGACGGTCGGGATGCCGGCCCTCGCGCAGATCCGGTCCGGCGGCCTGCTCTTCGTGCGTGCCGCGAACGAGGGCCGCACCGTCATCGAGATGTTCCCCAAGGAGAAGATCGACCGAGGACTTCGATACCCTCGCCGATCGACTCCTGGGTACGCCGGCTGCGGCACCCAACCCGAAGGCCGCGTTCGCGCCTCTTCGGCCGCCAGAAGTCGCCCGCCCGCGCCTGAGGTCTTGTCCAGGAGGAGCGTGTCGCGGGGACGCGTCGCGCTCCGCCCCGTCGCGCGGGGCGATTCCCTTGTCGCGACGCCCACGGGGTGGGCATCGTCGTGCGAGGGTGACGCAGCACGACGTCGAATCGGGCGATCGCCCGCAGGCGACGCCCAACGGGTGGGCATCGCGACAACGCATCGGGCGCGAACCAGAGCTCCCGGTGCGCCCGGTTGCATGTCACTGGGCCTGACCATGTCAGGCTCGCAGTACAACGCGACGATGAATGAGCACGCCCGATCCGCTCAGATGCGCACGAATGCAAGACTGAGCGATCTGCGCACGCTCATTCGTGCCGCAACTGTCGCCTCAGGCTGACATTGTCACGCTCAGTGACATCGGGGCCGCCTTCGGACGCAGGCGCCGTGTCGAAGGGCGCGACTACCGCGAGCGGTCCTGCCAGGACACCCCGCCAAGCGGCGACCCGGGCAGCTTCTGGTGGCGCTCCCCCGTCCGCCGGTCGATCTGCTCGATGCCGCGAAGGTAGAAGCGATTGACCAGGATCGCGTCGAGCTCCTCGGACACCGGCACCCCGTTGAGCGAGGCGACCGCATCGACCACCGGGACGAACATCTCCGTGGCCCGATCCAGGAGCTGCTCCGGCTGGGAGCCCGGGTACAGGTAGACCGTGCCGAGCACCCGAAACGGGGGCACCTCGAGCGCCACGTCGTAGGCGACCTTGTGGATCTTGTGGGCGGTCCGCTCGGAGTCGGACAGCGGCGGCAGCGTGGCCTCCCCGGCGAGCACCAGGATCAGGTCGTACGGGTCGACGGTCTTGAGGCCCGGGGCGTCCACGAGCCCGGCAGAACCATCGATCGGTGCCCACTGCACGTTCGCGATCGTGATCGCCTCGCGCTTGTTGAGGGCGTCAGACAGGCGGCCGCGGATGTCCATCTCGCCGACGATCCGCCATTCCTCGGTCAGGCCGTCGAACGGGATGCCGCGGCCGGGCTTGGCCCCGGCGGCTCTTCGTGGTCGATGCCGGCTCGTCCGGCTTGCGCTTCTTCAGGAAGTCGAACGGCACGCTAGTCCTCCGCCGAGCCGGACTTGGTCCGGATCGCCTCCACGACCCCGCCGTCGGCGAGTGTCGTCGTGTCCCCCAGTGGGCGGCCCTCGCCGATGTCGCGCAGCAGGCGGCGCATGATCTTTCCGGACCGCGTCTTCGGCAGGTCCGGCGTGAACATCAGGAACTTCGGCTTCGCGATCGGCCCGATGACCTTGGCCACGTGCTCGCGCAACTCGGCGGCCAGCGCGTCGTTCGCATCGATCCCGACCTTGGGGATGACGAACGCGAAGATCGCCTGGCCCGTGATCGGGTCGTTCTTGCCGACGACCGCGGCCTCCGCGACCGCCTTGTGGTCCACCAGGGCGCTCTCGACCTCGATGGTGCTGATGCGGTGGCCCGACACGTTCATCACGTCGTCGACCCGGCCCAGCAGCCAGAGGTAGCCGTCCTCGTCGCGCTTGGCCCCATCGCCCGCGAAGTACATCCCGGGGAAGCGGCTCCAGTAGGTCTGCTTGTAGCGTTCGGGATCGCCGTAGATCCCGCGCAGCATCGATGGCCACGGGCGCTTCAGGACGAGATACCCGCCGCTGCCGTTGGGGACGGAGTTGCCTTCGCCATCGATGACGTCCGCGGCGACGCCCGGGAACGGGAACGTGGCACTCCCCGGTTTCGTGACGGTCACCCCGGGGAGCGGCGTGATCATGATCATGCCCGTCTCGGTCTGCCACCACGTGTCGACGATGGGCGCCCGGCCACCACCGATGTGCTCGTCGTACCAGAGCCAGGCCTCTGGATTGATCGGCTCACCGACCGAGCCGAGCAGGCGCAGGGAGCTGAGGTCATGGGCTTCGGCGTACTGCGGGCCCTGCTTCATGTGGGCCCGGATCGCCGTCGGGGCGCAGTACAGGATGCTGACCTTGTAGTCCTCGATGATCTGCCACCAGCGACCCCAGTCGGGCGTAGTCTGGCGTGCCTTCGTACAGGACGCTCGTGGTGGCATTGGCCAGCGGCCCGTAGACGATGTAGCTGTGCCCCGTCACCCAGCCGACGTCGGCCGCGCACCAGTAGACGTCGTCGGGCTTGATGTCGAACACCATCTGGTGGGTGAAGCTGGTGCCCACCAGGTAGCCCGCGGTCGTGTGGATGATGCCCTTGGGCTTGGCCGTGGTCCCCGACGTGTAGAGCAGGTAGAGCATGTGCTCGCTGTCGAGGGGTACCGGGTCGTGCTGGTCGCTCTGGCGCTCCACGATGTCGTGCCACCAGACGTCGCGGCCATCGCGCATGGCCGTGCCGCCCTCGAGCGCATCGCCGACCCGGCGGACCACCAGGGTGTGGGTCACGGACGGGGTCAGGTCGAGCGCGTCGTCCACGGCCGGCTTGAGGGCCGCAGGCTTGCCCCGCCGCCATCCGCCGTCTGCCGTGATGACGAGCTTGGCCTGGGCATCGTTGATCCGGTCGCTCAGCGCCTCGGCCGAGAAGCCGCCGAAGACGACGGTGTGGGGCGCGCCGATCCGGGCACAGGCCAGCATGGCGATCGGCAGCTCGGGGATCATCGGCATGTAGATGGCCACGCGATCGCCGGTCTCGACGCCGAGCTCCAGCAGGGCGTTGGCGGCCTTGCTGACCTCGCGCTGGAGGTCAGCGTAGGTGATCGTCCGCGTGTCGCCGGGCTCGCCGATCCAGTGGTAGGCGACCTTGTCGCCCAGACCGCGCTCGACGTGGCGGTCGACGCAGTTGTAGGCGATGTTGAGCTTGCCGCCGATGAACCACTTCGCGAACGGCAGGTCCCACTCGAGGGTCGTGTGGAAGTCCTCGACCCAATCGACGCGCTCGCGCGCCAGGGCCGCCCAGAACGCCTCGGGATCCGCCTCGGCCCGCGCGTACAGATCGGCCGTCGCGTTGGCCTGCGCGACGAAGTCCGCAGATGGCGGGAACGTCCGGACCTCGGCGAGGAGATTCTCGATCTCGGGGTTGGACGACATGGAAGGATCGAGGCTCACGTGGGCGCCCTCTCAGGAGTCGGACTGGCTCGCGTTCACTCGCGCCGGGTCATCCTACCGCGGCGGCTGCGGTGGCGGCGGCTCGGCGGGTATCACCCCGTTCGGGTGAGGACGAGGAGGCCCGCGCAGACCAGCATGGCGGGACGATCCCCTGAGTGGACGTGGAGCCGCGAGGCCCATCGAAGGAGCACGCGATGACCACCGAGACGACCGAGGCGGCCGAGACCCCCGCCCAGCCCAAGCACCTGTTCGTGCTCGGGTTCCCCGATCAGACCCATGCCGAGCGCGCGGTCGCCGGACTCAAGTCGCTCCAGCGGGACCAGTTCCTCGAGGTCCGCGACCACGCGATCATCACGAAGTCGGCCGAGGGCAAGCTCCACGTCGCCGAGAACAAGGATGCCGACCACACGGCCAAGCACGGCCTGGTGACGGGCGGGCTCGCCGGGGCGTTCGTCGCGGTGCTGTCCGGCCCGATCGGGATCGGGGCCGTCGTCGTCGGGGCGGGCATCGGGGCCGTCGCCTCGGCGATCCACGACACCGGCTTCAAGAGCGGTGATATGAAGGAGGTCGGGGAGCTCATGGAGCCCGGCCGTTCTCTCCTCCTCGTGGCCGTGCGACCCGACAATTCCGACCGGCTGCGTCAGGCCATCGACGACCTGCCGGAGCTCAAGGCGGCCGACCGACGTTGGGAGGCGGAGGTCTCGGGCGACTCGACGAACGTGCTCCGCGATGCGATCGCGCAGTGGAAGGAACAGCAGGCGGCGGCTCCGGCCGAAGGGGCCGCGCCGGCCGAGGGCTGAGGCGCCCGCCGAGGGCTGAGGCGCCCGCCGAGGGCTGATCCGCTAGTCGGTGCCTTCTGCCAGGTCGTCCTGATCGGGCGCACCGCTGATCGGCACCGGCTCCAGCTGGACACCGGAGATCCCGCCCGGATCCTGGGCGAGGACCACGCGCTGCGGACGCGGGATCTCGATCCCGTTCGCCTGGAGCGCCGCGAGCAGGCGCTTGCGGAATTCGCCGCCGGCCGCCCACTGCTCCGTCGCTCGTACGGCGCCCAGGATCTTGAGCGTCACGCCGTACTCGCCGAGCGCCTCGACGCGCTCGACGCGTGGCGCCTCGAGCACCCGTCGCTTCCAGATGGGATCGGCCAGCATCTCGCGCCCGACGTCATCGACCACGCCGATCGCGCGATCGATATCGGTGCCGTAGGCGACCACGACGTCCTCGTTGATCCGTGCCCAGACGCGGGTCAGGTTGGAGGCCACCTTCACTTCGCCGTTGGGGACCGTGTGGACGACGCCATCGATGTCCCGGATGGTCGTGCGCCGCAGGCTGAAGTCCTCGACCGTGCCGGCCACGCCCGCCACCCGGATCACGTCACCCTTGGCGTACTGGTTCTCGATGAGGATCAGCGAGCCATTGAGGTAGTCGCGCACGAGCGATTGCGCGCCGAACCCGACCGCGATGCCCACGACCCCGAGCCCGGCGACGGCTGGGCCGATGTCGAGCCCGAGCTGACCGAGCACCATCAGGAACGCGATGGCACCGATGAAGAACCGGATGAGGTTCGTGCCGAGCTGGTCGAGCGTGTCCATCCGCTTCTTGAGCTCGACGGCCGAGAGCTCCTGGGCGGTGCCCTCGGTCGCCTCGCGGTCGAGGAGCGTCTTGATGATGCCGTGCACGAACAGGCCGACCAGCCACATCGCGACGAGCGCGACGACGATGATCAGCACGATCGGGAGGAACTCGGCCTTGAAGAAGGCCGTGATCTCGTCCCAGGGCGGCTTGTCGAAGTCCGGCATGGGGCCAAGGGTAGCCGCTGCCCGACGGTGCGCGCCGAGGGATGGCGGGGTGAGCGTCGGGTGCATGTCAGCTTCGGACACCTTCGGGCAACAGGATCGCGTGATCGGCCGCCGTGGTCAGCGTCAGACACCAGATCGGGATGAATGTGCACGCTCACCTGCCCGGGGCGACGGTTCGCGTCGCCTGGTGCGGCCTCCACGAGGCGCCTGTTCGATCGTGGTGTCTGGCAGTGACCCTCTGCCTGTTTGGTCGCAGCTAAGCGCTCGATGCTTCAATCTGCGAGTGGCTAGTCGGATCCGTGTGAGCTTCGCGACGCTCTGCCGCGAGACGCGGACGATGCTCGACGTCACGCAGGGGGACCTCGCTCGCGCGGTCGGGGTCTCCCGGCCGCACATCAGCGCGATCGAGATCGGGCGCGCGAACCCGACGCTGGATCTCGTCGACCGGATCTGCGAAGTGCTCGGGATCGAACTCGAGCTCCTTTCGCGCCGGCCGGTCGTCATCGGCGCTCCGCGGCAACGCGACCTCCTCCATGCCCGCTGCTCCGGATACGTCGACCGGCGCCTCCGTCGGGCGGGCTGGGAGACTCGCCGGGAGGTCGAGGTCGTCCATGCGCGATCGCACGGCTGGATCGATCTCGTCGCGTATGAGCCGCGAACCCGCACGCTGCTCATCATCGAAGTGAAGACGCGTCTCGACGACGTCGGCGCGATCGAACGACAGTTGAGTTGGTACGAACGCGAGGCGACGGAGGTCGCCGCACGGCATGGTTGGAGACCGCTTCGGGTCGTCAGCTGGCTTGTGATCCTCGCCACCGATGAAGTGACCGCGCAATCCAGACAAATCGCGAGACCCTTGCTCTGGCCTTTCCAGTCCGGGCCGACACGATGAGCGCGCTCGTGGCTCTCGATGAAGACCCGAGTGGGTCGTCCGCGCATGGAATGAGATCACGGGGACTTGCCCTGGTCGACCCATCCAGCAGGCGACGGCGCTGGCTGAGCCGCAGTCGGGTGGATGGTCGGCGATCGAATGCGCCATATCGCGACTATGCGGACGCCGCCCATCGCCTTGACTCGGATACGTCCCAGGCACGACACCCGGCGGGCGCGTTCCCTGAGAGCAGCGCAGGATCCGGTCGGCGCACGGGATCCGTCGGGATCCCGGGAATCCCACTGATCCCGGTCAGTGCCAGACACGCCAGCCGAACGAACGTGCACGTCCGACGGCCCAGGATGCATCCGGATGTCGATCGGGGACCGGTTCACGAGGCGTCTGTCGAGATCGCGTGTCCAGGGCTGACCTCGGACCGGGGGTGGCGGGGGCCGGATCGCGCAGGGCCGAGGCCGCCCCGGGAAGCTCAGGCCGTGGCGTGGACCGGGGCGGGCGTTCGGTCGGGGGCGGTGCCGCCCAAACGGACCGAGATGGCGGCCGCGGCCTCGCGGGCCTGGGCGGCCAGCTCGGGGACCCGGCGCGGGGTGAGCCGGAACGCGGGGCCCCAGATATCCACGGCGGCGATGACGTTCCCGCGCGCATCGTGGACCGGCGCCGAGACCGCGTTCAGGCCCAGCTCGTACTCGCCGATGGCGGTGGCATAGCCGCGTCGGCGGATCCGGGCCAGCTCCTCGAGCAGCGGCTCCAGCTCCACGACGGTCCGTTCGGTGTAGCTCACGAGGCCGCGACGGACGATGCGAAGCACCTCGCGCTCGGCCAGCGAGGACAGCAGGACCTTGCCCGAGGCCACGCAATGCAGTGGCGTGGCCCGGCCGGTCCAGTCGCCCACGGCGATCAGGTTCGGGCCGTCCACCTGGGCGACGGTCAGCAGGGTGTCGCCGTCCAGGATCCCCAGGCCGGTGGTCTCGTGGGTGAGTCGGGCGAGTCGCTCCAGCTCCGGTGTCGCGATACCGCGGAGGTCGAGCGTGCGCTCGGCCTTTTCGGCCAGCCGGATCACCACCAGCCCAAGTCGGTACTTGCCGGTCTCCTCGTCCTGCTCCACGAGGCCGCGCCGCTGGAGCGTGGCGAGCAGCCGTGAGGCCGTGGACTTGTGGAGGCCCAGCCGTCGGGCGAGCTCGGTCACGCCGGCCTCGCCCTGGGAATCACCCAGGGCCAGGAGCAGGGCCGCGGCCCGGTCGACCGAGCGGACGGCGTTCCCGTCGAGCACCATGCGGTCGCCCGCCGCTCAGCCGGCGCCCGGCGACGCCATGCCGCCGTGGGGCGTGACGTGGACGCCACCGTGCGAGCGCTCCTCGAGCGCCGCGTCGAGCGAATCGGAGAATGCCGTCAGCACGCGATCGATGATGTCCGCGTCCGCGTGCGCCTCGCACATGAACCACGGCTCGCGGGAATCCGGCTCCGGCATCGCGCCGCGGGCGTGCATGCCGATCGCGATCGCGTCGTAGAGCTCGTGGTCCGTCGTGGCCCAGTCGCGGTACTCGCTGGCCTCTTCCTCACGGAACATGATCCCGAACATCGCCGGATGACCGGTGAAGTGGTACGGGATACCGACCGGATCCAGGATCTCCTTGAGGCCGCTCTGGATGGTCCGGCCCGTCGCGTGGATGGTGTCGAGCGCGTTGGTGTCGCGCAGGATCTGGAGCGTGGCGACCGCGGCGGCCGCCGCGACGCGGTTCCCGGCATACGTGCCGCCATGGCTGACGTGGTCGGGCAGCATCGCCATGACTTCCTCGCGTCCACCGAACGCGGCCGCGGGATAGCCGTTGCCCATCGCCTTCGCGTACGTCGCGAGGTCCGGGGTGATGCCGAAGTACTCGGCCGCGCCGCCCTTGGCAAAGCGGAACCCGGTCTTGACCTCATCGAAGATCAGCAGGATGCCGAATTCCTCGGTGAGCGCCCGCATCTCCTTGTGGAACCCGGGCTTGGGCATGATCCCCTGGGCGTTGCCCAGCACCGGCTCCACGATGATCGCCGCGATCTCCTCGCCGCGCTGCTCGAAGAGCGTGCGCAGCTTGTCGATCCGGTTGTAGCGCGCCGGGATGATCGTCTCGGCGACGGCGCCCGGGATGCCGCGACCCCAGGCGAGGGCGACCGGCGCGTCCGCGTCGCCGAGCTCCGACATGTCGTCGGGCCCGACGCTGATCAGCGCGTAGTCGTGGACGCCGTGGTACTGGCCCTCGAACTTCACGATCTTCTCGCGGCCGGTGTAGGCGCGCGCGACCCGCATCGCGTGCATCGTGGCTTCCGTGCCCGAGACCGTCATCCGGGCCTTGTCCACCCAGCCCGTGAGCTCCTTGACGAGCTCCATCGCGCGGATCTCGTCCTCCGAGGTCAGGCTGAAGCTGACGCCGCGACGCATCCGCTCGTTGACGTAGTCGTCCACCCGCGCGTCGCCGTGCCCGAGGATGACCGGGCCGTAACCCATGCGCAGGTCGACGAACTCGTTCCCGTCCGCGTCCCAGACCATGCCGCCCTTGCCGCGGTCCACGTAGATCGTGGATTCACCCCATGCCCGGAAGTTGGAATCGGTGCCGCCCGGCATCGTTTCAAGCGCCCGCCGGTACAGGGCGTGCTGCTTGTCGCGCTGGAGGCTGGGTGTCGGGCGGGCAGCGGGCTCGGTGGCCATCAAGGACCTCATGCGGCGGGTTTGGCCCGTTTCGAGGCGCGACCCGTGGGACGGGCGTTGCACGATACGGGACGGGTGCGAGTCATCGTGCCATAGGGCCCCGGAGCGCGTCAACGCGAGAATCGAACCCCTTCGTCGCCTCACTTGCGAATTGCGTGCCGTTCGGCCGCGAACGACCCGGGAACCGTGCGATCCACGCGAGGCCCGTCGGGCCATGTCACCATGGCCCCGTGCACGACGACGCCGATCCATCGACGGCCATCAGTTATTGGCTGCGCGAACCGACACCGGCCGGTGTGGTCGATCCGCCGCTGGACCCCGGGGAGCGGCTCGACGTCGACGTGGCCATCATCGGGGGCGGATTCACGGGCCTGTGGACGGCCATCGCCCTGACCGACACGGACCCGACACTCCGCGTCGCCGTCCTCGAGATGGAGACCGTCGGGTTCGGGGCATCGGGGCGCAATGGCGGCTTCTGCGAGGCCAGCCTCACCCACGGGCTGGCCAACGGCATCCGCCACTTCCCCGATGAGCTGGAGCGGCTGGAGCACGAGGGCCTCGAGAACCTCCAGGGCCTGATCGATTTCACGCGCGCTCACGGCATCGATTGCGACCTGGAGGAGACCGGCACCCTGGCACTGGCCGACCAGCCCTACCAGGTCGAGGAGTTCCGGGCATGGGTCGACGAGGCCGCCGAGTACGGGGAGCACGTGGAGTTCCTGGACGGTCCGGCGGCGCGGGCCGAGGTCCACTCCCCGCTCTGGCAGGCCGGCCTCTACCGGCCGCCCGGCCGTGACGTGGTCCTGGATCCCGTGCGGCTCTGCCGCGGCATCGCCCGGGTCGCGCGGGAGCGCGGCGTGCGGATCCACGAAGGCACCCGCGTGACCGGCCTGGAGCGCCGCGCCGGCGGGGTCGAGGTCACCACCGCCCAGGGCGCCACGGTCCGCGCCGGCCAGGTCGTGGTGGCGACCTCGGCGTATTCCGGGTGGCTCCGCCGCCTGTCGCCGTTGTTCGTCCCCGTCTACGACTACGTCCTGGTCTCGACCCCATTGACACCGGACCAACGCCGATCGATCGGTTGGGAACGGCGCCAGGGCCTGTCCGACGCCAACAACCAGTTCCACTATTTCCGGCTCACCGCCGACGACCGGATCCTGTGGGGCGGCTACGACGCGATCCACCACTACGGGAGCCGGGTGGACCCCACGCTCGATCGACGCCCGGCGACCTTCGAGAAGCTCGAAGCCCAGTTCTTCCGCGCCTTCCCCCAGCTCGACGGCCTCGACTTCCCCTATCGATGGGGTGGCGCGATCGATACCACCTCGCGCTTCACGGTCGCCTTCGGACAGACGATGGGTGGCCGGGTGACGTATGCCCTTGGCTACACCGGGCTCGGGGTCGGCGCCAGCCGCTGGGCCGGCGGGGTCGTCCGCGACTTCCTGTTGCGCCCCGACGAGGACCGGCTGCGACTCCGCCTCGTCGCGAGCACGCCGGTGCCGTTCCCGCCGGAACCCCTGCGCTCCGCGACGATCGAGACGGTCCGTCGCGAGCTGGACCGGGCGGACCGCAGCGACGGCCGGCGCGGGCTCATCCTCCAGACGCTGGACGCGCTCGGGATCGGCTTCGACTCCTAGCGGCGGATCCGGCCGTGGTCAGGCCGGCGCTCAGGACTGGATGCCCCGACCATCGGCGGCGACCGATAGGCGCATCGGCCAGGTCAGGCCTGCAACGCCGCGGCCGGTCCCTCCCTCGTCGTCGATACCGGGACCATCGGGCGTCCGGCCCCGCCGACTGGGCAATGGCTCGACGTCCCGACCGCGCGCATGGTGCGTCGAGACCAGCCCGGCGGGCAGGGCGGCATGATCGGTCAGCGGAGGATCCCACGACGGACGCCAGCAGCCGCGACGATGACCGTGCACTGGCGGACGCCGTGCTCGGTGGCGATCGGGACGCCTTCCGCGTCCTGGTGGAGCGCGAGGCGCCTGTGGTCATCGCCGCCTGCCGGCGGAGTACCTCGATGACCACGCGGAGGCGGAGGATGCCGCCCAGGAAGCCTTCCTGCTCGCTTACCGAAAGCTTGGCTCGTTCCGCGGCGACGGAGCCCTGGGCGGCTGGCTGATGCGGATCGCCATCCGGGAAGCTCGCGACCGGGCGGTCCGACGCCGCCCCGCCACGACCCTCGATACCGACGGCGAGGGCGTGTCCTCGACGCTACGGGCCGTGGGCCACGGCGTCGACCCGGTCGCCACCTTCGAAACGTCCGAGCGCGCCGCGCGGCTTCGTGCGGCGATCGCTGAACTCCCGGCCCACTATCGGGACGCTGTCCAGCTGCGCTATCTGGACGAACGCTCGTTCGAGGACATCGCCGCCACGACGGGCCGACCGGAACCGACCGTGCGTACCCATCTCCACCGCGGCCTCGCGCGGCTGCGGACGCGACTCGACGACGAGGTCCAGCCATGAGTCATCGCGCTTCGCCGAACCACGGGTCGACCCAGACGGGTACCACGACCCCCGCCACTGACTCCTTGTCGGGCGAGTTCGTCGGACGCGTGATGGCGTCGGTGGCCGCCACGCCGCCGCCCAGCGCGCCGCGATCGTTCCTGGACGCCGCCCATGAGCACTCGGCGCGCGACGCCATCGGTGCCCTCGTCGTGGCGTCGCACCTGGTCCTTCGCGGTCGTCGCGTGCCGACCGCGGTTCGGGCCCAGGCGCTGGCGCTGGTCGCGGTCGTCGCCCTGCTCACGGGGACGGGCGCGACGCTCGCAGCCACGGCGGCCTTCGAGGTGGCGGCGCCCATCGTCGGGTCGACTGGATCAAGCGGATCTCACGGTCAAGACGAGTCCGTCCAGATCGCGCCGATCCCGTCCGTTGCGCCGGCGGCCATCGACCGGCAGCCGGCGACGGCCGGCCCGATCAAGGCTGACGACATCGACCCGCGGGGACCGGACGAACCGGGTGCGGTCGAGCCGCGCGATCCCGATGGTGCCGAGGGTCAGGCCGGCGACGCGGATGGCGAAGCGACCGCCAATCCGGACGATGACGACGATGCGGATGCCGCCGACCGAGATGACGAGGAGGGGGGCGGCAAGGACGACGATGACGCCGATCAAGCCGACGAGGCCGACGACGAGGACCAAACCCGCGACGGATCCGGCGACGACGGCGCATCGGGCGAGGAGGATGAGGCTGACGATCGGGATCACAACGGTGACGACGACGGACCGGACCAGACTCGGGAGCCAGACGGCGACGGCTCTGGCGGCGATGACGACGCCGATGGATCCGACGACGGCGACGGCTCTGGCGGCGATGACGACGCCGATGGATCCGACGACGGCGACGACACCACGGACGACGGCGACTCGGACTCAAGGCAGGGCGGCGACTGATCCCCGCGGGCCGGACCTTTGGCGTCCTCGATCTCCCCGAGGGTACCGGGTCCGCGCTGCCACAGGCCGGTCCGCCGCACCCTCGTCTCGGTCACACGCGTCGACGACCGACGCGAGCACTGGAAGGGATGGATCGGATGAAGCACGGTGGTCGAACCTTCAAGGTGACCCGCAGGTTGGCCGTCCTGGCCAGCAGCGCGGCGCTCGCGCTCTCGGCGGTCGGCACGGCGTCCGCCCATCCGATGGTGGCCGAGGGGTTCGCCACCGTGTCCGCGAGCGATCAGCTCGCCGCCCTCATCTGCTCCTACAACGCCTGTGACGACCTCGACGAACTGACCGCGAGGATCGACCGGATCCTGGCCGCGTGGGCGAACGCCGGGACCGACGGCGACGCGGCTGATGGCGTCGACGAGGCCGACGAGGCCGACGCTCCGGACGCGAACGAGACGCCCGAGTCCGAGACCGAAGACGCCGACGATGGTTCTGGTGCGGACGATCCCAAGGATGAGGCCGACCACGACGACGGCGCCGAAAGTGACAAGGACGACGCCGACGAAGCGGACGACGAGGACGAGGCCGACGACGAGTCCGACCATGACGACGAAGACGAAGCCGACGACGACTCCGACCATGACGACGAAGACGAAGCCGACGACGACTCCGGCGACCACGACGGTGGCGACGAGGCCGACGACGACGACGACCACGACGAAGCCGACGACGCATCCGGCCACCACGATGGCGGCGATGACGAGTCCGACGACCACGGGGACGACTCCGACGACGGGTCCGACGACTGAACCCGTCACACCCCCGATGGCCGATGAGGCCCCGCCGGATGGCGGGGCCTCGTCGCATTCGGATCGCAGATGGGCGTCGAGCCCGGCGAGCTCGCGGATCAGGCCGGGGTGGCCACCCAGGTCGGCAGCTCGCGGGCCAGCGTGGCCAGCGGCAGCGAACCGTGGCCCAGCACCTGGTCATGGAACTCGCGCAGGTCGAACGCCGCGCCGTCCCGTGCCGAGATCTCGCGCCGCAGCGCCTCGATCTGGCGCTGCCCCAGCTTGTACGTGAGCGCCTGGCCGGGCCAGCAGATGTAGCGATCGGTCTCGATGACCGCGTCCGTCTCGGACAGGCCCGCGTCGTCGCGCAGGAAATCGATGGAGCGCTGGCGCTCCCAGCGCAGGGCGTGGAGCCCGGTGTCCACCACGAGCCGCGCCGCCCGCCAGGCCTGACCGTCGAGCATGCCGAAGCGCTCGCCCTCGGAGCGATACAGACCCATCTCGTCGGCGAGCCGCTCGCTGTAGAGGCCCCAGCCCTCCACGTACGCCCCACCGACCATCCGCGATCCGAGCCGTCGGAATCGGTTGAGCGACGGGTGCTCCATCTCCAGGGTGATCTGGAAGTGGTGACCGGGGGCGGCCTCGTGGTACGTGGTCGACGCGAGCTTGGTGTACTTGCGGGACGGCAGGTCGTAGCCGTTCGCGTAGTAGATCCCGTCGCGGCTGCCCGTCGCGGACGGCGGGTAGTAGTAGGCGAAGGGCGCGTCCTTCTCCTTGTATTCCTCCACCGCGCGGACCTGGCAGCCGGCGACGGGCAGTCGCCCGAAATAGCGCGGGGCGGCGGCCATGGCGCGTTCGATGTCCTCGCGCGCCCGGGCCACGAGCTCGTCCTTGGTCTGAGGCGTGTTGCCGGGCAGCTCGTCGAGCGAGCGGCGATAGGCGGCCGTGTCGTCACCGAAACCGGCGGCACGGGCGATCTCTCGACGCTCACCCTCGATGGCGTCGAGCTCCGCGAGCCCGATCTCGTGGATCTCGCGCGGATCCATCTCGAGAGTCGTCCAGCTACGGATCGCGGTCCGATAGATCTGCTCGCCGTTGGGCGCGGACCAGATCCCCGGCTCCTCGCGACTGGCGTGGCGGTACTCGCCGCGCAGCTCGTCGAGGAAGGCCGCATCGGCCGGATAGACGACATCGCGGACGATGTCGCGGATGCGCTCGCGGTCGGCGTCGGAAGCGCCCTGGACGCTGCCCGGGATGATCGCCTGGTCGATCGGGATGGCGAGCAGGCGCTCGATCTGGGCGATCGTCCGCTCGGTCACGATGGATGGGGCGGTCAGGCCGGTCCCGAGCGCCTCGCGGAGGATGTCCGCGTTGGCCGCCATGAACGCGGGGTAGGCGTGGAGGCGGGCGATGAACGCCTCGAGATGCTCGGGCGTGTCGACCGGCTGGAACTGCGTCAGCTGGGGCAACAGCTGCTGCGGGCCGCCCATCTGATCGACCACGCGGAGTTGATAGAGGCCCTGGTCGTCCTCTTCGACCGCGAGCTCGCCGATGACCTGGAGCATGTCGCGCGTGATCCGCTCCTCGGTGGAGAGGCCCTCGACCGGGATCGCCGCGGCCTCGGCGGACGTGCGTTCCATGAGCTCCCGGGTGCGCGCCCGGCCGACCGCGGACGGGTCCTCGAGCCGGTCCGCGTAACGGTCGTCGCCGTAGAACGTGGCGGTCGTCGGGTTCAGCTCCAGGATCGATTCCCAGAAGCGGTCGGCCAGGTCGTCGACAGGTGAGATCGGCTCGGTCATGTGGCTGGAAGCCTCCTGGACGCGTCGTCGTCAGGCGGGCCGCACGGGCCCCCCGGGTCAAGGCCGCTAGCGTACCGTGCGCCCCGGTCAGCCGCCGAACAGGGGCATCTG
The DNA here is from genome assembly GCA_963724635.1 of uncultured Chloroflexia bacterium. GTDB lineage: Bacteria > Chloroflexota > Limnocylindria > Limnocylindrales > CSP1-4 > SPCO01. Next base: position 471,115 of record CAVRVI010000020.1, read on the forward strand.
CTCGCCGCCGCGCTCCACGACGGGATCCAGGCCCAGGAGCGGCTCGAGCGCATCCAGGTCGGGCGGGTCACCTGCCAGGAAGGTGCGCAGGTGGTCCCACTTGATGAGGTGCCAGCCACCGTCGTCGAGCGCGGCCCGCAACAGCGGCGAGCGCTCCAGCTTGTGGCGAACGAGGTCGGTCCGTTCGGGGGCGATGACCAGGAAGCGGATGAGCTTCTCGTCGGCGGCGATCCGGGCATGACGACGCAGGAGGGCGTCCCCCAGGATCGCCGTCCATTCCACCTCGAAGAGGATGGCGACCTTGTGGCGGATGTACCAGATGGCGTCCACATCCGCGAGCGCGTCCACGGACTTCGCGATGCCACCGAGATAGGCGTGGCGCTCGCGATCGTCGAGGTGGTCGCCGAGTGTCCCGCGTCCCTGCCGGCGGCCCTGCTCGCGCTGCGCGAGCCAGACGCGCATGCCCAGCCGATGGCCCCCGTCGGCGATCTCGGCGAGCAGGTCGCTGTGCTGCTGGCTGCGGGTCAGGAGGTCGTCGCGAGTCACCAGGCGCTCGGGCGTGCTCTCGGGACTTCGATAGCTCTCCAGACAGGCCCGGACGAGGGTCTCGTCCGGGAGGTCATGGCCCGTGAACATCGTGGCGATCCGCTCATAGAACGCGGCCTCGGACATGGGGCCGGCCGTGGACAGCAGGCTGAAGACCGCCCACTCGACGCGATCCGCCAGCGCCGGGGCGGCGGCCTCGACATCGTCCGCTTCGCCGAGCCACCAGCGACCGGGCTCGATCTCGACCACGCGTCGCTGCGCGGGACGCGAGAGCTCGTCGCGGATGAGGGCGAGCAAGCGCTCGACGGGATCGGGGGCCGCCTCGCGGTCGCCGGTACCCGCCTGGATCGCGATCCGGCCGGCACCCTGGCCGCCGCCGGACGCACTCGCCGACGCCGCGCCCGCGCCCGCCGACTCGCCCGGCGCCGATGGCCCGCCGTTCCGACCCGCGTCGGCCCCCAGGCGGTCGTCGCCGGGGCGATCATCGCGCCGCGGGTCGTCAAGCGTCGTGGCCGGCGCCGAGCCGGCGGCGAGGCGGCGCAGCTGGCCGGACCGGTCCAGGCCCACGAGGATCTCGCCGAACAGCCGCTCGAAACGGGCGGGCTCGCCCCGGGCGCGGAGCGTCTCGACGGCCGCCTCGGTCACAGCGCGGGCTGCCTCCGTCGCCGAGAACGGCCGCTGGTCGAAGCGCTCGGGCGGGGCGAACAGGCCCGGGCCGGGCACGAGGTCCGGATCACCGGCGCCACCCGGCACGTGAGGCAGCGCAACGTTGCCCCGTGTCCGCGGTCCCGGCGGGACGATGGCGCCGGGCGGGACGAGCTCGATGACGGACGCCGTGCCCGCATCCGGGTCGGCCAGTCGAGCCACGACGACGCGATAGCCAGCCGACGCGCCGCCGATCGCGACGGCCGCGACCGCCTCGGGTCCGCCATCGATGAGCTGGACGACGCGCCCGTCCCGGGCCATGGATGGCTCGACCGCGGCGAGCGAACGCGCCAGCGAGACTGACTGCCACGACCAGGGCGCCCGCAGGCTGTTGCCCGCGAGGGCGTCGATCGGGAGGAGGGCGGCCGCCTCGCGGCCCAGCGCCCAGCCGGTGAGGTGGTATGCGGAAGCCAGTCGCTCCAGGCCGGGGCGCACCGGTGGCTGCCCCAGGACCAGGCGGATCCGCGGGCCCTGGGCGGCCGCTCGCTCGGCGGGAAGCGACGGATCGCGCAACGCCCGGACGGCCGACGGGCTGGCGACCGCGAGCACGGTCGTGGCGCTCCCCTCCCCGAGCGCCCGCAGGTCCTCGCCGAGTCGCGCCTGGAGCGGCCCGACAGCCCCGCCCTCCAGGCGCTGGACGAACCCGCGGACGAGCCGGAACGCATCTTCGAAGGCGAGCCACGGATTGCGCTCACGCCAGTGCTCGCCCGTCGTCGTGGGGAGCCGCACGTGGCCGCCCGTGACCTTGAGCGCGGCCGACCGGCCGCCCCCGGTCCCGAGCCGGCTCGCCGGCAGGATCGCGTGGATCATCGCCAGGCGCAGGGCGGCCAGCACCGGCGCGGCCCGAAGGTCGCCCTCGATCCGCTCCATGATCGCGACGAGGCCCACCAGCTGGCGCGGGGCATGGATGCCGAGCAGCTCATCGATCAGCGACGGCGCACCATCGACCGGCGGAAAGCGATCGCGCGCCCACGTGAGGGCGGCCTCCAGGCCGGGGTCGGCCGTCGCGCGGCGCAGGTCGTCGGGATCGAGGGGCGCCTGGCGCTGCTCGGTGCCGCCACGCTGATCGCGACAGACCGTGCAGCGGTAGTGCCGTTCCGCCGGCTGTGGTGCGGCGCCGTCCAGGCTCGTCCAGACGATGTCGTCGGCGACGAGCATCCGTCCGCACGTGGCACAACGGGTCGCGTACAGGTCGCCGATGGACACCTTCAGGCTCGATTCCCGGCGTGGGGAGGCCGAGATCCCCTGGAAGGCCGCGTCGAGATGCCGGACGTCCGGCGGCCGAAGGACGACCTCGGCAAGGAGGCGCGTGAGCGGCATCGATTCGATCGAGATGGCCCGGCGCTGCCGATCGAGCGCGGCGCGCGCCACCCAGCCGCCTCGGCCGGCGAGATCGGCCACGACGTCGCCCGGGCCGGTGTGGGCCTCGATGCGCGCGGTCAGCAGGCCCATCGCAGGGACGGGCGCGATGCGCTCGAACGCGGGCAGCGACAGGCCGGGATCGGCGCGCGTGGACCCGGTACGCGTGGTCATGCCCGCAGATGCTAGCCCACGGCCGCTACCCTGACCCCGGTGAGCCAACCGACGCCCGAGATCCCCGCCCACGCACCTGCGGCGGCGACGCGTCGGAGGTGGGGAACGCGCGGGCGCTGGACCGTGGCGATCCTGCTGGCGAGTAGCGCGATGGCGGTCGGCCTGGCGGTCGCGGCCATCGCTCGGTTGCCGCTCCTCTGGGATGGCGCCTGGTTCCTCCTGCACGCCCTCGACAGCAGCACGCCGACATTCCTCTTCCGGCGGGCGATCGACGTCGCGCTCCAGGCGCCGGCCATGGTCACCGCGACGGTCACCGGCGACGCGTGGATCGCGGAGTGTCGTGTTCTCGGCCACGTACGTGGCGGTGCCGCTGATCGCGCTGCTGGCGGCCTGGCGCGTGGTGCGCGAGGAACGACCGGAACTCATCGCCTGGGCGGCGCTCGGGATCGCATTGGTCGCCCTTCCCGGCCTGGTGTTCTTCATCAGCGAAGGGGCGATGGTCGCCCATCTCGCCTGGGCACTCGTGCTCGCGGCGGCGTTGGGTCGCGTCGGCCGCCATCGTGTCCTCGTCGTCGTCCTGGTCGCCGTGATGGCCGTGTCGCACCCGCTCGCGGGGCCGACGCTCGCGGCGGTCGGCGCCGTGGCCTGGCTGGCCCGGCGCCGAGGCATCGGGAACGACGGGCGTCTCGTGGCCTGGTCGTTCCTCGTGGCCGGGATCGTCCTGAGCCTGATCTTCCTGGCCGTTCGATCCGCCTATGAGGTGGAGGCGTCGACGCTGGGCGAGCTCACGGGCAAGTTCCGGGCATCGATCCTGGATCCGGCGATGGTCGCGCCCGTTGTGGCCTGGCTGATCGGCATCGCGACCTTCGTGCCGATGCGCTCCGGGGTTCGGCTCGTCGCGGTCGTCGGGCTGCTCGTGCTCACGGCCGCGATCCTGGTCCCGTGGGCCCTGGACGCCCAGGCCTGGGCGAGCGCGCTGCGCTATCGGGCCTGGTTCGTGCCCCTGGCCATCCCGCTCTTCGCCCTGGCCGTCGTGGATGTGTCTCGGCCGGCCCGGTGGCGGGATCGACGGGTGGCCCTCATCGGGGCCCCGGTCGTGATGGCGCTCGTCCTGACGGCCCAGGCCGTGAGCTGGACGGGCCTTCAGGACCGGCTGATCGCGTCCATCGCGGCCGCTTCGCCGGGCTGCGTGACCAGGGCCGCGGTGCCCTGGGTGGACGGGACCGCCCTGGAGCACTGGTCCATCACGAGCCTGGGCCTGGTGCTCGAAGGCCGCGATCCGGCCCACCTCGTGCTCATCGACCGGCCCTGTGCGGGCGCGGTCGAGCCATCACGGGTGACCGTCAAGCTGACCCCGTTCGATCGGGACGACCGACCGGCGGACGGCTGGTGGGGCTTCCAGCGGCTGGTCGACGCCTGGGGCGCGACCCCCTGACCTACGGCTCGTCGAGCTCGTCGGGCTCGTCTTCGAACGCTTCGTCCGTGGTCGCCTCGGGCGGCAGGACGCGATCGAGGTCCTCGATCTCCTCGTCCTCCTCGTCGTCCTCGAGGTCTTCCTCGAGTTCGGCGTCCTCGCGCACGAGCGTGCCCTTGGTGTACGGGCGCAGGTCGGTCAGCTTGGCCGCGGTCGGGAAGCTCACCTTCCCGTAGTTGGACGGGTCCTGGAAGATCTCGCGGATGATCAGGCGGACGTCCTTGTCGCCCAGGCTCGTGACCCCGGCGGCGTACTTGTTGCCGTCGGCGATGAGCTTGAGCAGGCGGGCCGCGACGCGCGGCTCCACGACGCCGATGCGCCGGCCGTTGCTGAACGCGATGAGGCGATTGCCCTCGGGGGTCAGCTCGACGTAGTCGCCGGGGTTGACCTGGGCCAGCTCCTTGGGCGTCGCGAGATCGGTCAGGAACGCGAATCCGGTCTTGCCGGTCTCCTCGACGAAGATGCTGACCGGGGCCTTGCTGCCCTCCTGGGCCGGGACGGTCTTCTCGCCCGCGGCGTTGAGGAGGACCTTGAGCCGGTCGATGTTGCGCTCGGCGATGCGGTTCGTCGGATCGAGCGCGAGCGCGGTCTGGTAGTGCTCGCGCGCCTCCCCGAGGAGCCCGAGCTCCCAGAGCGACTTGGCGAGGCGGTTCTCCGCCTCCGCGTCCGGCCCGAGCTCCAGCAGCTTTCGATTCGTGGCGGCGGAATCGGCCCACTGGGCGGCGGTCGCCTGGGCGATGGCCTGCTCGGCCAGCTGACGCTTGGTGCGCGTCAGGTTGACCGGACTCTGGGCCTGGGTCTCGACATCGGGGAAGGTCACGGATCGTCCTTTCGGGGGCGCGCGGCTGGGTGCGGGCGGATCGGGTTCGGGTCGCGCGAATGGCGCGGGCGACGGGCCCGGGAGTCGCAACGCGAGCATCGCTTTCTAGCACCGGATGGCCGTCGCGTCAAACGCAGAGGCGAATCAGGACCGCAACAGCAGGTTCCAGGCCACGACGACGAGGCCCAGGCCGAGCAACAGCGCCATCTGCCAGATCCAGCGCATGTCCCGGCGGCGGGCCGGCGATGCCGCACTGAATGCGTCCCACAGGTAGAACGCGAGCGTCAGCAAGGCGGGCCCCATCAGGCGTGGGATCTCCATCGCGCGGAGCGCCGCGGCCCCGATGGCGATGGCCACGGCATACGTCGCGGCCGAGAGCAGCGCATCGCGCAGGGTCGTGACCCGGAGCGCCGCGGCTCGATAGCCGAGCAGGAACGCGATGACGGCGTCGCCCGACGGCCAGCGCGAGGAGATCCGTCTCCGGCAGCGGGCGCACTGGCTCCCGCGGCCGGCTGGACGAGGCCACCCGGGACGGTCGCGGCCACGCCCGTGAAGCCCAGGAACGCGACGATCAGGGTCGTGACGAGGACGGCGGTCCGGCCCTCCGTCCCCAGGTCGTCGTGGGCCGCGAGGATGCGCGCCTCCAGGGCGAGCGTGCGGTCGACGATCAGGCCGGTGACCAGCAGGGCCGGCGCCAGCCACAGCCCGAACGGCACGAGCCGGATGGCGCCCACGCAAGCGACAGCCGCGACCGCCGGCAGGATCAGCGATTCGATCGGGACGCCGAGCCCGCCACCGTCCCCGTGGGCCGTTTCGTCGCCGAGCACCTGGAGCGTGCCCAGCAGCATCGCCCCGAGCAGGAAGATGGCCACGAACCAGACGCCCGGTGGCTCGATCAGGCGCGACAGCCCGACGATGGTGACCGCGGCCAGGGCGAGATCGCGGCGGCCACGGCGCTCGTCCATGGCCGCGATGGTACCCGGGCCGCTCACGTGCGATCGCCCTTGGCACCGACCCACTCGAGCAGATCGGCCCGGCTGCGCGTGTTGAGGACATCGGCGGGCTGCACCCACGCGCGGCGCGCCTGGCTGACGCCCCAGCGCAGGTAGTCGAGCTCTGCGGTCTTGTGCGCGTCCGAATCGATCGAAAGCAGACATCCGACCTCGACCGCGCGTCGCGCCCGCTCGACCGCGAGGTCCAGTCGATGGGGCGACCCGTTCATCTCGAGGACGGTCCCGGTCCGGGCCGCCTCCGCGTAGACGACGTCCCAGTCCAGGTCCAGGTCGTCCCGGCCGCCGATCATCCGCCCCGATGGATGGGCGATCACGTCGACGTGCGGCGAGCGGATGGCGTTGAGGGTCCGGGTGGTCAGCTCGGCCCGGGTCTGCCGACGAGCGACATGGACCGACGCGACGACGAGATCGAAGCGGGCCAGCAGGTCGTCCTCGTAGTCGAGCGCGCCGTCGGCGCGGACCTCGAGCTCGCACCCGTGCAGGAGGCGGAAGCCCTCGGGCGGGGTCTCGAGTGGCGCTGTGCCGGCCGCCTCCTCCGCGGCGAATCGCGCGTTGAGGTCCGCGATGATCACCCGCTGCTGCTCCACCCGGTCCACGTCGAGACCGCGCGCGATGGCCAGGGAACGCGAGTGGTCGGTCAGCACCTGGTAGGCATGGCCGCGTCGGCGGGCCGCCTCGGCCATCACCTCGATGCTGTGGACACCATCGGACCAGTCGGAATGGCTGTGGAGGTCGCCACGCAGGTCGGCGAGGGTCACGAGGGTCGGCAGCGTGCCGGCCAGCGCCGCCTCCATCTCGCCAGCGTCCTCGCGCAGCTCGGGTTCGATGAAGGGCAGGCCCAGGAACGCGTACGCCTCGTCCTCGGTCGCGAAGGTCCGGAGCTCGGCGGCATCGTCGGTCAGCGGCTCGCCGTCCTCGCCGATGCGCAGGAACCCCTTCTCGGACAACGACCAGCCCTGGTCGCGGGCGCGGGCCCGGAGCCGGACGTTGTGCTCCTTGGAGCCGGTGAAGTGGATCCGGTACGTGCCCGCCTCGCCCGGCGGCATGACCATGAGGTCCACCTGCGGTCCGCGCAGGATCCGGATCGCGGCCTTGTAGCCGCCCTTGTTGATGACCTGGTCCACGGCGCCCAGCGTGGTGAACCGCTCGATGAGCCCGGGCCCGTCGTCCGTCTCGGCGAGGATGTCCAGGTCGCCGATGGATTCCCGTCTCCGCCGGAAGGAACCGGCTGGCTCCAGGTCGCGGACGCCGGGGATGGCCCGCAGCGCCTCGATCAGGGCCGACACCGTCTCCTCGGCCCGGTCGAGGAGCATGCGCTGCGGCGTCGATTCAAGACGGTCGATGCCCTCGATGATCTGCTGCTCGGTGCGGACCGACAGACCCTTGAGGTTGCGCAGCGTGCCGGCCTCGGCCGCCTTGCGCAGGTCGTCCATGGAGTCGATGCCGAGCTCCGTGTAGAGGAGGCGGGCGGTCTTCGGACCCAGACCCGGGATCCGCAGCAGCTCGATGAGGCCCGGGGGAACCTCCGCGGCGAGCCGGTCGTAGAACGCCAGGTGCCCGGTCGTGGCGAGCTCCGCGATCTTGTCGCTGATGGCCTGACCGACACCCGGGATGCGCGGCGGGGTGCCGGCCCGATAGGCGGCGACCAGGTCGACCGGGCTGCGCCCGATCGCATCGGCCGCCCGGTGGTAGGCGACGGTCTTGAAGACGAGCTCGCCCTTGACCTCCAGCATGTCTCCGATGTCGTGGAAGATGCGGGCGAGATCGCCGTTGGTCAGCTCCGGGACATCGTCGGCGGCGGGCGGCGGACCAGGACTGGCGCTGCGGCGTGGCATGTCCGCGATGGTACCCGTGGCATGAGCGACCATCGGGACGCCAGCGACGTGACGGTAGGCTATCCTCTGCACCCCGTCAGGGGTCAGATTCCGGTCACTGTTCGTTCCCCGGGAGGATCGTTGCGCTCCATCGGCGCTCTCGCTCGTTCTGGCCACCATCGAACGCATGGACCGGTCGGCCTGCCGTGGTCGGATGTCGGCGGTCCATGAGTCGGGTCCTGATCGTGAATGCCTACGACATCGGCAACTGGGGTGATGCAGCCATCGTCGAGGGGATGATCGCGAGCATCCGAGCCGCTGGTCACACCCATGTGACCGTGGCTGCCGTCGACTGGGCCGCGGGCGTCGAGCCATGGCGCGCCATCGGCGCCGACGCGGTCGTCCGCCCACTCGTGAGTCTCGACGACGCCCCGTCATGGCTCCGTCGCCCGCGACCGGTGCGTGTCATCCCGACGCTCGCGCGCTACGGGCGTGCCCGGGTCGGCGCGGCCCGGGACGCGGCCATGAACGCCTACCGGGACACCGACCTGGTGCTCTCGACCGGGGGCGGCTACCTGGGCGGCGGCAAGTCCGGCGGCAACCTCGTCAAGGCCATGAACATCCGGGGCGGCATCGATGCGCACCGGCCGACGGTGGTCGCGCCGGTGACCGTCAACCCATCGACCCCGCGCGTCCGACGCATCCTGCACTGGGGCCTGACCGGCAGCCGGGTGTTCGTTCGCGACGTGGAGAGCCAGGGCGTCCTCGAGGCCGCCGGCGTGACCTCGACGCTCGTCCCGGACATCGCGCTCCGAGCCCCGAGCCTCGCCGCCGCCAGCGATGCGATCGCGCCCCACCGATCAAGCGGCGTTCTCGGCTGGGCGCCTCGCGGCTATCGCGCCGATCACGCCATGTGGGGTCGGCCGGAGGTGGCCGAGTCGACGGTCTTCGACGCCGTGCGCGAGCTGCTCCGGACGAGCGACCGGACCCTTCGATTGATCGCCCACGTCCGCGCCGGTGGCGGCGACGACGATCGCGCCGCCGTGGATCGGGTCTGGGCCCGCTTCAGTCCGGAGGAGCAGCGGCGCATCGCCATCGACGATCGGCCGGAGACGCTGCGTGCGGCGGTCGAGCGTTACGCCGAGCTCGACGTGCTGATCACGTCGCGGATGCACGCCGCGATCTTCGCGATGGCGGTCGGTACGCCGGCGATCGCCGTGGGCTACGAGCCGAAGGTCGCGGGTGTCATGACCGACCTGGGCCTCGGCGAGCGGGTGATCCCGGCGGACGACCAGGTCACCGCCGATGATGTCGTGCGTCTGGTCCAGCAGCTCGACGTTCCTGCCGAACGCGCGCGGACCCTCGCAGCGTTCCGCCAGAGCCAGGCGCGGTTCGGGCCGTTCGACGCCGCCATCGCGGGACCGAGCGGTGGTCGCGCCCGCGTCGATCCGGTGGCCGCGAGCGTCGATCGGGCGCGGCCATGACCAGCGCTGCCGCCGCCGGCATGGCGAGCCGTCCACGCCCGAGCGACTACCCATGGGCCGTCGGGCTGGGGCTCCTGCTGGTCGCGGTCCCGGTCGCGCTGACGGCCGTGCTCGGGTCGATCGGGCCGATCTGGCTGCCGGCGGCGTCGGCCGCCGCCATCGCCGTAGGCGCGTACCTGGCCCGCCCCTTCCGCAGCCTCGTCGTGATCGCCCTCTACCTGCTCTTCATCGACACGATCGCCTTCGCCGCGGGCGACCGGATCAAGCTCGTCGACGAGCTCACGATCCCGCTCATCGGGCTGATCACGATCGTCCGTGAGCGGGGCCGCATCGCGGCCGCCTGGTGGTGGCCACGGGAAGCCGGTGTCCTGCTCCTGCTGTTCGCCGCGCTCGGTTCCACGCTCCTGAGTGGCGTCACGCCGCTGGTCTGGCTGCCGGGCCTCGTGCTCCTCGGCAAGGGCATCGGGATGTTCTACATCACTCGCCTGCTACCGATCACCGATGAGGACATCCGCTGGGCCATGGGGCTCGTCCTCGCGGTCGGGCTCGTCGCGCTCGCCCTTGGCTTCGTGGAGCTGGTCGCCCCGCAGGCCTTCACGGAGATGGGCCTTCGGCCATCCGAGGAGCGGGCCGGTCTGCCGGCCATCAAGTCGCTCTTCTACCACCAGCAGCTGTTCGGCTGGTTCTGCGGGTTCATCGCGTTGTTCCTGTACGCGCACCACGTCGTGCTGAAGCGACGCTGGATGCTGGTCTTCGCGCTCGTCTTCTCGGTCGGGACGATCCTGTCCGCGCGGCGCCGGGCCATCCTGGCGATCGCCGCCGGGCTCGCGGCCGGCCTCGGCGTCGACCTGTTCGCGGGCCGCCGGGAGGCGATCGCCCGTGTCCGCCGCTGGATCCCGTCGACGGTCGGCCTCGTCGTCCTGTCGGTCGCCTTCCTTCCGGCCTTCGCCGGCCTCTATCAGCTCACCCTGGATCGCTACGACCCCGGCCTGATCGTGACCGGACAGCCAGGTGTCGTCATGCTGCCGGGTGGCCAGGTCGAGGATCCTGGCGAAGTCAGCGTGGCGCCGGCCCGCTTCGCGCTGTATCAGACGTCCGTGGTGATCGCCCGCGACCACTTCCCGCTGGGCGCCGGCCTGGGTCGGTTCGGCAGCTGGATGAGCCGCCAGGAGTACAGCGACGTCTACGCTCGATATGGACTGGATCAGGTCTTCGGGCTCAGCAAGGCCAACCCGCAATTCATCACCGACACCTTCTGGCCCCAGATCCTGGGGGAGACCGGCGTGCTTGGACTGATCGGCTACGTGGCCTTCCTGGCGGCCCTCGGGTATCAGCTCGTCCAGACCTATCTGCGATCCCAGGCGTCGCCAGCCGCGACGGCGGTCGTCCTTGCCGCCATCATGGTCCTCGTGCAGACGCTCGTGGAAAGCCTGGCCAGTCCGGTGTTCAACTCACCTCCGCAGGTGTACCTGATCATGGGCACGATCGGCAGTGTCCTTGCCTGGCGAGCGGTGACCGCCCAGCACGACGAGGTCCGATCCGTCGTTCCGCCTGACGACGGCTTGGCGCCCGCCACGACCGCGTGACCACCATCGACGCCGGCCCCGTCCGCGGCGCCACCGTGCGGCCGCTCATCGTCCTGCCGAGCGATCCCTTCGGCGACCAGATCGGCGGCATCAAGACCTTCGTCCTCGACTTCGTGCGCTTCTCACCGGCCGACTTCGCCACGGAGATGGTGGCCTGCTCGAGTGATCCAGCCGCCCGCCCGCTCGGGATGTGGCAGACCATCGAGGTGGCCGGCCGGAGCGTTCGCTATCTGCCGATCCTCGCGACCCCGGACGTCCACCGCCGACCGATCGTCCCGCGTTCACTGTGGTTCGCCGCCAGGACGATGTTCCATCGAAATGCCCGCCACACCCGTGGCAAGGTCCTCCAGTTCCACCATCCGGGCTCACCCGCCGGATACCTGACGACCAGCGCCCCCAAGATCCTGGTGGTCCATCTGAATGCGGCGGACATCGACCGCGGGCTCGGCGAGAGTCGCTGGACGACGTTCCCCGGGATGCTGCATCGCTACGAGGATGTCACCCTCCCGCGGATCGACCGGATCTTCACGGTCAACGAGGCAGGTGCCCGCTTCTACCGCGAACGCCACCCCGCGATCGCCGACCGGGTCACCTACCTGCCGACGTTCGTCGATCCGGATGCCTTCGCGCCGTACCCCGAGCCCGTTCGACGGGCCGCCCGGCGGGCGCTGCTGGAGCGGATCGGGCGCCCAGCCGATGGCGACGATCGCCTGGTCCTGTCCATCGGCCGACTGGAGCGCCAGAAGGATCCCCTGCTGCTCATCGAGGCCTTTGCCATCGCGGCGGCGGGGGACGCTCGACTGCGACTCGTCGTGGTCGGCGAGGGCGGGCTGCGCAAGGACGCCGAGCGTCGGGCTCGCGAACTCGGCATCGCCGACCTCGTCCACTGGCTGGGCTTCCAGGCGCACGACGCGATGCGCGACCTGATGAACGGCGCGGACCTGTTCGTGCTGTCGTCCGCCTTCGAGGGGATGCCCATCACCGTCCTGGAGGCGCTCGCCTGCGGGCTGCCCGTGGTATCGACCGACGTGGGCGGCGTGGCGACCGTCGTCCACGACCGGCAGGACGGCCGGTTGGTCGCCGAGCGCGAGCCGGCGGCCCTCGCGGAGGCGATCGGATGGGTCGCCGAGCGCCCGCGGGATGCGTTCCTGGAGGCATGCCGCGCGGCCATCGCGCCGTACGCCCCGCAGCAGGTGCTGGCGCCGTTCTACGACGCCCATCGCGAACTCCAGGCGCGAGGTCCACGCTGACCGGTCGGAGCGCGACGTGCGTCAGGCTGGTGGCGGCACCTCGGCACGACCAGGCCGGCGCGCGGCGATGACCTGGCGCGCGCCGGCGACGAGGCTGCGCGCGTCGGCCGGGCGGGGAACGAGTCGCCAGAGCGACCCGCCCGTCACGGCCACGATACCGACGATACCAAATAGCCTTACCGCGACATTCCGGCGATACGGACGGCGCCTAGGGTGGCCCCATCGAAAACGGGGCGTGCCATGACCAAGACCATCAGCATCTACGCGGCGCAAATCCTGCTCGGCATGATCGCGATCGCGGCCGGTTACGCCAAGGTCACCGGCACCGGCCTCATGGTCCAACAGTTCCAGACGCTCGGCCTCGGCCAGGGCTTCCTGTGGTCGCGGGCTGCGCCGAGATCGCGGCCGGCCTTTGCCTGCTGCTGCCGCGCGGCGGCATCCTCGGCGCGGTGCTGCTGACCTGCGTGATGGTCGGCACGCTCGGCGTCACCATCGGCCACGTGGCCAGCGCCGTCGCCATGCAGCCGGCCCCCGCGCAGCACACCATTTCCAGCTACCAAGGCGTCGCCAGCAGCCGGCGACGCCGGCATGGTCCTGACCGTCCGCACGCCGGACCGGCCAATGGACATCTGATCGGACGCGGTCTGGCGGCGGGCGCCCATAGTTGGGGCGTGCGACACCGGCCTCGGGGCAACCTGGGGCCGGTGTGTTTATTGGGGACGCCGGGCTCAGTCGCGCGCGTAGCCGATCAGCGGCTTCTTCTTGCGCCCGAGCACGATCAGGATGACGCCGAGCACGCCGAACACGGCCGACGCCGGCTGGTCGAGGATCGGCAGCGACGCCGAGCTGCCAGACATCGGCGCCGGCGTAGCGCTCGATCAGCGCCTGGAACGACTTGCAGGCTGCGGTCGTGGATGACGGTCCAGACCTGGCTCGACCTTGGTGAAGAGAAGGCCGCCGTCGGAGATCGACTGGATGCCGTCGTAGATCACGAAGATGAAGGCCAGCGCGAGCAGCAAGAGACCGATAAAGCGAAACAAGAACCGGATCATGACCTATTCCAGGCCCCTCCCCGCACGGCAACCGCTTACCCCGCCCGCTGGGCGGTTCAATCGTCGCGTTGTCACAACCGCCGCAGGCCGAATTTGCAGCTCCGCGCCAATGCCTGCTGCATGCAGAATCGCGCCGCATCGGCTCGCGACTGGCGCCGCGGGCTCCCTTGAGCAGCCATAGGGCGTTCCGCTAACGTCATCGCAGCGGCCCGTCGGCCGCGGGGTAGAGTGTTGAAATGGCAAAGAAATCCAACAGGCAACCGGCCGACCTTCACCGATCAGGAAGCGCTGCTGTTCCACAGCCAGGGCCGCCCCGGCAAGCTCGAGGTGATCGCCACCAAGCCGATGGCGACGCAGCGCGACCTGTCGCTCGCCTATTCGCCGGGCGTCGCGGTGCCGGTGCTCGCCATCGCCGAGGACGAGAGCAAGGCCTACGACTACACCGTCAAGGGCAATTTCGTCGCCGTCATCACCAACGGCACCGCCATCCTCGGCCTCGGCAACCTCGGCGCGCTGGCGGCCAAGCCGGTGATGGAAGGCAAGGCGGTGCTGTTCAAGCGCTTCGCCGACATCGATTCCATCGATCTCGAAGTGTCGTCCGAGGACCCCGACGAGATCATCAATTGCGTCAAGCTGCTCGGCAAAGGCTGGGGCGGCATCAACCTCGAGGACATCAAGGCGCCGGAGTGCTTCATCATCGAGCAGCGGCTGCGCGAGCTGCTCGACATCCCGGTGTTCCACGACGACCAGCACGGCACCGCCATCATCGCGGCCGCCGGCCTGCTCAACGCGCTCGATCTCACCGGCCGCAAGATCGAGGACACCAAGCTCGTCTGCAACGGCGCCGGCGCCGCCGGCATCGCCTGCCTGGAACTGCTCGACGCCGATCGGCTTCCAGCCCGAGAACCTGATCCTGTGCGACACCAAGGGCGTGATCTACCAGGGCCGCACCGAAGGCATGAACCAGTGGAAGTCGGCCATGCGGTCGAAGACCACGGCGCGCACGCTGGCCGACGCGCTGAACGGCGCCGACGTGTTCTTCGGCCTCTCCGCCAAGGGCGCGGTGACCAAGGACATGGTCAAGTCGATGGCGCCGAAGCCGATCATCTTCGCCATGGCCAACCCCGACCCGGAGATCACCGTCGAGGAGGTCGCCGAGGTGCGCGACGACGCCATCATGGCGACCGGCCGCTCGGACTATCCGAACCAGGTCAACAACGTGCTCGGCTTCCCCTACATCTTCCGCGGCGCGCTCGACGTGCGCGCCACCACCATCAACATGGAGATGAAGATCGCCGCCGCCCGCGCGCTCGCCGAGCTGGCGCGCGAGGACGTGCCCGACGAGGTCGCCGCCGCCTACGGCACGCGGCCGAAGTTCGGCCCCGACTACATCATCCCGGTGCCGTTCGATCCGCGGCTGATCTCGCACGTGCCGCCGGCGGTGGCCAAGGCCGCCATGGACACCGGCGTGGCGCGCAAGCCGATCGTCGACATGGACGCCTACCGCCAGCAGCTGCGCACCCGGCGCGATCCGGTCGCGGGCGTGCTGCAGCGCGTGTTCGAGCGGCTGCGCCGCTCGCCCAAGCGCGTGGTGTTCGCCGAGGGCGAGGAGGAGCAGGTGATCCGCGCCGCCGCGAGCTTCGTGCACGAGGGGCTCGGCACCGCGCTGCTGGTCGGCCGCGAGGAGCCGATCCGCCAGAGCGCGCAGAACCTCGGCGTCGAGCTCGGCGAGCGGCATCGAGATCATCAACGCCGCGCTGTCGAACCGCAACGCCAACTACGCCGCCTATCTCTACGAGCGGCTGCAGCGCCAGGGCTATCTGTTCCGCGACTGCCAGCGCCTGGTCAACCAGGACCGCAACCACTTCGCCGCCTGCATGGTGGCGCTCGACGACGCCGACGCCATGGTCACCGGCGTCACCCGCAACTATCTCGGTCGCGCTGCGAGGACGTGCGCCGCGTCATCGATCCCAAGCCCGGCCACCGCGTGATCGGCCTGTCGCTGGTGCTGGCGCGCGGCCGCACCGGTGCTGGTCGCCGACACCGCGATCACCGAAATGCCGAAGGCGCAGCGAGCTCGCCGACATCGCGGTCGAGGCCGCCGGCGTCGCGCGCCGCATGGGCTACGAGCCGCGCCTCGCGCTGCTGGCGTTCTCGACCTTCGGCCATCCGCCGGGCGAGCGCTCGGCGCACGTGATCGAGGCGGTGAAGATCCTCGACCAGCGCCGCGTCGATTTCGAATACGACGGCGAGATGGCGGCCGACGTGGCGCTCAACCCGGAGGCCGCCGCGGCCTATCCGTTCATGCCGGCTGACCGGGCCGGCCAACGTGCTGATCATGCCGGCGTTCCATTCCGCCTCGATCTCGACCAAGCTGCTGCAGGAGCTGGGCGGCGCCACCGTGATCGGCCCGCTGCTGGTCGGGCTCGACCGGCCGGTGCAGATCGTGCCAGCTCGGCGCCAAGGATCGCCAGCTCGTCAACATGGCGGCGCTGGCGGCGTTCAATGTGAGTGGCTGACGCTGCCACACCGACGGAGAGGCGACGATGCTCGAATCGCAGGACGGTTCACGAAGCTGCTCGGCGCGACCGCGCTGAGCGGCATGGCGGCGCCGGCGCTGATCGCGCGCGTCGTTCGCGCAGGGCGCGGCGCCGCTGTCGCGCGCGGCAACTACCTGATCAGGAACGGCGCGGTCATCACCGTCGACCGGCGCCGGCGTGCTGCCGCGCGCCGACGTGCACGTGCGCGACGGCCGGATCGAGGCGGTCGGCCCCGATCTCGCGGCCGCCGGCGCCGAGGTGATCGACGCCACCGACATGATCGTCATGCCGGGCTTCGTCGACACGCACTACCACATGTGGAGCGCGCTCGGCCGCAACTTCGTCGGCGACGGCGGCTTCGGCTATTTCCCGGCCAAGAACGCGACCTCGAAGCTCTACACCGCCGAGGACTTCTACGCCAGCGTCACGCTCGGCCTGGTCGAGCTCGCCAACGCCGGCATCACCACCGTGCACAACTGGTCGCACAACACGCGCACGCCCGCGCACGCCGACGCCGAGCTGCGCGCGCACCGCGAGTCGATGCTGCGCGCGCGCTATGCCTACGGCCACGTCGACCAGATGCCGCGCAACGAGCCGCTCGAGCTTCGCCGACATCGATCGCGTCAAGCGCGAGTATTTCGCCAGCGGCACCGCCTTCGACGGGCTGGTCACCTTCGGCGTCAACCTGCGCGGCGCTGTCGCAGAGCGACGCGCCGACCTACCTCGAGCGACATGGACGCAGGCGCTGCGAGCGCGGCCTGAAGGTCGCGATCCACGCCGGCCAGAGCGCGCCGCAACACGCTCGACGCCGAGGACTACGAGAAGCGCGGCTGGCTCGGGCCCAATCTCCTGATCTGCCACTACATCCCGGCGAGCGACATCGACGCCGCAGCCATGGCGCGCACCAAGACGCCGCTCAGCTTCGCGACCCTGTCCGAGTTCCGGCTCGGCCGCACCGGCGACCCGCGCGTGGCGCTGCTGCGCATGCGCAAGGCCGGCGTGCTGGTCTCGCTGTCGTTCGACGCCACCTCGATCGCGCCGCCCAACATGTTCGAGACCATGCGCTTCACCTGGAACATGGGCATGCCGTGGAACGGCACGCCGTCCGAGGGGCTGCCGCCGGTCGGCTTCCGCGAGGTGATCGAGATGGCGACGCTCAACGGCGCCAAGGCGCTCGGCATCGGCGACGTCACCGGCTCGCTCACGGTCGGCAAGCGCGCCGACATCATCCTGATCCGCGGCAACGACATCAACATCGCGCCGATCGCCGATATCGAGACCAGCGTGGTGCAGTCGGCGACGCCGGCCAACGTCGACACCGTGATGGTCGACGGCCGCATCGTCAAACGCGGCGGCAAGCTCGTCGCCTACGACGTCGACAAGATCGTGCGCGACGCCAAGGCCTCGGCGCTGCGCATCCGCACCGCCGCCGGCGGCCGGCTCGCGCCGCGCTAGTGGGCAACATTCGCATCCTTTCGGAGGGCCTTCTGCGAATGTTAGAGTCAAGGATCGATAAGCAAATATAGGGCTCTAGCTAGTGGAGCTTTGGATTTGACATTCGCTTGGCGAGCCCGCGGCTGGGCGGAAGCGAATGTCAAATCCGCTCGCGGACGTTGGCCGGAATCATGACCCTCCGATCGACCGCCGCATCGATGGCCTGGACGTGCAGCTCGCCTGATGGCGCTGCACGCATCGCGCTAGTCCCCGGCGCGCGCGCAGTCGGCCGATCTTGTGCTCTGCGACCGTCTCGCCGCCGATCCGCGGACCCGGGCAAGCCGGCGAACGTCAAAGGCACGCCCGCGATCGCTCAGGCCGACATCGCCGTCGCCGATCAAGTTCAGCCGGATTGCATCGGCTGGATCGCGGCGGGCGCTATATCAGCTCGGCCGCGCCTACGAAGCCAACCGGCAATGGCCGGAGGCGATCGGCGCCTATCGCAGGGCGCCGACAAGGGCAGCACGTCGGCGATGGTCGAACTCGGCGTGATGGCTGGCGACCGGCGCGGGCATTGCCAGGGACGAAGCGACCAGGCGCGCAAGCGTACGTCCTCACCCCTTCACCGGTAACCCTTGCTGCACCTGCTCCAGCCGCCGTTCTTCCGCAAGGCGAAGAACACAGCAACAACCGCCCTGCCCGTGGCACGGCTGCCGTCCGAGCATACGGAGACATCGATGGCCCAGACCACACTTCGCGGCGTGATCGCCGCCGTCGCCACGCCGGTCGCCGAGGACGGCTCGCCCGACACCGCGCGCGCCACCAGGCTGGCGCGCTATCTGCTCGACAACGGCTGCGACGGGCTCAACGTGCTCGGCACCACCGGCGAGGCGACCTCGTTCTCGCTCGACGAGCGCAAGCGCGTGATGAGACGCCTACGCGACGCCGGCCTGCCGCTCGACCGGCTGATGGTCGGCACCGGCGCCGCCGCCATCGCCGACGCGGTCGCGCTGACACGGCACGCCGTCCGAGCTCGGCTTTGCCGGCGCGCTGGTGCTGCCGCCGTTCTACTACAAGGGCGTGCCGGACGACGGCCTCGTCGCCTACGTCGAGACCATCGTGAAGGCGACGGCGGCAAAAGCCGATCCCGATCTATCTCTATCACTTCCCGCAGCAGTCCGGCCTGCACTGGCACGTCGCGCTGGTGCGCCGGCTGCTCGACGCGTTCGGCAGCCGCGCATCGTCGGCCTGAAGGATTTCCTCCGGCGACATGAACTACGCGCGCGAGGCCGCCGCGATCTCGAAAAGCTTCGCGGTGTTCCCCTCGACCGAGGCCGTGCTGCTCGAGGCGCGCGCCGGCGCGTTCGCCGGCTGCATCTCGGCGACCGCCAACCTCAACTCCCGATCTCTGCCAGCGCGCCTGGGCGAAGGGCGACCAGGCGCGCGCTCGACGCCGCGGTCACGATCCGCAAGCTGTTCGACGGCAAGCCGCTGGTCTCCGGCGTCAAGGCGCTGCTGTCGCACATCCACGGCGACCCGGCGCTGGCGCGGGTGAAGCCGCCGCTCGCGCCGTTTCTCCGCCGCCGACCGCGCCGGCGCGGTCGCGGGCTACGATCCAGGTGCGCGGCAAGCGCGTGGCGTGATGGCGAAGCAGGACGCTTTCCGTCGCGGTCATCGGCGGCGGCATCGGCGGGCTCACCGCCGCGCTCACGCTGCTGCAAGCCGGTTTCGACGTCCAGGTCTACGAGCAGGCGCGCGAGCTCACCGAGGTCGGCGCCGGCCTCGTGATCAGCCCGAATGCGTCGCGGCTCCTGATCCGGCTCGGGCTCGGCGACGAGCTCGCGCGCGTCGCGCGTCGAGCCCGAGGCGTTTCATCAGCGGCGCTGGCAGGACGGCCGCACGCTGGCCCGGACCCGGCTCGGCGACGAAACCCGACGCCCGCTACGGCGCGCCGCACTACGTGTTTCATCGCGGCGACATGTATCAGGCGCTGGCGCGGGCGTTGCCGGCCGAGCGCGTGCATCTCGCGCACCGCTGCATCGGCGCGACCAGCGCGGCGACCGGGTCGAGGTGCAATTCGAGAACGGCGTCGCGGCGTCGGCCGACGTTCTGATCGGCGCCGACGGCATCCATTCCACCATCCGCCACCAGCTGCTCGGCCAGGAGAAGCCGCGCTTCACCGGCTGCATCGCCTATCGCGGCCTGATCGCCGGCCGAGCGCGTCGCTCATCTCGACATCGAGAACGCAGCGACCAACTGGATCGGGCCCGGCCGGCACTTCGTGCACTACTTCGTCTCGGCCGGCCGGATGCTCAACTTCGTCGGCCTGCTGGAGCAGGACCCTGGATCGAGGAATCCTGGACCGAGCCGGGCAACGTCGCCGACCTCGCCGCGGCCTACGCGGGCTTCGCGCCGCAGGTGCGCAGCATCATCGCCGCCGCCGACGAG
Source organism: uncultured Chloroflexia bacterium (assembly GCA_963724635.1). Taxonomy (GTDB): domain Bacteria; phylum Chloroflexota; class Limnocylindria; order Limnocylindrales; family CSP1-4; genus SPCO01. Next base: position 490,814 of record CAVRVI010000020.1, read on the forward strand.
ACCTTCAAATGGGCGCTGCTCGACCGCATGCCGCTGCCGCGCTGGTCGTTCGGCCGCATCACGCTGCTCGGCGATGCCTGCCATCCGATGCTGCCGTTCCTCGGCCAGGGCGCGGCGCAGGCGATCGAGGACGGCGCCGCGCTCACGGAATGCCTCAAGCAGCAGAGCGACGATGTGCCGGCGGCGCTCGAAGCGCTATCAGACGGTGCGCATGCCGCGCGCCACCCGCTGCCAGGAGATTTCCCGCAACAACATGACCCGGTTCCACCTGCCCGACGGGCCGGCGCAGCAGGAGCGCGACGCCAGGATGGCGACCGGCACCACCGACTGGTCGCAGGACTCGATCGGCTGGCTGTACGGCCACGACGCGTCGGTGCTGCCGGCCGCGCCGCGTGGCCTGACCGGGACCGGCCATGGCGAGCAAGACCCCTCGATCGCGATCATCGGCGGCGGCATCGGCGGGCTGACCGCGGCGGCGAGCCTGCTGCAGGCCGGCTTCGACGTTCGCGTCTACGAGCAGGCGCGCTGGCTCTCGGAGGTCGGCGCCGGCATCAACATCGGCCCGAACGCATCGCGCATCCTGTTCCGGCTCGGCCTCGAGGACGAGTGCGACAGGGTGGCGTTCCGCTCGCCGCACTTCCATCAACGCCGCTGGCAGGACGGCCGCACGCTGACCCGCATCGCCGCTCGGCGCCGACGATCGAGGCCGAGTTCGGCGCGCCGCACATGATCTTCCATCGCGGCGAACTGCATGCGGTGCTGGCCAAGGCGGTGCCGCCCGAGCGCGTGCATCTCGCCCACCGCTGCACCGGCATCGAGCAGCACGCGAGCGGCGTCGAGCTGCAGTTCGAGAACGGCGTCAACAGCCACGGCCGACGTCCTGATCCGCGCCGACGGCATCCATTCGACGGTTCGTCGCGCGCTGCTCGGGCCGAGCAACCGCGGTTCGCGTGCCTCGCCTACCGCGGCCTGATCCCCGTCGAGCGGGTGCCGACATCCCGCAGAATCGACGGCATGGCTCGGCCCTGGCCGGCACTTCGTCCATTATTTCGTCTCGGCCGGACGGCTGCTGAATTTCGTCGGCCAC
>CAVRVI010000021.1:0-38448 GCA_963724635.1 uncultured Chloroflexia bacterium
TCTTCGCGGAGGGCAGGGACGGCACGTGCAGGCTCACCCAGGTGAATGGGGTCACACGATTTTCCGGGTCGAGGCAACGGCCGCCGACTACGGGTCATTCGGCCAGCACTTCATCGTGAAGGAAGTCGACGGCAAGGTCGTGATCGACTGGGTCATCGACCCCACCACCCATGTCTATGCCAACAACCCGAACGTCGTCATCAAGATCTCCGCCAACCACCGGAAGGTGACACTGAATCAGGATCTCCTGCCGGTGACGACTCCGGCTGGGTTCAACCGGCGGACCGCAGCACATCAAAGGCACGATTACCTGCTCGTAGAGGTCTACCCGGGCCGTGCTCGCTCCTGCTGGTACCGATGACGTTCCCGATCCGGCTCGACCCGCGCTTCCGCTGGTTCCTCCAGATCTTCGGGGTCAACGAGTCGAACGCCTACGTCGAGCTGGGGGAGTCGCTCGATGCCCGATTCGGGTGGTCACGGGTCACCACGCCGGTATCGAATTGCGTGCGCTGGTCCATCGAGGGTCCCTGGCTCGCGCTCACGGCGCTCGGGGTTCGCCGTAGCGTGCGACATGCCGACGTGACGTTTGGCGGCTCGCCGCATGGCGGCGTCCGAGTCGATTTCCGCGACCACCCGAAGTACGGCATCTTTCGTCCACCGGCCCTCTACGTGACCGTCAGCGACCTCGAGGGCTTCGCCGCGGCCCTCGCCGCGCGCGGCATCCCCGGCGAGGATCGGCGCAAGCGTCGGTAGCGGTTCAGCAGTTCGGTGTGGTCCGGTGCGACCTGGACCAGAGGCGTGCCGACGCGCTTACCTCGGGCTTACGGAGCTTGTCCGAAGTTCCGTGGAAGGTGCCCCTGCGACGCAACTACGGTGTCGTCGAGGTCGAACGCTCCATCCGTTCGACTCCAGGCACGAAGGAGACGACCCCATGCAGACCACCCGACGCATCATCGGTCCGCGGTCTCTTGCCGGCGCGGCGACGCTGCTGATGGCCCTCGCCCTCCCGGCGAGCGCCCTCGCGGCCGACTTCGTCGGCACCGACGGACCTGACCACCTCGTGGGCACCGAGGAGCACGACACCATCTCCGGCCTGGCCGGCGAGGACATCCTCGAAGGCCTCGGCGGTCGCGACGCGATCGACGGCGGAGCCGGCAACGACTGGATCTACGGCGGCTTCGGCAATGACCGCCTCGGTGGCGGCGACGGCGACGACAAGATCCGCGGCGGTCCCGGCGCCGATGCCATCACCGGCGGCGAGGGTGCCGACAAGGCGAGCGGCGGGGACGGCCCCGACGTGATCCATGGAGGCTCCGGCCCGGACATCCTGTACGGAGCGGACGGCAGTGACTGGATCGTCGGCGGCGACGGTCGCGACCTCGTCTACGGCGGGACGGGCAACGACGTGATCAAGGTCTGGCTTGACGGTGCCGTGGACGGCGTCCGCTGTGGGCCGGGCTGGGACGTGGTCTTCCTGGGCAAGTTCGACATCGCCGATCGCAGCTGCGAGCGTGTCATTCGATCGAACGTCGACTGAGACCTCTCGCCTCGAACCGACGAGGCGGTCGGGAAATCGGGCCGCCGCCGCGAATCCGCGGTGGCGGCCCTTCTTCGATTCCGCCCCTCAGACCGGAGCGGCCCCGATCGTCGGGGCCATCCGCCCGGCAAGAAGCAGCCCGATGATCGCCACGACAGCCGCGATCACGAGGCTGATCGGCTGCGTCGGGTCGAGAATCCCGAACTGCTCCAGCGCAAGGCCGAGGCCGAGCCCGCCAAGCGCGCCGAAGACGAACGCCACGACCTTTGCGACCCCACTGCGTGAGCGGGCGGCCATCAGGATCGCAAGCAACCCGATGATGGCGAGCAGCAAGCCTCCCCCGCCGAGCACCGTCAGGACGGGGTTCACATCGTCGATGATGATCTTGATCGAGCCGGTGCAGTTCGCGTCGCCCGTCCCGCTGCCGGAGATCGTGAAGCGCGCCCCGAGCATCGCGAACATCGATGCCGAGACACCGTCCACGCCGCCCGTCGTCTTGCCTTCCTCGGACGTCCCGTTCGCGATCGGAACCGAGAGCCCGCCTGCGAACGCACCCACGGACGCGGCGTGAATCTTGCCGGGCGCGGTGCCCGAGCCGCCACCGACGTCGGTGCTCCGGATGTGCCACTCGGTGTCCGTCGTGATGTTGGCGCCACCGCTCGTCGCGTGGCCTTCACCGGTGCAGCCACCGGTGATCGTGGCCGCGGCCGCAGCCGGAAGCGCGAGCAGCAGTGAAATCGCCGCGACGACCGCGGCGAGCCGCCGAATTGATGACGTTGTCATGCGACCCTCCCTTCGTCCCCTGCGCGGCACTGTAGGTCCGGACGGCCGGGCGTCAAGAGCAAAGTTCATTCCGCGGCGGGTCATCCAACCGATCGGCCGCGCCATCCATCTCGTGATCCACCGCGGGGCGCATCTGCCACAATCGCGCGACGTCGCCCGAACCTTGAGGACCCACCGGAACGGAGCCTGCCATGGCCGTCGAATCCGCCCTGAAGCACCTCACCAGCGAGGAGATCGTCGCGCTCAATCGCGCCCACACGTTCTTCTCGTGGTCGATCCAGGGGACGGTCGACCCGATCGCGGTCGATCGTGCCGAGGGCGTCTACCTGTACACGCCCGAGGGCCGGCAGATCCTCGACTTCAACAGCCAGCTGATGTCGGTCAACATCGGCCACGGCGACCGGCGCGTGATCGATGCGATCAACGAGCAGGCCCAGAAGCTCCAGTACGTCATGCCCGGGTTCGCGACCGAGATCCGGGGGCGCCTCGGCGCGAAGATGGCCGAGATCATGCCCGGCGACCTGGACAAGGTCTTCTTCACGCTCGGCGGCGCCGAGGCGATCGAGAACGCGATCAAGCTTGCCCGGCACCACACCGGCCGCCACAAGGTGCTCGCCCGCTACCGCGCCTACCACGGCGCGACGTTCGGGGCGATGACCTTGACCGGGGACCCCCGCCGCTGGGCGAACGAGCCCGGCCTCGTCGGCGTCGTCCGCTACCCGGACACCCACCGCTGGGGCGAGAAGGAGCCGCGGCCGGTGGCCGAGAGCCTCCAGGGCCTCGAGGACGTCATCCGCTACGAGGGCGCGCACACGATCGCGGCGGTCTTCCTCGAGACGATCGTGGGCACCAACGGGATCCTCATCCCGCCGGACGGCTACATCCAGGGCGTGCGCGAGATCTGCACCCGCAACAACATCCTGATGGTCTGCGATGAGGTCATGGCAGGCTTCGGGCGGACGGGTCGCTGGTTTGCCGTCGACCACTGGGACGTCGTGCCGGACCTCATGACCATGGCCAAGGGCCTGACGAGCTCATACCTGCCCCTGGGCGCCGTGGCCATGCGCCATGACATCGCCGAGGCGTTCGAGACGAAGATGTTCTACGGCGGCCTGACCTACTCCTCGCATCCCGTGAGCCTCGCGGCGGCCCTCGCCACGATCCGGGTCTACGAGGAAGACGACCTGGCATGTCGTCGTCACCGACCGATAGATGGTGACCTCGTCATCACCCGCAACGACCGGAGTGTTGAACGGGACCATCGTGATGGTGACCGTCGCGCTCGCGGTCTCGCCATAGCTGTCGTCGATGGTGTACGTGAACGTATCCGTGCCCAGATACCCGGGATCCGGGGCGTACGTGCACGCCGGCTGGATCTCCCAATCGCTCGACGGGCACTCAAGGGTGCCGTGGCTCGGAGCCGACGCCTCGGTGATCGTGAGCGGGTCCTGGTCCGGATCGTGGTCGTTGCCCAGGACATCGAACTGGACCTCGCGACCCTCACGTGTCGTGACCGGATCGGGCTCGGCGACAGGCGCCTGGTTGGCGATCACCTCGACGTTGATCGTCCCGGTCGCCGGGTGGCCCTGGGCGTCAACGATGTGATAATCGAAACTCTCCGTGTAGGGGTACCCGCCCGGTGGCGAGATCGGCGGCGTATAGACACACGCTGACCCGCTGCAACCCACCCGCGGGCTGTCGACCGCGACGAGCGTCATCGGGTCCTGGTCCGGATCGTTGTCGTTCGCGAGCGGAGCGAACGGGGCCGGGGCGAGCCCGTGCGCGTGGACCTCGTCCTCGGTCGTGACTGGTCCGCGGTTGGTATCGGTCGTGACCGTGACCAGAGCCACGTCCTCGCCGGCCTTGCCGTCGGACACGGTGTACTCGAACGTGTCCACGATCGGGAGGGGCCCGGCGTAGTCGCTGTCGAGCGTGTACGTGCAGTACGTGCGCGGCGGCGGTGGGTTCGGCAGGTCCGGGACGACGGTGCAGTCGACCGTGCCGTGCTCGGGCTCGGTGTGGGCGGTGACGCGCAGTGGGTCGTCGTCGGGGTCGTCGTCGTTGCCCACGACGGCGATCCACGTCGTGCGGGTGTCCACGCCGGCCGCCGGGTCGTCTACGGCCGTCGGGGGCCGGTTCGCGCCGATCGTGATCGTGACCGTCGCGGTCGCGAACCCGCCGCGGTCGTCCGTGATGGTGTAGGTGAAGCTGTCGATGCCCGTGGCACCGTTGCGCGGCGTATACGTGCAGGACACTTCGCAGGTGACCGCGCCCTTGGACGGATTCGTCCAGTCGAACAGCCGGTAGTCGTCGTCGTCGGGGTCGCTGTCGTTGGACAGCGGGAAGAGCACCTTGTGCGTCTCTGTCGTGACCTGACCCGAGTCGGGCAATGCGATCGGCGCACGGTTCTGGATGACCTCGACCGACACGTTGGCCGTCGCCTGGCCGCCATTGCCGTCTTCCACGGTGTAGCTGAACGTGGCCTCCCCGAAGACCCCCGGTGGTGCGCGGAACGAGCACGACGAGCCGCCACAGGTCGCGATGCCACGACCGGCCGGCGTGACGGTCGGGTTGGCGTTCACGACCGTGAGCAAATCGCCCTCGGGGTCGGTGTCGTTGCCCGTGACCGCGATCGTCGTGGGATCGCCGAAACGGGCGCTGCCGCGGTCATCGCGAGCGGTCGGGCCCAGGTTCGGCAGCAGGGTGACCTTGACGTGTCCCTGGTCCGTCCCGCCGCGACCGTCGCTGATCGTGTAGTCGAACTCCTTGATCAGCGGGTAGGGCCCGGCGAAACCTGGCGGCGGGGTGTACGTGCAATCGCCGCCGCACACGACGGTCCCTTGCGCGTCGCTGTCGGACATCGCGATCACGCTGGTGCCATCGTCATCGGGATCGAGGTCGTTGATGGTGACCGCGAGGCCTTCCGCCCCCAGGTTGTGGACCACGATCTCGTCATCGTTCGCCTTGGGCGGACGATTGGCGCTGACCCGGACGGTCACGGTCGCCGTGTCCCGCCCGTCATCCGATCCCGGCGGCGACCCATGGCCGTCGTCGATCGTGTACGTGAACGTGTCCGTACCGACGAAACCCGGGTCGGGCGTATAGACGCAATGCCACGGGAGCTGCGGGGTCGGCGGGTAGCACCCTACGCTGCCATCGGACCCGTCGCTCCAATCCTCGATGGTGAATGTGTCGCCCTCCGGGTCGGTGTCGTTGGGCAGTGGCTTGACCAGGCCTGACGCCGAGAACGGAGCGTCGTGGCCCGGCGCGGTCATCGCGTCATTGCGGGCATCAGGAGCACCGTTGTCGTTGACCGTCACGATCACGTCGGCATGGCTCGTGCCGCCATGGCCGTCATCGACGTCGTAGGCGAACGTGGCGGTGTACGGGAACGTGCCTCCGGGAGGTGTCGGTGGAGGTTGGTAGGTGCACCCGCCACCACAGGTCGCCGTGCCGACCGTGGCCGGGGTCCGGAGGCTGACCGCCAGGGCGTCCCCCTCCGGGTCCTTGTCGTTCCGGGTCACGTTGATGCTGATCGCCCCGGATCCGTGGGCGATGGCGGTATCGAGGACGGCGGTGGGCGGCTGGTTCGGCGTGATCGTGATCGTGACGAGTCCGGACGCCGTCCCGCCATGGCCGTCGTTGGCGGTGTAGCCGAAGCTGTCGTCGTGGCCCCAGATCTGGCGTGTATGAACAGGTCACGCCGCAGACGACGTCGCCGTGGTGCGGGACGGCGGCGAAAGCACGATCGACAGGCCGTCGCCGTCCTCGTCGAAGTCGTTGAATTGGACGTCGATGTCGATCGCGCCGATCCCGTGGGCCTTCGCGACGTCGTCCTTGACCGTCGGCGCATGGTTCGCCGCCATCCGGACCAGCACGGTCGCCTTCGCAGTGCCCCCGTGCCCATCACTGACGGTGTACGTGAAATGGTCTGTGTAGTTCCCATTCGTGGTCGGGGTATACGTGCAGGTCGGGCCACCGCAGGACACGCGCCCGCCCAGGGCGTCGAAGGCCACGACGGTCAGGTCGTCGCCGTCGATGTCCGTGTCGCCACGCAGAACGTCGATGACGGCCGGAGCGATGCCGTGGGTGGAGCCGCGGTCGTCGCGCGCATACGGGGCGTGGTTCGGCGTCGCGAGGACCGTGATGGTCAAGGTCTCCTGGTCCGACAAGGTGCCGGCATCTCCGGGCGGGCCATCGCTGACCGTCACGACGACACCTGGATCGATCCCGGCGTCGCCCGGTCCGGGGGCCAGGCTCAGCTCCGCCGAGCCGTCGTGGTGATCCGTGAACGTGGCGTACGCGGGCAGGTTCGAGGCTGCGAACCGGAGCGCATCGCCATTGGCGTCCGTGCCCGTGATCGGGACGACCAGCGTGTCACCGACAACCAGCACCAGGTCGCCGATCGGGTCGAGCACGGGCGCGCTCGGCGCGTCGTCGTTGGTGATCGTGCCCGTCGCGATCGCGTCGGTGACGGTGGCGTCCTCGCTTTCGATCGTGACGGTGAAGGTCTCGTCCGGCTCGACGCGCCGGTCGCCGCGGACCCGGACCGTCACGGTCGTGCTGGTCGCCCCAGCGGCCACGATAGCCGTGCCGCCGCCCGCGACATAGTCGTTGTCCGAGGTATGCGCCGTGGCATCCGACGTGGACCACTGGACGATCACAGGATCGAGGCTGGCGGCATCCAGTGAGATCGTGAAGATGGCGTCCGACAAACCACTATCGCCTTCGACGACCGACTGGTCGCCGATGGTCGCCTCGGGCACCGGAGGTGGCGGGGCGACGACCGTGATCGCGAGATTGTCATCGCTGTCCCCGCCATCGTCGTCTCGAGCCGTGACGATGATGGTCTTCGCGCCGAGCGTCGTGTAGGCGTGGGTGCCGGTGCAGGCGGTCCCGTTCGCGCTTCCGGCTTCCACCGTGCCGTCGCCCCAGTCGATGGTGCAATCGAGCTGGTCGTTGCCCCCGGCGTCGTCCATCGTCGCGGACAGCTCGACGACATCGCCCTGGACCACCTCGCCCAGGTCGGCGGGCGTGTCGATCACGACGGTCGGGTCGACGTTCGCGATCGTCAAGGTCAGCGTATCCAGGACCGGCGGGTTGACCCCGTCGTAGACCGACATCGTCACGAGGAACGCTCCATCGTCCGTGCAGCGCACCTTCGGATCCGCGGATCCGACAGGCGTGAAGTAGCAGCTCGCGCCGGGATCCGCGCCCGGTTCGGCGGTCGCCCACCAGCTGATCGACGGCGCCGGGTTCTCGGTGTCGCCGGCCGTACCGTCAAGCTGGATGTCGGCCCCCTCGTTGCCGATGTCATCGTCGCCGGCGTCGGCCGCGGGCGGCTGGTCCAATTCGTCATCGAAGATCGTCACGGTCGTTGTGGCGATCGCTCCCAGGACGGCGCCACCCGACGGATCGCTGAGGGTGACCGTGAACGCTTCCGCGGTCTCGAGCAGGTCGTCCTGGAGGATGTCGATCGTGATGATCCGCTGCCCGACATCGTTGGCGCCCCACGACAGCGTGCCAGTCGCCGCGTCGTAGTCCTCGCCGGCCACGGCGTCATCGTCGGCCGTCGCGTAGGCGACGCTCACCGCACCCGTGTCGCCGCCGACGCGGTCGACCTCGACCTGCACCGAACCATCGGCTTCGCTCACCGAGATCGACGCGACCGCGAAGCGCAGAACGCCGGGATTGGGCAGGTCGTCGTCCCAGATGGTGCCGTAGCCATAGGTCTGGAAGGCATCGATGGCTGCGCCGACCGGATCGCTGAGCTGCAGGTAGAACGACTCGCTGTCGCCCTCATCGAAGGTGTCGCCGTGGATCGTGCACCGGGACGTCCTTGACGATCTCGCCGGCGCCGAAGCTCACGATGGTCGAGACGGCGACGTAGTCGTCGGCGTCGACGGCGGCGTCGTAGTCGAAGCTGTCGACGTGGACCGAGATCGGGCCGGGCGCCGGGCGGTCCAGCGACACGTGGAACGTCATCGACCCATCGGGGCCGTCGCCTTCGGCGATCGAGGCGCTGTCGATCGCGACTTCGGGCGCCGGCGTCGGCGTCGGGTCGTCGTCGTGGATGGTCCCGGCCCCATACTGCTCGACGTACTCGAGGACGGCCCCGGTCGGATCGGACAGGGTGAGGTAGAAGGTCTCGCCGTTGTACTCGTCGTCGGTGTCGCCGTGGACGCTGACGTGGACCGCCTGGACGGACTCGCCGATGGCGAACGACACGACCTGGTCGGCGATCGCCTCGTAATCGTCGGGGCTGGTCGCGTCGCTGTCCGACGTGGCGACGTGGACCGTCACAGGGGCGGGCGCCGGCCGATCGAGACGGACATGGAACGTCAGCTCCCGATCGGCTGGACCGTCACCCTCGACGACCGACGCGTCGTCGACGTGGAGCTGCAGCGGCGGGGTCGGAGTCGGCTCGTCGTCGTGGATCTGACCGTAGGCGAAGCTCGCTGACCCATCGATCGCGATGCCGGTCGGTGCCGACAGCTCGAGCGACAGGTCTTCCGTCTCGCCCTCGTCGATCCCATCGCCGTGGACCGGCACGACCACATCCTTGGCGATCTGGCCGGCCGCGAGGACCAAGGTGGTGAGGGGCAGGGCTTCGTAGTCGTCGGGGTTCTTCGCGCTCCCGTCGCTCGACGCCACCTTGACCGAAACGGCCGTGGAGGCCGGGCGGTCGAGCGTCACGGAGAAATGGAGCGCCGTGTCGGTGCCCGCAGGACCCTCGACGACGGACGCCGAGCTCAGGCCGACCGATGGGGGCACGAGCGCGGCTCCCGCGCCGTCATCGTCGAGCAGGTCGCCGCGGTAGTCGACCGCGCTCGTGTAGCCACCGAAGTCGGCGCCGGACGGGTCCGACAGCTCAAGCTGGAGGAACTCCCCATCGCCCTCGTCCACCGTGTCCCCGACGAGCTGGATATCGACTTCCTCGATGGTGTCCCCGGGAGCGAACGTGACCAGGTCATCGGCGATCGCGTCGTAGTCGTCCGGTGCGCTCGCCGTCCAATCCCGGGTCGCGACGTGGACCGTGACCGGAACGTCCGACGCACGATCGAGGATGACCGGGAATCGCAGGGTTCCGCCCGACCCACTGCCCTCGATCGCGACGGTCCGGGCGACCGAGATGCGCGGCAGCGGCGGTACCGTGTCGTCGTCGTCAAGGATCGTGCCGAACACGATGGTGGATGTCGAGCCGAACCCGAAGTCGGCACCGGACGGGTCGTGGAGAGACAGATAGAGCCCTTCGCTGAGCCCCTCGTCCTCTGCATCGCCGTGGACCGTGACGTCGATCGTCGCGATGGTGTCCCCGGGATCGATGATGATCGTCGTGGGAAGCAGCGGGACGAAGTCGGCATCGGCCGCCGCGGTCCACGCGAACGTGTCCACCATGAAACTCACCGGGACGTCCGTCGCGCGATCAAGGGCAACGACGAAGCGCAGCGTCGTGTCATCGCCGGCATCGCCTTCGACGACCGTCGGCTGGCCCGTCCTCAGGACCGGCGCCGGTGGGAAGGTCAACTCGTCGTCGTAGATCGTCCCTCGGTACTGGACGACGCCCCCGCCGGCGAAGGCGGCGCCGACCGGGTCCGACAGCTGGAGCAGGAACCACTCCGACTCGCCCTCGTCCATCGCGTCATCGAGAACGGTCACGTCGAGCAACGTCGATGTCGCACCGGCCGGGATCGTCACGGTCGTCGCCGTGAGCGACACGAAGTCGACATCCGCGGTGGCCGAGCCGGAGAAGGTATCTGCGATGACGGTCACATCGCTCGCGGCTGGTCGATCCAGCGTGACGACGAACCGCATCGTCGGATCGGGTCCCGGGCCCTCCACGATCGTGGCCGAGTGCGTGGACAGGATCGGGAGCCCAGGAGCGGCGGTCACGATGCCGGGCCGCAGCAAGGGGAGGAGCATGGCGAAGGCAGCGACCAGCACGACCTCGGGCAGGAGCCGCAGGGGACGCAGCGCGCGCATCGTCACGGGCGGACCCTATCGACCGCGCCAGCGGACGCGCATCCGTCGATTGCCCTAGTCCCTCACCCGATATGTGCTTATTTCGCCCGGACCGTGCCCGCGCGGCGCGTCAGGCGTCCGGGCTCGGATAGCTGCCGAGCCGGCGCGTCGTCGTCGTGACCGCGGCCAGATCGTCCAACGCGGCCGCCATCTCGGGATCCGCGATGTCCCCGTCGAGGTCGATCCAGAAGACGTACTCCCAGGCGCGCTCGCGGCTGGGTCGCGACTCCAGCTTGCGCATGTTGAGGTCGTGGGCGGCGAGGACCTGGAGGACCGCGAGCAGCGTCCCGGGCTCGTTGCGGACGGCCACGACGATCGTTGTCCGACGATGCGTGGCCGGGGCCACCAGAGGCGGCACGCCGTCGCCGGATGGCCTGGCGAGCACGAGGAACCGGGTGCGAATTCCCCGGCAGGTCGCCGATCTCGTCGGCCAGGACCTCCAACCCGAACAGGGCCGCGGCGCGCGGGGACAGGACTGCGGCCGCCCGTTCTTCGCCGGCGTCGGCGATGGCCTTGCCGGCACCGGCGGTGTTGTAGGTGCTGAGCAACTGCCACGGACGCGACCGCAGGAACGTCTCCGCCTGGCCGAGGGCCTGGATGTGCGAGTACACCCGCTCGATGTCGTCGACCTGCTGCCCGGGGAGCGCGGCCAGGCACAGCCGGACCGGCACTACCACCTCGCCGCGGATGACCAGGTCGTACTCCATGAGCAGGTCGTAGTTCTCGCGGACGGTGCCGTGGATGACGTTCTCGATCGGCACGACGCCGGACGCGGCCACTCCGGTCGCGACCGCATCGAAGACGGCCCGGAAGCTCCCGAGCGGACGCCGGTCCACGTCGCCGAACGCCTCCAGGACGGCGTCCTCGGCGAAGGCGCCGGGCTCACCCGTATAGGCGACCGGACGGACGGGCGTGGTCATCGCCCGAGTCTAGCGGTCAGCGACCCTCACCCGGGCGGGCGGTCTCGCCGCGGTTCACTGGTTGAACCAGTCGTTGGTGTCGATGTCCGCCGCGCCTTCGTCCAGCTCGGCTCGTTGCTCGCGGGCCGCGCCGACCGTGACCTCGGACTTCTTGTGGGCGCGCGTGCCGGTCTCGGCCGCCGCCTCCGGGGCGCCGGTCCAGTGCTCCTCCGCAAGCATCACATTGAGGGCGACGACATACGCCTCGATCGAGGCGGCGATGATGTTGGCGCCCCGCGCCTGTCCGGTGTATTCGCCGAGGCCCCGCTCGCCCGCGACCATCGGCGGCGCGATCCGGACCGTTACTGCGCCGATGGTGTCGGTCCCCTCCCCCAGGGCATGGATGTCGAAGGCAAGCAGTCGCGGGTGCCCCTCGAGGATCTCGGCCAGCGCCTTGTCGACCGCCTGGAACAGGGCGTCGATGGCGCCGTTGCCCTCGGCGGAGGCGCGCCAGTGGTGATCACCGGCGTCCAGGATCACGGCGCCCCGGCTGCGGGCGTTCGAGTCCGAGGTCACCGTCCAGCGCGTGAGCTCGACGGTCGGGACGGCGCTCGACTTCGGGTCCGGCATGGCGGTCACCTCGTGGTGGCGGACGTCGGGGCCGCGGCCGGCACCTCGGTCGTGAAGTGGCGCTCGTCGCGCCGGCGCAGCTGGGCGCCCGACTTCCAGATCGCGTACTCGAGCGAGTCCGCCAGCGCCGAGGCCGACGCGGCGATGATGTTGGTGTCGCTGCCCATGGTCGACCACGTCCGCGCGCCGTCCTGGGAGTCGATGATCACACGGGTGCGCGCGGCGGTCGCGGCGTCGCCATCGAGGATCCGCACCTTGTAGTCCACGAGGTGGATGTCGTCGATGGCCGGGTAGAACGCCCGGAGCGCCTTGCGCAGGGCGGCGTCCAGGGCGTTCACCGGGCCGTTGCCGTCCGCGGCGGTGTGCAGCGTCTCGCCGTCGACCGCGACCTTCACGGTGGCCTCGGCCAGGAGCTCACGCCCGTCGCGCTGCTCGACGAGGCAGGTGTAGTCGACGATGCGGAACGGCGGTGTGTAGTCCGCAGCATGGCGCCGGATGAGCAGCTCGAACGAGGCCTCCGCGCCTTCGAAGGCGAGCCCGTCGGCTTCCAGCTGCTTGATGAGCTGGCTGAGCTCCCGGGCATCGATGACGCCGTCGAGCTCGAGACCCAGTTGCCGCGCCCGGATCGAGGTGTTGGCACGACCGCCAAGTTCCGAGACGACCAGTCGCCCCACATTGCCGACCGACGCCGGTTCGACGTGCTGGTACGAGCGCTCCACCTTGGCCACGGCGGCACCGTGGACCCCGCCCTTGTGCGCGAACGCCGAGCGACCGACATACGGCTGGTAGTCGTTCGGGGTCTGGTTGGCGATCTCGGCGACGCTGCGCGAGCAGCTCCGTGAGCCCATCCAGCTGCCCGCCACCAGCCGGCACGAGTTCGTGCGGCGTCTTGAGCGCGAGGTTGGCCAGGATCGAGACGATGTTGGCGTTGCCGGCCCGCTCGCCGTAGCCGTTGATCGTCCCCTGGACGTGGCGGATCCCGGCCGCGACCGCGGCCATCGAGTTGGCGACGGCCAGCTCGGCGTCGTTGTGGGCGTGGATGCCCCAGGTGACAGCCGGGGCGTCCGCGTCGGATTCCAGGGAGCTCCGCGACGTCCGCGATGATCGCGCCCAGCTCCTCGCTCAGGGTCCCGCCGTTGGTGTCGCAGAGGACGAGCGTCCGGGCACCAGCCTGGCGAGCCGCCCGCAGGGTCGCGAGGGCGTAGTCGCGGTCGGCTCGATAGCCATCGAAGAAGTGCTCGGCGTCATAGACGGCCTCGCGGCCACGATCCACGATGAAGCCGACGGAGTCGGCGATCATGTCCAGGTTCTCGGCCGGCGTCGCGCCCAGGACCTCGATGACGTGGAGCAGCCACGACTTTCCGAAGATCGTGACCACCGGCGTCTCGGCGGCGACCAGCTCGCGCAGGTTCGGGTCGTCAGCCGCCGCGTTGGATCGGTGCCGGGTCGAGCCGAAGGCCGCGAGCTTCGCCGTCTGCCAGCGCATCGTCCGAGCGGCGGCGAAGAACTCGATGTCCTTGGGATTGGAGCCGGGCCAGCCGCCCTCGATGAACGGCATCCCGTACTCATCGAGCATCCGGGCCACCCGCAGCTTGTCGGCGAGCGAGAGCGTGATGTTCTCGCCCTGCGTGCCGTCACGCAGGGTGGTGTCGTAGAGGATGACCGGCTGGTCCGGGGTGCTCATGCGGGGACAGCCGCTTCGAGCTCGTCGATGACGGCGGTGGCGAAGGCGGTCGTGCCGACCACGACGAGGCCATCCGTGCCATCGCGCTCATCGGCGAGATCGCCCGTTCGCCAACCGGCGTCAAGCGCCTTGCCGACGGCATCCTCGATGGCGAGCGCAGCGTCGTCTCGACCCAGCGACAGGCGCAGCAGCATCGCCGCCGAGAGGATCGTCCCGATCGGGTTGGCCTTGTCCTGACCCGCGATGTCCGGCGCCGACCCGTGGATCGGCTCGTAGAGGCCGAACGTGCCGTGGTCCGTGCGCCGCTCCCCAAGCGAGGCCGACGGGAGCATCCCCAGCGAGCCGGCCAGCACGGCCGCCTCGTCCGACAGGATGTCGCCGAACAGGTTCTCGGTGACGATGACGTCGAAATCGGCCGGTCGGCGGACGAGCAGCATCGCGCAGGAATCGACGAGCTGGTGGGCGAGCGTGACGTCCGGGAAGTCCCTTGCGACCTCGTCGGCCACCGTCCGCCAGAGGCGCGAGGTCGCGAGGACATTGGCCTTGTCGACCGAGGTCACCCGCCCGCGCCGGCCACCCGCCAGCTCGAACGCCAGGCGCACGATGCGGGCCACCTCGCGCTCGTGGTACGGCATGGTATCCAGGGCGTGCCGGTCGCCGGCCGGTCCGGACGCTTCGTCGCGGGCGCCGAAGTAGACGCTGCCGGTCAGCTCGCGGACGATCAGCATGTCCACGCCGTCGAGCAGCTCCGGGCGAAGCGGCGACGAGGCCACGAGCGCCGGATGGACCGTCACCGGGCGCAGGTTGGCGTAGAGCCCGAGCCCGCCCCGCAGGGCGAAGAGCGCCTGCTCCGGCCGGACCGGCGCCGACGGGTCGGACCACTTCGGCCCACCGACCGCGCCAAGCAGGATCGCGTCCGACGTCCGGCAGACCTCCACATCCTCGGGCCGGATCGCGACGCCATACGTATCGATGGCGATGCCGCCGGCGAGGAGCTCGGTCCAGGCGATGGCAAAGCCGTACCGGGCGGCCGTCGCATCCAGCACGCGACGGGCCGCGTCGATGACCTCGGGCCCGACCCCGTCACCCGGGATCGTGGCGATGCGGTAGGTGGTCGGAAGGCCGCCCTCCGTCATCGGAGGCCCTCCTCCGTGCGCGGCGTGACGAATGCCACCTCCACGCCGTTGATCTCGGCGCCGTGGAGCTTGTTGGTCGCGACGAGGTAGGCCTCCAGCGAGGCCTCGATGATGTTGGTGGATAACCCGTGCCCGAGACGACGAGCGCCCCTGGCCCGACATCGGAGGACCGGCGGCACCGGACGAGGACCTGGCCCTGGGCGTCCTCGCCCGCGGACACGGCCTTGATCTCGTATTCGGTCAGCGTCGGGTGCCAGCCGAGGGACGGCTGGAGCGCCTCGTCGACCGCGCGGAAGAGGGCGTTGACGGGTCCGTTACCGGTCGCCTCCGTCGAGCGCTCCTCGCCGTTGACGAGAAGGGAGACCGTACCCGTGGCATGGCCTTCGTGGGACGAGGTCTCGCTCCAGCCCACCAGGACGACGCTCGCCGGCACTTCCGCCGAGCGCTGCTCGACGAGCGCGATGAGGTCGGCGTCCGTGACTTCCTTCTTCGCGTCGGCGAGCTCGATCGCCTGGCGATAGATGACGTCGAGCGCGTCGCCCTCCAGCTCGTAGCCGAGTTCCTTGAGCTTGCCCTGGAGCCCGCGCCGACCGGACAGCTTGCCGATCGTGAGCTGGCTGCCGGTCAGCCCGACCGACTGCGGAGTCATGATCTCGTAGGTGAGCGGGTTCTTGATCACGCCGTCCTGGTGGATCCCGGATTCGTGGGCGAACGCGTTGGCCCCCACGATCGCCTTGTTGGGCTGGACGGTGAAGCCGGTCAGGTAGCTGACCAGCCGGCTGGCGGCCGTGATGTGCTCCGTCTGCACGCCCGAGACCAGGTCCGGGAACTGGGTGGGCCGCGTGCGCAGCGCCATCACCACCTCTTCCAGCGAGGCGTTGCCGGCGCGCTCGCCGAGGCCGTTGATCGTGACTTCCACCTGCCGGGCGCCGGCCTGGACCGCGGCCAGCGTGTTGGACGTGGCGAGACCCAGGTCGTTGTGGCAGTGGACGCTGACCGTGGCCCGGTCGCCGACCAGGTCCACGACCCGCTTGACCAGCTCGCCGAACTCGGCCGGGATGGCGTAGCCGACGGTGTCGGGGATATTGACGGTGGTCGCCCCGGCGTCCACGACGGCCTCGTACACCTTGAGCAGGTAGTCGAGGTCCGTGCGCGAGGCGTCCTCGGCGCTGAATTCGATCTCGGCGTCGCGCCCCAGTTCCTGGCGGCCATGACGGACCCAACGGACCGCCTCGGCGAGGGCCTGCTCGCGATCGATCCGGAGCTTGTGCTTGAGGTGGATGTCGCTGGTCGCGATGAACACGTGCAGGTGCGGCTTGTGGGCGACCTTGATCGCCTCGATCGCACGCTGCGGGTCGCCGTCGCGGCAGCGCGCGAGGGCGGCCACGGCGATGTCCTGGGGCGTCTCGAGGGCGATCCGCCTGACCGCCTCGAAGTCGCCGGGGGATGCGGCCGGGAACCCGGCCTCGATGACGTCCACCTTGAGTCGGGCGAGCTGGCGGGCGACCTCCAGCTTCTCGGCGGCGGTCAGCCCCGCACCGGGAGCCTGCTCGCCATCGCGCAGCGTCGTGTCGAAGATGCGGACCGAGCCCGCCGGGACGAACGGCCCGCTGGGTACCGGTACCGCGCTCACCGGGTGGCTCCCGGCGTGGTGGCGGCCGCCTGGGCCTGACCGGCATGGACTTCGACCGGGTTGAGGAACGGCATCTGGGCCCGCAACCGGGCCCCGACCTGTTCGATCTGGTGGTCGCGATCGGCGGCGCGCATGCGCTCGAACTCGTGGCGGCCGGTGTCGTTCTCCTCGATCCAGCGATCGGCGAACGAGCCGTCCTGGATGTCCGCGAGGACACCGCGCATCCGCTCGCGGACGCTCTCGTCGATGAGCCGCGGGCCGCTGACGTAATCGCCGTACTCGGCGGTGTCGCTCACGCTGAAGCGCATGAAGTTGAGGCCGCCGCGGTACATCAGGTCCACGATGAGCTTGAGCTCGTGCATGGTCTCGAAGTACGCGAGCTCCGGCTGGTAGCCGGCCTCGACCAGCGTCTCGAACGACATCTTCACGAGCGCCGCGGTCCCGCCGCACAGGACCGACTGCTCGCCGAACAGGTCCGTCTCGGTCTCCTCCTTGAACGTCGTCTCGAGGACGCCGGCGCGGGTGCAGCCGAGCGCCCGGGCATAGGCCAGCACGCGGGCGCGCGCCGTCCCCGACGGATCGCGCTCGACCGCGAACAGAGCCGGAACGCCGCCACCCGCCTGGTACACGGAGCGGACCAGGTGACCGGGCCCTTGGGCGCGACCATCCCGACATCGACGATGGCCGGCGGATCGATCCGGCCGTAGCGCAGGTTGAACCCGTGGGCGAACATCAGCAGGTGCCCGGCCCGCAGATGCGGCGCGATGTCCGCGTCGTAGACCGCCTTCTGGGACGTGTCCGGGACGAGGATCATGATCACGTCCGCCGCCTGGACCGCAGCCGGCACGTCCATCACCCGCAGGCCCGCGTCCTCCACGAGGGCGCGGCTCTTGGACCCGGGTGCCAGCCCGACCACCACCTCCACGCCACTCTCGGCGAGGTTCAGGGCGTGGGCATGCCCCTGGCTGCCGTACCCGATGATCGCGACCGTCTGGCCGGCGAGGGCCGACGGATCCGCGTCCGCGTCGTAGTACATCTTCGCGTTCCCTGCCGTCATCGCTTGATCGCCTCCTCGATGGACCCCGAACCCCGGGCCATCACGACGGCTCCGGTGCGGACCAACTCCTTGATGCCGTAGGTCCGCACGAGCGCCACGAAGGCGTCGATCTCGGCCTCGGTGCCGGTGACCTCGACGATGATCGAGGCGTCGGCCAGGTCGACGACCCGGCCGCGCGAGAGCTCCACCAGGCGCAGGACCTCTGCCCGCGTGGAATCGGTGGCGTGGATCTTCACGAACGCGAGCTCGTGCTCGACGGTCGGTTCGGCGGTGACGTCCTGCACCTTGAGGACATCGATCAGTCGATAGAGCTGCTTGATCGCCTGCTCGATGGCCACGTCGTCGCCGTGCAGGGTGATCGTCATGCGACTGACGTCGTCACGATCGGTGTGGCTGACCGCGAGCGAATCGATGTTGAAGTTGCGGGCGCGCATGAGACTCGCGACCCGGTTGAGGACGCCGGGCTTGTCCAGGACGATGGCGACGAGGACGTGTCGGCGGAGTTCGCCTCCACCGGGCAGCGCCCGCGGCGGCGGGGGCGCAACTGCCACATCAACGGGGAGCCGATCCTCGCTCTCCGAGGTCGGAGGCTGAGCTCCGCGAGGCCATCCGCCCGAGGATTCGGAGCTCATTCGTCCGCCCCGCCCCACTTCTCGATCAGGTCGGACAGGCCCTTGCCCGCCGGCATCATCGGGAAGACGTTCTGTTCCTCGGCGATCTCGAACCAGATGAGGGCCGGTCCGTCCACGGCCTGGGCGGCCTCGATCGCCGGGTCCACCTCGTCCGGGGTCCGGGCGCGGAAGGCCGGGATGCCGAAGGCGTCGGCCAGCTTCGCGAAGTCCGGTCCAGGCAGGTTCGACGAGTGGTAGTTGCCCGCGTAGATGATCTCCTGCCACTGGCGGATCATCCCGAGCTTCTTGTTGTCGAGGAGCGCGATCTTGACCGGGATGTGGTCCGCGACGAGGGTCATCAGCTCCTGGAACGTCATCTGGAAGCCGCCGTCACCGGTGATCGCCCAGGTCTCGCGGTCCGGCCGGCCCAGGGCCGCGCCCATCGCGGCCGGCACCGAGAAGCCCATGGTCCCCAGGCCACCGGAGCTCACGTGCGAGTTCGGCTCCCGGAAGCCGGTATAGCGGGCGAGCCACATCTGGTTCTGGCCGACGTCGGCGACGTACGTGGCGTGATGATCGGTCAGCTCGCCGATCCGTTCCACGACGTAGTCGGCAGTCAGGATGCCGTCGCGCCACGCACCGGAGCCGTGCCACGAGGAGGCCTCCGAGTCGCGCCGCCACTCGGCCAGCTGGTCGAGGTAGTCGGCGCGCGGCGGCCGGCGCCGTCTCGGCGACCATCGGGGTCAGCGCCTGGAGCACCCGCTTCGCATCACCCACGATCGGCACCTCGACCGCGACGTTCTTGCCGATCTCGGCGGGGTCGATGTCGACGTGGATGATCCGCGCATACGGCGCATACGTCCGGACGTTGCCGGTCACCCGGTCGTCGAACCGCATGCCGACGGCGATCAGCAGGTCCGCGCTCTGGATGGCGCGGTTGACGTGCTTCCAGCCGTGCATCCCCATATAGCCGTAGGCCAGCGGATGGGTCTCGTCCATGACACCGATCCCCAGCAGGGTCCAGGCGACCGGGATCGAGGTCTTCTCGGCGAAGATCCGCAGGTCGTCCCAGGCCTCGGCGTGGAGAACGCCGTGCCCGGCGAGGATCACCGGCCGCTTGGCGTTGGCGATCTCGGTCGCAGCCAGCTTGAGCTGGCGACCGTGGCCGTCCATGTTCGGACGGAAGCCCGGCAGGCCGGCGATGACCTCAGCCTCGGTCGGGTGCTGCGCGCGGGTCTCCTGCTGGAGCGCGTCCTTCGTGATGTCCACGTGGACGGGCCCGGGTCGTCCCGTCCGGGCGATGTGGAAGGCCTC
Source organism: uncultured Chloroflexia bacterium (assembly GCA_963724635.1). Lineage (GTDB taxonomy): Bacteria > Chloroflexota > Limnocylindria > Limnocylindrales > CSP1-4 > SPCO01. The sequence continues at coordinate 19,307 of CAVRVI010000021.1, forward strand.
GGCGATGACCCGCGGCAGCTCGTCGGCGTCACGGACCAGGTAGTTGTGTTTGGTCATCGGCAGGGTGATGCCGTTGATGTCGATCTCCTGGAAGGCGTCCTTGCCGATCAGCGCGGAGGGCACGTTGCCGGTGATCGCGACCATCGGCACCGAATCGAGGAGGGCCGTCCCGATCCCGGTGACGAGGTTCGTGGCACCCGGCCCGGACGTGCCCATCGCCACGCCGACCCGGCCCGTCACGCGGGCGTAGCCGTCGGCGGCATGGGCGCCACCCTGTTCGTGGCGCACGAGGATGTGGCGCAGTTCCGGGTAGTCGCCCAGCACGTCGTAGAGCGGCAGGATGACGCCGCCCGGATAGCTGAAGAACACGTCCACGCCCTGGCGCAGCAGCGCTTCGCACAGGACGTCCGCCCCGATGCGCGTGCGCTTGAGGTCGCGCGCCTCGTGGAGCATGCCCTTCTGGGCCTTCTCGATGGCGGCCGCCCGGGCCGAGCCATCGGCGGGCACGTGGCTGCGCCGGCCGGTCCCGGACGGACTCGGTGGTTTGGCTGGATCGGTCTTCAATGTCATGCCTGGGCCCTCAGTCGATGCCGGTCGCGGCCGGACAAACAAAAGACCCTCGCCTCCCGGCGAGGGTCCCTTCGGTCTGCGTGGTTCGGGCGCCTAGCGCTCGTCCCTCTGCGTTCCTCGGTTCTCCCGCCGGGAGCCGGTAATGAGCCCAAGAAGCCCATCAAGGCCCGGAAGCGAGCGAAGAAGCGCGAGAAGCGATACGTCGGCCAGGGGGTCATCATCGATCGGGACATGCACGCGCCGACCATCCGTCGTCATGACGACGGCGACGCGGCGACGATCCTGGCGATCGAAACGGCCCATTCGGCCTCCATGGCGCGTTGTCCGCACGGCGACCCCGTGCGGTGCGCGCAGTCTAGCAGGCTTCGTGCGCACGTCAACGCTCCCCCGATGGTCCTCCCCCGAATCACCGGTCGGACCGCTGGGACGCTGGTCCGCTGCACGGTGTCGAGGTCGGGCGGTAGCGTGGCTCCAGCCGGACGCGCCGTCCGGCGCCACAAGGACCAGGCTGGATCTGCCCAAGAGCCCAAGGCCGGGCCCGAACCTAGGCCGGCATCACCCGCAGTCGATCGACCAGCCAATCGCCGGACGACGTCGCGAGGCGGGCGAGGTCGATGGCGTCGCGGGACGGGGCCTCGGCCGGCCGACCCAGCAGGTAGCCCTGCCCGGCACGGATCCCGAGGGACCGCACGAACTCGAGCTGCTCGGGCGTCTCCACACCCTCGGCGATGACGAGGGCGCCCCATCGGTCGGCGAGATCCTTGAGCGTGCGGACGACCTCCTGGGACGTGGCCCGGACGGCGCCGCCCTGGACCAGCGAGAGGTCGATCTTGACGATGTCGAAGCGGAGCTGCGACAGCAGGCGCAGCCCGGCATTGCCGGCGCCGACATCGTCCGCGGCGATGCGCATCCCGGCCGCTCGACACGATTCCACGGCGCGGGTCAGGTGCTCCATGTCCTCGACGGCCTCGCGCTCGGTCAGTTCGAGCACCACGCGCCGGGGGTCGACGCCGTGGCGGCTCAGCAGGGCGACGAGCGTGTGGACGCTGAACTCGTCCGCCTCCAGGGTCCGCGGGGAGAGGTTGAGGGTGAGACTGCCCGGCAGCGTCATGCCGGCGAAGGCGGCGATGGACGTCTGCAGGCACGCCAGGTCGAGTTCCACGGTCCGCCCGACCGCCTCGGCGGCGGCGAACAACTCGCCGGGATCGGCGAAGCCCGGACCCGGCCGCGGGCCGGATGAGCGCCTCGTAGCCGCGCGGCTGGCCGCTGCGCAGGTCGTAGATCGGCTGGAAGACGGCCTTCAGCGCCCCGACGGCGGCGACCTTGGCCACCTCCGCCGCGACTTCGGCGATGGGTCGCTGCATCGCGGACGGCCCATGGCGCTCGGGATCGAACGCCGTCACGACAGTGCGGCCGTGCCGTTTGCCGTAGGCCATCGCCGCGTCGGCCTCACGGAACAGGGTCGCTCGGTCTCGGGACGTGCCCGGGATGGCGCTCACGCCGGCGGTGAAGGACCACGGGCCGGCGACGCCGCCGACCACCTGGCGTTCATGGCCGGCCCGGCCCTCCAGCGCGGTGGCGAGCACCCTGCGCAGGGATAGGTACCCGGCCTCGCTGTCGGAGCCCGGCATGAGGACTGCGAATTCGTCGCCACCGATACGGAAGATGCGATCGGAGCGGCGCAGGCCCGCGGTCAGGGTCGCCGCGGCGGCCACGAGCACCCGGTCGCCACCGACGTGACCTTCCAGCTCGTTGATCCGCCGGAAGTCGTCGAGGTCCACGATCGCGAGCGCCATCCGCGCGTTGTGCCGCGTGGCCCCGACCCACTGTCGCTCCAGCTCCTCCTGGAAGGCCCGGTGGTTGCCCAGGCCCGTGAGCGAGTCGCGCAGCGACTCGGCTCGAGCGCGCGCGTAGGCGTCCTCGAGGATGACCCGTGCCTTGTCCAGACGTTCGGCCGGCTCCAGCACGCGGCGGGCCAGCCAGACGGTGAGGACGCCCAGCAGCATCGCCACGATGACGATGAGGATCGTCGGGATGAACATCGACTCGCCCCGGCCGATCGCGAGCCCATAGACCACGGGAGCCGCGATAGCGAGCGGGATGGCGAACATCGTCACGAGGGCGACGAACAGGCGCAACCGGACGATCCGCAGGTCGGTCGATCCGTCGAAGATCGCGTCTGCGGAGTCGCCGTCGCCGGGCATGTCGCTGCGTGCGTCGAGGATGTGGTCGGCCCTCCGGAAGGGTCTGATGACCCGTGAGGCGGTTATACGCGGTCGACCGACACGTGCGAACGGGCACCGTCGTACCGGTGGCCATGGGACCAACGGCCCTTCGCCGGGCACCTCTGCTACCCTCTGGCGGCCGCCCATCAGGATCCCGGAGAGCCGCCTCGTCATGACCCGACCCGCCAGCCCCACCCCCACCACCGACCACGCGCCGCGCACGACCGTCGAGAAGATCTGGGCGGACCATGTCGTCACCCAGGATCCCGGCGCCCCGGCCGTCCTCGCCATCGACCTGCACCTCATCCACGAGGTGACCTCGCCCCAGGCCTTCACCGGACTTCGCGAGCGAGGCCTGGGCGTGCGCCGACCGTCCCAGACCGTGGCCACCGCCGACCACTCCATCCCGACGACCCCGCGCGGCCTCCCGGTCGTCGACTTGCAGGCGGCCGCCCAGGTGGACCAGCTCGAGCGCAACTGCGCCGAGTTCGGCATCCCGCTCCACGGGATCGGCTCGCCACACCAGGGCATCGTCCACGTCATCGGGCCGCAGTTGGGCCTGACCCAACCGGGGATGACCATCGTCTGCGGCGACTCGCACACGAGCACGCACGGGGCGTTCGGTGCGCTGGCGTTCGGGATCGGGACGAGCGAGGTCGAGATGGTCCTCGCGACCCAGACCCTCCTGCAGCGCGACCCCAGGACGTACGAAGTCCGCGTGGACGGCCGGCTCGCCGCCGGGGTCAGCAGCAAGGACATCATCCTGGCGCTGATCGCGCGCATCGGGATCGGTGGCGGGACCGGCCACGTCTTCGAGTACCGCGGCGAGGCGATCCGTGCCCTGACCATGGAACAGCGGATGACGATCTGCAACATGAGTATCGAAGGCGGCGCCCGGGCCGGCCTGATCGCCCCCGATGACACCACGTTCGAGTACGTCCACGGCCGGGATCACGCCCCGCAGGGCGCCGCCTGGGACGCGGCGGTCGCCCGCTGGCGCACGCTCCCGACGGACGACGGCGCGACGTTCGACAAGGCGATCACCATCGACGCCGACACGCTCGAGCCGATGGTCACCTACGGCACGAACCCGGGCATGGGCATCCCGATCACCTCGGCCGTCCCATCACCCCAGGACGAGTCGGACCCGTCCGCACGTCGCGCGCTGGAGCGAGCGCTCGAGTACATGGACCTGCGCCCCGGCCAGCCGATCCTGGGCCAGAAAGTCGATGTCGTGTTCGTCGGCAGTCTGCACGAACGGGCGGATCAGCGACCTGCGGCTGGCCGCCGCGGCCCTCAAGGACCGGCGCATCGCGGATGGCGTCCGTCTCATGGTCACACCGGGCAGCGATGAGGTGAAGCGCGAAGCGGAGGCGGAGGGTCTGGCCGACATCTTCCGGGCGGCCGGCGCCGACTGGCGCGAGTCCGGTTGCTCCATGTGCATCGCCATGAACGGCGATCAGCTCGCGCCGGGGCAATACGCGGTGAGCACGAGCAATCGCAACTTCGAGGGCCGGCAGGGCAAGGGCGGTCGCACGTTCCTTGCCTCGCCGCTCACCGCGGCCGCAAGCGCGATCCACGGAGTGGTGAGCGATCCACGGGCGTTGCCCGGCATCGAGACCCTGGCCGCGGTGGGAGGGCGCTGACGATGGGTGAGCCCTATCGGATGTTCACGAGCAAGGTCGTCCCGCTGCGCGCCGAAAACGTCGACACCGACCAGATCGTCCCTGCGCGCTACCTCAAGGTGACCGACAAGGTGGGTCTCGCCGACGCGTTGTTCCGCGATTGGCGGTTCGAGGAGGACGGCTCGCTCAAGCAGCCGCCGTTCGTGCTGGATCAGCCGGGCATGGCCGGGCGCCGGATCATGCTCGTGGGCGACAACTTCGGCGCCGGATCATCGCGTGAGCACGCGCCGTGGGCGCTCGCGGCCTGGGGGGTCCAGGCGATCCTCTCGACGGGCTTCGCCGACATCTTCCGCAGCAACAGCCTCAAGAACGGCGTGCTGCCGATCGTCGTGCCACCCGAGGTCCACGCGCGCCTGTGGGCGCTCATCGATGCCGATCCGGACGCGGAATTCACGGTCGACCTTGCGGAGGAGGGCGTCCTGCTGCCCGACGGCAGCACGATCGACTTCGCGATCGACCCGTTCGCCAAGCGGATGCTGCTGGCGGGCACCGACGAGCTCGGCTATCTGCTGTCGAAGGAGCCCGAGATCGCCGCCTGGGAGGCGGCGCATCCCGCCGCGGATCGATTCGCTCGCCGGGGCGCGCTGACCGATCCGCGGACGGTTCGCGGAGGGGCGGGACGCTAGGCCTGGCGGGGCGACGCCCACTTGATGTCGAGGCCCTGGAACGCGGAGCGGCGATAGCAGAGCGGGCAACCCAGGTACTGGGTGGGCTGATGCGCCCGATGGGCCTGGACGGTGGACTTCGAGAGGCGGAAGGGGCGGACAGCGGGGTGGCTGGCGGGTCGGGTCATGACGGTAGGTCTCCGGGAAGGCGTGTGCGCCGGTCGATCCGGCGGCGTGGGTGGACGATGCGCCCGGGTCCCCGGCACGACCATCGGCGGATGCCCGCGTCCGCCATCGACGGATGACGAGTCGCGTCATGGTCCAGGCGGAACCCCACGGCGTGGCGACTCGTCTCCCCGCCATGCACCACCGTTCGCGCCCCGGTCGCGCCGTGACCGGACTCCTCCTGCCGCTCGTCCTGCTGGTGGCCTGCAGTGGCACGACCGGCTCCGCAGCCCCCGGGTCCGGCTCGGCCGGATCCGGATCGGACGCTCCGGTCGCGACCACGCCGCCCGTGCCGGATGCCCCGACGAGCAACGACCCCTCCGGCGGAGGCGCACTGCCGCCGGTCGATGGGGCCATCGTCGTCGTCCCGCGGCCGGGCCAGCTCGACGTCCACCCGGTCTCGGCCAGACTCGTTCGCGGCGGTCGTCGACGGGCGAAAGGTGACCGTCTCGGTCGACTGGTGGAGCGGCGTGGAGCCGTGCACGATCCTCGACTCGATCGTGGTCGCCAAGGGCGATGGCTCGTTTGCGATCACCCTGCGTGAGGGTCGTGGGCCGGAGGAGGTCGCCTGCATCGCCATCGCCGAGCTGCACCGGGCGTTCATCGACCTGGGCGACCTGGAGCCGGGCACCTACACGATCAGCGACGCCACCGGCGGCGCTGCGCCGATCGACGTCGTCGTGGCCTGACCCGAGCCCGGCGTCCCCGACGCCGGCTCGGATCGCGGCTCGTTCGGGCCACCTGTGCGACGATCGGCCGGTGAATACGCTCGACGTGATCGCGATCCTGCTCGTCGTGCTCGCGATCATCCTCGGGTTCCGCTCGGGTGCCCTTCCCCAGATCGGCGGCCTGCTGGGCGCGGTCGGTGGCGGCGCCCTCGCGATCCTCGCGTTGCCCCTCCTGGCCGATCCGCTCGGCGAACTGGACCCGTCCATCCGGCCGTTCATCGTCATCGCGGGCCTGCTCGTCGCGGTCGGGCTCGGCGAATCGATCGGCTCCGCGATCGGGCGGCGTGTCGCCCGCGCGCTGGGGACGGGGGTCCTCAGCGCCGCCGATCGCGTGGCCGGATCGTTCGTGGGCGCGGCCCAGGCGCTGCTCATCATCTGGCTGGCCGGCGGGCTGCTGGCCATGGGGCCGGTCCCCCGCCTGACCGAGGCCGCCCAGACCTCGACCACGGTCCGGGGCCTCAACGCGGTCCTGCCGCCCCCGACCGAGATCGCTGCCGACCTGGGCGACATCCTGGACGCCTCCGGCCTGCCCGAGGTCTTCGTGGGGTTCGAGCCGATGCCCCGGCCGCCGGTCGAGCGACCCAGCGACGCCGCCACGAACCGGATCGCCGCGGCGGCCGAGGCCAGCACGCTCCGGGTCACGGCCGCGACCTGCGGGCTCGCGACCTCGGGGAGTGGCGTGCTCGTGGCGGATCGCTACGTCGTCACCAACGCCCACGTGGTCGCCGGTTCGCGACGCGATGGCGTCCGGGTCACGTCCGATGACGGCGACACGGTCGATGCGCGCGTCGTCCTCTTCGACCCGGACCTGGATGTGGCCCTCCTCTACATCGAGGCGATCGGAGCCGATCCGCTGGTCTTTGCCCGAACGGACCCCGAGCGGGGCGCGGTCGGGGCCGCCCTCGGCTATCCGGGCGGCGGCAGCCTGACCATCGTCCCGGCCGCGGTCACCGGGGCCTATGCCGCGACCGGCCGTGACATCTACGGACGCGATCCCGTGCGACGCGACATCCTGGAACTCCGGGCGGAGATCGATCGCGGCGACAGCGGGGGTCCGTTCGTCCTCGAGAACGGCTCCATCGGGGGGCTCATCTTCGCCGAGGCGCGGACCAACGAGGACGTGGGCTACGCCCTGTCTCCGACCGCCATCGCCGCCAGGATCAAGCCCGGCCTCGGCCGGACCGATCCGGTGAAGACCGGCGACTGTCTGCGCTGACCGGGCGCGCCCAAGGCCCGATCAGTGCGGCTGGTCGGGCTCCAGGGCCACCATGCGCTGGGCGACCGCATGCAGGACGGACGTCTGGATGGTCGGGAACTCGGCGAGCAGGCTGTTGAACTCGCGGTGGCCAAGGACCAGGAACCGACCGGCGTCGACGCAGGTGGCCGTCGCCGTGCGCGCGATGTTGCCCAGCAGGGCCAGCTCGCCCAGGAAGTCGCCCGGGCCCAGGTCGCGCAGGTGCTTCCCGTCGCGCTCCACGGTCACGGTTCCGCTGATGATCACGTAGAACTCGCTGCCGTACGAGCCCTGCTTCATGAGGACCCGTCCGGCCGGCAGGTCGACCTCATCGCAGATCTGCGCCACCTGCGTGAGCTCCTTGCGATCGAGGCTGGCCAGCAGCGGCACCTTGGACAGCAGCTCTACCTTCTGGTCCATCGCTCGAAACCACCCTCCTGGCGATCACTGACGGTCGGTCGCGTCGCGGCAGCATAGCCGACACCACGTCGCTCCCGTCACGTGGGCCGCGGTGTCCGCGGGACGTCCGGCACCACGGGGCCCGGGTACGCTGCGGGCCATGCGCCGCGTCGTCGCGAGCCTGGGGCCATCTCTGGACGCCCTCCGCCTCACCCTGGTCGACCTGGACCTGCGTCGGTTGATGCTGGGCTGGTTCGCGGTCTGGGCGGGGAAGGGCGCCTTCCTGGTGGTGAACCTGGTGATCGCCTACGACGTCGGGGGCCCGGTCGCGGTCGGCATCCTCGGCCTCGCGAGCTACCTCCCCACCGCGATCCTCGCCCCGTTCGCAGGCGTGCCGGTGGCGCGCTGGCGGGCCGAGCGCGTGCTCTTCGGCTCTCACGTCGTCCGGGTCGTCGCCGTGCTCCTGGCCATCGCGGTCGTGGCGTCGGGTGCGTCGATCGAGTGGCTCTATCTCGCGGTCGCCATCGACTCCGCGGCGGGGGCGCTCACGAGGTCCCTCCACATGGCCCTGCTGCCGTGCCTCGCCCGGACTCCCGCCCAGCTGGTGGCCGCCAACGTGACGTCCAGCGCCTCCGAGGGCGTCGGTTCGTTCGTGGGACCGGCGATCGGGGCCCTGCTGCTCGCCACGACCGGCGCGCTCGGGGCGGACCTGGCCGTCCTGGCGCTCTACGGCGCGGCCGCCATCGCCGTCGCCGCCGTCACCGCGCCGGACGTCGGTCGGGGCGACGGGTCGGTCGGGGCCGTCGTCGCCCAGCTGTCCGCCGGAGTCCGCGCCCTCGCGCGCCTGCCTGGCCCGCGACTCGTGACGATCGGGTTCGGGCTCCAGACCTTCGTCCGCGGCCTCCTGACGGTGCTCATCGTGGTGGCCGCCATCGACCTCCTGGACATGGGTGATCCGGGTGTCGGCCTCCTGACGGCGGCTATCGGGCTTGGCGGCGTGGTCGGCGCGATCGCCGCGATCACCCTGGCCGGCCGGGCGCGACTGGTGCCGCCGTATGCGGTGGCGCTCGCGATGTGGGGGTTGCCGATCCTCGTGATGGGGCTGCTCGTGTCGCCAGCGGTGGCCGTCGCGGCGATGCTCGTGGTCGGGTTGAGCAACGCCATGCTCGACGTGGCCGGGTTCACGCTGATCCAGCGGACCAGCCCGAACGAGAGCCGCGTCGCCGTCCTGGGCCTGGTCGAGAGCGTTGCGGCCGCCGGACCCGCCCTCGGTGGACTGGTCGCTCCGGTCCTCATCGCGGCCCTCGGGATCCAGGCGGCCCTGGTGGTGAGCGGCGCCGTCCTGCCCATCGCCGCCGTGGCGCTGTGGCCGTTCCTGCGCCGCGTCGACGAGGGCGGCGCCGCACCGGCCGGTCGGGTCGCGCTCATCCGCGGCGTCCCGCTGTTCGCGCCGTTGTCGCTCGCCTCGGTGGAGCACCTCGCCGGCCGCCTGCAGCCGATCCGATTCGACACGGGGGCATGGCTCATGCGCGAGGGCGAGCCGGGCGACCGCTTCGTCATCCTGGAGCACGGGAGCGCCGTCATCAGCCGGGGCGGCCATATCCTGCATACCGAGGGCCCAGGCGCCGGGATCGGCGAGATCGCCCTGCTCCAGGACATCCCGCGCACGGCGTCGGCCCAGGCACTCGAACCGATCGAGGCGCAGACCCTGGGCCGGGCCGCGTTCCTCGAGGCGGTCACGGGGACGGCCTCGAGCCAGGCCATGGCGCTCGCCTTCGTACGGACACGTCTGGCTGCGGACGCCGCCGGCTGACGGGTCGCCCGCCGCGCGGCAGCCAGATCCCGCCATCGCGCGGCCGATATCCTGCCCGGATGCGTCGCATCGCCGCGAGCCTGGCCCTGGCCGTCGAAGCGCTCCGGGTGACGCTGGCCGACGACGACCTGCGGCGCATGACCATCTCGTGGTTCGCGATCAACTGCGGGAAATGGGCGTTCCTGGTCACCAACCTCGTGATCGCCTACCAGGCCGGCGGGCCGGTCGCGGTCGGGATCCTGGGCCTGGCCCGGTATCTGACGCCGACCCTGCTCGCCCCGTTCGCGGGCGTGCCGGTGGCTCGCTGGCCGGCCGAGCGCGTGCTGCTCGCCGCGAACTCGATCCGGGCGGTCGGCGTCACCCTGGCGGTCGTCGTCGTCGTCATCGATGCCCCGATCACCGCGCTCTATCTCGCGGTCGCCCTGGAGGCCGGGGCCGGAGCGTTCACCCGACCCCTGCAGATGGCCCTCCTGCCGTGTATCGCCAGGACCCCGTCGCAGCTCGTTGCCGCCAACGTGACCGCGAGCGCTGCGGAGGGCCTGGGCACCTTCATCGGCCCGGCCATCGGCGGCGTCCTCCTCGCGACGACCGGTCCCGTCGGTGCGGACATCGCGGTCCTGCTGATCTACCTCGTGGGTCTTGCCGCCATCCTCGGCCTGCACGTGCCCCAGATCGGCCGCCCGGACGGATCGGTCCAGGCGGTCCTCGACCAGCTCTCGGCGGGCGTCCGTTGCGTGGCGCGCATCCCGGGCCCGCGGCTGGTCTTCATCGGGTTCGGTCTGCAGACCCTCGTGCGCGGCCTGCTGACCGTGCTCGTCGTGGTCGCGGCCGTGGATATCCTCGGCATGGGCGATCCCGGCGTGGGCGCCCTGAATGCCGCGATGGGCCTTGGCGGGTTCATCGGGGCGATGGCCGCGGTCGCCCTGACCGGGCGAGAGCGCCTCGCTCCGTCGTTCGCGGGCGCGATGATCGGCTGGGGCGCACCGATCGCGGTCATCGGCCTCCTGGTGAACCCGGTCGTCGCGATGCTGGCCATGGTCGTGATCGGGATGAGCAATGCGTTGATCGATGTCGCCGGCTTCACCCTCGCCCAGCGGACCTCGCCGAACGACAGCCGTGTCGCGGTGCTGGGCCTGCTCGACAGCGCGGCCAATGCCGGTGTCGCGCTCGGTGGCATCCTCGCCCCGATCCTGATCGCCTGGCTCGGAGTCCGGGGCGCGCTGGTCGTGACCGGCGCGATCCTGCCCGTTGCCGCCGTGCTGGTCTGGCCGGTGCTGCGCAGCGTGGACGAGGGTGGCGAAGGCCTCACCCATCGCTCCGAGCTGATCCGCGGGGTGCCGCTCTTCGCCCCGCTGTCGCTCGCGACCGTGGACTACCTCGCCAGCCGACTGCAGCCATTCACCGTCGACGCGGGCACCGAGCTGATGCGGGAAGGCGGGGTCGGAGACTCGTTCTACCTCGTCGAGACCGGCGAGATCGAGGTGACCCAGGGCGGACGGCTGGTGCGCACGCTCGGACCGGGGGCGGGGGTCGGCGAGATCGCACTCCTGCACGATGTCCCCCGGACCGCGACGGTCCGTGCGCTCGGACCGGTCACGGGCTTCACGCTGGATCGTGCCGCGTTCATCGAGGCGGTCACCGGCCATTCGGCGAGCCATTCGCTGGCCCAGTCGCTCGTCGATGAGCGACTCGCCGCGGACGCGCTCGCCTGAGCCCTACACTGGACGCCCCGCCACCACCTCCCGGAGACCAGTGTCGATGCCTGACCAGCCCAGCCACCCGTACGACCGCCCGAGTGATCCGGCCAAGCGCCACTCTGCTGCGCTGACCGACGGCCCGGACCGGGCCGGCGGCGCGCGCGATGCTCAAGGCCATCGGGTTCACGGACGAGGACCTCGCCAAGCCCCTCATCGGCGTCGGGACGACATGGATCGAGACCATGCCGTGCAACTACAACCACCGCCGGCTCGCGGAGCGGGTCAAGGCTGGCATCCGGGCGGCCGGCGGCACGCCGATGGAGTTCAACACGGTCTCGGTCAGCGATGGCGTCTCGATGGGCACCGAGGGGATGAAGTCGTCGCTCGTCAGCCGGGAGGTCGTGGCGGACTCGATCGAGCTCGTCGTGCGCGGCCACCTGCTCGACGGCCTCGTCTGCGTCATCGGCTGCGACAAGACCGGTCCCGGCGCGGCGATGGCGCTCGGCCGGCTCGATGTCCCGGGGCTGATCCTCTACAGCGGGACGATCTACCCGGGCACGATCCACGGGCAGCGCAACGCCACGGTCGTGTCCGTGTTCGAGGCGATCGGGGCCTACCGGGCGGGCAAGATCACGCTCGACGAGCTGTACGAGGTGGAGTCCCTGGCCTGTCCCGGGCCGGGTGCCTGTGGCGGCCAGTTCACGGCCAACACGATGTCGATGGCGCTCGAGTTCCTGGGCCTCTCGCCGGCGGGACTCAACGCCATCCCGGCCGAGGACCCGGCCAAGGATGCCGCGGCGTATCGCAGCGGCGAGCTCGTCATGGACCTCGTCCGGGCCGACCGGCGCCCATCGCACGTTCGTCACGCGCGAGGCCCTCGACGACGCCATCGCGTCGGTCGCGGCGACCGGCGGATCGACCAACGGCGTCCTGCATCTCCTGGCGATCGCCCACGAGTACGGGATCCCGCTCGACATCGACGAGTTCGGGGCCATCGCCGACCGGACGCCGATCGTGGCCGACATGCAGCCGGGCGGCCGCTACACCGCGTCCGACCTGTACGACGCCGGTGGTCTCGCGCTGGTCATGCGCGAGCTGCTGGCGCGGCCCGGTCTCCTCCACGGGTCGCGACCGACGGTGGACGGACGGACCATCGCCCAGATCGCCGCGGACGGCGGTCGAGACCGAGGGCCAGAAGGTCGTCGTCCCGATCGCCGCGCCCATCAAGGCCACGGGCGGTCTCGCGATCCTGCGGGGCTCCCTCGCACCCGACGGCTGCGTGGTGAAGCTCGCCGGGCACGAACGGCGGCTCCATCGCGGCCCGGCCCGCGTCTTCGACTCCGAGACCGCCTGCTACGCGGCCGTGCGCGACCGACGGATCGTGCCCGGCGACGTGGTCGTCATCCGCTACGAGGGTCCGGTCGGCGGTCCCGGGATGCAGGAGATGCTGAGCGTGACCGGCGCCCTCGTCGGCGAGGGCCTTGGCGATTCGGTCGCGCTCATCACCGACGGCCGCTTCTAGCGGCGGCACCCACGGCCTGATGATCGGCCACATCGCGCCCGAGGCCGCCCTCGGCGGACCGATCGCGGTCGTCGAAGAGGGCGACACGATCGTCATCGACGTCGATCGCAAGACGCTCGACCTGGAGGTCTCGGCCGAGAGGTCATCGCCGAACGCCTCACGCACTGGACGCCGCCGCCGCCGCAACTACGCGGGTGGCGTCCTGGCCAAGTACGCGGCGCTCGTCGGGTCGGCTTCGCAGGGTGCGGTCACGACCGGGCCGCGCATGAGCGCGAACCTGACGTCCGGCCGCTGACCGGCCGTAGCGAGCGCACGGGGAGCACCGCGGGATGACGCGTCCCGTCCCGATCGGGATCAAGACGTCGCCGCAGGCGGTCGACTGGCCGACCCTCGAGTGCCGCCTGGGCGCGCATCGGCGAGCACGAGGTGTTCGACGTCGGTCTGGATGAACGACCACCTGACCGACGTCTCGTACGAGCGCGCACGGTCCCAGTCTGGGAAGCGCTGACCGCGATGGCGGCGCTCGCCCACCACGTCCCGGGCAAGTGGCTGGGTCACGGCGTGCTCGTCGGCCACGTTCCGCCACCCGTCTGTCCTGGCCAAGGCCGCGACGGTCATGGACCACGCCACCGGCGGCCGGTTCATCGTGGGTCTGGGCGCCGGCTGGCACGAGGCGTGAGCACCTCCCGTTCGGGATCCCCATGCCCGCCGATGCCCGAGCGATTCGACCGGTTCGAGTCCGCGGTCCACGACGCTCCGCGCGATGTGGTCCGCAGAGGCTGCCACCCCAGCCGGCGTGACCCGCCCGGACCCGTTCTATCCCGCTGGCCGAGGCGACCAACGACCCGCCGCCGCGGACACCCGGCGGCCCGCCACTCTGGCTCGGCGGCCAGAAGCGGCGCGGCATCGCCCTCGCGGCGCGGCCGTCGCCGATGGCTGGCTGCTGCCGGCGGTGGTCGCGCTCGGCAGCCCGTCCGACCTCGACCTATTTCAGCTGAGAGGCGCGACGCGTTCCTCGCGGCGCTCGAGGCCGTCGGCCGCGATCCGGCCAGGCTTCGAGATCGCCGCCCAGGTCCCGACCGGGACCACGGCCGACGACCGTCGCTGGGCGCTCGGGCAGGCTCGCGAGGCCGTGGAGCGCGGCGCCACCACGGTCATCCTCGGGATGCCGCCCTACCTCGGCGCCGCGGGGTGGACGCGTCGCGCGCCGACATCGCCATCCCGCTCCGGGAGGCCCTGGGCCGATGACCGATCCGCATCAGGCGACCGTCCGCCGCACCGGCGGTGATCCGCGAGGTCTGGTCCGATGCCGACCTCGCGACCCTCGCCGCGCTCGTCAACACGATCACGCCGGACGACCCGACGTCCGTCGAGCGAGATGCGCTGGGCGGACGAGACGTATCCGGGCAACCGTCGGTATCTCGCCGAGGTGGACGGCCGGCCCGTGGGATGCGCGACCATCGGGCGGATCTACGTCTATCCACCGGACCATCCCGATGCGTTCGCGTACCTCGGCGGTCCTCCCCGAGCAACAGCGTCGCGGGATCGGCGAAGCCGCTGCTGACCGCCCTCTCGGACGCCGCCCGCGAGGCCGGGAAGACCGGGCTCCACCTGCGCGACGTCGGAGGGCCGGCCCGACGGGATCGCCTTCCTGCTCCATCGGGGCTTCACGCGAGCTGCGAGCGCGCCCGGATGGTCGAGCTTCGGCTCGAGGGCCTGGCCGCGCCGGCGATCGAGCCGCCCGACCGGCGTCACGCTGACGACTCTCGCCGAGCGCCCCGATCTCATCGACGGGCGTCCACGCCGTCGCGATCGAGACCTTCGCGGACATCCCCGGTGGCGACGACGCCGATGGCGGTCGGCGACCTCGCCGAGTTCCGGGCACGCGACGTGGATCGCCCGGGCATCCCGCGCTGGCGGCGTTCATGATCGCCACGGACGCCGCGACCGACGAAGTCGTCGGCTACGCCTGCCTCATGTTCGTCCCTGGCTCCACGACCGTGGCCTGGCACGACATGACGGCGGTCGCGCGGGCGTGGCGGGGCCGCGGTCTCGCCACGCTCATGAAGCGAGCGACGATCGCCTGGGCGATCCGCGAGGCGATTGACCGCGCTGGTCACGGGCAACGACGAGCGAGAATGCCCCGATGCGCGCGGTGAACGCGCGGTTCGGCTACCAGCCCCTGCCGGACGAGGTGATCGTGCGCGGGCCCCTGTTCAGGCCGTCAGCGGCGCTTGAGGTCCGCGAGCACCTCGCGCGCGGCGTTCCGTCCCGGCACGCCGGTCACGCCACCGCCCGGGTGCGCCCCGGAACCGGCGAGGTAGAGGCCCGTCGAGCGGCATCCGATAGCGCGCCCAGCCCAGGAGCGGCCGCCAGGCGAAGAACGAGTCGAGCGCCCGGCTCCACGTGGAGCGGGTGCCCGCCGGTCAGCCCGTAGTCGCGTTCGAGGTCGAGCGGGGTGAGGACCTGGCGGGTCTGCACGCGCGCGCCGAGACCAGGGGCGACCGTCTCCAGCGTCCGGAGCACCGCGTCGCCGAGGGCCTCGCGGCGGTCGTCCCAGGTCGCCGTCGCGCGGCGTCGTCGGGACCCACTGGACGGATGCGCGCTCAGGACCTGCGTGCCCGCGGCGGCGCCGTCCACGAGCGACGGGTCCGCCAGCGACGGGATCGTGGCCTCGATGGCGAGCTGATCGGCGAATGCGCCGTACTTGCGTCGGGATCGAAGACCCGCTCCAGCGCATCGATGCCGGTCATCCCGACCAGGATCCGACCGCGCAGCAGCCGCGGGATCCTCGGCCGCCGCCGGGAATGCCGGCAGGCCGTCGAGCACGAGGTCGACCTTGGCCGACCGACCCCGGCGTCCGGATGTTGCGCCGCCCGCCAGCGCAGCGCTCGGCCCGATCGCCACCGGATCGACGAGTGTCGTGAGCAGGCGCTTCGGGTCGACGCCCGCGACGATCGCACGGGCCGTGATCTCCTCGCCGCGACGCGAGGGCGATCCCGGTCGCCCGGCCGTCGGCGTCGGAGGTGACGGCGACGACCTCGACGCCGGTCCGGATCTCGGCCGCCGGCGGCGCGGGCGGCCGAGGCCAGCGCATCGGACAGGGCGCCCGGTCCGCCCGCGCGCGTAGACCGTCTCGCCGGAGGCCCCGCCGTCGCTCCCGGCCGCGTCGTCGAGGAGCACCTTCGTCGTGCCCGCAGACCACGGCCCCATCGCCGTGTGGCGGACCCCGCGCCACGCGATCGTGGCGCGGATCGGGTCCGCTTTCGAACGACTCGGCGACGTAAGTCGGCGATCGCCATCGCGAGGACTCGCAGGATGGTCCGTCCGTCGGCGCGACCCAGCCCGCGGAAGGCCCGCCCGAGGCGCAGCCCCATGAGCGCGTCCCCGAAACCCGGGTCGCGCGACGTCGGGCGGCGTCTCGTCGCCAAGGTCGGCGAGGAATCGCGCGAGCGAGCGCACCCCCGGTCGAACGCCGGGTAGGCGTCGCGTCGGCGTCGACCAGGCGCGCAGCGACGCCTGGGTGGCGACGACGTCGCGCCAGAGCGCGACCGAGCGGCCATCGGGCTGCGGGGCGAAGGCGCGGACGTCCGGCGCGATGAGCTCGCAGGCCGTGGGCCTTGAGATCCAGCTCACGCGCGACG
Source organism: uncultured Chloroflexia bacterium (assembly GCA_963724635.1). Taxonomy (GTDB): domain Bacteria; phylum Chloroflexota; class Limnocylindria; order Limnocylindrales; family CSP1-4; genus SPCO01. Next base: position 35,654 of record CAVRVI010000021.1, read on the forward strand.
GATGGCCGCAGTCGGCCGACCGTGTGGGCGACCGACCGGCACCCGGGCGCCCGGTGCCAGCTCGACGGTATCCGCGGCACCGCCGACCCGCTCGCGGCGCTCGACGACGAGCACGGAACGACCGGCGCGGGCGAGGTATGCGGCCGCGACCAGCCCGTTGTGTCCGGCGCCCAGGACGATGGCATCGAGACCCGTTGAGGTGCCCATCGTCAGGCCACCTTCCGGCCGCGCGACCGCAGCACTTCCATGGCGGCGAGCCGGCCGTTGGCGCCCATCAGGCCGCCACCCGGGTGGGTGGACGAGCCGCGTCAGCCAGAGATCGCGGATCGGTGTCCGGAACCGGGCGTACCCGGGCACCGGGCGATTGAAGAACAGCTGCTCCAGGCTCAGCTCGCCCTGGAAGATGTTGCCCTCGGTCAGCCCGATCGTCCGCTCGATGTCGAGCGGCGTGAGCACCTGGCGTCCGATGACGATGTCGCGGATGTTCGGCGCGAACTCGGCGATCCGGTCGATCACGGTGTCCCCGAACGCCTCGCGGTTGTCGTCCCAGGTGCCCAGCGACGGGTCGAGCTTGTACGGCGCGTACTGGACGAAGCAGCTGATGACGTGCTTGCCGGGGGGCGCCATCTGGGGGTCCACCAGGGTCGGGATGATCATGTCGATGTACGGCTTGCGGCTCCAGTGGCCGTACTTCGCGTCGTCGTAGGCGCGCTCCATGTCGTCCATCGACGGCGAGAACGAGATGGCGCCGCGGAGATGCTCGCCGGGTCCCGGCAGGCAGGTGAAGTCCGGCAGCCGGTCGACGGCGAGGTTGACCTTGCCGGACGAGCCGCGGAACTTGAACCGCCGGACCTCCTCCTCGAAGGACGGGGTCCAGGGTCCCGGCCTCGAGCAGGTCCAGGAACGTGACCTTGGCGTCGGCCGAGCAGAGCACGACGGACGCGTCGATCTCCTCGCCGCTCGTCGAGCACGACGCCGGTGGCCCGATCGCCGCCGGTCCGGATGCGCGCCACGGGCGCCTCGGTCCGGATCTCGGCACCGAGCGCCTGGGCCGCGCGGGCGATCGCCATCGAGACGCCACCGGTCCCGCCCTTGGGGATGCCCCAGGCGCGGAACGCGCCGTCGATCTCGCCCATGTAGTGATGGAGCAGCACGTAGGCCGTGCCCGGCGAGCGGATGCCCTGGTAGGTCCCGATGATCCCGGACGCGGACATCGTGGCCTTGAGCGGATCCGTCTCGAACCACTGGTCGAGGAAGTCGGCCGCGCTCATCGTCATGAGCTGGACGAAGACGGCCTGCTGACGCTCGCTCAGCCGGCCGAAGCTCCGCGCGAGCGCGGCGATCGGCAGGAGCGGCCGCGGGTCGAGCTCGGTCGGGTCGCCGGGCACGATGCCCAGGATCGGCTTGATGAAGCGGGCCATCTCGACCATGAGCTGGCCGTATTCCTCGTACGCCTCGGCGTCGTGCCTGGACCAGCGGCGGAGCTCGCGGACCGTCCGGCCGTGGTCGTTGACCCGCCACAGGTAGTCCCGACCTCCGGTGCGCTTGCCCGCGCTCTTGGGCAGCGGCGTGAACGTCCCGTCGAGCGGCAGGATGTCGAGGCCGTGCTCGGGCAGGCGCAGGTCGCGGATGATCTCGGGTCGGAGCAGGCTGACGACATAGCTCGCGACCGAGAAGCGAAAGCCCGGGACGATCTCCTCGGTCACGGCCGCGCCGCCGAGGACGTGCCGACGCTCCAGTACGACGGTCCGCAGGCCCGCCCGCGCGAGGTAGGCCGCGGAGATCAGGCCGTTGTGGCCACCACCGATGATGACCGCGTCGTAGCGTTGCGCCACGGGTCCCTCCTGAGGGCGAGACACGGCTATGCAGAGTGCATAGGATTGATGCAAGATGTACCCCAGGTCCCACGGCGCACGTCGGCCGTTTCAGACGACGGACGGACGGCCGCGTGGGACGGGCGATCGCACGCAGGAGGTCGACGCATGAGCGTCGGGACGGCATTCCATCCGCGGACGGCGCCGCTGAACCGCAAGATGCAGTGGCGCGAGTGGTCGGGCTACTTCGCGTCGTCGATCTACGCGGACTTCCACGACATCGAGTACAACGCCATCCGCGAGGCGGCGGCCCTCATCGATGTCAGCCCGCTCTACAAGTACCGCGTCAACGGCCCCGATGCGATCCGTCTGGTGGACCGCGTCATCACCCGCGACGCCACGGCGATGGCCCAGGGACAGGTCTACTACACGCCCTGGTGCGACGAGTACGGCAAGGTCATCGACGACGGCACCGTCCATCGGCTCGACGACGACGCCTACCGCTGGACCGCGGCGGACCCGCAGCTACCGCTGGCTGTCGATGAACGCGGCCGGCCTCGACGTCACGGTCACGGACGAGTCGGAAGCGATCGCCGCGGTCGCGCTCCAGGGCCCGTTCAGCCGCGCCGTCCTCGAGGCCGCCGCGGAGACCTCGTTCGCGGACCTGCGCTACTTCCGGCGCCGCGCGGCCACCATCGCCGGGGTCGCGATGGACGTGACCCGGACCGGCTACACGGGCGACCTCGGGTACGAGATCTGGATCCCGGCCAAGGGGGCGACCAAGGTCTGGGACCGGCTGATGGCGGTCGGCGTCGACTGGGCGATCCGCCCGGCCGGGATGCTCGCCCTCGACGTGACCCGCCTGGAGGCCGGGCTGATCCTCCTGGAGGTCGACTACACGTCGGCCCGTCACGCCATGAACCCCGAGCAGAACTACAGCCCGTACGAGCTCGGTCTCGGCCGGTTGGTCAGCCACGAGAA